>NZ_STGD01000001.1 GCF_005222755.1 Roseomonas sp. HF4
CTCGTATGAGCGCTCGCAGTCTCCACCTCGATCTCCATCGGCCACCCCGCCACGACATCAGCCGCGACAGCGCACCATTAGAAACCCGTGCCGCAAGGTGTGGCCCAGACAGCGGATACAGCGGATCACCATCCGATTTGCACGCAGCGACGCGACGCGGCACTACGGCATTCAATCTCGGCTTTTCTCTGCTCGATAGATGCCGCTGCATGGCGATAGCGATCGTCACGGAGCGGCACATGTCCGAGAATCAGCGCAGCTTCCCCGCTCTTCGCCGAACCCTTCGACGGCACGAGCTTCGGGATCTCGTCCCACTATCGGACACGACGATCTACGAGATGGAGCAGAGGGGCGAATTTCCACGACGCTTCCATCTGACGCCGCGTTGCGTGGCTTGGGACTACGCAGAAATCGCAGCATGGCTCGCGGAGCGGCGGCACGGCGCTGACCGTGGCGCATCAATGCGCGCGCCAATACCCGATGTCAGGATGCGGCGGACACGCCCTTTGAAGGCATGACGTCTGTGGGCCCAAGCTGCATCGTCGGCGGATAGAGCGTGGGCACCCGCTTCTGTCCGCTGCACCATGCGTCGATCATGTCCGCCCACTCCTGGAGCATGTGTCGACGCTGCGGCTCATACTCCGCCTTGTTGTAGACACCGCGCGACGATCGATTGTCCTCATGGGCAAGGGTTTTCTCGATCCAGTCGCTGTTGAAGCCGAGCTCGTTCAGCAACGTCGCGCCAGTCCGCCGCAGGTCGTGCACCGTGAAGGCGCCCAACGGCAGCCCGCTGGTCTTCGCACGCCCGACAACCGCGTAGATGACGCGATTGAAGGTCGCACGGGACATCGGCTGGTCGGCCTCATAGCGAGAGGGCAACACATAGGGTGAATTGCCAGCGCAGGTTTTCAGCGCGACCATGATGTCGAGTGCCTGTCGCGCGAGATAGACGTTGTGCGCGCGCGAGCGCTTCATGCGCTCCTTCGGAATAGTCCAGACAGCGTTTTCAAAATCTACCTCGTCCCATGTCGCATCGAGCAGCTCGCTCTTGCGCACCATGGTCAGGAGAATGAGGCGGAGCCCGAGCCGTATGGTCGGCAGGGTTGCGACGTGTTCGACCTGGTCGAACAGAATGCGGATCTCCGACGGCAAAAGCGCGCGATCCTTCGGCACGAAGGTGGCGATTGATGCCGGCCCCACTTCGTCGGCCGGGTTCGCAATCTTCTCGCCATGCAGGATCGCGTGGCCATAGATCTGCTTGATGATGTCGCGAACATGGATCGCGGTCGCCGGCGCACCGCGCTCCTTCACTTTGGCACAGAGCCCGCGCAGATCGTCGGGCGTGATCTCCGACAGGAGTCTATTCTTCCATGTCGGCAGGATGTCCCGGTCGAAGATTGCCTTCCGCATCGCCCGTGTGCTCTCGGCCATTCGCGCGCCGTCGAACCAGCGCTTTCCGGCGGCCGCGATGGTGAGTGCTTCTGCCGCGCGGCGCTTCGCGCGCTGCTTCTCCTGCGCGGGCGACTGTCCGACCGCAACGGTCTTCCGAGCAATGAGGCAGCGCTCGCGGGCTTCGGCGAGCGTCAGTCCGCCAGGTCCGTAGGCGCCGAGGGTCAGCGTTTCGCGGCGCCCGTTCAGCCGATAGTCGTAGCGGAACGAGATCGCTCCTGACGGCAGGACCGCGACATACATACCGTCGCGGTCAGCAACCTTGTACGATTTGTCTTTTGGTTTCAGCCGCTTGATGGCGATATCGGTGAGCATGGCATCCTCCTCAGCGACTACGATACGCCCCGCTCCAGGGCCGTCCATACCGTCAGAGCTGATACCGTCAGTCCAATAAAAATTATCAATAAATTCAGTTCTTTGTCCGCAAAAATTGGATCGAGCTTGACGGAGCTCCAGGCGGGCAAGCTTCAACACGCCTGCACTATCCGCCAGATGATACCGTCAAGGATGCCGTCAGATCATCGCGCTTGCGCGCGATAGATCGCGAAGCATCTCACCAGATATTATCAATGATTTTAGATACTAAGCGCCGTTTGCGCGATAGGTCTCGAACCCTGCCGAAGCCTATCGCATCATTCCCACTCGATCGTCCCCGGCGGCTTGCTCGTGATGTCGTAGGTCACGCGGTTGATCCCGCGCACCTCGTTCACGATGCGGTTCGCGACGCGACCCAGGAAGGCCATGTCGAAGGGGTAGAACTCCGCCGTCATGCCGTCGGTGCTGGTCACCGCCCGCAGCGCGCAGGCCTGGTCGTAGGTGCGGCCATCGCCCATCACGCCCACTGTCCGCACCGGCAGCAGCACCGCGAAGGCCTGCCAGATCGCGTCATAGAGCCCGGCGTTGCGGATCTCCTCGAGGAAGACCGTGTCCACGCGCCGCAGCAGGTCCGCCTTCTCGCGCGTGACCTCGCCCGGGATGCGGATGGCGAGCCCCGGACCCGGGAAGGGATGGCGGCCCACGATCTCCTCCGGGATGCCGAGTTCGCGGCCCAGCGCGCGCACCTCGTCCTTGAACAATTCCCGCAGCGGCTCGACCAGCCGCATGCGCATCCCTTCCGGCAGGCCGCCGACATTGTGGTGCGACTTGATGGTGACCGACGGCCCGCCGGTGGCGGACACGCTCTCGATCACATCCGGATAGAGCGTGCCCTGCGCCAGGAAATCCGCGCCGCCGAGCTTGTTCTGCTCCTCCTCGAACACCTCGATGAACAGCCGCCCGATCGTCTTGCGCTTCACCTCGGGGTCCGTGACGCCGCTCAACTGGCCGAGGAACAGGTCGGAGGCGTCGCGGTGCACAAGGCGGATGTTGAAGCGGTCGCGAAAGGTCTTGACCACCTGCGCGCTCTCGTTCGCGCGCATCAGACCGTGGTCGACGTAGATGCAGGTGAGCTGGTCGCCGATCGCCTCGTGGATCAGCACCGCGGCCACCGAGGAATCGACGCCGCCCGACAGGCCGCAGACGACACGCCCCTGGCCGACCTCGGCGCGGATCTTCGCGATGGTCTCGGCGCGATAGGCGCCCATGGTCCAGTCGCCGCGGCAGCCGCAGATGCCGTGCGTGAAGTTGCGCAGCAGGGCCGCGCCGTGCGGCGTGTGGACCACCTCCGGGTGGAACTGCACGCCGTAGAAGTGGCGCTCGTCGTCGGCGATGGCGGCGAAGGGCGCGCCGTCGCTGACGGCCACGGGGCGGAAGCCCTCGGGCAGGCGCGTCACGCGGTCGCCATGCGACATCCAGACCTGCTCGCGCGCGCCGGGCGCCCAGACGCCCTTCGTCAGCGCGCTGTCGGCCACGACGTCCACGAAGGCGCGGCCGAATTCGCGATGGTCGTGCGGCTCGACCGCGCCGCCGAGCTGCGCCGCCATGGCCTGCTGCCCGTAACAGATGCCGAGCACGGGCACGCCGAGCCGGAACACGGCCTCCGGCGCGCGCGGGCTCTCGCCCTCGGTGACCGAGGCTGGCCCGCCGGAGAGGATGATGCCGCGCGGCGCGAAGGCGCGGATGCGGGCCTCGGGTGCGGCGTTGAAGGGCCAGATCTCGCAATAGACGCCGGTTTCGCGCAGGCGGCGCGCGATGAGCTGCGTCACCTGGCTGCCGAAGTCGAGGATCAGCACATGGTCGTGCCGGGGGGCGGAATCAGCGTGCGGGTCGGCCATGGCGGCGTGAAGCATGCCGGCGCGCCTGGGGCAAGCCGCACGCCATTGCGTGTTTCGCATCACCGGGGCCGAGCCAGCCGCAGCGTAGAGCGCCCTATCGCTCCCCGGCCGGCGCGGTCGCCGCCAGCAGGCTCTCGATCGGGTCCCAGACATAAGCCGCCTGCTCGACCGCCTGGCCGCCGACGCGGATGCCCTCCCGCGCCACTTCCCGGGCGCCGAGCCGGCGGTAGAACCATTGCGTCGGATTGTCCCGCAGCACCCAGAGCATGGCCGACCGGCAGCCGACCGCGCGCAGATGCGCCCCCATGGCGCGCATCAGCCGACGGCCCGCGCCGCGGTCGCGCCAGTCCTCGAGCAGGTAGAGCGTCTCGACCTCGCCATCCGCGAGACCCGGGCGCCGGGCGCGACCGCCGGAGGCGAAGCCCACCACCGTCGAGCCGCCGAGCCCCTGGATCGGCGCATCCGCGCCGCCCGCCACCGCCACGAAGACCGCATGGCCTTCCCGCCGGTCGAGGATGGCGCGCTGGTAGAAGCCCGCGAGCCGGCTGGCCGAAAGCCCCGCGAGATAGGCATCGGGCAGGATGCCCGCATAGGCCGAGCGCCAGACCGCCGCGTGGATCTCCCCGATCGCCGGCGCATCGGCCGGGCGGGCGCGGCGGATGCTGATCACGCCGCGCGCTCCAGCACCGCACAGAAGAACCCGTCGGTCCCCTGCCCTGCCGGCGACAGTGAAAGCCAGGGCCCCGCGCAGGGCACCGGGACGCCGGGTCGCAGCGCCGCCCAAAGCCCGTCCAGCGGAACCGTCGCGAAGGCATCGCCGCGCGCCAGGAAGCGATCCATCTGCTCCTCGTTCTCCTGAGGCAACAAGGAACAGGTAGCGTAGACCAGCCGGCCGCCCGGGCGCACCAATTCTGCGGCCTTGACGAGGATATCATGCTGCACGACCAGGAGCTCGGCGAGGTCCTCGGGGCCGGTGCGGAGCCGCGCGTCCGGATTGCGCCGCCAGGTGCCGGTGCCGGTGCAGGGCGCATCGACCAGCACGCGGTCGAAGGTGCCCGCCCGCCGCTTGGCCCAGCGGTCGCCGGGTGCCAGCAGGTGGCGTTCGGCGTTGTCGACGCCCGCGCGCCGCAGGCGCTTCCCCGCCCCCTCGAGCCGCGGCGCCGAGGTGTCGCAGGCGGTGATCCGCCCGCGATTGCCCATCGTCGCCGCCATGGCGAGCGTCTTGCCCGCCGCGCCGGCGCAGTAATCCGCGACGCGCATCCCGGGCCGGGCATCGGCCAGCAGCGCGATCAGCTGGCTGCCCTCGTCCTGCACCTCGATCAGCCCGTCCCGGTAGGCGGCGGTCCCGGTGATGGGCCGGCGCGCCGGCAGCCTGAGGCCCCAGGGGGAGAAGGGCGTGGGTGCCGCCTCGATCCCCTCCCCCGCCAGCAGGTGCCGGGCGGCATCGCGGTCGGTCTTCAGCAGGTTGGCGCGCAGGTCGAGCGGCGCCTCGGCTTCCAGCGCCGCCGCTTCCGCGGCAAGGCGCGGCCCGAAGCGCGCCGCCAGCGCGGGCAGCGCCCAGCCGGGCAGGTTGAGGCGCACCGCCTCCGGCATCGCCGGGTCCTGCAGCGGCCGGCCCGCCAGGGCCGCGGCCGCGCGGCGCTCCGCCTCGTCCAGCGCCGCCGGCCCGTAGCGGGACCCGTCGAAGACGGCCTCCACCGCCTGGCGCTGCTCGCGCTCCACGAGCAGCAGCTGCGCCAGCAGCAGCAGCCGCGCCGTCGGCGCCATGCCGATGCGCTCCAGGTGCCAGCCGAGACGGATGCGCTGGCGCACCACGCCCCAGGCCAGTTCCGAGACGACGCGGCGGTCGGCGCCGCCGATGAAGCGGCGCGACCGGAGGAAGTCGCTCGCCACCGCGTCCGCGGGCCGGCGGCGCGCGCCCTCCGCGAAGCACTGGTCTTCGAGGACGCCGAGGAGATCGATCGCGGCGGCGATGCGTCCGGCGGGCGTCACGCCAGCAGGTCTGTCAGGCCGGCGAGGTCCGTCACCACCGGCACACCCGCTTCCTCCAGGCCGTATTCGTCCGGCGTCGCGGCTCGGCAGACGCGGATCACGCGCATGCCGAAATGATGCGCCGCCTGCGCGTCCCAGGCATTGCCCGACACGAAGGCCAGCGCGTCCGGCGAACAGCCGAACTGGCGCGTCGCCAGCCCATAGACGCGCCGGTCCGGCTTGAAGACGCCCACTTCCTCCACGCTCAGCACCTCGTCGATCAGGGGCGCGATCCCGGCCGCCTCCACGGCCGCCGCCAGCATGCCGGGCGTGCCGTTGGACAGGATCGCGGTCGCGACGCCCCGCGCGCGCACCGCGCGCAGCATGGCGGGCACCTCGGGATAGGCGGGCAGCGTGCGGTAGGCCTGCATCAGGTCGCGCGCCAGCGCCTCGTCGGCGATGCCGTGGCGCGCCAGCACGAAGGCCAGCGCGTCGCGCGTGCAGAGCCAGAAATCCTCGTGCCGGGCGGGGCCGGTCAGGCTGCGCACCCAGGTGTATTCCAGCTGCTTCGCGCGCCATTCGCCCGAGAGCGATTCCCACCGCGCGCCCAGCCGCGCCGCATGCCCCGCCATGGCGGCATTGACGTCGAGCAGCGTTCCGTAGGCATCGAACACGACCGCTTCAGGCGCGGGCATGGCGCATCTCCTGTCCTTCGAATTCAGGATGGCCGAGATGCCGGCGCGCCGCCAGCACGACGCACCAGGCCCGCCCGGGCGGATCGCGGTCCCGGCCGCGCGCGCTTCAGTTCTCGGCGCGGTAGTTCGGCGCCTCGCGCGTGACGGCCACGTCGTGGACATGGCTCTCGCGCAGGCCGGCGCCGGTGATGCGGCGGAAGCGCGCGTGGGACTGCAGGTCGGGAATGGTGGCGCAGCCCGTGTAGCCCATGGCGGCGCGCAGGCCGCCGACCATCTGGTGCAGCACCGCGCCCACCGGGCCCTTGTAGCCGACGCGGCCCTCGACGCCCTCCGGCACCAGCTTCAGGCTGTCCTGCACCTCGGCCTGGAAGTAGCGGTCGGCGGAACCCCGCGCCATGGCGCCGAGGCTGCCCATGCCGCGATAGGATTTGTACGACCGGCCCTGGTAGAGGAAGACCTCGCCCGGAGCCTCGTCCGTGCCGGCGAAGACGCTGCCCAGCATGGCACAATCGGCACCCGCCGCCAGCGCCTTGGCCAAGTCGCCCGAGGACCGGATGCCACCGTCGGCGATGCCGGGCACGCCCTTCTCCCGCGCCGCCGCGGCGCTTTCCATCACGGCGGTCAGCTGCGGCACGCCGACGCCAGCGACGATCCGCGTCGTGCAGATCGAGCCCGGGCCGATGCCGATCTTGACCGCGTCGGCGCCGGCCTCGATCAGCGCCAGCGCGCCTTCGGGGGTCGCGATGTTGCCGGCGACGACCTGCACGGAATTCGACATGCGCTTGATGATCTCGACGGCCGCCATCACGCCGCGGGAATGGCCGTGGGCGGTGTCCACCACCACGACGTCCACATCGGCCGCGACCAGCAGCTCGGCGCGCTTCAGCCCGTCCTCGCCCACGCCGGTCGCGGCGGCGACGCGCAGCCGCCCCATGCCGTCCTTCACCGCGTTCGGATTGGCCTGCGCCTTGTCCATGTCCTTCACCGTGATGAGGCCGACGCAGCGATAGGCTTCGTCGACCACGAGAAGCTTCTCGATCCGGTGCTTGTGCAGCAGGCCGCGCGCCTCGTCGGGCGTGATGTCCGGCTCGGCGGTGACCAGGTTCTCGCGCGTCATGAGTTCGTAGACGCGAAGGTTCGGGTCGGTCGCGAAGCGGACGTCGCGGTTCGTGATGATGCCGACGAGCCGGCCCGAGCCGCGCTCGACCACCGGGATGCCGCTGATCCGGTGGCGGTCCTGCAGCGCGCGCACCTCGGCCAGGGTCTGGTCGGGATGGACGGTCAGCGGGTTCACCACCATGCCCGATTCGAACTTCTTCACCTGCCGCACCTGCGCGGCCTGGTCCTCGGGGCTCAGGTTCTTGTGGATCACGCCGATGCCGCCCGACTGGGCCATGGCGATCGCCATGTTCGCCTCGGTCACCGTGTCCATCGCCGCCGAGATCAGCGGGATGTTGAGCGTGATCTCCCGCGTCATGCGGGTGCGCGTGTCGGTCTGAGCGGGCAGGACGGTGGAGAAGGCCGGCACCAGCAGTACGTCGTCGAAGGCGAAGGCCTCCTCGATCATGCGGGGCGCGAAGCGGGGGGCGTCGTTGCTGCTGTCGGGAGCCATGGGGGACCTTTCGGGATCCGAACCTTGGCGGCCCTCCTTAGTGGGCGGCGGGGGTCACGGCAAGCGCAGGAAGACGAGGAGGTCGCGGAAAACGAACATCGCTGGCAGTCACCTACGTATTTCAGCCACGTGGCGCCTGCCGCCTCAGGAGGTGCGAAAGACCGCGCCCCGCATCTCGAGCGCGGTCTGCACGAAGTCCTCGAGCCGTCCCGGATCCACCGCATCCGTGCGCATCCGCACGCGCAGACCGTCGCCGCGCCAGAGCAGGATCGGGGACGCCTCCCCCCCATGCCGGCTCTGCCAGGCATCCGTCGCCGCCACGATGCGCCCCAGGTCGATCTCCGACGGCATGCTGCCGGTTGCGAAAAGGCTCAGCCGTCCCTGCACCGCCTCCGGCCCCTCCAGGGGCTGGAGCAGCGCCGCGGCGGGGCCGAACTCGCCGAACATTCGCTCGAACAGCGCCTTCCGGAACGTGTCGGGAAGCCCTTGCGCCGAGGGGCTGGCGAGCGCCCTGATGTCCGCCGAGGCCGGCAGCGCGATCGCCAACGCAAAGCCCTCCGGTGCCTTGCAGGCGGCGTCGGTGAATTCGGTCAGGCCCCGTCGCCTGACGACGCTGGCGCCGGACTCGTCGTTCGGGTTCGTCGCCTCCTCGTCCCAGGTGCCGGAGTCGCAGCGCCAGCCCTGGCCGTCCCTGGGCGTCACGACGATGCGCGCCTCCTTGCCGCTCAGGTGCGCGATCCCGAGGGCCGTTTGGCGGCCCTCCATCGCAATGTCCCAACCCCGCCGAGCGGCCATGGCCGCCAGCGCCGCGCTACGCTGCGCCTGCGCCCTCTGTCGAAGGAAGAAGATGCCGCCGAGGACACCGAGGCCCCCCAGGACCAGCACGATCGTTAGGTCGAAGTCCATCGTCCCCTCCCTGCGCCAACGGTCGCGGGTCCGCGCGGCGGGCAGCCGTGGATGCGCCTACGCATGTCCGGCCAACCCCGAAGGCGGGCTCAACGGGATCCGACGAGACCGACGCATGCAGCGTCTGCCGGGAAGCCCCCTCGTCGCCGCATCGGAGCGCACGCCTTGGAATGAGGTCAATCGCCACGGGGCGCGACAGCGTGAGTCTGATCACACGAAAGCGATCCCTCGCACGCCGAGAAGGCCTCCGCCGCCGACGCCCTGCAGCGGCAGGGACGCGGCCGCCCCGCATGCTGCAGGCTCAATCGTCCCGCGCGAAAGGGCGGCGAGGTCCCGCGAGTCAAGGTGGCGCCATGCAGGCCCCAGGATCGGCGTGCCCCATGACCAAAAGCGCGCCCTCGGACACGCTGAACGGGGGCCGCCTCATCTGCGTGAGCGTTTCGTCCGCCGGCGCGGCGCCGCCTTCAAGACCCTTCAGGGCTTTGGTGTAAGAGTTTGTGGGAGCATCACTTCTTCAACGCCGGAAACCCGTCGCAACCACATACATCTCGGCGCTGTCCTTCCGGCTCGCCGGCGGCTTCACGTGGCGCACCACCGCGAAATCCCGCTTCAGCACGGCCAGCATCTCGGCCTCCGTGCCCCCCTGCAGCACCTTCGCGACGAACGCGCCCTTCGGCGCCAGCACGCGGGTCGCGAAATCCAGCGCGATCTCGGCCAGCGCCATGATCCGCAGGTGGTCCGTCGCCTGGTGCCCCGTGGTGTTCGGCGCCATGTCGGACA
Source organism: Roseomonas sp. HF4 (assembly GCF_005222755.1). GTDB lineage: Bacteria > Pseudomonadota > Alphaproteobacteria > Acetobacterales > Acetobacteraceae > Neoroseomonas. Next base: position 9,627 of record NZ_STGD01000001.1, read on the forward strand.
GCACCAGATCGGCCTTCCCGCCCATGGCGGCGGTCACCCGCACCTCCGCCTCATCCTCCGTGAAGTCGCCCTGCAGCACGGTCGCCCCGGCAACCGGGTCCATCGGCAGGATGTCGATCGCGACGACCTCGCCGCGCTCCTCCACCGCCGCGACCGCCACCTGCGTCCAGCCGCCCGGCGCGGCGCCGAGGTCCACCACCCGCATCCCGGGCTTCAGCAGCTTCAGCTTCGCGTCGATCTCCAGCAGCTTGAACGCGGCGCGGGACCGGAAGCCCTGCGCTTTCGCCGCCCGGACATAGGGGTCGTTCAACTGCCGCGTCAGCCAACGCTGGCTGGCGGTGCTGCGCCCCTCGGCCGTGCGCAGCCGCGTGGCCATGCCGCGCCCCGCGGCCGGCGGCTTCTTCGCCATGGCTGCGTTCCCTATCTCGTGCGGCGGCGCGGCGCGCGATCGGCGCGCATCATCCGCGTCAGCATCCCTTCCCGCAGGCCACGGTCCGCGACCGTCAGCCGCGGCGTCGGCCAGACGCGCCGGATCGCAGCATAGACCGCGCAGCCCGGCAGCACGAATTCCACCCGGTCCGGGCCGACGCAGGGGTGTTCGGCCAGGCCCTTGCGGCCGAGCGCGAAAAGGTCGCCCAGCGCCAGGTCCGCAGCCTCGCAATCCAGGGTCTTGCCGTCCACCAGCGGCCGGCGGTAGCGCGGCAGCGCCATCGCCACGCCCGCCAGCGTGGTGACGGTCCCGGACGTGCCCATCAGCCGGACACCACCCGCCCGAATCTCCTGCCCGATGCAATGCACGCGGTCGAATTCCGCAAGATATGCCGTGACCTCGTCCACCACCTCGAAGAAGCCGCTCTCTGTGAAGCAGTCCCGGCCGGCCCGCTCGGCCAGCGTGACGACGCCGAGCGGCAGCGAGACATAGCCGATCAGTTCCGGAAAGGCCCCGCCTGGCGGCACGCGCATCCACGCGATCTCGGTACTGCCGCCGCCGATGTCGAACAGCAGCGCGCGCCGGTCCTCGGGCTCGAGCAGCGGCGCGCAGGATTCCATGGCGAGCTCCGCCTCCTCCCGCGCCGAGATGACGCGAAGCCTGAGCCCCGTCTCGGCCGTGACGCGGGCGAGGAAGGCCGGGCCGTTCGCGGCGCGCCGGCAGGCCTCGGTCGCCACCGCCTCAAGCCGGCGGACCGGGCGGCGCGCCAGCTTCTCGGCGCAGGCGGCCAGCGCCGCGGCGGCGCGGTCCATCGCGGCCTCCGCGAGGCGCCCGCTGGTGGCCAGCCCCTCCCCCAGCCGGACGATGCGGCTGAAGCTGTCGACCACGCGGAAGCCCGAGCCCGTCGGCGCCGCGACCAGCAGCCGACAATTGTTGGTGCCGAGGTCGAGGGCGGCATAGGCCGCGCCGCCGGGGTCCGCGCGCGCGAATCCCCGGTCCGCCGGATGCGGCGGTGCGTCGGGGACAAGGGGGGCGGCGGCGTCGGTCATCTCGGGTCCGGACCGGCGGGCGAGAGCCGATCATATTGGAATGATCTGGACATGTGGGGCGTGGGGCAAGCGCTTTCCATGCCGCATCCGCAACCGCCGGGCCGAGCGTTGCGCCGGTGGGTGTTGCCTCCCCGGGGCCCCGATGCTACTCCCCCGGCCCTCGGCCACGGCCGGGCCCGCTTGGGGGATAGTTTAACGGTAGAACTCCCGACTCTGACTCGGGCAGTCTTGGTTCGAATCCAGGTCCCCCAGCCATCTCCGCCGGCACTTCGGGCGCAACCTGCTCCGCCCGGCGCAGCCTCAGCGTGAACGCCGCCCCCTCACTGTCGTTGCAGCCCTCGATCTCGCCGCCCATCGCGCGCATCAGCCCGTGGCATATCGACAGGCCAAGCCCCGTGCCGGTCTCCGGGCTCTTGGTCGTGACGAAGGGCTGGAATAGGCGCGGCAGCAGGTCGGGCGCGATGCCGCCACCGGTGTCGGCGACGCGGAGCGCCGTGACGCCGTCCTCCGTGTTCCGTGCCGTGATGCGGATGCGCCGCGCCGCGCCCGGCGGCCGCTCGACCAGCGCATCGCGTGCATTCAGCAACAGGTTCGTCAGCACCTGCTCGATCGGCAGCGCCTGGCCCAGCACCCAGGGGCCCGCGGCGCCGAGATCGATCTCGACCGCAATCCCGGCCTCGCGCAGCGAATGGCCGACCAGCGACAGCGCGCGCTCCACGCTGCGCGCGAGGCTGACAGGCACCGGCGGCCCCGCCCCCTCCGCGCCGCGGGCGAAGCGCCGCAACTCGTCGATCACCGCGCCGGCCCGGTCCGCCTGCGCGACGATCCGCGCGAGCCGGCGCCCGAGTGCCGCATCGCCCTGCGAGGCCGCCACCCGCTGCGCGTTCTCGGCCGAAAGCAGGATCGCCTGCAGCGGCTGCCGCAATTCATGCGCGAGACCCGCGGACAGTTCCCCGAGCGCCGCGAGCCGGCCCGCCGCCTCCGCGCGCGCCTGCGCCGCCCGCTCGGCCGTGACGTCGAGCAGGTAGCCCACCAGCTCCGCGCCCCCATCGGCGCGGCGCGTCAGGATCCGCCCCGCCTGCAGCACATGCCGCCAGCTTCCGTCGGGCTGCCGGAAGCGCCATTCGACGCTCGCCCGCCCCTCGTCGAGGGCCGTGCGCTGGAACCGCAGCGTGCAGTCGGGCGCGGCGTCGCCGAACGCCTTCATCAGGTTGTCGTGGCGCGCGAGTTCATCGGCCGGCCAGCCCGTCACGGCCTCGAGGTCCCCCGCGCGATAGAGCAGGCGTGAGGATCCGTCGGGGGCGATGTCACGCAGGAAGATCAACACGGGCATGGCGGCGTGCAGGCGCTCGACCTCGGCGCGCCCCGCCCGGAGCGCGGCGGCCTCGTGGAGCGCGTCGCGCAGCGCGAGGCGCCGGTTCATCCAGATTGCGCCGAGCAAGGCGACCATCAACGCAGCCGCAGCCGCCAGCAGGAATTCCAGTTCCCGCCAGGCCGCGGCGGGCCCCGCCTCGAGGGGTTGCGAGACGACAACGGTCCAGCCCTCGGCCATGGTGAGCCGCTCGAAGGCGACGTCCGCCGCGCCGTCTGCGCCATCGTCGGAGACCATGCCGCGCTGTTCGCCCTGCTGCAGCGCCGCGCGCCATGCCGCCGGGATCGTAGGCATGGCGGCGTCGCCGTTCGAATGGGCGACAACCTGCATCCGCCGGTCGACGATCGCGGCAACGGTGCCCGCCGGCAGGTCCTGCTGCGCAAGCAGCGCCTGCAGGGCCGCCGTATCCTGACCGAGGGCAAGCGCACGGGTGGCCCGGCCGGCATGCAGCAACGGCAGGAAGCTCAGGAACACGGGGCGGCCGCGCAACGGGCCGTCGAACACGTCCGAGACCCCGGGCCGGCCCTCCGCGAACACCCGGGTCAGCGGCGCGGCCGTGGCGTCCTTGACCTCGGTGGGACGCGGAGAGGGTAGCGGCCGCCCGGGGCCGCGGAGCGAATTCGCGAGCAACCGATGCTCGGGCGGCGGCCCCAGGAACACGATCCAGCCGCCCAGCGCTTCCGCCACGTCGCGCGCACGCGCCTCGATCTGGATGGGATCCGCCGGATCGTCAAACAGCGGCGAGACCCCGAAGCCGCGGAGCGCCGCGAACCCGGCGTAGATCCGCGCATCGACCGCGGCCGCCAGCGCCTGTGCCGCGCCGCGCAGCCGCGCCTGCTCGGCGGCGCGAATGCTGCCCATCGCGTCGACGACCGCGAAGACGGCGAAGGCGCTCAGCGGCAGCAACGCCAGCAGGGCGAGGGGCAGGCCGCCGCGCCGCCGCCTGGGCAGCGGTCGGGTGGCCAGGGTCTCGGAGCGTGCCGCGGCGGGCAAGGTCACCTCATGGGTCGCGATGCGCGGACGGCGAACGGGATGCCGCGCGCCGAAGACAGCCGCCCATGCGCCGCCCCCATCGGCAGCGCCCAGGCGGGCATGCACCCCTAGTCTAGGCGCCGGGCGCCGCGTCGCGCGACAGTTCTGACAGGTGGCCGGCGCGCCGGCCCGGGATTGACGTGCCGCCCGCCGGCTGCTCTTGCAGAGGCACGTCGCTGCCCTGGGGGACAAGATCCGCATGCCGAATGATCGCGCGGGCCGCCGCCTGCCGTGTGCCGCGTTCGTCCTGGCGGCGGCTCTTGCGCCGGCAGGCGCCATCGCCGCGCCCTGCCCGGTCGCCCTGCCGGTTTCGGGCGAGTATTCGTCCGGCTTCGGTCAGCGCGGCCGCGTGTTCCACGCCGGCGTGGACCTGCGGGCACCGACCGGCACGCCGGTTCGCGCCGCGGTGGGCGGTACCGTGGCCTTCGCCGGGCGCTACTACGCCTACGGCATCATCCTCGACATCCGCCACGCCGACGGGTCGGTCGCGCGCTATGCGCATCTTTCGCGGATCGCACCGGGGCTGACGCCCGGGGCGGCGGTCGCGGGCGGCGAGACGATAGGCGCTGTCGGCCGGACGGGGCGGACGACCGGTGCGCATCTGCACATCGAATTGCGGCGGGACGGACGGCCGGTCGACCCCTGGCCGTGGCTCGCGCGAACGGCCTGCCGCAGCGACGTCGAGGTGGCCGAGGCGCAGCGGTAGCCGCCGCTCGGCGCCCTCGATCACAACCCAACGCACGAAGGCGTCACCTTCGTGCGCCTCAGGCGCCGGGCCGCGGCCATCAGGCCACCGTGGCTTCGCCGGACTGGCGGCCGACCGCAGTCGCGGCTTCGGCCCTCAGGGCCAAGGGTCGGGCATGCATGCGCCGCGTTTCATTGCGCAGCCGCAAGCGGGCCTGGACGGCGCGCCGCCGCTGCGCCGATGCTGGCGTGGCAGCGCAGGAGCACGGCATGGCCGACGCATCGCCCGGGGCGGACCCGCACCGCATCGTCATCGCCGGCGGGGGCGCCGCCGGGCTCGAGCTCGCGACGCGGCTCGGCGACCGGCTCGGCCGGCGGGGCGAGGCCTTGGTCACGCTGGTGGACCGCGCGCGGGGGCATCTCTGGAAGCCCCTGCTGCACGAGGTCGCCGCCGGCAGCATGGACCCCGACGAGCATGAGCTCGGCTACCTGGCGCAGGCGCACTGGCATCATTTCCGCTTCCGCCACGGGGAGATGGTGGGGCTCGATCGCACCGCGAAGACCGTGCTTCTGGCGCCCACCTTCGACGAGGAGGGACGCGAGGTGACGCCCGGGCAGGCGCTGCCCTACGACACGCTCGTCATCGCCATCGGCAGCACGACGAATGATTTCGGTACGCCCGGCGTGCGCGAGCACGCCATCGCGCTCGAGACCACGCAGCAGGCCGTGCGCTTCAACCGACGCCTGGTGAATGCCTGCCTGCGCGCGCACGGCCAGGATGCGCCCGTGCGGCCCGGGCAGTTGCATGTCGCGATCATCGGCGCCGGGGCGACAGGCACGGAACTGGCCGCGGAGCTGCACCATTCGGCACGCGCCGTCGTTGCCTACGGGCTCGACCGCATCGACCCCGACAAGGACATCCGCATCACCCTGATCGAGGCGGCGCCGCGCATCCTGCCCGGCCTGCCGGAACGGATTTCGGAGGCGGCGCGGCAGTTGCTCGAAGGCATCGGCGTCATGGTCAGCACCGGCGTGCCGGTCACGCGCGTGACCGAGGCCGGGATCGAGATGAAGGACGGCCGCTTTATCGATTCGGAACTCGTGATCTGGGCCGCCGGGGTGAAGGGGCCGGAAGTGCTGCGCGACCTCGGCGGGCTCGAGACCAGCCGCAGCAACCAGCTTGTCGTGCTGCCGACGCTGCAGACGACGCGCGACCCCGACATCTTCGCGATCGGCGACTGCGCCTGGTGCGAGATGCCGGGCGGCAAGCCGGTGCCGCCGCGCGCCCAGGCGGCGCACCAGCAGGCGACGCACCTGCTGAAGCAGATCCGCCGGCGCCTGAAGGGCGAGCCGCCGCTTCCCTTCGTCTACCGGGACTTCGGCTCGCTGGTCTCGCTCGGCGAGTATTCGACCGTTGGCAGCCTGATGGGCTTCCTGGCCGGCCGGAGCATGTGGGTCGAGGGGCTGTTCGCCCGGCTGATGTACCGCTCGCTCTACAAGATGCACGAGCGGGCGCTGCACGGCACGGTCAAGACCGCGCTCGGCAGCCTGGCCCGGAGCCTGTCCCGACGGACCGAGCCCCGCGTCAAGCTGCACTGATGCCAGCGGCCGAATTCTTCGACCGCTGATACCCGGTTTTTCCTGCCCTCGGACGCCGGGCGGAAACCTCCGGTTTCCTTGGCTTCGCCGGATTGCCGGCGGGCCGCATGCGCGGCCTCGGCCCTTCGGGGGCGCAGGTTTTCCGGCGCCGCGTATGCGCGCGGCGGATCAGGCCGGGCGGAAGGTGATCGGCTTGGCGCCATCCCAGAGCACCGAGCGGCCGATGACCGCCAGGCGGTCGAGCCCCTCGCGGATGGTCAGCACGTGGTTGCCGGCCAGCGGCCCGGCCTTGGAAGCGAAGGCGGTCGGGCCGTAGGCGATCAGGATCTCGGTCTCGCTGACGCCGCCCGGGTAGACGATGACGTGACCGGGCGCCGGGTGGGAGGTGGCGTTCTCGAAGGTGAGGCCGAGGTCGTAGTCCCCCATCGGGATCCAGCAGGCCTCACCGGACCAGCGCACGTGGATGATGCGGTTGCTGTAGGGGATGAAGTCCCGGAAGCGCGCGACGGTCCTGGGCGCGTCCTTGGTCTCGTAGAAGGCTTCGAAGATCTCGCCGCCGATGTCGATGATCACGTCCGCCACGTGGGGGATTCTCCGGTTCGGGTGCGGGTGGGGTTTAGCGGGAAGGTCGGGGGAGGAGAACCTCCCCCGATCCGGGACCCCGCGACGTTGCTGCGCAACGCCGCGGGGACCCCAAGCCATCCCTTCCTTGGCACCTGGCGACGAACCTGGAAGGCCGGGGCCAAGTGCCAAAAAAGGCTTGAGGCGGGGTCCGGGGGGAGAAGTTCTCTTCTCCCCCCGCCTTCATTCAGCTCAAGAGTTCGGCCCGCGGTCCATCGCATAGGGCTGCCAGCGCCGCAGGGTGGACGTGGCCAGCACGGTCGGGTTCACGCAGGACATCGGCCACTTCCCTTGCAGGGTCAGCGCCAGTTCCTGGCCAACGCGCCGCTTGCGCGCCGGGTCGAAGCGCGACGACGCCGAGGCGTTGTGCGGCGACAGGATGATGTGCGGCATCCGGTGCAGCGGGTTGTCCTGCCGCGTCGGCTCGACCTCGAACACGTCGAGGCCGGCGCCGGCGATCCACTTCTCCTCGAGCGCCTTGATGAGCGCGGCCTCGTTCACCGTGGGGCCGCGGCCGGTGGTGACGAAGATCGCGGTCTTCTTCATCTGGCGGAAGTGGTGTTCCTTGAGGAAGCCGCGCGTCTCGGGCGTGTCGGGCAGGTGCATGGAGACGAAGTCGGAGGTGGACAGCACCTCGGACAGCGACGCCGGCTCGACGCCGAGTGCGGAGAGCGTCAGTTCCTCGACATACGGATCATACGCCTTCATGTGCAGGCCGAAGGCCCTGGCGCGCCGGGCGGTGGCGCGCGCCACGCGGCCGAAGCCGATGAAGCCCAGCGTCTGCCCCATCAGGCGCGGGATGGTAAGCAGTTGCGGGCGGCCTTCGGCCCAGCGGCCCTCCCGCACCATGCGGTCCTGTTCGATGCAGCGGCGGTGCGCGGCCAGCAGCAGCATCATCGCGTGGTCGGCGACTTCCTCGATGAAGGTGTCGGGGCAGTTGGTGACCGGGATGCCCTTCGCGGTGGCGGCGGCGACGTCCACATAGTCGACGCCCACGGTGCCGAGCGCGATGTGGCGGCACTTCGTCAGCGCGTTGATCATCGCGGCCGAGAACTTCATGCCCTTGCCATAGACCGCGTCCGCGGACGGCGCGGCGGCGATGAAGCCCGCCTCGGTCGCCGGGCATTCGACGATCTCGGCGTCCATGCCCGCGAGCGCCTCCATCTCGTACTCGTAACCGCCGCCGGCAGTGGTGAAGGATGCGCCGGCCGGCGTCAGGATCGTGTACTTCGCCAAGGGTGGTTCTCCTGTTGCGGGAGCCTCATTCCTTCACCGCGCCGGTGAGGGAGGAGACGTAGTAGTCGACGAAGAAGGAATAGAAGATCGCGACCGGCAGCGAGCCGAGCAGCGCGCCCGCCATCAGCGCGCCCCACTGGTAGACGTCGCCGGTGACGAGCTCGGTCAGGATCGCGACGGCGACGGTCTTGTTCTCGCTGCTCTGGATGAACGCCAGCGCGTAGATGAATTCGTTCCAGGACAGCGTGAAGGAGAAGATGCCCGCGCTGATGAGGCCCGGCACCGCCAGCGGCAGCGTGATCTGGCGCAGGATCTGCAGGCGCGTCGCGCCGTCGATCAGCGCGCATTCCTCGAGCTCGTAGGGGATCGACTTGAAGTAGCCGATCAGCAGCCAGGTGCAGAAGGGAATGAGGAAGGTCGGATAGACCAGGATCAACGCGAAGGGCGTGTCGAACAGCCCGAGCTGGAACACGATGGTGGCCAGCGGGATGAACAGGATCGACGGCGGCACCAGGTAGGCCAGGTAGATGCCCAGGCCGACATACTGGCTGCCCCTGAAGCGCAGCCGTTGGATCGCATAGGCTGCGAGGGTCGAGGCCAGCAGCGACAGGAAGGTGGACGCGACCGCCACCATCATCGTCGTCCACAGCCACTTCGGATAGGCCGTGTTGAACAGCAGGTGATAGATGTGGTCGAGCGTCGGGCTGCTGATCCAGAACGGGTTGTGGTCCCTGAGGTTGTACAGTTCCGCGTTCGGCTTGAATGCCGTCATCGTCATCCAATAGAACGGGAACAGCAGGATGATGACGAAGCACAGCAGCGGCACATAAAGTACCACTACGCGCCGCGCCTTGCTGTCCCAGGACAGCAGTTCTGGCGCATCGGTGGTGGATGCGGGCGGCTTGGTCTCGGCGACGGCGTCGCTCATGGGGCTGCTCTCCGGCCGCTCAGTCGTTCGCCTCGCCCTGCTGCCACTTGCGCCGCGCGAGGGCGAAGTAGCTGAACAGGGTGGCGAAGACCAGGAAGGGGATCATCGAGACGGCGATCGCCGCACCCTCGCCGAGCTGCCCGCCCGGGATGCCTTTCTGGAAGGCCAGCGTCGCCATGATCTGCGTCGCGTTCACCGGCCCGCCGCGCGTGATCGCATAGACCAGCTGGAAGTCGGTGAAGGTGAAGATGATGCTGAAGGTCATCACGATCGCCAGGATCGGCAACAGCATCGGAAAGGTGATGAAGCGGAAACGCTGCCAGGGCGACGCGCCATCCAGCAGCGCGGCTTCGTACAGCGATGGCGAGATGGTCTGCAGCCCCGCCAGCAGCGAGATCGCGACGAAGGGAATGCCGCGCCAGACATTGGCCGCGATCAGCGACCAGCGCGCCGGCCAGGCCTCGCCCAGAAAGTTGATGTTGGTCTCGCGCCAGCCCAGCACCTCGACCAGCATGTAGGAGATGATCGAGAATTGCGGGTCGTAGATGAACCAGAAAGCGATGGCGGACAGCACCGTGGGCACGATCCACGGCAGCAGGATGATGGCGCGCAGCATCGACTTCCACGGCAGGTGGTTGTTGAGCAGCAGCGCCAGCCACAGCCCCAGGCCGAACTTCAGCACGGTGGCGACCGCGGTATAGAACACGCTGTAGAACACCGCGCTCCAGAAGATCGGGTCCTCCATCAGCCATTCGAAATTCTCGATCCCGATCCACTTGCCGCTGCGCCCAATCGTGGTGTCGGTGAAGGCGAGCCAAATGCCCAGGCCCAGCGGATAGGTCAGGAACACCATCAGCAGCCCGATCGCGGGCAGCAGGCAGATGAAGATCAGGAAGGGCTTCCAGTCGAACAGCCGCACCAGCAGGTTCTTCTGCTGCTTCGGCCGCGTCCAGGTCTCGGTTTCGATCGCGGTGACGGACATGGTGCCCTCCGGCGCTCGGCGCGCCGCCGGGTGACCGGCGGCGCGCGGCGGGTTCAGCGGTAGTAACGGCGGATGCGGCGCTCGGCCTCGCGCGCGGCGGCTTCCGGCGTCGCCTGGCCGGACGCGACGGACGCATACATCTGGATCATGATGTATTCCGACGCGACGGTGCCGGAGGCCTGCGTGATCGGCCCCTTGTAGCCGGACCAGAAGGGGTGATCCATGCCGTTGCGATAGACGGCGAGCTTCGGGTCGCTCTCCCACACTGCGCTGTTGCTGTAGGCGCGCAGCGGGTGCGACCAGTAGCCGAGGCAGCCGGTCAGCCAGCGGTCGTACTGCTCGCCTTCCATCATGTAGGCGATCAGCCGCTTCGCCGCATTCGGGAAGCGGGTGTGCTTGAACACCATCGCATTCAGGATGGTGGCCGATTGCGGCGTGCCGGTCGCGACGCCGCGCGGCAGTGGCGCATGGTCGGTGTCCTCGGCGATGGCGCGCGTCGCCGGATCGTTCTTGAGCGCGAAGTACATCGACACGCCGTTCGGCGTCAGCCAGGTCTGCTGCGACGCATAGGCGCGGTTGTTGGACGGGTCGAGCCACGACAGCGTACCGTCCACGAAGGTCGGATACAGCTCCTTCAGGTAGTTGAGGGAGGCGATCGTCTCGCGGCTGTTGATCGCGACCTTGCCGTCCTCGTCGACCATGTAGGCGCCGTGCGACCAGGTCAGCCAGTTCGCCGTGCCGTTGCCGTCGCCCACCGCATTGCCAAGCGCGAAGCCGCCCGGCTTGTTGATGCGCTTGAGCGCCTGCATCAGACGCAGGAAGCCGGCATGGTCCTGCGGGATCTCAGTGAAGCCGGCCTCGCGGACCGCCGAGATGCGGTAGACGATGGGCCCGGTCGATCCTCCCATCGGAATGCCGATCCAGTTGTTCGTGCGCGCCCGCTTGCCGAACTTGTCGGCCAGGAACATCCAGCCGCCATACTTGGTGCCGAGGTATTCGGCGATGTCCGACAGCTCGACCACCTTGTCGGCATAGACATGCGGGTCGTCGCCCCAGCCGATCACCATGTCGGGGCCCGCACCGGTATTCGCGGTGACGGCGGTCTGGGAACGGATGTCCTCCCAGCCCACGAAGTCGGCGCGCACCTGCACGCCGGTCGCCTGGGTGAACTTCGCGATGTTCTCGCGGAAGATCACCTCGTCGGGCTCGACGAAGCGCGTGGGCCGGATCAGGCGCAGCGTCGCACCGCTCTCGATCGGCAGGTTGGGCATGGTGGCCGCGACGGTCTGGATCGGCCGCGCCGCCTGGGCCCAGGCGTCGCCACCCTTGAGCGCCGAGAGCGCGATCGCGGAACCGCCAAGCCCGAGGGCCGCGCGACGTGTGAGTTCGGTCATTCCTGCTTCCTCCCTTGTTACTGTTGCGTCAGATCCGTTGCCCGGTCTGCCGGTCGAACAGATGGACCAGCGCCGGGTCCGGCGACACGGGCAGGACATCACCCGGGCGCGCCGAGATGCGTTCGCGGAAGGCACCGTGGAACTGCGCCTGCCCGATCCGCAGGACGACCTGCGTCTCGGAGCCCGTCGGCTCCACGATCTGAACCGTACCAGGCAACCCGCCCTCGGGGTCGAGCCGAAAATGCTCGGGGCGGATGCCATAGACCACGTCGCCGCCCGGCGGATGGCCATTGGCCGGCAGCGGCCAGGCGGTGCCGTCGTCGGTGCGGAAGGCGCCGCCCTCGATCCGCCCATCCAGCATGTTCATCGCGGGCGAACCGATGAAGCCCGCCACGAACAGGTTGGCCGGACGGTCATACAGTTCCAGCGGCGCACCGGCCTGTTCGATGCGGCCGTGGTTCATCACCACGATCAGGTCGGCCATGGTCATGGCCTCGATCTGGTCGTGCGTGACGTACACCGTGGTGACCTTCAGGCGCTGGTGAAGCTCCTTGATCTCGGAACGCATCTGCACGCGCAGCTTGGCGTCGAGGTTCGACAGCGGTTCGTCGAACAGGAAGACCTGCGGGTTGCGCACGATGGCGCGCCCCATGGCGACACGCTGGCGCTGCCCGCCCGACAACTGCCGCGGGAAGCGGTGCAGCAATTCGTTGAGGCCGAGGATCTTCGCCGCCTTCTGCACCTCGCGCTCCATGTGCTCCTTCGGCGCACCGGCGAGCTTCATGGAAAACGCCATGTTCTGGAACACGGTCATGTGCGGATAGAGCGCATAGTTCTGGAACACCATGGCGATGTCCCGGTCCTTCGGCGGGACGTTGTTGACCACCCGCCCGCCGATCGCGATCTCGCCGCCGGTGATGTTCTCGAGCCCCGCGAGCATGCGCAGCAGCGTGGACTTGCCGCAGCCCGACGGGCCGACCAACACGACGAACTGCCCGTCCTCGATCGCGACCGAGACCCCGTGCAGGATCTTGGTGCTGCCGAAATTCTTCCGCACGTCGCGGATGTCGACCGTGGCCATTCAGCCTCCCCTTCCCGGTGCGCGGGTGCGCACCCCGCCTGCTCATGATCTCCCGCCGCTAGAGGCGGGAGACGGCGGTTTCCTTGGACGTGATGAACTCCAGCAGCGCCGGGGTCCCGTTCTTCGTCTGCTCGATGCCGCGCAGGATGGCCGGGACGATGTCGGCGACTTTGGTCACCCTCTCGCCGTAGCCGCCGAAGGCCCGCGCCATCGCAGCATAGTCGCCCGAGATGTCGGTCGAACGATATTTTTCTGTGCTGATCGGCATCACCTTCAACTCGATCGCCATCGAGAAGTTGTTCAGCAGGATGGACAGGATCGGGATGCGCTCGCGCACCGCCGTCTCGAAATCCATGCCGGTGAAGCCGATCGCCGCATCGCCCCACACATTGATGCAGAGCTTGTCCGGCGCCGCGAGCTTGGCACCCATCGCAAGACCCAGCCCGTAGCCGAGCTGCGTCGTCTTGCCCCATCCGAGATAGGACAGCGGCGTGCGCGCCACCCAGAACGGGGAGAGCTGGTCGCGCGGGCTCCCCGCATCATGCGTGATGATGGTGTTGTCGACATCGACCGTCCGCCACAGGTCGCGCAGCACGCGATAGGGGTTGAGCGGCTCGGCATCGCTGTCGGTCTTCGCGGCCCAGGCGGCGAGCCATTCGGCGCGGTGCTGCGCAATCTCGGTGGCGACGGGGCCGGCATCGCGCGGCGCCGTCACGCGGCCGGCGAGTTCCGCCAGCAGCGCATCGAGCGTCAGGCCCGCATCGCCCACCAGCCCGATCGCGCAGGCGACATCCTTGTTCAGGTGATCGGGGTCGAGCGTGGCGTGGATGATCTTCTTCCCCGCCGGCATCTTCACGCCGAAATTGGTCTCGGTGAAGGAACACCCGATGCCGAGGATGAGATCGGCATTGTCCAGGAAATGCCGCACCGGCTTCGGGATGGCGAGCCCGCCCGAGCCGAGCGCCAGCGCGTGGTCCTCGGGGAAGGACGACTTTCCGCCGAGGCTGGTCGTCACCGGCGCCGCCAGCAACTCGGCCAGCGCCTTCAGCTGCGGCCAGGCGCGCGCCCAGTGCACACCGGTGCCGGCATAGATCACCGGCCGCTTCGCCGCCGCCAGCGCATCTGCGGCGCGCGCCACATCGGACGGGTCCGGGCCGTAGCGCGTGGCGATGATCGGCGTATAGGCCAGCGGCTCCGGCACCTCCTCGTTCCACATGTCGGTCGGGATCTCGACCAGCACGGGCCCGCCGCGCCCGTTGCGCAGCTTCGAGAAGGCGCGGCGCAGGATGTTGGGCACCTCGGCCGCCGACATGATCGGCTCGGCGGATTTCGTGATGCCGCGCATCTGCACGGATGAATTGAAGTTCGGGTCGATGTGGGCCAGCCGGCGCGGATAGCCCATCGGCAGCACGAGCACGGGGATGCTCTCCCCATAGCATTGCGCCACGCCGCCATAGGCGTTCTCGGAGCCCGGCCCGTGCTGCATGCAAAAGGCGCCGATGGTGCGGCCCGAGGTGACGCGGCTGATTGCGTCGGCCATGTGCAGGCCGATGCGCTCCTGGCGTACCATGATCGGGCGGATGTCGACCTCCGCGGCGAACTCGATCAGGTGGTTGACCGGGTAGCCCGTGAGGATCTCGATGCCCTCGCGCTTCATGATCTCGGCGATGGCCGCGCCAAGTTTCATCCTGCCGTTTCCTCAATGCCCGGCGCTCTCGCGGCGCTCTCTGCTATGGCAGCCTAGACACCCGCGGCGGTCGGCGGCAACCCCCGGACGCCGCTTACCGGTGCAAAGGGTCTGGAAACCGCCGCGCGTTCGTCTAGCGTGAGGACGCGGCGAAGACCGCGCATGGGTGGGGAGACGACAAGAAGATGCACCTGTCGGACCGCGTGACCGGGTTGTTCCTGGTCGTGCTCGGGGCGCTGGCCTTCTGGGGCGGCTCGCTGCTGCCGGCGGTGCCGGGGCAGGATGTCGGCCCTGCCGCCTTCCCGATGGTGATCGGTGGCGGCCTCGTGCTCTGCGGCGCGCTGATCGCGCTCGGCATCGGCCGCAGCTTCGAGGCACCGGAAGCGGCGGACGATGCGCCCCCGCCCGGTCTCGCGGCGCGCATCGGCGGCTGGGCCGCCTTCCTGCCGCCGGCGCTGCTCATCTTCTACGTGCTGGTCTCCGAACGCCTCGGCTTCCTGCCGACGGCGGCGCTGATGCTGCTGGCGACGGCGCGCGCGCTCGGCGCGTCCTGGCGCCTGGCCGCCGGCGTCGCGCTGCTGGCGCCGCTCGCCGTCCATCTCGCCTTCGCGAAGCTGCTCCGCGTGCCGTTGCCCGACGGCGTCCTGCCAGCGCCGTGGTGACCCGATGAACGCCGTCCTCGAAGCCTTCCAGATGGTCGCGACCACCGAGGTCGCGATCGCCATCCTCGCCTCGGCCGTCTACGGCATGGTGATCGGTGCGCTACCGGGCCTGACCGCCACCATGGCGACGGCGCTGCTGGTGCCGGTCACCTTCTACCTCTCCCCGATCGCGGCGATCGCCACGATCATCACATCCTCGGCCATGGCGATCTTCTCGGGCGACATCCCGGGCGCGCTGATGCGCATCCCGGGCACGCCGGCCTCGGCCGCCTATACCGACGAAGCCTACGCCATGACCCGCAAGGGCCAGGCCGAGGTGGCGCTCGGCGCCGCGCTCTGGTTCAGCGCCATCGGCGGCATCGTCGGCACCGTCGCGCTCATGATCATGGCGCCGGCGCTGGCCGAGGTCGCGCTGTCCTTCTCCACCTACGAGTATTTCTGGTTGTCCTTCCTCGGCCTGATGTGCGCGACGCTGGTCGCCCGCTCATCGCCCATCAAGGCGATCGCCGCGGCGCTGCTCGGCCTGCTCGTGACCTGCATCGGCATCGAGAACCCCGGCGGCGTGCCGCGCTTCACCTTCGGCATGACGGACCTGCTGGGCGGCATTGAACCCCTGCCCGCGCTGGTCGGCGTGTTCGCGGTGTCCGAGATCATGCGCGCCATGACGAGCGCGCCGCCGCCGCCCATTCCGCACCGGCCGCTCGGCTCGATCCTCGCCGGGCAATGGGCGCTGACGCGCCGCTACAACAAGCAGATGTGGCGGGGCAACATCGTGGGCGTGCTGATCGGCGCCCTACCTGGCGCCGGCGCCGACATGGCCGCCTGGATCGCCTACGCGAATTCCAAGCGGTTCTCCAAGGAACCGGAGAAATTCGGCACCGGCCACCCCGAGGGACTGGTGGAATCGGGTGCCGCCAACAACTCGGCGCTCGCCGGCGGCTGGGTGCCGGCGACGCTGTTCGGCATCCCGGGCGACACGATCACGGCCATCGCCATCGGCGTGCTCTACATGAAGGGGCTGAACCCGGGCCCGACGCTGTTCACCGAGAAGGCGAGCAGCATGTACGCGCTCTACATCGTCTTCATCATCGCCAACATCCTGATGATCCCGCTCGGCATCGTCATGATCCGGCTTTCGCGGCACGTGCTGCGCGCGCCGCGGGCGGCGGCGATGCCCCTGATCCTGCTGCTTTGCGCCGTCGGCGCCTTCGCCATCGGCAACAACCCCTTCGCCGTGGTCCTGGTCGCGGTGTTCGGCGTGATCGGCTACGTGATGGAGCGCAACGGCTACCCCGTGGCGGCCCTCGTGCTCGGCATCGTCATGGGCACGATGGTCGAGCAGACCTTCGTCACGTCCCTGATCAAGTCGGACGGCGCCCTGCTGCCCTTCTTCGAACGACCGGTCTCCGCCGGCCTCGCCGCCCTGACCATCGCGGCGCTCGCCTGGCCCGTGCTGGTCTGGATGTTGCGCCGCTTGCGGCGCGCCGAACCGGCGCGATAGCGTCGCCCCCCACTGCCCAAGGAGGAAACGAGAATGACCCAGTTCACCCGCCGCGGCGCGCTTGCCGCCGGCGCCCTCGCCGGCTTCGCGCCGCTTGCCCGCCCCGCGCTCGGCCAGGCGCGCTACCCGGCCCGCCCCGTCCAGGTCATCGTGCCCTGGGGCGCGGGCGGCGGCACGGACGCGACCGCGCGCATCGTCGCGACCCTGCTCGAGAAGGAGATGGGCCAGCCCTTCAACGTCGTGAACCGCACCGGCGGCTCGGGCGTCGTCGGCCACAGCGCGATCGCCCAGGGCGCGCCCGACGGCTACACGATCGGCATGATCACGGTCGAGATCTGCATGATGCACTGGCAGGGCCTGACCGAGCTCAAGCGTACCTCCTACACCCCGCTGGCACTGCTGAACGAGGACCCTCCGGGCGTGCAGGTCAACGCCTCCTCCCCCTACCAGGACGTCAAGGCGCTGGCGGACGCGATCAAGGCGAGCCGCCCCGGCCAGTTCAAGGCGTCCGGCACCGGCCAGGGTGGCATCTGGCACCTGGCGCTGGCCGGGTGGCTCGGCGCGATGGGGCTGCGCGCGGACCATGTGCGCTGGGTGCCGTCGAACGGTGCCGCGCCCGCCATGCAGGACCTCGCCGCCGGCGGCGTCGACCTCGTCACCTGCTCGGTGCCCGAGGCGCGGGCGATCATCGAGGCCGGGCGCGCGCGCTCACTCGCCGTCATGGCCCCGCAGCGCAATCCGCAATTCCCGAACGTGCCGACGCTCAATGAAGCGCTCGGCATCAACTACAGCGTCGGCGCCTGGCGCGGCATGGCCGCACCGCTGAACACGCCGCCCGCCATCGCGCAGGCGCTGACGGCCGCGCTGCAGAAGGTCTGGAACAGCGACGAGTTCAAGACCTTCATGAACGCGCGCGGCTTCGGCATGACCTGGGGCGACGCCGCCGGCTTCGCCGCGCACATGGAACGCACCGACGCCAACCTCGGCGCGGCGATGCGCGCGGCCGGCCTCGCGCGCGGCTGATGCGACGGGCGGCGCCGGGCACGCCCCGGCGCCGCTCACCGCCCGCGGAAGACGGGCTTGCGCTTCTGCGCGAAGGCGGCCAGCGCCTCCTGCGTGTCCTCGGTGCGTGCGAGCGCCGCGGTCTGCGTCTGCTCGAACCGGTAGCCCTCGTGCAGCGGCATGTATTCGCACAGCGTGAAGGCCCGCTTCATCGCCGCCACCGCCAGCGGCGCCTTGCCCGCGATCTCCGCTGCCATCGCCTGCGCCGCGGGCAGCAGCTCCGCCTTCGGGAAGCAGCCGGAGGCGACGTTCATGCGCAGCAATTCGGGCCCCTGCAGCCGGCGCGCGGTGAACAGGAACATCCGCGCATCCGACTGGCCGAAATGGCGCAGCACGTGCTGCACGCCGCCGGCCAGGCCGACCTCCACCTCGGTCATGGACATGAAGGCGTCCTCGGCCACGAGCACGATGTCGCAGACCAGCGCGAGCACGCAGCCCGCGCCGATCGCCGGTCCGTTCACCGCCGCGATCACCGGCTTGGCGCATTCCATCACGCAGTCGAAGCCGGCGCGCACGGCGCGGCTGTGACGCGGGAAGGCGCCCACCGTCCCGGCATCCGGCCGGTCGCGCAGGTCGGCCCCGGCCGAGAAGGTCTTCCCCGCCCCGGTCAGCACGATCGCGCGCACCTCCGCCATCTCGTGCAGCGCGTCGAAGATGCGCGTGATCTCCTCGCGGAAGATGCTGTTCTGCGCGTTCACCGGCGGGCGGTCGATGGTCACGGTGGCGACGCCGCCGGCCAGCCCGACATGGAACGCCGTGAGGGGGCCGAGGCCTTCCATGCTCAGTCGTCCATCACCGGCACCGCGCGCACCGAAGGCCGCGCGGCGAAGCCCTCCGCCCAGGCCGCCAACGCCGGGCGCCCGTCCCGCCAGCCGAGTTCGGCGAAGCGGAAGTCGAGGTAGCCGAGCGCGCAGCCCAGCGCGACATGCCCGATCGTGAAGCCGTCGTGCCCGAGCGCCGGCGCTTCCGTCTCGAGCGCGGCGAGCGTGGCCGCGGCCTTGCCCTCGAAGCCTTCCAGCACGCCCGGGTGGGGCGCGGCGCGGGCGCGCTCGTAGCGCCAGAGGATCAGCATGTCGAGGAACCCGGTGCCGAGCGCGTGGCGCCGCAGCGCCGTCCAGCGCGCCGGCCCTTCCCGCGGGAACAGCGTCCCGCCGGCCAGCGCGTCGAGGTATTCACAGATCACGCCGGAATCGTAGAGCACCGTGCCGTCCGCGAGCACCAGTGTCGGGATCTTGCCGATCGGGTTGTCGGCCAGGATCTCGTCGTTCGGCTCGGTCATGGAGACGCGCGTGCGCACCGTCCCGATCCGGTCCGCGAGACCGAGCTCATGCGCCGCGATCATCACCTTCCGCACGAAGGGCGAGCGCGGCGACCAGTGCAGGCGCATCTGCCCCGGCTGCCCGCTCACGGCGCGAAGGCCTCGCCCTTCGCGGGCACGACCACGCGGGCATTGGCGCCTTCCATCTCGGCCACGAAGCCCGAGGCATCGGGCAGCAGCAGGCCGAAGGTCGCGTAGTGGCAGGGGATGGCGATCCGCACGCTCGGCAGGAAGCGCTTCAGCGCGAGCGCCGCGCCGCGCGGGCCCATGGTGAAGCGGTCGCCGATCGGCACCATCGCGACCGCCGGGCGGTGCATCTCGTCGATCAGCGCCATGTCCGAGAACAGGTCGGTGTCGCCCATGTGGTAGACGACCGGCTCCGCCTTGTCCTTCGGCGTCACCACGATGCCGTTCGGGTTGCCGAGGCAGTGCGACACCCCGTTGCCGTCCAGTTCCACCGAGGAATGCAGCGCATGGGTCAGCGAGACGGTGAACTCGCCCTGGTCCGTCGTGCCGCCCGTGTTCATCGGGTCGAGCGCGGTCAGCCCCTGCCGCGCCAGGTACATGGCCAGGTCGTAGTTGGTCACGAGCTTAGCGCCCGTCCGCTTGCAGATCGCGACGGTGTCGCCGATGTGGTCGCCATGGCCGTGCGTCAGCAGCACATGCGTCGCGCCGACGGAGGCGGCCTCGGCATCCCCCCCGAAGGCCGGGTTGCCGGTGAGGAAGGGGTCGATCATCACGACCGAGGCGCCGAATTCCAGCCGGAAGGCGGAATGGCCGAACCAGGTGATCTTCATCGCTGTGGCTCCGTCTCGCTCAGGGGAAGGTCATGCGGATGGTGTCGGCGACCAGGGCCGGCTTCTCCTGGCCCTCGATCTCCATGGTCTGGCGGACGGTGATGCGGTGCGTGCCATTTGCGCCGTCATCCACCGCGACCAGCGCCTGGCGCAGGCGCACGCGCGCGCCGGCCTGCACCGGGTTCACGATGCGCACCTTGTCCGACCCGTAGTTCAGCGTGCGCGACGGCCAGGCCAGCCGGTAGACGCCGGCGCCGAGCTTCGGCAGCAGCGACAGCAGCAGGTAGCCATGCGCGATGGTCTTGCCGCCCGGCATCTCGGCCCGGGCGCGCGCCACGTCGACATGGATCCACTGGTGGTCCCCGGTCACCTCCGCGAAGCGGTCGATCATGTCCTGCGTGACCTCGAGCCAGTCGCCGACGCCGAGTTCCTGGCCGACCAGCGCCTTCAGCGCCTCCGGCGTCGCCACGTCGCGCATGCGTTCCCTCCGTGCCTGCGGGCCGGAGTGTCGCGGCGTGCGGCGCCGCGATCAACCCCGCTTCCGGCGGCGCTGCGTCGGCCCTAGCCTGCCGTCATGGCCCTGACCCCCGGCACGCCGCGCTTCACCGCCGCCATGGTCACGGCGCAGGTGCTGACGCAGATCGGCGCCTTCACCCTGCCCGCGCTGCTGCCGGGCTACATGGAGCGCTGGTCGCTCTCGGGCACCGAGGCCGGCTGGCTGATCGGCATCTTCTTCGCCGCCTACGTGCCGGCCGTGCCGGTGCTGCTGGCGCTGACGGACCGCGTGCCGGCACGGCGGATCTACCTGATCGGCACCGGGGCGACTGCGCTCGCGCATCTCGGCTTCGCCTTCGCCGGCGGCTTCTGGGAAGGGCTCGCCTGCCGCGCGCTGGCCGGCATCGGCTGGGCGGGGGCCTATATGCCCGGCCTCAAGGCGATCGCCGATCCGCTGACCGGGCCGGCGCAGTCGCGAGCCGTCTCCTGGCACGCGGCGGGGGTGGGCACGGCCGGGGCGCTGTCCTTCGCCGTCTCGGGCGCGATGGCGGCGCTGGCCGGCCCCGAGGCCGCCTTCCTGCTCGGCGCCGCCATGGCGGCGGGCGCCTTCGCCATCGCGCTGCTGATCCTGCCCGACACGCCGCCGCCGCGCCGCGCTGCCGGCGGCAGGCTGCTCGATTTCCGCCCGGTGCTGGCGAACCGCCGCGCCATGGCCTGGATCGCCGGCTATTGCGTCCATACGCTGGAGATGGCCGTGCTGCGTGCCTGGGCGGTCGCCTTCCTGGCCGCAAGCTTCGCCGCCGCCGCCCCGCCGGCCTGGCTGCCGGGGCCGACGGTGCTGTTCACGATCGCCGGGCTGGTCGGCATCGCGGTCTCGCTGTCGGGCAACGAGGCGTCCGAACGCTTCGGGCGCGGGCGCGTGGTCGGCGCCGCGATGCTCTCGGGCGCGGCGCTCGCGGCCGTGACGGGCTTCACGGCGGGCTCGGCGCCGCTGCTGGCGCTCGGCTTCGTGCTGGCCTGGAACGCGGCGATCTACCTCGACAGTGCGGCGCTCACGGCCGGCACGGTGCAGGCGGCGGACCCGGCGCTGCGCGGCGCCACCATGGGGCTGCATTCCATGGCGGGGTATGCGGGCGGCTTCGCGGGGCCGCTGCTCTGCGGCGTGGTGCTCGACCTCGCGGGCGGCGAAGGCGCGCTGGCCTGGGGCCTCGCCTTCGGCCATGTCGCGCTGATCGTGCTGGCGGGCTATGCGGTGCTGCGGCGCCTGGGACGGGATGCCTGATCCTGGCCGGGCCCGGCCAGCGGAAGCCGGGCCCAGCGCGCCGGATCAGTTGATGGCGAAACAATAGAACAGGCCGGCGCCGCCCGTGCCGCGCAGCGCGTCCTGCGAGCAGCCGCCGCGCGACGCATGGGATGCATTCCAGAAGGAGGCACGCGGGTCGTTCGGCAGGCCCATGCGATCATGGTGCCCGAGCATGGCCGCGCCGTCCGGCCCGCTGTAGGTCCAGTTGCGGCAGGTCATATCCTCGGCGCCGGTGAATGCGGTGCCATCTTCCTGCGAGCCGGTCAGGATGTCGTGCGTGTTCGGCTGGTCGCCGCGCCCGTTCACGACGGCGCCACGCTCGGTCAGCGCGGTCTGCTTCGTCAGGTTGTTCTGCCCATGCAGTTCGGCGACGCTCTGCGCGACCACCACGCCCTGCGCGTTGCGCCAGGGCCCGGCGCCGATGCGGTCGCGCGCGTTGACTGCTGCCGCCCCCCCGGCCGCCTGTGTGCTGAGATAGGCGCGCCAGGTGCGGCCGCCCGCGCCGGCCGCCTGCGCAAGCGACTGGCAATGCGCATCCGCCCCCGCGAGGCCGCCGAGGTCGGCGCCGTTGCCGCTGCCGACGCTCGTTACGAAGAACGTCATCGCGGCCGGGTTCGCCGCCGGTTGGGACCGGACGCCGACCGGACCCAGTGCCGCGAGCGCCGTCACGGCGACCAAAGTCGGGACGAGCCTGTTCATCCTGTTTCCTCCATGCGGGCGACAACGGTCGCTCCTCAAAGGAGAAGGCTCGCAGCTATCTCCCCGGCATGGAATGACAATGTCACGCGCCGCCGGCCGGGACCCGGCCGACCGCGCGCGACACCCCGGGATCAGCCGAGCAGCGCGGCGCCGGCGAAGACGACGCCGAGGGCGAGCCCCGCCACGCCGGCCGCGCGGCGCAGCCCGGCGCCGTGGCCGGCCGCCGCGACGCGCGCGGCGACGAGCATCGCGACGATCGCGACGCCCGCCTGCATCATCGCGAGTGCGCCGAGATAGGCCACGAGCGGCGTCGGCTCGGCGCCGATGATCGCCTCGGCGAAGGCATGGCCGTGCACCAGCCCGGCCAGCGCGAAGGCGGCCGGCAGAACCGCCGCCGGCACGCCGCGCCAGAGCAGCGCAAACCCGGCCGCGACCAGGCTGAGCGCGACCAGCGCCTCGACCGGCCCGAACCCGATCCCCGCGACATGCGCCAGGCTGCCCGCGAAGCCGCCGGCCACGAAGGTCAGGATCGCCAGCAGCCCGCGCCGCGCGGGCAGCGTCGCCGCCAGCACCCCGGCCGCAAGCAGGAAGGCGAGATGGTCCGGCCCGATCACCGGATGCCCGATGCCGGAGGCGAAGCCCTCCCACAGCGTGGCCGGCACCGCGCCGCCCATCGGGTGGTGCGCGAGGGCGGGCAATGGGGCCAGGGCCAGCAGGGCGGCGATGCGCATCATGGGCGTATGTCTCCTTCGGCCCGTATGCTCGCCCCGGAACGCGCCCCCTGCAAGCCGGGCGGCGGCGCGCTACATGAATGGGCGATGCTGTCCCAGGAACCCGTCATCCGGCTTTCGGCCTTCGCGGCCGTGCTGCTCGCCATGGCGCTGCTCGAACACGCCTTCCCGCGGCGGCCGCAGCGCCTCGCCTGGCGGCGCTGGCCGTCGAACCTGGGGCTGGTCGCGCTGTCCTCCGTGCTGCTGCGCCTCGTCGCGCCAGCGGGGGCCGTCGGCGTGGCGCTCTGGGCCGAATCGCAGGGGCTCGGGCTGTTCCGCTGGCTCGACGCGCCGTTCTGGGCGGCGGCGCCCATGGCCGTGCTGCTGCTCGACCTGATCATCTATCTGCAGCATCGCGTCTTCCACGCCGTGCCGGTGCTCTGGCGGCTGCACCGGGTGCATCACGCGGACCCGGAGCTCGATGCCTCCTCCGGGCTGCGTTTCCATCCGGTCGAGATCCTGCTCTCGCTCGGCATCAAGGCGGTGGCCGTCATGGCGCTCGGCGCGCCGGCCGAGGCGGTGCTGGCCTTCGAGGTCCTGCTGAACGCGACGGCGATGTTCAGCCACGCCAACCTGGCGCTGCCCGCCTGGGTCGACCGGCCGCTGCGCTGGGTTCTGGTCACGCCCGACATGCACCGCGTCCACCATTCCGAGATCGAGCGCGAGACGAACAGCGACTTCGGCTTCTGCCTGTCGGTCTGGGACCGGATCTTCGGCACCTACATCGCCGAGCCGGCGAAGGGGCAGCTCGGCATGGTCATCGGCATCGATGGGTTCCGCGCAGACCGCGAACAGCGGATCGACCGGCTCCTCGTGCAGCCTTTCAAGAGCTGGCGCTGAAACCTGCGACGCCCATCGTCACGGCCGTATGAGGACTTCGGCCTCGATCTCCACCGCCACATCGAAGGGAAGCCCGGCCATTCCGACGGCCGATCGCGCATGGCGCCCGCGCTCAGGGCCATACAGGTCGAGGATGAGATCGGTGAACCCGTTGATGACCATCGGATAGGCGCGGAACGCCGGCGCCGTGTTCACCATCCCGAACACCCTCAGCCACGCGACCACACGGTCCAGGTCGCCAAGTTCGGTCCTGAGGCTGGCCAGGATCGCGAGACCCACCGAGCGGGCTGCTCCATAGGCCTCCTCCGGCGTGACCTCCTGGCCGACGCGGCCCAGCGGTTGAGCCAGACTGCCATCCGCCGCAAGCGGGACATGGCCAGACACGAACGCGCGGTCACCTCGAACATTCACCCAGGGAAAGCGGATAAGGACCCCCGGCGGCAGGCGGATCGGCGCAGGCAACGGCAAGCCCAATTCACGGAGGCGCGTCTCGATCTCGGCCATGGCCTGGTGCCCTCTCCATATCTGAGTTCTCGGGACAGAGCGGACCACGCTGGCAGAAGTTCCGAAGCGAAGGCAATCCAATCTCAGACCGGGCAGACCCCCGCCTCGCATTGCAGCCGCGCGAGGTCGACCGCCTCCCCCGCCCCGGGGTCGCGGATGCCGGCCACGATCGCGGCGAAGCGCTCGGGCGGCACCTCCTCCTCCGGCAGGTATTCGTAGCCGAGGTCGCGGTCGGGCCGGCTCGGCAA
The DNA here is from genome assembly GCF_005222755.1 of Roseomonas sp. HF4. Taxonomy (GTDB): domain Bacteria; phylum Pseudomonadota; class Alphaproteobacteria; order Acetobacterales; family Acetobacteraceae; genus Neoroseomonas. The sequence continues at coordinate 33,921 of NZ_STGD01000001.1, forward strand.
TACCGCGCAGCAGCGCAGATGCGGCTGGTGCGCGCGCAGCAGGTCGCGGAATTCCTCCAGCCCGACGCGCTCGGTCGCGATCTTGAGCGTGTAGGAGACCTGGTTGCCGCGCGCCGCGCCGATCCAGTGGCGTTCCAGCAGCGCGAGCCAGCGGTACTGCTCGGCCGGGCTCGCCTCCGGCGCCGTGACCAGCTTCTCCCCGATGCCGAGGCGCTGGATCAGCGGCAGCGTCGGGAAGCCCACCACCGCGACGCCCGGGAAGGTCTCGAGCCGCCGCACCGGGTAGCCGCGCCCGGCATAGTCGGCGACCAGCGGGTCCTCCGCCCGGAACTGCACCCAGCGGAGGTATTGCCGCCGCGCCGGCAGGTGCGCGCCCTCGGTCAGGCCGAACAGCTTGCTGGTCGTGCCGGCGGGCTTGACGGTCGTGACCGTCGCGGGTGCCGCCATGCCGAGCGCCGCGGCGTAGCGGCTCGCCTCCTCCTTCGCGGCGGCCGAGAGCCGCGCCAGCGCGTCCCAGAACGGCGCGGCGCGCGCCTCGTCGAGCAGGTCGCGGAAGGCGAGGCCGAAGCGCGCCCAGGCCCATTCGTGCAGCCCGGTCGGCCCGATGCCGATGCGGTTGGTGCGCGCGACCTCGGCCGCGTAGAGCCCGTCCATCCGGTTCACGCGGATCAGGAAGCGGACGCCGAGGCGCACCGCATCCTCGACCCTTGCATCCCATTGGGCCGCGAGGTCCGTCGGCACGGCACCAGGCACCAGGCCGTCCAGCGGCACCGGGCAGGCGAGCAGCGGCGCGAAATCCGCGATGACGCAATAGCCGCCGGTCACGTGCAGCACGACCTCCCCGCAGGGATTGGTCGTGACGGGGAAGTCGGCCGTCGCGGCGCGGCGCGCGACCTCGGCCAGCAGCGGCGCCCCCTCCCCGATCCGATATTGCGCGGAGCCCGCCTCGGCCGTCGCGGGCTTGGCGCGGGCGAAGCCGGTGCGCGCATCCTCCAGCCGGTCGCCGTTGATGAAGCCGGGCTCGCCGTTGACATAGGCGCAGGCGGTCGCGGCCTCGAACAGGGCATGGGCGTGGCGGGTCAGGCGCTCATCGTCATCACGGCCGAGCCGGGCCCAGAACTCCGCATCCACCATCAGCGAATGATTGGCGGTCCAGAGCCCTCCTTCCGCCTTGAGGCGGACGAAGCGGAGCGCCCCGGGGTCGCGCCAGGACTTCGTCGCCATGCGCGCGGCCCGGCGCGCGCCGCCCAGCTGCACCTCGGTCGACAGGATGTGGTCGGCGCGCAGCGCCTGTTCCCAGGGGCGCATCGCCTCGCCGGCCGGGTCGCGGTCGCGCGCGGCCTCGATCACATCCCGCCGCAGCGTGATGAAGGCGCGCAGCAGCGACAGCGGGCCCGAGGCCGGGCGCCCCTGCATGCCCCGGATCGGCGCGCCGAGCGGCCGGACCTCCGAGAGGTCGAGCACCAGCGCACGGCCGCGCGCGCGGCCGAAGGCGAGGGCTTCCAGCACCTCGACCGCGCGCGCCCAGCCTTCCCGCGTGTCGGCGACGCGGTGCAGGACGGCATCGGCCGGCAGCCGCGCGAGGTCGTGCACCAGCTCGCGCGCCAGGAAGGCGCGGACGTCGGCTTCCTCGACATCGCCGAAATCCTCCGCGCGCATGCCCCAGCGCAGCAGGCCGAACTCGAGCCCGAAGCGGTGCAGCGCCGCGCGGTCGCGAGGCCAGTCGGGATGCGCGGGCGACAGGTGCAGAAGCAGCTCGGGCGCCTCCGCCCAGTCGACGGGGCAGAGCGCGTCGTCATAGGCCCGCCCGACGCCCGCGCCGTTCAGCAGCAGGTAGAACTTGGTGAAGGATGCGCCGGCCGTCGCGCAGTTGGTGAAGACCTCCATGTTGCGCGACGGCTGCGCCGCGTCGCCGTGCTGGAGATGGCGGCCGGAGGTGATCAGCGCGCCGGTGGCGATCGCGTTGCGCAGCCGCACGGCTTCCAGCGGGTCGGCGGCGCTGCCCGCCAGCGCCATGTTGCCGGCCGCGACGCGGTCCGCCACGCGGCCGAAATCCTCGGCATCCGAGGGGCGCAGCACGGTGCGGCGCGCGACCGCGAGGCCCATCCCCGGGTCGAAGGCGCGGCCCGGGAGCGGCGCCTCCCCGAAAGCCGCGCCCGGCAGCGGTACAGGTGACGGGCCGTCCATCGCTCTCCCTCCGCCGCCGGGCTGGGATGCCGCGGCGACACGCTGAATATAGCGGTTCGCGGGCGGGATTCACACCACATCTCGGCAATCCGGCGCCATGGACAGGCCGCCGGCGGTCGCGCAGGCTTGCGACCTCGACCCCCCCCGCGAGGCCGCCATGAACGCCATCCCGCCGAGCAATTCACCGATCATCGCCGCCTTCGTCGCGCATACCCCGGGCAGCGCCGCCGCCTACGCCGAGGCGCGAACCCATTTCCCGGGTGGCGTGACGCATGACACGCGCTATGTCCGTCCTCATCCGCTCGCCGTCTCGCACGCCGCGGGCGCGCGGAAATGGGACGTCGACGGCCACGAATACGTCGACTACGCGGGCGGCCACGGCGCGCTCATCCTCGGCCACGCGCATCCCGCGGTGACGGCGGCGGTGGCAGAGCAGTTGGCGAAGGGCACGCATTACGGCGCCAACCACGCGCTCGAGAACCGCTGGGCGGAACTGATCAAGGAGATGGTGCCGAGCGCGGAGATGATCCGCTTCACCAATTCCGGCACCGAGGCGACGCTGATGGCGCTGCGCGTCGCGCGCGCGGCCACGGGCCGGGCGAAGCTGCTGCGCCTGCGCGGCCATTTCCACGGCTGGCACGACCACATGGCCTTCGGCGTGACCAACCATTTCGACGGCACGCCGACGCCGGGCATCCTCGAGGGCCTCTCCGACAACGTGCTGCTGCTCGACCCGAACGACGAGGCGGGGCTCGCAGGACTGATGGCGGCGCATGGCGGGGAGATCGCTGCCGCCATCCTGGAGCCGACCGGCTCCACCTACGGCCAGGTGCCGCTGCGCGAGTCCTTCGTCCATGCGCTGCGCGCCGAGACGGCGCGGCATGGCGTCGTCCTGGTGTTCGACGAGGTTGTGACCGGCTTCCGCGTGGCGAAGGGCGGCGCGCAGGAGGTGCTCGGCATCCGGCCCGACCTCACGACCCTCGCCAAGATCCTGGCCGGCGGCCTGCCGGGCGGCGCCGTGGTCGGGCGGGCGGACCTGCTGGAACTGCTGGACCCCGAGCGCGCCGCGGCCCGGGGCGTCGAGAAGATCCCGCACCAGGGGACCTACAACGCGAACCCGCTCTCCGCCGCGGCCGGCATCGCGACGCTCGGCATCCTGCGCGACACGGATGCGATCGCCCGCGCGCACGCCACCGCCGCGCAACTGCGCGAAGGCATGAACGGCGTGCTGGAGGAAATGGGCGTGCCCTGGGCCGTCTACGGCCAGCACACCGGCATCCACGTCTTCACCAATTGGAAGGGCCTGCGGGTCACGCCGCGCGGCTTCGATCCCCTGGCGATGGGCTACGCCGACCTCAAGGCGCCGCGGGGCTCCCAGACCATCACGAAGCTGCTGCTGGCGTTGCGCACGCATGGGGTGGATTTCTCGCCCTGGCCGGGCGGGCCGGTCTCGGCGGTGCATGGCCCGGCCGAGGTGGAAGCGACCGTCGCGGCCTTCCGCGCCGCGCTCGCCGACCTCAGGGCCGAGCGCGAGATCCCGTGAGCACCAGCGTCGTCGGGCGCGCCCTGCTGCTGGGCGAAAGGCTCGACCATCGCGGCCTGCCCCGGGAAGGCGCGCCGCTGGCCGACCCGGTGCCGCTCGCGACGCCGGAGGGCTTCACGGCCTTCGCCTTCCGATGGGGCGCCGTCGTGTTCTTCGGCGCCACGACGGCGCAGCAGGACGCGGTGGTCGGGATGCTGCGCCCGCGCCTGACCGGCCCCCTGCCCACCCCGGTCGAGGAAGCGGCGCGGATCGAGTCGGGCGCCGAGCAGGATGGCGTCGACCCGGCGGGCATCGTCCGGCTGCGTGACCTGGCGCCCGCCAGGCTCGCGGTGGTCGCGGACGCCCTGGCGAAAAGCGCCGCGCTCGCGCACCAGGAGGCGCTGCTGGCCGAGGCGCTGGACCGGCTGGAACCTGTGGTCGCGGCGCTCAGGCGGGACGGGCGGCTCGTCGCCTCCACCCGCGCGCTGCACCGGCAGATCGGCCATGCGCTGTCGGCACGCAGCCGCACAACGGCGCGCGTCGAGGCCGAGGAGAAGCCCGAGATCCTCTGGGACCACCCGGAGCTCGAGCGCCTGCACGCGCGCCTCGCGGACGAATGGGAGCTGAAGGAGCGCAGCGCCGCCCTCGACCGCAAGCTGTCGCTGATCGGCGACACCACCGAGGGCGTGCTGTCGCTGATCCACGGCCGGCGCGCGATGGGGCTCGAGATCGCGATCGTCGCGCTGGTCGGCATCGAGGTCGTCTTCACCTTCTGGGAGTATCTGGTGAAGCCGATGTTGCGCTGAGGGCCTACCCCGCCATGGCAGGCCGCCGCGCCCGCCACGACGTCGCCGTCTCATAGGCATGGCCGGCGCACAGCACCGTCGCATCCTCGAAGGGCCGGCCCACGAGCTGCACGCCGACGGGCAGCCCGCCTGCGCCGAAGCCCGCGCAGACCGTCAGCGCCGGCTGGCCGGTCAGGTTGAAGGGGATGGTGAAGTTCGGCACCTCGAAGGAGGTCCACTTGCCCATCTTGGTGATGAGCGGCGCCTCTCCCGGCTGCGCCGCGGTCAGCAGCAGGTCGCAGCCTTCCATGACCTTCGCGACCGCGTCGCAGAGCTCCCGCCGCCGGCGCTGCGCCTGGAGGTAGTCGGCGGCCGAGATGGTGGCGGCGAGCGCCAGGCGTTCGCGCAGGATCTCGCCGTAGTCGCGGTACTTCGTGTGCAGCCAGGGTTCGTGCACGGCGAAGGCGTCGGCGGCCAGGATGAGCCAGCCGGCCGCGTTGAAGTCGGCCAGCGGCGGCAGCGTCACGTCCGTGATTTCGGCGCCGAGGGCGCGCAGCGTGTCGGCCGCATGCGCGATGCCCGCCGCCATGCCGGGGCTGACCGGGCAGTCGGTCTCGTGGAAATGGCGGATCACGCCGATGCGCAGCCCCTTCACGCCGCCGCCTAGTCCGCGCAGCAGGTCGGGCTTCGGCCGCGGCGCCGAGGACGGGTCGACGGGATCGTGGCCGGCCAGGGCATCGAGCAGGATGGCGCAATCCTCGACCGTCCAGGCGAGCGGCCCGACCGTGTCGAGGCTGTGCGAGAGCGGCAGCACGCCCATGCGCGAGCAGAGCCCGTAGGTCGGCTTGATGCCCGCCGTGCCGCAGAGCGAGGCCGGGCCGCGGATCGAGCCCCCCGTGTCCGAGCCCGTGCCGCCCAGGATGACGCCGGCGGCGATCGCCGCCCCGGTGCCGGAGGAGGACCCGCCCGTGAAGTGGTCGGTGTTCCAGGGGTTGCGCGCCGGCGGCCAGGGCAGGTCGAAGGAGGGCCCGCCCCAGGCGAATTCGTGCGTCGCGAGCTTGCCGAGCATGACCGCCCCGGCCCCGCCCCAGGCGCGCACGGCGGCGGCGTCGGCCTGCGGCACGTGGTCGATCAGCACGCGGGAATGGCCGGTCGTGGGCACGCCCGCCGTCTCGTAGATGTCCTTATGGCCGATCGGGATGCCGTCGAGCGGGCCCTTCAGCGTACCCGCCATCTGCCGCGCCTCGGCGGCCTTCGCCTGCGCCAGCGCGATCTCGGGCGTGAAGCGGATGAAGGCGTGGATCGCGGGGTTCAGCGCCTCGGCCTTGGCGAGGCGGTCCGTGGCGAACTCGACGGGCGAGACCTTCTTCGCGGCGATCAGGCGCGCCGCCTCGGCGATGGTCGGGATCATGCCGCGGGGCCCTTGGGCGCGAAGGTCACCGCCATCTCGGCGAAGCATTCGCGGGGCGTGCGCACGCGCGTCGCCATCGCGAGGATATGGCCGGAGACGGCGCGGATGCCCTCGCGCTCGGCCTCGGTCAGCGGCAAGGCGTGCCGCGCCATCAGCGCGTCGAACTGGGGCTTGTCCATGGGCTCGGGCATCGCGGTTCCCCTCCTGGCTCGGGAAGCGGCGATGCTGCGCCGATCGGCGGGCGGGTCAATCCCGCCGGTCAGCCACGCGCGGCGTGGTCGGTCAGGGATTGCGCGACCCGCGTGCAGGCCGTGCGCAACCGTTCCTCGGTCTGCGCGAAACAGAGGCGCAGATGCCCTTCCCCGCCCGCCCCGAAGGCCGCGCCGGGCGCAAGGCCCACGCCCGCCGAATGCAGCAGCGACTTCGCTAGCGCCACGCTGTCCGTGCAGGCCGCGACCTTCAGGAAAAGGTACATCGCGCCGTCGGGCCGCGGCGCCGTGACGCCCGGCACGGTGCCGAGGATCTCGACCGCAAGGTCGCGGCACGCCCGGTAGCGCGCCTGCGTCTCGGCGATGAAGCCATCCCCCCGGTCCAGCGCCGCGACGCCCGCGTGCTGCACGAAGGTCGCGGCCGAGGACATGTTGAACTCGTTGAGCTTGGCGAGGCTGTCCATCAGCGCGGGCGGCGCCACGATCCACCCCAGCCGCCAGCCCGTCATCGACCACGACTTGCTGAAGGAATTGACCGAGACGACGCGGTCCTCGGGCGTCGCGATGGACAGGAAGGACGGCGCCGCGTCGCCGGCGAAGAACAGGCGTTCATAGACGTCGTCCGCCAGGATCCAGGTTCCGGTCCGCCGGCAATGGTCGAGGATGATGCGCTGTTCGGCCGCGCTCAGCGTCCAGCCGGTCGGGTTGCCGGGGCTGTTCAGGAACAGAAGGCGCGTGGCCGGCGTCACGGCCGCCAGCAGTTCGTCGAGATCCACGCGCCAGAGGCCGTTCTCGATCCGCAGCGGCAGCGGCGCGACCCGCGCGCCCAGCACCCGCGCGATGCCGTCCATGTTCGGCCAGGCCGGCATCGGGATCACCACCCGGTCGCCCGGGTCGAGCAGCGCCTGCGCGACCAGCATCAGCGCATTGACGCCGGACGCCGTGACCGCCACCCGCCCCGGCCCCACAGGCCGGCCGTTGCGGGTGAGGTAGCGCGCGATCGCGTCCCGCAGCGGCGCGATGCCGGGGTTGGGCGCGTAGAAGGTCTCCCCGGCATCGAGCGCCGCCTTCGCCGCCTCCCGGATGAAGGCGGGGGTGACGGTGTCGGGCTCGCCGAAGAACAGGCGGACCAGGCCCGGGATGCCCCGCCCGGCCTCGGAGACTTCGCGGATCAGGGAGCCTTCGATGGCGTCGAGCGCAGCGCGCGGTCCGGTCGGATGGGTCGTCATGCGGGGGGACTTACCGCCGCGCGCCGGTCCTGGACAGGGGCGGGCGGGGCGCGCTTAAGGTGCCCGCATGGCCACGCCCATGACCTTCGCCGCCCCGCACGCCTTCCTCGGCGCCCGCGCCCACGACCGCGGCGCGGCCGTGTGCGTGGCGGGCGTGCCGCTCGACATCGGCACCACCAACCGCGCCGGCACGCGCGACGGCCCGCGTGCCATCCGCGCCGCGGCGCGCATGCTGACCGACGGGCGCCACCCCGAGACTGGCGCCGACCCCGCGGCGCTCGACCTTTCGGACCTCGGCGAATTCGCCATCGCGCTGGGCGACATCCCCGAGAGCCTCCGGCTGGTCGAGGCGCAGGCGACGGGGCTTGCCCACCTGCTCGCCTTCGGCGGCGAGCACGGCGTGACGCTGCCGCTGCTGCGCGCGCTCACGAAGCGTATCGGCGGGCCGGTCGGCATGGTGCACATCGATGCGCATCTCGACACGTCGGAGGACAATTTCGGCCAGCGCTTCGCCCATGGCTCGGTGTTCTGGCACGCCATCACTGAAGGCTTGGTGGAGCCGCGGCGGATGATCCAAATCGGCATCCGCTCCCCCGCCTGGCCCGAGATGTTCGCCTGGACCCGGGCGCAGGGCGTCACGATCCTCTCCGCCCAGCAGGTGCACGAGAGCACGCCGGCCGCGGTCGCGACGCGCGTGCTGGAGGTGGTGGGCGCCGGCCCGGCCTACCTGTCCTTCGACATCGACGGGCTCGACCCCGCCTTCGCGCCCGGCACGGGCACGCCGGAGGTGGGCGGCCTCGCCACCTGGCAGGCGCAGGGCATCCTGCGGCGGCTGGGCGCGATCGACTTCCGGGGCGCGGACGTGGTCGAGGTGGCGCCGGCCTACGACGTGGCCGAGGTGACCGCGCTGGCGGCGGCGACGATCGGCTGGGAATACCTCTGCCTTCTGGCCGGCAAGGGTTGACCGCCGGATAGTTTCCGGCTGTTACAGGGGGTGTTCCGGCCGATATGCGCGCGGCTCATGCCGCCCCCGCGAGTTTCTTCTTGCAATCCGCAGACATGCTGCATATTTTCCGGCCGTCGCCCCGTCCTGGGGCGCCGACGCCATCGCACGTGCCGCGAGGCCCGCCTTGCCGGGCCACAAGCAACGACGGGACGCGTCCTTTGCACGATCCGGCCATGCTGTGGGCCGGAAGGTTCGAGGGAGCCGCCTGTGTCGCCTGACCGCCGCCTTGCGATGGACCCCCATCGCACCAGACGCAGCGCCTGATCCACGCCGCTGCGCCGCCGCCCCGTCCCCAAGCCGCAAGGCCGGGGGGAGAGCGGGGCGTCGTCTGCGGCGGGCCGCCGGCAGGCTCCCTCATTCGCCGCCGCCGCGCCCGGGTGCGAACCCGTGGCGCGGCGGCGGGCGCGCGAAACCCCCCTCCCCAAGGTCCGATGCGATGACCCAGATCCGCCTCCGCGGCGCAGTCGCGCCGCTCCGCCGCCCCGGGGCCACCCAGCGCCGCGCGACCGTCGATGCCATGGTCGCCGCGCTCCGGCCCGAGGAGCCGCTGCACTGCCTGCGCCCGCAGGCGGTGACCGACGCCGCGCGCGCCTTCGTCGCCGCCTTCCCGGGCGACGTGCTCTATGCCGTGAAGTGCAACGCCGAGCCCGCCATGCTGCGCGCCGTCGCGGCCGGCGGCGTGGCGCATTTCGACTGCGCCTCGGATGCCGAGGTGCGGCTCGTGCGCTCCATGTTCCCGGGCGCCGCCATCCACTTCATGCACCCGGTGAAGTCCCGCGCCGCCATCCGCGCCGCCTGGGCGCAGCATGGCGTCAGTGACTTCGTGCTCGATGCCGATGCGGAGCTGACCAAGATCCTGCAGGAGACCGGCGGCGGCGACCTCGGCCTGGTGGTGCGGCTCGCGCTGCCGAAGGGCTCGGCCGCCTACGACCTGTCGGGCAAGTTCGGCGCCGCGCCGGCGGAGGCCGCGGCGCTGCTGCGCGCCGCCCGCCCGCATGCGGCGCGGCTCGGCCTGTCCTTCCATGTCGGCTCGCAATGCATGGACCCCGCGGCCTGGACGCGCGCGCTGGCGCTGGCGGCCGAGGTGATCGCCGCGGCCGGCGTCGCGGTCGATATCGTCGATGTCGGCGGCGGCTTCCCGGTCGCCTATCCCGGCAGCACGCCCCCGCCGCTCGCGGCCTTCATGGCCGCGATCCGTGACGGCGCAGCGCTGCTGCCGCCGGGCGTGCGGCTCTGGGCCGAGCCCGGCCGCGCGCTGGTCGCCGGGGGCGCCTCGGTGGTGGTGCAGGTGCAGCAGCGCCGCGGCGATGCGCTGTATGTGAACGACGGCGTCTATGGCGCGCTGTCGGATGCGGGCGCGCCCGGCTTCCGCTTCCCGCACCGCCTGGTCCGTGCGGGCGGGGACCCGGTCGCGGCCGTCGCGCGGGACTTCACCCTGTTCGGTCCGACCTGCGATTCGGCCGACGTGATGAAGGGCCCCTGGACGCTCCCCGCCGATGTGCGGGAGGGCGACTGGATCGAGGTCGGCCAGCTCGGCGCCTACGGCACGGCGCTGCGCACCGCCTTCAACGGCTTCGACCGCGCGCATGTGGCGGAAGTTTCCGATGCGCCCATGCTCGCCACCGCCGGATACGACACGGCCGCGCCCGCGCGCGCGGCCTGACCTGCAAGGATACGACGACGATGAAGCATGCCGCCTTTGAAGGCCGCCTCGTGATGCTGGGCTTCGGCTCGATCGGCCAGGGTGTCCTGCCGCTGATCCTGAAGCATATCGACATGCCGAAGGAGAGGATCGAGATCATCACCTCCGACGCGCGCGGGGAGGCGATCGCCGCGCAGTACGGCATCGCCCATACCGTGCTGCCGCTGACCCGCGCCAACTATGCGGGGGTGCTGCGCACGCGGCTCGCCAAGGGCGACTTCCTGCTGAACCTGTCGGTCGACGTCTCCTCCGTCGCGCTGGTCACGCTGTGCCGGGAGATCGGCGCGCTCTACCTCGATACCTGCGTCGAGCCCTGGGTGGGCGGCTACACCGACCCGTCGCTGACGCCGTCCCAGCGGTCGAACTACGCGCTGCGGGAAAGCGCGCTGGCGCTCAAGACCGGCGCCGGGCCGACCGCGGTGATGACGCATGGCGCCAATCCCGGGCTGGTGTCGCATTTCGTCAAGCAGGCGCTGCTGGACGTGGCGCGCGACACCGGGCACGCGACGCAGGTGCCCGGCACGCAGCAGGGCTGGGCGCGGCTCGCGCACGACCTCGGCGTGAAGGTCATCCACATCGCGGAACGCGACACGCAGGTCTCCGCCCACATGGCCAAGCGGCGGGGCGAATTCGTCAACACCTGGTCGATCGACGGCTTCACCGGCGAAGGCTGCCAGCCCGCGGAACTCGGCTGGGGCACGCATGAGAAGGCGATGCCGGCCGACGGCCTGCGCCACGATTTCGGCTGCGACGCCGCGATCTACCTGATGCGCCCCGGGGCCGCGACGCGCGTGCGGTCCTGGACGCCGCTCGAAGGGCCGATGCATTCCTTCCTGATCACGCACAATGAGAGCATCTCGCTGGCGGACTACTACAGTTTGCGCGACGCGTCGGGCGCGGTGGTCTATCGCCCGACCAGCCACTACGCCTACCACCCCTGCGACGACGCGGTGCTGTCGGTGCACGAATTCGCCGGGCGGAACTGGGACCTGCAGCCCGAGAAGCGGCTGATGATGGAGGAGATCACCTCCGGCATGGACGAGCTCGGCGTGCTGCTAATGGGCCATGCGAAGGGCGCCTACTGGTACGGATCGCGCCTGACGATCGAGGAGGCGCGCGCTCTCGCACCGCACAACAACGCGACCTCGCTGCAGGTCTGCGTCGCGGTGCTCGCCGGCATGGTCTACGCCATCGAGAACCCCGAGGCCGGGCTGGTCGAGGCGGATGAGCTCGACCATGCCCGCGCACTCGAGATCTGCTTCCCCTACCTGGGGGAGATGGCGGGGGTCTATTCCGACTGGACGCCGCTCGAGAACCGCGGCGCGCTGTTCCCCGAGGAGGTGGACACCGCCTGCCCCTGGCAATTCGCCAATTTCCGCGTGACGTGACCGATCCAGGGGAGGGCAGCGCCCTCCCCAAGGCCACCGCTTGGTCGTAGCCTTGCGCCATGACCGTCATCCGCCCCAACCGCCCAGCCCCCATCGGCGCCGAGGCCGTCCCGGACAGCCACGGCCTCAACCTCTATCGCGCCGACCCCACGCTGGCCGCGCTGCTGCGGATCTATCTGCCGCCCGACCTCGACGCGCATCTGGCGCCGCATCTCGACCGCCTCGGCGCGCTCGCGGGCGGGCCGCTCGCGGGCCTGGCCGCGGCGGCCGACGTGCACCCGCCCGAGTTGCTGCACCGGACGCGGCGCGGGGAGGACGCGCAATCCATCGCCTACCACCCCGCCTATCGGGAAATGGAGCGCCTGGCCTTCGGGGAATACGGGCTCGCCGCGCTGTCGCATCGCGGCGGCGTGCTCGGCTGGCCGGCGCCCATGCCGGGGGCGGCGAAATACGCCATCACCTATCTGTTCGTGCAGGCGGAATTCGGCCTCATGTGCCCGGTCTCGATGACCGACAGCCTGACGCGCACGCTGCGCAAATTCGGCGACCCGGCGCTGATCGACCGCTACCTGCCGGCGCTCACCACGCAGGACCTCGACGACCTTTACCAGGGCGCGATGTTCATGACCGAGCAGGGCGCGGGGTCGGACATCGCCAATACGGCGGTGACCGCGACGCCCCAGGCCGACGGCACATGGGCACTCACCGGCGACAAGTGGTTCTGCTCCAACGCCGATGCCGAGCTGGCCATGGTGCTGGCGCGGCCGGAGGGTGCCCCGCCGGGCATCAAGGGCGTGTCGCTGTTCCTGGTGCCGCGCGTGCTGCCCGACGGCACGCCGAACGGCTACCGGATCGTGCGGCTGAAGGACAAGCTCGGCACGCGCTCGATGGCGTCGGGCGAGATCGCGCTGCAGGGCGCGACGGCCTGGATGCTCGGCGAGCCCGGCGCGGGTATGCGCCAGATGGCCGACATGGTGAACAATTCCCGCCTGTCGAACGGCGTGCGCGCGGCCGGCATGATGCGCAAGGCGGTGACCGAGGCGTTGTTCATCGCCCATCGCCGCATCGCCTTCGGCACGCCGATCGTCGCGATGCCGCTGATGCGCCGGCAGCTGGCCAAGATGCTGGTGCGTGCCGAACAGGCCCGGTCGATGGTGTTCCAGACCGCGGAGGCCCTGCGCCGGTCCGATGCCGGCGAACCCGGCGCCTACGCGCTGCTGCGCATCCTGACGCCGCTGCTGAAGTTCCGTGCCTGCCGCGACGCGCGCGTCGTCACGGGCGACGCGATGGAGGTGCGCGGCGGCTGCGGCTACATCGAGGACTTCCCCGATGCCCGGCTGATGCGCGACGCGCATCTGGGCTCGATCTGGGAAGGCACGTCGAACATCGTGGCGCTCGACGTGCTGCGTGCCGCGGCGCGCGAAAGCTCGCTCGAGGCACTGGAGGCGCATCTCGGCGCACTGCGCGCCGCGACGCCCGATCCGCTGCCGCTCCTCGACGACGCGACGGCCCGCGCCGTCGCACTTGCGCGCCATGCCGGCGCCGAGGGCGGGCCGGTGCTGGCGCGCCAGGCGGCGAGCGGCCTCTTCAACGTCACCGCGGCCACTGCGATGGCATGGGAGGCAGCGCGGGCCGGCCTGCCGGAGCGGCGCGAGCTCGCGCGCCTCGTGCTCGTGCACCGGGTGCTGCCGCGCGACCCGCTCGATCCGGGCGCGGACGGGATCGCCGACGAACTCCTCCACGACCCGGGCGCGGCCGCCGCGACGGTTTGACAGGCCCGCGCGTCCTCGGGGTAGTCTGCGGGGCCACAACCAAGAACAGAAGGAACGGGAGCCGCCATGATCACCCGCCGCACGGGACTTGCCCTCACCGCAGCGCTCGGCACCGGAGCCCTCGCCCGGCCGGGCCTCGCGCAGACCGCAATGCCGGACCTGCCCTCCACGATGGTCTGGTCGGTCTACGACGTCGGATCCGCCGGCTATGTGGAGGCCTCCGCGATTTCCGACGCGCTCGGCCGCGCCCATGGCTCCCGCGTCAGGCTGCTGCCGTCCGGCACGTCGATCGGGCGCATCCTGCCGCTGAAGCAGCGCCGCGCGTCCCATGCCTGGCTCGCCAACGAGTTGTTCTTCGCGGCCGAGGGCATCTACGAATACGCGACGCCCGACTGGGGCCCGCAGGATTTCCGCGTGCTGATGGGGCGCAAGAACGCGTTCTCTGTCGTGGCCACGAAGGAAAGCGGCATCACCAAGCCCGAGGACCTCAAGGGCAAGCGCATGGCCTGGGTGCCGGCGAATTCGTCGGTCAACATCAAGGTCGAGCCGGTGCTGGCCTTCGCGGGCCTTACGCTGAATGACGTGCAGCTCGTGCAGTTCCCGTCCTACGTGGCCAGCCTGCGCGCGCTGATCGAAGGCCGTGCGGACTGCGCCGGCGCGGCGGTGAACACGTCCGTCCTGCGTGAGCTGGAGGCAAGCCCGCGCGGCATCTCCTGGGTGCAACTCGACCCGAACAATGCGCAGGGCTGGGCTGCGATGCGCCGCGTCGTCTCCTTCGCCGAGCCGCTGCGCGAGACGATCGGCTCGGGCGTGTCGGAAAGCTCGCCCGCGAACGTCATGGGCTACCGCTACCCCATGATCACGGTGAATTCCGACACGCCGGACGCCGAGGTCTATGCCCTGATGAAGGCGGTGCACCAGACCTTCGACCTCTACAAGGGCGTCAACGCGACCATGCCGCGCTGGGCGATGAGCCAGGCCGGCACGCCGCCGATGGACGCGGCCTTCCACCCGGGCGCGATCCGCTTCCTGACCGAGGTCGGCGTCTGGAACGCCGAGGCGCAGGCCTGGCAGGACGGCGCGCTGCGTCGCAACAACACGCTGCGCCAAGCCTGGGGCGAATTTCTGCCCGGCGCACGCAGCCGCAACCTGGAAGGCGAGGCCTTCTCGAACGCCTGGGGCGAACGCCGGCGCGCCGCCCTCGCGACCCTCGGCTGAAGCTTCGCCGCGCCCACCCGTGACGCCGCCGCCGGCCCGTGCCGGCGGCGGTTTCGTCTCCGCCGCCAGGACCACCCCGCATGTCCAGCACCGCCAGCGCGCAACCCATGCCCGAGGATCCGGAGGCGCGATCGACACGCCTGACGGGCGCTGCCTTCTGGGCGGCCTTCGTGCTCGCCTCGGCGGGTCTGATGCTGACGGTGAACCAGGTGTTCAACCTCGGCATCGGCGGCTTCCGGCCGATCAGCACGGCTTACTACTACCTGGTGCTCGGCTGCTTCGGCGGCTTCGCCTTCCTGGCCTTCCCGGCACTGAAGTCGCACAAGGCGCGCGTTCCCTGGTTCGACTGGATCTGCGCGGGAACGGTTCTGGCGCTCGGCATCTGGCTCGCGACCGAGGCGCTGCGCATCCAGCTCGCAGGCTGGAACGCGACGGCGCCGGACTGGGCCGCCTGGCTCGGCGTGCTGCTGCTCGTGCTGATCCTCGACGGCGTGCGCCGCACGGGCGAGATCGTGCTGTTCATCGCCTGCCTGCTGTTCGGCCTTTTCCCGCTCATCGCGGATAGCGCGCCGGGCTTCCTCTGGGGCGTCCAGTTCACGCCGCTCGATGCCGCGCGCGAGCATGTCTTCGGCACCGAGAGCATCATCGGCATCCCGATGCAGGTGGTGAGCGACACGCTGATCGGCTTCCTCGTCTTCGGCGTCGTGCTCTCGGCCACGGGCGGCGCCGCCTTCTTCATGGATTTCGCGCTGTCGCTGATGGGCACCTCACGCGGCGGGCCGGCCAAGGTGGCGGTGGTGTCGTCGGCGATGTTCGGCATGCTCTCGGGCAGCCCGACCTCGAACGTGCTGACCACCGGCACGCTCACCATCCCGACCATGAAGCGCTGCGGCTACGCGCCGCACTACGCCGGCGCGGTCGAGGCCTGCGCGTCGACGGGCGGCGCGCTGATGCCGCCGGTGATGGGCGCGGCCGCCTTCATCATGGCGAACTTCCTGAACGTGCCCTACGCCGAGGTGATGGTCGCCGCCGTGCTGCCCAGCGTCCTCTACTACGGCGCGCTGTTCCTGCAGACCGATCTCTATGCCGTGCGCAACGGCCTGCGCGGCGTGGCGCGCAGCGAAGTGCCGCCGCTGCTGCCCACGCTGCTGTCCGGCTGGTACTACATCGCGGCGATCGTCGGCCTGACCGTGCTGCTGCTCGCTTTCCGGATCGAGGCGGAGGCGCCCTTCTGGGTCTGCCTGTTCCTCCTGGGCATCGCCGTGCTGCGCGCGCGGACCACCGGGTTCAACCTGCGCCGCTTCTGCGGCCTCGTGGTCGATGCCGGCCAGGCGGTCGCGCAGCTGGTCGCGCTCATTGCGGGTATCGGGCTCATCATCGGCGCGCTGTCGATGACGGGCGTCGCCAATTCCTTCTCGCGCGAGCTGGTGCAATACGCGGCGGGCAACATCGCGCTGCTGCTGTTCTTCGGCGCCATCACGTCGTTCATCCTCGGCATGGGGATGACGGCCTCGGCCTGCTACATCTTCCTGGCCATCGTGCTGGCGCCGGCGCTGGTGCAGGCGGGGCTCGACCCGATGGCGTCGCACCTCTACGTCCTCTACTGGGGCATCGTGTCCTTCATCACGCCGCCGGTGGCGCTTGCCGCCATCGCCGCGGCCTCCATCGCGAAGTCGAGCCCGATGCTCACGGGGCTGATGGCGCTGCGCATCGGCTTCCTGCTCATGCTGCTGCCGGTGCTGTTCGTGCTGCAGCCGGCGCTGATCCTGCGCGGGGACCTGCCGACCATCGCGCAGGCGGTGCTGACCGCGGCCGTCGCGGTGGTGCTGATCGCCTCGGCGCTCGAAGGCTACGTCTACAAGGTGGGCCGGACGCCGCTCTGGGCGCGCGTGCCGATCCTGCTGGGCGGGCTGCTGATGCTGATCCCGGAAGGCACGACGGACCTGATCGGCCTCGCGGTCGGCCTGGGTGGCATCGCGGCGCTGCGCCTGGCGCGGCCGCCCGCGCCGGCCTGAGGCAGCCGGCTCAGACCGGCCAGTCCTCCAGGAAGCGTTCCGCCACCTCGAAGGCGACGCGCCCGGTCTCGTCGAGCGGCTCCCGCGCGAAGGGGGTGGGCGCCTCGGCCAGCGGTCGCGCCTGGCGCGCGGCATAGAGGCTGTCGTGCAGGCGCCGGTGGCGCGCCCCGAGCCCGCCCGGATCGGCGATGAACACCGGCACCTCGGTCGCCAGCGCCTCCGAGACCATGGAGACGGAATCGCCCGTCACGACCACCGCATCCGCCCAGGCGAGCAGCCCGGCATAGGGGTTGGCGCCGCCATCCCCCCAGCGATGCAGGTGGTGCGGCAGGTCGCCGATCATCCCGGCCGCCGCGGTCTCCGCCGGACGGCCGGTGCGGCGCGAGCCCGTGGCCAGCACGCTGCCGGCGAAGCCCGCGACCTGGCGGGCGATGGCGGCCGCCGTGCCCGGCGCCATGCCCTCCCCCCGCGGCGGGCCGCCGAGCAGCAGCGCCACGCGCGGCGACGGGAAGGCGGCGAACATGCTCCATTCCTCCCGCGCCGCCGCCAGGCGCGCGGGCGACATGCGATGCGTCGCGCCCAGGATCGCGACAAGGTTCGGTGCCGCCGGCGGGGAATCGTGCCGCCCGGCCACCAGCAGGCCGAAGCGGTGCTCGGCGAAGCCCGGGCGCATGCAATGGACGGTGCGCGCCCCCTGCCCCGCCAGCCACAGCGCGACCGGCGCGCTCCTGCGCCCGGCCGAGATCACGAGGCGCGGCCAGGGCGGCGCGAGGCCGCGGCGCGCCGCCGCGCCCATCCCCGCCAGCGTCGGCCAGCGCAGCGGCAGCCGCGCGAGCGGCCCCCAGGCCAGCGGCATCGTGCGGAACGGGCGCCCGAGCCGTTCTGCGATGCCGATGGCCTGCGCCGCCGTTCCCGCCCGCGGGTCCGCCAGCACCCAGATGCGCCCGGCCTCCGCCTCCGTCATGGACGGCGCCCGCACTGCCGATTAGGACAGGGGCGACAAGGACCACCACCAGGACAGACCGCCATGACCGCGCTGCACGCCTCCGACTGGGACCGCGACGCCGCCCTGACCACCGCGCGCATCCTGCTCGAGATCAAGGCGGTGAACTTCCGCCCCGAGGAGCCCTACACCTTCACCAGCGGCTGGGCCTCGCCGGTCTATATCGACTGCCGCAAGATCATCTCCTTCCCGCGCGCGCGCAACCGCATCATGGAACTCGGCGTCGAGAAGATCGGCCGGCATGTCGGCTACGAATCGATCGACATCGTGGTGGGCGGCGAGACCGCCGGCATCCCCTTCGGCGCCTGGATCGCCGACCGGATGATGGCGCCCATGGCGTATGTGCGGAAGAAGCCCAAGGGCTTCGGCCGCAACGCGCTGATCGAGGGCGAAGTGCCCGTCGGCCAGCGCACGTTGCTGGTCGAGGACCTGACGACCGATGGCGGCTCCAAGATCCGCTTCGCCAATGCGCTGCGCGAAGCGGGCGCGATCTGCGACCACACCTTCGTGGTGTTCTACTACGGCGTCTTCCCAGGATCCTTCGAGAAGCTGAAGGAGATGGGGCTGAACCTTCATCACCTCTGCACCTGGTGGGACGTGCTCGAGGTGTGCCGGGAGAAGCCGTATTTCAGCGAGGCCGCGCTCAAGGAAGTGCGGAAGTTCCTCGAGGACCCGGTGTCCTGGTCCGTCGCGCATGGCGGGGCGGGCGAGGCGAAGCCGAAGGACGCGGCCGAATGAGGCTCGGCGCCGCCGCGCTCCTGCTGGCGCTGGCGGCGCCCGCCGCCGCGCAGCCGCGCGACAGCCTGACCATCGGCATCACCCAGTACCCCTCCACCTTCCACCCCAACATCGAGAACATGGCGGCCAAGTCCTACGTGCTGGGCTTCGCGCGCCGTCCGCTCACCGCCTATGGCGCCGACTGGCGCCTGGCGTGCCTCACCTGCGAGACCCTTCCCAGCCTCGAGAACGGCGGCGCCGAACGCGAGACCACACCCGACGGGAAGGCCGGCATCCGCGTCACCTTCCGCCTGCGGGAAGGGCTGCGCTGGGGCGACGGCACGCCGGTTTCCGCCGAGGACCTCCGCTTCGCCTGGGAAGCCGGGCGCGAGGCTGCCACCGGCTTCGGCCCGGCGGAATTCTACCGCAGCGCCTACGAACTCATCGTGGTGGACCCGCGCACGGTCACGCTGCGCTTCGACCGCGTCACCTTCGAATATGCCTCGATGGGGGACTTCCAGCCGCTGCCCGCGCATGTCGAGCGCGCCCGCTGGCAGGCCGACCCGCGCGCCTATCGCACCCGCACCGCCTACGACACGGAAACGACCAACCCCGCGCTCTGGAACGGGCCGTGGCGCATCACGGGCGTGCAGCCCGGCGCCTCGGTCACGCTGGAGCGCAACGAGGCCTGGACCGGCGCCGCGCCCGCCTTCCGCCGCATCGTGATCCGCACGGTCGAGAACACGCCGGCGCTGGAGGCGCAGCTTCTCGCGGGCCAGGTGGACATGATCGCGGGCGAACTCGGCCTGCCGATCGAGCAGGCCATCGCGCTGGAGCGGCGTGCCGGCAACCGCTTCCGCTTCACCTACCAGCCGGGGCTGATCTACGAGCATCTCGACCTCCGGCACGACCACGTGGCGCTCGGCGACCGTCGCGTGCGCCAGGCGCTGCTGATGGCGACCGACCGCGCGACCATCACCGAACGGCTGTTCGGCGGCCGCCAGCCTGTGGCGCATACCAGCGTCAACCCGCTCGACCCGATGCACGACCCGGATGTGCGGCGCTGGCCCTTCGACCTGGCCCGGGCCCGTGCGCTGCTCGACGAGGCCGGCTGGACGCCCGGGCCGGACGGCATACGCCGCAACGCAGCCGGCGAACGCCTGTCCCTCGAATTCATGACGACCGCCGGCAACCGCGCACGCGAACAGGTGCAGCAGGTGCTGCAGGGCATGTGGCGCCAGGCGGGCATCGAGGCGCGCATCAGGAACGAGCCGCCGCGCGTCTTCTTCGCGGAAACCCTGTCGCGCCGCCGCTTCCAGGGCCTCGCGCTGTTCGCCTGGATCAGCGCGCCGGAAAGCGTGCCGCGCAGCGCGCTCCATTCGGACGAGATCCCGCGCGAGGAGCGCAACTGGTCCGGCCAGAACTACGGCGGCTTCCGCAACGCCGAGGTGGACGCGCTGACCCACGGCATCCCCGAGGAACTCGACCGCGAGCGACGCCGCGCGATGTGGCGCCGCTTGCAGGCGATCTACGCGGAGGAGCTGCCCGCGATCCCGCTCTGGTTCCGCGCCGATGCGCATGTCTGGCCGCAATGGCTCGATGGCG
The DNA here is from genome assembly GCF_005222755.1 of Roseomonas sp. HF4. GTDB lineage: Bacteria > Pseudomonadota > Alphaproteobacteria > Acetobacterales > Acetobacteraceae > Neoroseomonas. The sequence goes on from NZ_STGD01000001.1 coordinate 53,690, forward strand.
TGCGGCCGACCGGGCATCTCAACGCCTCGCCGTTGTGGGCGGAGGAATGGCGGGTGCGCTGATGGGGCGCATCCTTCCCGCCCGCCTCGCGCAGATCGCGGCGACGCTCGCGATCCTTTCCTTCTGTGCCTTCGCCCTGATCGCGCTGATGCCCGGCGACCCGATCGAGGTCGCCATCGCCGGCGACCCGCGCCTCACCTCCGAGGACGCGGCGCGGATGCGCGCGCTGCATGGCCTCGACCGGCCCTTCCACGAACGCTACCTCGCCTGGGCGTCCGGCCTGCTGCGGGGTGATTTCGGCTATTCGCGCCTGTTCGCGCAGCCCGTGGCGGCATTGCTCGGGCCCGCGCTGCTGTCCACGCTGGCACTCGCCGGCACGGCGCTGCTGGTCGCGCTGACGCTCGGCGTGGCGCTGGGCGCGCTCGCGGCATCGCGCCCGCGCGCCGCCCCGGCGGTGGATGCGATCGCGGTGATGGGCCAGGCGATGCCGACCTTCTGGCTCGGCATCCTGCTGATCATCGCCTTCGCGGTCACGCTCGGCTGGCTCCCGGCCGGCGGGGCGGCCGAAGCTGGCGCGGGGCTGCGCTACCTGGTGCTGCCGGTCGCGACGCTCGCCATCGCGCACCTCGCCGCCTATGCGCGCCATTCGGCCGCGAGCCTCGAGGCGACGCTCACCGAACCCTGGATCCGCACCGCCCGTGCCCGCGGCGCGCCGGAGCGCATCGTGCTGTTCCGCCATGCCTTCCCCAACGCCGCGCTGCCGGTGCTGCAGATCGCGGCACTCGATGCCGGCGCGCTGGCCGGCGGCGCGCTGGTCACCGAGACGGTCTTCGCCCGCCCGGGCATGGGCAAGCTGCTGTACGACGCGGTGATGGGCAACGACACCAACCTCGCGCTGGTCGCGCTGCTGCTGGTCGCGCTCACGACCATGCTCGCGACGCTCGGCGCGGACCTCGCGCAGCGCGCCCTCGATCCCCGGCTGCGCGAGCGATGAGCCGCCTCGCCCTCGGCCTCGCGCTGCTCGGCGCGCTGGCGCTGGCCGCCATCGCCGCGCCCTTCGCGGCCGATGCGCTCGGCCACGATCCCTTCGCGCCGGACCTGCTGGCGCGGTTCGAGCCGCCTTCGGCCAGGCATCCGCTCGGCACCGACGACCTCGGGCGCGACATCCTGCTGCGGCTGCTGTTCGGCGCGCGGGTCTCGCTCGCGGTCGGGTTGGCGGCGGCGCTGGCCGCGACCGTGATCGGCACGGCGGCCGGGCTGCTCGCCGCCTGGCGCGGGGGTGTCACGGACGCGATCGTGATGCGTCTCGCGGATTTTATGCTGGCGCTGCCCGCCCTGCCGCTGCTCGTGCTGCTGGCCGCGGCGGACCCGTCCCGAATCGGCCTGCCCGCGCGGGGGGAGCCGGCGGGGGACGTACTCCGCATCGTCGTCATCCTGGCGGTCTTCGGATGGGTCGGCGTGGCGCGGCTCGCGCGGGCGGCGGCACTGGCCACGCTCTCGCGCGACCATGTGCGCGCCGCACGCGCGCTCGGCGCCGGGGAGGCGCGCATCCTCGCCCGCCACGTCCTGCCGGCCCTTGTGCCCCCGATCGCGGTCGCGACCGCGCTCGCCGTCGCGGGTGCGATCCTGGCGGAGAGCACCCTGTCCTTCCTTGGCCTCGGGATCAGCCCGCCGGCGCCCTCCTGGGGGAACATGCTTGCAAATGCGCAGGACCTCGTGTTCAGCGCCCCCTGGGCGGCCATGTGGCCGGGGCTTACGATCATGGCCACGGTCGCGGGCTGCACCCTGGTCGCGGACGGCGTCCGGCGCCGGGGACGGGCACGCTGACCCCAGCCGGCGCGGGGCTTTCGGCCGCAGGACTTGTTCCGGATCAAGGCAGCGCCCGGCCCGCTGCCGCAACCTTCACCCGACGGCCCCGGCGGGGCCGCCACCACACGCGAGGAATGCAGGACCGACCATGACCGACACGCCCTTCTCGAAGTCCATGATGGACCTGCTCTCCCACATCCGCCTGCCGGCGGCGGATGCGCCGAGCCATGCCGAGGGCGCCGCGGCCGACCCGCAGCAGCCGCTGGCCGAGGATGTCGGCGGCCCGCACGCCGTGATCGACCACCTGCTGGCCGAGGTGGAGCACGACCTGCGCGCGGGGCATCACCAGGCGGCGAGCACGGCGATCGGCCTGGTGGGCACCCGCGTCAGCCTGGACGCGATGCGCGGTGCGACGCCGCCGCGGCATGTCGAGTGGCTGGCCGCGCATCTCCGCACGGCGGCGGCCGAGATGGCGCAGGGCCATCCCGGCAAGGCGCTCCATGCGGTGCGACGGGCGCGGCTGGCGCTCCGCTGAGCGCCGCCGGGGACGGCGCTGCGCAGGTGCAGCAAATGTTTCCGATCAGTCACTTTCCGGACAAGCCTGCGACAGGCCGGCAAGCGTAGAGTGTCCTCCAGGTAGCGGGCCCCCGACCGTGCCGTCACGCCCTTGCCGGTTCGCCGGTCGAAAAGGATCCGACGCCATGTCTCGAGCCTTCCTGCTTGCCGCGGGCCTCCTGCTTGCCCTCGGGACCATGGGTTCCGCCAGCGCGCAGCCCAGCGGCGCCGGCGCGAACCGCACCGAAGCCGCCGCCGCGGCCGATGCCCCGCGGGCGCAGTCACCGCGCCGGACGCGCCGCACGGAGGCGCAGCGCCAGCGCCGTTCGCGCGGCGAGGCCAGCGCCGCGCGTCGCAACCGCGGGGAGACGCGCGCGCAGCGCCGGTCACGCGGCGAGGCCAGCGCGCAACGGCGGCAGCGCGGCACCCAGACCGCGTCGGCCGACCGCCGCACCCGCCAGGCGCCCCGCGCGCAATAGGCGCAGCGGCGGCGCGTCCCGGGGAACCTCGGCCTGATGCGACGGGGCCGCGGGGCCCCGTCCGGCAAGGAGGCGCGGCCGGTGCGTCGCCCAATCGGCTGAGGTTCTAGTCTCCGATCACCCCGCCATCCTTCTTCACGATGGCGATGACCGACGGGCGCGGCGGCACGCCCTCGGCGAAGTCGGGCCAACGGGTGGACGGCCGCTCGAAGGTGGAACCGCTGTCTTCGCCCGGATGCTGGATCGCGAGGAAGACCGTGCGGTCGTCGGGCGTGAAGAGTGGCCCGCAGACCTCGGCCCCCGTGGGCGCCTGGTAGAACAGCCTGGTCAGCGCCCGGCCGCGGCCCGAGGTATCGGCGGCATAGAGGCCATCCGCGACGCCGGCTGCCGAAGGCGCGCCATCCGTCGCGATCCAGATCCGCCCCTTGCTGTCGAAGGCGCAGTTGTCCGGGCAGGACAGCCAGCCATCGGCGCTGGTGGCGCGGTGGTATTGCGCGCCGGCGTCGATGCCCGGCTTGCCGGCCACCAGGAACAGGCCCCAGCGCATCTCGCGGGCGGCGTGGTCGACCTCGGCGGTCCCGGCGCCGGGCGGGATGATCTCGACCACATGGCCGTGCGCGTTGCGCGCGCGGGGATTGGCGGCATCGACCTGCTGCGCCGTGCGGCGGTCGTTGTTGGTCAGCAGGACGTAGACGCGGCCATTCGCCGTGTTGGGCTCGACATCCTCGGGCCGGTCCATAGGCGTCGCGCCCAGCAGGCTGGCGGCCTGGCGGCAGTTGATCACGACATCCGCCTGGCTGCGGAAGCCGTTCGCCTCGGTCAGCGGGCCCTGGCCGTGCACCAGGTCCACCCACTCCACCTTGCCGTCGGCGGCGAACTTCGCGACCGAGAGCGTGCCCTCGTCCAGCAGGTCGCGATTGGCGGCGCGGTTCTGCCGGTCATGGGGACGCGCGGTGACGAAGCGGTAGACGAACTCGAAGCGCTCGTCGTCGCCCATGTAGATCACCACGCGGCCGTCCTTGTTGACGGCGTGGTGGCAGCCCTCGTGCTTGAAGCGGCCGAGTGCGGTGCGCTTCACCGGCACGCTCTCCGGGTCGTAGGGGTCGAACTCGACCACCCAGCCGAAGCGGTTGGGCTCGTTCGGTTCCTTGCCCACGTCGAACCGGTCCATGTGCTGCGGCCAGGAATACCAGGCGTTCTGGCCGATGCCGTAGCGGCGCCAGGCCGCGTGGCGCGGGTTCTGCTGGTTCGCGGCCTCGGCGCCGCCGAAATAGCCGTTGAAGTTCTCCTCGGCCGTCAGCACCGTGCCCCAGGGCGTATTGCCGCCGGCGCAGTTGTTGAGCGTGCCGAGCACGCGCAGACCGGTAGGATCGGCACTGGTCTTGAGCGCGTCATGCCCCGCCGCGGGGCCGGCGACGCGCATCGGCGTCTCGCCGGTGATGCGGCGGTTGAAGCGGCTTTCCTTCACGTAGCCCCAGCGGCCGCCGGTCCTGCGGATCTCGACGACCGACATGCCGTGCGCGAGCAGCTCGGTCTTCGCCTGCTCGGCGCTGGCGCGCAGCGCGGCGGCGCGGCCCGTGCCCATGCCCGGCCACATCAGGTTGGTGTTGGTGTATTCGTGGTTGACCGCGAGCAGGCCGTGGTCGCTCGTGGTGCTGCCCGCGGGCAGCGGGAAGAAGTCTAGATAGTCGTTGTTGTAGCCGAACTGGCGCGCCTGCGCCTCCGGCGTGGTGCGGCCGGGCGCGAAGTCCGGCGCATCGGCCAGGATCGGGTCGCCCCAGCGGATCACCGTCTGCACCTCGTAGCCCTCGGCCACGGCCTCGGTCTGCGCAAGCTGGTGGCGCAGTTCCTGGAAGCCGAGCGAGGAGGGGCCGCCGGTGCGCGGCGCACCCTGCGCCTGCGCATCCTCGGGCAGCGCCGCGATGGCGGCCGCGGCCGCGGCCGAGCCGAGCAGCGCGCGACGGCCGTAGCGGGCCTCGATCAGTTCGCCGATCGGGCGGCGCGGGTCGGGGTTGGAGGTGCCGAGGCTCTCAGAGGCGTCGATCATCTCGTCCTCGGGCGTCGGTGTCAGATGCGTGTCGGGCATGGCGTCCGTCCATGATGGGCAGGCGCCGGCAGGATGTCCGGCGGCGCCGCGAACATGGCCGCGACCGGACATGTCGAAAACGGGTCCAAGTGTGAAGCTTCTGTGGCGGCGCCCGGAACCCTCCGCGTGCGATGCGGTGGCCGTCACGGCCCGGGACGGTCGCCGGCCGCCCGGATACGCCCCCCCGGAACGGCCCCCAAGCCGATCCTTCAGCGCGACAGCATGACGATCGTGCTGCGCGGCGGCTCGTCCGGCCGCATGTTCGGCCAGCGAGTCGCCGGCTGCGCCCAGGCGGCGCCGGGCGCCGCGCCGGGATGCGCGACCGCGGCGAAGACCGTCCCGTCCGCGGCGGCTGCCGCGCCGCCCATCGCCGCGCCCACCGGCGCGCCATAGAGGAAACCGGGCTGGCCGCGGTCCGGCCCCTCCGTCGGCACGCGGTAGAGCGCCTCGGGCAGCGCGCCGGGACGGGCCCCGCGGTCGGTCGCGAGCAGAAGCGCCCCCTCCCCGTCGAAGCCGAGCGCCGCCGGCGCCCAGGGCCAGGCGGGCGCCGCCGCCGGGGCCGCGCCGCGCCGCGGCGCCTCGGCGGGCGCCTCGCGCCCCACGAGCAGCGTCTCGGCCGCGCCTGTCTCGGCCGCCGCGTCGCCGGCCGCCATGCGCAGGTCGAGCACGCGCCCCGCGCCGTCGTTCAGCGCGACGCAGAGCCGCTGGCGCGTCGGATCGAAGGCGAGGCCCCGCGCGCCGCCCAGCGGCGTCGCCCCCGCGAGCCGCGCCGCGGCGAAGGGGTCGCCCTCGCCCAGCGGGACGAAGCGCAGCGAGGATCCGTCCATCCGCGCCGCCGCCATCCGCCCGGCATCGAGCGCACGCGGCCCCGCCCCGCCATCCGAGACGAAGCGATAGAGAAAGCCGCCCGCGCGCCCGTCGGTCAGCCACACCACCGCCCGCCCGTCCGGCGTGCGCGCCGCGGCGACGTCGACCGCGCCGATGCGGCCGAGCGCCGGATGGCGCACCGGCACCGAGACGGGATCGAGCGCGTCGACCTCGACCACCATGCCGGTTGCCTGGCCGTCGATGGCCGGCAGCCTGGCGCGCCAGGCGGCGGCCCTGCCCTCGGCCAGCAGCAGGCTGCCCCAGGGCGTCGCGCAACCGCCGGTGACGCCCACGATGCCGAGCGCCGGCCCGCCATCCGCGCCGAGGCGGCAGAGCGTCGCCGCCGTCAGGCGTCGGTTCTGGTAGCCGCCGTCGACCACCACCCAGGCTCCGCCGCGCCGCACCAGGTTCAGGATGGTGGCGCCCTGCATGGCGCCCGCCACCTCCGGCTGATCGCGCCCGCCGGGGAAGGCCATGGCGGGATCGACCTCGGGGTGCCCGACCGCCAGCAGCAGGCGCGGCAGCCCGTCATCGGCCGGCGGTGCCGGCAGGACCGCCAGGATGCGGGCATCCCAGCCGAACTGCGCCGCCGCGGCGGCAAGGCTGGGCGCCTCGGGCGTCCAGGCAGGGGCGTCGAAGGTCACGCGATCGCCCCAGCGGACCACCACGCCGCGGGTCCAACCCGGCGCCACCTGGTCGTCCTGGCGGATCGCCAGGGCTTGCGCGCGCAACGCCGGCGCTGCCAGCACCGCCGGGGCGGCAAGCAGCGCGCGGCGTCCGATCACCCCGCGATGTCCTCGATCCGGGGCGGCAGGTGGGCGCGGACGGGGGGAAGGGCCTCGGTCCATTTCTCGACCTCCACCAGGCAGGATTGCGCCGAGGGCCCCTGCCCCAGGCGCGAGGTGCCGATATCGGGCGTCAGAACGTTCGGGTTGCCATGCACGCAGAGGCTGCCAGGCACGCCGGGCTCCAGCGGGTCGAACCAGGCGCCGGTCGCCATCATCGCGACGCCGCGCATCAGGCCGGGATCGGTGCGGAGTCCGCCAAGACACGCCCCACGGTCGTTGAAGACGCGCACGATGTCGCCGGCCTTGAGGCCGCGCGCGGCCGCGTCCTCGGGGTTGAGCGTGATGGGCTCCCGGCCGGCGATCTTGTCGGTCGCGGCGACACGTCCGGGGTCGAGCTGCCCGTGCAGGCGCGTCGCCGGCTGGAAGGACAGCAGGTGCAGCGGGAGGCGCTTTGCGTGGTCGGCGCCGAGCCATTCGCGCGGCGCGATCCAGGCCGGGTGGCCGGGCGCGTCGTCGTAGCCGAAGGACGCCACAGTCTCGCTGAACAGCTCGACCTTGCCGGAGGGCGTGTCGAGCGGGTGTTCCTCCGGGTCGGCGCGGAACTCCGCGAACTGGGTGTATTCGGTGCCGCGCTTCGGCACGTCCGCTTCCCAGTATCCCTGTGACCAGAAGGTGTCGAAGTCGGGCGTGTCGAAGCCGAGGCGTGCGCTGTTCTGGCGCCACTGCTCGAACAGGTGGCGCAGCCACGCTTCCTCGTTGCGCTGTTCGGTGAAGCGGTCGCGGAAGCCGAGTTCCTCGGCGATGTCGGCCAGGATGTCGTGGTCGTTGCGCGCCTGGCCGACCGGGTCGATCGCCTTGTGCATGGCGCGTAGGAAACGGTCGCGGCCGCTGGACGCGATGTCGTTGCGTTCGAGCGTGGTCGTCGCCGGCAGCACGATGTCGGCGTGGCGCGCGAGCGCGTTCCAGTGCTGCTCCTGCACGATGATGGTGTCGGGGCTGGCCCAGGCGCGCAGCAGGCGGTTGAGGTCCTGGTGGTGGTGGAAGGGGTTGCCGCCGGCCCACCAGACGATGCGCGCATCGGGGTAGCGCTGTTCGCGCCCGTTGAAGTGGTAGGCGCCGCCGGGGTTCTCCAGCATCTCGGTCACGCGCGCGACGGGGATGAAGGCGCCGGTCGGATTGCGCGCGGCGGGCATGGCGAAGGACGGCACGTCCTGCCGCGGGTTGCCCATGCCGTTCACGCTGCCGTAGCCGAAGGCGACGCCCTGCCCCGGCTTGCCGATCCTGCCGAGGATCGCGGCGAGCGCCGCCAGCATCCAATAGGGCTGCTCCCCGAAGTCGGCGCGCTGCAGGGACCAGGTGGCGGTCAGCATCGCGGGCGTCCCGGCCAGGTCCAGCGCGAGTTCGCGGATGCGCGCGGCCGGGATGGTGGTGATCGGCGCAGCCCAGTCCGGCGTCTTGGGCGTGCCGTCGCCCTCGCCCAGGATGTAGGCGCGCAGCCGGTCCCAGCCGGTGCAATGCGTGGCGAGGAAGGCACGGTCCTCGCGCCCCTCGGTCACGACGACATGCGCCATCGCCAACAGCAGCGCGGTGTCGGTGCCGGGGCGGATCGGGATCCATTCCGCCTTGCACCACTCCGGCACGTCGGCGCGGTTGGGCGAGACCTGGATGAAGCGCAGCCCCGCCTCGGCGGCGCGGCGGAGGTTGATCTCGTTGGCATGTTCGCCGGCGCCGCCGGAGGTCACGAGCCCGTTGCGCAGCGGCAGCCCACCCAGGCAGAGCATCACCTTCGCGTGACGCATGATGGCCGCCCAGTCGGTGACCTTGCCGAGCAGCACCTCGTTGGTGCCGAGCACATGCGGCAGCAGTGCCTGCGCGGCCGCGTAGGAATAGGCGTTGATCTGCCCCGTATAGCCGCCGCCGAGGCCGAGGAAACGCTGCAGCTGGCTGCGCGCATGGTGGAAGCGCCCGGCCGAGGACCAGCCATAGGACCCGCCGAAGATGCTGGTCGGCCCGTGCTCAGCGCGCACGCGCCGCGTCTCCGCCGCGACCAGCCGCACCGCGCGGTCCCAGGTGACCGGCACGAAGGCATCGCCGCCGCGCAGGTGTCCGCGCCGGCGGCCCTCAAGCCAGCCCTTGCGGACATGGGGGCGGTCGATGCGGCAGGCGGCGTGGACGATGTCCGGCACGCTCTCGATCAGCGTCCCCGGGAAGGGGTCGCGGGCGAAGGGCTGGACGCCGACGACGCGGCCATCCTTCACGATCGCATCGAAGCTACCCCAATGGGCGGCATGGGGCTTGAGTTCGGTCATGGGTATGCTCCGTGCCCGACAAATCTGGCGTGGGTGGGGCGGCGAGACAATCTCCACATGAATCATCGCAAGGACCACCCCATGCCGCGCATCGCCATCCTCTCGCTGACCATCCTGGCCGCGGCGGCCGCGCCGCTCGCGGCCCGGTCGCCCTATGCCGGGCAGCAGGAGCGGCCGATCAAGGCGCTGTCCGCCGAGCAGATCGCGGACCTGCGGGCCGGGCGCGGCATGGGCCTTGCGCTGCCGGCGGAACTCAACGGCTGGCCGGGGCCGATGCATGTGCTGGAACTCGCCGGGCCGCTCGGCCTCGATGCGGCGCAGCGCGCGACGGTGGAGGCGCAGTTCGCCGCGATGCGGGCCGAGGCCGTCGCGGCTGGGGAGGCGGTGATCGCCGCCGAGGCCGCGCTCGATGCGGTCTTCGCCGGCGGGGCGCCGACGGCCGCGCTGATCGGCACGGCGACCGAGGCCGCCGGCCGTGCCCAGGCGGCGCTGCGGGCGGTGCACCTGCGCTACCACCTGGCGACGGCGGCAGCGCTGACGGCGCAGCAGCGCGCGGCATATGCGCGGCTGCGCGGGTATGAGGGCGCATCCGCGCCGCGGCGCCACGACCCGCACCGCCATCATGGCGGATGACCGCAAGGCCCCTTGGGGCCGGTGCCGAACCGGGCCTAGGATGCCGCCGACGCCGCCGAGGAAGCCAAGCCCATGACACCGCCCCGCAATTCGAACGCCGCCCGCGACATCGCGAATGTCCTGCACCCCTACACCGATGCGAAGGCGCATCTCGAGAAGGGGCCGATGGTCATCAGCCGCGGCAAGGGCGTGCGCATCTACGACGACCAGGGCAAGGAATACATCGAGGCGCTGGCCGGCCTCTGGTGCGCCTCGCTCGGCTTCGACAACGAGCGCCTGGTGCAGGCGGCGGCGGCGCAGATGCGCAAGCTGCCCTTCTACCATTCCTTCACCGCCAAGTCGCACGAACCCATGATCGACCTGGCGGAGATGCTGATCGAGCGCGCGCCCGTGCCGATGAGCAAGGTGTTCTTCGCGAATTCCGGCTCGGAAGCGAACGACAGCGCCATCAAGATGGTCTGGTACATGAACAACGCGCTGGGCCGGCCGCAGAAGAAGAAGATCATCGCGCGGATGAAGGGCTACCACGGCATCACGCTGGCCGCGGCCTCGCTCACGGGCCTGCCGGCCAACCACAAGCTGTTCGACCTGCCGCTGCCGGGCTTCCACCACGTCAGCACGCCGCATCACTACCACGGCGCGCATGACGGCGAATCCGAGGAGGATTTCGCGACGCGCCTCGCGCAGGAACTCGATGACACGATCGTGAAGGAAGGCCCGGAGACGGTCGCCGCCTTCTGGGCCGAGCCCGTGCTCGGCGCCGGCGGCGTCATCGTGCCGCCGGCCACCTACTACGAGAAGATCCAGGCGGTGCTGAAGAAGCACGACGTGCTGTTCGTGGCGGATGAGGTGATCTGCGGCTTCGGGCGCACCGGCAACTACTGGGGCAGCCAGACCTTCGGCATCGCGCCCGACATCCTGGTCTGCGCCAAGGCGCTGTCGTCCTCCTACCTGCCGATCTCGGCGGTGATGGTGAACGAGACGGTGTTCCAGGGCATCGCCGAGGGGTCGTCCGCCGTCGGCACCTGGGGCCACGGCTTCACCTATTCCGGCCACCCGGTCGCCGCCGCCGTCGCGATCGAGACGCTGAAGATCTACGACGAGATCAACCTGATCGGGCATGTGCGGGAGGTCGGCCCGCACATGCAGTCCGAACTCCGCCGCCGATTCGCGGACCATCCGCTGGTGGGCGAGGTGCGCGGCGTCGGCATGGTGGCCGCGATCGAACTGGTCGAGGACAAGGCCGCGCGGAAGAACTTCGACCCGGGCCGGAAGGTCGGCCCCCGCCTGTTGAAGCACGGCGAGGAACACGGCGTCATCCTGCGCGCCATGATCAACGACAGCATCGGCTTCTCGCCGCCGCTGATCATCACGAAGGAGGAGGTCAACGAGATGCTCGACCGCGTGGAGAAGGCGCTGGACGGGCTGACCGTGGAACTGCGGCGGGAGAGCATCGCCGCGGTCTGACCAGGCAAGGTCGGGGGAGGAGAACCTCCCCCGAGCCCCCCGCCCTTTTCTGGCACTTGGCGCTGGACCTGGAATGTCGGGCGTCAAATGACAAGGCAGGTTGTGGGGGGGGTGGGGAGAAGTTCCCTTCTCCCCCCGACCTTCAGCGCGCGCGCTCGATGCAGAAATCCACCACCGCGGCGAGCGCCCGCTTCTCGGCGCCATCGGGGAAGGCCGCCAGCGCGGCCAGCGCGCGGTCGCCATAAGCGCGCGCGCGCGCGATGGTGTCGGCCAGCGCGCCATGGCGCTGCATCAGGGCCTGCGCTTCGGCGAGGTCCCCTTCCTCCTGCCCACCGCCTTCCAGCGTGCGGCGCCAGAAGGCGCGTTCCGCGTCCCTGCCCCGCGCGAAGGCGAGCAGCACGGGCAGCGTGATCTTGCCCTCCCGGAAATCGTCGCCGACCGTCTTGCCGAGCGCCGCCTGGTCCGCGCTGTAGTCGAGCGCGTCGTCCACCAACTGGAACGCGACGCCGAGCGCCATGCCGAATTCCCGCAGCCGCGCCTGCTCCGGCTCCGGCCGCCCGGCCACCACGGCGCCGAGCTCCGCCGCCGCCGCGAACAGCGCCGCGGTCTTGCCCTCGATGACGGCCAGGTACTGCGCTTCGGTCGTCGCGGTGTCGTTCTGCGTGATGAGCTGCAGCACTTCGCCTTCCGCGATGGTGGCGGAGGCATCGGACAGGATCCGCATCACCTCGATCGAGCCGTCCGAGACCATCAGCTGGAAGGCGCGGGAGAACAGGAAATCCCCCACCAGCACCGAGGCATTGTTGCCGAACAGCGCATTGGCCGAGGCCTGGCCGCGACGCAGCGCACTCTCGTCCACCACGTCGTCGTGCAGCAGCGTCGCGGTGTGGATGAATTCGACGCATGCGGCCAGCGTCGCGTGCCGTTCGCCGCGGTAGCCGCACATGCGCGCGGCGGCCAGCGTCAGCAGCGGCCGCAGGCGCTTGCCGCCGGCCGAGACGATATGCGCGGCGACCTGCGGGATCAGCGCGACGTCGCTCTGCATATTGCGCAGGATGATCCGGTTGCAGGCCTCAAGGTCGGCCTGCGTCAGCCTCGTCAGCGTGGTCAGCGCGTCCTCCCCCCGCGGCGCCGGCGGGGCGACGAGCGGCGGTGCGGTTGCGCTCACCCTTGCTCTTCCTTCGATGCGGCGGGCACCATAGTCATCGGCCGGCACAGCGGCAAGCACCGGAAAACCAAGGGATTCCCACTTGCGATGCGGGTGATCGCCACCACCACGGACCCGGTCCGCCTATCCTTCCTGCGGGCGCTCCTCGCCGATGCGGGCATCGAGACGATCGTGCTCGACGCGCATATCAGCGCCGTCGAGGGCGGCATCGGCGCCTTCCCGCGCCGCCTCGCGGTGCTGGCGGAGGACGAGCATCGCGCCCGCGCCATTCTGGCCGAGGCGGGCGAGGAGACCGCGTGAGCGGAACCAGCGAGGACCGGCTGCTTGGCGGGCGGGTTCTCCTGCGCCAGCCCGTGCAGGGATTTCGCGCGGGGCTCGATGCGGTGCTTCTCGCGGCCTTCGTCCCTGCGCGGCCGGGCCAGCGCGTGGTCGAGGCAGGCTGCGGCAGCGGCGCCGCCTTCCTCTGCCTCGCCGCACGGGTGCCGGGCCTCCGCATCGCCGCGGTCGAGCGCGAGCCGGCCATGGCCGCGCTGGCGCGCGCCAATGCCGCGCTGAACGGCGTGGCGGCCGAGGTGACGGAAGCGAACATCGCGGATCGCGCCATCGCGCGCAGCCTGGCGCCGTTCGATCACGCTTTCGCGAACCCGCCCTATTGGCCGGGCGGCACGGCGCCGCCTGGCGCCAGCCGTCGCGCCGCCACGCACGAGTCAGGCGCCGGCCTCGATGCCTGGGCGCGCTTCCTGACGGATGCGCTGAAGCCCGGCGGCACCGCGAGCCTCGTGCTGCCCGCCGCCCGCTTCGATGCGGGCATCGCTGCGCTGCGCGGCGCGGGCTGCGGGTCGGTCGCCCTGCTGCCGCTGGCCCCGCGCGCCGGCCGCGCCGCGAAGCGCGTGCTGGTCATGGCGAGGCGCGGCGGCCGCGGCCCGGCGCGCCTACTGCCGCCCTTCGTCCTTCATCACGCGGATGGCGGCTTCACGCCGGAGGCCGAAGCGGTCCTCCGCGACGCGGCCGCGATCACGATCGCCTGAGCGCCCGCGCGAGGCTGCCTGAGCCTACTGGTCCTTCACTTCGGGATGGCGGAGCAGCCAGAGCCGCTCATGCGCCGCGACTAGGCTCTCGAGGTTCTTGCGACGATTGGTGTCCGGCGATGCGGAACGGCGCGTCAGCATCATCTCGAGGATGCGGAGAAGTTCTTCCGCCACCTCGAAATCGCCCTGGTCGCAGGCGTGGTGGAAGGCGATGAGGATCTTGTCCGACAGACGGCGGGTATGACGCGGCGCCGGCGCTGCGCCGCGCACCGCATCGAGGCCCGAACGGCCCTCATCCTCGTCCACAGCCATGCCACCCCCAACGGTCACGACCGGGTATATCCCTACAGGGCACCGCGGTCGCGACAAACAATGATACCGTTTTGGTTGTGGTTGCGGAACCCCGGCGCTCAGAACGCGCGAAGTTGTGCAGTCGTCGCCGACGCGATCGCCTCGGGCGAGGTCTCGGGCCTAAACAGGCTGCGTACGCGCCCATCGGGGCCGACGAGGTAGATGAATGAGGAATGATCCATCAGGTAATCGGTCGAGTCGCGCGGCCGGACCTTCGCGTAATACACGCGGTACGCGCGCGCGGCCTGCGCAATTTGGTCGGCGGTACCCGTAAGCCCGACGAGGCGCGGATGAAAACGTGACACGTAGTCCGCCATGGCTTCCGGCGTGTCACGCTCCGGGTCGACGGTGATGAAGACCGGCGTCACGCGATCCGCACCCTGCCCCATCGCGTCGAGCGCGGCTGCGATGGTGCCGAGTTCGGTCGGGCAGACATCCGGGCAATACGTGAAGCCGAAATAGACCAGCAGCGCGCGGCCGGCGAAGTCGCGTTCGGTGACGGTGCGACCGGTGTGGTCCACGAGCGTGAAGGGGCCGCCGAGCGACACCCCCTGCGCGAGTTGCACGCCGCCCGCCGAGGGCGCCGGCATATCGAGGCCGGTGAGGCCGGTGAGGCCGGCGACCCGGCGCAGGAAGGCATCGGCGAGGGATTCGCCAGGCGCGCGCCCGAACCAGGCGAAGCCCCAGACGGTGCCGAGCAGCAGCACGAGGGCAAGGGCGGCGAGGCGGATGGCGCGGAGCATGATGCGGCGCAGATAGGCCGTGGGACGCGGGGCGCGCAAGGGCGCCCCGCGTAACCGTCAGTGACGCACGCCCTCGATCTCGCCGCGCGGCTGCGGCGTCGAGAAGACGTTGTCGGAGAAGGCTTCCTCCCACGTCCCGCCGGTGCTCGCCTTCGAGTACTCGGTCGCGCGGTTCTCGAAGAAGTTCGTGTGCTCGACCGCGTTCAGCATCTCGTCCAGCCAGGGGATCGGGTTCTTCTCGATGTGATAGAGCGGCTCGAGGCCGAGCTGCTGCAGGCGGCGGTCCGCGATGAAGCGGATGTACTTCTTGGTGTCCTCGGCATCGAGGCCCTGCACGCCGCCGAGCTCGAAGGCGAGGTCGATGAAGGCGTCCTCGTGGTCCACGATGGTTGCGCAGATCAGATAGAGGTCGCGCTTCAATTCCTCGGTCCAGATCTCCGGGTTTTCCTGCACGAAGGTGCGGAACAGGCGGATGACGCTGAGGCAGTGCAGCGTCTCGTCGCGCACCGACCACGACACGATCTGCCCCATGCCCTTCATCTTGTTGAAGCGCGGGAAGTTCATGAGGATCGCGAAGGAGGCGAAGAGCTGCAGGCCTTCCGTGAAGGCGCCGAAGGCGGCGAGCGTCTTGGCGATCTCGGTCTTCGATTCGACCGAGAAGGTCTGCATGTAGTCGTACTTGTCCTTCATCTCCTTGTACTTCAGGAACGCCGTGTACTCGATTTCCGGCATGCCGATGGTGTCAAGAAGATGGGAATAGGCCGCGATGTGCACCGTCTCGATGTTGGAGAATGCCGACAGCATCATAAGCACTTCTGTAGGCTTGAACACCTGGGAGTAGTGCTTCATGTAGCAGTTGTTCACCTCGACATCGGCCTGGGTGAAGAAGCGGAAGATCTGCGTCAGCAGATTGCGCTCGGCCTCGGTCAGGGTCTTCTGCCAGTCCTTCACATCGTCCGCGAGGGGCACTTCCTCGGGCAGCCAGTGGATGCGCTGCTGCTGCAGCCACGCCTCATAGGCCCAGGGATAGCGGAACGGCTTGTAGACCGGGTTGGAGGTGAGAAGGTCGAACTTCACCGGAAGCTCGTCGGTCGCGATTCCATCGGCCATGGTACCCATCCCCAAGTGTGCTGCGCTGCGCGCGACACTACCACAATTGGTGGGCGCGGCAACGATGTGCCGCTACATCTTGTGGATTGCGGGGAAAACGCAAGGCGCCGCGGCGGGCGGCCGCAGCGCCCTGCGCGCCTCAGCCGGCCGTCACGCCGGCAATCCGCGCCATCTCGCGGTTCTCCTCGATCTCGCGCGTGATGCGCCGGAGGAATTCCGCCTGCCCCTCGGCGATGATGAGGCCGCCCGTGTCGCGGATGCGCTCGGCCATGGCGGGCTCGCGCATCAGCGCCACCGTGTCGCGCTCGACACGCTGCACCACCTCGGCCGGCAGGCCCTTCGGGCCGATGAAGCCGTACCAGGGGCTGGTATCGGGGATCTCGAGCCCGACCTCGGCCAGCGTCGGCACGCCGTCCAGCACCTCCGCGCGCTGCGGCCCGCCCACCGCGATCGCGCGGATCTGCCCCTGGCGCTGCAGCCCGATCGCCCCCGAAAGCGTGCTGAAGGTCGCCGGCACGCGGCCCGAGACCACTTCCTGCAGGGCCGGCGCGGCACCGCGGAAGGCCACGTGCGTCACCTCGATCCCGGCCTTGCGCCGGAACATCTCGAGCGCGAAGTGACCCGAGGACCCGTTGCCCGACGACGCGAAGGCGACCCCGGGCTCGCGCTTCGCGGCCGCGACCAGGTCCTGCACCGTGCGCCAGGGCGCCTGCCGGCTGACGAACAGCACGGTGGGCGAGCCGTAGAGCACCGAGATCGGCGTGAAGTCGGCCACCGTGTCGTAGGGCAGGCGCTGCTGGACGGCGACGTTGCTGGTGTGGGTGCTGGCGGCCAGCAGCAGCGTGTAGCCATCCGGCGCGGCGCGCGCGACCGCCTCGCTGGCGATGATCTGGCTCGCGCCGGGCCGGTTCTCGATCACCACTGCCTGGCCCCAGAGCCGCTGCAGCGGTTCCTGCAGCAGCCGCCCGACCAGGTCGGTCGGCCCGCCCGCCGGATAGCCGATGATGACGCGGACCGGCCGTTCGGGCCAGCCTGCGGCGCGGACGGCGGGTGCGGCAAGCAGCCCCGCCCCGGCAAGGGCGAGCGTACGACGGCTGATCATGTGGTGGTCCTCCCTGTCGACCGGCACGGTGTTCCGCGCTCGGCGCCAAGGCTAGACGGAGGATGCGGGCGCCGTCGATGCCCCTACCGCCGCTCGTCCGCCGCCGGCGCATCCTGCCCGAGGCCGAAGATGCCGCGCAGGAACCCCGGCGTCAGCGCCGCCAGCGGGTTGACCGAGACCGTCGGGTCGGACAGCGGGCCGCGCATCCGGTAGGTCGCCGCGAAAAGCCCGCCGCCGGCCTCCGGGCTGAACACACGGCCGAGCAGCGGGATGCGCCCGAGCAGCGAATTGAACACGTAGGCCGGCACGATCGTCCCCTCCATGTCGATCGTCTCCCGCCGCCGGTCGATCCGCCCCTTCGCCGTGATGCCGAGCGAGACCGAGAAGGCCCGCGCATCGTCGAGCACCAGCGCGCCGGGCGTCAGGACGAAGGGGGCGGTCAGGCTCGCGAAGGACAGGCCGCGCTGGTCGAGCGCCTCGAAGACGCCGAAGACCGTCATCGCCTGCAGCAGCTTGGCCAGCGCCGGCGCCTCGCGCACCGCGAAGTCCTCGAGTTCCGCGCTGCCCGCCAGCGGCGCGCCCGGCCGCGCATGCGCATAGGCCGCATCCACGCTGAGCCGCCCGCCCTGCACCGTCCGCAGCACGCCGAAGGCGCGCAGCAGCGCGCCGCCGTCGTCGCTGGTAAGCCTGAGACGCCGCCGCGCGCCCTCGGGTGTGATGCGCATCGCGAAGACGCCGCCGCCCGCCACGCGGCCGGACATCGTCGCCTGCTGCACGACGCCCGCGCCATCGACCCGCGCCTCGGCCACGACGCCGGTCAGGGCGCGGTCGTCCCGCAGCAGCACGCGGTCGAAGCGCGCATCGACCGACGCGCCGGGCGCCGCGCCGCCGGGCCCATCGGCCGCGTCCCCCGTCGGCGCCGCCAGGGCCGGCCCGAGGTCGAGCACCGGCCCCCGCAGCGCCATCCGCCATTGCGCGCCGCGCCCCTGCGGCGGGAAGAATTCCCCGGTGAACCGGCTGCGGCCGAGGTTGCCCTGCGTCACCTCGATCCGGCGCGGCAGGTTGTCCTGCACGTCGCCCGCGACCCCGCGCAGCAGCGCGTCGGGTGCGGTGATGCGAATGCCCTCGATGCCGCGCAGCCGGCCGTTCTGCATCAGCAGCAGCGCCTCCCCGTTCGCGGCGACGCCGGGCGGCTTCGACCAGGCGAGCGGCTCGACCGCGAGCCGCGCGGCGGTGAGGTCGGCGCGCAGCGCGACCCGCGCCTGGCCGTTGCGCCGCGTCTCGCTGCGGATGTCGAGGCCGACCGGCCCCTCCACGAGCGGCCGCGGGTCGAGGCCGAGGGCGGCCAACTGCTGCGCTTCGGCGCGCCCCGTGACAGTCTCGCGCGCCACCACCTGGCCGGCCGGCCCGGCGCGAAAATCCGCTTCCTGGCGGATGCGGAGCGGGATGCCGGCAAGCGTCGCCGTGCCCGTCACGCGCAGCCCCTCGGTGTCGGCACTGAACTCGAAGGCGCCGCGTTCCAGCGTGCGGCCGAGCAGCGCGCGTGGCACGCGCACCTCCGTGCTGCGCCCGGTGGCGGAGATCACGAGCCGCTCGACCGGCAGGTCGGCGATCAGCGGGAAGGCAATGCTGAGGCGCGCCTCGCGCAGCGTGCCGTCCAGCCGCTCGACCGGCGGCGGGCGGCGGCTGAACAGCCCGAGCCGCGGGTGGCGCAGCAGCGTCCAGGCCTCGGGCAGCGGTCCCGCCACCACGATCTCCATCTCCGCCGTCTCGGGCTCGGCCGCGAGGTCGAAGCGGATGCGCGCTTCCTGCACCGCGATCCGCGTGCCCCCCTGGCGGGCCTCGCCCACGTTGATCTCGATGGCGTCGCGCGTGAAGCGCGCGGTGCCGTGCGCGCCCTCGGCCGGCGGGATCGGACGGAGCCAGTGGACCGTCGCGTCCTCTGCCGTCGCCTCGCCCTCGAAGGTGTCGAGCACGACATCCCCCGCGGCCGCGTCGCCGCTCAGCGCGATGCGCCAGGTGCCGTCGCGCGCCGTGCCCTGCGTGACATTCTCCACCATCCAGACGCGCGCGCCGCTGGCGATCCCCGCCGGCCAGTAGTGGCCGAGATCCGCGAGCGAGAGGCGGTCGAGCGTGACCGACGCCTCGGCCCGCCAGCGCGGCCCGTCGCGCCGCAACGTCGCCGTGGCGCCGATGACCGGCGGCACGGCGGCGCTGCCGCGCGGCCCGGCCGGGCGCAGCACCGCGCGGTCGAGGCGAAGGACGCCTTCGGCCAGCGTGGCCTCGGCGAACAGCCCCGCCAGCGGCAGGCGTCCGTGCCGGCCCATGTCGATCGCGCCCGCGCCGACATCGAGCCGAAGCCGCCCGGCCGAGGGGATGTCCAGCCCCTGCAGCCGCACGACCAGCGCCGCCGAGGCCTCGGCGTCCACGGCCGCGAGCGGCGCCAGCAGCGGCGCAGCGCGCGCGAGCGCCGCCGGGCGCACCTCGGGCAGCGCGAGCGCCACCTCGCCCTGCTGCGTCGCGCCGTCGATCGTGCCGTCGATGCGCAGCGCCACCCGCTCCCCGCCGAGCCGCACCGCGCCGAAGCCGCCGAGGTCGAGCCCGCCGCCCTCCCGCCGCGTGAGCGACAGGCGGGCGATGTCGGCGGACCAGGCGCGGCCAAGCTGCGCGTCCGCGACATCGAGCCGGGCATCGAGCAGGCGGACCCGCCGCAGCGCCGCAAGCGGCGTCGCCTCCGAGGGCGGGCGCATGAGCTCTGCCAGCATCGGCAGCAGCGCCGCCGCGCCGCCCTCCGCGCCCTCGGCCGCCGCATCCTCGCCCGGCGCGCCGAGGTCGAGGTGGAAGGCCCCCTCCCCGGTCCGGTAGGCCCTGAGCGCGAGGCCGCGCATCTCGAGCGCCCGGGGCGCCACATGGCCGCGGAACAGCCAGGCGAGCGAGAGCGACAGCGCCGCATCCGGCAGGTCCGCGCGCACACTGCCATCCGCCTCGACCAGGCGGGCCCGGTGGAGCGTGAGCTCGAGCGGCGAGCGGTGCCCTTCCCGCCAGCCGGCCCAGGCGAGGGTCGCGGCGCCGATCTCGAGGCGCGCCGGCCGCCCGCCGGCATTGATCGATCGCTCGACCTGCCGTGCCAGCCAGGCCACCTCGAGCGGCCCCTGCTCGAGCCGCCAGGCGAGTGCGCCTATGCCGATCGCCACCAGCACGACCGCGGCGATGCCAAGCCGCAGCAGGCGGTCGAGCATGCGTCCGGCTTGACCCGCCATCCGCCTCACCGCTTCCCTGCCCCCCCATGACAGCCCGCCTGGACCCGGAGCGCCTGCCCCGCCCCTTCGACGCCGCCGCGGCGGCGATCGCGGCCGAACGCTTCGCCGAAGCCGGCGAGGCCGAGCGAGCCTTCGCCGCCGCGCCGGCCGGCGCCGCGCTCCTGGCGGCGCTGGGCGGTCACAGCCCCTACCTCGCGGAACTCGCGGTCCGGGAATCGGCTGCCCTTCTGCTGCTGGCCGAAGACGGGCCGGACGAGGCCTTCGAGCGCGCCATCGCCCCGCTCGGCGCGGTGGACCCCGCGACGACGCGCCCGGCGCTGGCCGCGCTGCTGCGCCGGGCCAAGCGGCAGGGGGCGCTGGCCGCCGCCGTCGCCGACATCGCCGGACTCTGGCCGCTGGAGCGCGTGACCGGGGCCATCTCGGACCTCGCGGAGGCCGCGATCGACGCCGCCTGCGCCCACCTGCTGCGCGACGCCGCGGCGCGGGGCGAGCTCAGGCTTACCGGCGCGCAACGGGCGGAACCGCGGCTGGTCGGCCGCAATTCCGGCCTCGTCGTGCTCGGCATGGGCAAGCTCGGCGGGCGGGAACTCAACTATTCGTCCGATGTCGACCTCATGGTGCTCTTCGAGCCCGAGACGGCAGCCTATCACGCGGACCGCGCCCAGGCGGTCCATGTCCGCATCGCCCGCGACCTCGTGCGCCTGCTCGAGGAACGGACGGCGGATGGGTATGTCTTCCGCACCGACCTGCGGTTGCGCCCGGACCCGGCCGCGACGCCGCTCGCCGTCTCGGTGCCGGCGGCGATCACCTATTACGAGAGCATGGGCCAGAACTGGGAACGCGCGGCCATGATCAAGGCGCGCCCAGTGGCCGGGGATCGCGCGGCCGGCGAAGCCTTCCTGCGGGAGATCCGCCCCTTCGTCTGGCGCCGGCATCTCGACTTCGCGGCGGTGGCCGACATCCATTCCATCAAGCGCCAGATCCACGCGCACAAGGGCGCGAAGGGGGCGGGTGCAACCATCGCGGTCGAGGGCCATGACGTGAAGCTCGGCCGCGGCGGCATCCGGGAGATCGAGTTCACCGCCCAGGTGCTGCAGCTGATCTGGGGCGGGCGCGACCCGGGGCTGCGCGACCCGACCACGATCGGCGCGCTGGGTGCGCTGGCCGCCGCCGGCAAGATCGACCCGCGCGCGGTGCGCGACCTGTCGGAGGCCTATGTGTTCCTCCGCAACCTCGAGCATCGGCTGCAGATGGTGGACGACCGCCAGACCCACCGGATGCCGGAGGACGCGGCCGGCGTCGCGCGCATCGCCTCCTTCCTCGGCTTCCCGGACGATGCCGCCTTCCGCCGCGCCTTCACCGGCCACATGGCGAAGGTCGAGCGCCACTACGGCCGCATGTTCGAGGCCGAGCCGACCCTGGCCTCGGAGGAGGTGCGCGGCAGCCTGGTCTTCACCGGCGTCGAGGACGACCCCGCCACCCTCGCGACGCTGCGCGCGATGGGCTACGGGAACCCGTCCGGCGTCGCGGCCATGGTGCGCGGCTGGCACCACGGCCATGCCCGCGCAATCCGCAGCGAACGGGCGCGCGAGTTGCTGACCGCCCTTATGCCCGCGCTGCTGGCAGCCTTCGCGAAGCAGCGCGACCCGGACCAAGCGCTTGCGCGCCTCGATGGCGTCTTCGGGCGCCTCGCCGCCGGGGTCCAGGTGCTGAGCCTGCTCGAACGCAACCCGGCGCTGCTCGGGCGGCTCGCCGGCATCCTCGGCGCGGCGCCGCAACTGGCCGACCACCTGGCGCGCCACACCGCCGCGCTGGAGGGCCTGCTGCTCGGCGCCGACGGCGAGGTCGGCAGCGCGGCCGCCACCCTGCCGGGCCAGCTGGCCGATGCCCGCCACTTCGAGGAGGCGCTGGAGGCCGCCCGGCGCCTGGTCCAGGAAGGCAAGTTCGAGATCGACGCCGCGGCGCTGGAAGGCGCGCTCGACATCGACGCGGCCGGCGAGGCGCGCTCTGGCCTGGCCGACGCCGCGATTTCCTCCCTGATGCCCCATGTCGCGGCTGCCTTCGCGGAGCGGCACGGCAAGGTCAAGGGGGGCGCGCTGGCGGTGGTGGCGCTCGGCAAGCTCGGCGGGCGGGAGATGCTGCCCGGCTCGGACCTCGACCTGCTGCTGATCTACGACCACGCAGCCGGGGCCGAGATGAGCGCGGGCCGGGCGCGACGGGGCATGCCGGCCATCCGCCCGCTGCCCGTCAGCCAGTATTTCGCGCGCCTTGCGCACCAGGTGATCGGCGCCATCACCGCGCCGGGCGCCGAGGGCCGGCTCTATGACGTGGACATGCGGCTGCGCCCCTCGGGCTCGAAGGGCCCGGTCGCGGTCTCGCTCGCCGCCTTCCGGCGCTACCATGCGGAGGAAGCCTGGACCTGGGAACGGATGGCGCTGACGCGCGCGCGCGTCGTCGCCGCGCCGCCGGCGCTGCGCCGCAAGGTGGAAGCCGCGATCCGGGACGCGCTGCTGCGCCCCGACGCGGCGGAGAAGGCCATCCCCGACGCCGTCGCGATGCGCGCGCGCATGCTGCGCGACCTGCCGCCAGACGGCCCCTGGGACGTGAAGCTCGGCCGCGGCGGGCTGGTCGAGGTGGAGTTCGTCGCGCAGGCGCTGCAACTGGTGGAGGCCCGGCGCCATCCGGGCGTGCTGGCGACGACGACGCGCATCGCGCTCGCGCGCCTGGCCGACGCCGGCGCGCTGGACGCGGAGGAGGCCCGGGCGCTGATCGCCGCCGAACGCCTCTGGCGCACCGTGAGCGGCCTGCTGCGCCTGACCGTCGGCCGCTGGCGGGAGGAACCGCTGCCCGAGAGCGTCACGGCCGCGCTGCTCAACGCCTGCCGGCGGCTGGCGCCGCAGGAAGCGCCGGTTGACCTCCCCGCCCTCCAGGCACAGATGGCGGCACGGGCAAATGAGGTCCGCGCGGTGTTCGAGCGGCGCCTCGGTCGGCCCGAAACCAGCGGGGATCGCGCATGACGGAACTGGCCGAGGGCAAGAAGGCGCCTGCCTTCAAAATGGCTGCGAGTGGCGGGCGGGAGGTGTCCTCCGCCGCGCTCAAGGGCAAGCCCTACCTGATCTATTTCTATCCCAAGGCGGATACGCCGGGCTGCACCAAGCAGGCCTGCGGCGTGCAGGAGGCGCTGCCGCAGCTCGGCAAGGTCGGCATCGAGGTGATCGGCGTGAGCCCCGACGCGATGCCGCCGATCGAGAAGTTCGCGAAGAAGTACGGCCTCGAGTTCCCGCTCGCGTCGGATGCGGACCACAAGGTGGCCGAGGCGTTCGGCGTCTGGGTCGAGAAGTCCATGTACGGCAAGACCTACATGGGGATGGAACGGTCGTCCTTCCTGGTCGGCGCGGACGGCAAGATCGCGAGGATCTGGCGCAAGGTGAAGCCCGACCAGCACGCGGCGCAGGTGCTGGAGGCGGCGGCCGCGCTGTAGCGCGCGCACACGGGGCCGTCCGTCGCGGGGCGGCCCTGCTGGCGGTTCAGTTGCCGTTGCCGAGGATGTGGCGGAAGACCTCCTCCGCCTCCTTGAAGGTTTCCTCCGCGCGCTCCTTCATCACGGGGTCCGAGAAGCGGTCGGGATGGAAGCGCAGGCGAAAGGCGCGGCGCACCGCCTCGACCAGCCAGGCCGGCGCCGTGTCCGCCAGGTGGACGCGACGCAACAGGCCGTTCCCGCGCGCCGGCAGGCCCTCGGAGGCCAGCATCCGTTCTGCGGTCGCGGCGCGCATCTCGGCCTGGCGGAGGCGCTGCTCGGTCTCCTCGAGCCGGGCCGTTAGGGCGGCCAGGACGGACTCGGAGACGCCGCGGCCGGGATCATCCGCGGGCGGGGCGGCGCCGTTGGACCGGCCGCGCAACAGCTCGGCGACGCGCTGGGCGGCGGAATGCGCGACATCCACGTCCCGACGGCCGAGTTCCGTCCGGATGAATTCCAGCAGGTCGCGGTCGTCCGGATGGGCCTCCGCCAGTTCGAGCAGGCGCGAGGAAGGCCAGCTCGAGACCGACTTCCGGTTCAGTGACGGCGCTGTGCCGTGGTTCATGAATCGTTAACGTCCGGCAGGTGGCAAAAAAGTCTAACGATCTTGTTACTTCGACGCCACAGGATCTTTCTCCGCCGCCGAGGCATCGCCGCCGGCACACGCAGGGGTTGCGGCATCGCGCCTTCAACGCCGGCGCTCGATCTCCGCGAACACCGCCTCGGCGCGCTTGAACACCTCCTCCGCCCTCCGGCGCCGGCCGGGTTCGTCATGGCCATCCGGATGATAGCGTCGGCGGAACGCGCGCCGGACCTCGGCCACCAGCCAGGATGGCGCGTCGGGCGTCAGGTAGACGCGCCGGTGCGGCCCGGGCTCGTCCGCCGCGGCGCGTTCCGCCCGGCCCGCCGCCGCGGCGTCGAGGCGGGCCCGCAGCATCGCGATCTCCCGCGCCGCGGCCGCCAGCATCTCGCGCAATTCGGCGCTGCCCGCGCTGCGCGGCGCCCCATCGACGGCGTCCAGCATGCGGAGAATGCGCGCTTCCAGCGCCTTGGCGCGGGCGCCCGGGCGGCGGCCGGCTTCGTCCGCGAGGCCGGTCAGGATGACGCGGTCGCCCGGATGCAGCAGCGCCTGCTCAGCGATCTGCTCGAGCGGCCATTCGCGAAACGGCCTCTCGGCCTCCATCGGCGCCGGACCCTCCTGGTCAGGCGCCCGGTCTGACACGGCCGGGTTAACGCACCGCTGAACGGCGGCTTCCGGCCCGGCGGTCCATCGGCGAGACTACGCAAGCAACGCAGGAGACCCATGCATGGCCGAGGACGGCACCCCCGGCATCCACCGGCGGCACTTCGACCCCGCGGCGCGCGGCGCGATGGATGGCGTGCGCGTCGTCGACCTCTCGCGCCTCGTGGCCGGCAACGTGCTGACCAAGGTCTTCTCGGACCACGGGGCGGAGGTCGTGAAGGTCGAGCCGCCCGAAGGCGACACGCTCCGCGCCTGGCGCGTCGGCGGCGTCGAGACGTCGTGGAAGACGATCTGCCGCAACAAGAAGTCGGTGGCGCTCGACCTCAAGCGCCCCGAGGGAATCGCCGCGGTCAAGGCGCTGGTCCGCGACGCCGCGATCTTCGTGGAATCCTTCCGCCCCGGCGTGCTGGAGGCGATGGGCCTGGCGCCGGAGGACCTGCTCGCCGTCAACCCGGCGCTCGTGATCGTGCGCATCTCCGGCTGGGGGCAGGACGGGCCCTACCGCCACAAGCCCGGCT
This sequence comes from Roseomonas sp. HF4, assembly GCF_005222755.1. Taxonomy (GTDB): domain Bacteria; phylum Pseudomonadota; class Alphaproteobacteria; order Acetobacterales; family Acetobacteraceae; genus Neoroseomonas. The sequence goes on from NZ_STGD01000001.1 coordinate 78,723, forward strand.
TCGGCACGCTGGTCGAGGGCTATTCGGGCTTCGCCGCGGTGAACGGCTTCGAGGACCGCGCGCCCGTGCTGCCGCCGATGTTCATGGGCGATGCCTATGCGGGGCTGCATGGCGCCTCTGTCGCCATGATCGCGCTGCGCCACGCGGAAGCGGGCGGCGGCGGCCAGGTGCTCGATGTCTCGCTGTTCGAGCCGCTGTTCGGCGTCATGGAGCCGCAGCTGGCGAACTGGCGCATCACCGGCCAACGCAAGCCGCGCACGGGCAGCCGCTCGACCAACACCTCGCCGCGGAACGCTTACCGGACAAGGGATGACGGCTGGGTCTGCCTGTCTGCCTCGACGCAGGGCATGACCGAGAAGCTGTTCCGCGCGATCGGGCGGGACGACATGATCGGCGACCCCCGCTTCGCGAACAATCCGGCACGGCTGCAGCACTGGCAGGAGCTGGACGAGATCATCGGCGGCTGGATCGCCGGGCGGACGCTGGCCGAGAACCTGGCGCATTTCGACGCCGCGGGCGTGACGATCGGGCCGATCATGGACGCCGCGATGCTGGAGCAGGACCGCTACGCGATCGAGCGCGAGGCGCTGATCGAGGTGCCGGACGAGGACATGCCCGGCGGCTGGCTGCCGATGCACGGGATCGTGCCGCGACTGTCGGCCACGCCCGGCGTGCTCGCCCGGCCCGCGCCCCGCCTCGGCGAGCACAACGAGGAGATCCTGGGCGCCGTGCTGGGTGCGGCCGAGCTCGCGCGGCTGCGCGGCCTTGGCGTGGTGCGGGACGCCCCGGCGCGCCGGGCGGCGGAGTAGCGACCACCGGCCGGGCGAGGCCACGGACGCCATCTTCCGGCGTGAGTCGGGAGACGAAGGGCGGGGGCGAAGGGACCTTCTCCCCCCGGATCACCCTTAACCTTCTTTGGGACTGGGGGTCGCAGCGGCGAGGCGCGGCAAGTCGCGCGGTCCCGGATCGGGGGAGGCTGCCCCCAGGCTTCTTCCCTGCCGGTCGCCATCCTTCCCGGTGCCTGGCAGGCGGGCTTGATTCTGGGGCGGAGGCTCCATACGTTCTGGAACAAGCGATCCAGAACACCGGAGACCCGCCCTGCCCCGCCCCCGCGCCTTCGACGAGGATGCCGCCCTCGACGCCGCCACGCGGCGCTTCTGGGACCACGGCTACGCCGCGACCTCCGTGCGCGACCTCGGCGCCGCGATGGGGCTCGGCGCGGCCAGCCTCTACAATGCCTTCGGCGACAAACATGCGCTGTTCGCGCGCTGCCTCGACCGCTACCTCGATGCCAGCATGCGCGAGAGGATCGCGCGTCTGGAGGCGACCCTCCCGCCGCGCGCGGCGATCGAGGCGTTCCTCGGCGAGATCGTCGCACGCTCGCTCAGCGACCGGCGCGGTTGCCTGCTGGTCAACACCGCGCTCGAACTGGCGCCGCATGACGACGGGATCGGCAGCGTGGTGGCGGCGCGGCTCGCGGAGCTCGAGGCCTTCTTCCGCCGCTGCCTGCTGCGCGGCCAGCGCGCCGGCACCATCGCCCGCGCCCGGCCGGCGCGGGACCTGGCGCGGCTGCTGCTGACCACCGTCATGGGCCTGCGCGTGCTGGCGCGCGCGCGGCCCGAGCCCGCCCTGCTGCACGGCGCCGCACGCCAGGCGCTGGCACTGCTCGACCCCCCCGCACGAAGGACGCTGTCGTGATCGACCTGCACTACTGGACCACGCCGAACGGCCACAAGGTGACGATGTTCCTCGAGGAGGCGGGCCTGCCCTACCGCATCGTCCCGGTGAACATCTCGGCCGGCGACCAGTTCAAGCCGGATTTCCTGGCCATCGCGCCGAACAACCGCATCCCCGCCATCGTCGACCACGACGTGCCGGGCGGTCCGGTGTCGCTGTTCGAGAGCGGGGCGATCCTGCTCTACCTCGCCGACAAGATCGGGCGTTTCGTCCCACCGCCCGCGCAGGTGCATGCGCGGGCCGAGGCGCTGCAATGGCTGTTCTGGCAGATGGGCGGATTGGGCCCCATGGCCGGCCAGAACCACCATTTCCGGCAATACGCGCCGGAGAAGATCCCCTACGCGATCGACCGCTACGTGCGGGAGACCAACCGGCTCTATGGCGTGCTCGACCGGCGCCTCGCGGACCGCGAATTCGTGGCCGGCGACGACTACGGCATCGCCGACATGGCGTCCTACCCCTGGATCGTGCCGCATGCACGGCAGGGCCAGGACCTGGCCGATTTCCCGCACCTGAAGCGCTGGTTCGAGGCGGTGCGTGCGCGCGCTGGCACCGTCCGCGCCTATGCGCGGGCGCAGGAGGTCAACAGCACGCCGACCGTCAACGCGGCCTCCGCCGCGATCCTGTTCGGGCAGACGGCGGCGAACACGGGGGCACGGGCATGAGCGCGGCACGGCAACTCTACGAACTCTGCGGCACGGATCCGGCGCGGATCTTCAGCCCCTATTGCTGGCGGTCCCGCATGGCGCTGGCACAGAAGGGGCTCGACTTCGAGAGCATGCCCTGGCGTTTCACCGAGACCGACCGCCTGTCCTTTGCGGGCCACGACAAGGTGCCGGTGTTGGTGGATGGCGCGCGCACGATCGCCGATTCCTGGGCCATCGCGCAGTATCTCGACGAAGCCTATCCCGACGCGCCGTCGCTGCTGCGCGGCAATCCGGAACCCTACCTGTTCGTCGCCGCCTGGAACGACACCGTGCTGCAGGCGGGCATCGCGCGGCTGATCGTCTCCGACATCCCGCCGCTGCTGGCGCCCGAGCACGCAGCCTATTTCCACGCGAGCCGCGAGAAGCGCTTCGGCATGACGTTGGCCGAGGTGACCGCGGGGCGCGAGGAGAAGCTGCCCGCCTTCCGCGCGACGCTCGCGCCGCTGCGCCAAGCACTGAAGGGGCGCGGCTTCCTCGGCGGCGATGCGCCGGACTATGCCGACCACATCGTCTTCGGGTCCTTCATGTGGGCGCGCAGCACGAGCCCGCTGCGGCTCGTCGAGCCCGACGACGCGATCCATGCCTGGCGCGAGCGCATGCTCGACCTGTTCGGCGGCATGGCGCGCCGCGCGCCCTGCTTCGGCGCATGACCCCAAGGAGAGACCGGATGCACCCCACCAAGCTCGCCGCCGGCGCGCCCTTCCCCGCCATCGCCACGCCCCGCCTCGGCGGCGGCGAGGTCGCACCTGCAGCCGCCGAGGGCTGGCGCCTGCTGGTCGTCTATCGCGGCAAGCACTGCCCGCTCTGCAAGACCTACCTGACGACGCTCGACGGGCTTATCGATGCCTTCGCCGAGGCCGGCGTGCAGGTGATGGCCGTCTCCGCCGACCCGGAGGAGAGGGCCGCGGCCGACTTCGCGGAATTCAAGTGGCGCTTCCCGCTCGGCTACGGGCTGACGGTCGCGCAGATGCGCGAACTCGGCCTCTATGTGTCCGACCCGCGATCGCCGCAGGAAACCGACCGGCCCTTCGCCGAGCCGGGACTGTTCCTGATCAACCCGGAAGGGACGGTGCAGATCGTCGACATCTCGAACGCACCCTTCGCGCGGCCGGACCTCGCCGCCATCGCGCGCGGGGCGAAGCGGATCCAGGAGTTGAACTACCCGATCCGGGGAACGCACGCGGCGTAGGACGGATCGACGGGGCCTTGCCCCCTCGAGCACCCCCACCAAAGGCCGAAAGGCCTTTGGGAACCAATACGTGGTGCCCTGCTGCAAGGATGGGTTCCGAGGGCCTTTCGGCCCTCGGCGGGTGGGGTCCGGGGAGGGCAGCGCCCTCCCCGCCATCAGAACGCGATCTGCACCTTCATCGCCCGGCCGCGGTCGCCCGCGAGTTCGAAGGCTTCGCGCGCGCGTTCGATCGGGAAGCGTCCGGTCAGCAGCGGCGTCGCATCGATGGCGCGTTTCGCCAGCGCCTCAACCGCCATGGCGAATTCCGCATGGAAGCGGAAGGTGCCGCGCCAGGTGATCTCCTTGGCCGCCAGCACCGACATGGGCACCGGCGCGTCGCCGCCGATGCCGATCTGCACGATGGTCCCGCCGGGCCTGAGCACCGGCAGGATGCCAAGCAGCGCGCGCGGGCTGCCGGAGGCTTCCAGCGCCACGTCGAACCAGCCCTTGTCGGGGGCATAGGCGGCCAAGGCATCCGCGTCGGCATGAAAGCGGTCCGCGCCCATCTTCAGCGCGACCGCCTTCGGCGCGTCGCTGAGGTCGGTCGCGACGATCTCCCGCGCACCGCCCATTCGCGCGGCGGCGATGGCGAGCGCGCCGATCGGCCCGCAGCCCGTCACCAGCACGCGCCGGCCGAGCAGCGGCCCCGCCTGCCGCGCGGCATGCAGGCAGACGGCGAGCGGCTCGGCGAAGGCCGCCGTGGTCGTATCGAGGCCGGGCGGGAGAGGCACCGCCTGCGCCGCCTCGCAGACCAGCGCCTCGCGGAAGCCGCCGTCGACATGCGGGTCGCGCATCGCGCTGCCGTAGAAACGCATGTCGAGGCAGTGCTGCTGCGCGCCTTCAAGACAGAAGCGGCAGCGCCCGCAGGGCAGCGACGGGTTGACCGCCACCGCCTGGCCCGGCGCGAGGCCCGCGACGCCCGCGCCGACGGCGTCGATCACGCCCGCCACCTCGTGACCCAGCACCATCGGGTGCTTCACGCGGATGGCGCCGAAGCCGCCATGCTGGAAGTAGTGCAGGTCGGACCCGCAGATGCCGCCGGCCTCGATGCGCACGCGGACCTGCCCTGGTCCGGGCTCGCCGGCGGCACGGTTCTCCACGCGGAGGTCGTGCGCGGCGTGGATGACGACGGCACGCATCATGCGACCGGCGTCGGCAGTGGCTTGCCGCCGAAATGCGCCTCCAGGTTGGCCAGCATCAGCGCGCCCATCGCCTTGCGCGTCTCGACCGTGCCGGAGGCCTGGTGCGGGGAAAGCACGACGTTCGGGAAGGTCGCGAAGACCGGGTCGATCGCGGGCTCGTTGTGGAAGACGTCGAGGCCGGCGGCGGCGATGCGCCCCGATCGCAGCGCTGCGACCAGCGTGGCCTCGTCGACCACCGATCCGCGCGAGACGTTGACGAAGATGGCGCCGGGGGCCAGCGCCTCGATCGCCGCACGGTCCACGAGGCCAGCCGTGCCAGCGCCGCCGGCCGCGGAGATCATGAAGATGTCCACCAGCGGCGCCATCGCGGCGGGCGAGGCGTGGAAGGCGTAGGGCACGTCCTTCCGCGTCCTCCCGGAATAGGAGATGTCCATGCCGAAGCCCTCCGCCCGCCGCGCGATGGCGCGCCCGATCCGGCCGAGGCCCACGATACCGATGCGCTTGCCCCAGACGCGCGTCGCGAGCCGCATCGGCCCCTGCCTCGCCCAGGTGCCGGTGCGCACATAGGCATCGCCTTCCGGGATGGCGCGCGCGGTCGCGAGCAGCAGGGCGAAGGCCATGTCGGCCACGTCCTCGGTCAGCACGTCGGGGGTATTGGTCACGGCGATGCCGCGGGCAAGGGCGGCGGGAAGGTCGATCGCGTCCACGCCGACGCCGTAGCAGGCGATGATCTTCGCGCCCGGGCAGGCATCCATCATCGCCGCGTCGGCGCCGAGTTCGCCCTTGGTGGCGATGGCGCGGATCGCGGGGCCGTGCTGCGCGAGGAAGGCGGCGCGGTCGGGTGCCTCGTAGAGCAGGTGCAGCGTGAAGCGCTGCGCCAGCGCGGTCAGGTCCCAGTCGGGCAGAACGCCCACCACGAGCAGCCCCGGCTTGTCCATCTGCGCATCCTCCCCCTAGCCTTCCCGCGGACCTAACACGGGGAAACGCCGATGTCGCGCGCGCTGTTCGACCTGACGGGGAAGCTCGCCCTGGTGACCGGATCGAGCCAGGGGATCGGGCTCGCGCTGGCGCGCGGGCTCGCGGAGGCCGGCGCCAAGGTGGTGCTGAACGGCCGCGACGCGGCGAAGCTGGAGGCGGCCCGCGCGCATGTGCCGGGCGCGATGACCGCCGCCTTCGACGTCACGGACCACGCCGCGGTGGAGGCCGGCATCGCCGCGGTCGAGGCGGCGCACGGGCCGCTTTCGATCCTCGTCGCGAATGCCGGCATCAACCTCCGCGCAGCGTCCGTGGACATGCCGCCCGAGACCTGGCGGCGCGTCATGGACGTGAACCTCGACGGCGTCTGGTACTGCTGCCAGGCGGCAGGCAAGCGCATGGTCGCGCGCGGCCGCGGCAAGATCATCACCATCTGTTCCGTGCAGAGCGAACTCGGCCGCCCGACCATCGCACCCTATGCGGCCAGCAAGGGCGCGCTGCGCATGCTCACGCGCACCCTCTGCGCCGAATGGGCGAAGCACGGCGTCAACGTGAACGGCGTCGCACCCGGCTACTACGATACGGAACTGACCAGCGCGCTGGTGCAGGACCCGGCCTTCACGGACTGGCTGTGCAAGCGCGTGCCGGCCGGGCGGTGGGGGCGCGTGGAGGAGCTGGTGGGCGCCGCGGTGTTCCTCGCCGCGCCGGCGTCGGACTTCGTGCACGGGCAGCTGATCTTCGTCGATGGCGGCATGACCGCCGTGGTCTAGCCCGCGCGCGCGATCACCCGGCGCGCGCGGTCCACCACCGGCTTGTCGATCATGTCGCCCTCGAAGGCGACGGCGCCCTTGCCGTCCGCCAGCGCCGCCTCGAAGGCCGCGACCAGGCGCTTCGCGCGCTCCACTTCCTCCGGCCGCGCGCCGTATTCCTCGTTCAGGATCGGCACCTGGGAGGGATGGACGCAGGACGCAGAGGCGAAGCCGATGGCACGCGACCGCCGCAGCATCGCGCGATAGCCGTCGAGGTCCTTCAGCCCCGCGACGGTGCCGATGAAGCCGAGCGGCAGCACCCCCGCCGCGCGCGCCGCCACCAGGCCCATCCGCTTGGGCAGGTCGAGCGCGTCGGGCGTGGGTTCGGCGCCGAGGTCGGTCGCGAGATCCTCCCCACCCACGCCCAGCGCCACCACGCGCGGGTCGGCCGCCGCGATGGCCTGCGCGTGGGCGAGTGCGGGCGCGTCCTCCACCAGCACCACGAAGCGGACGGACCCGATCGCGCGGCCCGCCTCGGCCTCCGACTCCGCTGTCAGTTCCGACAGCAGCCGCACATGCTCCGCGCCCATGATCTTCGTGCAGACCAGCGCATCGGCGCCCGCGCCGACGGCGGCGGCGATGTCCTGCGCGGCCAGGCGCAACGGGCGGTTGATGCGCACCAGCACATCCGCGCCGCCCCGCCGCACGCTGGCGACGGAAGCCGGCAGCCCCGCGCGCGCGGCCGCCTTCGCATCCGGTGCGACACCGTCCTCGAGGTCGAGGATCACCGCATCCGCGCCGCGCTCATGCGCGCGGGCGACGAACTTCTCCGCGCTGGCGGGGACATAGAGCAGGGAGCGCCAGGCCGGCAGGTCGCGCGTCATGCGGGCGGGTGCTCCTGGCGCCAGTGGCGGGCGATGTCGATGCGCCGCATCACCGCCACGCGCGGATGCTGCGCGATCCAGTCGAGCAGCCGCGCGAGCCCCATCGCGCGCCCCGGATGGGCGATGATGCGGTTGTGCAGGCCGAAGGAGAGCATGCGCGGCGGGTCCTCCCGCAGCACGCATTCGATCGCGTCGCGCATGTAGTCGAAGTATTCCGTGCCGGAGCTCATGCCCATGCGCGGGAACCGCACGTCGTTGTGGACCAGCGAATAGGGCACCACCAGCGCATCCCGCCCGGCCGTCTTCACCCAGTACGGGATCTCGTCGTCATAGGCATCGCTGTCGTAGTCGTAGCCGGCGTCCAGCAGCAGGCGGCGCGTGTTCAGCGAGGGCGCGTAGCGCGTGTACCAGCCGGCGGGCCGTTCGCCGATGCAGCGCGCGATGATCGCGGTCGCCTCGGCGATGCGGGCGCGCTCGGTCGCCTCGTCCATCGCGTTGTGCATCTCCCACCGCAGGCCATGGCCGGCGACGTCCCAGCCGGCCTCGCGCATCGCCGCGCAGGCCTCGGGGTTGCGTTCCAGGGCGCGGGCCACGGCGAAGACCGTGCAGGGCAGGCCGCGCTTGGTGAAGATACGGTGCAGCCGCCAGAAGCCTGCACGCGACCCGTAGGCGAACATCGATTCCGCGGCGAGGTCGCGGCCCTTCACCGGGGCGGTGCTGCCCTCGGTCAGCGCGCCCTCGCTGTCCGCGTCGCCGTCCGGCACGGCGCGCTCGCCGCCTTCCTCGTAGTTGATGACGAAGTTGCACACGACATGCGCGCCGTCCGGCCAGCGCGGGTCGGGCGGGTTGCGTCCGTAGCCGGCGAAGTCGCGCGCGCGGCCGGCGGCGGCGTCGCTCATTCCAGCGCCTCCGACCCCGGCACCACGCCCTTGGGCAGGGCGGCGGCGTAGCGCGCGACCTCCCCCGGCCGCGCCACCCACAGGCTTTCGCGGTGCGACAGTATGTGGCGCAGCGCATCGCGCAGCGCGCGAAGCCGGAAGGGCTGGCCCACGATGAAGGGATGCAGCACCACCGAGCAAACCAGCGGGCGCTTGCGCGACTGTTCCAGCATCTCGTCGAACTGGTCGATGATCATCTGCGCGAACTCGCGCCCGGTGTGCTGGCGGAAGATCTGCGCGGGGCTGTCGTTCAGCTCGATGGAATAGGGCACCGACAGGATCGGGCCCGTTCGCGTGCGCATCCAGAAGGGCTGGTCGTCCGCCGGCCAGTCCATCACGTAGGAGAAGCCTTCCTCCTTCAGCAGATCGAGCGTCACCGCCGACTGCGCGATGTAGGGGCCGAGCCAGCCGGCCGGCGCGACCCCGGCATGGCGGATGATGGCGTCGCGGCTTTCCGCGATGAGGCGCCGCTCATCCTCCTCCCACATGCCGTCCTGGCGTTCGGCGTTGGTCCGGCCGTGGCCGATGAACTCGTCCCCGCGGGCCTTCAGCGCCGGGGCGATCTCGGGACAGGCATCGAGCACTGCACCGTTGACGTTGTGCGCGCAGGGAAGGTCCAGCTCGTCCAGCAGGTCGAGCATGTTCCACAGGCCCACGCGGTTGCCGTAGTCGCGCCAGGCATAGTTGCGCTGGCCCTGCGGCGAAGCCGCGCCGGTGCTGTCGGACCCGAGGCCGGCGCGATACGCGAAGGCCTCGATGTTGTTGCACACCACCAGCGCGAGTCGCGCGCCGTTCGGCCATTCATAGGTCGGGCGCTGCGGGATCGCGCTGTGGGCGTAGCGCCCGTGGCCCGGAAGTCTCATCGCGCGCTTCTCCGTTCGGCAGCGCGCGACGCTACGGCCGGGTCGCGAAGCCCGTCAACGCGGGGGCTCAGCCCTGCGTCGAGATTCCCGCGGCACGCACGACCGGCGCCCAGCGGTCGAATTCCTGGCGCACGAAGGCATCGGTCTCGGCCGGCGGCATCAGCAGGGGCTCGCTGCCGATCGCGACCAGCCGCCCGGCCACCTGCGGCAGGGCGAGCGACTCCCGCACCGCCGTCGCGAGCCGCTCGATGATCGGCGCCGGGGTGCCGCGCGGCGCGAAGATCCCCATCCAGGACCGGATCGCGAAATCGGGCACGCCCTGTTCCGTCACGGTCGGCAGATCGCGGCGGATCGAGACGCGCTCGGCGGTGCAGACCGCCAGGATGCGCACCCGGCCGTCCGAGGCCGGCGGGACCACCGTCGGCAGGTTCATGAAGCCGATCGGCACGGTGCCGGCCACGAGGTCGTTCAGGGCCGGCCCGCCGCCGCGATAGGGCACATGGGTCAGCTCGAGTCCCGTCCGCAGGCGGAACAGCTCGCCCGCCAGGTGGTTCGAGGTGCCGACGCCCGAGGAGGCATAGGACACGCCACCCCGCGTCGCGCGCACCTTGGCGATCAGGCCCTGCACGTCGGTCACGCCGAAGCCCGGATGGGCGGCGAGCACGTTCGGCACGTCGGCCACGATCGAGACGCCGGCCAGCGCGTCGCGCACGTCGTAGCCGAGCTCGCCCGAGACCAGCGGGTGGAACACGTGGTTCGACGCCGAGGAGACCAGGAAGACCGAGCCGTCCGGCCGGCCGCGCGCGACCATGCCCATGCCGAGCGACCCGCCGCCGCCCGGTCGGTTCTCGACCACGAAGGGCTGGCCGAGCCGGGCTTCCAGATGCGGCGCGATGAGGCGCGCGGTGATGTCGTTCGACCCGCCGGCCGCGAAGGGCACCAGCAGCGTGACCGGGCGGCTCGGCCAGGCCCCCTGGGCGCGCGCGACGGCGGGCATGGCGACGGAGGCGGCGAGAAGGGCGGCGAGCTGGCGGCGGTTCACGGGAGACCCCTGGGTTCGGACCGCGCGCGCCGTACGCCCTTCGCCGCCCCGGGACAAGGGCTCAGCGCACCAGCCGGAGGTTGGCGAGCTGCCCCGCGATTTCCCGGAACGCCGCGCGCAGCGCCGTTCCGTCCGGACTGTTGAAGTAGTATTCGGGCCGCGTCGCGCAGCTGCGATACAGATCCTGCGTCGCGCTCGCCGAGACGTTGAAGGTGATGGTGTAGACCACCACGCCGGCCGCCTTGATGCTGGTGCAGAGCCGCGCCATGCGGGCGTTGATCTCGGAGCGCGCATTCGCGTTGGTCGCGCTGGCCAGGCCAAGCCGGTTCTCCCGCAGCCGGCCATAGGCGGTCATGTCGGCGTCGCCGTTGCTGGAGTAGCCCGACTGGCAGGGCGGGTTGCTGCCGCCGGTGCGGCAGGCGCCGGGCGCGCCCTCGGGCCAATCGTACCATTCGTTCTGGCCGTCGGTCATCAGCACCAGCACCTTGTCCATGAAGGGCGTGCCGTAGGCGAGCGGCAGCGTCGGACTGCCCCAGAGCCCGCGCCAGCGCGGCGACAGGCTGGCCCAGCCCATCTGCAGGCCGAGATTGGCCATGGTGCCGCCGCGGTGCGTCGCGCGCAGCGCCGCGATCTCGGCCAGCACGGTGCTGCGCGGCTGGCTCAGCGGTAGGATCGCACGCCCGCAGCCGAGGTTCGGGCCGCGGGCATTGTTGCCGAGGCCGTTCTGTGCGGCGTCGCTCGGCGGGTTCTCGGGGTTGGGCTCGGTGATGGCGGCGTTGGTCCATTCATTGTCGCCGAGATGCGGCGTGTAGCGCCCGACGGTCGAAGGCCAGAGATGCGGCCGGAAGGGCACGATGGTGGGCGGCGTGTCGGTCTCGTCCTCCCGGTTCTGGTGGCGGGCCTGCACGCAGCCGCGCCAGACAGTCGAGCCGTAGTCGGACGGGTCCAGGCTGCCGGCCGCGAGCCAGCCCGCCCGCCCGCGCCCGACATTGACCGTGGCCGTGTAGGGCACGACCGAGACCCAGAGGTTCGGCACCGTCTCGTTCGGCCCGTAGAGGATGTTGATCATCTCGCTGGCGGAGTCGCGCAGCGCCGTCATGGATGCGCCGGCCATCGAGCCCGTGACGTCGAGCACGAGCGCCAGTTCCATCCCCCGGTCCTGCCGGCGCGCCGCCTGGTCGGCCTGCGCGACCAGCGTCTCCTGGCCGAACAGGCGCAGCACCGTCGTCGGGATCGCCGCGCGGACGCGCACCCGCACGACGCGGCTCTGGTCCTCGATCGCGATGGTCAGGGAGGTGACCTCGGCCCCCATGAAGCCGGTGCGCGACGCCGGCGCGTCGCGGGTGAAATTCGCCCAGAACCAGCGCTGGATCTGGGTATCGCGGTCGGCCTCGTTGATCGCGCGCGCGCCGGCCAGCGCCGCCGCGTCGGTCGCGGTGACGAGGCGCGAGTGGAGAACGTAGAGCCGCGTCAGGTCGATCGCCGCGCCGGCCATGGCGAGCAGCGGCAGTGCCGCGAAGCCGGCCAGCATCGCGATGCCGCCGCGCCGGTCGCGGAGCGCCGTCCAGAATCGCGTCATGGCGCACTCACCCGCAGGATGGAGACCATGCGCGGCCGCTGCAGCGCGAAGCTCTGCAGCCGCGTGAAGGGATCCCCCGGCACGAAGCGGCCGGACAGGATCCAGGGCTCGCGTGCCAGGAAGACCTCGGTCACGACCGCCCCCTGCCCGCTCGCGAGTACGAGGTCGCCCGACCGCGCCGGGATGGTGGCGACGCCGCCCTCGGCGCCGAAGGCGCTCGGGTAGCCGGAGGACCCAGCGCGGCGCTGCCACAGCACGACCGTCCCCTGCCCCTGGTTGGCGAGGCCCGTCAGGATCACCGCGCCATCATCCTGCGTCACCCGCCAGGGGTCGGCGATGCGCCCGGCCAGATCGAACAGCGTCGCGAATTCCGCCTCGGGCAGCACCTCGTATTGCGCGACGATGTTCGCGACCTCCCCGGCCGTACGCTCGATCCTGAGGGAGATGCGCAGGAAATCCACGACATCGAGCACCGCGAGCCCGAGCATGGCCAGGATGGGCGCGACCAGGGTGAACTCGACCGCGATCGAGCCCCGGCGCCGGCGCCGGTCAGGAGGCGGGGAACGGCTCATTGCGCACGATCATGCGGGAGCGGTGCTCGATGACGGTGCGGCCGAGCACCATGGCCGGAAAGGGCGACAGGAAGGGCTGGTCGTAGGTGAGCTCGTAGAGGACGGTCTCGCCCGCCCCGCCGGCGCCGGCCTGGCCCTGCTCCCGCGCGCCGAGCGCGCTTGCCCCCGCAAAGGCGGCCACGCTGAGGTTCAGCCGGTCCGGATGCAGCACATAGGGACCGAAATGGAGAACGATGCGGCGCACCGCATCTTCCCGTGAGGTCGGCGCCGGCGCGGGCAGCCAGTCGGGCGCGGCGGCGCCGGTCGCGCCGAAGCGGCTCGCCTCCCGCGCGCCGATGTCGAGCGTCGCAGCCGTCAGCGCCTGCCAGGCGCCCTCCAGCACCGTCATCATCAGGGCGAACAGCAGCGGTCCCGTCAGCGCGAACTCGATGATGATGGAGCCGCGCCGCTTCACGACCCGTCCAGCGCCGCCCGCCAGGCCAGCGCCGCCTCCCTGCTGCGGTCACCCAATTCGGGCGCCATCATCTCCGCCGCCCGCGGCGCGTCGCCCGCCGCCGCATAGGCCAGCGCGAGGTTGTGCCGCTGCCGCGGCGTCGCCTGCGGCGCGCGCGCGACGGTCTCGAGCATCTGCACCGCCTCGCTCCCCTGACCCGACAGCGTCAGCGACAGCGCGAGGTTCGTGCGCGCGCCGACATGCGCGGGCTCGAGCGCGAGGGCCCCGCGGTAGGCGGCCTGCGCCTCGGCGTGGCGGCCCTGCAGGTCGAGCGCGACGCCGAGCCCGCTCTGCGCGCCGGCCTCCTGCGGCAGGGCGGCGGCGGCCTCGCGGAAGGCGGCCTCCGCACCCGCGATGTCGCCGCCGCGCAGCCGCGCGCGGCCGAGGCCGAGCCGCGCCTGGCGCGAGGCGCCGTCCGCCGCGACGGCACGCGCGAATGCCTCGGCCGCCGGCTGCCAGCGCCCGGTGGCGGCAAGCATTTCCGCGTGCCGCAGCTGCGCGGCCGCGTCGCGCGGGTTCTCGGCCGCGATCTGCCCCGCGATGCCGATCGCCGCACCCGTATTGCCCGAGGCCATGGCGGCTTCCGCCATCCGGAGCCGCTGTTCGTCTCCGCCGCCGCCGGGGGCGCCGCAGGCGGCCAGCAGGCCGGAGACCAGGCCGGGGAGGAGCATCTTGCGCATGGGGGCCAATTCCTTCGGCTCAGCGACCGGCGGCGAGGTCGAGCACCCGCAGCACCGCGGGGCCGCCGACGATCAGGAAGATGCAGGGCAGGATGAACGCGATGGTCGGCAGCGTGAGCAGCGCGGGCAGCCGCGCGGCGCGCGCCTCGAAGCGCATCAGCGTCTCGTGCCGCAATTCGGTCGACAGCGTCCGCAGCGCCTGGCTGAGCGGCGTGCCGTACTGCAGCGTCTGCGCCAGCGTGCCGCCGAGGCGCCGCAAGCTGTCGAGGCCGGTGCGCTCGCCCATGTTCTGCAGCGCCTGCCGGCGGTCCGACAGGATCCGGAGTTCCGTGCCGACATTGGCGAATTCGGCCGCGAGCGCGCGGTTCGCCTCCTGCATTTCGTACGAGACACGCTCGATCGCGGCTTCCAGGGGCAGGCCGGCCTCGGCGCAGATCACCATCAGGTCGAGCGCGTCGGCAAGGCCGCGCTCGACCTGCTTCGCGTTCGCGTCGCGCATGCGCCGAAGCGCCATGTCGGGCAGCACGAGCCCCGCGACGGCCGCGCCCGCGACCAGGAGGTTGCGCAGCACCGGCTCCGCCCCGGCGGACAGCGGCAGCATGCCGAAGGGCAGCCCCACCATCAGGATCACCTTGGCGCCGATGAACACCGCGACCGCGCGCGGGCCGCGGAAGCCGGCGGCCATGACGGTGCGCTGCAGCTCGGCCAGCGTCTCCCCCTTCACGATGCCGCTGGCGAGCACCGCCTGCCCCACGGCGCGAGCGATGCGCTGCGGCCACGGCGCCGCGTCCGGCCGCGTGCGCACCGCAAGCCCGCGCAGCGCGGCGATGCGGCCCTGCAGCCGGTCGCCCCGCCGCAGCCGCGGCAGCAGCAGCGCGGCGCAGAACAGCATCGCGACCGTCAGCCCGAACCCGGCCTGCAGCAGGACCGCGCGGTTCACGTCAGGCTCCGGCGGATGATCGCCTTCATCGTGCCGAGCCCGACCCCGAGCGAGGCCACGGCGGCCAGCAGCACCATGTTCCCGCGCGAGTCGCTGAACAGCAGCAGGATGTAGCGCGGATTGATCAGGAGCAGCGCCGCGGCGGCGACGACCGGCACCGCAGACAGCACATAGGCGCTGGCCCGCGCCTGGGAGGCGAGCGCGTGGCCGCGCTGGCGCGTGGCGACGCGCTTGCGCACCACGTCGGCCAGGTTGTCGAGCGTTTCGGTCAGGTTGCCGCCGGCGCTGTTCTGCAACGTGAGCGAGACGGCGAAGAAACGGTATTCCGGCAGGCCCGAGCGGCGCGCCAGGCGCTTCAGGCCGTCCTCCATCGGGATGCCGATCGCCAGCTGATCCGACAGCTGGCGGAACTCGCTGCCGGTCGGATCAGGAATCTCGCGGGAGACGGTGCGCAGCGCCTCCACCACCGGGATACCCGCCCGGACCGCGCGCACCACCATGCCGAGCGCGTCCGGCAGCTGCCGATAGAGCGCGTCCGCGCGCTTGCGGTGGATCGCGGCGAAGATCCAGCGCGCGAGCGCGATCCAGACCGCGAGCGCCGCCAGCCAGCCGGGCGCGCCCAGCAGCGAGGCGGCATAGGCGCCGGCCAGCAGCGCCGGCATGGCCGCAGCCAGCACCATCGGCGGCGGCGGCGCCGGATACTGGTCGAGCCGCTCCGCGTCCCACCCGAAGATTGCCGAAAGACGCGCCTCCAGCGGCTCGGGAATGCGCAGCCACGCCGCCTGTGGGGCCTTCTGCGTCAACCGGCTGCCGAGGCGGACGCGGGCATGCGGCAGGGAATGCGCCGCGAAGCGTGCCTGGAGGCGACGCCCACGCCCCTTGCTGCCCGTGCTGTGGAGCCCCCAGAGCGCGAGCGCGAGCCCGACCAGCAGCGCGAAGATGAGCGCCGCGAGGCCGCTCATTCGCCGGCCTCCTCGAGCGCGGCATACCAGGACCGCTCGAGGCCGTAATAGGCCAGGCGCGGCGCGAAGCCCGGGCGCGCACGGCTGACGCGGTAGGTGCCGCGCAGCCGGCCGCCGGGCTCCTCGCCGTCGTATTCCCACTGGAAGATGTCGTTCAGCACCACGACCTCGCCCTCCAGGCCGCAGACCTCGGTGATCTGGGTGCAGCGCCGCACGCCGTCGCGCATGCGCTCGATCTGGAGAATGATGTCGACGGCCGAGACGATCTGCTGGCGGATGGCGCGCGCGGGCAGCGCCGTCTGGCCCATCAGCACCATGTTCTCGATGCGCGTCACGGCGTCGCGCGTGTTGTTCGCGTGGATCGTGGACATCGACCCGTCATGGCCGGTGTTCATCGCCTGCAGCATGTCGAAGGCCTCGGCGCCGCGGCATTCGCCGAGGATGATGCGGTCGGGGCGCATCCGCAGCGCGTTCTTGACGAGGTCGCGCTGCGTCACCTCCCCCTTGCCTTCCAGGTTGGGCGGGCGCGTCTCCAACGGAATGACGTGCGGCTGCTGGAGTTGCAGTTCCGCCGCATCCTCGCAGGTGACGATGCGCTCGGTCGGGTCGATCAGCCGCGACAGCGCGTTCAGCATGGTGGTCTTGCCCGACCCCGTGCCGCCCGAGACGATGACGTTGAGCCGCGCGCGGGATGCGATCTCGAGGATCCGGGCCATGGCCGGCGCGATCGATCCGTTCTTCACCATCTGCGTGAAGTCGATCTTGCGCTTGGCGAACTTGCGGATGGACAGGCAGGGGCCGAGCAGGGACAGCGGCGGGAAGATGATGTTGACGCGCGAGCCGTCCGGCAGGCGCGCATCGACCATGGGGCTCGATTCGTCGATGCGCCGGCCGACCTGCGCCGCGATGCGCTGCGCGATGCCCGCCAGGTGCGCATTGTCGCGGAAGCGCACGTTGGAGAGCGACAGCCGCCCCCGCTGCTCGAGGAAGACCCGGAACGGGCCGTTGACCATGATGTCGGTCACGGTCTCGTCCTCGAGCAGCGGCGCGAGCGGACCGAGGCCCAGCATGTCGTCGACGAGTTCCGCCGCGACCTCGCGCTGCTCCCGCGCCGACAGGCCGATGCGCTGCGCATCCGCGATCTCGGCGATCATGCGCTCGACCTCGGCGAACAGCGCCTCCTGCGGCAGGGCCGCGACCGAGGCGGGATCGATGCGCGCGAGGCAGAGCGAACGCAGTTCCTGCTTCTGCCGCTGCTGCGGCGTCAGCGCCGAGACAACCGCCGGCAGCGTCTCGGCCGGGTCCGGCTGCTCGATCACCGCGGGCAGGTTGGCTGACGCCCCCGCCACGGGGTCGCGCCGCACCATGCGGCCGAAGGTCGGTGCTGGCAGGTCTAGCGGAACCATCGCGCGAACAGCCCCTTCCTCTCCGGCTCCTCGCCCTCGGTGCGGATCGCGGCCACCTCCTGCGCCAGGCGCAGCAGGTTGGTGCGGAACGGCCCGCGCCGCGCGCCCGCCGCCTCCCCCAGGTCGGCCGCGCCGGGCACGAGCTTCGGCAGCCAGGGGAAGACGAGGTCCGGCGCCTCCCCCAGGGCTTCCTTGACCTGCGCCTCGGCCAGCATGCCGGGCTGGCCCGCGCGGTTCAGCACGGTCACGGCGCGGCGCGACTGCGTCGGCGCATTCGGGATGGCGGCGAAGCGCAGCATCTCCCGCGCCCCGGCCAGCGAAGCGTCGGTGACCAGCACGCGCTGGTGCGCGATGTCGAGGACCTCCCGCGCACCAGGCGCACCGCGCGCCGGCAGGTCGACGATCACGAAATTGTAGCGCCGCCGCAGCATGCCGATCAGGCGCGCCGCCGCGCCGGGCTGCGCGAGGATCGTCTCGGCCGGCTTCTCCTCGGCCGCCAGGACGTGCAGGCGTTCGCCGGCGGGCTGCGCGGTGCGCTCGACGAACAGCTCGTCGACCCGGTCGGGATGCTCGAGAGCCGAGCGCAACCCGTTGGTCGTCCGCGCGCCGAGCAGCAGCGCCGCGGCGCCCGAATGCAGGTCCGCGTCGAACAGGACGGTGTGCCGGCGCGCCTCCTCCCCCAGGTGCCAGGCCAGGTTGGCGGCGATGGTGGTGGCGCCGACGCCGCCGCGCACGCCGGTCACGGTGATGACGCGCCCGCCGCGCACATGCATGTCGCGCGGCGCCGTGCCGGCGCGCAGGTAGGGCAGCAGGTGGCGCGCGACCATTTCCTGCGTCAGCGGCTTGAACAGGTATTCCAGCACGCCGAGCCCGCGCGTCAGCTGCCGGTAGAAGCCCGCGTCCTGCCGTTCGCCGACGACGAGCACGCGCACATCGGGCTCGACCACCTGCGCCAGTTCCTCGAGCGCCGTCAGCGGCTGCTCGACGCCCGAGACATCGACCAGCAGCGCCAGCGGCGTCGCGGTGCGCTTCAGCGCCTTCATCGCCGCGATCACGTCGCCGCGCCGCACCTCGGCGCCCTCGCCGAGCTCGGTCAGCAGCGTCTCGCGCAGGATCGCGTCGGAGGCGGCATCGGTGACGAAGGCGACCAGCGGCGGGCGATCGCCCGGCGTGCTCGCCTGCTGCGCGCCGGGCGCCAGCCGGTCGGCGCCGTCAACGCCCGCCATTGGCCCCGCCCCCGCCGGCGCCGACGCCGCCCGTGGTCGCGCCGCCCACGCCGGTCGCCTGGACCTCGGCGACCCCCGAGGCCGGCAGCGGCCGCACCCGGTCCGTCCGGTAGCGTCGCACCGCATCCGCCGCCGCCTGCCCGTCCGAGCCCCCGTCGGACGACCCGCGGTCGAGATGGGCGGGGTTCGCGACATGCGTCCGCAGATTGGCCTGGTTGGCGCCGAGCGGCCGCCAGGCGCCGTCCCGCGTATAGGGGTCGATGGCTTCGCAGCCGGGAAGCAGGACCAGGAGAAACAGAGCGCGTCGCATCCCGTGCCCCCTCAATCCAGGACGAAGCCGGGATTGCCGGCGAGGCCGCCGGCCGGCGCCGCGGCCCGCGCGCGACCTGTCTGGCGCAGCAGCAGGATGCGCTCGACGTCGTTCGGCGGCACGAAGCCGTCGGTCGGCGACGTCACCTGGCGCGGGCTGTCTGCCGGGCGCACCAGGTAGGGCGTGATGATGATGACGAGCTCCGTCTCGTTGCGCTGGAAGCGGTCGGACCGGAACAGCGCGCCCAGGATCGGCACCTCCCCCGCATAGGGCAGCGCGCGCCCGGTCTGGCGGGAGCTGTCCTGCAGCAGGCCGGCGATGGCGAAGGCCTGGCCCGAGCCGAGTTCCACCGTCGTCTCCGCCCGCCGCACGGTCAGCGCGGGCACGGTGATGGTGTTGTTGTTGCCCGACAGCAGCCGCACCGCCCCGGCCTCCGACAACTCGCTCACCTCCGAGCGGATGCGGAAGGAGATCCGCCCGTCCGAGAGCACCGTGGGCACGAAGGCGAGGCCGACGCCGAACTGCTTGAATTCGATCGTGACCTGGTTCTCGCGCTGGCTGACCGGGATCGGGAACTCGCCGCCGGCGAGGAAGGACGCGGTCTCGCCCGAGGTCGCCGTCAGGTTCGGCTCGGCCAGGATAGTGACCAGGCGGTCCTGCGCCAGCGCGTCGATCACGGCATTGATGTCGCGCAGTTCCGCCGCACCGGTGCGGAAACCGAGGCCAATGCGGTCGGACGGGTTGGTGCGATCGAAGGCGAAGTTGAAGGTCTCGGCCGCGAGCCCCGCCGGCCCGCCGATCGCCGTGCCGATCCGCCCGATGGTGCCGAGCGCCTGCCAGTTCACGCCCAATTGGCGCGTCACCTCGCGCGACACCTCGGCAACCCGCACGCGCAGGTTCACCTGCGTCACGCCGGTCACCGAGATGCGGTTGTCGATCGGCAGCCGCTGGTCCTCGAGGCGGGATCGGATCAGCGTCTGCGCGCGTTCCGCATCGGCCGGGGCGCTGACCGTGCCGCTGACGACGATGCCGCCGGGGCCGGCTTCGACACGCAGGCTGCGGTTGCCGGGGAAGGACCGCCGCAGCGCCGATTGCAGGTCCGACATCAGGAAGGCGGAGGGGCGGACCGTCACCTCCCACTGCACGAGCGGCAGGCCGGCAGCGTCCATGGCGGCCAGCGTCGTGCGTCCCGGCGCCACACCGAAGACGAAGACACTGGTCGGGCTCGCGGGCCGCATCTCCGCGATGCGCGGGTCGGCGGCGAAGAGGCTCGCGGCCGGCGCGGAGAGCACCAGCACGCGCCCCGTGCCGGCCTCGAGCGACATGCGCTCGACGCGCAGGCCGGGGGGCGACTGCACGACCGGCAGGGCCGCGGCCGGGTCGGGCGCCGGGGCCTGCGCGGCCGCGGCGCCTGCCAGCAGCGCCAGGGCCGGCACCGCGCCCCATCCTGCGGCGCGGAAGCGGGATCGGGTCATCATCGGAACTGGATCTCCTCGACCCGTCCTGGGCCACCGAAGACGCGGATGCGCGCGCCGCTCGCCGCCGCGGCGGTCGGCGTGCCGGCGGGCGCGAAGGCGGCGCTGACATCGCCACCCCAGACGGGGCGCTGCGCGGCGGGTTCCTCGGCCGGCGTGCCGGCGGCGCGGAGCGAAAGCGAGAGGCGCCCGAGCCGCGTCGCGACGGCGACGCGCGTCGCCTGCTCGGGCGTCACCTCGAGCGTGACGGTGCGATTGGTCTCGCGCAGCGAATCACCGACGGCGGCAGGTTGCATCCCCTGCACCAGGTGCCGGTCGACCGCGATGACGCGGGCCGCGCTCAGCACCGTCTCCCCGGCCACGCGCCGGGCGGGGGCGATGTCGTTTTCGTCGAAGGCCTGGGTCAGGATCACGTCCACGCGGTCACCGGGCCAGATCAGGCCGGCGGTGCCGGTCACGGCATCGACGCCGACCGTCACGGCGCGCATCCCCGGCGCCAGCACGGCGGCGAGGAAGCCGTTCTCCCCGGGGCGCAGCATGCCATCGAGCCGCAGCGCATCGCCGGGTGCCACCGTGCGGCGGACCATGGCGCCGATGACGTCGAGCCGCGCCTCCGGCGTGTCGCGCAGCGCGCCGAGCGGCATGTCCTCGACCGGGATCTCGCGTGCGCCGAGGTCCTCGGGCTTCAGCAGGGTGCCCGCCTGCACCGCGCGGGTCGCGACCAGGATGCCGATGCGCGCGGGCGGCGGCGCATCCACGGCCGCCACCTGCGGCGGCGGCGCCAGCGCCAGCATGCCGAGCAGCCCGAGCCCCCCGAGGCCGGCGACGAAGACGAGGATCAGGACGATGCGCATCGCGACCTCTCATGCCCCTCGGCCGGTCCGGGGCAGGACCGGGTGTCGTGCCGCCTCAGCGATGCGGGGCATCGGCAGCGCGGTGGCAGGGACAAGGGGACCATCGACGCGAGCATGGCGGCGGTCGCATGAAGGAAGGGTTAGTCCCGGTGCCGGCACCGGAAGGCGGGGCGGCGGAGCATCCCTCCGCCGCCCCGGACGCGTCAGACCGGCGCGGCGAAGTTGGCCGCGATGGTGTTCAGGAAGGTGTTGAGGTTGCCGCCGAGCAGCGTCAGCCCGCCGATGATCGCGACCGCGATGAAGGCGGCGATCAGGCCGTACTCCATCGCCGTCACGCCACGCTTGCACTGGAGCAGCGCGGACAGGCGCGCCGGGATCAGCTTCGTCATGTGTCAGGTCTCCGAGGCCGCGCGCCTCCCCGGGCGCGCGAAGGGGTGGAGGCCAGGCATCCTGCCAGCCAGCGAGCGGTCCAGACCCGGCCGACAAGGGGTGCCTCTCACCCGCTGCGGGCGCCGGTTCGGGCCCTCACCACCATTTGACGAGACGTCGCTTAAGGAAGCGTGAAGCGCGGCCGCTCAGCGCAGGACGGCGAGCCGCCCGGCCAGCAGCGCGAAGAACCCGTCCGCGTCCAGCGTCTCGAGCAGGCGCGCATTCGCCGCCTGCCCCGTGCGTCCCCAGCGGTCCACCAGCGTCCGCCCGCGCGAGGCGCCGGGCGCGCAGCAGACATCGGCATGGACATCGCGCGTCGTGAACAGGCCGGGCGCCAGCAGCCAGGCGATCGCGCAGGGATCGTGCAGCGGGAAGCCACGATGGCCGAAGCGGCGCGACGGCGGCACGCCATCGAGGATGCGCGCAGCCGCCGCGAGGCACGCCCCCTGCCCCGCCGCGCGCAGCGCCGCGACGCGCGCGGGCGTCACCAGCGCCTGCGCCGTCAGCTCGAGCGTCGCGAGCGTGACCGGCCGCCCGCAGCCGAGCAGCACGGCCAGCGCCTCGGGGTCGGACCAGGCGTTGAACTCGGCCTCGGGCGTGATGTTGCCCTCGGCCCAGGCGCCGGTCATCAGCACGATCTCCGCGACATGCGCCGCGAGGCCAGGCTCGGTCGCGAGCGCCAGCGCGATGTTCGTCGCCGGGCCGATGCCGATCAGCGTGACGCGGCTCTCCGCGCGCAGCAGGTCGCGGATCGCGTCCGCCGCGATGCCGGGTGTCGCGGGTGGCCCCTCGGGCAGCACGACGCCGCCCAGGCCATCCGCGCCATGCACGCGCGTCTCAGAGGTGAAGGCGCCGAGCAGCGGGCGGTCGGCGCCGGCCACCACCGGCACGGCGCTGCCCGCGAGGCCGAGGATGGCGCGCGCATTGGGCAGCGTGCGGTCGAGCCCGACATTGCCCCCCGCCACCGTCACCAGCCGCAGGTCGAGCTCCGGCGAGGCCAGCGCGAGCCAGAGCGCGATGGCATCGTCCGTGCCCGGGTCGGTGTCGATCAGGCAGACGCGCCGCGTCATGCGAGCTCGCGCTCCACCAGGCTGCACCAGAAGGCGGCGCCGTGCGCGAGTGCGGCGTCGTTGAAGTCGAAACGTGGGTTGTGGTGCACGCCTTCGGGATGCGCGGGCTCGCCGGTGCCGAGCCAGACATAGGCGCCGGGGCACTCGGCCAGGAACTCGGAGAAATCCTCGCCGGGTGTCAGCGGCGGGTGGTCGTCGAGCGTCAGCGCCGCGCCTACCGCCGCGCGTGCCGCCTCGACCGCGATGGCGGCCTGGTCCGCGCGATTGATGGTGGGGGAAATGCGGCGGATGTAGCGCGGCTCGGCCGCAACGCGGCAGGTGGCGGCGATGCCGCGCGCGACCTCGGCGAGGCGCGCCTCGAGGTGGTTGCGCACCGTCTCGGTGAAGGCGCGCGCGGTGCCGCAGAGGAAGACCTCCGCCGGGATGACGTTGGGCGCGTCGCGCGCGCCGGCGGCCATGTGGCCGACGCTCAGCACGGCGGCCTGCAGCGGGTCGATCTCCCGCGCCACGATCATCGGCAGCGCCGCCACGAACTGCGCGGCGGCGAGCGGCGCATCGGTGCCGAGATGCGGCCGCGCGCCGTGCACGCCGGCGCCGCGGAAGGTCACCTCCCAGGTGTCGGAACTCGCGAGCACGGCGCCCTTCGGCACGGCGATGGTACCGAGCGGCAGGCCGGGCAGGTTGTGCATCCCGTAGACCGCATCGACGGGAAAGCGCGCGAACAGGCCATCCTTCACCATGCGCGCGGCGCCGCCGCGGGATTCCTCGGCCGGCTGGAAGATGAAGCGCACGGTGCCGCCGAAGCGGTCGCGGTTCGCCGCCAGCCAGCGCGCCGCGCCGAGCAGCATGGCGGTGTGCCCGTCATGGCCGCAGGCATGCATCTTCCCGGGTGTCCCGCTGGCGTGGTCGGCACCGGTCGCCTCGGTCATCGCCAGCGCGTCCATGTCGGCGCGCAATCCGACCGCGCGGTTGCCGCCCGGCCCGCGCGTGCCCGTCAGCGTCCCGACCACGCCCGTCACGCCGACCCCTGGCTCGACCGCGATGCCCCATCCGCGCAGCAGGTCCGCGACGATCCCGGCGGTGCGCACTTCCTCGAAGCCGAGTTCCGGGTGGCGATGGAAGTCGCGGCGCCAAGCCGTCATGTCGGCCGCCAGCGGGGCGAGGTCGTCCGGCCTGGGCATCGGGTGCTCCGTTGCTGCGATGCGGCGAAGATGCCACGCTCATCGTCCCACCGCCACGGACCAGGCCATGGAGTTCTGGCAGACCTTCGACG
Organism: Roseomonas sp. HF4; assembly: GCF_005222755.1. Classification (GTDB taxonomy): domain Bacteria; phylum Pseudomonadota; class Alphaproteobacteria; order Acetobacterales; family Acetobacteraceae; genus Neoroseomonas. Next base: position 102,257 of record NZ_STGD01000001.1, read on the forward strand.
CGCCGTCGCGCGATCCGGGCCCATTCACCGACCGCTACCCCGCGCCGATGCCGGATGGCGCACGGCTCGTGCTGCCACTGCGCGACTATGGGCAGATCGCGGTCGCCGGCTTCATCGCCAACCAGGCGGCGATTCCGGTCGTGCAGCGAATCGCACGCTGGATGGCCGACGCCGCGAGGGACATCGGCCCCGAGGTGGTGGTCGGCCTGCCCACGCTCGGCCAGGTCTTCGCGCCGCTGGTGGCCGAGGCGCTCGGCCATGCGAACTGGGTGGCCCCCGGATGGTCGCGCAAGCGCTGGTACGAGGACGGGCTGTCGGTGCTGGCCTCCTCCTCCACCGCGCCGGCGGAGCGGCGGCTCTGGCTCGACCCGCGCATCCGGCACCGGCTCGACGGGCGGCGCGTGCTGCTGGTGGACGACGTGATCTCGACCGGCAGTTCCGCGCTGGCCGGGCTGGCGCTGCTGGAGCGCGCCGGGGCGCGGCCGGCGGCGCTGCTGGTGGCGATGGCGCAGGGCGACCGCTGGCGCGGCGCCTGGCCCGTAGGCATCCCGGTGCGCGCGGCCTTCGCGACGCCGCTCTTCTCCCGCGCGCCGGGCGGCTGGATGCCGCGCGCGGGCAGCGCGCCGCTCGATACCCTGGCCTGGAAGGATGCCGCATGAAGCGCCTGCTGATCGCCGCCTTGACCGCCCTCGCGTTGCCGGCGGCAGCCCAGGACCGCGCAGAGCTGCGCATCGGGGTCGAGGCGGGGCCGACCAGCCTCGACCCGCATTTCGCCAGCCTGATCACGAACATCGCCTTCGCACGCCACGTCTTCCAGCCGCTGGTGGAACAGGATGCGCGCCAGGTGCTGCGCCCGGCCATCGCCAGGTCCTGGCGCGTGGTGGACGACACGACCTGGGAACTGCAGCTCGACCCCGATGCGCGCTTCAGCAACGGCCGGCCCGTCACCGCCGAGGATGTCGCCTTCACCATCGCCCGCGCCGGGGACGTGCCGAACTCGCCTTCCTCCTTCGGCTATGCGACGCGGCCGGTCGCGGCGGTCGAGACGGTCGGCCCGCACACCATCCGGCTGCGCACGCGCGGCCCCTTCCCGCTGCTGCTGAACCAGCTGGCGCTGGTCATGGTGGTGCCGAAGCGGGACGGGCTGACGACGGCGGCCTTCAACGACGGCTCCGCCATGATCGGCAGCGGTCCCTATCGCCTGGTGTCCTGGCAGCCGGGCCAGCCGGTCCGCTACGCGCGCAACCCGGCCTTCGCCGGCGTCGCGCCCGCGCACGCCACGGTCGAGTTCCGCCCGATCGCCAATGCGGGGTCGCGCGTGGCCGCGCTGCAGGCGGGCGATGTCGACCTGATCGAGATCGTGCCGCCGGACCAGTTCGAGGGCTTCCGCCGCGACGCCCGCTTCGCCGTCGCCGAGAGCCCGTCGAACCGACTGATCTTCCTAACGCTCGATTCGGATCGCGAGACCAGCCCGCATGTCCGCGCGCCGGAGGGCGCGCCGCTCGCCAACCCGCTGCGCGATGCGCGGGTGCGCCGCGCGCTGTCGCTCGCCATCAACCGGGAGGCGCTGGTCACGCGCGTCATGCAGGGCCAGGCCGTGGCCGCGGGCGACCTCGGCCCCGCCGGCTACTTCGGCACCTCCCCCGACCTGACGCCGCCGCCCTTCGACCTGGACGCCGCGCGCCGCCTGCTGGCCGAGGCCGGCTTCCCGCGCGGCTTCGCCGTGCAGGTGAACGGCCCGAACGACCGCTACGTGAACGACGAACGCGTGGTGCAGGCGATCGCGCAGATGTGGACGCGCCTCGGCCTCACCGTGACGGTCGAGACCAAGACGCGGTCGGTCTGGCTGCCGGAGGCCGCGCGGCTGATGTACTCGGTCAACCTCGCGGGCTTCTCGCCCAACCCGGAGGTGCTGGGGATGCTCGAGACGCAGATCCACACCTGGAACCGGGACCTCGGCCTCGGCACCGCGAACCGCGGCCGGTTCGGCAATCCGCAGATCGACGCCATCATCCAGCGCGCGCGGACCACCATGGACAACGCCGAACGCGAGCGTCTGACGCAGGAGGCGACGCGCCGGGCGCTGCGCGAGGAGACGGCGCTGATCCCGCTCTATTTCCAGGTCAACACCTGGGCGATGCGCCGCGGCGTCACCTATGAGGCGCGGACGGACGAGATGACGCTCGCCTTCTCGGCCGGGCGCGCGAACTAGCGCCGCGCGACGGGGACCACTACCTCGTTCCGCCGCAGCGCCGGCACGGTCCAGGGCGGGTCGTAGAACCAGCCCTGGACGGGGCCGGTCGCCGCCCAGGCCGAGCCTTCCAGCGCCGCCGCCAGGGCCGCGCCGCGTTCCGCGACCAGATCGGGCCGCGGCACGCCGGAGAACCGCAGCACGGCCACCGTTTCCTCCGGAACCGTCACCAGCGCCACGCGGGAATCGTCGGGGACGGGCAGCGTCTCCATCGTGAAGCGCGCCGGCATGAAGAACCGGATGCGCCAGGCGCCGTCCGAACCCTGCTGCGCGACGGGGGCGGTCATGGCGATCCGCTCGCCCCGCGCCTGCGCGACCGGCGCGGTCATGGCGATGCGGTCGCGCCGCGCATTGCCCCCGAAGATGTAGCCGGCGAGGCGCCGGAAGCCCTCGTTGCGGGCGGCCTCCTCGCCCCCCGCGACCTCGGTCTCGGCGGCGATGCGGGGCGCGTACCGGCGGATCTCGACCTCGCCCACCTGCTCCACCACCGCGAAGGCCGGTTCCTCCGTGCCGCTGCGGATGCCCACGACCGAACAGGCCCCTAGCAGCAGGGAAGACAGGATGGCGGGCAGGTGGGCGGGCATGGCGCGGGTCTCCGTCTCATCGACCGGATATGGCGCCACGCCCCCCTTTGCGCAGCCCCGGGGCCATGCGCTACTCCCATCCGGAAGACACCGAAGGGGCGACGACCACATGCCGGATGACGGCGGCGCGACCGACAGGATCGCCTACTCGGCGCCGATCGGCGACGAGGTGAAGACCACGACCTGCTACATGTGCGCCTGCCGCTGCGGCATCCGCGTGCATCTCAAGGACGGGCGCGTCCGCTACATCGAGGGCAACCCGGACCATCCGGTGAACAAGGGCGTGCTCTGCGGCAAGGGCAGCGCCGGGATCATGACGCAGTATTCGCCGGCCCGCCTGCAGGCGCCGCTGAAGCGCGTCGGCCCGCGCGGCTCCGGCGAATACGCCGAGATCAGCTGGGAGGAGGCGATGGAGACCGCCACCGGCTGGCTGAAGCACGTGCGGGAGACGGACCCGAAGAAGCTCGCCTTCTTCACCGGCCGCGACCAGTCCCAGTCGCTGACGGGCTTCTGGGCGGCGCAGTTCGGCACGCCCAATTTCGCGGCGCATGGCGGCTTCTGTTCCGTCAACATGGCGGCGGGCGGCCTCTACACCATCGGCGGGTCGTTCTGGGAATTCGGTGAGCCGGATTGGGAGCACGCGAAATACCTGATGATCTTCGGCGTCGCCGAGGATCATGACAGCAACCCCATCAAGATGGGCCTCGGCGCCATGAAGGGGCGGGGCGCCAAGATCGTCTCGGTAAACCCGGTGCGCACCGGCTATTCGGCCATCGCGGATGAATGGGTCGGCATCCGCCCGGGCACCGACGGGCTGTTCGTGATGGCGTTGATCCACGAACTGATCCGCACCGACCGCGTCGATGGCGAATTCCTGGTGCGCTACACCAACGCGCCCTGGCTGGTGGTACGCAATCCGGGCGGCGCCGATGACGGCCTGTTCGCCCGCGACGCCGAGGGCAAGCCGCTCGCCTGGGACCGCGCGCGCGGCGCGATCGCGGCCGATGACGTGACGCTGAGCGCCGTGCTGGTCGGCGACTTCACGCTGGAAGACGGCCGCCGCGTGCAGCCGGTCTTCAACCTGATGGCGGAACGCTACCTCGGCGCCGAATACGCGCCGGAGGCGGTCGCCGAACGCTGCGGCATGAGCGCCGAGCGCATCCGGCGCCTGGCCGCCGAGGTGGCCGACATCGCCTTCAACCATCCGCTGACGCTCGACATCCCCTGGACCGATGTCTGGGGCCGCAAGCACGACAAGATGGTCGGCCGCCCGGTGGCATTCCACGCGATGCGCGGCATCAGCGCCCATTCCAACGGCTTCCACACCTGCCGCGCGCTGCACCTGCTGCAGATGATCCTGGGTGCGGTCGATACGCCGGGCTCCTGGCGCTACAAGTCGCCCTTCCCGCGGCCGATCCCGCCCGGCCCCGGCCCCGCCGGCAAGGGCGCCAAGCCGAATACGCCGCTGGCCGGGAACATCCTGTCCTTCACCCATGGCCCTGACGACCTGCTCGTCGAGGATGACGGCACGCCGCTGCGCATCGACCATTCCTTCTCGTGGGAAGCGCCGCTCGGCCTGCACGGGATGATGCACACCGTCATCGGCAACGCCGAGAAGGGCGATCCCTACAAGATCGACACGCTGTTCATGTTCATGGCGAACATGGCCTGGAACAGCGCGATGAATCCGCTCGAGACCATCCGCTGCCTGACGGCGCAGGACGAGAATGGCGACTACGTCATCCCGCACATCATCTATTCGGACGCCTATTTCAGCGAGACGGTCCCCTATGCCGACCTGATCCTGCCCGACACGACCTACCTGGAACGCTGGGACGCGATCAGCATCCTCGACCGCCCGATCGGATCGTCCCACGGGCCGGGCGATGCCATCCGCCAGCCCGTCATCAAGCCCGACCGCGACGTGCGCCCCTTCCAGGAGGTGCTGATCGAACTCGGCGCCCGCCTCGGCCTGCCGGCCTTCGTGAAGGAGGACGGCAGCCCGAAGTTCAAGGACTATCCGGACTACATCGTGAACCACCAGCGCATGCCGGGCGTGGGGCCGCTCGCCGGCTGGCGGGGCGAGGACGGCTCGAAGAAGGGCGTCGGCGAACCCAACCCGGACCAGCTGCAGCGCTACATCGACAATGGCTGTTTCTGGCGACACAACCTCGCGCCGGAAGAGTCCTACTTCAAGCACGCCAACGCGACCTACCTCGCGAACGCCAAGGCGATGGGGATGATGGGCAATGCGAACCAGATCGTGCTGCAGATCTGGTCCGAGCCGCTGCAGAAATTCCGCCTGGCCGCCGAGGGCCACGGCACCAAGCAGCCGCCCGAGAACCTGCGCGAGCGCGTGCGCACCTATTGCGACCCGCTGCCCTTCTGGTACGCGCCGCTCGAGCAGCAGCAGCACGACACCGAGCCCTTCCCTCTGTCCGCCGTCACGCAGCGGCCGATGGCGATGTATCATTCCTGGGGCTCGATGAACGCCTGGCTCAGGCAGATCCACGGGTCGAACAAGCTGTACATGTCGCGCGAACGCGCCACGGCCGAAGGGCTGGCGCAGGACGACTGGGTCTGGGTGGAAAGCCGCAGCGGCCGAGTGAAGGCGCAATTGTCGCTGATGGAAGGCGTCAACCGCGACACGGTCTGGACCTGGAATGCCATCGGCAAGCGCGCCGGCGCCTGGATGCTGAGCCCGGATGCCGCGGAAGCGCAGCGCGGCTTCCTGCTGAACCACGTCATCAGCGAATGGCTGCCCGCGCAGGCCGGCCCGCGGCTGGCCAATGCCGACCCCGTCACGGGCCAGGCCGCCTGGTACGACCTCCGCGTGAAGGTGACGAAATGCGCGCCGGAGGAAGCCGGCGTGACCGACCCCTTCCCCACCATGCTGGAGCCGCCGCCCGACATGCCGGCAACACCCGACATCCTTCGCTTCAACGCAGGGGGGCCGAAGCCGTGACGTCCCTTCCGACACCGCAGCCCGGCGCGAAGAAGCTCGGGCTGGTCATCGACCTCGACACCTGCGTCGGCTGCCATGCCTGCGCGACCAACTGCAAGGAATGGAACACGAGCGGACACATGGCGCCGCTGCCGGATCGCAACCCGTATTCCGCGGGGCAGGAAGGCGTCTGGTTCAACCGCGTCCATTCCTACGAGGCCGGCGACGGGGAAGACGGCCGCACGGTCCACTTCCCGCGGTCGTGCCTGCATTGCGAGACGCCCGCCTGCGTCACCGTCTGCCCCACCGGCGCGTCCTACAAGCGCGCCGAGGACGGCATCGTGCTGGTCAACACCGACATGTGCATCGGCTGCCAGCTGTGCGCCTGGGCCTGCCCCTATGGCGCGCGGGAATTCGACGACGACCAGGGTGTCATGAAGAAGTGCACGCTCTGCGTCGACCGCATCTACAACGAGACCATCCCCGAGAAGCAGCGCGTGCCGGCCTGCGTCTCCACCTGCCCGGCCAATGCGCGCCATTTCGGCGACCTCGGCGACCCGGAGAGCGCGGTGTCGAAGCTGGTCGCGGACCGCGGCGGGTTCGAACTGATGCCGGAACTCGGCTACAAGCCGGTCAACCGCTACCTGCCGCCGCGGCGCGCGCCCAAGGCCGATGCCGGGCCGCCCAAGGATGCCGGCCCGCTGCCGTCCCAGATCACCAACCCGCTGCTGCGCTGGGTGGACAAGGTGCTGTCCCGATGAACCCGGCGCCGTCCATCGTCTTCTTCACCGTGGCGTCGGGCGCCGGCTACGGGATGCTGTTCTGGATGGGGCTGCTGCGCCCGCTCGGCCTGGTGCCCGGCACGCCGGGCTTCGGCGCGGCTGCGCTCGGCCTCGCGCTGGTGCTGGTCATGCTCGGGCTGCTGTCGTCCACCGCGCATCTCGGCCGGCCGGAACGGGCGTGGCGGGCGGTCAGCCAGTGGCGCTCCTCCTGGCTGTCGCGGGAGGGCGTCGCGGCGATCGCGACCTTCGCGCCAGCCGGGCTGTTCTTCATCGGCACGATCGGCGACGGCGGCGCCTTCACCACGCTGATGGGCCTGCTCTCCGCCCTCGGTGCGGTCGTGACTGTGTACTGCACCGGCATGATCTACGCCTCGCTGAAGCCGATCCGGCAGTGGCACCACCCGCTGGTCACGCCCGGCTACCTGCTGTTCGCCGCCTTCTCGGGCGCCGCACTGCTGGCGATGCTCGGCGCCTTCTGGGGCCAGGCGGCCGGGCCGGCGGCGATCGCGGCGCTGCTCGGCGCGCTCGGCTTCGCGCTGAAGCGCGCCTATTGGGCCAGCGTCGATGCCGCGCGGCCGGTCTCGACCGCGGAAAGCGCCACGGGCCTCGGCTTCATCGGCAAGGTGCGGCCGCTCGACCCGCCGCACACCGAGACCAACTACCTGCTGCGGGAGATGGGCTTTCGCATCGCCCGCGCCCATGCCGCGCGGTTGCGCCTGATCGCCTCCGTCGCGGGCTTCGCGGCGCCGGCGGTGCTCCTGGCGCTCGCCCTCGTCGTGGGGGGCGTGGCTGGCGGGCTGCTGGCGGTGCTCGGCACCGCCTCGGCGCTGCTCGGCCTGGTGGCCGAACGCTGGCTGATGTTCGCCGAGGCGACGCACACCGTGACCCTCTACTACGGAGGCGAGGCGCGGGGCTGATACGGCCGGTCAAAGGGCCTGACGCATCCGCGCGCAGGGTTGGCGGGCGCCCATCGAAGCCCGCTTCGATGGGACCCGGTTTGGCGGCTGCATGAAAAATCCATGACGTGCCAGCGGCCGCGCGACTTCTTCACGAGCCAACGCATGCGGCCGCTGGCATGAGGCCGCGCCGCTTGCGCCGGCGGCCCGCTTCGCCAAGGATCACCGGGAACGAACCCCGGGAGGCCACGGCCATGAAGCGTTCCGAATTCCTCAAGGCAGTCGCCGCATCCGCCGGCGCGGCGACCTTCGGCCTGCCGCACCTGGCGCGCGCCCAGGCGCCGGGCCTGCGCGCCGGCATCAAGCTCACGCCAACCTCGCTCGACCCGCATTTCCGCCTTTCGGGCGAGCAGGCCATCCTGCGCGCCATGCATGCGCGCCTGGTCGGCATGACCGCCGACGGCAAGCCCGAGCCCGGCATCGCGGAATCCTGGCGCCCCATCGGCGACAACACGGTGTGGGAATTCAAGATCCGCGCGGATGCGAAATTCAGCGACGGCAGCCCCATCACGGCCGAGGACGTCGCCTATTCCATCGCCCGGGTGCCGACCATCACGGGCTCGGCCGGCGCCTACCACATCTTCGTCCGCGCCATCACGGGGACCGAGGTGAAGGACGCGCGCACGCTGCATATCCGCACCGCCCAGCCCTATCCCTTCATGGCCGAGGACATGACCGAGATCGCGGTGCTGTCGAAGTCGCTCGGGGCCGGGCTGCGGACGGCGGATTTCAACGCGAAGGAGGTGCGGGTCTTCTCCGGCCCCTATACGCTCACGGACTACCGCTTCGGCGAGTTCATCGAGATGCGGCGCAACCCGCACTGGACCGGCGCCGCGCCCGCCTTCGAGACGGCGAACTTCAAGGTCATCTCGTCCGACGCCAGCCGCATGGCGGCGCTGATCGCGGGCGACGTGCAGGCGGTGGACGAGGTCTCGATCCCGGACATCCCGCGCCTGCGCCGCGACGCGAACCTCAACGTCACCCAGACCGCCGGCATGCGGGTGATGTATGTCGCGATGGACATGGACCGCGACGCCTCCCCCTTCGTGCGGGACGCCGCCGGCCAGCCCATGACGCGCAATCCGCTCAAGGATGCGCGCGTGCGCCAGGCGCTCTCGCTGGCGCTGAACCGCCAGGCGATCGTGGAGCGCGTGATGGAGGGGGCGGCGACCGTCGCGTCGAACCTGTTGCCCGAAGGCACGCCCGGCACCTCGGCCAACCTGCGCGTCGTGCAGCAGGACGTGGCGCGCGCCCGCGCGCTGCTGGTCGAAGCCGGCTATCCGAACGGCTTCCAGCTGACCATCCACGCAACCAACGACCGCTACCCGAACGACGAGAAGGTGGCGCAGGCGATCGCGCAGTTCTGGACACGGATCGGCGTGCGCACCGAGGTCGCGACGCTGCCGAACGCAGCCTACTTCCCGGCGGCGTCGCGCCAGACCTTCAGCGTGATGGCGGCGCAGTACGGCGCGGACAACGTCTCCTACGCCTACCGCGCGCTGGTCCACACCTTCGACCGGGAACGCGGCCTTGGCACCGCCAACCGCACGCGGCATTCGAGCCCGCGGGCCGATGCGCTGGTCGCGCAGGCGCTGACCGAGATGGACGACGCAAAGCGCAACGGCCTGCTCGCCCAGGCCGCCGACATCGCGATCGGGGAGGACGCGATCATCCACATGGTCTACCACCCGGCCTATGTGTATGCGGCGCGCAAGCCGCTGAGCGTCACGCCCTACTACAATGGAGCGTTCCTGCCGCAGGCGGTGACCCGGGGGTAGGCGGCCGGAAGGCGGCCCGAGGTTCGCCTCGGGCCGGGACCGCAGGGCGCGAGCGCGCCCGGGCTGACAGCGGATACCTGGGCGCCGGCGCGATACGCGAAGCGAAGGGCCGTGGAAAAGAGCCGTCCGGCGCTTAAGGGGGAAGAAATGGTCGGAGCGGCGGGATTCGAACCCACGACCCCCAGTCCCCCAGACTGATGCGCTACCAGGCTGCGCTACGCTCCGACCGGGCGCGCGGTGTAGCACCGCGCGGGGCGCCTTGAAACCCCCTCAGGCGGCGAGTGCGCGCAGGTCGCGCGCGATCGCCTCCAGCTCCGCCAGCGCATCGCGCAGCGCCGCGGTCTCCTGCTCCTCGGCCGCCGGGGGCGGGTCGCCCAGCGGCAGCTCGCCGGTCGCGGCCGCCTGCGGGCCTTCGTCCGTGCCGTCGCGCAGCAGGCGCTGCACGCCCTTGATCGTGTAGCCCTGGGTGTAGAGCAGGTCGGAGATGCGCCGCAGCAGCGCGATGTCCTCCGGCCGGTAGTAGCGGCGGCCACCACCGCGCTTGAGCGGCTTGAGCTGCGGGAACTTGGTTTCCCAGAAGCGCAGCACGTGCTGCGGGATGTGCAGGTCGTCCGCCACCTCGCTGATGGTGCGGAAGGCGGTCGGCGCCTTGCGCGGGCGGGCGCGGCCCTCGGACTCGGGAAGGTCCTCGCTCATTCGTCCTCGCCCACCGGCTCGTTGTTGATGCGCGCCTTCAGGACCTGGGACGGGCGGAAGGACAGTACCTTCCGCGGCAGGATCGGCACCTCCACCCCGGTCTTGGGGTTGCGCCCGATCCGCTGGCCCTTCTGGCGCACCAGGAAGGTGCCGAAGGCCGAGATCTTGACGGGCTCCCCGGCCTCGAGCGCGGCCGAGACACGCTCCAGCACCGTCTCGAGCAATGCGGCGCTTTCGTTCCGCGACAAGCCGACATTGGCGTAGATCGCCTCCGCCAACTGTGCCCGCGTGACCGTGTTCATGTCAGGAAAATTCCCGCAACCCCTTCAAGACCAACAGGAAACCGGCAACGCCGCCGCGCGTCAACCCAATTGCGCGCCGGCGTCACGGTTTCCGTGGGCGCCGCCCCTGCACTGCCTCAGCCGTAGACAAGGTTCGGCAGGAACAGCGAGATGGCCGGCACGTAGGTGATCAGCAGCAGCAGCAGGAACATCAGAACGAGGAACGGCCAGATGCCGCGCACCACCTCCGACAGCGGGCAGCGCAGGATCGCCGCCAGGACGAAGAGGTTGAGCCCGACCGGCGGCGTCAGCAGCGCGATTTCCATGTTCATCACGGTGACGACGCCGAAATGCACCGGGTCCACGCCGAGCGGCTGGAGCATCGGCAACACCACCGGCATGGTCAGCAGCAGCACCGAGAACACCTCGAGGAACATGCCGAGGATCAGCAGCAGCACGTTCACGCCCATCAGGAACTGCCACCAGGTCAGGCCGAGTTCCGTCGCCCAGGTCACGGCGCGGGTCGCGATGCCGGCTTCCGTCACCCAGTGCCCGAAGATGAGCGCGAGCGCGATGATGATCATGATCGCCGCCGCGTTGCGCACCGCCTCCGCCATCACCGGCAGCAGCGTCGAGAAGGTGACGCCCTTGTAGACGAAGACCGACAGGACGATCGCGACGATCGCCGACAGCGCGGCGCATTCGGTCAGCGTCACGACGCCGCCATAGAGCCCGCCCAGCACGATCACCGGTACCGAGAGCGCCGGCAGCGCGTGCACCGTGCGGCGCCAGCGTTCCTCCTTCGGCACCTTCGCTTCCTGCGCGTATCCCTTGCGCCGCGCGTAGTAGACCACCCAGCCGCCGATCGCCGCCGCCTGCAGCAGGCCGGGGATGACGCCGGCCAGGAACAGCCGCGTGATCGCCTCGTCCGCCAGCACGCCATAGACCACGAAGGCGAGCGATGGCGGGATCAGGATGCCGAGCGTGCCCGACGCCGCGACGATTCCGGCCGCGAAGTGCCGTTCATACCCCGCGCGCAGCATGGCCGGCACGAGCACCGTGCCCATCGCCATGGCCGTCGCGACGGACGATCCGCACATCGCCGCGAAGATGGTGCAGGAGGCGACGCAGACGAGGCCGAGACCGCCCGGGATGCCGCCCACCCAGGCCTCGGCGCCGCCGATCAGCGCCTTCGCCACGTTGCCGCGTTCCATGAACACCGCGGCCGCGACGAAATATGGCACCGCTAGCAGCGTGGTCGAGTTCAGCTCGTCCACGATCTTCTGCGCCATCGGCAGCAGCGGCTGGCCTTCCGAGACGAAGACCAGCATCGAGGTGGCGCCCATCACGAGCCAGATGGGCACGCCGAAGATCAGCAGCGCCGCGAACAGCGGCCAGACCAGCGTCATGTCCTGCGCCCCCCGATGCCGAAGGCGTGCGCCATGCGGATGATGTAGCGCAGCGTCATCAGCGCCATGCCAACGAACAAGGAAGCGGCATAGATCCAAAGCGGGAAGCGCAGCGTGGTGGTCGAGACGTCGCCGAAATCCCAGGTCTCGTAGGTCACGAGCCAGGCGTACCAGGTGAGCACCCCGGCCACGAACAGCCCGAGCGCATCGGCGAAGACGCCGAGCACCTTCTGCAGCGCCACCGGCAGCATGCCGACGAAGAGATCCGCCTTGATGTGCCGGTTCGCCGCCGTGATCGCCGCGAAGGACAGGCAGACCGCCCAGACGACGAGGTAGACCTGGACCTCGTCCCCCCATTCGATCGCGTGCTGTGGCGCGAAGGTGCGCAGCGCAACGTTGAGGGAGGCGAGGCTCAGCGCGGCGAGGCCGAGCCCCCCCACCAGGACCGCGTCGATGCGGTCGAGCAGGCCGCGGGGTTCATCCGCGGCCTCCGGCACGTATTCCATGCGGATCGCGCGGCGTCAGACGGCGACGCCGGCGGCGCGGATCTCGCGCAGCACGGTGGCGACCAGGTCGCGGTCCATCCCGATCTCGGAGACCACCTGGTCCTGCGTCGCCATCAGGCGGCGGCGCGCGGCGGCGGCAGCGTCCTGGCTCGCCGTCACGATCGTGATGTTGTTCTGCAGCAAGATGCCGCGCGCGGCGGTCTGCGCGGCGGCGGCCTCGGCGCGCTCCTTGTCGACCGATTCCTCCCAGATGCGCGTCAGCGTCGTGCGCTCGGCCGCGCTCAACTTGCCCCAGAGCACCTGGCTGACCATCGGGATGTACTGGTTGAAGGTCTGGAAGTCCTCGAAGGAATAGCGCACGCCGGCATCCCAGAGCTTCGCCGTGTTGGCGCTCTCATGGGTGGTGACCAGGCCGTCGACCGTCCGCTGGCTGAGCGCCAGCGGCACGTCGGGCCAGGGCACCAGCACCGGGTTGGCGCCGAGCGTGCGGATGCGCGCCGCATTCGCCGACCCGCCCGGATGGCGGATGCGCAGCCCCTCGAGGTCGGCGAAGGAATTGAGCGGCTTGCCCGTCGAATAGAAATGCTGCGCGCCGAGGTCGAACCAGCGCCCCAGCACCTTCACCCGCAGCCGTTCCTCGAGCTTGCGGTTGATCTGCTGCCCCGCGGCGCCGTCCAGGATCCGGTGCAGGAGTGCGGGGTCGAGCCCGTAGAACATCGGCAGCGACGGCAACGCCGCGTCGGGCGCTATGCCGTCGAGGTTCCACCAGCCGGCGATCCCCATCTCGACGCCGCCCTGGCGCAGCGCGCGGGGGACGTCGCGGTCGCGGAACAGCTGTGCGGAGGGGAAGACCTGCGGCGCGAGGCGCGGGATCTCGGCGCGGATCCGCACGGCGAAGGCTTCGGCATTGCGGTTGCGGACATGGGTCGGATTGGTGTCGAGCGCGATCCGCATCTGCTCGTTCGCGTGGCCCGGTCGAGCGGCCAGCGTCGCGGCCGACCCGATGATTCCGAACATGAAGGGACGACGCATCATGTCCCGATCCTCCCGTTTGGCCCCGCTTCGACGCAGGTGCCGGTTCAACAAGAAAGCGGGCATCTCTGCCCGCAGCGATGCCCCATCATACCGGATGGGTGCAGGTTCCTGTCAAACCGGGATCGGTCCGGATCAGAAACGGACCAGCGTCGCGCCCCAGGTGAGGCCGCCGCCAATCGCCTCCATGACCACGAGGTCGCCATCGGCGATGCGCCCGTCCTGGCGCGCCTCGGCGAGCGCGAGCGGGATGGAGGCGGCCGAGGTATTGGCGTGGCGGTCGACCGTGACGACCACACGCTCCTTCGGCAGGTTCAGCTTGCGGCCCATCGCCTCGATGATGCGGGCATTGGCCTGGTGCGGCACGAGCCAGCGCAGGTCGGCATGGGTCAGGCCGTTCGCCTCCAGCGCCTCATCGACCACGGCGGCGAGCTTCGTCACCGCGTGGCGGAACACTTCCTTGCCCGCCATGCGCAGCAGGCCGGCGCCGCCCGTGGAGCCCGCGCCGCCCTCGATGTTCAGGATGTCGCCGAAGCGGCCATCGGCATGCAGGTGGCAGGACAGGATGCCGCGGTCGGCGACCGTGCCGCCGTTCTCCTCGGCGCGCAGCAGCACCGCGCCCGCGCCGTCGCCGAACAGAACGCAGGTGCCGCGGTCGGTCCAGTCGAGGATGCGCGAATACACCTCGGTGCCGATGACCAGCACGCAGCGCGCGGCGCGGGTGCGGATCAGGCTGTCGGCCACGCCCATGGCATAGACGAAGCCGGTGCAGGCCGCGGCCATGTCGAAGGCGAAGCCCTTCGTTGCGCCGATCCTGGCCTGGATGCGCACCGCGGTCGCGGGGAAGGCGCTGTCGGGGGTCGAGGTCGCGACCAGGATGGCATCGACCTCGCTGGCGTCGACGCCGGCATGGGCCAGCGCGTCCAGCGCCGCGGCCGCGCCCATGTCGGACGCGGTCTCGCCCGGGGCCGCCATGTGGCGGAAGCCGATGCCGGTCCGGTCGCGGATCCAGGCGTCCGAGGTCTCGATGCCGTGCAGCGCGGCGAGGTCGTCGTTGGACAGCCGCCGCTCGGGCAGGTAGCCGCCGCAGCCGGCGATCGTCGCGCGCAGGACCATGGGCCGTCGTGCCTTCAGCGGGGATCGGCCGGGATGCGCGGCCCGGCCGAGGAGAGCCGCGTCAGCCCGACGCGGATCTGGTCGGTGAAGCGGTGCGTCACCATGTCCATCGCGACATCGACGGCATGGGCGAAGCCCACGGCATCCGTGCCGCCATGCGACTTCACGACCACGCCGTTCAGCCCGATCAGGATGGCGCCGTTGTAGCGCCGCGGGTCCATCCATTCGCGGAGGCGATCGAGCGCCGGGCGCGCCAGCAGGTAGCCCATGCGCGCCGGCACGCTGCTCGTGAAGACCTGGCGCAGCAGGTCCCGCATCAGCTTGAGCGCACCCTCCCCGGTCTTGAGCGCGACATTGCCGGTGAAGCCGTCGGTCACGACCACGTCGGTCGTGCCGGCCGTGATGTCGTGGCCCTCGACGAAGCCGCGGAACTGCGCGCCAATGTGCGAATCGCGCAGCACCTCGGCGGCGTGGCGGACGCGGTCGTCGCCCTTCAGTTCCTCGGAGCCCACGTTGAGCAGCCCGATGGTCGGGCTGGTCAGGCCGAGCACGGCGCGCGCGAAGGCGTCGCCCATCACCGCGAACTCGACCAGGTTGCGCGCGTCGCACTGCACGTTGGCGCCGAGGTCGAGCAGGACGACGTCGCCGCGCGCCGAGGGCCCGATCGCGGCGAGAGCCGGCCGGTCGATCTCGGGCATGGTCTTGATGACGATCTTGGACAGCGCCATCAAAGCGCCCGTGTTGCCGGCCGAGACGATGCCGGCCGCCTCGCCCCCCGCGACCGCGTCGATCGCGACGCGCATGGACGACCCGCGCACGCGCAGCGCGGCGGTCGGCTTCATGTCGCCGGAGATGCGGTCGGGCGCGTGGCGCAGGCTGCAGGCCCGGGCCGCGCGCTTGCGCCGCGCCAGGGCACCGCCGACCAGCGCCTCGTCACCCACCAGCAGGAATCGCGCCTCGGGATGCCGTTCGGCCGCGAGCTCAAGCCCGTCGAGCACCACATCGGGCGCCTGGTCGCCGCCCATGGCGTCGATCGCAAGCGCGAAGGGCGGAGAAGACCCCGTCACGTGGAACATCCCCGCCGCGCGTGGCTCTGCACCGCGGCTCAGCTGCGGATGGTCTGGCCCACGCGCTCCGCCGCCACCACTTCACGGCCGTCGTAGTGGCCGCAGTGGGAGCAGACATGATGCGGGCGCTTGAGTTCGCCGCAGTTGGAGCACTCCTGGTACGAGGGCGCGCTGAGCGCCTCGTGGCTGCGACGCATGCCGCGGCGGGAGGGCGAAACCTTCTTCTTCGGAACGGCCATGGCGCCGAGCCTCTTTCGAATTCAACGAGATTGCAGAATAGCGGGAAGCCGGGCCTTAGCACCCGCCCCCGCAGGGCGCAAGCGCGGGGTCAGGATCCGGGCGGCCCCCGGCGCGGCAGGGAGGCCAGCGCCGCGAAGGGCCCGCCCGTCTCCCCCGAGGCTTCCGGCGCCAGTTCCGCCCCGGGGGCGCGCGGATAGGGATCGAGTGCCAGGGCGAGTTGTTCCGCGAGCGCCTCCCCCAGGTCGACAACGTCGCCCTCGGCCTCGATCTCGTCCGGCGCCTCCGGGTCGTCGGACGGCTCCCCGCCGGGCGGCAGGATGCGGAGCGCCACCTTCTCCTCGACCGCCTGCATCACGGGCTCGAGCGTCACGACGCAATCCTGAACGACCTCGGCCGAGAGCCGGCCACCGATGGTGACGCCGCCGCCGGGCTCGGGTCGGAGCCGGACCACCGCCTCGAGGCGGTTGATCGCCGGGATCGCGAAGCGCCGGGCGAGCGCGGCGCATTCCGCGGCCGAGGCGGCCAGACGTTCCTCCCGCCCCGCGGGCGGCAGCCGCGCGAAGGACCGGACGCGCGAGAATTCAGGCGTCATGGAGCAGCCCCCCGGCCGCCAGGAACGCCGCCTCCCCCGCCGCGAGCGCCGCGATCCCCTGGCCCGCCAGATGCGCCGCCTGCCCGCGCGCCAGGCCGGCCAGTCGCGACGGCGCGCCATCGGGCGGCTCGCCGACCCAGACGTTGCGCGCCAGCGCCTCGGCCAAGGCGGGCTCGTCCGCCGCCTCGAGCGCCGCCTCATAGGCCAGGGCGCGGCCATGGAAGGCTTCCCACATCCGCCGGACCCGCTTGCCGACGGACAGGTCGCCCACCCCCATCTCCCGGAGGTTCAGGTCCATGTCGGCGAACATCGCGTCGAACACCGCCTGCGCGAGCGCAGGGCCGCGCGGGTCGGGATCGGTGCGCAGCCGGCGGATCAGCAGCGCGACATGCAGGCTGACCAGGTCGAACCGGCCCTCGACCGTGTCGGGCACGCCGAGTCGTCCGAACAGCAGCGGATCGCGCGCCGCGGCGACGGCGGCGCCGTAGAGTTGGAAGCCGGCCCGCTCGTGCGGTCGGCGGCGGAACATGGTGAACAGGCCCATCGGTCGGAAGGCTCCGGCCGCCAAGGCGGTTGACCCGGGGGCGGCGTGGTGTCTATCGGTTGCCCCGACATGGCCCGCCATCCCCGATCGGTCAACGCACGCCTCGCCGCCTCCCTGCTGCTCGTCGGCCTCCTGGGCGGCTGCGCCTGGATCGGGGACCGCATCGGCCCCGAGCCGGTCGAGCGCGGCAACCGCGTCGATGCTGAACGGCTCGGCCAGATCACGCCGGGCGTCCAGACGCGCGCGGATGTCGAGGCGCTGCTCGGCTCCCCCACCGCCCGCGGCACCTTCGACGAGGCGAACTGGTACTACATCAGCGCCCGGACCCGGCTTTCCCCCGGCACCTTCCTGCGGATCGAGGACCGTCGCGTCATCGCGATCTCCTTCAACCGCGACGGCGTCGTGAACGACATCCGCGAACTGACCGCTGCCGATGGGCGCGACGTGCGCATGGTGTCGCGCGAGACGCCGGTGCCCGGCAACGATCGGTCGCTGCTGCAGGCGCTGTTCGGCAACATCGGGCGGCCGGGCATCGAACGGGGCGGCAGCGGCGCGAACCCGGCGCGGGTGCCCGGTCAGCTCTGACGGCCGGCGTGGCCCGCGCGGCGGCCGGCAGCCCTGCACGTCGGGCTTGGCCCGGCCGCCGTTGCGCCTCGCGGCGGAATGGCGCGCCCTGAGGGATTCGAACCCCCGACCCACGACTTAGAAGGTCGTTGCTCTATCCAACTGAGCTAAGGGCGCCCGCCGCGCTTCTACCACGCAACCAGCCGGTCAGTGCGACCAGTTCTCGTGCCGGCCATAGCGGAAATTGTCGGCGTAGACCTTGGGGGTGATCGCGGCCGGCGCGGCGGCCGCCTCGGCCTCGTAGGCGATGCCCTGGCCCTCGGCATAGGCGATCGCCTGCTCGCGCGTGTCGAACTGCAGGCGGACCTGCCCCCGCATGTCGCCCGAGCCATACCATCCCGTCAGCGGGTCCAGCGCCTTGGCCTCGGTCGGCACGAATTCCAGCATCCAGCCCGTGGCCTTTCCGCGGCCGGACTGCATCGCCGACTTCGGCGGCTGGAAGATGCGGGCGAAGCCCTTGCTGTTCGACATGCGTGCTGCCCCAGGAAGTCGAATCGGGGCGACTGGATTCGAACCAGCGACCCCTTGGTCCCAAACCAAGTGCGCTACCAGACTGCGCTACGCCCCGTGCGGACGGCACCCTATGGAAGCAGCCCCGCGCCGGCAAGCGCGCTCAGGGCGCCGTGCCGAAGATCCGGTGCAGCACGCGGTCCCCGGCGCGGATGTCGAGCCGCTCGGTCGCCCCGGCCGCCAGTTCGAGCGTCGCCCGCACCGGCCCGCCGGAGGAGACGGTGGCGAGCGACAGCGGCACGGTCCGTTCCGCGATCCGATGGATCCGCCCGTCGGCCGCGATGAACACCATGTCGAGGCTGGTGATGGTGTTGCGCATCCACATGCTGCTCTCGCGCGGGGCGCCCCAGTCGAACAGCATGCCCTCGTCCGGCTTCACCTCGGGGCGGAACATGAGGCCGATCATCTGCTGTTCGCCCGACAGCGCCATCTCGACCGTGAAGTCGAGCCGCCGCCCGTCGCGCGTCTGGATGACCAGGCGTTCGGTCGGCAGGCGCGGCTGCGGCCGGTCCACGCCGGGCTGGGCGAGCGCCGCGGCCGGGACCAGGGCGAGAAGGACGGGCAGGCTGCGGCGGAGGATCATGCCGTCGGTCATGCCATGGCCGCCCCCGCGGCGGGAAGGTCCTCCAGCGCGCGGGCCGCGACGCGGCGCACCACGGCGCGCACGACGCCCGGCCGCGGCGGGTCCGCGAGGGTGGTGAACCAGTGCTCGGGCGGGCTCCGGCCGGCGGCGCGGTGGAAGGTGAGCGCGCGCAGCACGGCCTCCGCGGGCGGCGGCAGGCGCTCCGGCACAGCGTGGCCGGCCAGCGTGCCCCAGACGCCGGCCCAGCAGCGCGCCACGGTCCATGGGTTGTAGCCGCCACCGCCCAGCACGATCAGCCGGGGCGCCAGGCCCATGAGCGCCGCCACGACCATTCGGTGGGAATTGTTGGAAAGAGAAAGCCTTGCCAGTGGATCTTCCTCAACCCCATCGGCCCCGCATTGCAGCATGATCGCCTCCGGCCGCAGGCTTCGCGCCAGCGGCAGCACCGCCTCGTGCAGGACCCAGGCCATCTCGCTGTCGTTGAAGCCGGCCGGCACGGGGATGTTGCGCGCATGCCCGCCGGCCCGGTCCTCGGCGCCGCCGGTGAAGGGCCAGCGCCCTTCCTCGTGGATGCTGACCGTGAAGACGCAGGGATCGTCGTGGAAGGCGTCCTGCACCCCGTCGCCGTGATGGGCATCGATGTCGAGGTAGAGGATGCGCGTCAGCCCCTGCGCCCGCCACGCCAGCAGCCCGAGCACCGCGTCGTTCAGGTAGCAGAAGCCCGATGCTCGGTCCGGCCGGCCGTGATGCGTGCCGCCGCCCGGCACGTGCACCACGCCGCCGGCCGCGGTCAGCGCCGCGGCCAGCATGGTGCCGCCCGCGCCGGTCGCGGGGCGGCGGAACACCTCGCGGAACACGGGGTTGCCATCGGCGCCGATCCGGTAGCGCTCGCGGTCCTCGGGGCTGACCGCCTGCGCGGCCTCCGCGCGCATCAGCGCCGCGACGTAGTCCGGGTGGTGGAAGCGGGCCAGCGCCTCGGGCGTCGCGACCGGGCTCTCGCGGTACTGCCCCGGCGCCACCCAGCCCAGCGCCTGCACGAGGTCGAGCATGGTCGACACGCGAGGGATCGCGAGCGGGTGCTTCGGCCCGTAGGTCGAACGGCGGTAGATCTCGGACCCGATCAGGATGGGGGGCATGGCGGCAAGCCCCAGCTTGGCGCGCCCGCGCGACTGCGCAAGCGGCGGTGGACCTCGGCCGGGACTATGGTTAATGAAGAACTCCCCCCGGTGCTCGGCGACCGCGCGTCCCGCGGCGCGTTCTATCGTGGTGGAGGCTTCCCTTGCGCTTCAGTGACCTCATCGTCGCCCTGGAACTTGTCCCGCGCGACACGGTGAACGACGCGCTCGAGCGCCAGTCGCGCTCTGGCCGCCCGCTCGGCGACCTGCTGGTCGAGATGGGCCTGATGACCACGCGCCAGGTGCGCGACCTGCAGGACGGCCTGCCCGCGCCGCCCGACAACCTGACCGGGCTCGGCATCGACCAGCGGATCGTCCTCGACATTCTGGTGAAGTACCTGAGCACGACGGGCCAGGGCACGACGGCGTCGATCGCGCAAACGCTGGCCGTCTCCCGCCGCCTGTCGAGCGTGCTGATCGAATCGGCCCGAGCCCAGGGCATCGTCGAGCTGAAGCCCGGGATCGTCGCCGGCGAATTGCGGGTGGAGCTGACGCCGCGCGGGCGGTCCATGGCGGTCGAGGCCTTCGCGAACAACGCCTATATCGGAGCGCTGCCGGTCTCGCTGGCGACCTATTCGGACCGCATCCGCCAGCAGACCATCCGGGGCGAGACGGTGCCGCCCGCGACCGTCGCCGCCGCGCTCCATCCGCTGTCCGTGACGGACGAGATGCTGGCCAAGGTCGGCATCGGCGCCAATTCGGGCCGCTCCATCCTGCTCTACGGCGCGGCCGGCAACGGCAAGACCTCGATCGCCGAGCGCATGGTGCGGATGTTCGGCGCGATGGTGCTCGTGCCGCACTGCTTCGAGGTCGGCGGACAGATCGTGAAGGTCTTCGACCCCTCCGTGCATCGCCGGCTCGGCGGCGACGCGGAGACGGCCCGGAGTTCCAGCCTCTTCACCGACGAGTTCGACCCGCGCTGGGTTCCCTGTCGCCGCCCCTTCGTCTCGGCCGGCGGCGAGCTCAGCCTCGACATGCTCGACCTGAAGTTCGAGACCAGCTCGCGCTTCTACGAGGCGCCGCTGCACGTGAAGGCGCAGAACGGCGTCTTCCTGATCGACGATTTCGGCCGCCAGCTTGCGCGTCCCGAGGCGCTGCTCAACCGCTGGGTCGTGCCGATGGACCGCGCCATCGACTTCCTGAAGCTGCACACCGGCCAGTCCTTCCAGATCCCGTTCGACCAGCTGCTGGTGTTCTCGACCAACCTTTCGCCGCGCGACCTGATGGACCCGGCCTTCCTCCGGCGCCTGCCCTACAAGATCCATGTGCATGCGCCGAGCGAGGAGGAATTCGGCCAGGTCCTGCTGGAAGCGGCACGGAAGCAGGGTGTCGCCTATCCGCAGGCGGCGGCGGAGTTCACGATCCGCAGCATCGTGCGCCACGGCACGGCGCTCGCCTACTACCAGGCGATCGAGATCCCGCAACAGATCTCCGACCTCTGCACCTTTGCCAACCGGCCGATGCTTGCCGACGAGGCGACGATCTCCTTCGCGCTCGGCAACCTGCTGGTCGAGTGAGACAGGGCGGACGAGGGGCCCGCCCCCGTCCGCGCGTCGCCCCGCAGGACGGGCCCGCGCGCGCCGGCCATGACGCCGGCGCGTGCCGTCAGCGGAGGACGATCTCCACGCGCCGGTTCTGCGGCTCGCGGACGTTGTCCGGGGTCGCGACCAGCAGCTGGCTCTGGCCGAAGCCGCGCGTGACGATCTCGCCGCGCGGCACGCCCAGGCGGACCAGCTCGGCGGCAACGGCCGCCGCGCGACGCTCGGACAGGCCCTGGTTGTAGCGGGCCGAGCCCGAGGTGTCGGTGTGGCCGTTCACCTCGATGCGCGTCACCTGCTGGCGCGAGCGGGCCTGGGCGGCCTCGCCGATGATCTGACGCGCGCGGGCGGTCAGGTCGGCGCGGTTCCAGTCGAAGAACACCAGGAAGGTGCGCGCCGGCGCCGGGGCCACGGCGGCCGCGGCCACCGGGGCGGCCGAGCGGCCGTAATTGTAGCGCACGCCCAGCAGCGCGCTGTGACTCGATGTGGCCACGGGCACGTTCACGCCGCGCCCAGCGCCGGTCGCGGCGTCGCTTACCCGGCCCGAGATCTCGGGATTGTCGAAGGTGCCGAAGTACCGGTACTCGGCCGTCACCGCGAGGCCAGGCACCGACGCGATCGGCACGGCAAGGCCCAGGATGCCCTGGAAGGCCCAGGTGCCGTCGGACCCGTCGAGGTCGATGCCCGCAGTCCCTGCCCGCCCGCCGACATCGGACCAGTCGGTCCAGGCATAGCCGAGGCCCGCGCCGATGTAGGGGATCACCGCCGGCGCGAGCCCACCCAGCGGTATGTCATACAGGATGTTGGCCATGAGCCCGTAGGTGTTTGCCGTGCCGCTGGTCGCGCCTCGGTTGAAGGCGAGGCCGGAGGCCGCCTCGCTGGTCCGGTAGAAGCCCTCGAGTTCCCCCCGCAGGCCGAAGCCGAGGCCGTAGCCGACGCTCAGTACGCCGGCGAAGCCCACTTCCCATTTCCGCTGGAAGTGGTCGGACGGCGTGCTGAGATTGGCCGAGTCCGGCGGAAAGACGGATGCGTTCGTCTGCGACAGCCAGGTGATGCCCGCACCGGCGCCGACATAGAGGCCTTGCACCGCCTGCGCCGAGGCATCGCCGCCGGTGGCGGTGGCAATGGCGAACGCCGCCGAGGCCAGGAGAGTTCGCTTCATCATCATCATTCCTGCGCAGCCGTTCCGCGGTACCCGACAGCGGCCCCGGCGAACGCCGGCATTCCACGGAAACCACGATTCATGAGACGGCTACGTTACACGGATGGGTGATCGCGGCCAGAATTTGGACGTGACGGACAGGCGATGCTGCGCTTGGGGGAACGGTTTGTTGCGCAAAGGCCACAAGGCCGCGAGCACTGCCGCGGTCGTATGCCTGCCGCGGGTTGTCATCCACCAGGCCGCAGGCACCACGGGGCGCGGACACGACCTGGTGGATGCCACCATAGCCTGTAGCCGGGTCCCGAAACTCGCCTCCCATCCGATGGCCGGCGCTGCGCCACGCCGCCATCGAGGCACGACGCGCCGCGACGACTCGATCCCAGGTGCGGAAACGCCCTGGCGGGGTCGCGGTGGCCTGCGCCGTCGATCCCGACCGAGGATCACCCCGGAGATGGCGGAGTTCCGGAAGACAGGCCTGGCCGCGCTCGGGCGCAAGGCGCCCGGCCGCCGCGGCTCAGCCCTGCGGCATCCCCTCGGGCACCACCGTCCGGATCAGGGAGGCATCCAGCGCCTCGTAGGCATGGTAGCCGATCGTCTCGTACAGTTCGGCGCGCGTCTGCATGCGGTCGAGCATCCCCTGCGTACCGCCGTCGCGGCGGATCGCGGCATAGAGCTCCTCCATGCCGCGCGCGGCCACGCGCAGGTGGCTCACGGGCCAGATCACCATGGCGTAGCCCATCGCCTGGAACTCGGCGGCGGTGAAGAAGGGCGTGCGGCCGAACTCGGTCATGTTGGCGAGCAGCCTCACGCCGGGCATGCGGCGGGCGAATTCCTCGAACATCTCGCGCGTCGTCAGCGCCTCGGGGAAGATCGCGTCGGCGCCGGCGTCGAGGTAGCGGCGCGCGCGCGCGACGGCCGCGTCCATGCCCTCGCTCGCCACCGCGTCGGTGCGCGCGATGACGACCAGGTGGCGCCGCGCGCGGCGCGCGGCGGCGACCTTCGCCGCCATCTCATCGACGCCGGCCAGCTTCTTGTCGTTGAGGTGCCCGCATTTCTTGGGCAGCAGCTGGTCCTCGAGATGCACGGCGGCCGCGCCCGCTTCCTCGAAGCAGCGGACCATGTGCATGACGTTCAGCGCCTCACCGTACCCGGTGTCGCCATCCACCAGCACCGGCAGGCCGGAGGCGCGCACCACCTGGCGGACATGCCAGGCGACGTCGTCCACCGTGATCATGCCGAGGTCGGGCAGTCCCATCGTGGCCGACATGGCGGCGCCCGACATGTACAGCGCCTCGAACCCCGCCTTCTTCGCGAGCAGCGCCGAGATGCCGAGATGCGCCCCCGGCATCTGGACGATGGCGCCGCTGTCGAGCATCCGGCGGAAGCGCAGCCCCGCGGGCTCGGCGGGCAGGTCGTCGGCGATCACATAGGGCATGGCGAACCCCCTCTCAGAAGAAGATGAAGGTCACGAGGACAAAGAGCGGCACCAGGAACACCACCGCCCAGCCGACATAGCCGAAGAAGGATGGCATGCGTTCCCCATTCTCCTCCACGATCGCCTTGACCATGAAGTTGGGCGCGTTCCCGATGTAGGAATTGGCCCCCATGAACACCGCGCCGCAGGAAATGGCGGCCAGCGTCAGCGCGCCCTGCGTCATCAGGTATCCGGGGTCGCCGCCGGCCAGGTTGAAGAACACCAGGTAGGTCGGCGCATTGTCGAGGAAGGACGAAAGCCCGCCCGTCAGCCAGAAATAGACCCAGGGCACCGGCTGGCCCGCGGCGTCCGAGGTCAGCGCCACGAGCGGCCCGGCCGCGCCGTCCACGCCGGCGCGCAGGATCGCGAGCACGGGCGCCATGGTCACGAAGATCGCGGCGAACAGCTTCGCCACCTCGAGGATCGCGCCCCAGGCGAAGCCGTTCGCCTCACGCAGTTCGAGCGAGGTCAGGCGCATCGAGAACCAGGCGATCGCCACGAAGACGGCGATGCCGACGATGCGCTCGATGCCGATCGTGTCGCCGAGGATGCCGATGTCGCCCGGCCGCCAGTAGCCCTGCGCCAGCACCATCCCGACCACGAGGCCGATCAGCGCGAGGTTGATCGTGCCCTCGATCCGCAGCGGTTCCTTGGCGCCGGTATCGGGCACCGCCGGCTTCTCCTTGGCCCAGGCCCAGGAATCGAGAACGTAGTAGACCGCGAGCAGGATCAGCGCGCAGACCAGGAATTCCCAGAACAGGTGCGTCGTGGTCCAGAAGAACGACACGCCCTTGAGGAAGCCGAGGTAGAGGGGCGGATCGCCGAGCGGCGTCAGAGAGCCGCCGATGTTGCTCACCAGGAAGATGAAGAAGACGAAGGTGTGCGTCTTGCGCTTCCGGAAGGCGTTCGCGCGCAGCACCGGGCGGATCAGCAGCATGGACGCGCCGGTCGTGCCCATCACGCTCGCGATCACGGTGCCGAAGGCGAGCAGCGCGGTGTTCGTGGCCGGCGTGCCGACCAGGGACCCCTTCAGCAGCACGCCGCCGCCGGTGACATACAGCGCCAGCAGCAGTGCGATGAACGGGATGTATTCCTGCAGCAGGATGTGCCAGACCTCTGACGCCGCGACCTGTGGCCCGAAGGCGATGGCGAAGGGCACCACCAGCAGCACGCCCCAGCCCGCGGCGATCTTGCCGTAGTGGTGGTGCCAGAGATGCCCGGCCACCAGCGGCATCAGCGCGATGGACAGCAGCAGCCCCGCGAAGGGGATCCCCCAGAGCAGCGACAGCTCGGCCCCCGACACGCCCGCGGCGGCTGCCGGTGCGGCCGTGGCCGCAACCAGCGCGCAGGCGCAGATGCTCGCAGGAACGGCTCGGCCCAGGCGCATCGTGTCTTGCTTCCCCTCGATCCCGGGGACGCCCCCGACCGCACTCCGCGCCGTCCTTGCCGGATGCGCGGCCGGGCCACAAGAGCCCCGCCCCCTTTTCCCACCCCTCCCCCGGGCCTAGTTTGGCCCCCGGACAGGAGACACGCCTGATGGACATGACCGGCGAACGCCGCATCCCCGCCCCGCGGCCGCGGGTGTGGGAGGCGCTGAACGACCCCGAGATGCTGCGCGCCGCCATCCCCGGCTGCGAATCCGTCACCCGCACGGCGGATGACGCCTTCGAGGCGAAGCTCGCCCTCAAGATCGGGCCAATGGCCGCCAAGTTCGGCGCCAAGGTGAAGCTCGAGAACGTCAATGCCCCCGTCTCCTACACCATCACCGGGGAAGGCAATGGCGGCGCCATGGGCTTCGCCAAGGGCGGTGCCGATGTCGCGCTGGAGGAGGTGGGGCCCGAGGAGACGCTGCTGACCTACAGCGTCAAGGCGCAGGTCGGCGGCAAGATGGCGCAGCTCGGCGCCCGCCTGATCGACAGCACCGCCAAGCAGATGTCGGACCAGTTCTTCGACCGCTTCGCCGCCGCGCTCTCCCCGCCCGCGCCCGAAGCGCCGGCCGCCGAGGCAGCGCCGGCGGCCGCGCCCGCCGCAGCGCGCCCGCCGGTCACGCAGCCGGCCGGCATCTCCATCCTCGACCTGATTCCGGAAGCGCCCCTCGGCATCCCGGTCATGGCCTGGGTCGGCGGCGCCATCATGATCGTCATCCTGGCGCTGATGTTCCTGTGACGGTGCCGGCGACCGTCGAGGACACCCAGGCGCTGCTCGCGGCCGGCGGCTACGTCGCCGACCGCGCGCTCGCCACGACCGTCCATCTCGCGCTCCGCATGGGCCGCCCGCTGTTCCTGGAAGGCGAGCCCGGCACCGGCAAGACCGAGATCGCCAAGGTGCTCGCGAAGATGCTGCCGCGCCACCTGGTGCGCCTGCAATGCTACGACGGCCTCGACCTCTCGGCCGCGGCGTATGAGTGGAACCACGCCAAGCAGCTGATGGCGATCCGCCTGGCGGAAGCAGCCGGGGAAAGCGACCGGGAAGCACTGGAGCGCGGCATCTACGACCGCCGCTTCCTGCAGTCCCGCCCGCTGCTCCAGGCGCTGGAGGGCGAGCCCGCCATCCTGCTGATCGACGAGCTCGACCGCGCGGACGAACCCTTCGAGGCGTTCCTGCTGGAAATCCTGGCCGACTTCCAGATCAGCATCCCCGAGCTCGGCACCATCCGCGCGCTGACGCCGCCGGTCGTCATCATCACGTCGAACCGCACGCGGGAAGTGCACGACGCGGTGCGCCGGCGCTGCCTCTACCACTGGGTGGACTACCCCGACGCGGCGCGCGAACGCGCCATCCTGCGGCTGCGCGCGCCCGGCCTGCCCGAGAAACTGTCGGCCCAGATCGTGGCCTTCGTGCAGAAGGTCCGCGACGGGGACTACTTCAAGCTGCCCGGCGTCGCCGAGACGATCGACTGGGCGCAGGCGCTCTCCGCCCTTGATGCGAAGGAACTCGAGCCCGGCGCGGTCGATGAGACGCTCGGCGTGCTGCTGAAGTACCAGGACGACATCGCCAAGCTGAAGGGCGCGGAAGCGGCCAGGATCATCGCGGAGACATCGGCGTGACCGGGGAGGGCGCCGCCCTCCCCGACCCTGGGCTACGCCTTGGGGAGGGCTCTGCCCTCCCCAAACCCCTCCGGCCAAAGGCCGAAAGGCCTTTGGAAACCAATACTTGGCGCCCGACCTCCAAGGACCGGCGCCAAGTATCCAAGAAAGGGAGGGGGACCGGGGGAGGTTCCCCTCCCCCGGACTGCCGATGGCCCTGACCCCCGACCGCGACGCCTCGCGCATCATCGGCGCCGCCCAGGCCCGTGCCGCGGGCGCCGCGACCGCCCCGGGCGGCCACTTGGCCGACAACCTGCTGGCCTTCACCCGCCTGCTCAGGCGCACCGGGCTGCCGCTCGGCCCGGGCGAAGCGATCGCCGGCCTCGAGGCGCTGACCGAGATCGACCTCGCCGACCGCCGCCAGGTCCATGCCGCGCTGCGTGCCGTCATGGTCCACCGGCACGAGCATTTCGAGATCTTCGACCAGGCCTTCCAGCTGTTCTGGCGCGACCCGGAGGCCGCCGCCCACGCCGCCGCCATGGCACTGATGGACGGCAACAAGCCTAAGGACGAGAAGGCGCCGCCCGTCTCCCGCCGCCTGGCCGAGGCGATGCAGGAGAACCGGCCCAAGCCAAAGCCGCTCGAGGAACCCCCGCCGCAGCACGACATGACCTTCACGGTCAGCGAGCGCGAGCGCCTCCAGCAGATGGATTTCGAGGCGATGTCCGCCGCCGAGATCGCGGCCGCGAAGCAGGAGATCCGCCGCCTCGCGCTGCCGCTCGACGAACTCCGCACGCGCCGCTTCCGCCCCGACCCGTTCGGGCCCGTCGCCGACCTGCGCGCGACGGTGCGCGAAAGCCTGCGCACGGGGGGCGAGATCCTCGACCTCGCACGCCGGCGCCGCGTCACGCGCCCGCCGCCGCTGGTGGCGCTCTGCGACATCAGTGGCAGCATGTCGCGCTACGCGCAGGTCCTGCTGCATTTCCTCCATGCGGTGGCGAACGAGCGCGACCGCGTCCACACCTTCCTGTTCGGCACGCGGCTGACCAACGTGACGCGCCAGCTGAAGCACCGCGACCCGGAAGTGGCCTTCGAGACCGTCGCCCACATCGTGCCCGACTGGTCGGGTGGCACGCGGATCGGCGAATCGCTCGCGCTGTTCAACCGGCTCTGGGGCCGGCGGGTGCTGGGCCAGGGCGCGGTGGTGCTGCTGATCACCGACGGGCTGGACCGGGAAGGGGCGAAGGGGCTGGCGGATGCGACGGAACGGCTGCGCGGGTCCTGCCGCCGCCTCATCTGGCTCAATCCGCTGTTGAGATTCGAGGGCTTCCAGCCCAAATCCCAGGGCATCCGGGCGATGCTGCCCCATGTGGACGACTTCCGCCCGGTGCATAACCTGAACAGCCTGCGCGAACTGGTCGCCGCCCTGTCCGACCGCCACGCCGCGCAGCGCGGGAGGATCGCGGCATGACCACCGATACGACCCAGTCCGAGGACATCCTCTCCATCGCCGCCGAATGGAAGGCCGCCGGGGAGGCGGTCGCGATCGCGACCGTGGTCGAGACCTGGGGCTCATCGCCCCGGCCGGCCGGATCGCGACTCGCGGTCACCGCCTCGGGCCGGCTCATGGGATCGGTCTCCGGCGGCTGCATCGAGGGCGCCGTCGCCGATGCCGCGAAGCAGGCCATGGCGAGCGGCCGGCCGCAGTTGTTCGACTTTGGAGTCTCGGACGAGCGCGCCTGGGAGGTGGGCCTGTCCTGCGGCGGCAAGGTCAAGGTCTTCGTGGAGCCGCTGACGTGAAGACGGACACGCTCGCGCGCCTGCAGGCCGAACGCGCGGCGCAGCGCCCGGTCGTGTTGCTGACGCGCCTGTCGGACGGCGCGCAGCATCTCTGGCCGGCCGAGGCGCTGCCCGCCGCGCTGGCCGAGGCCGCGCGCGACGCGCTCGGCCGCGAGAAGGCCGCGACCCTCGACCTCGACGGGGAGGCCTGGTTCGTCCACCCGCACAACCCGCCGCTCCGCATCATCGTGGTGGGCGCCGTGCACATCGCGCAGGCCATGGCGCCGATGGCCGGCCCCCTGGGCTTCGGCCTGACCGTCATCGACCCCCGCCGCGCCTTCGCAACCGAGGAACGCCTGCCCGGCGTGACGCTGAACACCGACTGGCCGGACGAGGCGATGGCGGCGCTGAAGCCCGATGCCCGCACCGCGGTCGTGACGCTGACGCACGACCCGAAGCTCGACGACCCGGCGCTGGATGCGGCGCTGCGCAGCGCCGCCTTCTACATCGGCGCGCTCGGCAGCCGCCGGACGCATGGCAAGCGCGTCGCCAGGCTGCAGGAGATGGGTCACGACGATGCCGCGATCGCGCGCATCCACGCCCCCGTCGGCCTCGACATCGGCGCGGTCACGGCGCCCGAGATCGCGCTCTCGGTCATGGCGGAGATCGTGGCGGCCCGCCGCGACGCCGCCCTCGGCCGGCCGCGCCCCGCCGCCCCGCCGCAGGACGGGCGCGTCAGCATCGGGATCGGCGCATGATCTTCGGCCCGACGCCGCTCGACGAAGCCAAGGGCGCCATCCTCGCCCATTCGCTGCGCCTGCCCAGCCGCGTGTTCAAGAAGGGCACGGTGCTGGACGAGGAGGCGGTCGCCGCCATCCGCGACAGCGGCCGGCGGGAGGTCATCACCGCGCGCCTCGAGGCCGGCGACGTGCCGGAGAATGAGGCGGCGGAACGGCTGGCGATCGCGCTGACCGCGCCGCTGATCGCGCGGTCCCGGTCGGCCACCGGCCGCGTCAACCTGCTGGCCGAGACGGCGGGGCTGCTGGTGCTGGATACGAAGCGCCTCGATGCGCTGAACGGCGTCGACGAGAGCCTGACCGTCGCGACCCTGCCCAACCACACGCCGGTCGCGCCGAAGGAGATGGTGGCCACCATCAAGGTGATCCCCTTCGCCGTGCCCGGCACCGTGCTCGGCGTGGCGGAGGCCGTGGCCAAGGGTGGCCGCGCGGCCCCCTTCGCGATCCACCCCTTCCGCCCACTCAAGGTCGGGCTTGTGCTGACCGAGCTGCCGGGCATCAAGGAAAGCGTCATGGAGGGCGCGGTCGAGGCGACCACCGCGCGCATCGAGGACCTGCGCGGCACCATGCTGCCGGTCGAGCGCGTGCGGCATGAGGAAGGGCCGGTCGCCGAAGCACTGTCCCGCCTCAAGCGCGCGGGGGCCGAGATGCTGTTGATCGCCGGCGCATCGGCCGTGGTGGACCGGCGCGACATCGGACCTGGCGCGATCTTGCGCGCGGGCGGCGCCATCGAGCATTTCGGCATGCCGGTCGATCCGGGGAACCTGCTCTGCCTCGGCCGGGTCGGGGATGTCCCGGCCATGGTGCTGCCCGGCTGCGCACGCAGCCCGAAGCTCAACGGCTTCGACTGGGTGCTTCAGCGGCTGTTCGCCGGGCTTCGCGTGACCGCCGCCGACATCATGGCGATGGGCGTGGGTGGCCTCCTGAAGGAGATCGAGGTCCGCCCCCTGCCCCGCGAACAGGCGCCGCGCGTGGCGCCCCCGGCGCTGGCGCCGCGGCGCGCGCGCACGGTCGCGGCCATCGTGCTCGCCGCCGGGCGGTCGCGCCGCATGGCGCCGCTCAACAAGCTGCTGGTGGCCGACACCGCCGGCACGCCGATGGTGGCCCGCGTGGTGGACAACGTGCTCGCCTCCCACGCGCGGCCCGTCATCGTCGTCACGGGCCACGAGCGCGACCGGGTGGAGGAGTCGCTGGCCGGCCGGCCGGTCCATGTCGCCCACGCCGAGGACTATGCCGAGGGGCTTTCCGCGTCTCTCAAGGCGGGCATCGCGGCGCTGCCGCCGGAGGCCGAGGGCGTGCTCGTCTGCCTCGGCGACATGCCGCTGGTCTCGGGCGCCATGCTCGACCGCCTGATCGCCGCCTTCGACCCGGAGGAAGGGCGCGCCATCGTCATGCCGACCTTCCGCGGCAAGCAGGGCAACCCGATGCTCTGGGCGCGCGAATTCCTGCCGGAGATCCTGGGCATCAGCGGCGACGTCGGCGCCCGCCACCTGGTCGGCCGCCACGGCGACCGGATGGTCGAGGTGGAGATGGCGGATGATGCGGTGCTGCGCGACTTCGACACGACCGAGGCGCTGAAGGCGCTGCCGGGGGGCGTGCGGGCGTGACGGCGCGCGCGCGTCGCGAAGGCCCGCCCTCCCGGCGAGGCGCAGGGCGGCGTGAAGCCCGCTTCGCCGGACCACGGGCCGCCGCCGCATGATGGCATCCCTGCGATTCGGCTTCATCGTCCTGTCGATGCCGAAATGCGCCTCGAGTTCCCTGCAGCAGACGCTGACGCCGGTCTGCGACGTGCGCTTCAAGGACCACATGAAGCATGTGGACCTCGGCTTCGTGGAGACCTTCGTCCTGCCCATGCTGGGCGCGCGGCGCGCCCCGCAGCCCTATGCGCCGCGGATCTTCTGCCTGATGCGCGACCCGATCGACTGGCTGCATTCCTGGTACCGCTATTCCTGGGACGCGGACGGCCGGCCGAGTGCGCGCGGCGGCTATGGCGATGCCGTCTTCGCGGATTTCGCGGCCTTCCTCGACGCGTATTTCTCCGACCGCCCGCCGCGCGTCGGCGGCGTGCTTCGCCAGTCGGACTTCATCCGCAGCCGCGGCGGCGCGCTCGGCCGGGTCGAGCTGTTCCGCTTCGAGGACCATGCGCGGTTGCTCGCGACGCTCGAAGGGCTCTGCGGCCAGGACCTGCCGCTGAAGGTGACGAACCAGTCGCGGCCGAAGCGTCCGGAGGATTTCTCCGGCATCGACCTGATCGGCCTGCGGCGACGGCTCGCGGACGAATACGCGATCTACAACGCCATCCCGGCCGGCTGAGCGCGCGCGGTCAGCCGCCGTCGAGCAGCCGCCGCGCCAGCCCGGCCGGATCGGCGAGCCGCAGCGCCGCGCGGGGCCCCTGCCCGCCCGACGCGTCGAAGGCCGCGGGCAGCACCTCCTGCGCGAAGCCCTTGGCGGCGGCGATGGCGCCGTAGGCACTGACCACGTCCCGCGACAGCCGGCGGCTCACGAGGCTGACCCGCGCCGGCACCCGGTCGAACAGCAACAGCAGGTGGAAGGCCGATCCCATGAAGCCCGCGATGCGCGCCGCCCCGGCAATCGCGGCGAGCTGCGCGGGCAGCGGCAGCGTCTCGGGCGCCAGCACCTCCCACCCCGCTTCCGTCAGAAGCGCCTCGACCTCGTCTTCCCCTTCGATCCGGGCGAGGTGCGCGGGCAGCGCGCGGCGCGACAGCCAGACGCGCCGCCCCGCCCGGACCGGCCCATACGACGCGGCGGCAAGCGCCGCCGCCTGCGCCGGATGCATGCCGCCCCCGAACTCCGCGCCCTGCGCCGGCACGAGAAGCTCCTCGACCAGAAGCGGCTCCGTCACCACCCGCTCCGCCGGCGCATCGAGGCCGAGCAGGTCCAGCAGGCCGCGCATCGGCGCGCCCAGCCTGTCCCCCCGCCGCAGCCAGAGCGGCGGCAGGTCGCGATGCGCCGGGTCTCGCAGCGCCCAGGCGCGCGACAGGCCCTCGACCAACGCGTGCCCGAAATGCTGGAACAGGACCCCGCCGTAGATGTGCCGCCCGGGCAGCCGCCGGACGGGCGGGCGCGGCGGCGCATCGGCCAGGTCGCGCCCTTCCCGCCGGAAGGCCGCTTCCGGCACCGGGGCGCCGGCCTGATCGCGGATGCCCATGGTGAAGGCGTGGCCAGGCCGCGACCCGGGCTGGACCGGCAGCACCAAAGCGTCCCGAACCAGCCGCAGGCCGAGCAGCGCCGGCTCGGTCACGCGACGCCCCACGCCCGCAACTGCGCCAGAAGCGCGGGTATCTCGGCGACCGCGCGCGTGTCGTGGCCCTCCCCCTCCGCCGGCATGATCCAGCCACGCCAGGCCAGGCCGCGCTGGATGGCCAGCCGCGCGAAGGCCGCCGCGCCGTAGCCCTGCGGATGCAGTTCCACGAGCACCGCCCCTGGTCGGGCATAGCCCGCATTGGTCAGGCCCGCGCCATGCGGCCCCAGGATGATCGAGGCGCCGGCGGCGGCGCGGACCTGTTCGGCGAAGGGAAGCGTGCCGGGCGTCACGACCCGGAACCCGTAGCCCGTGAGCGCCTCGGCCAGTGCCGCCTCGTTGACGATGGCGCGCCGCGCGCCCGCGTCGAAGCGCGCGAGATAGAGCCGCGCATCCGCCCCGCCCCGGTCGCCAAGCGCCGCGCCGATCCGGGCGAAGGCCGCCGCGGCATGACGCCCGGCCATTGCCGAGCCCCCGAGCGTCGAGGGCCAGTGGAGCCGCCTGCACCGGATCAGCCCCGTGGCCGGCAGGACCGCCCCCACGTCCCCCAGCAGGGCCAGGCTTTCGCGCTGGAAGGGCGCCATCACGCCCGGCAGCAGGATGTGCGGCACCGGGCCCAGCGCCTCCCGCGCCAGCATCATCCCCGCGAGGCAGTCGAGGTGCCAGTGCGCGTAGTTGCGATGGGGCGCATTGGCCCCGCAGATCACGGGGTCCGCGAGGTCAGCCGTCACGCCCGCCGCCCAGTCGGCGGCCAGCCGCGGCAGCGCGAGGAAGTCCGCGAGATCCCCGCGCCGCCAGCCCGGCACGGTCTCGAGGACCGGGCGGCCGGCCTTGAACACCGTCCAGCTGCCGGCATGAACCAGAACGTCGTCCAGCACGTGCAGCCGGGCCGGGGGCAGCGCGGCCTCGCGCGTGAGCAGCCGCGCCAATGACGGGTCGCCGAGCCGATCCTCCGGCGCCGCCGCCATGCCGCCCGGGGCGGCGCGCAGCCAGCCGGCGGGCGCGACCTCTATGGTCTCCCGCGCCGCCTCGGCCATCGGCAGGGGCGGCGCGGTTGCGAGCGCCGCGGCGGCGGCCGGGCCTTCAGCCAAGCGCCGCCCTGACCCAGGCCGCCCACCCCAGCACCGCCGCATCCTCCCCCACGCGCCCGGTCACCTGCACGCCGAGCGGCAGCCCCTTCGGCCCCGCCCCCGCCGGCACCGTCACGCAAGGCCCGTGCAGCAGCGTCCAAAGCGTGTTGAACGCCGGGTCCCCGGTCCAGCCGAGCCCCTCCGGCGCCTCCCCCGGCGCCGCCGGCGTCAGCACCGCGTCGAAGCCTGCGATGGCCTCCACGAACGCCGCGCGGGCGGCGGCGAAGGCGGCGCGGCCCTCGGCCAGCTTCGCGGCCGGCTCGGCTCGCGCCCAGTCCATCCTCTCCCGCAGGACGGCGGAGAGCAGCGGCCGCGCATGGTCCAACTCCCAGCCGATCGCCTGCGCGCTTTCCATGTTCATGACATGCGGGTGCAGCGCATAGGCCGCCGCGCAGGCCGCAGGCAGGTCGAGCGGCGTCACCGTCGCGCCGGCACGACGGCAGGCCTCGGCCGCACGCTCCATCAGGGCCAGAGTCTCGGGCGCCGCCTGCTCCGCCGCGGGGCCCATCACGAGCGCCAGCCGCGGCGCGCGCCCCGGCTTCGCCTCCGGGTCGCCGAAATCCATCCCGGTCATGGCGGACATCGCCAGCGCGCAATCGGCCAGGCCGCGCGCCATCACGCCGATGGTATCCAGGCTCTCGCTCATCACCTTCATCCCGGCGCGGTGCAGCGTGCCGAAGGACGGCTTGAAGCCGACCACGCCGCAATAGGCCGCCGGGCGGACGATGCTGCCCGCCGTCTGCGTGCCGAAGGCCAGCGGGAAGAACCCCGCAGCGACGCCCGCCGCCGAGCCCGAGGACGACCCGCCCGGCGTATGCCCGAGGTTTCGCGGATTGGCGGTCGGCCCGGGATGGCGCGTGGCGAACTCCGTGGTGACGGTCTTGCCGATCACGACCACGCCCGCACCCCGCGCCGCGGCCACGGCGGCGGCATCCGCGCGCGGCCGGTGCCCCGCCCAGGCGGGCGATCCGTATTGCGAGGGCAACTCGGCCGTGTCGATCACGTCCTTCACGCCGATCGGAATGCCGGCCAGCGGCCCCGGTCGCGCCGCCGCCGCCGCCCGCCGCGCCTGCGCCGGGTCGAGCCAGGCGAAGGCGCGCACCTCCCCCTCCCGCGCCGCGATGCGGTCGAGGCAGGCCTCCATGAGGTCGGCGGCGGAGAGGCGGCCCGCGCGGATCGCGGCGAGGGCCTCGGTGGCGGTGAGGTCGGCGGTGTCGGTCATGGCCGCATGACGGCCCGGCGCGGCGCGGCGGTCAAGCGGGCAGCGCCGGCCAGCCCCGCGCCCGCCGGGGTGGCGCCGGCCGCGCGCGGGCGTCACATTGCCGCGATGCCTGTCCCGATCCGGGTCGCGCGCGCCCCGGACGGGGTGCTCGCCTACGCCATTCCCGTCCCGCCCGAGGCGCTGCCCCCCGTCGCGCCGCGCGACCTCGAGGCCGCCTGGGACCGCGCCCGCGCCGCCGCGGCCGCCGAACGCTGGGGCGCGCCGCGCCGCCTGCTCTTCCGCCGCCCCGACGGCAACAGCCAGGAGATGCTGCTGGCCGACGCCGACGCGGCCTGCTGGGCGGAGGCGGTGGACGCCGCGCACGACCTCGGCACGCTGTCCGGCCTGTCGCTCTGCCTCAGGCTGCTGGCGCTGGTCGAGGTCATGACGCGGGCGCGCTGGCTGGCCGGCCTCTATGCCCTGACGCCGGACGGGATCGACCTGCATCCCGCTCTGCTGCGGGTCGCGGCGGCCATGCCGCTGGACGCCGGCGCACGGTTCGACGAAACCGGGCTCAGGCGACTATTGTCGCGTCCGATTCCATCCGGAGTATCCCCATGATCCGCCTGGCGCCCGCGTGGCCTTTCCTCGGCGTCCTGCTGCTCGCGGCCTGCGCCGAACCGGCCCCCGCCCCCGCGCCCCAGGCCGCCGCGCCCGCCAGCGGCGACGCCCGCCTGCGCGCCGCCTGCGAGGCCGAGGCCGAGCGCGCCATCGCCGTGCGCGAACGCGGTCAGGATTCGCGGCTCGACCGCGACCTCGGCCAGACGGATGCGACGAACCTCATTCCCTCGCTCCGCGTGCAGTCCGACGCCTATGGCCGGCGCGTGCTGCGCGAAGACCTGATCCGCGACTGCATCCGCGCCAATACCGCCGGCCCCGCGCCGCAGGACCGCGCGGCGCCGGCGCCCCGCGGCAGGGGGAACTGACGGGGCCGGGCGCCCCGGGACGTGGCCTCGTTCAGCACGCTCACGCGGGCGCTCTCGCACCGCAACGCCCGCATCTTCTTCGGCGCCTCCCTCACCGCCTGGACGGGCCTCTGGATGCACCGCATCGCGGTGTCCTGGCTCGCCTGGGAACTGACCGGCAGCGCCTTCTGGGTTGGCGTGGTCGCGTTCTGCGACCTCGCCCCGGCGGTGATCGCCAGCCCCTTCGCCGGCGCGGTGGCGGACCGCGCCGACCGGCTGCGCATGACGATGCTGAGCCAGGCGGCGATCGGCCTCAATGCGCTTGCCATCGCGCTGCTGGTGGCGTCGGGCGGCATGACCATCTGGCTGCTGCTGGTGCTGGAGGTGGTGGGCGGCGTCGCCGCGTCCTTCGCGCAACCGGCGCGGCAGTCGCTGATGCCGGGGCTCGTGCCGCGCGCCGACCTGCCGGCCGCCGTCGCGCTCAATTCCCTGACGTTCAACGTCGCGCGCTTCATCGGCCCCGCCATCGCCGCGCCGATCATCGCCGTGGCCGGCGTCTGGCCCGCCATCGCGTTGAATGCGCTGGCCTACGCCATCGCCACCGCCACGACGCCGCTGCTCCAGGTCGAGGAAGCGGCGCGCCGCGGGCATGCCGCCACCGCCTCCCTGTTCGGCGAGATGGTGGACGGGCTGCGCTACGCCGCGCGCCATCCGGGGCTCGGGCCGATCCTCGCCTTCTCGGCCGTCGCAGCCATGCTGCTGCGCGGCGTGCAGGAGATCCTGCCGCCCTTCGTCGAGCGCATCTTCGGCCTGGGGCCGACCGCGCTGGCCGGGCTCACCGCGGCCTTCGGCGTCGGCGCGCTGGCGGCGGGACTGACGGTCGCGGCGCGCGGGCGGCTCGCGGGGACGACGCGGCTCGCGGTGCTGGGCGTGGCGGCGCTGGCACTCGCGACCGCGGGCTTCGCGGCGACGGGCTGGTTCACCTTCGGCCTGTTCTGCGCGGTTCTGATGGGCGCCGCCGGCTCGGTGCACGGCATCAGCGTGCAGACACTGGCACAGAGCGCCTCCGACCCCGCGATGCGCGGTCGCGTGCTCAGCCTCTGGGGCCTCATCACCCGCGCCTGCCCGGCCTTGGGCGCGCTGCTGCTCGGCGCGGCGGGGGAGGTGTTCGGCCTGCGCTGGCCGACCCTCGTGGCGGTCGCACTGTCGCTGCTCGCCGTCGCCTGGGGCCTCTCGCGCATGAACCGCATGGCCGAGGCGCTCGAGGGATCCGGGCCACCGCCCGACGCCGCCAATCGCTGAGCCGCCGGCTGCCTCCTGCCGAGCGTTCGAAGGACTGACCTGCGGCGGCCGCCGGTCGTCCGCGCCGATGAGCGCGACTTGCAAGGGCAGAAGGTGAAGCCTTCGGCCGCCGGGCATCAGGCCTCAATGCGGACCGTCACGCGATCGATCCGCAGCCCTCGCCGCTCCTCCACGCGGATACGGTAGCGACCGATCACGATCTCGGCCCCCGCGGCCGGAATGTCATGGCAGCGCGCGGCCATCAGGCCTCCGATCGTCGCCGCCTCCGTCTCCGGCAAGTCCCAGTCGAACTCGCGGTTCAGGTCGCGCACCCGGACATCGCCGCGCACCTCGGCCGTTCCGCCCGGCCCGATATCGCCCAGGATCGCCTCGCCGCGATTGGCGATCTGGCCGACCACGACCTCTACGATGTCCTCGAGCGTGACGATGCCGCGCATCGCGCCGTATTCGTCCATCACGATGGCGAGCTTGACCGCGGATTTGCGGAATTCGTGCAACTGCGCGCGCAGCGGCCGCGCCTCGGGCACGATCACCGCGGGCAGCGCCAGCGCGGCGGGATCGAGGCGCGCCGGATCGCCGCCGACGGCATGCAGCGCGCGCAGCGCCATGCGCACGGTGACCACGCCGAGGATCTCCTCCCCGTTGCGCCGCAGCAGCGGCAGGCGCGTATGCCGCGAGGCCAGGAGCCGTTCCAGCATCACATCCGGCGGATCGTCCGCATCGAGCACCGCGACGCGGGAGCGGTGCGTCATGACGTCGCGCACCGCCATGTCGTCCAGTTCCAGCACGCCGCGAAGCATCCGCCGCTCCTCCCGCGCAGCGATGTCCGCCGCCCCCTGCTGGCCAAGGCCGTGCAGTTCGATCGCGCCAAGCAGCTCATCCTCGGTGATGCCCGGCCGCTCGGCGGCGGGCGCACGGACGCCGAAAAGGCGGAGCGTGAAGGCCACCACGGCGCCGACCACGCGTGCGACCGGCCCGAGTGCGCGCATGACCAGCGTGAGAAGCGGCGTCACCCGCAGCGCAGCGGCATCCGGGCCGCGCAGCGCGATGGTCTTGGGCAGGACCTCGGAGAAGATGACCAGCAACGCCGTCATCACCAGCGAGGCATAGACGACGCCCCCCTCCCCGAACCAGGAGATGAGCAGCGCCGAGGCCATCGCGGTCGCGGTCGTGTTCACGAGGTTGTTGCCGACCAGGATGGCAGCCACCACCTGGTCCTGGCGGGCGCCCAGCGCCTCGAGCGCCACGGCGCGGCGGTCGCCTTCGCGCGCGCGGCGGGTGACAAAGGCACGGCTGACCGCCGTGAAGGCGGTCTCGCTGCCCGAGAAGGCAGCCGATGCGGCGAGAAGAAGAAGGATGGCCCCGACCATCGCGAGGGTCACGGCATCGATCATTGGTTGTACCGGGTCTTCATATGCTGCTTGTTCATATGCATGCGCCGGCCGCTGGTGCATAGGAGCGTCCGGCCGTGCGGGCCGGCGGGGAACGGAGGGGAATGGAAGGCATGCTCGACGCGGCGATTATCGGCATGGGCCGCTGGGGCCAGACTCTGGTCGACAGCGTCCAGGGCCGGAACGATGCCGGCATCCGCTTCGTCGCCGGCTGCACCGGCCGGCCGGAGCGCGCCGCCGACTGGGCCGCGCGGCAGGGCCTGCGCATCCTGCCCGATTTCGACGCGGTGCTGGCCGACCCGGCCGTGCAGGTCGTCGCCATCGCCTCCCCGCACCGGATGCACGCAGATCAGGTGGTCGCCGCGGCCGCCGCCGGCAAGCACGTGTTCGTCGAGAAGCCCTTCACCATGACCAAGGCCTCGGCGGAGGCCGCCGTGGCGGCCTGCGCGCGCGCCGGGGTGGTGCTCGCGCTCGGGCACAATCGCCGCTTCCTGCCGGCGGTCGCCGAGATGAAGGCGATGCTGGCGGCCGGGCGCCTCGGCACGCTGCTGCATGTGGAGGGCCAGTTCAGCGGGCCGGGCGCGGCCGCCTACAAGCCCGGCATGTGGCGCGCGGACCGGGCCGAGAGCCCGCTCGGCGGGATGGGCGGCATGGGCATCCACATGGTCGACATGTTCATCAACCTGGCCGGGCCGATCGCCGAGGTGACGGTGCTCTCCCATGCGCGGGCGATCGACAACGGGCTCGACGACACGACCGCCGCGCTGATGCGCTTCGAGAGCGGCGTGACGGCCGGTTTCGCGACGCTGGCGCTGGCGCCGCGCTACTGGCGCGTGGCGCTGTTCGGCACCGACGGCCTGCTGGAACTGCACGGGCACGAGCACTTGGCCTTCACGCCGCGCGACGGCGAGGGCTGGGTGCGCGACTTCCCCAAGACCGACATCGAGGCCGCGGAACTCGCGGCCTTCGCCGCCGCCGTCGCCGGCGGGCCGGCCTATCCGCTGCCGTCGGCGGAGGCGATCCACGGCGTCGCGGTCTATGAGGCGATGATCGGCGCGGCGGCATCGGGCAGCACCTACCGGGTGGCCTGAGGCGAAGGGACGACACGTGGCGGGCCGCGGGCTCCGCTCCGGCGCGGCCGCCCGCGGCCTCACGACAACGCGAGGCCATTGCGTGATACCTGCCGATGAGCGCACGCTTCCGTGACCAGCGCGCCGTGGCGCAGCCGACGACCAGGAGAATGGCCAACCATGCCCAGCACCTTGCCGCGGGCGACCTTCGCGCCCCTGTTCCAGCGCAGCCTGCTGCTGCTGGGCGTCCTGTCCCTCACGGCCCTGCCGGGCCTGCCGCTTGACCTGTCCTCGCCCGCCCATGCGCGCGGCGGCGGAGGTGGTGGCGGAGGTGGTGGTGGTGGTGGCGGCGGAGGTGGCGGCGGAGGTGGCGGCGGCGGCGGGAATGGCGGCGGCAATGCCGGCGGCCAGGGTGCAAGTGCCTCGGCCGGCGAGAACGGCCGCGGCGGCGGCTTCGGTGGTGGCCGCGGCGACGATGCCGGCAGCCCCGGCAACCAGGGCCAAGGCCGCGGCCAGGGCGCCTCGGCCGCGTCGGGACGCGGCGGACCGGATGGCCGCGGCGGCGGCCCCGGGCGCGGCGGCTCGGCCGACCGTGGCGCGCTGGCAAGCGCGCTCGGCGCGCTCAACGCGGCGCACGCCTCGCCCACCGCGCGACAGAACGCGGCACCGAACTCCCGAGTCGGCATGATCGCGGCCTACGAAGACAGGGTCATGGCCGCGCTTGCCAATCCGACTTTGTCGCCCGCGCAGCTGCGCGCCGAGATCGCCGCGGCGCGCGCGGAGGAACTGACGGACGCGGCCAACAAGCCCGTGACCAGG
The DNA here is from genome assembly GCF_005222755.1 of Roseomonas sp. HF4. Classification (GTDB taxonomy): domain Bacteria; phylum Pseudomonadota; class Alphaproteobacteria; order Acetobacterales; family Acetobacteraceae; genus Neoroseomonas. Next base: position 142,843 of record NZ_STGD01000001.1, read on the forward strand.
GCGGTCGCGGAGCGGGTCGACGACCTTCTCGGCCTGCCGACCGACGACATCGGGAGGCCGCGCCGCTAGCGCGCCTCGCCGATGCCGATGCACCGCGTCGTTGCCTGCGCCTCGCCGGCGGGGGGGCGGCTTGGGCCGGGCCCGGGTGCCGTGCGGCGCGCCGCCGGCCGCCTGCAGGCGGCCGCCTTGGTTCTGCTGGCCGTGGTCGTGCTCGGCGGCTGCTCGGCGTTGCACGGCGACGTCGCGGTGCCGACCGCGCGCCCCGCCCCCGCCGAGTCCCAGGACCGCGCGCGCGCCGCGAGCCTCTTTCGCGATGCGCAGCGGACCCTGAATCCGCCGCGCGGCGGTACGCGCGACCCCGACCGCGCCGCCGCGCTGTTCGAGCAGGCGGCGCGGCTCGGCCACCCGGAAGCGCAGGTCCTCGTGGCACTCGCGCATCTGTCGCGCGGCGATGGCCGGCGCGACACGGCCGCAGCCATCCCCTGGCTGAACCTCGCGGCGCATGAGGGCGAGGCGGAGGCGCAGTTCCTGCTCGGCCGGCTCCTCGAGGCCGGCGACGGCACGCCGCGCGACACCGCCTGGGCCGCGCTCTGGTTCCATCGTGCCGCCGAGCGTGGCCACCCCGAGGCCGGCTTCGCCATGGCCATGCTGCAGGTCGCCGGCGAGGGCACGGCGCGGGACTGGCCGGAGGCCCTGGCACGGTTCCGCCTGGCCGAGCGCAGGGGCGTCGGGGCCGCGAGGCGGTACCGGGAGGCGCTCGCCCCACGCGTGCCGCCGGCCGAGGCGCGCCAGGGCGCCGCCCTCCTGGCCGGGGAGAGCGCCCGCGGCGCCGTGCCGGCCGTGGACCGGCCGTTGCGGCGCTTCGCGCAATCGGCGCTGGCACGGCGCGGTCGCTGGGACGCGGCGGTGGATGGACGGGACAGCCCGCGGCTGCGCGCCGCGCTCGATGCATTTGCGCGCGACGAGCGGATCGTCGCCGCCTCCCCCTTCGACCCCCTGGTGATCGACCGCCTCCGCAGGCCGGGCTGACGGGCGGGCCGGGTCATTCCCGCCTTGCGAAAGCTGTTCTAGAACCGGCGCGCGCCCACGGCGCAGGCATCGCGCCCGCGCCCGGGCGCATATCGCGAAGGAGCGGCCGGCATGTCCAAGATCACCCGCCAGGGTACGAACCAGATCCTCTCGTCCTCGGTCGAGTACCACAACTTCGTCTATCTCGCGGGTATGACCGCCGATGACCTGTCGAAGGACATCAAGGGCCAGACGGCCGAGGTGCTGGCCAAGATCGACGCCGCGCTGGAGGCGAACGGCACCGACAAGACCCGGATGCTGACTGCGACGATCTGGGTGAAGCACATCGCCGACCGCGGCGCGATGAACGAGGTCTGGACGCCGTGGCTGCCGCCCGGCGGCGCCCCGGCCCGCGCGTGCGTGGAGGCCAACATGGCCGACCCGCGCCACCTGGTGGAGATCATGGTCACCGCCTGCCGCTGACGCGGCCATTGCGATACGGGAATCCTTTCCTCGATTCCGACGCGACGCCCGGCGCCATGGCACCGGGCGTTGTTGTTTTCCGGCCACCACACTGTGGCTCTGTCCAATTCTCGCCCCAATCCTGGGAACCTGGTCCTGAGACGGCTCGCCTGCCCCGGCCCCGCACGACAAATCACTCCTGATTTCCCCGCGTTACAGACCGGCGGCTTGCCGCCCCCGTTCCGCGCTTGTTACCGAAGTCACACACCGGTTCGAAAACCATCCGGCAGGGGCTTCCGAGGGGCGACGGGGGAACATGAAGGCAAATATCGCGGCGATCGCGCTGGCGATCGTGTTCGGCGGTCTGGGATTCGCGGCGGGGGATGCCGAGGCCCGGGCAACCGACGGGCGCCAGGGCAAGCCCTCGGCGCGCAGCGCGGCGGCGACGGCACCTGCCGCCAGCCGTCCTCGCGCGGCCAATCCGACGGCGCGCGCGACCACCCAGCGCGGCCGCAACGTCGCGGCGCGCAACGCGCCGGCCAACCGCAGCGCAGCGCGAGCCGGCCGCGGCAGCCGCTCGGCCGCAGCCGGTTCCGTCGGGCGCGGCATCTCCTGCGTGCCCTACGCCCGCCAGGCGACGGGCATGGCGATCAGCGGCAATGGCCGCGACTGGTGGCACAATGCCGCCGGCCTCTATGCCCGTGGCAACCGGCCCGAGCCCGGCTCGGTAATGGCCTTCCCCGGTTCGGGCGGCATGCGGTCCGGCCACGTCGCGGTCGTGGAGCGTGTCGTCTCCCAGCGCGAGGTGCTGATCCACCACGCCAACTGGGGCGGCCCCGGGATCCGCCGCGGCAGCATCATGCGCGGGGTGTCGGTCATCGACGTCTCGCCCAACAACAACTGGACGCAAGTGCGCGTGCAGGTCGGCCACAGCGCCGAGGCCTACGGCCGCACCTATCCGGTCTACGGCTTCATCCACAACCGGCCCGATGCGACGGGCGGCATGATGATGGCCGGCACCTCGCCCACCCGCGTCAATGCCTCCGACGCGGCGCGCCTCGCGCTCGAGGAAGTGGCCCAGGCCCCGGCGGCGCGCGGCGCCCGCCGCTGACGCCAGCCGAGCGGATGCTTCGCAAGGGCCGCCCCTGCCCCGGGGGCGGCCCTTCGCGTGTTCAGGCCGCCGCGCTCTCCCGGCTGCGGTCCCAGAGGTTCGGCACGGCGTCATTGTCGTAGCCCGAGATGAAGCGCCTCGCCGCGCCGGTCGCAGGGTCGAAGACGGAACGCTCCACCGCGCCGATGTTGCCGCCATAGACGTGGATGCTGATGGAGGCGCGGTCCGGCAGCGCGTTCTCGACCACATGGATGTCGTAGGTATCGGCGCCGACGGCGACCACCTCCCCCTGCCGCAGCCGGTCGACCTGGCCGGCGGCCATGGGCGCGCCGGGGCGCATCTCGGTCGAGACCTCCTCGCCACGCAGCATGCCAACCAGGCCCCAGACCGTGTGGTTGTGCACCGGCGTCCGCTGGCCCGGGCCCCAGACGAAGGAGACGACGCTGAAGCGCTCCAGCGGGTCGCAGTGCAACAGGTACTGCCGGTAGCGCGGGCCCGGCACGGCGCAATCCTCCGGCAGCCAGGCGTCGGTCGCGACGAGACGGCGCAGCAGCGCCGCGCCCTCGGTCAGCCAGCGCTGCTCGGTGGCGCCATCCTCGGCCAGGTTCGTCATGTCGCGGATGAAGTCGCGCAGCGGCGTGATGTCGGTCATGCTGGAACCCTCCCCGTCCGACGGGCATCATGGAGAAGGGGATTCCACGCGACAAGGAAGGGACGCCATGCACGAGCATCGCAGGGACGGGGCGGAGTTGCTGTTTCTCCCGGACGGCGGGGACATCCCGAACAACCCGCGCCTGCCCGTGCTGCTGCATCGCGCCGCCGTGCCCGTGGGCGAACCGGCCGCGGCCGAGGCGCTGTTCCTCGCCAATGCCTGGCGCCCGGCCTGGCGGGGCGGCATCCACGCCTGGCACCACTACCATTCCAACGCGCATGAGGCGCTGGCCGTGGTCGCCGGACAGGTGCGCGTTCAACTCGGCGGCGAGCAGGGCGTGCAGGTGGAACTCGCGGCCGGGGACGTGGCGGTGCTGCCGGCCGGAACCGGCCACCGGAACCTGGAGGCGAGCCCGGACCTGCAGGTGGTTGGCGCCTATCCCGAGGGCTCGGACCCGCCCGACCAGCACCACGGCGCGCCGGAGGAACGGGCACGCGCCCTGCACGCCATCGCGGCGACGCCGGACCCGGCGACCGACCCGGTGACGGGCGGGGCCTATCCGCTGGCCTGAATACGCCGGCTCCGGCCGTCTCGGACACCGCGCCGCGCGCCCCCGCCCCGGACCGGGCGGGGGGCGCGGCGCCGCCGTCATGCCGCCGCGGCCGTCAGCACGATGCGGCCGACCACCTTGCCGTCCTTCAGCCGGTTCAGCGCCGCATCCGCCTGATCCTGCGGCATGTTGGTGATCGGGATCGCCGGCAAGGCGCCCGACTGCGCAATCTTAACCAATTCGCGCAACTCCTTGACATTGCCGACATAACTGCCCTGGATCGTGAGTGCGCGGATGGGCATCAGCGGCAGCGGGATGTTCATCTCCCCGCCGAACAGCCCGACCTGCACCAGCTTGCCGCCCTTGCGCAGCGCGTCGAAGCAGAAGCGCGCGGTGTCGGTGCCGTTCACCAGGTCCACGATGGCGGCGACGGGGCCGCCGGCGGCCTCCATGATGCGCCTCGCGGTGTCCTCCCCGGCGGCGAGCACGGTGTCGGTCGCGCCCTCGGCCTTCGCGGCATCGAGCTTCTGCGCGCTGACATCGACCACCACGATCCGCTTGTGCCCCTTGGCGCGCAGCACCGCGATGGCGTTCAGGCCGAGCCCGCCGGCGCCGACCAGCACCACGGGTTCCTCCGGCGGCAGCGGCATGACCTTGTTGATGGCGCTGAACACCGTGATGCCCGAGCAGGCATAGGTCGCGGCCAGCGAGGGATCGAGGCCGCCGAGCGGCACCAGGTGCCGTGGTTCCGGCGCCAGGCAATGCGTGGCGTAGCCGCCATGCTGGTAGACGCCGAGGCTGCGCGGCTTGAGGCACATGTTGTCCTCGTCCGCCCGGCATTGCGGGCAGGTGCCGCAGCCGACCCAGGGGAAGACGATGACCTGGTCGCCGACCTTGAGGCCGCCCGGCTTCGCGTCCGGCCCGAACTTCGCGATGCGGCCGACGATCTCATGCCCCATGGCGAGCGGCAGCGTCACGCCGCGGTCGGTCAGACGCATCTTCCCGCGGGAGCCGAGGTCGTATTCCCCTTCCCAGATGTGCAGGTCGGAATGGCAGACGCCGGCATGCGTCACCTCGATCAGCACCTGCTGGCCCGCCGGTTCGGGCGTGGGCAGGTCGATTTGCTGCAGCGGCTTCCCGGTCTCGACGACGGCCCAGGCGCGCATGGCGGTTCCTCCTGATGGGTCTGGCGTTGGAGGCATCGGACTGCGCCCCGCCGGGCCGGTCAAGCGGGCGCCAGCGCGCGCGGGATACGCTGCACGCCGCCGCACCGCCGGTGCAGGCGGGACAGCGCGCGCAGCACGAGATTCCGCCCGCCTTCCTGCATCGCCGGAATGAACGCGAGCCGCAGCGGGAAGCGCCGGATCGTTTCGGACAGATCGGGATCCGCCACCAGGTGCGGCGGCCCCTTCAGCGCGCTGAGGAAACCGAGCCGCCGCGCCAGCGCGATGAACCGCAGCCCGAGGATGCGCCCGGCGCGCTGGCAGGCGCGGCAGATCCAGTGTTCCAGCGCCTGCAGATGCGCCGGCACGGCGCCGGTGGCGAGCGCATCCAGCAGGCGCTGCCACAGCCCCGCATGCGTCAGCCGGCGGAAGAAGCGGGAGACGGTGTCGGGGCGGCCATATTCCGGCGGCAGGGCGCGCCAGGGGTCGCGCGTGGTGGCGATGCGGAAGATGGCGTCCATCCGGGCGCGCAGGTCCTCGACCTTCGGGCCGGGGCGGGCGGCGGCACGGGCGATGTAGGGGGCGAGGCAGGTCCATTCGTGGTCGGAGAGCGGGGCCCAGGGGCGGGGGGTGGTGAGGTGGGGCATGGGCGGGGTCTCGGCGGCGCGGAGTCAATGAGAACATATAAGGAACGTTTACAGCGTGTCGAGTAAAATGGGTTGGTTCCGGCGGCGGCCGCCCGAGCCAAGGGCTTCGCGCGCGACCGGCGAGGCTGCGCCCGGCCCCGAATTGCGGAAGGTCCAGGAAACTCAGTTTCCTGGCGGGGTCCAGGGGCGGCGCCCCTGGCCTTTCCCCCCCCTACCGCACCGCCTCCCCCAGGAACCGCAGCACCGCCCGAACGCCCTCGCCGCTCGGGTCGTTCAGCACCGCCGGATGCGCGCCCCCCGGCAGCATGACCAACCGCCCGTCCCGCGCCGCCTCCGCCATGCCCTGCGCATGTGCGGCGGGCGTGATGCGGTCCGCCGCGCTGCCCACCACCAGGATCGGTGCCGCGATGCCCGGCAGGCGCGCCCGGCTTTCGAAGCGGTGGCGCAGCAGCCAGTCGGTCGGCAGCACCGGGTACATGCCGCGCGCCAGGTCGGCGACCGAGGTGAAGGGGCTTTCCAGCACCAGCGCCGCGATGTCGCCGCGTCCCTCCGCCAGGCGGGTGGCGACGCCCGAGCCGAGGCTTTCGCCCCAGAGCACGACCGGACGGCCGGGAAAGCGGCTGCGCGTCCAGTCGAGATAGGCGACGGCATCCTGCGCGAAGGCGTCCTCGCCCGGCCGGCCGGGGTTGCGGCCGTAGCCCCGGTATTCCGCAAGAACAAAGGAATAGCCGGCACCGTTGAAAATATTGGCGAGGCCGACGCGGTCCCCGGCATTCCCGCCATTGCCGTGGAAATGCAGGATGACGGGGCGGCTGGCCGCGCCCTCGGCCGCCAGGAAGCCGAGGTCGAGGCCGTCCGTCGTGCGTAGCCTTTCCCGGCGCCAGCCGTCGGGGGCGACCAGCGGGCGCGGGTCCGGCAGGAAGATCAGCCGCTCCTGCCCCGCCCAGAGGGCGCCCGTCAGCACCAGCGGGATGGCCGCGACGATGGCGAGGGCGGTCAACACGCGGCGCATGGGTCCTGCATGGCGGGGCATGTGGCGACGTTGCGCCGCCGGGGCAATCGGGCGGGGCTAGAGCAAAATCCGAAGAGCAAAATCCGAAGAGCAAAATCCGAAGAACAATATCCGATCAGATGGAATCATCCGATCGGACTCCTTGCTCCAGAAAACACATATTGTAGATCATCTTATACCCGATCGGCGGGACCGCGCCGCGGTTCCATCCGATCGGGCGCTGCTCTAGTAGGGCGGCGGGGCGTAGGGTTCCGGCCCGTAGGGAGGCGCACCGTAGCCCGGCGGCGGATAGCCCGGCGGCGACGCGCAGGGCTGGGCGCCGATCGCGGCGCCGGCCAGCGCGCCGATCCCTGCGCCGATCGCGGCCCCTCGGCCGGCATCGGCCGTGGCCGAGCCCGCGATCGCGCCGATGCCCGCCCCCGCCAGCGCGCCATAGACCGCGCCCGTGGCGGGGTCCTCGCAGGCGGGGCCCGTCGGCAGGGCGATCGGCACGGGCCGCACCACCACGCAGGCGGCGAGCGGCAGGAGGAGGACCGGCATCAGCAGGCGGCGCATGGCGTCATCCTGCCCCGGGGTTGCGGCCGTGCTGTGGCAGGGCGCCGCTCAGTCCGGCCGGATGTTGTTCTCCCGCACCACGCGCCCCCAGGTCTCCATCTGGCGGTCGAGGAAGGCGCCGAAGGCCGCGCCGCCCTGCGGGTCGAGGTCGATCTGCATGGTGGCGATGCGCTCGCGCACCATCGGCACCTCGAGCGCCTTCCGCAGCGCCGCCTCCATGCGCGCCACGATCGGCGCGGGCGTGCCCGCGGTGCCGAGGAAGCCCCAGAAGGCGCTGGCATCCACCCCCGCGATGCCGGCCTCGGCCAGGGTCGGGAGGTTCGGCCAGGAGGGGGACCGGCGCGCGCCGGTCTGCGCCAGCGCGACGAGCGCGCCGGCCTCGACATGGCGGGCGAGCACCGCGGGGGTCGCGACGGCCAGGTCCACCTCGGCGGCCACGGCCGCGGTCTGGATCGGCCCGCCGCCGCGATAGGGCACATGGACCAGCGTGAAGCCGCCGGCCTTGGCGGCCAGCGTCATGGTCAGGTGCGCCAGGCTGCCATTGCCGATCGAGCCGTAGGTGATGGTGTCGGGGCGGGCGCGGGCGGCGGCGACCACGTCCTCGAAGCGGCGGAAGGGGCGGCCGCGGGTCGCGCAGACCAGCATGGGCGCGGTGCCGAACAGCAGCACCGGCGCCAGGTCGCGCTTCGTGTCGAAGCCCATGTTCGGGATCAGCGCAGGGTTCACGGCGTGGGTGTCGAACACCAGCACCCAGGCATTGCCGTCGGGCGCGGCGCGCGCCACCGCGGCCGTCCCGATCGCGCCCGAGGCGCCGGCGCGGTTCTCGACCACCACGGGCACGCCGAATTCCGCCTGGAGATGCGGCTGCAGCAGGCGCGCCAGCGCATCCGTGCTGCCGCCCGGCGGGAAGGGGGAGACAATGCGGATGGGCCCCGATGGCGCCTGCGCGCGGGCGATGCCCGGTGCCGCGGGAATCGCGACAGCGGCCAGCAGGTGACGACGAAGGATCATGGTGGCTTTCCCCCTGGCGCCGGCGCGGCTGGGTTGCCGCGCCGGCTTGGGGGGAGTGTGGCATGCCCCGCCGCGACGGGCGAAGCGCCGGCCCGGCGCCCTCAGGTGCCGCCGCCGCGGCGCCCGACGCTCAGCGCCTGCAGGGCGCCCATGATGTTGCGGTTGGGTGGCGGCGCGGCGAGGCGACGCACCGTTTCATCCGGCCCGAGCGGGAAGGTGCCGCGCGGCAGCGCGCGGGCGATGGCCGCGGTGTCGTTCGCCTCGATCGCGGCGGCGGCGGCGGCGAGGCCGTTGATCACGGGCTGTGCCGGTGCGCGGGCCGGGATGCCGAGGGCGCTGCGCGCCTCGTTGCGGGCGAGTTGGAGTTGGTTCAGGCCCGCCGGGCTCGCCCCCGCCATGCGCGGCGAGGTGGGAAGGTTGGCGGCGAGCCATTCGATCTCGGCGATGGCGCGCGCCGCCGCGGCCGGCTGGCCGGGCTGCGGCCGGCGGTAGAAGGCGGCGATGTCCTGCCCGACGGCCACCGTCTCGTCGAGGATACCGCGCGGCGCCGTGCCCGCGGGCAGCGTGACCGGGGCGGGGGCCTCGGCCGCGCAGCCCGCGAGGAACAGCGCGGCGCAGAAGGCGGCTGGTCTGATCATGACGTTCGTCCCTTGCTGGGTGTCGATGAACGCTTTGGCCAGCCTCGCGCGTGGATACGCGGTCGGTGCGCGAAACCCCGCCGCGGGGCGGGGTCAACCATAGCCCTCCTGCCGCAGCCGGTCGCCCAATACCTTCACCTGCACGGCGAGCGCCGCGCTCTCCTCCTCCCGCAGGCGGCTGCGCAGGTCGGTTGCGGCGGCCTCCATGTCGGCCAGCAGGCGCGGCAGGCCGGGCGGCGGCTCGGCGCCGGCGGACAGCCGGCCCGCGATCCGTTCCAGCCCGTCGAGGTTCACGGCCAGGAAGCGCCGCGCTTCCTCGAGCCGTTCGGGGCGGCGTTCGAAATCGTCGAGCACCCGGCCGATGGCGGCGGCGACGGGCAGCAGGCGCGGCTCGGCGCCGGAGCGCGCCTGGAAGGAGATCGCGGCCAGGCGCGCCCGCGCATCGTCGAGCGGCCGGGGCGGCGGCGGGGGCTCGGGCGGCGGTGGGGGCGGCGGCTTGGGCGCCTCGGCCACGCCGGTATAGAGAAGGCGGGTGCCGCCCCAGGCGCCGGCCGCGAGCAGCAGGGCGGCAACCGGCCCGGACTCCGCGCCCACGGCCGCGACGGAGGCGGCGGCGCCGCCCATCAGCAGCGCGGCCAGGTTGGCATCCCCTGCCCTGCCGCGGCGCATCAGCCAGGTCGCGCCGATCGGCAGCGCCATGCCGACGAGGCAGCCGAGCAGCGCGATCTCCCGCCCGCCGAACAGGTTGACCAACGTGGCGGGCAGGAAGGGCAGGATGGTGAAGGGCAGCAGCCAGCGCCGCCAGAACGCCGAGATCATGGCGTCGTCAGCGCGAAGACGCTGCGGAACAGCGCGAGAACCCCCGCGATCCACATCGTGCCGCCGAGCAGGAAGAAGCCGAGCAGCCGCGTGCCGACGGGCGGGGGCGCGGTGGGCGGGGCGATGGGCGGGGGCTGGCGCTGGAGGTCTCTCACGCCGCGTAGATCGCGCGGCGGATGGCCCGGATCAAGCGGCCCTGCCACGCCGAAGCACTTCAGCCCGTCCCGGCGGCAGGTCTGGCATGATCGCCCCATCGCGGAAGGATGGCCGATGCGCTGGAAGGTGACGCCGCTCGGGATCATGCCGGAAGGGGCGCGGCCGGCGCGCGTGCTCGGCCTGGTCTTCGCGACGCTCGGCGCCCTGCTTCTGGCCGGCAGCGGCATCGCCGCGGCAATCGAGGCCGCGGCGCAGGCGCGCATGACCGAGGCCGAGGGCCGGATCTTCGGGATGCTGGCCGGCGAGCGGCGCGACCGCGGGCGCGTCCACGCGCAATGGACGCCGGTCTTCGCCTTCGTGGCGGGCGGGCGGGAGGTCCGCGTCGTGGCGGGCTTCGCGACCTCCGCGCCCTGCCGCGCCGTGGGGGACCCGGTGCGGGTGCTGCAGGACCCGACCACGCTGGACCGCGCGCGGATCGCGTGGCGCCGAGAGAACCGGATCATCGCCCTTGTGCTGGCGGGGGCGGGGGCTGTCTTCTCGGTGCCCGGGCTGGCGGCGCTCGGCATCGACCGCCTGCGGAGGACAGCATGATGCGCATCCGGACGCCGGCGGGGACCGTGGCCAGCATCGGCCGGGCGCCGCGCGTGATGGCCTGGAGCTTCCTGCTCCTGGGCCTCGGCCTGCTGGCGGGCGCGGGCGTGGCGGTCGCACTGGAACTGCGCTTCCGCGCCGGCGCTGTCGAAACCGACGGACGGGTGGTCGCGATGCGCGTGAGCCACGGCACCTCCGGCAGAAGCGGATCCTCCTCGCCAAGCTGGACGCCGGTCTTCGCCTTCGCCCTGCCGGACGGGAAGGAGATCAGGGTCGAATCGGGTGTCTCCTCCTCCCCGCCCTGTTGCCGCGTGGGGGACAGGGTCCGGGTCCGCTACGACCCGGCGCAGCCGTCCCGCGCGCAGATGGCGGGCTTCCTCGAGAGCTGGCTGGTGGCCTCGATCCTCGGCGGGATGGGCATCATCTTCGCGGGTGTCGGCCTTGTGGTGCGGCGCGCGGTCGCGGCACCGGGCGCCACCGCGCAGGGCTACATCGAGCGCGCCCTGCAGGACCACGCCCTGCACGTGCAGGCGGCTTCTGGGGTCCAGCCGCTGCACGTGCCGCTGGCCGGGCTGCGGCAGGAGGCGTCGGCTGCCGGCCCGCGCTGGGTGCTGCAGGCGCGCTGGATCGACCCGCGCAGCGGCGGCGCCAGGCTGTTCGAGAGCGAGCCCCTGCCCTTCGACCCCGTGCCCCAGATGCGGCAGATGACCTCGGTGCTGGTCGCCTTCGACCCGGCGCAGCGGGACGGGCCCTACCGGATGGATCTGTCCTTCCTGCGCGACCCACGCGGCGTGCCGCCCGCGGGGCCGGTGCGGCGGGGCTGATCAGGCCTGCAGGAAGCCCAGCGTCTCGCCCTCGAACACTCCGCAGGTGAGCGGTCCGCCGGACCAGGCGGCGGTGTCGAGGCAGATGCGGTTGTCCCGCACCACCGGGTTGAAGCCGGCCGTGTGGCCATGCACGACGACGACGCCGTGGTCGCGCTCGCTGCCCAGGAAGTCGTGGCGGATGCGGATGAGGTCCTCGCGTGACTGATCCTCCAGCGGCACGCCGGGGCGGATACCGGCATGGACGAACAGATAGCCGCCCTCCTGGTGAGTCAGGTGCAGGCGGCGCAGGAAGCGGAGATGGGCGGGCGGGACATGCTGCGGCCAGTCCTCCCGCGGTGCCTCGGCGGCGACTCCGTAGCTGTCGAGCGTCGCGCGGCCGCCGCCCCAGAGCCAGTCGGCCGCCGCCGCGCCGTCGCCATCCAGCGCGGCCAGCATCGTCTCCTCGTGGTTGCCGGTGAGGTTCAGCGTCTCGAGGCCCGGGACCGGGTCCTGTTCGGTCAGGTGGTCGAGGACCGCGCGGGACCCCTCCCCCTTGTCGACGTAGTCGCCGAGGTGAAGCAGCAGCGCGGAGGCCACCGGGCGTTGCTTCAGGTCGGCGGCGATCGTCCCGTGCAGCGCGCGCAACTTGCCCAGCGCGCCGTGGATGTCGCCGATGGCATAGATCCGCCGGCCGCGCGGCAGGCTGGCAGGCGCGGGGCGGAGGTCGATCATTTCCGCTCGGCACGCGGGTCGAGCGCGTCGCGCAGCCCGTCGCCCATGAGATTGAAGGCGAGCACCACGATCATGATGGTGGCACCCGGGAAGATCGACAGCCAGGGCGCCTGCGTCAGGAAGCGCTGCGACGAATTCAGCATCGAGCCCCAGGACGGGTTCGGCGGCTGCATGCCGAGGCCGAGGAAGGAGAGCGCGGCCTCGGCGATGATCGCCTCGGCGATCGCGAGCGTCGCCTGCACCAGCAGCGGCGGGATGATGTTGGGCAGCACGTGGACGAAGGCGATGCGCCAGGCGGGGTTGCCGAGCGCGCGCGCGGCTTCCACCCAGTCGGTCGATTTCGCGTCCAGCGCCATGCCGCGCGCCAGCCGCGCGAAGACCGGCGAGGCGGTGATGGCGATGGCGAGCATCGCGTTCTCGAGCGCGGGGCCGAGGAAGGCGGCGAGCGCGATCGCCAGGATCAGGAAGGGCACGGACAGCATCGCATCCGCGACGCGGGAGATGATTGCATCGACCCAGCCGCCGGCCAGCCCCGCGAGAAGCCCGAGCGGCACGCCGAGCGCCAGCGCCCCCAGCACGGAGATGACGCCGGCCATGAGCGAGGCGCGCGCCCCCCAGATCACGCGGGAGAGCACGTCGCGCCCGTTCTCGTCCGTGCCCATCCAGTGTTCCCAGGATGGCGGCTTGCGGATGCGGGACCAGGAGGTCTGCAGCGGATCGTAGGGCGCGATCAGCGGCGCGAGCACGGCGACGAGCACGAACAGCACGACGACAACGAGGCCGAAGACCGCCAGGCGGTGGCGCAGGAATCGGCGGACGGCGCGGCGCGTCGGGCTTTCGGGCGCGGGGATGACGGCGGTGGCGCTCATGGCGATTTCCCCCCTGCCAAGCGGCCCGATGCCCCGCCTCGGGCCGGAAGCGCGAAGCGCGACCGCGCCTGGACCGACAGCACCGCCGGGCGCGCCAGTGCGTGGCGCGCAAGCCAAGCCGCCGGATGGCGGTGCCGGCGCCTGAGGTCACACAACAAGCGGCCCGAGGCCCCGCCTCGGGCCGGGAGCGCAAAGCGCGACCGCGCCCAGACCGACAGCACCGCCGGGCGCACCAGTGCGTGGCGCGCAAGCCAAGCCGGCGGATGCCGGCGCCGGCGCCTGAGGCCACACAACAAACGGCCCGATGCCCCGCATCGGGCCGGGAGCGCAAAGCGCGACCGCGCCCGGACCGACAGCACCGCCGGGCGCACCAGCGCATGGCGCGCAAGCCAAGCCGGCGGATGCCGACGCCGGCGCCTGAGGCTCACAGAAGACCCACGCCTGAGGAACGCCATCAGGCATTCCTCAGGCGCGGGTTGATCATCATGTACAGCAGGTCCGCGACCAGGCTCAGCATCACGAAGATCAGCGCGGTGGCGAGCACCACGCCCTGCACCACCGGGTAGTCCCGGTTGAACACGGCATCGACGATGAGCTTGCCGAAGCCCGGGATGGTGAAGATCTGCTCGGTCAACACCGCGCCGGCCAGCAACCGGCCGAATTCGATGGCGCCCAGCGTCACCACGGGGATCAGCGCGTTGCGCAGCGCGTGCTTCCAGACCACGACGCGCTCCTTCAACCCCTTGGCGCGGGCGGTGCGGACGTAGTCCTGGCTGAGCGCGGTCAGCATCGCCGCCCGCGTGTGGCGCATCAGCACCGACGCCACGCCGGTGCCGAGCACGAAGGCCGGCATGATGGTGGTGGCGAGCGACTGCCAGGGATCCTCGGTGATCGGCACGTAGCCCGATGGCGGCAGCCAGCCGAGCTCCACGCTGAACAGCAGGATCATCATGATGCCCAGCCAGAAGTTGGGCGTCGAGATGCCGAACAGCGCGGCGCCGTTCGCCGCCCAGTCGGCCGGCGTGTCCTTCTTCACCGCGCTCAGGATGCCGAGCGGCACGCCGATCAGGATGGCGATGATGAAGGCCATCGTGGCCAACTGGAACGTCACCGGCAGCTTGGTCAGGATCAGTTCCGACACCGGGACGCGGATGCGCCAGGAGAAGCCGAAATCGCCGACGAGCACCTTCGACATCCAGATCAGGTATTGCTCGTGGATCGGGCGGTCGAGGCCGAGCTCGGCGCGGATCGCGGCCAGCACCGCGGGGTCGCCGCGCTCCTCCCCGGCCAGGATCAGCGCCGGGTCGCCGGGCATGAGCTGCTGCAGCCCGAAGATCAGGACCGACAGGATCAGCAGCGTGGGGATGACCTGGCCGATGCGGCGCAGGAGCCAGACGATCATGCGATGGAGATCCTCGAAGGGCGGGAGGCGAAGGGAACTTCTCCCCCCGGACCCCCCTCAACCTTCCTTGGCACCTGGTGCCCCGCCATGAAGGTCAGGTGCCAGGTGATCAAGGAAGGGAGAGGGCGCGGGGGAGGTTCCCCTCCCCCGCCCTTCAGCCCGTGCCCTGCGGTCACTGCAGCCTCATGCCCTGCAGCCGGATCATGCCGTCCGAGACCGGGCGGTAGCCGGACAGCCGCGCGCTGTGCGCCATGATGTTCTTGCGGTGCCAGAGGTAGATGCGGTTGGCATCCTGCCCGAGCGAGATCCGCAGCGCCTGGGCGTAGAGGTCCTTGCGCTTCTCCACATCCAGTTCCGTGCGCGCGGCGTCGAGCAGCCGGTCCACCTCGGCGTTCGAATAGCGGCCGTCATTCTGCCCGCCGCCGGTGCGGGAGAAGGAGAAGATGTTGCCGTCCGGATCGACGCGCCCCGACCAGCCGACCAGGTAGGTCTCGAAGTCGCCCCGCTGCGCCGCCTGGAGCGAGGAGGCGAATTCCATCGCGCGCAGCGTCAGCGTGAAGCCGGCCTCGGCCACCATCGCCTGGATCACCTCCCCCACCTGGCGGAGGTCGGGGTTGTTCGGCACCGTCATCTCGATGGCGAGCGGCGTGGTCACGCCAGCTTCCCGCAGCAGGGCGCGGGCGGCCTCGACGTTGCGCGGCAGCGGCTGGAAGTCGCGCACGTGGAAGGGGTTGGCCGGCGGGAAGGGCTGGCGCGTCGGCGTGTACATGCCCTCGTAGACGACCTGGTTCACCGCGGCGCGGTCGATCGCGAGCTCGAAGGCGCGGCGGACGCGGGCATCGCGGCCGAGCGGCGTGTTCGCGCGTTCTCCGTTCGCGACGTTGATGGTCAGGCCCTGGTAGCCGAGCTCGTCCACCGCATGGGCGCGCAGGTTGCGGTTGCGCTGGATGGTGCGGATGTCGTCCGGCTCCATGCGTTCCACGAACTCGACCGCGCCGGACTGCAGGTTGGCCAGCCTGACCGTGTTGTCCGGGATGGGCAGGTAGGTCACGCGCGCGATGTGGACGTTGGCAGCGTCCCAGTATTCGGGGAAGCGCTCGACCACGATACGTTCCTGCGCCACGCGCTCGACGAAGCGGAAGGGACCGGCGCAGACCGGGCGGGTGCCGAAGTTGCGGCCCGCCGCCTCGGCCGCCGTGGGGCTCACGATCATGCCGGCGCGGTCGGTCAGCGCCGAGAGGAACGACGCGGACGGGCCCTTGAGACGGATGCGGACGGTCGCCGGGTCCACCACCTCGATCGCCTCCATGTCCGCGATCTCGCTGCGGCGGAAGCTGCCCTGCATCGTCAGGTGGCGGTTGAGCGAATAGCGCACCGCCTCGGCGTCCATCGCCGTGCCGTCATGGAAGCGCACGCCGGGCCGCAGCGTGACTAGCAGCGTCTTCGGGTCCTCCCAGCGGAAGCCGGTGGCGAGTTGGGGCACGACCTCGAGGCGCTCGTTGATGTCGAACAACTTGTCGCAGAGGGCCATGTAGACGATGCGCCCGACATAGGTGCGCGACAGGGTGGGGTCGAGGATGTCGGGGTCCTCGCGCAGGCCGATGCGCATGTGCTGCGCGCTGGCCGGCGCGATGGTCGCGACCGCCGGGATGATCGCGGCGGCGGCGGCGAGGATGGCCTTGATGCTGCTTTTCATTGTGGCACTCCCGGTTGTGGGCTTGGGGCCCGGAAGAAGGATTGCAGGCGCTGCAGGCGCGCCCCGCCGGCCAGGCGCGCGGGGCGCCCGGCGGGCGGCGGCAACCTGTCCGCCAGGTGGCACGCCACGCGGTGCGGGCCGGCGTCGAGGTCCGGCGTCTCCGCCCGGCAGCGGGCTTCGGCGAAGGGGCAGCGCGTGTGGAAGCGGCAGCCCGGCGGCGGCGCGATCGGGGACGGCACGTCGCCCTCGAGCGGCGGCGCCTTCTCGCCATGGCCCGGCACGGCGGCGAGCAGGGCGCGGGTATAGGGGTGGCGCGGCGCGCCCAGCACCTGCGCGGCCGGGCCTTCCTCGACGATGCGGCCGAGGTACATCACGGCGACGCGGTCGGCCACGTGGCGCACCACGCCGAGGTCGTGGCTGATCAGCACGAAGGTCAGCCCGAGGTCGCGGATCAGGTCGGACAGCAGGTTCACCACCTGCGCCTGCACGCTGACGTCGAGCGCGCTGACCGGCTCGTCGCCGACGATGAGCCTGGGCTGCGACGCCAGCGCGCGCGCGATGGCGACGCGCTGCCGCTGCCCGCCCGAGAATTCATGCGGCCAGCGGCGCGCGAGTTCCGGGCGCAGCCCGACGCGGGACAGCAGGTCGGCCACGCGCGCGCGTTCCTGGTCCTTGGGCACGATGCGGTGCAGGCGGAGCGGCTCGGCCACCGCCTGCTCGACCGTCATGCGCGGATCGAGGCTCGCGAATGGGTCCTGGAAGATCAGCTGCATGTCGCGGCGCCTGGCGCGCAGCGCGGATGCCGAGAGCTTCGTCAGGTCGTCGCCCGCGAAGCGAACGGTGCCGGCATCGGGGGTGATGAGGTTCAGCATCAGCCGGCCGAGCGTCGACTTGCCGCAGCCGCTCTCGCCCACGATGGCGAGCACCTCGCCCTCGGCGACGCTGAGCGTGACGCCGTCCACGGCGTGCACGGCACCGGCGCGGCGGCCAAGCGCATCGCGCACGGGGAAGCGCTTCACCAGGCCGGTGAGTTCGAGGAGCGGCGTCATGGGAAAGACGGGGGGAAGGGAACTTCCCCCCGAGCCCCCCAACCTTCTTTGCCACCTGGAGACCACCCCCGGCGTCGGGCGCCAGGAAGCGAAAGAAGGTAGGGGGTCTGGGGGAGGTTCTCCTCCCCCATCCTGTCTTCCGCCATCACGCCGCCTCCAGCACCTGGTCGAGCGGTGCCCGCCAGCACGCCGAGACGTGGTCCTCCGCCACCCGCGCCAGCGGCGGCGCCTCCGCATGGCAGCGCGCCAGCGCGAAAGGGCAGCGCGGGGCGAAGCGGCAGCCGGGCGGCGGGCTGCGGAGGTCGGGCACGGTGCCCTCGATGCTTGCCAGCCGCTGGCCCGGCTCCCCCTCCCCCGGCGCGGCGCCGAGCAGGCCGGCGGTGTAGGGGTGCTCCGGGCGCGCGAAGAGCGTCGCGGCCGGCGCCTGTTCGGCGATGCGCCCGGCGTACATGACCGCGACCTCGTCCGCGTGGTCCGCGACCACGCCGAGGTCGTGCGTGACAAGCACGACGGCGGTGCCGGTCTCGCGCTTCATCTCATCCAGCAGGGCCAGAATCTGCGCCTGGACCGTGACGTCGAGCGCGGTGGTGGGTTCGTCCGCGATCAGCAGCTTCGGCCGGCAGGCGAGCGCCATGGCGATCATGACACGCTGGCGCATGCCGCCCGAGAGCTGGTGCGGATACTGCCGCGCGCGGCGCGCGGCGTCGGGGATGCGCACGCGGTCGATCATGCGCACGGCTTCCGCGAAGGCGGCCTGCGCGTCGAGGCCCTGGTGCAGCCGGAGCGCCTCCGCCACCTGTTCCCCCGCCGTGAAGGCCGGGTTCAGGCTGGTCATGGGCTCCTGGAAGATCATCGCCATCTCGCCACCGCGCAGCAGGCGGCGGTCCTCCGGCGACAGCGCGGTCAATTCCCGCCCGCCGAGGCGGATGGCGCCGCCGATGCTGGCCGTATCCGGCAGCAGGCCCATGACGGCAAGCGCGGAGACCGACTTGCCGCAGCCGGACTCGCCCACGATCGCAAGCGTCCGGCCGGCATCGACGCGGAACGATACGCCGTCGAGCACGCGCAGGCGTCGCCCGTCCTGGCGGAAATCTAGGGTCAGGCCGGAGACCTCGAGCACCGCCGTCATGTGGCGCCGCCGGTCCCGGCACGGTCGTGGAGAAGACGAGCCATGCGCGGAGAGGAAGCCCGCGCGGCCGCTTCGCGCAAGCCCCCCTTGCCGGAATGATGGGCATGGCCGGTGGCGACGTGCCTTTGCGGCAGGCACCGGCTGCACATCCGGCGGGCGAAGTCCGGCCAGGATCCGGCCGGCGGCGACGCCTCAGGCTGCGCGGCGCGGCAGGTCGGCGCCGGCGGCCGGGGCCCCGCCCGCTTCGGCGACGATGCCCAGAAGCGTGGCCCGCAGCCCGGTCATGGCAGCCTCGGCCTCGGCTGCCGCGACGCGCAGCGCGCCCGCGCGCGCGTCCGCCTGCCCCGTCGCGCTGCCCACGGCCTCGCAGCGCGCCGTCATGGCCTGGGCGGCGGCGGCGGCGCCGGAGGCGGTGCGCGCGATCTCCCCGGTCGCCTCCGTCTGCTGCGTCATGGCGCCGGCGATGGCCGAGGCGATGCCCTCCATCTCGGAGACGCTGACGGAGATGTCCTGCACCTTGTCCACCGCTTCCCGCGTCGCGCTGACGACGGCCTGGATCTGGCGGCCGATCTCCTCGGTGCTGCGGGCGGTCTGGCTGGCGAGCGCCTTCACCTCCCCGGCCACGACGGCGAAGCCCTTGCCGGCCTCCCCCGCGCGGGCGGCCTCGATCGTGGCGTTGAGCGCGAGCAGGTTGGTGCGCGCGGCGATGTCGGAGATCAGGCGCGCGACCTCCCCGATCCGCTCGACCGCCTGCTGCAGGCCCTCGATGGCGCGGCCGCCCTCGGCGGCGCCGTGCACGGCACGGCGCGTCGCGCCGGCGGCCTGCTCCACGCGGCCGGCGATCTCGGAGATGGAGGCGGAGAGTTCCTCGGCCGCGGCGGCACTGCCGGTGGCGTGGTCGAGGCTCGACCGCGCGCCGTCGGCCAGCGCCTCCCCGTCCCGCGCCGTGGTGCCGATGAAGGCGGCAAGGCTGCCCGCCTCGCGCGACATGGCCGCGAGGCGGGCGGCGATCGCCTCCACCGCCGCGCGCGTCTCGGTCTCGATCCGGCGGCCGACGGCCTCGATCGCGGCGCGGCGCTCGCCCTCGGCGCGGGCGCGCTCGGCCTCCTGGGCGGCGCGCAGCGCGGCGTTCTCCTGGGCGTTGCGGCGGAACACCTCGACGGCGCGGGCCATGGCCCCGATCTCGTCCGCGCGGGCCGCCTCGGCCAGCGTCAGGTCGGTGCGCCCGGCGGCCAGCGCGTCCATCCCCGCCGTCACGCGGGCGAGCGGCGCGCCGATGCCGGCGCGCGCGAACCAGGCGGCGGCGAGGCCGGCCAGCAGCGCCACGAGCGGGACGACCAGCAGGAGCCACCCGAACCACCTGCCCTCCGCCTCCATCTCGGCGGCGGCGGCGGCGGCGCGGTCGCGGAACCGCGCCGAGGCGGCGTCGAGCGCCCGGTTGACCTGCGTGCGGTTGGCGCGGTTGGCGTCGTTGTTGCCCATGCGGTCGGCGGCCGCGGCGCCCTCCGCCAGGCCGACCCTCACGAGGTCCTCCCGGAAGCGGACGAATTCGTCGAGGGCGGCGAGCAGCGGCGGGATCAGGTCGTCGCCTTCGGCCACGGCGCGCAGGCCCTGCATGTCCTCGCGGATGCGGGCGGTGTGGCGCCGCAGCCCGGCGCCGAAGCGCTCGACCTGCTGCGCGGTCCGCGCGACGTAGATGCCGCGGCTTTCCATCACCACCGCGTAGACCGAGGTATCGAGCCGCTGCACGAGGTAGGCGCGTTCCTGTTCGCGCCCAAGCGCGGCGACATCCGCCGCGTGGATGCGCAACGTGAGCGCGCCGACGAGGCCGCCCGCCGCGCCGAGGACGGCCAGCAGGCCGACCAGCAACGTGATCCTGCCTCGGATCGATCGGAACCAGGCGCGCATGCGGAACCTACTCCTCGGTACGTCGCCCGAGGATGCCCGACGAAGGTGAAGGCACGGTTCACGGCCGCGCGGCGGGTGCGCCTCAGAACGCCAGCAGGTTGTCCCGGAACATCGCGTGCCCGTAGGCGCGGCGCACCAGGCCGCGGCGCTGCAGTTCCGGCACCAGCCCGTCGGCGATCTCGGCGACCACGCGGCGGGAGGTGTCGTTGCTCGACAGCAGGAAGCCGTCGCCGCCGATCTCCTCCATCGCCCTGCCCATCTGCTCGGCGACCTGCGCCGGCGTTCCGATCAGCGGGATGGAGCCCGCGTCGGAATAGATCTCGGCCGCCTCCCGCAGCGTGCGGTTGCCCGCCTTCTTCAGGAATTCATCGAGCGACTGCTGGTGGCCGTTGGTGGTGAGGCTGCCCAGCGGCTGGTCGAGCGGCAGCGCGCCGAAGTCGAGGTTCGTGATCTTGGACAGGTGCGCGAGGCGCTTGGCGATGGCGTCCTCGGTCGTGGCGAGGCGCCGCCTGTGGCGCGCCTGCGCCTCCTCCTCGGTATCGCCCAGCACGGGGGAGACCAGGAACAGCACCTTGCAGTCATCCGGGTTGCGCCCGTGCGCCGCCATGCGGGCGCGGATGTCGTCGCGGTAGGCGCGCATCCCGGCGGTGCCCTTGACCATGGCGACGATAGTGTCGGCGTGGCGGGAGGCGAAGGCGCGCCCGCGGGGCGACCCGCCGGCCTGGGCGATGACCGGCTGCCCCTGCGGGCAGGGCCCGGAATTGAGCGGCCCGCGCACCTTGAAATGCGGCCCGTCATGGTCGATCGCGTGGACCTTGGCGTGGTCCACCAGCACGCCGCTCTCGCGATCCGCGAGGATGGCGCCGGGCTCCCACGACCCCCAGAGCTTGCGGCAGACATCGATGTACTCGTCGGCGATGTCGTAGCGCGTGTCGTGCGGCGGCATGCCGTCCAGGCCGAAGTTCCGCGCCGCGAAGTCGGAACTCCCCGTGACCGCGTTCCAGCCGATCCGCCCGGAGGAGACCTGGTCGAGCGTCGCGACCAGACGCGCCAGCAGGTAGGGCGGATAGGCGAAGGTGCCGAAGGTCGCGACGATGCCGATGTGTTTCGTCTCCCGCGCCAGCAGCGCGGCCACGACGGACGGGTCCTGCCGCGGCACCGACAGGCCATGGTGCAGGTAGATCTCGCGCGAGCCGCCGTAGGATTCCCCGATGTAGGAACTGTCCTCGAGCAGCACGTAGTCGAAGCAGGCGCGCTCGAGGTTCCTCGTCATCTCGATGAAGAAGTCGGGCACCATCCATTCGGTGCCGATGTTGCCCGTCCAGGGCTCCCCCCAGGCCTGCGCCGAGGATCCCTGGAGGAACCAGCCGAGATGGAATTGGCGCGCGCCCATGCCTGCCCCCGCGGTGTTGCTGCGGTGCAGCGTGGCGCGGCGGGGCGGGCTTGGGAAGCCCGCCCCGCCGTCGCGCGGCGCCGCCGGCGATGGCGCCGCCGCGCATCGCGTCAGCCGGTGGCGGCGCGTGCCTCCAACAGGCGCACCAGGGCGGCGTCGCGGCGGCGGGCGAGGTCGGCCGTGGAGGCGCCGCCCGTGGCCTCGGCCACGCCCGCGACCAGCGCGCGCTGCAGCGCGGCGTCCACCTTCGGCTCGCCGAGGTCGTCCCACCACGAGGTCACGGCGGGCAGCAGATGGTGCATGAAATGGTCGAGCCCCCCTTCCCCGCCGGCCAGGTGAAAGGTCGTATGCGGGCCCATCAGCGCCCAGCGGAGCCCCGGGCCCTCGCTGATCGCGGCATCGACGTCGGCGACCGTCGCGACACCCTCGGCCACCAGGTGGACCGCTTCCCGCCAGAGCGCGGCCTGCAGCCGGTTGGCGAGGTGCCCCGGCACTTCCTTGCGGATCTCGATCGGGTACTTGCCGATGGCGCGGTAGAAGTCCATCGCCGCCGCGACGGCCTCGGGGCTGCCCTTGGCGCCGCCCACCACCTCGACCAGCGGGATCAGATGCGGCGGGTTGAAGGGGTGGCCGATCACGACGCGCTCCGGATGGGCGCAGCGTTCCGACAGGCGGGAGGCGAGCAGGCCCGAAGTGGAGGAGGCGATCACCACGTCCGGCGGCAGGGCGGCGTCGATGCGGGCCAGCAGGTCCTGCTTGATGTCGAGGCGCTCGGGCGCGCTTTCCTGCACGAAGTCGCAGCCGGCGCAGGCGGCGGCGGGGTCCGCTTGGAAGGTCCAGGCGGCCGGGTCGGCGCCGGACTTGCCGCCGAGGCGCATCAGCACGGGCCAGGCGCCCTCGATCATGCGGCGGATCAGGTCGGGCGCGCCGGGGGACGGGTCGGAGGCCGCGACGGGGATGCCGCGGCTCAGGAAGTAGGCGGCCCAGGAGGCGCCGATGGTGCCGGCGCCGATCACCGCGACGCGCCTGATGTCGGTCCTCATGGCATTCCTCCGCTTGCTGCGCGCGCAGGATATCGCGCGGCGCGCGCCCTGGCCACGCGGGGTCGGCGGGGCTAGCGTTCGGCATCTTCGGGAGGAACGCTGATGCAGGACCTGGTCGCGCGGATGAACGCCATCTGCGACGTGCAGCTCTTCGACACGACCTGGTACGTGAAGGACCTCAGGACCGGCGCCGAGGCGGATCGCCGCGGCGACGTGGTCCTGCCATCCGCCAGCACGCGCAAGACCTCGATCCTGATGCACGCGCTGAGCAAGGTGCATGAGGGCGCGCTGCGGCTGGACGAGCCCTGCACGATCGAGGCGCGCCTGCAGGAGGGCGTGGACAGTGGGACGTACCAGTACATGACGCCGGGCTGCGTCATCCCGCTGCGCGACGCGCTGGTGAACATGATCATCACCAGCGACAACGTCTGCACGCAGATCGTGCTGGAGCGGCTGGACCGGGACGCGTTGAACGCCTGGTGCCACCGGATCGGCATGAAGGGCATGACGCACCGGGTGAACTTCCCGCCGCCGGGCCTGCCCTGGGACCATCCGGTGGAGGCGGTGGCGAGCACCTCGGCCCGCGACCAGGGCGTGCTGCTGGACCGCATGGTGGCCGGGGCGTCGGACGATGCCGCGGCGGCCTTCCTGGGGGCCACGCCGACGCTGTGCCGTCTGGGGTTGGATATCCTGTCCTGGCAACGGCTGCGGAACCTGATCCCGTCGCTGCTGCCGCAGAAGGCGAAGGTCGCGAACAAGACCGGGCGCGGGCCGCGCGGGCGGATGGATGCGGGCGTGGTCTACAAGGACGACCGGCCGCGCTTCATCATCAGCGTCTACCTGGACCAGGTGCCGGACACCTTGCCGGATGGCCTGCCTGGCTTTACCGCCGCCTATGCGACGGCCGGGCGCCTGGCCCGCGCCTGCTGGGATGCGATGGACTGACATGACGAGTGATGCCGAATTCGAGGCCGCGATCGCGGGCCTCCAGGACTGGGTCGGGCGCGAGCGGGTGGTGGAGGACGAGATCGGCCTGTCTTCCGCGCGGCGCATCGCGGGGATGCTCGACATCGACCCCGCGACGCTGCGGCAGGACGACGAATTGCCGCCGCACTGGTTCACGATGTTCTTCCCCGACATCGCCAGGCAGAGCGACATCGGCCCCGACGGGCACCCGAACAAGGGCGTGTTCCTGCCGCCCATCCCGCTGCCGCGGCGCATGGGCGCGGGGCGGCGGGTCACGATCGAAGGGTCGCTCCGGATCGGCGAGCCCGCCATCAAGCGCGCGATCGTCGCGCAGGTGGCACCCCGGATCGGACGGACCGGGCGGATGGCGGTGCTGACGATGCGGCACGTCATCGAGACGCGCGGCCAGGTGATCGCGGTGGACGAGTTCGACGCCCTGTACCGGGAGGCGCCGCAGCCGGGGCAGGCGAGCCCGACCTCCCCGCCGCAGCCGGCGCCGGCGGACGGCATCTATGCGGACACGGTGGTGCTCTCCTCGCCGCTCGTGTTCCGCTATTCCTCGGTGACCTGGAACGCGCACCGCATCCACTACGACGCGGACTACGCGCGGAACGAGGAAGGCTACCCGGCCACGGTGCAGAATGGCGGGCTGACCATGCAGCTGATGCTGGACGCGGCGCTGAAGCGGGCCCAGGGCCGGCTCAGGGGCTTCACGGCACGGCTGTCGCGCCCCCTCTGGGTGGGCGACACCGTGACGCTCTGTGGCGCGGCGCCCGCGGATGAAAAGATGCGCTGCTGGGCCACCGACAAGGACGGGCATCTCTGCGCGACGATGGAGCTGGAGTTCGCGGCATGACGCGCGCATCCCCCGCGACGTGGCGGTCGCTGATGTTCGTCCCCGCGACGGGGGAGAAGTTCGTGGCGCGCGCCCATGCGCGCGGGGCGGATGTGGTGATCCTCGACCTCGAGGATTCGATCCCGCCCGAGGCGAAGCAGGCGGCGCGCGATGCGCTGGCCAGGGCAGCCGCGACCGTCGGCCAGGCCGGCGCGGAGGTGGCGGTCAGGATCAACCGCCCGCTGGACCTCGCCGTGCCGGACATCGCCGCCGCGGTGATGCCGCCCGTCGGCACGCTGATGCTGCCGAAGACCATGGGGCCGGAACATGTGCGGCTGCTGTCGGAACTGGTGGCGGCGCGGGAAGCGGCGCAGGGCATGACACCCGGCCATACGCGCTTCGTCGCGGTGGTGGAGACGCCGGATGCGCTGCCGCTGCTGGGCGCGATCGCGGCCGCCGACCGGCGCGTGGTGGCGCTCGGCATCGGGGCGGAGGATCTCGCCACCGAGCTCGGCGCCGTGCCGGGGGCGGACATGCTCTACCACTTCGGGATGATGGTGGTGGCCGCGGCGCGTGCCGCGGGGATCCAGCCGATGGGCTCGGTCGGACCGTTCGCGGATTTCTCTGACCTCGAGGCGTATCGCGCGTCGCTGCGCCGGTCGCGCGCGCTGGGCTTTTCCTGCCAGGCCTGCATCCATCCCGCGCAGGTGGCGGTGATCAACGAGGAATACGGGCCCTCCCCCACCGAGGTCGACCGCGCGCGGCGGCTGATCGCGGCCTTCGATGTCGCGCTCGCCGAAGGCAAGGGCGCGGTCGCCTTCGAAGGGGCGATGATCGACCTGCCGGTGGTGGAGCGCGCGCGGCGGGTGCTGGCGCGGGTCAGGTGAGGTTGGGGGAGGAGAACCTCCCCCAAACCGGGCCCCACGACGTTGCTGCGCACCGCCGCGGGGACCCCAAGCCCTCCCTTCTCTGGCACCTGGCGCCGATCCTGGGTGGTGGGTCGCCAGAAGCCAGAAAAGGTTGAGGGGGGTGTGGGGGGAGAAGTTCCCTTCTCCCCCCACCCTACATCGTCAATTGAGCCGCAGCCCCCGGATCAGGTCGGGCGACGGCGCCGCCTCCCCCCGCTCGACGCGCTTCACGATCTCGGTCAGCGCGGCGTTCGCGGGCGCGGCGATGCCGATCCCGGCGCCGCGGGCCACGACGAAGCCGTTCAGGAACTCGATCTCGGTGCGCCGGCCCTTCATCATGTCCTGGCCCATCGAGGCGCGGTGCGCGCCGCCGCCGGGCTTCTGCGTATCGGCCAGGCGCTGCGCGTCGTAGGCGCGGCGGGCCGCGTCGTCGCCTTCCCCGGCACGGGCGATGACCTCGGGGTCGAGGTGCAGGATCTCCTCGAGGTCGTAGCCCAGCGCCTGGCCGATGCGGATCGCCTCGCTGCCCAGCCGCGCGGCGAAGGCGCGGATGGCGTCGTCGGCCGTGGCCTCCTTCGCGACCAGGCCCGTGGCGGCGGCGATCCCGTTGCCCATGACGTTGGCGGTGAGCTTCGACCAGCGTTCGCCCCAGAGGTTCGGCGTGGTCAGCGCGGAATCGGACAGCGCCAGCAGCGAGGTGACGAATTCCGCACGCGGGGAGATCCGGCCATGCGGCTCCCCCACGCGATAGACGGTGTGCGACGCGCCGGACTTGCCAGCCGCGCGCTTCACCAGCCCCGGCGCGGAGAGCTCGACCGTGATGAGGGAGGCGATCGCGCCGAGCACGCGGCCCCAGCCGACGATGCCCGCGATGACCTCCTCGTTGATGCAGTTCTGCAGCGAGACGACGTAGCCGCCCGGCGAGAGGTACTGCGCGATCATCGTCGTCGCCCAGGCGGTGTCGTAGGACTTCATGCAGACGAAGGCGATGTCGACCGGGCGCTGCTTCGCGAAGGACTGCAGCTCGGTCAGGTGAATGGCGTTCACCGGCACGGTGAACTCCGGCACGTCCTTCAGGTGGGCGATGGTCAGGCCGCGCGACCGCATGGCCTCGACATGCTCCGGCCAGGGGTCGACGAAGGTGACGTCGTGGCCGGCCTCGGCCATGTAGGCGCCGGCGTAGCCGCCGACGGCGCCGGCGCCGATGACGGCGATGCGGGGTTTGGTCATGCGTGTCCTCCGGCGATGGCCGTCTCGATGGCAAGCGCCACCTTGAGCGCGCGCCGACCGGCCGCACCGTCCACCACCACGGGCGCGCCGTCCAGGCAGGCCGCGACGAAGGCGGCCTGCTCGGCCTCCAGGCTGTCGTGGTCGGTCCAGGTGGCGCGGTCGATGCCGGAGCCGGGCAAGGCCACGACCGGCTCGGCCCCGCCGCGGCGCAGCACCGCCAGCGAGCGGTCGAGGAAATTCACCGCCATCTCGCCCTCCGTGCCGAGGACGCGCAGGCGGCGTTCCATGGCGAGCGAGACGCGCGACGCGGTCAGCACCGCCGCCCGACCGCCGGGAAAGCGCAGGCGGGCGACCGCGAAGTCCGGGCGCTCGGAGGCGACGGCGCTGCCCACGGCCTCGATCGCCTCGGGCATGTCGCCGGCCAGTTCGAGCACCAGGTCGATGTCGTGGATCATCAGGTCGAGCACGACCGAGACGTCGAGGCTGCGCGGCCGGAAGGGCGCCGCGCGGACCGCGTCCCAGGACAGCGCGCGGCCACCGGCGGGCGCGCCCGTGACGGCGCGGAAGGCGGCCGAGAAACGCTCGATATGGCCGACCTGGAGCACGCGGCGCCCGGCCTCGGCGCGGGCGATCAGCGCATCGGCTTCGTCGAGCGTCGCGGCGATCGGCTTCTCGACGAACACATGCTTCCCGGCGGCGAGCGCGGCCTCGGCCAGCGCGAAATGGAAGCGGGTCGGCGCGGCGACGACCACGGCATCGGCGGCGGCGATCAGCGCGGCGGCGTCCATCGGGGGTGCGGCGGCCTCGGCGCCCACCGCGGCGGCACGGCCGGCATCGGCATCGTGCAGGCCGACCAGGCGGATGCGCGGGTTGGCGGCGGCCTTCAGCGCATGGAAGCGGCCGAAATGGCCGACGCCGAGGATGCCGAGGGCAAGGGGGGTGGAGGGGGCGCTCATGCGGCGCTCGTAACGCAGTCGGGGCCGGGGCGGTATCCCCCGGGGGCGGCCCTCGTGGCGCTTCTGGGCCGCCGGCCGGCATGTTACCGTCGGGCGGGGCGCGGGAGGAACGATGCGATGTCCGGCCTGAAGGGTGTCTATCGCGGCCAGGTGGTGAACGCGGCGGACCCGATGCAGCAGCAAAGGGTGCAGATCCGGTGCGAGTCGGCCCTCGGCGGCGGCATTTCCGCCTGGGCGGCGTGCAGCCTGCCCCCGGGTGCCAATGCCGGCGGCGCCGCCTACCGGGTGGGCGACAAGGTCTGGATCGCCTTCGAGAACGGCGATGCCAACCACCCGGTCGTGATGGGGCGCATGGGCGGCTGATACGCCCGGCGCTGTCGCCGGACGTATCTGCGCGCAGGGTTGGCGTGGCGGCTGCGCGCGATACCAAAGCCATGCCGGCGGCCGCGCGACCGCTTCACGGGTCAACGCGTGCGGCCGCTGGCATGGCACCCCGCCCCGGGGCAGGCGCGGCGCGGGGTTGCATCGGCAGGCCCCCCTCGCCATTGTCCGGCCCGCGCAACCCTGGGGTATCGACTGGTTATGCTGCATTTCGGGCGCTGGAAAACCGCGGCCATCCTGCTGGTCTGCCTGGTCGGGACGCTGGTCAGCATCCCGAACCTGATCCCGCGCGCAGCCTTCCCCGACTGGTTCCCGGTGCGGCAGGTCAACCTTGGCCTCGACCTGCGCGGCGGGTCGTACCTGCTGCTCGAGGTGGACCTCAACACCGTGGTCCGCGAGCGCCTGGACAGCATGGTGGACGGCGCGCGGACGCGGCTGCGCCAGGGCAACATCCGCTACGTGAACCTGGCGTCCGACGCGCCCAACCGGCGCATCGGGCTGCGCGTGACCGACGCGGCGCAGGTGCAGGCCGCCGTCGCGGCACTGCGCGAACTGGGCAACCCGATCCGCGCGAGCACCGGGCAGGACATCCCCGATGTCGAGGTGACGACCGAGGCCGACGGGCAGGTCTGGGTGACGCTGACCGAGGCCGGGCTGCGCGCCAAGGCAGGCTCGGCGGTCGAGCAGTCGATCGAGATCGTGCGCCGGCGCGTGGACGAGACCGGCGTGGCCGAGGCGCTGATCGCGCGCCAGGGCTCGCAGCGCATCCTCGTCACCCTGCCCGGCGTCGAGGACCCGAACCGGATCAAGGACCTGCTCGGCCGCACCGCGCGCATGACCTTCCACCTGGTGGACGAGGCGGCAACGCTGGCCGCGACGCCCCCGCCCGGCGTGATGATCCTGCCCGGCGAGCGGGACGGCGAACGCTTCGGCGTCCGCCGCCGCGTCGAGGTGGACGGCGCCAACCTGACCAATGCGCGCGCCGGCCAGGACAGCCGCACCGGCGAATGGGTGGTAAACTTCACCTTCGATTCCATCGGCACGCGCCGCTTCGCACAGATCACGCGCGAGAACGTCGGCCGCCCCTTCGCCGTGGTGCTCGACAACAAGGTGATCACGGCGCCCGTGATCCGCGAGCCGATCCTGGGCGGCCAGGGCCAGATCAGCGGCAACTTCACGGTCCGAAGCGCCAATGACCTCGCGGTCCTGCTGCGCGCCGGCGCCCTGCCCGCGCCGCTGACGGTCGTGGAGGAACGCACCGTCGGGCCGGAACTCGGCGCGGACGCCATCCGCGCGGGCATGATCTCGCTCGCGGCCGGGACGGTCTTCGTCTTCCTGTATATGGGCTTCGCCTACGGGCTGTTCGGCTGGTATGCGAATGGCGCGCTGTTCTTCAACCTGATCCTGATGATGGCGGCGCTGTCCCTGATGGAGGGCACGCTGACCCTGCCCGGCATCGCCGGCATCGTGCTGACGCTCGGCACCGCGCTCGACGCCAATATCCTGATCAACGAACGCATCAGGGAGGAAGTGAAGAACGGGCGAACACCGGCCAATGCGCTCGAGGCCGGCTACACCAAGGCGTCCGGCACCATCCTCGACAGCAACCTCACGAACCTGATCGCCATGGCCTGCCTCTACGGCTTCGGCTCGGGGCCGGTGAAGGGTTTCGCGGTGACGGTCGCGATCGGCACCATCGTGCAGATGTGGACGGCGACGGTGCTGACGCGCCTCGTCATCTCCTGGTGGTTCAAGCGCACGCGGGCCAAGGAGCTGCCGGTCCTGGAACGCCCGGGGCTGAGCTTCCTCCAGCGCCTCGGCCGGCCGCTGTTCCGCATCGTGCCGGATGCGACGAGCATCCCCTTCATGCGGGGTGCGCGGATCGGCCTGCTGACCTCGGCCATCCTGTCGAGCGCCTCGGTCGTGCTCGCGGTCTATCCGGGGCTCGAGAAGGGCATCGACTTCAAGGGCGGCATCGAGATGGAGGTGCGCACGCCCGGGCCCGGCGACATCGGCCTGCTGCGCGGCACCGTGGGCGGGCTCGGACTCGGCGATGCGATCGTCCTGCAGTTCGGCGACCCATCCACCTTCGCCGTGCGCCTGCCCGCGCAGGGCGACGAGGGCGCGGTGCAGCGCGCCGTCAACCAGGTGCGGGGCGCCCTGGAACAGGCGGTGCCAGGCACGCGCATCCTGCGGGTCGAGGCCGTGGGCAACCGCATCTCGGACGAGTTGTTCCTGGGCGGCATGATCGCGCTCGGCCTCTCCTTCGCGGCGATGCTGCTCTACATCTGGTTCCGCTTCGAATGGCAGTTCGCCATAGCCGGCGTGGTCACGCTGCTGCTCGACACCACCAAGGTGGTGGGCGTGATGGTCGTCACCGGGATCGAGTTCAACCTGACGACGGTCGCGGCCATCCTGACCATCATCGGCTTCAACGCCAACGACAAGGTCGTGGTGTTCGACCGGATGCGGGAGAACCTGCGCAAGTTCAAGACCATGCCGCTCGAGGAACTGGTCGACCGCTCGATCAACGAGACTCTGAACCGCACGCTCGGCACTTCGATGACGCTGCTGCTGGCGGCGCTGCCGCTCGCGCTGTTCGGGGGCGAGACGCTGGCGGGCTTCGGCTGGCTGATGATCGCGGGGATCATCATCGGGACTTCGTCGTCCACCTTCATCGCGGCGCCGATCGTGCTGTTCACCGGGCGGACGCGGCTGCGCCGGGCGGAGGAGCCGGCGCCGCCGCCGGCCGGGGCGAAGGCGGCGAAGCGGTAGCGCTTCGGAAGGTCGGGGGAAGAGAACCTCGCCCGAACCCCCTCCCTTCTTTGTCGTTTGGCGCTGACCCTTCGAGGATCGGTCCCAAACGACAAAGAAGGTTGAGGGGGGTGTGGGGGGAGAAGTTCCCTTCTCCCCCCACGGCTCCCTTCCCCGATCAGCCTTCCCAGGCGCGCCGGTAGAGGGCCACGATCTCGTCTTCCGTCGGCACGGCTGGATTGTTCGCCGGGCTGCCGCTGGCCAGCGCCTGCGCGGCCATCGTGGGCAGCAACCCGTCCCACGTCGCCGCATCGATGCCGAAGGCACCGGGTGTCGGCACCGCGAGGTCGCGGTTCAGGTCGCGCAGTTCCTGCAGCAGCTTCGCGCCGGCGGACTGGTCGCCTTCGGCCGCGGTCGCGATGCCCATGGCGCGCGCGGCTTCGGCGTAGCGGGGCAGCGCGGCGTTCAGGCTGAATTCCGTGACCGCCGGCAGCAGCATCGCGTTGGACAGCCCGTGCGGGACATGGAAATGCGCGCCGATCGGGCGCGACATGCCGTGCACCAGCGCGACCGAGGAGTTGCTGAAGGCGATGCCCGCCAGCGTCGCGCCCTTCATCATGGCCGCGCGCGCGACGGCGTTGGACGGCTCGGCGTAGACGGTCCGCAGGTTCGGCGCGATGAGGCGCATCGCGCGCAGCGCGTATTCGTCCGCCTCGTCGTTCGCGCGCTTCGACACGAAGGCTTCCAGCGCATGGGTCAGGCTGTCGATGCCGGTATCGGCCGTGATGCGCGGCGGCAGGCTGAAGGTCAGCTCGAAATCGACCACGGCCGCCAGCGGCAGCGCGCCGAGGCCCGCGATCAGCATCTTCTCGTCGTGCGCGGTGTCCGTGATGACGGTGAAGCGCGTCGCCTCGCTGCCGGTGCCGGCGGTCGTGGGCACGCAGATGACCGGCAGCGCGGCGCGATTGGCCTGCGCGGGCACCTTGAAGTCGCGCATCTTCGCCCCTGGTTCCGCGGCGGCGAGGATCGCCATGGCCTTCGCCGTGTCCATCGGGCTGCCGCCACCGAAGCCGACCAGGCAATCGTAGTCGCCTGCCTTCACGGCCGCGGCGCCGGCCTCGATCACGGTGTCGGTCGGGTCGGGCACGGTATCGCTGAAGATGCCCGGCGCGATGCCGGCGGCCCGCAGCGGCGCCAGCACCTTGTCCACCGTCCGCGACGACACCATCCAGGGGTCCGTCACCACCAGCGGCTTCGACAGGCCGAACTGCGCCAGCACCTCGGGCAGTTTCGCGACCGACCCGCCGCCGATCATCAGCAGGCGCGGGGAGACGAAGGTCGTGGTCATCAGGCGTTCCCTTCGCGGATCATGGCGATGATGCCGGAGAAGTCCTTCGCCGCCCCGCCGCCCTCCACGAAGCGGCGATAGAGGTCGAGCGCATGCGCGCCGATCGGCGTCGCGGCCCCCACCTGCTGCGCGGCCTGCTGCGCGAGGCCGAGGTCCTTGAGCATCAGCGCCGCAGCGAAGCCCGGCGCGTAGTCCCGGTTGGCCGGGCTGCCAGGCACGGGCCCCGGCACCGGGCAGTAGGAATTGAGCGCCCAGGAGGAGGAGGTCGCGGTCGAGCACACGTCGAACAGAGCCTGGTGCGACAGGCCGAGCTTCTCGGCCAGGACGAAGGCCTCGCAGGTCACGGTCATGGTCGCGGCCAGCATCATGTTGTTGCAGAGCTTCACCCCCTGCCCGGCGCCCGCGTCGCCGCAATGCACGATGCGCTTGCCCATGCCCTGCAGAACGGGCTCGGCGCGGGCGAATCCCTCCGCCGTGCCCCCGACCATGAAGGTCAGCGTGCCCGCCTCCGCACCCATAACGCCGCCCGAGACGGGCGCGTCGAGGAAGGCCTGCGGCACGGCACCGGCGACCTCCCGCGCGGTCGCGACGTCGATCGTGGAGCAGTCGATCAGCAGTGCGTCGGCGCGCGCGGCCGCGGCCATGCCGCCGGCGCCGAGCCAGGCGTCGCGCACATGCTGGCCGGCCGGCAGCATGGTGATGACGACATCCGCGCCGGAGGCCGCATCGGCGGCGGAGACCGCATGGCGGGCGCCGGGCACGAGGTCGAGCGCCCCCGGCACGATGTCGAAGGCGGCGACGGCATGGCCCGCCTTCAGCAGGTTGCGCACCATCGGCGCGCCCATGTTGCCGAGGCCGACGAAGCCGATGCTGGCCATGTGGTCTGCTCCCCCCAATCCGGGCGGAGGGTAGGTCGGGAGGAAGGCGGGGGGAAGGGAACTTCCCCCCGAGCCCCCTAACCTTCTTTGACACCTGGCGCGAAGCCGACGAGGTCCGGCGCCAGGTGTCAGAGAAGAGAGGGGGATCGGGGGAGGTTCCCCTCCCCCGACCGTCCTAGGCCGCGCGCGCCTTCGCGTAGAGCGCGAGTCGCCGCGCCGCGATCTCCGACAGGCCGCCGCTGAAATCGAGCCCGGCGGGCGGCAGCGTCTCGGCGAAATGGCAGGCGGCCGCGTGCCCGTCGGCCATCGGGCGCAGGGCCGGCGCCTCGGTCCGGCAGCGGTCCTGCGCGAAGGCGCAGCGCGTGTGGAAGCGGCAGCCAGGCGGCGGGTTCATCGGGCTCGGCACGTCGCCGCCAAGCGGCTTCACCTGGCCACGGCGCGCGGGGTCGGGATGCGGGATCGCGGCCAGCAGCGCGCGCGTATAGGGGTGGCGCGGCGTGGCAAACAGCGCGCGCTTCGGCGCGGTCTCCACGATCTCGCCGAGGTACATCACCGCGACGCGGTCCGCGACGTGCTTCACCACCGCCAGGTCATGCGCGATGAACAGATAGGCGAGGCCGAGGCGGCGCTGCAGGTCCTTCAGCAGGTTCACCACCTGCGCCTGGATCGACACATCGAGCGCGCTGACGGGCTCGTCGCAGACGATCAGCTCGGGCTGCACCGACAGCGCGCGCGCGATGCCGATGCGCTGGCGCTGGCCGCCGCTGAATTCATGCGGGTAGCGCTGCGCGTGGAAGGCGCGCAGGCCGACCAGGTTCAGCAGTTCCTCGACGCGCGCGCGGCGGGACGCGGCATCGCCGATGCCGTGCACCTGCATGGGCTCGGCGATGGTTTCCGCGACGGTCAGGCGCGGGTTCAGGCTGGCATAGGGGTCCTGGAAGACGATCTGCATGCGCCGGCGCATGGCGCGCTGCGCGGCGCCGGTGACCTTCGTGACATCCTTCCCGTCGAAGCGGATGGTCCCGGTGGTCGGCTCGATGAGGCGCAGCACCAGGCGCGCGGTGGTCGACTTCCCGCAACCGCTCTCGCCCACCAGCGCCAGCGTCTCCCCGCGGTCCACGGCGAAGGAGACGCCGTCCACCGCGCGCACGATGCCGACCTGCTTCGCCAGGATCAGCCCCTTGCGGACGGGGTAGTGCTTGGCGAGGCCCGTGACCTCGAGCAGCGTTGCGCTCATGCGACGAAGGCCTCGACCGGGGCGCGCAGGCAGGCGGCCTCGTGCCCGTCCGCGATGCTGCGAAGGGGGGGCGGCTCGACCTTGCAGGCGTCCTCGGCGAAGGGGCAGCGCGGGTGGAAGCGGCAGCCTTTGGGCAGGGCGAAGGGCGGCGGCACGCTGCCGTCGATCGCGAGCAGCGTCTCCCGGTCCTCGTCGAGCCGGGGCACGGAGCCCAGCAGGCCGAGTGTGTAGGGGTGCATCGGATCGGCGAAGACGGCCGGCGCCGCCGCGCGCTCGACCACGCGGCCGGCATACATGACGGCGACCTCGTCCGCCATTTCCGCCACCACGCCGAGGTCGTGGGTGATGAGGATGATGGACATGCCGGTGTCCTGCTGCAGGTCGCGCAGCAGGTCCAGGATCTGCGCCTGCACGGTCACGTCGAGCGCGGTGGTGGGTTCGTCCGCGATCAGCAGCTTCGGCCGGCAGGCGAGTGCCATGGCGATCATCACGCGCTGGCGCATGCCGCCCGAGAGCTGGTGCGGATATTCCTCGAAGCGCCGCTCGGGTGCCGGGATGCGCACGCGGGTCAGCGCCTCGATGGCGCGGTTGCGGAGCTCGGCGTTCGACGCACGTGGGTCGTGGGCGCGCATCGCCTCGGTGATCTGGAAGCCGACCGTGTGGACCGGGTTCAGGCTGGTCATCGGCTCCTGGAAGATCATCGCGACCTGGCTACCGCGCACGTCGCGCATCTCGGCGCTGGAGAGCTTCAGCAGGTCGCGGCCTTCCAGCAGCACGCGCCCGGCGGCGACACGGCCGGGATGGCCGACGAGGCGCATGACCGAGAGCGAGAGCACCGACTTGCCGCAGCCGGATTCACCGACGATGCCGAGGGTGCGGCCGCGCGGGACCGAGAGGTCGACGCCGTCGACGGCCGCGATCTCCCCGCCATGGGTGCGGAAGACGGTGCGGAGGCCCTCGATGCGCAGCAGTTCGTCCGACATTGGGCTACCTGGAGTTGGAGGGGCCTTGCCCCTCCAAGCCACCCCACCAAAGGCCAAAAGGCCTTTGGAAACCAACATTCTGGCGGGTGGCGGGGTGATGGTGTCCAGAGGCCCTTAGGCCTTTGGCGGGGAGGGTCCGGGAGGGGCAGCGCCCCTCCCGTCGCGCGCGGCGCGTCACGACCAGTGGAAGGTCGGCGGCGCGATCTTCTCCGCGCTGCGATGCGCCCAGTCCTGCTGCGGCACGCGGCCGATGACGCGCTTCTGCGCCTCGTGCAGGTGCTCGGCCGCCTGGCGGTAGTCCATGGTCAGCACCTCGCCGTCCTCGACCACCTTGGCACCGTCCACGAACACCGCCTTCAGCGCGCGGTCGCCGGCGGCGTAGATCAGGCTGCGGATCGGGTCGTAGGCCGGGCGGATCATCGGGTGGGTGATGTCCACCAGCGAGAAATCCGCCTTGCAGCCGACCGCGAGGCGGCCGATGTCGTCGCGCCCGAGCGCGCGCGCACCGCCGATGGTGGCCGCATTGAACAGGTCCGTCGTCTGCAGCGTGCGCGGGGAATTCGCCTGGGTGCGCGCGATGTGCGCGGCGAGGCGCATCTCGTCCAGCATGTTGTGGGGATAGGTGTCGGTGCCGATCCCCATGTTCACGCCTTCGCGGATGTAGCGGCCGAGGTCCTTCATCGCGATGCCGCGCCGCGCGAAGACGGTCGGGCAATGCGCGACGGTGGTGCCGGTCTCGGCCAGGCGCTTGAGGTCCGTCTCGGTGTGCCAGGGCGTCGAGGGATGGTCGTCGAGGAAGATGCCGTGCCCGATGATGCTGCGTTCGCCGAGCAGCCCCATCTGGTCGAGCCAGCCGATCGGCGTCACGCCGTGGCGGCGCGTGATCTCGTGGAACTCGACCACCGACTGCGCGGCGTGGATCTGCCAGGACAGGCCCCGCTTGGCGGCCTCCGCGTGGCTGTCCTTGAGCAGGCCGGCCGAGCAGGTGTCGATCTGCGCGGGCACGACCATGCCGAACAGCCGGCCGCATTCGTGCTGCTCGGCGCGTTCGACCAGGCGAAGGGCTTCCTCCATCGCCTTCTCGCCGGCCTTCTCGTCCCATTCGTATTCGACGACATGGCCGTTCTTGGTGTACCAGCGCGCCGAGCGAAACATCGGCGCGATGCAGACGCGCATGCCGGCCTCGGCCAGCAGGTCGAGCCAGCCGGGATGCGCCATGGACAGGTCGGCCAGCGTCGTGACGCCCGAGAGCAGCAGTTCCGACAGCGCCACGCGCACGCAATGCGGCACCGCTTCCGCATCGGCGCGGAAGATCGGCATGTATTCGTAGAGCGACGAATTGTAGAGGCCGGGCGAGCCGATCTCGTCGAGGAAGCCCTTGTTCAGCGGCTCGCTCGACGGATGGGAGTGAATGTTGACGAGGCCCGGCATGACCATCAGCCCGCGTCCGTCGATCACCGCATCGGCTGCGCCTTCGTAGCCGCGGCCCATGAAGGTGATCGTGCCGCCGGAGAAGGCGACGTCGGTGTCGGGCATGTAGCTGTGGGACTTCGCCGTGGAGTCCCACCCCACGACGAGTTCCGCGTTCCTGACGAGGGTGGTGGTCATGCCGGGGGGCTCCTTAGCGCGTCAGCCGGATGTCGAGGCCCTTGTAGAGGGCCACGCCGTAGATGCCGTGCGCGCGCACACCCTCCACCCGGGCCGAGGAGGCGACCCAAAGCTGCTGCCGAGCGACTGGCATCCAGACATTGGCCTCTGCGACGATGCGCTGCGCGCGGGCGATGGCGGCGGCACGCACGGCGGGGTCGACCGCGGTCTGTGCTTCGCGCAGAGCGGCGTCGGTCGCGGGGTCGTTCCAGTTCATGCGGTTGGGCGTCGGGCGGTTCGCGCTGTTGAAATACAGCGAGAAGGCGTCGGTCGCCGTCACGTAGGGGTAGGACATGATGAAGGCGTCGAATTCCTGCGTCGCGAGCCGGCCCCAGCCGACCGTCGCGTCCCACATCTGGATGCGCATCTCGATGCCGACGCGGCGTAGGTCCGCCTGCACCGCCTGCAGGTACTGCTGCCCCTCCGCCGTCTGCAGACCATAGACCAGGAAGGTGGCGCGCTGGCCGTCCTTCACGCGGACGCCGTCGCTGCCCATGCGCCAGCCGGCCTCGTCCAGCGTGCGGCGCGCCGCATCCGGGTTGAAGGTCGGCACGAGCCGCGCGGCATCCGCGTCGAAGCCGGTCACGTTCGGATTCAGGTAGCTGTCGGCCGGCACCGCGGTGCCGAACCAGGTGGCGCGGACCAGCGCCTCACGGTTCACGGCCTGGTTGATGGCGCGGCGCACGGCAGGGTCGCTCACAACGGGCTTGTCGACCTTGAAGCCCATGAAATGATCCCAAAAGTAGTTGTCCTGGCGCGACATGCGGACATTGGGCGTGCGCTGCAGCGTCTGCACCGCGATGGGCGGGATGTACTGCGTCACGTCGCCCTGCCCGGTCTGCAGCGCCGCAAGGCGCGTCTGGCTTTCCGGCGTCACGCGCCAGATCACGCGGTCCACCTGGGGCGACGGGTTCTGGTACATCTCCCGCGGGCCCCAGCTGTAGGTCGGGTGGCGCTGCAGCACGAGTTCCTGCCGCGGCGTCCAGGACACCCAGCAATAGGGGCCGGTGCCGTTGAAGCCCTGCACGCCGAAATTCTCGCCCAGGCGTTCGACCGTGTTGCGGTCGACGACCGAGGCGAAGAACAGCGTGAGCTGGAACAGCAATTCGCCGAAGGGCTCGTTCAGCTCGTATTCGAGCGTATGCGGGCCGACCGCGCGGATCTCCTTCACCGGGCCGGCGCGCCAGCGCACGGGGCTGCGCGTCGCGGGGTTGATCCAGCGGTTGATGGAGTAGGCCACGTCCTCGGCCGTCATCGGCCGGCCATCGCAGAAGGTCACGTCGCGGCGAAGGTGGAAGGTGTAGGTCTTGCCGTCCGGGCTGACCTCCCAGCGTTCCGCCAGCGCGGGACGGATCGTCTGCATGTCGAAGTCGAGCGCCACGAGCGTGTCGCTCATCATGTACAGGACCTCGCCCGCGCCGCGCGCGGTGGTGCGCGCCGGGTCGTAGCGGTCGGCGTCGATCTCGCGCAGCACCACGAGCGTGTTGCGCGGGTTGGTCGCCTGCGCGAGCGCGTCGCCCGCCGGGATTGTTGCGGCCAGCGCGAGCATCGCGGCGCCGATGGTCTTCCTCATGGGTCTCTTTCTCCCGTTCAGATGCGAAGCCTGGGGTCGAGCGCGTCCCGCAGCGCGTCGCCCAGGACGTTGAAGGCGAGCACGACGACGAAGATCAGGACGCAGGGCACGACGGCGATGTGCGGCGCGAAGAACAGGAAGTTCCGTCCCTCGCTGGCCATAGCGCCCAGCTCGGGCACCGGCGGCTGCGCGCCGAGCCCGAGGAAGGACAGCGCCGAGCCGAGCAGGATGACCTGCCCGAAGCGGAGCGTGGCAAAGACGAAGATCGACGACAGGCAATTGGGCGCCAGGTGCCGCCAGATCAGCCGCGCATCCGTCATGCCGGTCGCGCGCGCCGCCTCGATGTAGTCGAGCCGCATGACGACCAGCGCCGTGCCGCGCACGATGCGCGCCATCAGCGGCACCGTCGCGACCGACAGGGCGATCACGACGGAAAAGATGCCCGGCCCCAGGATGGCGGCGATGGCGAGCCCGACCAGGATGGCCGGGAAGGACAGCATCATGTCGACCAGCCGCATGATCGGCCCGTCCAGCCAGCGCTGGTAGAAGGCGGCGAGGAAGCCGAGCAGCGCGCCGAGCGACCCGCCCAGCACCACCGCGAAGAAGCCCATCAGCAGCGACACGCGCAGGCCATAGAGCAGGCGCGTCACCATGTCCCGCCCCTGGGCGTCGGCGCCGAGCGGCAGGCCCGGGCTGCCCGGCGGCTGCATCGCGAGCGAGAGGTCGTTGTCGTAGGGATCGGTCGGCGCCAAAACCGGCGCGAGCACGGCGCCGCCGATCAGCAGCACCACCAGCAGCAGCGAGAAGGCCGCCGCCGGTTCCCGCAGCAGGCGCGACAGGATGCCGGGGCGCGGCGGCGCGATCGGCTCGCTGGTGTCGGTCGAGGCGCTCATGCCGTGCGGATCCGCGGATCGAGCGCGGCGTAAAGCACGTCGACCACCAGGTTGATCACGATGAAGCCGAGCGAGAGGACGATGATCGTCCCCTGCGCCATCGGGAAGTCCGACGACAGGATCGCGCCGACCGCGAGCCGGCCCACGCCGGGCCAGGAGAACACCGTCTCGGTCACGACCGCGCCGCCCAGCAGGAAGCCGATCTGCAGGCCGATCAGCGTCACCACAGGCACCAGCGCGTTGCGCAGCGCATGGCGCAGCACCACCAGCCGTTCCGTCAGCCCCTTGGCGCGCGCCGTGCGCACATGATCGGCCGAGAGCACGTCCAGCACCGCCGTCCGCGTCATGCGCGCGACGGGCCCGACGAAGACGCCGCCCAGCGTGAGCGCCGGCAGGATGAGGGAGCGGATGCCGTCCATGGTCCAGATCGGCCCGCCGCGCCCGGTGAAGGGCAGCCACTGCCACTGGAAGCCCACGAACCAGATCAGCACCAGGCCGAGGAAGAAGACCGGCACCGAGACCCCGGCCACGGAGATCGCCATGATCACGCGGTCGACCACCGACCCGCGCCAATACCCCGCCAGCGTGCCGAGCAGGATGCCGAGCGGGATGGACCAGACGAGGCTCGCCGCCATCAGTTCGAGCGTCGGTCCGATGGTGGCGCCGAGTTCCTGCGCGACCGAGACGTTGTTGATGATCGAGACGCCGAGGTCCCCCTGCACCAGGCGCCACATGTAGAGGCCGAACTGCACGTAGAGCGGCTCATCCAGGCCGAGGTCGGCGCGGATGGCCGCGATCACGTCCGGCGTTGCGGTCGGGCCGGCGCGCACCGTGGCGGGGTCGGTCGGCACCACCTGCATCAGCAGGAAGCCGATCAGGATCACGCCGAACATGACCGGCACCGCGAGGATCATGCGGTGAATCGCGTGGCGCAGCATCAGCCCGCTTCCCCGTGGCGGTCGAAGATCGCGACGCCGTCGCGCAGCGTGAGGTCAGCCTGCGCCTTCAGCACGGCCTCCGGTTCCATCGCGAAGATGTCCCCGGACAGCACTGCGATGTCGGCCTGCATGCCTGGCTCCAGCGTCCCGCGGCGGTCCTCGGCGAACTGCGTGTAGGCGCCGCACCAGGTGTAGCAGTGCACGGCTTCCTCCGCGGTCAGGCGTTCCTCCGGCCCCATCACGGTGCCGCGGTTCGTCTGGCGCGTGAGCATGGTGAACAGGTTGATGAAGGGATCGACCGTCGAGACCGGGCAATCGGAGGAGGCCGCCGGATGCGCACCGTCATCGAGCCAGGTCTTCATCGGATAGGCATGCATCGACCGCGCCGGGCCGAGGTTACGGACATAGAG
The DNA here is from genome assembly GCF_005222755.1 of Roseomonas sp. HF4. Taxonomy (GTDB): domain Bacteria; phylum Pseudomonadota; class Alphaproteobacteria; order Acetobacterales; family Acetobacteraceae; genus Neoroseomonas. Next base: position 183,182 of record NZ_STGD01000001.1, read on the forward strand.
GTCGCCGAACTCGTACATGAACACCGGCTGCGGCACGGGCAGGATGCCGCGCGCCTTCATCCGTCGGCGCTGGTCGCGCGTGACGAAGCCGCAATGCTCGATGCGGTGGCGGCGGCCGGCGAAGGGGTGCGCTTCGCTGTCGGCCGCCTCCATGCCCTGCAGCACCTGCTCGATCGCGGCATCGCCGATGGCGTGGATGTCGAGCTGCCAGCCCTGTTCGTGATACCGCTTCAGCAGCGCGTGGATGGTCTCGTCCGGGAAGGTGAAGACGCCCGTGCCGCCTTGCAGGTAGGGCTCGAAGAAGGCCGCGGTCAGCCCGCCGGCGGACCCGTCCGCGAAGACCTTCACCGCGCCCCAGCGCAGCCCGTCGTCGCCCTCCATGGGCCGCATGCCGGCATCCCAGGCCTCGGCGGCGATGCCCTCGGGGTTGCCGGCCAGCACCTGCCACATGCGCAGCGGCAGCCGCCCCGCCGCCTGCGCCGCGCGATAGGCTGCGACCTCCGCCATGCCCGCCGTCATGCCCACGTTCATGTCGGTGGCGGAGGCGAAGCCGAACGAGGCGAGGTGCCGGCAGGCCGCCTCGATCGCATCGACCATGGTGGCTTCGTCGGGCGGCGGGATCACGTCGCGCACCAGGCGCATGGCGCGTTCCTGGAACAGGCCGGTCAGCGCGCCGCCGCGGCGCTCGATCACGCCGCCTTCGGGGTCGGGCGTGTTGTGGCCGACGCCCGCGAGCCGCATCGCCATGGTGTTTGCCACCGCCATGTGCCCGCAGGTGCGCACGATGGCGACGGGGTTGTCCGGCGCCGCTCGGTCCAGCTCCGCCGCCAGCGGGTGCCGCCCGACATCGAGTTCCGCGTGGTCGTAGCCGCGGCCGAGCACCCAGGCGCCTTTGGGCGCGGCTTGCGCCGCGACACCGATGCGCCGCAGCACCTCGTCCAGCGTGCGCACCTCCTCGGCCCGCAGGTTCACCTGCGACAGGCCGAGCCCGTAGGGCAGCAGGTGCATGTGCGCTTCGTTGAAGGCAGGAATCGCGACCCGTCCCGCGAGGTCGATCCGCCGCGTGCCCGGCCCCGCCGCATCCAGCGCATCCGCGCCGAGCGCCACCACGCGCCCGTCCCGCACCGCCAGCGCATCGACGAAACCATGGGCGAGGCCGCGGAAGATGCGGCCGCCCGAAAGCAGAATATCTGCGGACATGGCGCGACTCTCATGGGGCGCCGAGACCGCGTCAACCCGTCTCGCGGCACCCCGGGCGCGGGCCTTGCGGGCGGTGCCGCCGCAGGCGGCAGCCCTGCCCTCAGGCGGGCAGGAGGCTCTCGGCTTCCTCGAGATCAACGCCGACGCGCAGCCCGTGTTCGCCGCCGCCCAGGATCACGCCGCGCAGCGGGCTGACATCGGCGAAGTCCCGCCCCCAGGCCAGCACCACGTGCTCATCGCGCACCACGACGTCGTTGGTCGGGTCGAGCCCGACCCAGCCATGGCCGGGCCCGAGCCAGGCCTCGACCCAGGCGTGCGACTGGTCCGCGCCGCGCCGCGCGGTGCCGCCCGGCGGCGGGCGCGTGCGCACATAGCCCGAGACGTAGCGCGCAGGCAGGCCGAGCCCGCGCAACCCGCTGATCATGACATGCGCATAGTCCTGGCAGACGCCGGTGCGGGTTTCCAGAACCTCGGCCACCTGGGTGTTCGGCCCGGTCACGCCGGGGCGATAGGTGAAGTCGGCGCGGATGCGCGCCATGAGCTCGACCAGCCCGGCCAGCACCGGGCGGCCCGGCGGGAAGGATGCCGCGGCATATCCCGTGGCGGCCAGGACCACCGGCGCGAGCGGGCTCGGAAAGGCGAATTCCGCGGCCTCCGAGGCGCGCGCGGCGGCCGCGACCGCCTCCCAGGGCAGGGTCGCGGCGGCGGGCGGCGGCGGCGGGAAGAGCACCCCGACCAGCGCCTCGGCGACCACCTCGAAGCGCGCATGGGGGCGGTCGATGAAGACGCGCGTCGCCCGGTTGCCGAAATGGTCGGTCGCCTCGGTCACGTGCGTGGGCGTCGGCGTGATCGCCAGCGTGGCGCGCGCGACCGATTGCTGCGGCAGGGCGCGCGGCGTCAGCAGGAGCAGGTGCGCGGCCAGGTCCACGGGATGCGCATAGGCATAGGTCGTGACGTGCCGCAGCCTGAAGATCACGCGGCACCGCGCATGGCCGGCTCGGCGCCTTCCAGGCCGAGCGTCTGCGTCGCCGGCAGCAGCGCGAAGTAGCGCCGCGTTACGGCGTCGGACAGGGCGGCGATCCGGCCCGACATCGCCTCCAGCCGTGCCGGCAGCGCCGCCGCCGCGGCCGCCTGGTCGGATGCCGCGATGACGGCGGCGACCATCGCCTCGGCCTCCGCGCGCAGCATGGCGGCCTCGGCCGGCAGGCTCGCGTCCTCCTGCCCCGCCACCTCGTCCAGGTGGTGGCCGATCGCGGCCAGCTGGAACGCGAGCGCGCGCGGATTGCTCTCGTCGGCCAGCACCAGGTCGAGCGCCGGCGCGGGCTGCAGGATCGTGAGGTAGCGGCTGCGATAGGTGATGACGCTGTCGCAGAGCTCCAGGATCAGCCGCAGCCCGCCCTCGATCCGCGCCGGCGGCTGGTCGAGCGCGAAGCCCACCTCGGCCGCGATCGCCTGCGCGCGCTCGATCCGCCGGCCGAGGTCGAGGAACAGCCAGGCGCCGCCGCGCACCATGCTCTCGGCCGCGACGCCCGCCACGGCGGTCGCGAAGCGCAGCACCGGGATCATGGCGCGCGAGATCGCCTCGAGGCTGCCGCCGGCGTCGCGCATCTCGGCCCGCGCGGCGCGCAGCGTCAGCGTGAAGGTCGCGTGCATGTCGGCGGTCAGGCGGTCGCGCACCATGGCCGTCAGCGCCGCGATCCGGTCCGCGAGGCCTGGCAGCGCGCCGCCGTCGCGCAGCTCGGCCGCGATGATCCCGGGCAACGCCTGCGCGGCGGAGGACGCGCCGACATCCTCGGCGTCCGTGAAGCCCGCCTGCGCGAGGCAGCGGATCAGCGCCGCGACCTCGGCGGCCTCGCGCGGCAGCACCACGCCGCGGGAGATGCGCGCATGGGTCGCGCGCACCAGCCGCGCCGCGCGCTCGAGGCGCTCGGTGTAGCGGCCGAGCCAGAACAGGTTGTCCGCCACGCGCGACGGCAGCGCGCCGGGCTGGCGGCGGATCGGCAGCGGCGGCAGTTGCAGCGCGGCGGGGCCGATGATGTCCGCCCCTTCCTCGGCCAGCACCCAGACATCCTTGGACAGGCCCTGCGACGGCAGCGCGCCGCCGAGCGAGGCGGGCTCCCCGATCCGGGCGAGGCCGCCCGGCATGACGCGCCAGGCATCCCCGTCGAACAGCGCGAACATGCGCAGCGTGAGCGGCCGGGGCTCCAGCGCCTCCCCCACCACGCAGGGGGCGACGGACGGGGTCGGCAGGCGCGTCGCCGCGAAGGCGCTCGGACGCTGCTCCGCGGCGATCGCGTTCGCCCAGGCATCGAGCGGGATCGGCGCCGGGGAGGCGCCGTCATTGGCATCGCGCACGAGCCAGCCCGGCTCCTCGGCCAGCCGCGCGCGGGCGGCGGCGGCGCCGAGCCAGAGCGTCTCGACCGAGGGCAGCAGCAGCGCCGCGCCCAGCAGCCGTTCGGCGACGGCGGGCAGGAAGGCGGCCAGCGCCGGCGCCTCGGCCAGCGCCGCGCCGGGCGCGTTGAGCAGGCGCACCGCGCCGTGCCGGGCGGCGTCGAGCAGCCCCGGCACGCCCGAGGTGCCTGCCTCGGCGCAGTCCAGCGGGTCGAGCGTCGCGCCCTCGATCCGCGAGAGGAGCACGTCAACGCGCTGCAGCCCCTGCAGGGTCTTCAGGTAGAGCACGCCGGCCCGCACCGTCAGGTCGCCGCATTCGACCAGCGCGCAGGACAATTCGCGCGACAGCAGCATGTCCTCGACCCAGCGCGGGTGGTGGGTGCCCCGCGTCAGCAGCGCGACGGCGGGGTCGGGCCGCTCGGGCGGGGCCAGGCGCTGCAGCGCGTCCTGCCAGAGGTCGAAGAAGGGGCGCATCGAGCGCACGGGCGCGCCGCGGAAGGCCTCCGGCATGATGCGCGCCAGCATCCGCCGGTTCTCGCGCGCCAGGCCCGGGCCCGCGGGCGCGGTGGTGCGGTCGGCGAGCACGCGCCAGGCGCCGTCCGGGCCGCGCAGCAGGTCGACCGCATAGAGGTGGAGCTGCGGCGCGGCGGCGGCGCGCCCCTCGCTGCGGCAGGCGCGCAGGAAGGCCGGGTTCGCATGCACCAGCTCGGGCGGCACCAGGCCTTCCGCGACCAGCGCCTGCGGGCCGTAGAAATCCTGCAGCACCGCGTCCAGCAGCCGGGCGCGCTGCGCGATCCCGGCCTCGAGCGCCGCGAATTCCGCCGCGGGCAGCACGAGCGGCAGCGGGTCGCAGCGCCAGGCGGCCTCCCGCTTCGTGCCGGGCAGCACGCCGGCGATACCCTCGTCCTCGAAGGCGCGGTCGAGGCGGCGGGCACGCTCGCCCAGCACCCCCTCCCCCATGCCGCCCAGCATGCCGAGCAGCGGGCGCCAGTGCGGGCGCACGCCGCCGCGGCCGTCGACCATCTCGTCGACCGGTGGGACCTCCACGCGGTCAGCCATGGCGTCTCAGGTCGAGGGTGAAGGGCAGTTCGAGGCCCGCCTGCGGTTCGGGCGGCGCCATGCTGCCGGGCGTGTGGCCGAAGGGCTGGAAGCGCGCGCGGCGCCGCGCCTCGGCCTCGTTCGCATTGACCGGGTAGCGGTCGTAGTTGCGCCCGCCGGGATGCGCCACGTGATAGGTCAGGCCGCCGAGGCTGCGCCCGCTCCAGCGGTCGAAGACATCGAGGATGAGCGGCGTCTGCGGCGCGACGGTCGGATGCAGCGACGACGGCGGGTTCCACGCCTTGAAGCGGATGCCGGCCACGTATTCGCCTGCCCGCTCGGTCGCGCGGAGCGGCACCGCCACGCCGTTCACCGCGAGCAGGTGGCGGTCCGCGACCCAGTTGGTCACGCGCGCCTGCACGCGCTCGGCGCTGCTGTCCACGTAGCGGACGGTGCCGCCGGCCGACGCATCCTCCGCCAGCACGTGCCAGGGCTCCAGCGCGTGGCGCAGCTCGAGGTGGACGTCGCGCATCGGCACCTCCCCGATCATCGGGAAGCGGAAGGCGAGGTGCGTCGCGAACCAATCGGCGTCGAGCGGGGCGCCGAGGTTGCGCAGCTCGTCGATCGCGTCGCGGAAATCCTGTTCGCAATAGTGCGGCAGCATGAACTGGTCGCCGAGCCGCGTGCCCCAGCGCACCAGCCGGCGCTCGTACGGGCGTTCCCAGAAGGCGGCGACGGCGGCGCGCATCAGCAGCATCTGCGCGGCCGACATCTCGGCATGCGGCGGCATCTCGAAGGCGCGGAACTCGACCAGGCCGCGCCGGCCGGAGGCGCTGGCCGGGTCGTACATCTTGTCGATGCAGAATTCCGTCCGGTGCGTGTTGCCGGTCATGTCGGCCAGGATGTTGCGGAACAGCCGGTCGGTCAGCCAGGGCGGTGCCTCCTGGCCCGCGCGAACCTTGGAGAAGGCGATCTCCAGCTCATGGATCGCATCCATCCGCGCCTCGTCGATGCGCGGATGCTGGCTGGTCGGGCCGATGAACAGACCGCTGAACAGGTAGGACAGCGACGGGTGGTTGTGCCAGAAGCCGAGTAGCGACTTCAGCAGGTCGGGGCGCTTCAGGAAGGGGCTCTCGGCCGCGGTCTCGCCGCCCATCACCACATGGTTGCCGCCGCCGGTGCCGACATGGCGGCCGTCGGTCATGAACTTCTCGGCGGCGAGGCCCTCCTGGCGGGCGGCCTCATAGAGCTGCCCGGTGCGCTCGACGACCTCATCCCAGCGGCGGGCGGGGTGGATGTTCACTTCGATCACGCCGGGGTCGGGCGTCACCGAGAAGTGCAGCAGGCGCGAGTCCGACGGCGGCAGGTAGCCTTCCAGCACGACCTTGCGGCCGGTCTCGGCGGCCGTCGCCTCGATCGCGGCGGTCAGGTCGAGCCAGTCCTCGGCGGCCGTCAGCGGCGGGTAGAAGACATGGATCTTGCCGTCCCGCGCCTCGACCGTGAGCGCGGTGCGCACCACGCCGGGGTCCGAGACGCCGACCACCGGGATGTCCTGCGGCTGCGGCCGGAAGGCCTCGATGGCCGAGGTGGTGCGCTCGCCCGGCCGCGGCGGGCGCAGCGCCGCCTGGTCGAGGCTCGCGGGTGCGTGCTGCGCGCGCAGCGCCCGCTGCGCCATGAGCGCGGCATGGGGCGGCAGGTCGTCGCGCCAGGCAAAAGGGTCGGCCTCGTGCTCGGCCACGCGCAGCGCGTCCTCCGCGCTCATCCAGGGCAGGCTGGCCAGCGGCAGGCGGAGCCCGACGGGGCTGTCACCCGGCACGAGGAACAGGTGGTCGCCGCGCAGGAACCAGCGGCCGGACTGCCAGCGCCGGGCGCCGTCCTGCAGGACGCGGCGCAGCGGCAGCACGGCGCCGACCTCGGAGGAGAGGCCCTGGCCGAACACCCGCGCCAGGCGCTCGCGCTCCAGCGCGTCGACCAGGCGGCTGTCCTCGGCGACCACGTTGGCCGGCAGGCGCTTTTCCTTCCACAGGTAGTAGTGGATGTCCTCGTGCGCGCCCTGCACCAGCGCGGGGTCGACCTGCAGCCGCTCGGCGAGCTGGCGGGCGAAGCGCATGGCGTCGGCCGCGGTCGCGTCGTCGGTGTCGTCGTCCGAGGCCAGCAGCGCGGGGTCGAGCCAGACCGGCTCCCCATCCGCGCGCCAGTGGGAATAGAGTGCCCAGCGCGGCAGCTGTTCCCCCGGATAATGCTTGCCCATCGCGCATTGCAGGGCCGCCCCGGGCGACCAGAGTGCCACCAGCCGGCGCAGCAGCCGCCCGGCATAGGCGCGCTTGGTGGGACCCAGCGCATCGGTGTTCCATTCGGCCGCATCGCGGTCCGACGCCGCGACGAAGGTGGGCTCGCCGCCCATGGTCAGGCGCAGGCCGAGCCGCGCCAGCTTCGCGTCCACCCGGTCGCCCGCGGCGCGGATCGCCTGCCACTGGGCGGGCGTGTAGGGCTTGGTCACGCGCGGCGTTTCGCGGATGCGCGCGACGCTCATCTCGAAGCCGAACTCGGTCTCCACCTTCTCGAGCCCGCCCGAAATGGGCGCGGCGGATTGCGGCTCGGGCGTCGCGGCCAGCGGGATGTGGCCTTCCCCGGTCATGAGCCCCGAGGTGGCGTCGAGGCCGATCCAGCCCGCGCCCGGCAGGTAGACCTCCGCCCAGGCGTGCAGGTCGGTGAAGTCCGCGGTCGGGCCCTCGGGGCCTTCCAGCGGCTTCTGGTCGGCGACCAGCTGGATCAGGTAGCCCGAGACGAAGCGCGCCGCGAAGCCGAGGCGGCGCAGCAGCTGCACCAGCAGCCAGGCGCTGTCGCGGCAGGACCCCTTGCCCTTCGCCAGCGTCTCCTCCGGCGCCCAGACGCCGGGCTCCATGCGCACGACATAGGCGATCCGGGCCTGGATCATGGCGTTCAGCGCGACCAGCATGTCGACGGTGCGCTGCTCGCCCCGCGGCACCTCGGCCAGCAGGCGGTCGAGCAGCGGCCCGGCGGGGTCGATGCGGCGGAACGGGGCCAGTTCCTGCTCGAGCCCCGGGTCGTAGGCGAAGGGCCAGGTCTCGGCCTCGGGCTCCAGGAAGAAGTCGAAGGGGTTGATCGTCGCCATGTCCGCGACGAGGTCGACCGTCACGTCGAAATGCGTCACGCGCTCGGGGAACACCACGCGGGCGAGGAAATTGCCCTGCGGGTCCTGCTGCCAGTTCAGGAAATGCGGCTTCGGCTCGACCTTCAGCGCGTAGGACAACACGGGCGTGCGGCTGTGCGGCGCGGGGCGCAGCCGGATGGTCTGCGGGCCGAGGGTCGCGGGGCGCGCGTAGCGATAGGTCGTTCGATGCGTCAGCGCGACATGGATGGACATGGGCAGGCCTGGCCTCGGTTCGTGGATGCTTTCCCATGGATGCAAGGCGCGGTCCACCGGGGATGCGACGCGGCGCCCGGCGCGGCGATCTCCAGCCGGCCGTTGCGCTGGATCAAGACCTGCGGCCGCGCGGACAGGCTACGCAGGGGCGGCAACGACCGGGAGGAGCAACCATGCCCGCGACGATCCTGATCGGCGCCTATGCGGTGCTCGTGGTCCTGCCCGTCGCGCTCGGCTGGCTGCTGGTCGGGCCGGCACGCCCATGGCCTGACGAATTGTCCTCGGCGCTGGCGATGGCGGGGTTCGCGGCGCTGCTGCTGGAATTCCTGCTCTCGGGCCGGTTCCGCGTCGTCACCGGCGGCATCGGCATCGACCGGACCATGCGCTGGCACCAGTTCTTTGCCCGCGTGCTGACGGTGGCGCTGCTGGTCCATCCGGCGCTCTATTCCTACAACGCCTACCAGTTCACGGGCCCCGGGCTCTGGCAGTCGCTGGCGCCGGGCGACCCGGCGCGCGCGGCGGTCCTCGGCCTCGACGCCGGCTCGACGCTGACCGGCTGGCTGGCCTGGATGTTCCTGCTGGCGCTGACCGGCATGGCGATCTTTCGCGACCAGATGCCCTACAGCTACGAGGCCTGGCGCCTGATGCACGGGCTGACGGCCGCGGCCGTCGCCGTGATGGGGCTGCACCATGCGCTGGATGCCGGGCGCTACAGCGCCATGCCCGTCCTGGCGGCCTACTGGGCGGCGCTGGTGGGCCTCGCGCTGTTCACGCTGCTGACGGTCTACCTGCTCAGGCCGCTGCGCCTCACGCGGCGCCCCTGGCGCATCGCCGCGGTCGTGCCGGCCGCGGAGCGGACCTGGGAGGTGGCGCTGGAGCCGGACGGCCATGACGGGCTGGCGTACAAGGCGGGGCAGTTCGCCTGGGTGCGGCTCGACCGTTCGGCTTTCTCGATGCGGGAGCACCCGTTCTCGATCGCCTCGGCGCCGGGCTCGGGCCGCCGGCTGTCCTTCCTGATCAAGGAGGCGGGGGATTTCACGCGCACGATCGGCAGCCTGCCGGCCGGTGCGCGCGCCTTCGTGGACGGGCCCTACGGGCACCTGACACTCGCGGGGCGGCGCGAGCCGGGGCTCTGCCTGATCGGCGGGGGCGTCGGCGTCGCGCCGCTGCTGTCGGTGCTGCGGGGCGCGCGGGGGCAGGGCGATGCGCGCCCTGCCCTGCTCCTCTACGGCAACCGCCACGAGGGGCAGATCCTGGCGCGCGAGGAACTCGCGGCGATGCCGGGGGTCGAGACGGTGCATGTGTTGCAGGAGCCGCCGCCGGGCTGGCCGGGCGCCACCGGCCTGGTGACCGCCGCCTTCGTGCAGGAACGATGCGCCGGGGCCGCCGCGGCCGGATGGCTGTTCATGCTGTGCGGCCCGCCGGCGATGATGCGCGAGGTGCGCCGCGGGCTGCGCGCGGTGGGCGTGCCGGGGGCGCGGATCCTGGAGGAACGCTTCGTCTACGACTGAGGTGAGGCGCACGAACGCCACGGTGACGCGTCGCAGTGCAATGGGAAAGGAAGGGCGGGGGGAGAAGGGAACTTCTCCCCCCGCCCCCCCCACAACCTTCTTTGGCACTTGGCGCCCGACCGCCCGGGACCTGCGCCAAATGCCAAGGAAGGGAGGGGGTTCGGGGGAGTTTCCCCTCCCCCGACCTTCCCACCGCCCCCGCGCAAGTTGAGCCGGCCGCCCCGAGCGCCTAGGCTTCGGTGCAACGGGAAGGGAATGAGCCGATGGCCGATCTGGTGATCCGGGGCGGAACCGTGGTGGACGGCACCGGCGCGCCGCCCATCGAAGCCGATGTCGCGATCGAGGGCGGCCGCATCACGGAAGTGGGCCGCGTCGCCGCCCGCGGCCGGGCCGAGATCGACGCGCGCGGGCACATCGTCAGCCCCGGCTTCGTCGACATCCACACGCATTACGACGGGCAGGCGGTGTGGGACAGCCACCTCGCGCCCTCCGCCTGGCATGGCGTGACGACGGCGGTGATGGGCAATTGCGGCGTCGGTTTCGCGCCCTGCCGCGAAGCGGACCGCGAGAAGCTGATCGAGTTGATGGAGGGCGTCGAGGACATCCCTGGCCCCATCCTGCATGAGGGCCTCGACTGGCGGTGGGAGACCTTCCCCGAATACCTCGACGCGCTGGACGCGAAGCCGCGCGACATCGACATCTGCGCGCTGCTGCCGCATGGCGCGCTGCGGGTTCATGTGATGGGGGAACGCGGCCTCGCGCTCGAGAACGCGAACCAGGGCGACATCGCGCGCATGCGCGCGCTGACGGCCGAGGCGGTGCGCGCCGGCGCCTTCGGCGTCTCGACGTCGCGCACCATTTCCCACCGCACGCTGAAGGGTGACCCGACGCCGACGCTGCGTGCCCAGGAGGAGGAACTGCGCGGCCTGGCGCTCGGCCTGCGCGACGGCGGCGGCGGGCTGCTCGAACTGGTGAGCGACTGGAACACGCCCGACCCCGCGACGGAATTCGCGATCGTCCGCCGCGTGGTCGAGGCGACCGGGCAGCCGGTCGTGTTCTCGCTGACCGCGCGGCACGACCGGACGAAGGCATGGCAGGAATTGCTGGCGATGTCGGATGCGGCGGCCGCCAAGGGACTGCCGATCCGGCCCGTCTTCCCGCCGCGGCCGATCGGCATCCTGCTCGGGCTGCAGGGCAGCCAGAACCCGTTTTCGGGCTGCGCGTCCTACAAGGCCGTCGCGCACCTGCCGGCGCCCGCGCGCGCGGCGGCGATGCGCGATGCGTCGCTGCGCGCGCGCATCCTGTCGGAGGACCGCGTGGCGGGGTCGAACTTCCCGCTGATCACGCGCCTCGGCTTCGAGCGGATGTTCCCCTTCGGCGACCCGCCCGACTACGCGCCGCCGCGCGACGCCTCGATCGCCGCCATCGCGGCGCGGGAGGGGCGAAGCGCCGAGGAGGTCGCCTACGACCTGCTGGTGGCCGAGGACGGCGCCGGCTTCATCTTCGCGCCGCTGACGAACTTCGCTGACTACACGCTCTCGGCCAGCGCGGAGTGCCTGCGCCATCCGAACGCCATCGCGGGGCTGTCGGACGGGGGCGCGCATGTCGGCTTCATCTCGGACGGGTCCTTCCCGACCTTCCTGCTCGCCTACTGGGCGCGGGACGCGAAGGAGGCGGTCTTCCCGGTCGAGGAGATCGTGCGGCGCCTTACGTCCGACACCGCGCGCGCGGCGGGGCTCTCCGACCGCGGCGTGCTGCGGGCCGGGATGCGCGCGGACGTGAACGTGTTCGACCTGGGTGCGCTGTCGCTCGAGGCGCCGCGCATGGTGGCCGACCTGCCGGCGGGCGGGCGGCGCCTGCTGCAGCGGGCACGCGGCTATGTCGCGACCGTTGTGGCCGGGGAGGTGACCTACCGCGACGGGGAGGCGACCGGCGCGCTGCCGGGCCGCCTGGTGCGCAAGGCGGCGTGAGCCGCGGAGGGGTTTCGAAGGCAGAAGCGGGGGGAGAAGGGAACTTCTCCCCCCGAACCCCCCTCAACCTTCTTTGGTACTTGGCGTCCACCTTCGAAGGTCGGCGCCCGGTGCCAAAGAAGGGAGGGGGATCGGGGGAGGTTCTCCTCCCCCGACCTTGATCGACCTCTACAGCTTCACCTTCAGCAGGTTTGCGATCTCGCCCACGATGCCGCGCCGGAAGGCGAGCACCACGGTGACGAAGATGGCGCCCTGGATCACCGTGACCCAGGCGCCCATCTCGGCCAGGTAGTTCTGCATGGTGACGATGACGGCGGCGCCGACCACCGGCCCGAACACCGTGCCGAGGCCGCCCACCAGCGTCATCAGCACCACCTCCCCCGACATCGGCCAGTTCACGTCGGTCAGCGTCGCGATGCCGAAGACCAGCGACTTGGTGCCGCCGGCCACGCCCGCCAGCGTGGCGGACAGGATGAACGCGACCAGCTTGTAGTCGTCCGTCCGGTAGCCGAGGGAGGTCGCGCGCGGCTCGTTCTCGCGGATCGCCTTCAGCACCTGGCCGTAGGGCGAATGGATGACCCGGTGGACCATCAGGAAGCCCGCCAGGAAGATCGCGGCGACGAACCAGTACATCGACATGTCGTTCGACAGGTCGATGGCACCGAACGCCGCGCCGCGCGGAATGGCCTGGATGCCGTCCTCGCCGCCGGTGAAGGGCGCCTGCACGCAGAAGAAGTAGACCATCTGGGCCAATGCCAGCGTGATCATGGCGAAGTAGATGCCCTGGCGGCGGATGGCGATCCAGCCGAACACCCAGCCCTGCAGCCCCGCGACCAGCGCGCCGGCCAGCACCGCGACCTCGGGGCTGAAGCCCCAGACCTTGGCCGCGTGCCCCGCGATGTAGCCGCCCATGCCGAAATAGGCCGCATGGCCGAAGGACAGCAGCCCGACATAGCCAATCAGCAGGTTGAAGGCGCAGGCGAACAACGCGAAGCACAGCAGCTTCATCAGGAAGATGGGATAGAGGTAGAAGGGCGCGATCGCGAGGAAGGCGATCATCAGCACGAGCGCGCCGAGCTGCGGCTTGGTGAAGCCGAAGATGAAGCCTTCCGCCGGCGGCGCGACGGCGGGCACGCCGCCCGCGGTGGTTTCGGACGCCATGGCTCACGCCCTCCCGAACAGGCCGGCGGGGCGTGCCAGCAGCACGATCGCCATGATGACGAAAATCACGACCGCTGAGGCCTCCGGCCAGAAGACCTTGGTCAGGCCCTCGATGACGCCGAGGCTGAAGCCGGTGATCACCGAGCCCAGGATCGACCCCATGCCGCCGATGACCACCACCGCGAAGACCACGATGATGAGGTTGGTGCCCATCTGCGGGTTCACCGAATAGATCGGCGCCGCCAGCACGCCGGCCAGCGCCGCGAGCCCGACCCCCGCGCCGTAGGTCAGCGTGATCATGCGCGGCACGTTCACGCCGAAGGCCTGCACCAGGGGCGCGTTTTCGGTCGCGGCGCGGAGATAGGCGCCGAGGCGCGTCTTCTCGATCACCAGCCAGGTCGCGAGGCAGGTAGCCAGCGCGAAGACCACGACCCAGCCGCGATAGACCGGCATGAACATGAAGCCGAGGTCCCATGCGCCCGAGAGTTCCGCGGGGATCCTGTAGGGCAGGCCCGAGGATCCGAACTCGTTGCGGAAATACCCCTCGATCATCAGGCCTATGCCGAAGGTCAGCAGCAGTCCGTAGAGGTGGTCGAGCTTGTACAATCGACTGATCATCAATCGCTCGATGACGACGCCGGTGGCGCCGACGATCAGCGGTGCCAGCACCAGCGCCCCCCAGTACCCGATTCCCGCCCAGGCGAGCAGCATCCAGGCCACGAAGGCCCCCATCATGAACTGGGAGCCGTGGGTGAAATTGATGATGTTGAGCAGCCCGAAGATCACCGCGAGCCCGAGCGAGAGCATCGCGTAGAAGGCGCCGTTGATGAGGCCGAGCAGCAGCTGCCCGAACAGCAGCGGCGCCGGGATCCCGGTAATGGTCTCGAAGAATTCGAGCATCGACGATCAGGTCCTTGTCAGGAACGCACGAGGGAGCATCCGCCCTCGGTCAACGGGCGGAAGGCGTCCTCGCCGGGCGTGGTGGCGGCAACCTTGTAGTAGTCCCAGGGGCCGCGGGATTCCGCGGGGGATTTCACCTCGAACAGGAAGACCGGGTGGAGCTTGCGCCCGTCGGCGCGGATGCTCCCCGGCCCGAAGGCGTCGTCGTCGGTCGGCATGGCCTTCATGCGCGCGACCGCCGCGCGCCCGTCGGCCTTCGCCGCCGCCGCGCCCATGTCGGCCACCGCCTTCAGGTAGTGCAGCGCGGCGCCGTAGCAGCCCGCCTGCACCATGGCGGGCGGACGGTCCTGGTTCGCGCGGCGCACCCGGGCGGTCAGCGCGCGGGTGCGGTCGTTGAGGTCCCAGTAGAAGCTCTCGGTCAGCAGCAGCCCCTGCCCGCTCTCGAGCCCGAGGGCATGCACGTCGACCAGCCCCATCAGCAGCGCGGCCAGCTTCATGCTGCGATGCAGGCCGAATTCCCGCGCCGCCTTGATGGTGTTGACCGTGTCCGTGCTGGCATTCGCCATGCCGAGCACCTTGGCGCGCGACGACTGCGCCTGCAGCACGAAGGCCGAGAAGTCGGTGGTCGCCGGGAAGGGATAGCGCGCGGCACCCAGCACGCGCCCGCCGGCCGCTTCCACGAAGCGCGTCGTGTCGCGCTGGAGCGCGTGGCCGAAGGCGTAGTCCGCGGTGATGAAGTACCAGCTGTCCCCGCCGGTGCGCACGATGGCCGCCCCGGTGCCCTTGGCCAGCATCCAGGTGTCGTAGGTCCAGTGAACCGTGTTCGGGCTGCACTGCGCCCCGGTCAGGTCCGAGGTCGCGGCGCCGGAATTGAGGAAGACCTTGTTCTTCTCCCGCGCGATCTGGTTGATCGCGAGCGCGACCGAGGAGGTCGGCACGTCGAGGATCGCATCGACCCCCTGATCGAACCATTGCCGCGCGAGGTTGGCGCCGACATCGGGCTTGTTCTGGTGGTCGGCCTGCAGCAGCTCGACCGCGAAGCCGCGGTTGCCGAACTCGGCGATCGCCGCCTGCGTCATGACGACCGAGCCCGGCCCCGTCGCGTCGCGATAGGGCCCCGACATGTCCGACATGACGCCGAGGCGGATGGTGGCCGCCTGGGCGCGGGCGCGCGAGAGCGGCGCGGGCAGCAGCGCCGCGGCGGTGCCGGCGGCGAGCACGCTACGTCTGTTCAGCATCGTCTCCCCTCCCTGTTCAGTCACTCGCAATAGGCCTCGCCCGGCAGGCACGCCGCCGCGGCGGGGGATGTGCCCTCCCCCTTCCGCGGCGTCGACAGGGTTCAGCTCCGCACGAGCGAGCAGCCGCCATCTGCCATCGGGCGGAAGGCCTGGTCGGCCGGCACGGTCTGCAGCGGCTTGTAGTAGTCCCAGGCGCCGCGGCTCTCGGACGGCGCCTTCACCTCGAACAGGTGGGCCGGGTGCAGGTTGCGCCCGTCGGGGCGGATCGTGCTGCGTCCGAAGGCGTCGTCCTCGGCCGGCATCGCCTTCATGCGCGTGACCGTGGCGGCGCCGTCGGCCTTCGCCGCGGCCACGCCCATCTCCTTCACGGTCTTGAGGTAGTGCAGCGTGGCCGAATAGCAGCCGGCCTGGATCATGGACGGCCGGTTCTGCGCCGGCATGTTGGGCAGCACGCGGGCGGTGAAGGCGCGGGTGCGGTCGTTGAGATCCCAGTAGAAGGTCTCGGTCAGCACCAGACCCTGAGCCGTCTGCAGGCCGAGCGCGTGGATGTCGTTCACGAACACGAGCAGCCCCGCGAGCTTCGTGCCGCGCCGCGTGATGCCGAATTCCGCCGCCTGCTTGATGCAGTTGATCGTGTCGCCGCCGGCATTGGCGAGCCCGATCACCTTTGCGCGCGACGCCTGCGCCTGCAGCAGGAAGGACGAGAAGTCCGTCGTGCCGGGGAAGGGCGTGCGCACGGTGCCGAGCACCCGCCCGCCGGCCTGGCGCACGAAGTTCGAGGTGTCGCGTTCGAGCGCGTGGCCGAAGGCGTAGTCGGCCGTGATGAAGAACCAGGTGTCGCCGCCGGCGGCCACCATGGCGCCGCCGGTGCCGCGCGCCAGCATCCAGGTGTCGTAGGTCCAGTGCACCATGTTCGGGCTGCACTGCGCGCCGGTCAGGTCCGAGGTCGCGGGGCCGGAGGCCAGGAACACCTTGTTCTTCTCGCGCACGATGCCGTTGACAGCGAGCGCGATGGACGAGGTGGGGACGTCCATGATGACGTCGACGCCGTCGCGGTCGATCCACTGGCGCACGATGTTGGCGCCGACATCGGGGCGGTTCTGGTGGTCGGCCTCGACCACCTCGACATTGAAGCCGAGCGCGTTCATCTCGCGAATCGCCTGGCGGACGCAGGCGGTCGAGCCCGGCCCGGTGATGTCGCGATAGAGGCCCGACTGATCGTTCAGGACGCCGATCTTGACGCTGTTCGCTCCCTGGGCGCGGGCGCGCGAGAGGGGCAGCGCGCCCCAGGCGGCGGTGGCGGCGGCGCCGGCGAGGACGCCGCGGCGGGTGGTATTGGTCATGGCTGTCTTCCTCGTGCTTGCGTGTCGTGCCGGGGCAGCGTGCGCCGGGCCCGCATGGATCAGGTTCGCACCAGCGCGCAGTTGCCCTCGGCGACGGGGCGGAAGGCCTCCTCGGCCGGGGTGGTCTGCAGCAGCTTGTAGAAATCCCAAGGCCCGCTGCTCTCGGCCGGCGCCTTCACCTCGAACAGGTAGGACGGGATGAGGCGCCGCCCGTCGGCGCGGATGGTCGCGCGGCCGAACAGGTCGTCCTCGCTCGGTGCCGCCTTCATGCGGTTCACGAGATCGAGGCCCGACGCCTTGGCCGCGGGCACGCCCATGGCGGCGACGGTCTTGAGGAAATGGAGCGCCGCCGAATAGCAGCCCGCATGGATCATGTTCGGATAGTTGTTCGGCGTGCGGCGCACCACGCGCTGGGTCCAGGCGCGCGTCTTGTCGTTCATGTTCCAGTAGAAGGATTCCGTGCAGACGAGGCCCTGCGCGGTCTGCAGCCCGATGCCCTGCACGTCGTTGACGAACAGCAGCAGCGCCGCGAGGCGGATGCCGCGCCGCGTGATGCCGAATTCCGCCGCCTGCTTGATGCAGTTGGCCGTGTCGCCACCCGCGTTCGCAAGCCCGATCACCTTGGGCCGCGTCGCCGCCGCCTGCAGCAGGAAGGCGGAGAAGTCCGTTGTGCCGGGGAAGGGCGTGCGCACCTGCCCGAGCACCCGCCCGCCCGCCGCGCGCACGAAGGCGGCGTTGTCGCGTTCCAGCGCGTGGCCGAAGGCGTAGTCGGCGGTGATGAAGAACCAGCTGTCCCCGCCCGCGCGCACCATCGCGCCGCCGGTCGACTTGGCCAGCATGTAGGTGTCGTAGGCCCAGTGGATCGTGTTGGGGCTGCACTGCGCGCCCGTCAGGTCCGCCGTCGCGGAGCCGACGTTGATGTAGGCCTTGTTCTTCTCCTTCGCGATCTGGTTGACCGCGAGGCCGACCGAGGATGTCGGCACGTCGAGGATGAGGTCGACGCCCTGGTCGTACCATTGCCGCGCCAGGTTCGAACCCACGTCGGGGCGGTTCTGGTGGTCGGCCTCGATGACCTCGACCGCGAAGCCGTGGCTCGCGCCGAATTCGGCGACCGCTTCCCGCGTCGCCGCGACCGAGGTGGGGCCGGTATTGTCGCGATAGGTGCCGGCCATGTCGGTCAGCACGCCGATGCGGATCGTGTTGCCCTGCGCGCGGGCGCGCGACAGGGGGGCGATGGCCGAGCCGATGGCAAGGCCGGTGCCGGTGGCCAGGATGCCGCGGCGGGTTGCGATGGTCATGTCTGTCTTTCCTCCCTCTCGCGCGGCGGGCTCAGCTGCGCACCAGCGAGCATCCGCCCTCGCTCATCGGGCGGAAGGCGTCGTCGGGCGCGCTGGTCTGGAGCAGCTTGTAGTAGTCGTGCTGGCCGCGGCTTTCCGCCGGGGTCTTCACCTCGAACAGGTAGGCGGGGTGCAACTTGCGCCCGTCGGCGCGGATGGTGCCCTCGCCGAAGGCATCGTCCACGGTCGGCATCGCCTTCATGCGCTCGACGATCGCCCGGCCGTCCGCCTTGGCCGCGGCCGCGCCCATCTCGGCGGCCGCCTTCAGGTAGTGCAGCGTGGCGGAGTAGTCGCCCGCATGGGCCATGGTGACGGGCGTGTCGTTGGTCGCGCCCGTCCGGATGCGGCGCGCGATGCTCCGCGTCTTGTCGTTGAGGTCCCAGTAGTAGGAGGCGCTGCAGACCAGACCCTGCGCCGTCTCGAGGCCGAGCGCATGCACGTCCGAGATGAACATCAGCATCGAGGCGAGCTTGATGCCGCGCCGCGTGATGCCGAATTCGGCCGCCTGCTTGATGCAGTTGGTGGTGTCCGTGCCCGCGTTCGCCAGGCCGATCACCTTGGCGCGCGACGCCTGCGCCTGCAGCAGGAAGGAGGAGAAGTCGGTGGTGCCCGGGAAGGGCGTGCGGACCGACCCCGCGATGCGGCCGCCGGCATTGCGCACGAAGTTCGCCGTGTCGCGTTCCAGCGCATGGCCGAAGGCGTAGTCGGCGGTGATGAAGAACCAGCTGTCCCCGCCCGCGCGCACCATCGCCGAGCCCGTGGACCTGGCTAGCATGTAGGTGTCGTAGACCCAGTGGATGGAGTTCGGGCTGCAGGCACGGCCCGTCAGGTCGGAGGTCGCGGTCGAGGTCGCGATCATCACCTTGTTCTTCTCGCGCGCCAGGTCCGAGACCGCGAGCGCGACCGAGGAGGCGGCGAGGTTCAGCACCATGTCCACGCCGTCGCGGTCGAACCACTGGCGGGCGATGTTCACGCCGACATCGGGGCGGTTCTGGTGGTCGGCGACGACGAGTTCCGCGTTGATCCGCGGCGCCATCTCCTGGATCGCGACGCGCGTCGCGGCGATGCTGTTCGGCCCGTTCAGGTCGCGATAGGGCCCCGACATGTCGGACAGGAGGCCGATCTTCATGGGCGCGCCCTGCGCCCGGGCGCGGCCCGGCGCGATGAGGCCCGTGGCGACGGGCAGCGCGGCCGCGCCGCCGAGGAGGATGCGCCTGCTGGTCTCGGTCATGTCCTGTTCTCTCCCTATGATTCTTCTGGTGTTCGCCTGTGGTCCGGCGCCCTCAGACGCCAAGGTATTCGTGCAGCCGGTCGAGCGAGGCGGCCAGGTCTTCGTTGCGGACCATGTCGACCACCTTGCCGTGCTCCATGACGTAGTGCCGGTCGGCGACCGTCTGGGCGAAGCGGAAGTTCTGCTCCACAAGCAGCACGGTGAAGCCGCGCTGCTTCAGTTCGCGGATCGTGCGCCCGATCTGCTGCACGATCACGGGCGCCAGCCCTTCGGACGGCTCGTCCAGCAGCAGCAGCTTGGCCCCCGTCCGCAGGATGCGCGCGATCGCCAGCATCTGCTGCTCGCCGCCCGAGAGTTTCGTCCCCTGGCTGCGCGCGCGTTCCTTCAGGTTGGGGAAAAGCTCGTAGATCTCCGTGATCGGCAGCCCCCCCGGCTGCACCACGGGCGGCAGCATCAGGTTCTCGGTCACGTCGAGGGAGGCGAAGATGCCGCGCTCCTCCGGGCAATAGGCGATGCCCGCGCGCGCGATGATGTCGGACCGCGCCCCGATCAGGTCCTGCCCGGCGTAGCGGATGGAGCCCGACCGCTTCGGCACCAGGCCCATGATGGAGCGCAGCGTCGTGGTCTTGCCCGCGCCGTTGCGGCCGAGCAGCGTGACCACCTCGCCTTCGCGGATCTCGAGGTCCACGCCGTGCAGCACGTGGCTCTCGCCGTACCAGGCCTCGAGCCCGCGCACGACCATAAGGGGCGTGCCCCCGTCACGCCCCGCGCGGGGCAGCTCGGCGAGCGCTTCAGCCATGGGCGGCCTCCGGTTCGGCGGCAGGGGCGTCGCTGCCGAGATAGGCGGCGACGACATCGGGGTTGGCCGAGACGGCGGCGTAGTCCCCCTCGGCCAGCACCGACCCGCGCGCCAGCACGGTGATGACGTCGCAGAGGCCCTGCACGACCTTGAGGTTGTGCTCGACCAGCAGGACGGTGCGCCCGGCCGAGACGCGCTTCACCAGCGCCACGATCCGGTCCACGTCCTCATGGGCCATGCCGGCCGTCGGTTCGTCGAGCAGCAGCATGACCGGGTCGAGGGCCAGCGTCGTCGCGATCTCGAGCGCGCGCTTGCGGCCATAGGGCAGCTCTCCCGCCTGCAGGTCGGCATAGGAGCCGAGCCCGACATCCTCCAGCAGCTCGCGCGCCCGGCCGTCGAAGGCCCGCAGCAGCGAATCGGAGCGCCAGAAGTCGAACGACCCGCCGCGGGACCGCTGCAGCGCGACCCGCACATTCTCCAGCACGCTCAGGTGCGGGAAGACGGCCGAGATCTGGAACGACCGCACGAGCCCGAGCCGCGCCACCTCGGCCGGCTTCATGCCGGTAATGTCGCGCCCGTCGTAGCGGATCGTGCCGCGCGTCGGCGGCAGGAACTTGGTCAGCAGGTTGAAGCAGGTCGTCTTGCCGGCCCCGTTCGGGCCGATCAGGCCGTGGATCGTGCCGCGGCGGACCGTCAGGTTGACGTCGTTCACCGCGACGAAGCCGCGGAACTCCTTCGTCAGGCCCCTGGTTTCCAGGATGGCGTCGGACACCCTTGAAGCGCTCCCCTCATGCTGCGGCGACCTGCACGGCCGCTCATCTGCGTATTCATAGCATCTAGGCGAGGCGCAGGGCGGGACGCAAGGCGGGCGCGGCGGGAAGCGCGCTATTTCCCGGCGTTCCACGGCGCGGCCGGGCGGCCTGCATCAAAAAGGGGCAGCCGGTTGCCCGGCCGCCCCCTTCGGACGATGCGGTCTCGGGGGTCAGGCCGCGGCGGCGGTCAGCTCGTCCGGGCTCACCTGGCGGTCCGTGACCTTGGCCAGCTCGAGCATGAAGTCGACCACCTTCTCCTCGAACAGCGGCGCGCGGAGGCTTTCGGCCGCCTGCGGGTTCTTCTGGAAGAACTCCAGCACCTGCTGCTCCTGGCCGGGATAGCGCATGGCTTCCTGGCGGACCGCGCGGACCATCTCCTCCTGGCCGACCTGGACGTTGTTGGCACGGCCGATCTCGGACAGCATGAGGCCCAGGCGGATGCGCCGCTCGGCGATGCCGCGGTACTCGGCCTTCAGCGTCTCCTCGTCCTTGCCCTTGTCGTCCTCGTCCAGGCGCCCGGCCTTGAGGTCGGTCTCGACGCGCTGCCAGATCTGCGCGAACTCGGCCTCGACCATGCCCTGCGGGACCTCGAACGCAGCCTTGTCGGCCAGGCTGTCGAGCAGCGCGCGCTTCACCCGCATGCGGGAGACGGCGTCGTATTCCCGCTGCAGGGAGGACCGGATCGCCTCCTTCAGCGCGTCCAGCGTCTCCATGCCGACGGACTTGGCCAGCTCGTCGTCGATCGAGCGCGGCTTGCGGGTCTTGAGCGCCTTGGCGGTGATGGTGAAGCGGGCGTGCTTGCCGGCCAGGTCCGCCGAGCCGTAGTCGGCCGGGAACACGACGTCGATGTCCCGCGAATCGCCCGGCGCCATGCCCTCCATCTGCTCGGTGAAGCCGGGGATGAAGCCGCCGCCGCCCACCTCGATCGGCATGTCGCTGGCCGAGCCGCCGGCGAAGATGCGCGCCTCGGGCTCCTCGGCGCCGGCGAAGACGCGGGCGGGGCCGACGCGCAGCGTGACGTCGACCGCCGCGCCGGCCGCGACCGGGATCTCTATGACCGGGCGCGCGAAGGCGAGCGCGGCATCGTCCGACAGGGTCAGCGTCGCACGGTCGCCCGCTGCGCCGAGGCTGGCCGGCGCGCGGGAGGACCGGATGAAGGCCTCGGCCGAGCGCTCGTTGAAGCCGATGGACGGCTTGGCGCCCTCCGGCAGGGCGCCGGCGACGGGGTGGGCGGACATCAGGACGGTCAGGGTCGCCCCCGGCTTGGCCGCCAGGCCCGAGGGACGGGCCGCGAAGATGCGGATGAACCCGGCCTCGGCGGCCGTGCCCTTCACGCCGATGTCGAAATACGGAAGGCCCTTCTCGGTGCCGATCGCGTCCACCTCGGCCGCGAGGCCGGCCGAGACATCGACCGACCAGTTGGCGGGCACCTCGCCCGGGCTGCCCGGCCGGGCGCCGAGGCCCGGGCCGTTCGTCAGCAGGTCGGCCGGCAGCCGGCCCTCGAAGTCGCAGACCAGCACCTCGCCCTTGGCGGCGACGCGCGGCTCGGCATCCTCGAGCTCGCCGTTGCGCTCGGCGATGGAGGCGAGCGCCTTGTCCACGGCCTCCTCGGTCGGCTCGGCCTTCAGGCGCTCGAGCTCGATCCCCGCGAAGTCGGGCATCGGCACCTCGGGCAGCACCTCGAATTCCATCTTGAACTCGAGGTCGGCGCCCTCGGCGAAGTTCACGATCTCGATCTTGGGCTGCTGCGCGGGCTTGAGGCCGCGGTCGTCCACGACCTTGCGGGACGCGTCGGAGACCGACTGCTCCAGCACCTCCCCCAGCACCGCGGCGCCGTAGCGCTGCTTGACCACCGTGAGCGGCACCTTGCCGGGGCGGAACCCCGGCATGGAGACGGTCTTGGCGATCTCGGCCAGGCGCTTGTCGCGCGTGGACGCGATGTCCCCGGCCAGGACGGTGACGGAATAGGCGCGCTTCAGCCCGTCATTCGCGAGCTCGGAGACCTGCATCGAGGGACGTCCATCCAAAAGGCTAGAGAAGACCGGCGGCGCCTTGGTGCGGGCGAAGGGATTCGAACCCCCACGGCTTGCGCCACCGGAACCTAAATCCGGCGTGTCTGCCAGTTCCACCACGCCCGCCCGCGAGGCGCCGCGCGGCGGCAGGGGGCGGGATGTAGCGCAACATGGCGGGGTTTCCAAGCCGCGAGGCGCGCCCTGCCCCTCAGGGCCCCATCCGGGCCGCGAAACGGGCCCGCCACCCCTCCCCCGCGATCCAGCGGCGCAGCCCCTCCCCGGCCGGCGCTTCCCGCCGCAGCGCCAGCACGCTGCGCCAGCCGAGCGCGGTCATGCAGGAGATGACGGGCGCGCCGTCCACCGCCGGCCGGTCCAGGATCGGGCCCAGCGTCGGCATGCCGGTGCCCAGCATCACGATGGCCTCGACGCCCGCGCCCTCCATCCCGGCCAGGGCCTCCGCCGCGCTGCCGGCCGACATGGCGTAGATCGGGTGGAAGGCCTCCCCGGGGGGCGCGGCGGCCACGACCCGACCGACCTCGAAGCCGCGCGACGCCCAGTAGCCGGCCGAGGCCTCGGTCAGGTCCGGCGGGTAGGGAGAAACGAGGCCGACCCGCCGCGCCCCCAGCGCCGCGAAGGCATCGCAGACCGCCCGCGCGGCGGTGACGAAGGGCACGCCCGTGCGCGCCTCGATCCGCGCGACCGCCGCGTCCTCCGCCGCCCGGCCGACCAGGTAGGACGCGCCGGTGCAGGCGAAGGCGATGGCGCCGAGCGGCGCGTTGGCGAACTGCCCGACCGCTTCATCC
Organism: Roseomonas sp. HF4; assembly: GCF_005222755.1. Classification (GTDB taxonomy): domain Bacteria; phylum Pseudomonadota; class Alphaproteobacteria; order Acetobacterales; family Acetobacteraceae; genus Neoroseomonas. The sequence goes on from NZ_STGD01000001.1 coordinate 206,316, forward strand.
AGGCCATCGACATAGTCCACGAGCCGCTCCGCGATGCTGGGCTTCGGACTGGTCAGCCGCGCGTTCAGCATCGCCATGCGTGGCGGCAGCAGGATCGCCATCTCGGGCTCGACGGTCGTGTTCGCCTGCGGCGTCAGCACGCCGAGCAGCCCGTCCGCCCCGTATTCGATCGTCATGCGCGGCATCCTCCCCGGCACAGTCTAGACGGGTCCGGCGGCTTGCCCCAGGCTCCCCGCATGTCGGAAGCGAGGTCGGACGCACACCCTGTCGCGATCGTCGGCGCCGGGCCGGTGGGGCTGGTGCTGGCGCTGCTGCTGGCGCGCGCCGGCATGCCCGTGGTGGTGCTCGAAGCCGGCGCGGACATCAGCGAGGAGCTGCGCGCCTCCACCTTCCATCCGCCGACGCTCGACATGCTGGACGGGCTCGGCCTGGCGCAGCCGCTGGTGGCACAGGGGCTGCGCACGCCCACCTGGCAGATCCGCCGGCACGAGGACGGCGCGCGCGCGGTCTTCGACCTTGGCGTGCTGGCGCGGGACACGGCGCACCCCTATCGGCTGCAGGCCGAGCAGTGGAAGCTGTCGCGCCTCATCCTGGAACGGCTGCGGCACCACCATCCGGAGGCCTTCCCCCGTTTCGACTGCATGGTCGAGGCAGTCGCGCAGGATGCCGACGGCGTCACGATCACCGGCAGCGGCTTCGACCCGATCCACGCCGCCTTCGTTGTCGGCTGCGACGGCGCGCGCAGCGTGGTGCGGCGTGCGATGGAGATGCCCTTCTCGGGCGAGACCTATCCCGAGACCACCATCCTCGCGACCACGCCCTTCCGCTTCCAGGACGCCTTCGAGGGCCTGTCCAACGTCAACTACGTCTGGACCGAGCACCCGGCCTTCTCGGGCACCTTCTCGCTGCTGCAGGTGCCCGGCCTCTGGCGCGCCAGCCTGCACACCGCGCCGGGCGAGGATGTCGAGGCCGCGCTCATGCCCGAGGCGATCGAGCGCAAGCTGCAGGCGATCCACCCCAAAGCCACGCCCTACGAGGTGCCGGACCTCCGCCCCTACCGAATCCACCAGCGCATCGTGCAGGACTACCGGCGCGGGCGGATGCTGCTCGCGGGCGATTCCGCGCACCTGAACTCGCCCTCGGGCGGGATGGGCATGAACGGCGGCATCCACGACGCCTTCGAACTCACCCTACACTTGCAGGAGGTCTGGACGGGGCAACGCGACATCGCGCATCTCGACCGCTACACGCGCCGACGCCGCCCGGTCGCGGAGCGCGAGATCATCGCCCAGGCCGACCGGAACCGCGCCCGCATGCGCGAACGCGACCCGGGGCGGCGCGCGGCGCTGCTGGCCGAGATGCAGGCGATCGCCGCCGACCCGGCCAAGGCGCGCGAGCACCTGCTGAAATCGTCCATGATCAACGGCCTGCGGGCCGCCGCCCTGGTGGAGTAGCCCCATGCATCGCCGCACCCTGCTGGCCGCCCTGCCCGCCCTTGCCCTGGCCACGCCGGCGCGCGCGCAATCCTGGCCGACGCGCCCCGTGCGCGTGATCGTCCCCTTCCCGCCCGGCGGCACGACCGACGTGGTGATGCGCCTGATCGCGCAGAAGCTGACCGAGACGCTCGGCCAGCCAGTGGTGGTGGAGAACCGCGCCGGCGCCGGCGGCACGATCGGCAGCGACGTCGCGGCGAAAAGCCCCCCGGACGGGGCGACCTTCGTCGTCGCCAACATCGCGAGCCAGGGCGTGGGGCCGAGCGTCTACCGATCCATGCCCTACGACGCCGTCCGCGACTTCACCTATGTCGCGATGATCGCCGAGGTGCCCTCCGTGCTCGCCGTGAACGTGAATTCCCCCGCGCGGACATTGGCGGAATTCGTGGCGCTGGCCAGGCAGCGGCCGGGCATCGCGGTCGGCTCCCCGGGCAACGGATCGGCCAGCCACGTGAAGCAGGTGCTGCTCGGCCGCCTCGCGGGGATCGAGACGACGCACGTGCCCTATCGCGGGTCGGGCCCGGCGCTGAATGACCTCGTCGCCGGGCAGCTCGACAGCCTGATCACCACCACGGTCGAAGCCGGGCGCAACGAGCGCGTGCGGATGCTGGCCGTCACCTCGGCCGAGCGGCTGGCGAACTGGCCGGACCTGCCGACCTTCGCGGAACTCGGCTACCGGGAGCTGGTCGCGAGCAACTGGTTCGCCATCGCCGGGCCCGCCGGGCTGCCCGCCGAGGTCGCCGACCGCATGCACCGGGAGACGCTGGCGGCGCTGCGCGAGCCCGCCATCGCCGACCGCCTGGCGCAGATCGGCGCGACGCCGCGGCCGCTGTCGCGCGCCGAACTCTTGGCGTTCGTGGCGGCCGAGGTGGCGCGCTGGGGGGCGATCGTGCGGGCCGCGGGCGTCAGGATCGAGTGAGGCGCAGGGAAGGTCGGGGGAGGAGAACCTCCCCCGAGCCCCCCTCCCTTCCTTGTCATTTGGCGCCGATCCTGGGTGGGGCGGCGCCAGGTGCCAAGGAAGGTTATGGCGGGGGCGGGCGCCCATCGGCGTTGCGCAGCGACGTCGATGGGACCCGTGGGGGGAGAAGTTCCCTTCTCCCCCCGCCCTTCACCGCATCAGCGCCCAAGCGCGCGCCAGACCGCCTCCGGCGTCACCGGCATGTCGAGATGCGCGACGCCCAGCGCATCGCACACCGCCGAGACGATCGCCGGCGGCGCGCCGCAGGCCCCGCCTTCCCCCGCCCCCTTCACGCCGAGGTCGTTCGACGGGTTCGGCACCACGTTCAGGCCGAGCCGGAAGGACGGCGCATCGCCGGCGCGCGGCATGCAATAGTCCTGGAAGGTGGCAGTCAGGAACTGACCGCTCTCGTCGTCGTAGCGCGCGTGTTCCAGCATCGCCTGGCCGATGCCCGACATGATGCCGCCATGGCACTGGCCGTGCACCAGCATCGGGTTGATCACCACGCCGACGTCGTCCACCGCGGCGTAGTTCACCAGCGCGACCTCGCCGGTCTCCGTGTCCACCTCGACCTCGGCCACGTGGCAGCCGTTCGGGAAGTTGCACTCGGTGTCGCGGGTGTAGGTGAGGTTCTCATCCAGGCCAGGCGCCTCGCCCGCTGGCAGGCGCGCGGGGTCGTGTGCGGCGGCGACGACGGCGGGCCAGTCCACCGCCAGGTCAGTGCCGGCCACGCGGAAGCGGCCATCGGCGAATTCCACATCCGCCACGCCGGCTTCGAGCAGGTGCGCCGCGATGCGCTTCGCCTTCTCCAGCACCAGCGCCGCCGTGCGGCTGATCGCGACGCCGCCCATCTGCGACGACCGCGACCCGCCCGTGCCCGCGCCCTTCTGCACCACCTCCGTGTCGCCCTGGATCAGGTCGATGGCATCGAAGGGAATGCCGAGCTTCTCGCTCAGCACCTGGGCATAGGCGGTCTCGTGCCCCTGCCCGTGGCTGAAGGTGCCGACGGTGAGCTTCGCGCGGCCTTCCGGCGTGAGCGCGACGCGCGCCCATTCGAAGGGCTGCCCGCCGGAGGCCTCGATGAAGTAGCCGAGGCCGATGCCGCGCTTCTTCCCGCGCCTCGCCGCATCCGCCCGCCGCGCCTCGAAGCCCGCCCAGTCGGCGAGGTCGAGCGCCATCTGCTGCGTTTCCTCGAAGCGGCCGGAATCGATCACGTTGCCGGCGGCGTTCGCGTAGGGGATCTGGTCGGGACGGACGTAGTTGCGCCGGCGGATCTCGTCGCGGCCGATGCCGAAGGCCGCCGCGCCCTGGTCGAGCAGGCGTTCCAGCACATAGGCCGTCTCCGGCCGCCCGGCACCGCGATAGGCATCGGTGGACACCGTGTTGGTGAAGACGCACCGCACCTGCACGTTCAGCGCCTGGATGTCGTAGACGGTGCCGTTGATCCGCCCGCCCGCCAGCGTCGGGATGCGCGGTCCGAAGTCGAGCAGGTAGGCGCCCATCGCGGCGGTGGTGCGGATGCGCACGCCGGTCATCTTGGCATTCGCGTCGAAGGCCATCTCGGCGTGGGTGACGTGGTCGCGGCCATGCGGGTCGGACAGGAAGGTCTCGGTCCGCCCGGCGCGCCACTTCACCGGCCGTCCGAGCCGCTTCGCGGCCCAGAGCACCATCGCGGTCTCCGGGAACAGCTTGCCGCGCAGGCCGAAGCCGCCGCCGACATCCGGCGAGATGACGCGGATGCGGTCGAGCGGCACCTTGAAGGCGAATTTCGCGAGCGACTCCCGCACCTTGATGACACCCTGGGTCGGCGAGGTCAGCGTCCAGCGCTCCCCATCCCATTCGCCGATCGCGACGCGGGGTTCCATCGGGTTGCCGACCAGGCGGTTCTGCACGAGGTCGACCGAGACCACGCGATGCGCCGCGGCGAAGGCGGCGTCCGCCATCTCCCCCCGCCCGCTGTCCCAATGGACGCAGAGGTTGCTGCCCTGCTCCTCCCAGATGACCGGCGCATCGGGGTCGAGCGCCTTCGCGGTGTCGGTCACGCTCGGCAGGATGTCGTAGTCGATGGCGATGAGCTCGCAGGCATCCATCGCCTGTTCGCGCGTCTCGGCCACGACCAGCGCGACGGGGTCGCCCACGAAGCGCACGCGGTCGGTCTGCAGGATACGCCGCGGCGGGCAGAACAGCGGCTTGTCCTTGCCCGGCACGTCGATATGCACCGGCAGCAGGCCGATGCCGTCGGCATCCGCGTCCGCCCCGGTCAGCACGGCAAGCACGCCCGGCGCGGCCAGCGCATCGGCCGTGTCGATGGACACGATCCGCGCATGCGCGTGCGGGGAGCGCAGGATGGCGGCATGCGCCTGGCCCGGCTTGTCGATGTCGTCGGTATAGGTGCCGCGCCCGGTCAGGAGGCGCACATCCTCCTTCCGCCGCACGGGCTGGCCGATGCCGAACTTGTCCATGGTCGCGTTCCCGGTCTGGTCGCGGCGCAACATGCCCCCCCGCGCGCGCTTGTCCAGGGGTCAGCCGAGCGCGGCGAGCGCGCCCGCGACCGTCGTGACGTCCGCGACCGGGCGCAGCCCCTCGACCGCCGCCGCATGCACGGCGTCGGAGAAGGCGGCGCAGCCGTCCTCCAGCAGCGTCACCTCGAATTCCCGCACATGCGCGCCACGGACGGTCGAGGCGACGCCGCCATTGGTCACGATGCCCGCCACCAGCAGCCGCCTTATGCCCGCCTTGCGCAGCACCCATTCCAGCCGCGTGTTCCAGAAGGCGTCGTAGCCGATCTTCTCGACCGCGAGGTCGGAGGGGGCGAGGTCGTCCAACAGCGCGTGGCCCCAGGACCCCGGCGCGAAGTCGCCCTTCTTCAGGAAGGGGCGCATCTGGCGCAGGTGCTCGGCGATGAAGGGCTCGCCGCCCTTGCCCGGCACCAGGGTGAAGTGCGTCGATGCGATCCAGCCGCCCTTGGCGCGCAGCGCATCGGCCAGCGGCTTCAGCCGCGCCGGCAGCGCCGCGATGGCGGGCGCCGACTGGCCCGCCCGGCCATAGGCGCCGTCGGGGTGGATGAAGTCGTTCTGCAGGTCGCAGAGCAGCAGCGCGGTCTCAGTGGCCGGGATCGGCGCATGCGCCATGTCACGCCCTTTCAATGATCAGGTTGCCGAAGCGGTCGGTCCGCGCCAACAGTCCGGGATCGACCACGATGGTCGCATCCGGCTGCTCCAGGATGGCGGGGCCGCGCACCACGCTGCCCTCGGGCAGGTCGAGCCGCGCGAAGATCGCGGCCTCGTGCCAGGCGCCGTCGAACCAGACGGGACGCGCGCCGCGCGCAGCGGCCTCGACCGTGCTGCCTGCCGGCGGCGCCAGCATACGCAGGTCGAAGGCCGGGCGCCGGCCGATCGCGGCGGTGCGGAGCGTCACGATCCGCACGGCAAGGCCGGGCAGCAGGCGCGTAAAGGCGCGGCTGTAGGCGGCCTCGAAGGCCGCGCGCACGATGGCCGCGGTGACGCCGGTGGTGCCGTCCCGCACAGCGACGGGCAGCGGCACGGCCACCGTATGCGTCTGCCCGGCGTAGTGCATGTCGAGTTCGAAGACCGTCTCGATGCCTTCGACCGGCAGCCCGGCGGCGGCAACGACCGCCTGCGCGGCCTCGGCCTCCGCCACCATGCGGACATCGAGCGCCGCGGCATCGAGCGTGTCGAGCCCGAGGTTCAGCGTCCGCACCTGGTCGTGCCGCACATCGGCGATGATGCAGCCCAGCGCCGAGGTCACGCCCGGATAGCGCGGCACCAGCGCCGCCTTGAGCCCCACCTCGCGGATCAGCGCGCCCACATGCAGCGCGCCGCCGCCGCCGAAGGGCAGCGCCACGAAGCGCCCGGGGTCGTGGCCGCGCTCGATGGAGACCAGCCGGATGGCGCCCGCCATGCGCGCATTGGCGACGCGCAGCACCGCCTCAGCCGCCGCCATGGCATCGAGGCCGAGCGGCTCACCCACATGCCGCGCGATCGCCGCGCGCGCGGCCTCGACATCGAGCCGCGCCAGCGCGCCGCCGATCGGCCGTTCCGCATTGATGCGCCCGAGCACGACATTGGCGTCCGTCAGCGTCGGCCGGTCGTTGCCCTGGCCATAGCAGACCGGGCCCGGCCGGCTGCCCGCGCTTTCCGGCCCGACCTGCAGCAGGCCGCCGCGGTCGACATGCGCGATCGAGCCGCCGCCGGCGCCGATGGTGGTGATCTCGATCATCGGCGAACGGATCACCAGGCCGAAGTCGATCACCGCCTGCGCGGCAAGGTCCATCCGCCCGCCCGCCACCAGCGACACGTCGAAGGAGGTGCCGCCGAGGTCGCAGGTGATCGCGTTCTCGAACCCCGCCGCGCGCGCGATGGCCGCCGCCGCGATGACGCCCGCGGCGGGGCCGGACAGCGCCGTCCGCACCGGCATGCGTCGCGCCGTTGCCGTCGACATGATGCCGCCATTGGACTGCACGATGTGGAAGCGCCCGGCGAAACGCTCGGTCTCCAGGGTGCCTTCGAGCCGCGCCAGGTAGCCGGCGACGACCGGCTGCAGATACGCGTTCAGCGCCGTGGTCGAGGCGCGCTCGAACTCCCGGATCTCGGGCAGGATCTCGCTGCTGACCGAGACATGCGGATTGGGCCAGATGGCGCGCACCGCCGCGGCCGCAGCCGCCTCGTTCGCCGGGTTGGCGTAGGCGTTGATGAAGACGATGGCGACGGCCTCGGCGCCGGCCGCCAGCAGCGCGCACGCCGCCGCCCGCACCGCCGCGACATCGACCGGCGTGCGGATGGTGCCGTCCGCCAGCGTGCGCTCCGGCACTTCCAGCCGCAGGTCGCGGTCGGCGACCGGCGTGAAGTCGCCCCAGAGGCCCCAGGTGTGGCGACGGTCGCGCCGGCGCATCTCCAGCACGTCGCGGAACCCCGCGGTCGTGATGACGCCGAGGCGCGCACCCTTGCGCTCCAGCAGCGCATTGGTGCCGACGGTCGTGCCGTGGACGATCGCGGCCATGGCGCCGGCGCCGCCCAGCGCCCGCAGGCCGGCGAGGAAGCCCGACGCCTCGTCGCCGCGGTTGGACGGCACCTTGGCGGTGCGGAAGGCGCCGGTCGCGGCATCGAACAGGAACAGGTCGGTGAAGGTGCCGCCGACATCGACGCCGACGATCATCGTGCCACGCTCCCATCGGCCGCGATGCGCACGCCGTAGTCGCGGATGGCGGCCTCGGCGCCGACGAAACCCAGCCGGATGTCGCGCGCCACGGCCTCGACGGGCCGCAGCAGCGGGTCGCCCCAGCCGCCGCCGCCCGGGCTTTCCAGGCGCAGGCGCTGCCCCTGCCGGATCGAGACGCCGACCACCTTGCTCGCCATCGGCGGCGTCGCGACGCCCTCGGCGGTATCCCAGCGGAAGGCGTTCATGGCACCCGGCCCGCCGCCGGCGACGCCGAAGGGCGCGAAGCGGCCGCGTTCGCCCAGCAGCGCGATCTCGGTGACGCCGGGCGCCAGCGCCTCGATCCCGTAGACCGCGCCGACGCCGCCGCGGTGCAGCCCCGGCCCACCGCTGTCCGCGCGCAGCGCCCATTGCGTGAACATCACGGGATTGGCGGCTTCCAGGATCTCGACCGGCGGGATGGTGGCGGTCGAGATCGGGTTGTTGGCGTGATGCAGCCCGTCGCTCTCGGGATTGCCGCCGAGGCCGCCGCCGAAGAAGGAGAACATCACCCAGCGCGTGCCGTCCGCCCGCTGCCCCGACAGCGACAGCGCGTTGATCGTGCCGAAGGGTGCGGCCGTCGCGCGCTCCGGCCGCGCTTGGCCGAGCGCGCCGAAGATCACGCCGATCAGCCTGAGGATCGTCTCGGTATATCCGGCGACGGGCCGCGGCGCCTTCGCGCCGAGCAGCGTCGTGTCGGGGGCGATGACCTCGACCGGCCGCAGCACGCCCGCATTGGCCGGCACGTCGGGGAAGGCGTGCTTCAGCGCCACGTAGCAGGCGGCGACCGTGGTCGCGACCGAGATGTTGACCGGCCCCGCGCAGGGCGCCGAGGAGCGCGAGAAATCCAGCACCATCCGCCCGCCCGCGATCCGCATGGCGAGCGCGATGCGCAGCGGTTCATCGACCACGCCGTCATTGTCGAGGAAATCCTCGAAGTCGTAGGTGCCGTCCGGCCGGGCCGCGATCTCGGCGCCCATCAGCGCCTCGGCGCGGTCCATGAGCAGGCCGAAGGCCTCGGCCACCGCCGCGTCGCCATGGGCGTCGAGCAGTTCCGCCAGCCGCCGTTCGCCGAGGTCGAGCGCGTTGAGCTGCCCGTTCAGGTCGCCCCAGTTCGACTGCGGCACGCGCGAATTCGCCGCCAGGATGTCGAGGATGTCCTGCTGCATGACCCCCGCGCGGATCAGCTTCACCGGCGGGAAGCGCACGCCTTCCTGGTGGCTTTCCGTCGCGCGCGGGTTGTAGTTGCCGGGCACGTTGCCGCCGATGTCGAGCCAGTGCCCGACCGAGGCGAGCCAGCAGAACAGCCGCCCGTCGCGGAACACCGGGCGCACCAGGCGGAAGTCGTTCAGGTGCGTGCCGCCGTCGTACGGGTCGTTGAACAGGAAGGTGTCGCCGGGATCGAGCCCGCCCTCGGCGGCCACCTTCGCGATCACCGCGCGCACCGCGAAGGCCATGGCGCCGACGAAGATCGGCAGCCCCTTGGTGCCCTGCACCAGCGTGTCGCCGGTGGTCGCGTCATAGACGCCGTGGCAGGCGTCGCGTGCCTCGGCGATGATCGGGTTGAAGGCGCTGCGGTAGAGCGTCGCGTCCATCTCGTCGGCGATCTGCTCGAGCCGGCCCTTCAGCACGGCCAGGGTCACGGGGTCGATCGGCATTCCTACAATCCGAGATAGGCGCGCTGCAGATGCGGGTCGGCGCGGACCTCGGCCGCCGTGCCGCCCAGCGCGAAGGCGCCGTTCTCCAGCACATGCGCCTCGTCCGCGACCTCGAGGCTCTGCGCGACGTTCTGCTCGACCAGCATGATCGCGAGCCCGTCGGCGTGCAGCCGGCGGATCAGCGCAAACATCTCCTCGACCAGCAGCGGCGACAGGCCGAGGGAGGGCTCGTCCAGGATCAGCAGCCGCGGCTCGGCCATCAGGCCGCGGCCGATCGCCAGCATCTGCTGCTCCCCGCCCGAGAGCGTGCCGGCCAGTTGCCGCATCCGCTCGCGCAGCCGCGGGAAGGTGGCGAAGACGCGTTCGATGTTGCGCGCGCGGTTCCCCTGCGCGCGGCGATAGGCGCCAAGGTCGAGGTTCTCCCGCACGCTCAGGTTCGGGAATATCTTGCGACCTTCGGGCACATGCACCAGCCCCGCGGCCGCGATGGCGGGCGGCGCCAGGCCGTCGATCCGCCGGCCTTCGAAGGTGATGGTGCCGGCGCGCGGCGGCACGAGGCCGCTGATCGCCATGTTGAGCGTGGTCTTGCCCGCGCCGTTGGCGCCGAGCACCGCCACGATGCGCCCCGCGGGCACCGTGAGGTCCACGCCGCGCAGCACGGTGGCGAGGCCGTATCCGGCCTCGAGGCCGCGGATCTCAAGCATCGGCTGCCCCCTGGAGGCGTCGCGCCGCGCCCTTGCCGAGATAGGCCTCGACCACCTCGGGCGCCGCCACCACCTCGGCCGGCGTGCCGGAGGCGATGATGCGGCCCTGCGCCAGCACATGGACGCGGTCGCAGAGGTTCATCACCGCCTGCATCACGTGCTCGATCATCAGCACCGTGACGCCCGAGGCGCGGATGGCCTGCACCACGGGCACGATGTCGCGCACCTCCGAGGGGTTGAGCCCGGCCAGCACCTCGTCCAGCAACAGCAGCTTCGGGCGCGTGGCCAGCGCGCGCGCCACCTCGAGCCGCTTTCGCCCGGCGACGGTCAGCGCTGCGGCCGGCTTGTCGAGCTGTTCGGTCAGCCCGACCCGCGCAGCGACCTCCTCGGCGGCGGCCAGCGCCTCGGCGCGCTTCGCGGTGCGGAGGAAGGCGCCGACCGCGATGTTCTCCCGCACGGACAGCCCCGCGAAGGGCTGCACGATCTGGAAGGTGCGTGCGAGACCCATGCGTGCCAGATCGTGCGGCCGGCGGCCGGTGATCTCCTCGCCTTCCAGCATCACGATGCCGGCGGTGGGTTTCTCGAAGCCCGCCACCACGGCAAACAGCGTCGTCTTGCCCGCGCCGTTCGGGCCGATCAGGCCGGTGATCGAGCCCTCGGCCACGTCGAGCGTCGCGTCGTCCACCGCGACCAGCCCGCCGAAGCGCTTGGTCACGCCGCGCACGGCCAGGAAGGCGGGATCGGGGCCGGTGCCGGTCATCGCCGCCGCCAGGCGCGCAGCAGGCCGGGGATGTCCCGCGGCGGGTAGCGCACCACCAGGATCAGCACGATGCCGAAGACCACTAGGTCGATCCCCGGGATGCTGCCGGCGACGGTCTTTGTCGCCTCGGCCAGGCCATGCAGGATGACGGCGCCCAGCACCGGGCCGAACACCGTCCCCGCCCCGCCCACGATCGGCGCCAGCAGGGCTTCCACCGAGATCCAGGTGCCATAGGCGATCTGCGCATCGAGGTAGAGGAAGTACTGCGCGTAGAGCCCGCCCGCCGCCCCGGTCATGCCGGCCGACAGCGTGATGGCGCGCAGCTTCACCGCGAGGATGTCGACGCCCAGCGCCTGCGCCGCCGCCTCGTTCTCCCGGACCGCCACCAGTTGCGCGCCGAGGCGCGAGCGTTCCAGCGCCAGCGTGGCCAGCAGCGCGAGCACGACCAGCGCCAGCGCCACCCAGAGGAAGGTGCTGCGCTCGGCGAACTGGAAATTCAGCGGGTCGGCCCGCAGGCGGATAAGAATGCCGGCCGCGCCGCCCGTGATCTCGGCGGCATTGGCCAGCACGCGGAAGACCTCGGCGAAGGCCAGCGTCACCAGCGCGAAATAGGACCCCTTGAGGCCCGAGCGGAAGGCGAGCGCGCCGATCGCGAGCCCGACCAGCGCCGCGAGCCCGATGCCCGCCGCGAAGGCCGGCCAGGCATTCATGCCGAAGCGCACCTGCAGGATGGCGGTCAGGTAGGCGCCGGTGCCGAAGAAGGCCGCGTGCCCGAAGGAATACTGCCCGCCATAGCCGCCGAGGATGTTCCAGCCCTGCGCGGCCAGCGCGATGATCAGGGTGAAGACCATGAAGTTCAGCACGACGTTGCTGGTGACCAGCAGCGGCGCCAGCGCCACCAGCGCCGCGAAGCCCAGGATCGGCAGGACGTCGCGGACACTCATGCGCGCGCCCCGAACAGCCCCGTGGGTCGCACCAGCAGCACCAGGATGAAGATGAGGAAGATGCCGATCTGCCCCAGGCTGTCGCCGAGATAGAGGCCGGACAGGCTTTCCACCACGCCGATGACCAGTCCGCCCAGCAGCGCGCCGACCACGCTGCCCATGCCGCCCAGCACCACGATGGTGAAGGCGACCAGCACGAAGGCATTGCCGACGCGCGGGGAGACGTAGAAGGACGGCAGCAGCAGCGCCGCCGCGATGGCGAGGCACGCCGTGCCGATGCCGAAGGTGACCGCGTAGATGTGCGCGACGTCGATGCCGACCAGGGCCGCGCCGGTGCGCTCCTTGGCCACCGCGCGGATCGCCTTGCCGGTCGCGGTCCGCGTCATCAGCAGGAACAGCGCGAGGCCGACCAGGATGGTCGCGCCGAAGCCCACGATGCGCGGGTAGGACAGCAGCGCCGGGCCGAACTCCACCACCTCCATCGCGTAGGGCACGTCGATGCTGCGCGTGTCGGACCGGAAGACGGCGAGCATCAGGTTCTCGATGATGATGGACAGTCCGAGCGTCACCAGCAGGATGTTCTCGTCCTTGCCCCGGCTGGCCGGCCCGATCACCAGGCGCTGCACGGCGTAGCCGAGGCCGAAGAACAGCCCGGCCAGCGGCAGCGCCGCGACATAGGGGTCGATGCCTAGGGCATCGCGCGCCACGTAGGCGGCGTACATCGCCATGGTCAGCAGCGCGCCATGGGCGAAGTTGATGATGTGGAGCACGCCGTAGACCAGCGTGAGGCCAAGGGCCACCAGCCCGTAGACGGCCCCGGTCAGGAGGCCGTTCAGCACGGCCTCCAGGATGATCTCAGGCGGGAAGCCCACGGGTCAGCCGGTGACGGGGAAGACCGGCTGCGCGTCGGCGAAGTCGCGCGGGAAAATCACCTTGATGTCGCCGTTCTGCACCTGGGTGTTGACCGGCTGGCCCGCCTGGTTCTGGCCGTTGACGAAGCGCGTCGGGCCATAGGGCATGATGTGCTTCGTGAAGGCCCCGTCGGTCGCGGCCAGCGCCGTGATCAGCGCGGCGCGGTCGGCGCGGCCGGCGCGTTCGATCGCGTCCGCCACCAGCATCACCGCCGAGTAGTTGAGCGGCGTGTTGTAGAGCCAGAAGCGGTTCTGCGCCTCGACCTGGCGGCGGAGCTCCGCGGTCCTGGGCTTGCGCGGGTCGGCCCAGTGGTTGCAGTCCATGACCAGGTTCGCCGCATCGGGGAATTCCCGCACGAAGCGGAAGTTCGACGCCGCGCCGTTCAGCACGCAGTAGATCCCCTTCGGCCGGATGCGCTGCTGCTGCATGGTGCGGCTGAGCAGCACGAATTCCGCGTAGTAGGAGGACGGGATCACGAGATCCGGCCGCAGCGCACGGATGCGCAGCGCGACGTTGTTCATGTCGCGCGCCGGCGTCGGGTGCGCGATGGTCTCCAGCACCTCGAAGCCGCGCTTCGGCAGTTCCGCATTCAGCAGCCGCGCCATGCCCGAGCCGAACAGCCCGTCCTCATGCACGATGACGACGGTACGCGCCGGCTTCCCGGCGCCGTCGTTCAGCGCGACCAGGTTGTCGAGCGCGGTCTGCGTGACCACGCCGAAGCCCGGGCCGAAACGGAAGGTGTTGGCGAGTCCGCGGGAGACGATCTGGTCCGACACGCCGACATCGACGACATAGGGCAGGTCGTAGCGCGACGCGGCCTGCGACGCGGCGAGGCAGATCGGGCTCGCGAAGCCGCCGACGACGGCCAGCACGCCCTCGGCCTGCATCTTCTCGACCTCGGCGACGCCGCCTTCGGGGTTCGACCGCGCGTCGCCGAACACCATCTCGATGCGCGCGCCACCCAGCGCCCGCAGGCCGCCGGAAGCATTGATCTCGGCGATCGCGAGCTCGGCGCCGAGGCGGCCGTATTCGCCGTCCTGCGACAGCGCGCCCGTCACGGGCTGCAGGATGCCGAGCTTCACCGCCGGCGCCTGCGCGCGCGGCAGGCCGGGCGCGGCCAGCACGCCCGCGGCGCCGAGCATCAGGCTGCGGCGGGCAACTTCGAGTCTTGCCATCGTTCTGCTCCCTGCGGGCCCGGCCGCCAACCGGGCCAGGCGCAAGCGGCCTTTGTCGCGCTTCGCCCGCCGCGGTGCAAGCAGGCGCCGCGGATCAGTCCGCCGCAAAGACCCGGTAGGCGTGGCGTTCCAGGAAATCGAGACGCGCGGCGAGGTCGTCGGGACGGCACAGCATGACGGCCGTCAGGCCGAGGCCCACGCGGCGCGCATCCGGCTTGCGGCGCGTGCCGATGCCCGCACCCGCGCCGCCGTCGATCTCGACCACCACCTCCCCGCCCGGCGCCGCGACGTCGAGGACGCAGGTGAAGCGGGACCCCGCTTCCGCCTCCAGCTTCAGGAAGGCGGGCGGCGTGCTGCCGGCGCCATGGGCGCGCAGCCCGATGCGCACCTCCTGCCCCGGCGCGACGCAGCCGAGATAGAGGCGCAGCGGCCCCTGCCCCGCGGCGTCGGGGACAGTGAGGCGCAGCCGCGCCAGCCCCGGCCGCGTCCAGACGCCCCAGGGTTCGAGCGGATGCCAGTTCAGCCCGTCCCGCACCATCTCGGCCACGGCCTTCGCGCGGCTTGCCTCCCCGCCGCCGATCAGGCGGAGCGGGTAGGTGGTGCCGAGCGCCAGCGCCAGGCGCGGCGCGGCCAGGGGCGCGGCGGACCGGCTCGCCTCGCGCATCATCTGGTCGGCGATCTCGGCCCAGCTCCGCAGCTGCGCGGCTGCGGGGATGGCGGCCTCGCGCCGCGTGCGCTCGGCGGTATCGAAGATCAGCGTCTCGAGCTTTGCGACCAGGTCGGGGCCGTTGCCGGGCTCAAAATAGACCGCGGCCTCCCCGCCCGCCTCGGTCAGCGCGGTGTTGCGCGCGACCAGCGGCAGGCGGCCGAAGGACAGGCTCTCCGTCACCGGCAGGCCCCAGCCCTCGTAGTGGCTGTTGGCGACGGTGAACATCGCGCCGCGATAGAGCGCGGCCAGCGCGGTATCCGCCACGCCATGCGCGATCGAGACCTTTTCCTGCAAGGCGGGGGAATTGCGCCAGAGCGTCGTCGCCGCCTCGGCCAGCCAGCCCGGCTTGCCGATGCAGACGAGGCGCGGCACGCGCGCCGCGCCGTGCCGGCGGATCAATGTGAGCCAGGCCTCGAACAGCATGAGGTGGTTCTTGCGGCTTTCGATCGTGCCGACGCAAAGGACGAAGGGTTCGTTCGGCTGCGGCAGGTCGGGGCGCGGCGGCCAGGTGTCGGCCGCCATGCCGCCCAGTTCGCGCTTGAGGTCGGCATCGAGCCGGACCACCGCGACCGGCAGCTCCGCACCCGGCAGCATCGCCGCCGCGATCCGCCGCGCATCGGCGGCCGACCATTCCGAATTGGCCAGCGCATGGTCCGCCGTCGCGGCCATGGAGGAGAACCACTGCGCGAATTCCCCGACCAGCGCGGGCGCGCAGTGCTCGGGCGTCATCAGCGGGATGCAGTCGTGGATCATCGGCATGTAGCGGACGCCCGAATACCGGGCGACGTGCCGCACATGCAGGAAATAGTCCTTGATCCACCACGACGTGCCGAGGTTGAGGAGGCTGGCCCCCGTCGCGAAGGCGAAGTCCGGGCCGGCGGCCAGCGCGCGGCGGAGCGCGGCCAGCGCGTCCTGCCACTCGGGCGCCGCGGCGTCCCCGCCGCTGCGCGACAGGCGCCAGAGCGCGAGGAAGACGTCGCGCGGGATCTCGCGCCAGGCGCGGGCGGCGGGCTCGAAGGCGACGGCCGCGGCCACCACGCCCTCCACCGGGTCGAGCAGCGCCCGGGCGGTGACGTTCAGCTGCACGCGCTGGATGCCGGTCGGCGTGCGGTTGTCGGCCAGGTAGGCGACGAGGTCCGAGCTGTCGAAGACGACCTGCACGGCCTGGCCCGGGGCGCGCGGGCGCCGCGCGAGCGGCGTGGCGAGACGCGACAGCGCCGCCGATTCGCGCGCCGCTTCCTCGAGCGTCGGGTCGATTTCGAGCGCGCGGGCATAGGCGCGCCAAGCCTGCTCGGCGTCGCCGGCCATCTTCAGCGCGTGGCCGAGCTGGATCTGGACATCGGCGTTGTTGGGCGCGAGCGCCTCGGCCGCGCGGTAGGCGACCAGCGCGGCGGCGGGGTCCCCCGCCTCCTTCAGGCAATGGCCGAGCTGCACCTGCGCGCGCCAGTCCCCGGGCCGCATCTCGAGATGCGCCCGGTAGGCGACGGCCGCCGCGTCCCACATGCGCTGGTCGCGGAGCCGGTCCGCCTGGCGCAGCCTGTCCTCCGCGCCGCCCTGTCCCTCGAGGTCCATCTCTCGCCCTGCCCCTGCGTCAAAGACCGTTTGAGAAGTCCTGCACCGGCCCGCTCCCCCACCCATCCAGGATACTGCCGTTGGGTGGCCGGGTGGGGGGGCGGGCCGGTGCAGGACTCCAGAATGCGCCGATGGGCGCATTCTCGAACGGTCCCTCAGCCCCAGTCTACGCCAACCCGGGCGTAGGTGTCGCGCAGGCGCGCCTGGTAGCGTTCCGGCGTGAAGAGCGACGCCTGGCCCGGCCCCGCCTGTGCGAGGCGCCCGCGCAGGTCGGCATCCCGGTCGAGGCTGCGGATCGCCTCGACCATCGCGCGCACGTCGTAGGGGTCGATCTTGATCGCGGCATCGCCCACCACCTCCGGCATCGAGGAGGTGTTGGACGTCATCACCGGCGTGCCGAGCAGCATCGCCTCCAGCGCCGGCAGGCCGAAGCCTTCATAGAGGGAGGGGAACAGCACCGACTTGGCGCCGCGGATCAGGCTGACCAGCAGGGGAAAGGGCGCGTAGTCGATGTGCTTCACGCGGTGGCGCGTCTCGGTCACGCCATTGCGCGTGAGCAGGAAGCGGACATGGTCGTTGTCGGACAGCAGGCGCAGTTCCTGCCGCGACTTCCAGGCCTTCTTGCCGAGGATCACGAGGGGGTCCTCGACGCCGGAGGCGAGATAGGCCTCGATCAGCCGGCCCACGTTCTTCTTGGGCTCGATCGCGCCGAAGAACAGGAAGTAGCGCTGGTAGCCGAGGCCGAAGGTGCCCTCGATCTCGGCCTTCACGTCGGCGATCGGCTTGTTTGCGTAGCGGTCCGGGATCTCGACCGCCTGGTAGGTGTTGCTCACGCGCTCCTCCGGGATGCCGAGGAGGCTGACGATGTCGCGCTTGGATGCCTCGCTGACCGTCACGATGTGGTCCGCCCGGCGGGTGAGCTGGCGGGTCAGGCGGAAATAGGCGCGCTTGTTGTCGAGCGTGGTGTAGGGCAGGCGCAGCGGCACCAGGTCGTGCATGGTGTAGATGTTGCGCGCGCCGCGCACCTTGAGCGCGAGCGGATAGGTCCAGTGCATCACCTGCGGCGGGCTGCGGAAATGCACGTTCAGCCGGTTGCGGTACAGGCTGAAGTGCAGGCGCTGCGCGTCGAACAGGTTCTGCACGTTCCAGACATGGTCGAAATGCGGCAGGCGGGACCGGTAGGTCTCGCGGATGACGCGGCCGGTGATCGGCACCTGGGTCGCGATCTCGCCGAAGGGGGTGCTGAGCGTCCGGCGGAGCAGGTGCAGCGCCTGCATGAACTTGGACGGCCGGCCGACCCGCGGGTCGAAGAAGGCGATCTCCCGAATCAGGGGGTTCATGCTGATGGTCGAGGATTTCGTGCCGTAGAGCACGCCGACCTCGGCGCCGAGGTCGCGCAGGCCGAAGGACAGGTTTCGCGCATAGGTTGCAACCCCGGTCCCCTGTTCAAGAGAGAGGTTGTAGCCGTCGATATAGATTCGCGGCTCGCGCCTGGCGGGCATGCGGGCTTTTCCGTCCTGGCCCGAAGGTGGGCGACGCCGGCGGCGCCGGCCGCCGGTCTCCTCTCAATATAACGTCAAGGTTGATAAGGCACCAATAGCGCGGCCCGGGCGATGCCCTCAGTCGAGGAATTCCGGCGAGACGAGGCGCGGCAGGAACAGCACGATCTCGGGCCAGACGATGACCAGCATCAGCACGCCGAACATCGGCAGCAGCATGATGATCGTGTCCTTCAGCGCATCCGCCATGCGCATGCCCGCGACGTGGCACGCGATCATGAGGCAGAGCCCGTAGGGCGGCGTGACCAGCCCGAAGGCCAGGCTCACGATGCCGATCATGGCAAAGTGCACCGGGTCGATGCCGACGCCGACCGTCAGCGGCTGCAGGATGGACCCCACGATGATGATGGCCGGGATGGCGTCGAGGAAGCAGCCCACCACGAGGAAGACCGCGGCCACGAAGAACCCCGTCGCGATCCGCCCCATGCCCCAGGCCGAGACGCCCTCCAGGATCGCCTGCGGGATCTGGTAGTAGGCGAGCAGCCAGCCGAAGCAGGACGCGGTGCCGACGCAGAACAGCGTGACCGCGGCGAGCCGCCCGGTCTCGTTCAGCGCGCCCCAGAGCTCCTTCAGCCCCATCTCCCGGTACACGAACAACGAGAGCGTGCCGGCGTAGAGCACGGCGATGCAGGCGCTCTCGGTCGCGGTGAACCAGCCGAAGACCTTGCCGCCGATGATGATGACCGGCGTCATGAGCGCGGGCAGTGCGACGAAGGCGGCGACGAAGGCCTCCCGGAGCCCGGACCGCGGATAGGTCGGGTAGCCGCGCGCCTTCGCGTAGGCGTGCACGGTTCCCATCTGGACGGCCGCGATCAGCAGGCCCGGCACGACGCCCGCCAGGAACAGCGCGCCGATCGAGACCGTGAGCACGCCGCCCCAGACGATCATCAGGATCGAGGGCGGGATGATCACCGCCAGCACCGCCGAGACCGCCGTGATCGCGACCGAGAAGCTGTCGTCGTAGCCTTCCTTGCGCTGCGCCTCGATGAAGATCTTGGACTGCGAGGCGGCGTCCGCGGTCGAACTGCCCGAGATGCCCGCGAAGAAGAACGACAGCACGACGTTGATCTGCGCGAGCCCGCCCGGGAAATGCCCGACCAGCGCGCGCGACAGCCGCACCAGGCGGTCCGTGATGCCGCCCACGTTCATCAGGTTGGCCGTCAGCAGGAAGAAGGGCACCGCCAGCAGGATGAAGGAATTGTAGGCGTTGAAGGTCTCCTGCATCAGCGTCATGGCGCCGAGGCGGGGCTCCAGCATCAGCACCGGCACGCAGGCGAGGCCGAGCGCCACCGCGACCGGGATGCGCAGCGCCAGCAGCGTGAAGAAGACCCCGAACAGGATCCAGGCTGCCTGCCCCGAGGCGAGCGTGTTGCCGCCCATCAGCCCTGCTCCCCGCGCATCAGGACGCGCATGTCGTCGACCAGCCTTTCGCCCGCGAACAGGATCCAGGAGAAGCCGAGCACGGGCCAGGCCAGATGGATGAGCCAGAGCGGCAGTTCCGCCAGTTCGCTGATGCGGAACCAGGCGAAGTCCACGAACTCGATCCCGAACCACAGGAAGACCGCGCCGAAGAGCAGGCCGAAGAGCCCCGATACGATGCCCATCGCTGCCTTGGGGCGCCCGGTCAGCTCGGGCCAGAGGTCGACGATGAAGTGGATGCCGTCGCGCTGCCCGACGATCGCGCCGATCATGATGGTCCAGACCAGCAGGAAGCGCGCCATCTCCTCCGTCCAGATGTAGTGCGGCAGCAGGTCCGTCTGCCGCGAGAAGACCTGCATCGCGACGGGGAAGACCAGGATCAGGACGGAGACGGCCAGCAGGACGGAAAGCGCGCGCGCATAGATGTCGGCGGCCTTCCGCACCAGGCCGCGGGGGCTGGTCGGGGGCATGGAGTGCTCCGATGCGAAGGAAGGCGGCCGGCCCGGGGCGGCGTGGCCCCGGGCCGGCGCGGGATCACGAGGAGAGCGCGTTGATGCGGGCGTAGATTTCCTCGGCGCCCACCTCGCGCGCATAGGCGGCCATGACCGGGTCCACCGCGCTCTTGAGCGCCGCGCGTTCGGTGAACTCGATGCGGCGGAGCCGCCCGGCGGTCTCGAGCGCCTGCAGCTTCTGGCCGTCCTCGCCGCTCTCGGCCTGGCGGCCGAAGGTCGCGGCTTCCTTGCCCGCGCGCTTCACCGCCTCCTGCAGCGCCGCCGGCAGGCGGGCCATGGTCTGGCTCGCGAAGCAGAGCGGGCGGATCGTGATCGCGTGCTGCGTCATGATCAGGTTGGGCGCGACTTCATAGAAGCGCATCGCCTCGACGCCCGCGGCCTCGTTCTCGCCGGCCTCGATGACGTTGTTCTGGATGCCGTTGTAGACCTCGTTGTAGGCAATGACCGAGGGCGACATCCCCGCCGCCTGGAAGGTGCGCGACCAGATCGGCGCGCCCTGCACGCGGACCTTGAGGCCGCGCAGTTCCGCCATGTTGGTGATGCGCTTGTTGGCGAAGATGTTGCGCACGCCGCCGCCGGCATAGCCGATCAGCGCCACGCGCGCGCGGCGCTCGATCTCCTGCGCCACGGGGGCGAACAGGTCCTGGTCGAGCACCTGGTTCCAGTGCGCGAGGTCGCGGAACAGGAAGGGCGCGTCGACGAAGGGCGCGGCGCGGCTGAAGGTCGACATGTGGGCGGGGGAGACGATGGCGTAGTCCACCGCGCCGCGACCGGCCGACATATACTCGAAATACTGCTTCTCGAGGCCGAGGGTGCTGTTCTTGTGCAGCACGAAGTTCACCGGGCCGGCGGTGTAGTAGCGCTTCACCAGTTCCTCGAACCGCACCAGGGCGCGGGTGAAGACATGGTCGTCGTTGAACTGCGACGCGCCGTTCAGCGTGATCGCGGCCTGCGCGCGCGCGACATGCGGGCTGGCAAGCAGCGCCGCGCCGGCGGCGGCACCGCCCAGCAATTGCCTACGGTTCATGGATCGCCTTCTCCCTTTTCCGATGCCGGCTTGGCGCCGGCTGTGGCGCGACTATAGGGGCGGAAGCGTCGGCATGGGAACCGTGCGGTTACCACCCCCCCTTCCCGCGCCCGCGCCGACGGCGGAGACTGCCGACCGCAACGGAGGGAACCGCATGAATCGCCTCGACCTCGAAGGCCGCGTCGCGATCGTCACGGGTGCCGCGCGCGGCATCGGGCTTGCCATCGCGCGGCGCGCGGTCGCCTCGGGCGCCGCGGTCGCGGTGTGGGACATGGACGCCGCCGCGGCCGCCGAGGCCGCCGCGGCGCTTGGCCGCGCGTCGGCCCATGTGCTCGACCTGACCGACGAGGGCGCCGTCGCCGGCGCGCTGGCAGCCACGCTGGCAGCCCATGGCCGCGTCGACATCCTGGTGAACAACGCCGGCATCACCGGCGGCAACGCGCCGTCCTGGGAATTGCCGGTCGCCGAATGGAGGCGCGTGGTCGAGGTGAACCTGGTCGCGCCCTACCTCGTGTGCCGCGCGGTGGTACCGGCGATGATCGCGACGGGCTACGGGCGCGTCGTGAACATCGCCTCGATCGCGGGCAAGGAGGGCAACCCGAATGCCTCCCACTACAGTGCGTCGAAGGCGGGGCTGATCGGCTTCACGAAGTCGCTCGGCAAGGAACTGGCGAAGACCGGCGTGCTCGCCAACTGCATCACGCCGGCGGCCGCCGAGACCGACATCTTCCGCCAGATGACACCCGAGCAGGTCGCCTGGATGCGATCCAAGATCCCGATGGACCGCT
This sequence comes from Roseomonas sp. HF4, assembly GCF_005222755.1. Classification (GTDB taxonomy): domain Bacteria; phylum Pseudomonadota; class Alphaproteobacteria; order Acetobacterales; family Acetobacteraceae; genus Neoroseomonas. The sequence goes on from NZ_STGD01000001.1 coordinate 227,720, forward strand.
TCGTGACGGTGGACGAGATCGCCGCCATGGCCTGCTGGCTGGCCAGCGAGGAATGCTCCTTCTCGACCGGCGGCGTCTTCGACATCTCGGGCGGTCGCGCGGTCTACTGAACCTCGGCCAGGATCGGCAGCAGGTATTCCGCGAACAGCGGCGGGTTCTCGGTGAAGGGGAAGTGGCCGATCCCCTCCATCCGCGTGAAGCGGGCGCCCTTGATCCTCGCAGCCGTCGCCTCGCTCATCTCGGCCGTGCAGGAATAGTCGTACTCGCCGGTCAGCATGAACAGCGGGCAGCGCGCGGTGTCGATCCGGTGCACGCGGTCGCGCGCGTCCCACTCGCCGGAATAGAAGCCGATGTCGCGGTCGAAGGTGGCGTAGCCGCCCTGGGAATACTGCCACCAGATGGCGGCGGCGCACTCCGCCGGGGATTGCGGCGCCATCAGCCCATGGATCCATTCGGGCACGAAGATCGCCTGGTTGATGCGCGGGTCGTCCGCCCAGGGGCTGCGCCGCCCGGGGACGTGGTCGCAGGCCTCGCAGGCGATGATGGCCGAGAAGGCCTCCGGATGGCGCAGCGCGACCTCGAGGCAGATTTCGCCGGACATCGACGCGCCGAGCAGCACGGGCCGATCGAGCCCCGCCGCCTTCACGACGCCCATGATGATCTCGACGTAGCGGTCCGTCGTCAGGCGCCAGGACCCCGGCGCCTCGGCCGGCGGCGGGCTCTTGCCGTGCCAGGGCATGTCGAAGGCGGTGATGCGCCAGTCCTTCGTGATGCGCGCATCGGCCATCAGGCCGTGCGCCTGGCGGTTGTCGGCGCCGGCTGTGTGCAGGACCAGCAGGTCCCTGCCCTGCCCGGCCTGCTCGGCGTAGATGCGCCAGTCGCGCCCATCCGCCGCGACATCGAGGTAGCGGCCGGTCGGGTCGGCAGCCGGCATCGCGGGCAGCGCCGGGCGCGGGAAGGCCGGCACGGGCCCGTTGCCCCGCAGCACCAGCCAGCGGCCGATCTCGAGCACGCGGCGCGCCAGGTGGCAGTGCCGCAGGAAGGCGATCTCGTCCCCCGTCACGGCGAAGCCCGGCACGCGGTGGCGCATGGCGAAGATCGCGTGGTGGTGGCGCGGCGGGATGGGCAGCAGGTGCTTCGCCCAGATCTCCGGCGACGCCTCGAGCGCGAAGGCGGCTTCGCCCGCCGCCTCGCCGAAGGCGAATTCGGCGCGGGCATCGCCGCTGACGACCGCGAAGCGGATGGCCGCGCCGCGGCGCCATTCGCCCAGCACCGCATCCCCGGCGCAGGCCGCCTGCCAGCGGGCGACGAAGCCGTCCCATGCGCCGCCCTCGGGCCAGCCTGCCATGCGTTCCTCCGTGCCTTGTTCGGGCAGGAGGATGTCAGCGGCCCGCGGGCCCGGCAACCGGCGTTGCCAGCCCCCGCCCGCCCGCGCACATTGCCCGCCGTCCGGCACCAGCCAATGAGGAAACGCCCATGAGCACGTCCCCCAAGATCGCCGTCGTCACCGGTGCCGGCACGGGCGTTGGCCGCGCCGCCGCGCTCGCCCTGCTGGGCGGCGGCTGGTCGGTCGTGCTGACCGGGCGGCGCAAGGAACCGCTGGAGGAGACCATCGCGATGGCTGGCGACGCCGCGCCGCGCGCCATGGCGGTCCCCGCCGACGTCGCCGATCCGGCCTCGGTCGATGCGCTGTTCGCGGCGGTGAAGGCGAAGTTCGGCCGGCTCGACATGCTGTTCAACAATGCCGGCCAGAACGTCCCCGGCATGCCCTTCGAGGACCTGACGCATGCCGACTGGTCGCGCGTGGTGGCGGTGAACCTGACGGGGTCGTTCCTCTGCGCGCAGGCCGCCTTCCGCATCATGAAGGACCAGACGCCGCAGGGCGGTCGGATCATCAACAACGGCTCGATCAGCGCGCATACGCCGCGACCCGACAGCGCGCCCTACACCGCCACCAAGCACGCCATCACGGGGCTGACCAAGTCGCTGATGCTCGACGGGCGCAAGTACGACATCTGCGCCGGGCAGATCGACATCGGCAACGCCGCGACGCCGATGACCGCGCGCATGGCCAAGGGCGTGAAGCAGGCGGACGGCAGCACGGCGGTCGAGCCGACGATGGACGTGAACCATGTCGGCCAGGCGATCCTGCACATGGCGAACCTGCCGCTCGAATCGAACATCCTGACCATGACGATCAAGGCCACGAAGATGCCGTTCGAAGGGCGCGGCTGAACCCAGGCCGGGGGCGGAGGACCTCCGCCGCAGTTCGGCGTGCGTCGACCCGGCCACAGGCCGGCAGGGCAGCGGGGGGTGGATGGCATCGCGGGGAGCGTCGCCCGCCCCGCCCGTCCTCGCGGTCGCCCCGTTGCCGTGGGGGGGGCGTGGATCGCTATGCGCCCTGCATGAGCAGGGTTTTCGCTTCGCACCGCCACCCTGGGCCCGGCGCCGATGCTACCCGGCCAGGGGCACGACCTTGCCGGCCAGCCGGCCCAGGTCGTTGTGCGCGAGTTCGATGCCCTGCAGCGTCGTTCGCGTGACGCAGCAGTCGCGGACGACGGCCTCGCCCCCATACAGGACCAGCCGCACCCGGTCGCCCGGCCGCAGGCCCGCGACGCCGCCGACCACCGCATGCGTCGCCGACAGCATCCGCAGGACGCCATCGCGCCGGCGCCAGCCGATCAGGACCGAGCAGGGCTCGTCGAAGCTGTAGTGAAGGAAGGGATCCGCCGCGGTGCTCGCCGTGGCAAGCCCGGCATCGGCCGGTTGCAGCGCCGCCTGGGCGGGCATCGTGGTCATGCGTGGGGCCTCCTGCCGCCAGGGCGCATCGATCGCGCCACGCGCCATCATGCGCCGCGCCGGTTAACGGAGCGTTGCGTTCCGACCGCGGCCTCGGCCCTTCCGCGGGCCGGCGAGGCATGGCGCTCCGGGCGGCGGACGCGCGGCGCCGCCCGCGACGTCACGCCGCGAGGGCCGGGCTCTGCGCCGCGTCCGCCACGTCCTCCCAGCGCAGGTCGCCGGCGTAGCGATGCGCCAGGCGCCCTTCCGCGTCGATCGCGAAGAGATGCAGCCACCGCTTGTCGAACAGCGCCCGCACGCCCTCGTGCCGCGCGAGGATGTCCGTCATCGCCTCGCGCGGCGCCTCGATGCAGACGGTCAGGCGGAGCGGGTCGTGGACCAGCCGCTCGCCGTCATGCACCGACTGCCAGGGCAGGCCAGCGCGCATCGGGCCGCCGTTGCCCTCCAGCACGCCGATGCCGCCCACCACGTTGTGCAGCAGCTTGTTGCCGGACCCGAAGGCCTCCGGCGCGACGGCCGAGCCGTAGTATTGCAGGCTGATCCAGCTCGCGACGACGACCGGCGCGGTCATGATCAGCTCGAGCACGCCGAAGCCGCCCGCGTCGTCCTGCACCCAGTCGTAGTCGTGCAGGAAGGCGCGCCCCTCGAGGCTGCGCCCCGCCGTCCGCCGGCGCGGCGCCGCGATGAAGGCCTTGCAGCCCGCGAGGCCCCATTCGGGCCTGACCTCCGCCCAGTCGCGCGCGCGCCGCGCGATGTCGCCCGCCCCCGATGCCCGCGGCAGGCGCAGCGCGCGCTCGCCCTGCGCCACCACGCCCGCCGCCGCGAGCCAGGCGCGCGCCCGCGCGATGTCGGGCGCATGGCCGGGTGCGGGCGCGTCCTCGGCATAAAGGCTCACCGCATCCGTCGTCGTGTCGTGCAGCGCCGCCACGAACAGCGTGTCCTCCGGCACGGCGATGCCGCGCGCCAGGAGGCCCGCCCGCACCTCGGCGTCGTTCAGCAGCGCCGCGAGCAGCCGCGCGTTCACCTCGCCCGAATAGCCGCCGCAGGCGCCGCAATGGAGGCCGCTCGCATGCGGGTTGTTCACGACGTTCGCGCCATGGCCGGCCAGCAGCACCAGCCGCGCGAAGCCCTCGGTCAGCGACATCGCGCGCAGCACCGTCTCGGCCGCGCCGATGCGCGCCGCGGGGTCGAGCGCCGGGTCGAAGCGCGGCGCCGGGTCGTCCCGCGCCGGCATCCGGGCCAGGCCGAGCGCATCGCGCAGCAATTTTCCCGCATAGACCGGCCCCATCGCCTCGACGAAGGCGAAGGAGGAGACGGCGGCCAGCCGGAACCGCCCCCAGGCGCGCCGTGCGCGGGCCGCGTAGCGCGCGGCGAGGTCGGCCCGCGCGCTGCCCGCATCGCCGGAACGGGTCGATGCGGTCGGGTTCAGCAGCACGGGCAGGCGCAGTTCCTCGACGTCCGAGGCGAAGCGCCGGTGCCGCGCCGAGACGCCGAAGAACCCCGCGAAGCCGAGCGTACGGATCGACGGGTCGAGCGATTCCAGCGCGCGGCGGAACACCTCCGAGCGGACATCGATGCAGAAGGCGGCCTGCAGCGCCGGGCGGGTATCGGCCGGGGCGGGCGCCGGCGTCGCCAGCGTCCGGGCCAGCTCCCGCTGCGCGGCGCGCTCGGCCGCTTCCTGCAGGATGGCATCGACGAGTTCGGCCTCGCCTGGCGCCACCGGCGCTTCGTGGCAGCTGCGCGCCTCGGTCCAGGCGACGCCGATCGCCGCCTCGTGCCGCAGGAACAGAGCTTCCTCCCAGAGCAGCCGGATCGCGAGGAGATCGGCGATGGTCGTGTCCGTGCCGCCCGCCAGTTCGGCGCGCCAGAGCCGGTAGCGCGCGTATTGCGCCCAGCCGCCGAGCGAGAACAGCAGCCGGTGGAAGTAGTCCGCGGCCGCTGCGGGGCCGAGGCCGAGCCGGCTGGCGGCCCGCGCGATGGCCTCGCGCGGATCCGCGGGCGCATCGGCCACGAAGGCGGCGAAGCCCGTGAGGCCCATGATCTCGGGCGTCAGGTCGTGCGTCGCATGGGCGCGGAAGGCCGCCCAGGCGCGCCGGTCGCGCGGCGCGGCCCAGAGCGCCTGGCCCTCGTCGAAATACCCGGCCGCCCAGGCGCCGATGCGTTCGTCGACCAGGCCCGGCCAGTCCATGCCCGTGGCCCGCGCGGCGAGGTCGGCGACCGTCGGCACCGCCGCCGACGCCGGCCGCTCCCGCGCGGCCGCGGCCTTCAGCGCGCGGACATCGGCCGGCCTGCCCGCATGCGGGCAGGCGGCGAGCGCGCCGGCGAGGTCGGCCTGAGTGATCTCGCCCGAGGCGATGCGCCCGAGATACCAGCCGCGCGGCATCGCGACCGGCACGCCGCCGATGCGCCCGAGCCGCGCCCCCGCCTCGGCCAGCGTCTCCTCCGCCTGGCCGAGGAACGGGTTCACAGCGACATGGGACGCGAGCGGCCAGAGCGGCGGGATGCGGCGGGAGGCAGCGTCCACGGCGGCGTCCAGGCCCGTGAGCGGGGCCGACTGCAGGATGGCGTCGATCGTCATGGTCGCGGTCTCCTCTCGGGTGTCAGGCGGAAGGCCGGCCGGCCCAGTTGCCGACGAGGCGGTCGAAGACGGCATTGGCATAGAGCCCGTTCGCGAGGTGCACACGCAGCCCCGCGGCCGCCGGGTGGCCCGACCAGAGCGGGAACATCGCCTGCGCGACCGCGACCAGCCCGAAGCTCAGCACGGCGAGTGCCAGCAGCAGCCATTCGAGCGGCCCGGGCGCCGGCGTCGCGGGCAGCACGCCGGCCGTCAGCCATTCCGCGCCGGTCTGCAGCGCGAAGTAGCTGACGGAGGCCGCGACGGCGAAGGCCGCGGTGCGCCGCGTCAGGATCGCGGGCGCCGCATCCGCCAGCCCCTGCGCCAGCAGGTAGGCGACGCCGAGGATCAGGATCGCGCCGAGCGTGATCGCCTGCGCCGACTTCGCATCGAAGCCGAAGGCCAGACCGATCAGCGCATAGATGGCAAGCGCCAGCACGAAGGCGCGGCCGACCGCGCGGCCATCCGGGATGGCGACGGGGCCGGGGCGGCGGATTGCCGCGACCCTCTCCACCGCGCCGCCGGAGGCGAGGAAGGCATGCGCCTTGTAGAGCGAATGGGCGACGATATGCAGCAGCGCCAGCGGAAACAGCGCCAGGCCGCATTGCATCACCATGAAGCCCATCTGCGCGATGGTCGACCAGGCGAGCGAGGTCTTCACCGCCGGCTGCGCCAGCATGGCAAGGCCGCCGAGCAGCGCCGTGAAGCCGCCCAGGATGACGAGCACCGCGAGCACGCCCGGCGCCAGCAGCAGCACGTCGGCGAAGCGGATCAGCAGGAAGCCGCCGGCATTGATGACGCCCGCATGCAGCAGCGCCGAGACCGGCGTCGGCGTCTCCATCACCTCGGTCAGCCAGCCATGCGTCGGGAATTGCGCCGACTTCAGCACCGCCGCCAGCGCCAGCAGCGCCGCCGCCCAGGGCGCGATGGCGGGCGACGCGCCTTCGCGCGCGGCGGCCAGGATGGTCCCGATGTCGAGCGTGCCATGGCCGAAGGCCAGCAGGGCCGCGGCGCCCAGCAGCGCCGCATCCCCCGCGCGCGCGACGACCGCCTTCTTGCGCGAGGCGCGGATCGCCTGGACGCGGTCGCCGTAGAACAGCAGCAGCCGGTGCAGGCAGAGGCTGGTCGCGATCCAGGCGGCGACGAACAGCGCCAGGTTGCCCGCCTGCACGAGCAGCAGCACGGCGGCGAGCGTCGCCGCCATCCAGCCCATGAAGGCGCCCTGCCGCGCCTCCCCGTCGAGGTAGGCGCCGGAATAGCGCAGCACCACCCACCCAACGAAGGCGACCAGCACGAGCATGACCGCGCTGACGACATCGAGGCGCACCGAGAGCCCGACCCCCGCGATTCCCAGCAACGGGCTCGTGCCGCCGCCCAGCCAGGCGAGCAGCGCCGCCGAGACGATCGCGACGAGAAGCGCGAGCAGCGCCGCGGCCTCCATCCGCCGCGCCAGGCCCGCCGGGCGGCGACCCGGCTGCCGGCGCGCCAGAAGCGCGGCGCCCAGCAGGATGGCGGGCGCCAAAAGGGGGATGAGGGCATGGAACATGGCAGGTCGATTCCCCGGGCGATGCGACGCGGTGCCGGCTTCTAGGCCGCGCAGAACCATCGGAAAAATACATTGTCTTGGGTTTGTCGTTCTGTTTTATGGAACGTCATGGCCGAGCTGAACTTCCATCACCTGCGCTACTTCCAGACCGTCGCGCATGAAGGGAACCTGACGCACGCGGCGGCGCGGCTGAACGTTTCGCAATCGGCGGTCTCGACCCAGATCCGCCTACTGGAGGACAGGCTCGGCCAGGCGCTGTTCGAACGGCGCGGGCGGGCGCTCCACCTCACCGAGGCCGGCCGCATCGCGCTCGACCACGCCGACGCCATCTTCGCGACGGGACGCGAGCTGCTCGCCACGCTGCAGCAGCGCGGGGGCACGCGGCGGGCGCTGCGCGTCGGCTCGCTGGCGACGCTGTCGCGCAACTTCCAGCTCGCCTTCCTCCGGCCGGTGCTCGGCCGCCCGGACGTGGAAGTGATCCTGCGATCGGGCAGCGCGGCGGAGCTGTTCAGCGCGCTGGCCGCGCTCCATCTCGACCTCGTGCTGACGAACCAGGCGCCGCCCGCCGATGCGCTGACCGCCTTCATCGTCCGCCGGCTCGACGAACAGCCGGTCAGCCTGATCGGCGTGCCGAGCCTGTGCCCGCCGGGCCTCGGCCTCGCCGAGCGCCTCGCCGTCGCCGCGCTCATCCTGCCAACGGCGGCGAGCGGCCTCAGGGCGGGCTTCGACGCGCTGGCCGACCGGCTGGGCGTGCGGCCGCAGATCGCGGGCGAGGTGGACGACATGGCGATGATGCGGCTGCTCGCCCGCGAAGGCGTGGGCCTCGCGGTGCTGCCGCCGATCGTGGTGCGGGACGAGCTCGCGAGCGGCACGCTGGTCGAGACCGCGCAACTGCCGAACCTGACCGAGACCTTCTACGGCGTCACGGTCGAGCGCCGCTTCCCGAACCCGCTGCTGGCCGAGCTGCTCGACGCGCCGGCCCGGCCCTGAATTGCGGCCCCGCGTTCAGCGCCGCCGGAACCTTCGCGCCAGGTAGAGCACCTCCCCGCTTTCGAGCGCCCCGCGCAGCTTCGAGCCCCGCATCCCCGCGAATTCCCCGAGGATCCCGCGCAGCGGCGCGAAGCGCGCGATCTCACGCGCCTTCTCCGCCTCCATGGCATCGAGCGCGGCCAGCACGCCCGCGTTCAGCACCGCCTCCGCCTCCGGCACCAGATCCGGGTGGTCGAAGGCGCGCGCGGTCGCGGGCAGCATGGCGCGGCCGCGCATGTCGGCCCATGTGAGCCAGCCGCCCGGCCGCAGCACGCGCGCGGCCTCGGCCACGAAGCGATCCATCCGGCCGTAGCAGTGGGATGATTCGATGTTGACCACGACATCGAAGGATGCATCGGGGAAGGGCAGCGCCTCGGCATCCCCGGTTCGGAAGTCGAGGCACGGCACGCCGGGATTGAGCGCCCGCGCGCGCGAAACCGTGGCGCCGGACAGGTCCACCCCCGTCACGCGCGCCACGCCCGGCCGGCGCGCGAGCCAGGCCGCGCCGCCGCCATGCCCCGAGCCCACCTCCAGCACCGCCGCGCCGTCGAGCGGCAACCCCGCGAACGCCTGGTGATAGAGCCCGATGAAGGCGCGTTCCGCCTCATCCGCCGCGTCGAGCGCGAAGGGCACGCCCGGCGGCAGGTAGCCGTAGTTCATGAAGCGCCAGCGCGGCCGTCGCCAGAGGCTGGAAATGGCCGTGTAGGTCCCCTTCCACGCCGCGCGGCGCAGCCCCGGCAGCGCGCCGGTCTCGGTCGCGCGCAGCATGCGCGCGAAGATCGCGCTGCCCATCAGGCGGGCACGGCCGGCGGGTCGTCCCGCAGCAGGCGCCGGCCCTCGGCGACCAGCCCGGCATCCGCCGCGCCGCCGCCGCCCGGATAGCCAGGGCGCATGTAGGCGAACCAGGGCCCGACCAGCCCGCGCAGGAAGCCCGGTCGGCCGAACAGCAGCCAGGCGAGGCGGAGCCGCGTGCGGAGCCCCGTCCGCACCCCCGTCGCGCGCAGCATGACGTGCATGTTGCCGATCGCGAGCCAGATCATCTGCGCGAAGACCGCGTTCAGCACCGCGACGCGCAGCAGGTAGCGCTTCCAGGGCGCGAGCCCCGTCGGCGCCGCCCGTAGCACGCGGAGCGCGACGGCGGAATGCTCCAGCTCCTCCAGCGCATGCCAACGCCAGAGGCGCCGATAGGCCGGCGCCGCGGCGTCCATCAGTTCCGGCCGCTTCAGGATGAACCGCGCGAGGCTGTAGGTGACCTGCTCGATCGCGCAGGTGGACATCAAGCGGAGCACCGGCCCGATCTCGCGGCCGAGCATCCGGTTCAGCCGCGCCTCCATCCCGGCCACGTCGTAGCCGAGGGCACCGAGCGCCGCGTTGTAGGCTTCGTGTTCCCGCGTGTGGAAGGCTTCCTGCACGGCATAGCCGCGGATCTCGGCCTGCACCTCCGCGTCGTCGATGTCGGGCGCGTAGTGCTTGAGGGAGCGGATGAAGAAGCGTTCCCCCTCCGGCAGCATCACGGCCAGCGCATCGACCACCACGGACATCATGAGGTCGCCGCCGAACCAGGCGCGGTCTGCCTGCGCTTCGATGCCGAAGCGGATGTCGCGGGCGATGATCTCGTCTGCGGGGCTGGTCATTCTGTCGTGACGCTCGAAGGGTCGGCCGGGGATACCATGCCGATCCCTACCGGGTCATGACCGAAGGCGCCGGTCAGGCGCCGGCCAGCGCGCGCTTCGCGACCTCCGCCAGGTAGCGCGCCGCGGTCGGCAGGATCTCGTCGTTGAAGTCGTAGCGCGGGTGGTGCAGCTCGCGCCCGCCATCGGCAGGTCCGTTGCCGATCCAGACGAAGGCGCCGGGCACCTCGCGCAGGAACCAGGCGAAATCCTCCCCGGTCATGGCGGGCGCCAGGTCGCGGCGGCATTCGGTCACGGCTGAGGCGGCGGCGGCAGCCAGGTCGCGCTCGGCCACCGTATTGGCCGTCACGCCAACGCCGGCGCGGAAGGAGAAGGCGGCCGTGACGCCGAAGGTGGCCGCGACGCCATCCGCGATGCGCGCGAGACCGGCCTCGATGATCGCCTGGTCCTCGTCGCGCAGCCAGCGGGCGGTGCCCTTCAGCGTGACGCGGGCAGTGATCTGGTTCTGCGCCTCGCCGCCCTCGACCACGGTCACGCTGACGACGCCACCGGCCAGCGGGTCGAGGTTGCGCGCGACGATCGACTGGATCGCGACGATCGCGTGGCCGGCGGCCACCATCGGGTCGCGCGTCAGATGCGGCAGGGCCGCGTGGCCGGCATGGCCGTCGAACACGATCTCGAACCGCGCGCCGGCCGCCATCACGGCGCGGTCGTGCACCGCGACGGTGCCGGCGGGCAGGCCCGGCCAGTTGTGCCAGCCGAAGATGCGCTCCATCGGGAAGCGCTGGAACAGCCCGTCGGCGATCATGCTGCGCGCGCCACCGCCGCCTTCCTCCGCCGGCTGGAACACGAGGCGGACGGTGCCGGTCCAGGCAGGGTCGTCGAGCAGCATCCGGGCGGCGCCGAGGAGCGCCGTGGTGTGCCCGTCATGCCCGCAGGCGTGCATCACGCCGGGATTGCCGGATTTCCAGGGGAGGTCCTCGTTCTGTTCCTGGATCGGCAGCGCATCCATATCGCCGCGCAGCCCGACCGAGCGGTTGCCGCCGCCCCGCCGCAGGGTTGCAACCACGCCATGTCCGCCGACCTTCTCCTGGATGTCGGCCACGCCCATCTCCCGCAGCCGGGCAACGACGAAGGCTGCCGTTTCGCCCTCATGCAGGGTCAGGCCGGGGTTCGCGTGCAGATGGCGGCGCCACGCGGTAAGGGTCGCGGGAAGATCGTTGCTCATGATGCCTGAACCCTATCCCGCCGTTGCGCGGAGCACCATCGCCCGCGGCGCCCTGGCCGCGCTGGCGCTGCTGCTTGCCTGCCGCACGCCCGCGGCGCAGGAACAGGCGGCGCCGCCCGACCCGCCGGGCATCCCCTACGAGGCCGATTTCGCCGCGCCCGAGGATCTCGCCGCGCTTGCCCGCGGCGTGGCGCAGACCGTGACGCTGCGGGACCGCGCGCCGACCGACGCCTTCGGGCTGATCGGCCGGGTGCGCGCCGACCTGCCCCGGCTGCAGGAGGCGCTGCGCGCCGAGGGCTATTGGGGCGGCAGCGTCGCCGCGACCATCGCCGGCCGCCCGCCCGAGGACCCTGCCCTGCCCGCCCTGCTGCAGGGCGCGACCGACCCCGTCCCGATCACCTTCACCCTGACGCCCGGCGAGCGCTACGCCTTCGGGCGCATCGGCATCGCGGGCAGCCCGGCGCAGGCCGTCGCTGCCGCGCGCGCGGCGGCGACCGAGGCCGGGGCAATCGAGGGCGAGCCCGCCCGCACCGCCGCCGTCATCGGGGCCGAGGACGCGATGCTGGCCGCGCTCCGCCGCGCCGGGCATCCGCTGGCCGCCATCGACGACCGCCAGGTGCTGGTCGACCACGACCGCCGCGCCATGGACGTCGCCTGGCGGCTCGCCCCCGGTCCGACCGCGACCTTCGACCGGCCGAGCGTGAGCGGCCAGGTCCGCACCAATGCCGGGCTGATGGAACGGACCGCCGCCCGCCGGATCGAGGGCCGCGACTATTCGCCCGAGACGCTGGAACGCGGCCGGCGCGCGCTCGCCGCGCTCGGCGTCTTCGACAGCGTCCGCGCCGAGCCCGGCACGGCGCTGACGCCCGATGGCCACCTGCCGGTCAACTACGCCGTGTCGGAGCGGCCGCTGCGCGCCATCGGCGGCAACGTCTCCTACGAGACCAATTTCGGCCTCGGCCTCGGCGCCTACTGGGAACACCGCAACCTGTTCGGCGGCGCCGAGCGCCTGCGCCTGGAGGCGGAGGCCGCCCGGCTCGGCGAGAGCAACGCCGAGAACTTCACCTACCGCGCCTTCGCCACCCTGACGCTGCCCGAGATCTGGCGGCAGGAGGCGCGGCTGACGGCGCGCGTCGGCGCGGTGCGCGAACGGCTCGAAGCCTATGACCGCGACGCGGTGCTGGCCTCGGCGCTGGCCGAGCGCGCGCTGACCGAGCGGCTCGCGCTGCAGGCCGGCCCGCTCTATGAGGCCGGGCGGATCGGGCGCTACGGCAACCTCGACGACTTCGCGCTGGTGGGCTTCGTGGGCGGCGTCCGCTGGGACAGCACGACCAGCCTGCTCGACCCGACCTCGGGCCAGCGCGCGAGCCTGACCGTCACCCCCTTCTACGAACTGAACGAGGGCACGGTCTTCACGCGCATCCTGGCGACCGGCAGCGCCTATTTCGACGTCACCGGCGACGCGCGCGGCGTGCTCGCGCTGCGCACCGCGATCGGCGCCACCCTCGGCGCGACGCGGGACGAGATCACGCTCGACAGGCGCTTCTATTCGGGCGGCGGCGGCTCGGTGCGCGGCTACACCTTCCAGTCCATCGGCCCCCGCGATTCGGGCAACAAGCCGCTCGGCGGCGCGAGCGTGCTCGAAGTCGGCGCCGAGTGGCGCCAGCGCATCTCCGGCCCCTGGGGCATGGTCGCCTTCGTCGATGCCGGCACGGTCGGCGAGGACAGCGTGCCCGGCACCGGGGATATCCGGGTCGGCGTGGGCCTCGGCCTGCGCTACCTGACCGCGATCGGGCCGATCCGCGTCGATGTCGGCGTGCCGCTCAACGCCGACCGCGGCGACGCGGCCTATGCGCTCTATGTCGGCATCGGTCAGGCGTTCTGAGCATGCTGCGCGCGCTCCGCATCCTCGGCCTCACGCTGCTGGCGCTGCCCGTCCTGCTGCTGTTCGGCCTGACCGGCGCGCTGGTCTTCGCCAACAGCGAGGCGGGGCGCGCCATGATCGCGCGCCTCGCCGGCGACCTCGTGCCGGGCCTCACGATCGAGGGGCTGCGGGGGCCCTTCCCCGCGCGCCTCGGCGTCGCGCGCCTCGTCATGCGCGATGCCGAGGGCGCCTGGGTCGAGCTGGAGGACGCGCGCATCGTGCTCGACCTGCCGGCGCTGCTGCGGCGCGAGCTGCGGATCGAGGCCGTGACGGCGCGCCGCGTCGCGCTGCACCGCCTGCCGCCGGCCGACCCCGACGCACCGCCGCCGCCGCCGCCCGACCCCGATGCGCCGCTGATCCCGGCCCTGCCCGACCTGCCCGTGGCGCTGCGCCTCGACCACCTGGCGGTGGAGCGGGTCGAACTCGGTGAAGCGGTCGCCGGCATGGCGGCGGTGCTCTCGGTCGAGGGCGAAGCGGCGCTGGCCGGCGGCGCGCTCTCGGCACGGCTCGAGGTGCTGCGGCGCGACGCCCCGGCGGAGCTGCGGCTCACGCTCGACCTCGCCCCCGGCGCCGACCGGCTGACGGCACGCCTCGATGCCACCGAGCCCGCGGGGGGCCTCGTCGCGACGCTGCTCGGCGTGCCGAATCGCGCGCTCGCGGCGCGGCTCTCGCTCGACGGCCCCGCCAGCGGCGCCCGCCTGACGCTGGACGCATCGCTCGGCGCGGACGCGACGGTCACGGCCGAGGGCGAGGTGCGCGCCGCTCCGGACGGCTCGGCCGGTGCTGCGCTGACGCTGCGCGCCGCCGCCGCGCCGCTGCTGCCGGCGGACCTCCGCGCCGCGGCGATGCCCGTCGAGGTGACGATCGACGCCGCGCTCGATGCCGCGCAACGCCTGGCGCTGCGGCGGCTGGAGGTGCAGTCGCCGGCCGGCCGCGCGGAGGCCAGCGGGAGCGTCGACCTCGGCGCCGACACGGTGGATGTCGTGCTGCGGCTCGCGCTGGCCGAGAGCACCGCGCTCGGCCCTCTGCTGCCGTCCGCCGCGCGCTGGCGCGCGCTGACCGTCGAGGCGCGCGCGACCGGCGCGATGGCGGCGCCGCAGGTCGCGCTCGACCTCGCGGTGGAGGGCTTCGGCAGCGACACGCCGCAGATCGCCGCGGCGCTCGGGGAGACGCCGCGCCTCACGCTGCGCGCCGCGCTGCCGGATCGCATCGATACACTGACGCTGGAGGGCGGCGCGCTGCGCCTGACCGCCGAGGGTGCCGTCGGCGAGGTCCTGGACGCCACCATCCGCGCGCGTGTCGCCGACCTCGCGCCGCTGGTGCCGGGGCTGGCCGGCGGGCTCGCCGCCGAGGCGCGGCTGACCGGCCCGCGGACCGACCCCTCGATCGCGGTGACCGCGCAGGGCGAGCGGCTGGAGCGCGACGGCCAGGTGGTCGAGGCGCCGGAGCTGGTGCTCAACGTCGCGACGCCGTTCTCCGCCCCGCGAGCCGACGGGCGGCTGTCGGCGCGCTATGCCGGCCTGCCGGTCACGCTCGACCTCCGAGGCCGACCGGATGGCGCGCGGCTCCGGCTCGAACGGCTGGTCGCGGAGTTCGGCCCGGCCCGGCTGGAGGCGACCGGCCTGCTCGACCCCGAGGCCGCGACCTTCGCCGGCGAGGCCGCCTTCGAGGCGACGGACCTCTCGGCCTTCTCCACGCTGGCCGGCACGCCGCTCGCCGGGCGCGTCACGCTCTATGCCGCGCTGTCGGCCGAGGGCGGGGTGCAGGGCTTCGACGCCGTGCTCGACGTGCCGCAGGCGAGCGTCGCCGGCACGCCGCTCGGCGCGCGGCTCACGGCCGCAGGCACGCTGGCCGCGCTGGAGGCGGCGCTGGAGGCACGCGCGATGGATGCGCGGCTGACCACGCGGCTGCGGGTGACCGAGGCCGCCGGCGCGCGGCGGCTCGAGATTCCGGACCTGCTGCTGCGCCGCGGCGTCGACAGCCTGCGGCTGGCCGCCCCCGCGCGGGTCGTGATCGGCGCGGATGGCGGCATCGCGGTGGAGGCGCTGGCGCTGACGACAAGCCGCGGCGGGCAGCTCGCCGCCGAAGGGCGCTGGGGGCCGGAGACGGCGGACCTGCGCGCCACCCTGAGCGCCCTGCCGCTCGCCGCGATCACGGCCTTCGCCGCGCCGGACCTCGAGGCGCAGGGCACGATCGGCGCCGAGGCGCGCATCACCGGCCCCGTCGCCGACCCCTCCGCGCGGTTCCGGCTGGAGGCGACCGGCCTCGGCGTGGCGATGGAGGCGGCGCGCGGCCTGCCGCCGGCGCGGCTGCTGCTGGAAGGCACGGCCGGGGCGCGCGCGGCGGAGGTCAGTCTCGACGCCTCGGCCGGCCAGGTGCTGCGCGCGAACGGCATGGCGCGGCTGCCGGGCGGCTTCGCGTCGGGCGCGCCGCTCGCCGCGCGCATCGAGGCGACGGCGGATCTCGGTGCGCTGGCCGGGCCGATCCTCGCGGCCGGCGCGCAGCGCGTGACCGGGCGCGCGACCCTGACCGCCGAGGCCTCGGGCACGCTCGGCGCGCCGCGCATTTCCGGGCGCGCGACACTCGCGGACGGGTCCTTCCGCGACCTCGCGCAGGGCGTGACGCTGACCGGCATCACGGCCGCGCTGGCCAGCGACGGGGAGCGCGTGACGATCGAGCGCTTCGAGGCGCGCACGCCGGGCGGCGGGACGATCGGCGCGGAGGGCACGCTCTCTCCCCTGGCGCCGGGCCTGCCGGCGGAGGTGACGCTGACGGCGCGCAATGCCCGGCCGCTCCGCTCCGACCTGGTCTCGGCGGTGTTCGACGCCGACCTGCGGCTGGCCGGGCAGCTGCTGGAACAGGCGCGGCTCGAGGGACGGGTGGTCGTGCAGCGCATGGACGTGACGGTGCCCGAGCGGCTGCCGCAATCGGTGCAGACGCTGGAAGGCGTGCGCGAGCGCGGCGACCGGCCCGCAGGCACGCCGCCGCTCGACCCGCCTCCGCCGCCCGGCGCGCCCGCGGCGCTGCCCGACATCGCGCTGGCGGTGGAGGTCGCGGCGCCGCGCGCGGTCTTCGTGCGCGGGCGCGGCATCGACGCGGAATTCGGCGGCACGCTCAATGTCGGCGGCACCGTCGCGGCGCCCGAGGTCACGGGCGGGCTCGCGCTGCGGCGGGGCGAGATCTCGATCTTCGACCGCCGCATCGCCTTCCGGCGCGGCACCATCGCCTTCGATGCGGGAACGCTGGTGCCCACGCTCGACTTCCTCGCCTCCGCCCGTGCGCGGGAGGTGACGGCGAACGTGACCGTGACGGGGCCGGCCTCCGATCCGAAGCTGGAATTCTCCTCGACGCCCGAGCTGCCGCAGGACGAGATCCTGGCACGGCTGCTGTTCGACCGGCGGGCGAGCGAGCTCAGCCCCTTCCAGCTGGCGCAACTCGCGCAGGCGCTGGCCGGCGCGGCCGGGATCGAGACGCCGGGCGCCGGCGGCATCCTCGACCGCATCCGGCGCACATTGGCGCTCGACCGGCTGGCGGTGGGGGAGGACCGCCCGACCGATGGCGGGCGCAGCCAGGGTGCGACGCTCGAGACCGGGCGCTACGTGGCGGACGGCGTCTACCTTGGCGTGCGGCAGTCGAGCGAGGGGGGCGCGCCGCGCGTCGGCGTGCAGATCGACGTGCTGCCGCGCGTGCGCGTCGAGGCCGAGACCGGCGGCAACAGCGCCGCCGGGGACCGGGTCGGCCTGTCCTTCGAATGGGAATACTGACCCCTACGGCCTGACGTAGCCGAGCCAGTCCCACCAGGTCGCCGTCAGCAGCAGCACGAGCCCGTAGCCGATCAGCGTGATGACCACGCCCGAGCGCGTGAAGTCCCGCGCCCGGAAGGTGCCCGTGCCGAAGGCCACCATGTTCTGCGGCGCGCTCACCACCAGCATGAAGCCGAAGGAGACGGTGAACTGCAGGATCATGGTCAGCCCGACCACGTTCACCGGCACTCCCGCGCGCGACACCTCCTGCAGCACGGAGATCACGATCGGGATGAAGGCGGCCGCGAGCGCGGTGGCCGAGGCGAAGCCCAGATGCACCACGATCAGGAAGGCCGCCATCACCGCCACGACCACGAAGGGCGTCGCCTGGCGCAGCGCGAAGCCGTCCACGATCAGGTTCGCGAGCCAGGCGGCGCCGCGCGTCTGCACCAGCACCGTGCCGAGCGCGATGCCGACGGCGAACAGGATCAGCGTCCCCCAGGGCACCGCGGCCTGCGCCCGCTTCCACGACATCACGCCCACGCCCGGCAGCAGCAGCACCGTCACCGCGAGGATGGTGGAGGAGGCGGTATCGAGCGGATGCAGCCGGCCCTCGGTCGCCCAGAAGCCGAGCAGCAGCAGGCCGGCCAGCAGCACGCGCTTCTCGGCCCCGCTCATGGGCCCGAGGGCGGCGAGGTCGCGCGCCACGGCCTCCCGGCCGCCATTGGCCGGCATCGCCTCCGGCGTGTGGAACCGCCAGAGCACGACATAGAGGACCGGCACCATCAGCAGCCAGAAGGGCGCGGCGGCGATGAGCCAGTCGAACCAGGTGACGGTCGCGCCCGGCACGGCACGGCCGATCAGGCCGAGGAAGGTCGCGTTCTGCGCCGCCGCCGTCAGCACCCCGACGTTCATCACCGAGCAGACCTGCGCCGAGCCGATCATCAGCAGCGACGCCAGCCGGCTGTCGCGCTGGATGCCGAAGGCGGCGATGATGCCGAGCACGATCGGCACCACCGCCGAGACGCGCGCGGTGGCCGACGGCACGAGGAAGGCGAGCAGGACGCCGACCAGCAGCACGCCCGCGAAGATGCCGCGCGGCCCGGTGCCCACGCGCGCCAGCGTGGCCAGCGCGATACGCCGGTCGAGCCCTGTCGCCGTCACCGCCGCGGCGAAGACGAGCGCGGCGCCGACCAGCGCCACTGCATTGTTGGCGAAGCCCGCGATGGCCCAGTTCCGCGCCGTCGCGATGCCGACGAGGCGTTCCGCGTTCTGCGGGTCGGGCGCGGTGCCGACCAGCAGGATGACCAGCGCCGCGATCAGGAAGGCCGAGACCGTCAGGTCCACCGCCTCGCTGACCCAGAGAACGACGGCAAAGAGCAGGATGCCGATGGCGCGCTGCCCCGCAACCGGCAGCCCGGCCAGCGGCGGCGCCAGCACGACGCCCGCCAGCACCGCCAGCGCGAGGCCGAGGCCGATCCAGCGCCGTGCCCCGTCCCCGTTCTCCGCCGCCGTCGCCGCCATGCCCGCCCCTCCCCCGACCCTGCGCGGGCGGAGCCTCGGCTCAGCGGGGCCGGCGCGCCTTGCGGCGCATCAAGCGGGCGGGTCGCCCAGCGCCGCCATCACCGCCGCGCGCTTCTCCATCCACCAGCCATGCTGCGGCGGCCAGGGGGCGAAGACCTCCTCGGTCGTGCCGGGCTCGAGCACGCCGCGCGCCATCAGCGCCCAGTTCGGGTTGGCCATGGCCTCGCGGCCGATGGCGACGAGGTCGGCCTCCCCGTTCGACAGCACCGCCTCGGCCTGGTGCGGGCCGGTGATGAGGCCGACGGCCATGGTGGCGATGGCCACCTCGCGCCGGATCTCCGCCGCATAGGGCACCTGGAAGCCGTAGCCCCGCGGCACGCGCTTCGACCCGGTGGCCGAGCCGCCGATGCCGCCGGAGGAACAGTCCACGACATCCACGCCGAGCGGCTTCATGGCGGCCGCGAAGGCAAGGCTGTCCGCCATGTCCCAGCCGCCGTCCAGGCCATCGACCGCCGAGATGCGCACGAAGACCGGCCGGTCCTCGGGCCAGGCCGCGCGCACGGCGCGGATGACGTCGAGCGGGAAGCGCATGCGCCCGGCGAGATCGCCGCCATAGGCGTCGTTGCGCGTGTTGGACAGCGGGCTCAGGAACTGGTGCAGCAGGTAGCCATGCGCGCAATGGACCTCCACCGCCTCGAACCCGCAGGCGCGGGCGCGGCGGGCGGCGGCGGCGAAGGCATCGGCGATGCGCGCCATGCCGGCGGCGTCGAGCGCGGCGGGCGTCAGGAAGCCTTCCCCGATCGGCTGCGCGACCGCCGAGACGATGTCCCAGGTCACCTCCCCCTTCGCGAACTGATCGGGGCCGAGGGGCCCGTTCCCTTCCCAGGGGCGCTGCATCGACCCCTTCCGCCCGGCATGGCCGAGCTGGATGGCCGGCACCGCACCCTGCGCACGCACGAAATCCACCACCCGCTTCAGCGGCGCGATCTGGTCGTCGTTCCAGAGGCCGAGGTCGCCATGGGTGATGCGCCCGTCGCGCAGCACCGAGACCACCTCGCTGAACACGAGCCCGAAGCCGCCGACGGCGAAGCGGCCGAGCTGCACCAGATGCCAGTCGTTCGCCATGCCTTCGCCGGCCGAATACTGGCAGAGCGGCGGCACCACGGCGCGATTCGGAATGGTGAGGCCGCGCAGCGTGAGCGGCGAGAAGAGCAGCGAGGACATGCGGGGCGTTCTCCCAGGGTCGTCGGGGCCCCAGCATGGGACGCCGCGGCGCCGGCGGCCAGGGAACGCGGCGGGGCGCCGCGCGCGGCGCCGGCCGGGCTTACTCCCTGTTGCCGCTCGGGTTGCCGTCCAGGCCGACCTCGCCGGACGCGGCGGGATGGCCGGATACCACCAGCAGCGTGGGGCGGCTGGTGATCGGCAGCTTGTTCCAGGCCGCGTAGAAGCGCGGCGCATCCTCGGGCAGGATGCCGATGCAGCCCTGCGTGCCGAGGACATTGCCGTCCGGATGGATGCCGAGCCCGCCGCGCTCGATGAAGTCGATGCCGATGCTCTCGAAGCTGCCGCCGCCCTTCAGCCGCACCGTCTTGCTCACGGATTTCATCACCAGCGCGGGCTCGAGCGGGATGAAAAAGCCCATCTCCTTCGGCTGGCCCTTGCCGGTATTGCCGGTCGGGATGCGCATGCCCTCGTTGTCCGGGAGATTGACCAGGTTCTTCACCTTCACGGCATAGAGCCCCGCCTCGATGCCGCCATTGCCCCAGGGGCCGGTGCGGGCCGCGAATTGCTCGCCGCCGAGCGTCAGCACGCCCTGTTCCATCTTGCCGACGACACGCGAGGTCGGCGGCGTGCCCTTCCCCGCCCTTCCCCGCGAGATGACCGTCGCCGCCGAGAGCTTCTTGAAGGTGAAGGTGACGCTGGTGTCGGCCATGGTCCTCTCCGGGTGCTGTCGGTCGGCGGCGGCGCCGTGTCGCCGCTGCGTCCGGTTCTGAGAGATACCGCACCGCCGGCCCGCAGCGATCTGAAATCCTTCGGGCTGGCGCCATGGGCGTCGCCGCAGCGTCCAGGGATGGCGCCTCTCGACCGCTGCGGGAGTTCATCCCCGCCACGCCCGGCGCCTTGGCGAACGCGCGCCGCTACCCCGCCATATGCCGCCGGCGCAGCAGCCGCGGCAGCAGCCCATCGACCGGCCCCGCCAGCACCGACACCGCCCAGGCCAGGCCGGCCACCAGCACGATGGCCGGCCCCGTCGGCACGTCGGCATGGTAGGAGAGCAGGATCCCCGCGAGCGACGACCCGAGCGCGATGCCGACCGCGGCATAGGCCATGCCCGCGACCTCCGCCGCCCAGTGCCGCGCCGCGATGGCCGGCAGCATCATCAGCCCCACCGCCATCAGCGTCCCCAGCGCCTGGAAGGCCGAGAGCACGTTCAGCACCACCAGCGCCTGGAACGCCAGGTGCCAGGCGCCGCCACGCGCGCCGGCGGCGGCGGCGAAGGACGGGTCGAAGCATTCCAGCACCAGCGGCCGCCAGGCGAAGGCGAGGACGACCAGCGTGAGCGTCGCGACGCCCGCCATCAGCAGCAGCGCGGCGTCATCCACGCCGAGCACGTTGCCGAACAGGATGTGCGACAGGTCCGCCGCCCCGCCGCCGCCCATCGAGATGAGCGCGACACCCGCGCCCAGTGCCACGAGGTAGAGCGCGGTCAGCGTCGCGTCCTCCCGTCCCCCGGTGGCGCGGGAGAGCGCGCCGGCGCCGACCGCGACCAGCAGCCCCGCGACCAGCCCGCCGAACCAGAGCGCGGGCGCCGAGAGCCCCGCCAGCAGGAAGCCGACAGCGACGCCCGGCAGCGCGCCATGCGCCAGCACGTCGGCCGTCAGGCTCATCCGCCGCAGCACGAGGAAGACGCCAAGGACCGGCGCCGAGACGGACAGCGCGAGGCAGCCCACCAGCGCGCGGCGCAGGAAGCCGAATTCGGCGAAGGGGGCGATCAGGAGGTCGTGCATGGCGGATCCGAAGATGGGCTTCGCCCCTCTCCGGGCCTCACCCCACCAAAGGCCGACGGGCCTTTGGAAACCGATGATTGGTGCGGCGCCTCGAAAGGTCGGCGCCAAGGTGATGGTTTCCAAAGGCCTTTCGGCCTTTGGCCGGAGGGGTTTGGGGAGGGCGGAGTCCTCTCCAAGGGAATCTTCGGTTTGGGGAAGGCGGAGCCCTCCCCGTCGTCACGCCGCCCGGTGGCAGTGCTCCGCCTCGTCCGACCAGGCCTCGGCCATCATGCGGGCGCGGAGCCGGTTGGCCGCGCTCAGCGCCTGCTCCGTCGGGCCCCAGGCAATGGCATCGCGCGCGATCATCAGCGTGTCCGGGAACTCGCGGGCGACGAGGTCGAGGTCGTGCAGCACCGCGACGACGGTGCGCCCCTGCCCGTGCCAGTCCCGCACCAGGCGCAGCAGGTCGGCCGAGGTCTTGGCGTCCACGGCGTTGAAGGGCTCGTCCAGCAGCAGGATGTCGGCGTCCTGCACCAGCAGGCGGGCGAACAGCAGGCGCTGCGTCTGCCCGGCCGAGAGCGAGCCGACCGCGCGGCGCTCGAAGCCCCCGAGACCGACGGCGGCGAGCGCATGCTCCGCCCGGTGCCGGTCCTCGGTGGAGGCGCCGCGGAAGGCGCCGAGGCGCGGCCAGAGGCCCTGCATCACGACGTCGCGGCAGGCGATGGGAAAGCCGCGGTCGAGCGCGGCCAGCTGCGGCAGCAGCGCGATGCGGGCCGTGCCCTCGGCGGCGATCCGCCCGCTGTCGGGCTTGTGCAGCCCGGCGAGTGCGCGCAGCAGCGTCGTCTTGCCGGCGCCGTTCGGGCCGACCACCGCGGTCAGGCTGCCGGGCGCGAAGCGGCCGGAGACATGGTGCACGGCCGGGCGCCGGCCATGCGTCAGGGTCAGGTTCTCGAGCACCAGGCCCGCGGGGCTGCGGCGCGCGTTCATGCCGCCATGGCCCAGAGCACGGCCCCCCACACCACGGCCGCCACGCCGGCGGCCAGCAGCAGCCGGGGGGCCGCGCCGGAGGACAGCGCCAGGGGATCGGGGAAGCGGGACATGATACGATATGATGTAACATGAAGGCGACGCTGGGCAAGGTGCGCGCGGCGCCTTATCTGCGCGGACCATGCAGGGCAGCCCCGCGACCGACCCCGATGCCGACCTTCGCCGGAGCCTCCGGCGCCACCGGCTGCTGGCGACAGGGCTGCTCGTCGGCATGGGAGGCCTGCTCGCCTACACCTACCGCCTGCCGCCCGGCTACTGGACCGAGATGCTGCAGGCCAGCGCCAAGGCCGGGGTCGTGGGCGGCCTGGCCGACTGGTTCGCGGTGACGGCGCTGTTCCGCCGGCCGCTCGGCCTGCCCATCCCGCACACGGCCATCGTGCCGCGGCAGAAGGAAAGGCTCGGCCGCGCGCTCGGGCGCTTCGTCTCCTCGCATGTCTTCACGGAATCCGAGGTGCGGCGCGTGATCGCGCGGCTCGACCTCGCGCGGATCCTGCAGAGGTTCCTGGCGGACCCCGAGACGTCCCGCCCCGCCGCGGTGGCGCTGGCCGGCAGCCTGCCACGCGTGCTCGAGAGCCTGGAGGACGGACGCGCCAAGCGGCTGCTGGTGCGGCTGCTGCCGCGCATCGTCTCGGGCCCCGCCGGCGCCCGGCTTGTCGCGCGCGTGCTGCGCGCCTTCGTCGCCTCCGGCCGGCACCAGGAGGTGTTCAGCCTGGCCGCGACGCAGGTCAAGCTCATGCTGGCCGAGCGGGAGGAGACGCTGCGCACCGCCATCGCCGCGCGCATCCGGGCAGAGGGCGGCGCGGTGATCGGCTGGCTGGCGGGTGCCACCGTCGCCAAGCGCGTCCTCGCCGCCGTGAACGCGGAACTCGAGAAGATCGAGCCGGAGGATTCCGACCTCCGCGCCGCCTTCGCCGCCTGGCTGATGGCCGAGATCGATCGGCTGGAGACCGACCCCGAGCGCGCCGCGGCGATCGGCCGCGTGCTGCGCGAGGCCATGGCGAACCCCGCCGTGACGGCATGGCTGATGGATGTCTGGGCCCGGCTGCGCGCCGCGCTGGTGGCCGATGCGGCGCGGCCCGACGGGCGCACCGTCACGCTCATCGCGGGCTTGTTCGGCAACGCGGGCACGCTGCTGGCCGAGGACCCGGCGGCGCGCGAACGGCTCAATGGCGGCGTCGAGGGCGTGCTGCTGCGGCTGCTGCCATCCGCCCAGGCGCAACTGTCGGATTTCATCGCGGGCGTGGTCGGAAACTGGGACGCGGCGGCGATCGCCGACAAGATCGAACTGCGCGTCGGGCGGGACCTGCAATACGTGCGGATCAACGGCACCCTGGTGGGGTTCCTGGCAGGCGGCGCGCTGTTCGCGCTGCTGCATCGGCTGGCCGGCGGGGTGGCGCATTGAACGCCGCGGTGACCGTCATGGTGGAAGGTCGGGGGAGGAGAACCTCCCCCGAAGCCCCCTCCCTTCTTTGGCACTTGGCGACCGACCTCTCAGGACCTGCGCCAGGCGCCAAGGAAGGTTGGGGGGGAAGTTCTCCTCTCCCCCTGGCCTTCCGGTCCCACGACGGGGCCGACGGACAGCCAGCGCCGTGCTTCCCCGGGGGCGGATCCTGGCCTAGGCTTGGATAATTCCGCCTCCGAGGAAACGACCATGACGCTCCGCCGCCGCAGCCTCCTTGCCGCGGGTCTCCCAGCCGTCGCCGCGGCCACGCTTCCGGTCGGTCCCGCCGCCGCGCAGCAGCGCTTCGCAAGCCTCTACATGTTCGTCCCCGCCGGCCCGGGCGGCGGCTGGGACGGGCTCGCCCGCGCGATCGAGCAGGTGGCGCGCACGGCCGGCCTGGTCGGCAACTTCCAGTTCGAGAATGTCGGCGGCGCCGGCGGCATGGTCGGGCTGCCACGCTTCGTGGCGCAGCGGCGCGGGCGCGGCGATGCGCTGATGGTGGGCGGCTCGGTCATGGTGGGCGCGGGCATCACCAACCGCTCCCCGGTCACGATCAAGGACGTGGTGCCGGTCGCGCGCATGACCGAGGAAGTGGGCGTGGTCGTCGTGCCCGCGAATTCCGAGTTCACCACGATCGCGCAGCTGATCGCGGCGCTGCGCGCCAATCCGGGCGGCGTCGCGGTCGGCGGCGGCTCGGCCGGCGGCACGGACCACATCACGCTCGGGCTCATGCTGAAAGCACTCGGGCGCAACCCGCGGGAGGCGTCCTACGTCGCCTTCGCGGGCGGCGGACCGGCCCAGGCGGCCATCATGGGCGGCCAGGTCAAGGCCGGCATCTCCGGCTATTCCGAATTCGCCGAGCAGATCCGGGCCGGGCGGATGCGGGCGCTGGCCACCACCGGCGACAGGCGCTCGACCGCCGACCTGCCGACGCTGAAGGAAAGCGGGCTCGACGTCGTGACCGCCAACTGGCGCGGCGTGTTCGGCGCGCCAGGCATCAGCGCCGCGCAGCGCCAGGCGCTGTCGGACCTCATGAGCGCCGTGCACACCCTGCCCGCCTGGCGGGAGATGCTGACCACGCGCGGCTGGGACGACGCCTTCCTGACCGGCACCGCCTTCGGCGAATACCTCACGCGCGACATCGCCGCGACCGAGGGCGTGCTGCGCGACCTCGGCCTCGCCGGCTAGTCGCGCGTCGGTGCGCGGTCGCGGGGGCGCGGACCGGGCAGATCTCGGCGCGGCGCTGTTCGTGCTCGGCCTCGGGCTGGTGGGCGTCTGGCAGGCGCTCGCCATCCCGGTCTCGCCGCTCTATGCGCAGGTCGGGCCGAAGCTCGTGCCGTGGCTGGTCGCGGCCGGGCTGCTCGTGCTCGGCGCGCTGCTGACCGTCCATGCGGCGCGCGGCGGCTGGTCCCGCGGCATCGAGGACTTGCAGGACGCGGCGCCGGCCAACCGCCGGGCGCTCGGCCTGATGCTGGCGGGGCTGCTCGCGAACCTCGCGCTGATCGGGCCCTTCGGCTTCACCGTCGCGGCTTCCGCGCAGTTCGTGCTGGTGGCGGCGGCCTTCGGGAGCCGGGCGCATCTGCGCAACCTCGTCATCGCCTTCGTCGTGGCCCTTGGCGCCTATACGGTGTTTGTGAAGGTGCTCGGCGTGAACATCGGCGCGGGCGTGGTCGAGGGCCTCGTCTTCGGAGCCCCGGAATGACCGGGCCGCGCCACCCCCCGGGCCGCGCAGACGGCCCCGCGCACAAGGCACGCGACGGCGCGGGCGCCCCGGCGCGGCGGCGCGGAGGGCAAGCCACCGGAGGTGTCACGCCGGAGGCGTGCCTGCGGCACCACGCCCGCCGCCTGAGGGCAAGGTAAATGGACGCGATCTCGGGCCTGGCACTCGGCTTCGGCAATGCGCTGACGCTCGCCAATCTCGGCTGGGCGCTGCTCGGCTGCTTCCTCGGCACCGCGATCGGCGTGCTGCCGGGCATCGGCCCCGCGCTGACCATCGCGCTGCTGCTGCCCATCACCTTCACGGTCAGCGCGACGGGCGCCTTCATCCTGTTCTGCGGCGTCTTCTACGGCGCCATGTATGGCGGCTCCACCACCTCGATCCTGCTGAACACGCCGGGCGAGAGCGGCTCCATCATCACCTCCCTCGAAGGGGCGAAGATGGCGCGGAACGGGCGCGCGGGGCCGGCGCTGGCCACGGCGGCGATCGGCAGCTTCGTGGCCGGCACGGTCGGCACGCTCGGCATCGCCTTCCTCGGGCCGCTGATCGTGGACTACGCGCTGCTGCTGGGTCCGGCCGAGTATTTCTCGCTGATGGTGCTGTGTTTCGTCACCGTCTCGGCGGTGCTGGGGGGCAGCGCGCTGCGCGGGCTGACCAGCCTGTTCTTCGGGCTGATGCTGGGCCTGGTCGGCATCGACCTGCAGACCGGCCAGCCGCGCCTGACCTTCGGCATCGTGGAACTGCTGGACGGCGTCAACGTCGTGCTGGTGGCGGTCGCGCTGTTCGCGGTGGGGGAGACGCTCTACCTCGCCTGGCGCTACGTCGAGGGCGAGCAGAAGGTCCTGCCCGTCGGCTCGATCATGATGTCGAAATCGGACTGGAAGCGCAGCTTCTGGCCCTGGGTCCGCGGCGCGGGCCTCGGCTTCCCCTTCGGCGTCATGCCCGCCGGCGGCACCGAGATGCCGACCATGCTGAGCTACTACGCCGAGCGGAAGCTCGCCTCGCCCGAGGCGCGCGCCGAATTCGGCACGACCGGCGCGATCGAGGGCGTGGCCGGGCCGGAGGCCGCGAACAACGCCGCCGCGGCCGGCGTGCTGGTGCCGATGCTGACGCTGGGGCTTCCCACGAGCGCGACGGCGGCGATCATGCTGAGCGCCTTCCAGTCTTACGGCATCCAGCCCGGGCCGCTGCTGTTCACGACGCAGGCGGAACTGGTCTGGACGCTGATCGCGAGCCTGTTCGTGGCCAACGTCATGCTGGTCGTGCTGAACCTGCCGCTGGTCGGGCTCTGGGCGCGCATCCTGAAGGTCCCGCAGCCGCAGCTCTATGCCGGCATCCTGGTCTTCGCGACCATCGGCACCTACGGCATCAGCAATTCGGTCGTGGACCTCATGCTTCTCTATGGCATCGGCATCATCGCGATGTTCATGCGCCGCTTCGACTTCCCCGTGGCGCCCGTGGTGATCGGCATGATCCTCGGGCCGATGGCAGAACAGGCAATGCGCCAGGCGCTGACCATCAGCCAGGGGGACTGGACGACCTTCGTGACGCGCCCGGCGAGCCTCGGGATCCTGCTGGTGGCCGTGGCGGCGCTGGTCGGGCCGCGGCTCTACGGCGCCTGGCTGCGCCGCGCGGCGGGCTGAGGGTTCAGGCCCGGCGCCGCCCGACGCGGGCGAGGCCGAGCCCGAGCCCGACCAGGGCACCGACCGGCAGGCCGACCACCGCGCCGAGCCCGCCGAACACGCCGACGCCGATGGCGCAGTTCCCGCTGCCCACGCAGCTCGGGTTCAACGCCGAATTGCCGAGCCCGAACACCACCCCGAGCGCGAGCCCCGCCGCCAGGCCGAGGACCGCGCCGAGCAGGATGCGGAGCAACACGCCCCCCACGCCGATCGGCCCCGGCGGGCGGCGCTGCGGCATGGCCGCGAAGCCCGCCTGTTGCACGGCACCGAGCAGCGCGTGGTGCGGCGCGGCCGAGGCGATGGCGACCAGCCCCTGCGACCAGTCCCACCAGGTCCGGGCAGCCGGATCGCAGCGACGGATCGCGGCTTCCACCGCCGCGTGGTCGGCCGGGTCGCGCAGGTCGCGCAGGACCAGGACCAGCGCGCCGTCGGGCGGCGCGTCATGCATGGGCGCGGCTCCGCGCCGCCGCGGCGGCACAACGGGAATTGCGAGCCATGACCGGCCGTCCCTCCGGAATTTCCCCCGAGCCTGCGGCGCGGCACCGTCGTGGGCAAGCGCGGCAGCCATCCCGAGGCGTGGCTTCGCCGCAACAGGGTTGCCCCAATCGCACATCACGTGCGGTCAAGGATAGGTCCAGCAGGCTTATGCAACCCATACGGGAACAAAATCTTGTGCCTGCAATCACATGAACCCCCCACGGGTTGTGTTTGGGTGGCACCTCCGGATCGCATCGCAAGGCTTTGATTTCAAACACTTCGTCTGCTTATCCTTGGATGCTCGATCGACTTCGGGGGAAAGCGACGAATGAAGACCGCCCTGGTGGACTCACTGCATCGCGAGGAGCAGACGATCCTCGATCACCTGAACGCCTCGCTGCCGTTCCGGCGGCTCGAGGAGATCCGCCGCCTGCTCGCGCTCTATGACGCGCCGACGCCGGTCGGCGCCGATCTCGACGCCGTGATCTCGCGCAGCGTCACGCCGCCCGGCGGCGGCCGGGACGTCCTGCGCGGCATCGGCGCCGCGATGCGCGAGGCGCGGTCCGCCTGACCCGCACGGGGCGTCGGGCACGGCCGCTGGGGGGCGGCCGATCCCGGACACCCCGCCGGCGGAGTTGGCACTGGGGCAATCGCCGATCGGACGGAAACATCCGATCGGATGTCCCGCTTGGGAAAACATCGATTCCAGAGCGGCTTATGCCCGATCGACGGAACCGCGCAGCGGTTCCATCCGATCGGGCGCTGCTCTAGTGTCGGGGGCATGAGCGGCTTCACCCTCTCCGTCCTCGACCAGTCCTCCGTCGCCTCGGGCCGCACGCCCGGGGAGGCGATCCGCGAGACCCTGGCGCTCGCGCGGCATTGCGACGCGCTCGGCTTCCGCCGCTACTGGTGCGCCGAGCACCACAACAGCGCCTCCCACGCCGGTGCGGCGCCCGAGGTGCTGATGGCTGCCATCGCGGCCACCACGCCGCGCATCCGCGTGGGCAGCGCGGGCGTGATGCTGCCGCATTATTCGAGCCTCAAGGTCGCCGAGCAGTTCCGCGTGCTGGAGGCGATCGCGCCCGGGCGGATCGACCTCGGCGTCGGGCGTGCGCCGGGCTCGGACGGGCGCACCGCCTTCGCGCTGAACCCGAACGCCAACCAGGCCGCCGACCGCTTCCCGGCGCAGGTCATGGAAGTGCTCGGCTGGCATGGCGACGGGCTGCCCGAGAACCACCCCTTCCGCAGCATCGTGGCGCAGCCGGCAGTCGATACCCGGCCGGAGATGTGGATCCTCGGCAGTTCGGACTACGGCGCACAGGTCGCGGGGTATTTCGCCCTGCCCTACTGCTTCGCGCATTTCTTCAGCGACGGCGGCGGGTCCGAGCAGGCGATCGCCGTCTACCGCGAGAGCTTCCAGCCCAAGCCCGGCATGCCGGGGCGCCTGGCGGCGCCGCATCCGGCGCTCGGCGTCTATTGCCTGGTCGCGGACAGCGAGGCCGAGGCGCAGCGTCTGTTCCGCTCCCGCGAATTGTGGCGGCTCAAGCGGGACCGCGGCCTCTATCTGCCGCTGCCCAGCGTCGAGGAGGCCGAGGCGCACGCCTATTCCGACCTCGAGCTCGCGCGGCTCGAACGGATGCGGGCGGCAGCGATGGTCGGCACGCCGGAACAGGTGAAGGCAAAGCTCGAGGAGCTGTCGGCCGCGCATGGCGGCGTCGCGGAATTCGCCGTCATCACGCATTGCCACGATGCCGCGGCGCGGCGCCGGTCCTATTCCCTGCTGGCGGAGGTCTTCGGCCTCCAGGCAGGTGGCGTGCCGCTCGCTGCGGAATAGGCCGCGCCGGGGTCGTTCAGCGGCGGATCACGACGAAGCGTACGCCCTGCGGCGGCGCTGTGCCGTCGCGACGCGCGCGCCGGGCCCGCCACCAGAGCGAGCCCGCACCGACCGCGCCGGCCAGGATCGCGAGCGGCAGCAGGATGCCGATCGCGAGCAGCGCCAGCCCGGCCAGCAGCAGGCCCGCGCTGCCCGCCGCCACCAGGATGCCGAGGGCGCCCAGGCGCGCCAGCACGCGGTCCAGCGTGCCCGCGGGCTGCGTGGCGGGGGCCGCGTCGCGGAATTCCCCTTCCGGCGTCATGTCGATCACGGGTGGGCGTCGGTTCGTGCTCATGGCCTTCCTGACGTGGCCCGCGCCCGGATCGCGGTCAAGGCCTGTCACACTCCGTGACGCAGCGCGTCCAGCCGGGCAAAGAGGTCTGCCATCGGCAGGCCCGTCAGGTCGTGGTGGTCCTCCCCCGCCACGGCGGCGCGCTGCTCGGCGGGCAGGTGGTCGATCACCGCGCGGGCGACCGGCGGCGGGGCGACGACGACGACGCTGTCGATGCCGCCCGCGCGCAGCGCCGCGGCGAGGTCCCCGGCGATGCTCCGCGCCAGGTCGCGCTTGGCGTGCTCCTTCGGGCTGTCGTCGATGCCGTCGAATTCCATGGCGCTACGCTGTCCGGAGCCCGCGGATGGGAAGGTGCGGCCGGGCTTGTCCTCGCCGAGGGCCGAATCCGGGCGCCTGGCGTCGGGCTCATCCCATTCCATCACGGGATCGTAGCCGCTCTCGGCCAGCCGCTTGCGGTAGCCCTTGGCGCGACTGCCATTGGCCACCAGGAACAGGCGACGGGCGTGGCTGCCCTCGCGGGTCGTCTCGCGCATGGTCATGTCGATCCTCCATTGGGACGCAGCATGGCGTGGGCGCCGGCGCCCCGCCTTGATCCGCGACAAGGACGGAGCGTTCAGTCCGGCCGGACGATCAGGGTGGTGCCGTCCACGCCCTCGACCCGCACGCGGGTCCCGGCGGGGGTCGCGGCGACGTCCTTCGGCAGCCGCGCCGTCCAGTCGCTGTCGCCGAGCCGCACCCGCGGCCCAGCCTGGCCGGGTTCGATCAGCACGCCGAAGCGTCCGACGATGCCGGCATCGGGCGTGTTGACGCGCGGGCGCGGGTGCTCGGACCGGCGCAGCCTGAGCGCCACGGCAATGCCGGCCGCGAGCAGCGCGATGAAGACCGTGACGGTCGCCCAGAAGGGCGGCGCCGCGGCGAACAGCATGAGCCCCGTGCCGATCGCGGCGATGCCGATCCAGAGCAGAAAGACGCCCGGCAGGAGCAGTTCCGCGCCGAGCAGCACCAGCCCGGCGAGGATCCAGATCAGCGCGGCGTCCATGGCGAGGGCGCCTCCGGCGCAGGGGCGGCGGGCGGGCGCGGGGTCCCGGGCGGGCGCGCCGGGAAGGTGCCGTCCGGCCCGCGCAGCAATTCCATCGCCTGGGTGATGCCGCCGGCCAGCGCGCTGCTCTCCATCGGCACGATCACGAGCTTCTGGGCGGTGTTGCCCGCCAGCACCTCGAACGCCTTCACGTACTTGTCGGCGATGAAGTAGCGGAGCGCGTCGGTGCCCGCGCCGGCGGCGACCTCGGCCACCATGCGGGTCGCGTTCGCCTCGGCCTCGGCCGAGCGCTCGCGCGCCTCGGCATCGCGGAAGGCGGCTTCCTTGCGGCCCTCGGCCTCGAGGATGAGGGACTGCTTCTCGCCCTCGGCGCGCTTGATCTCGGCCTCCCGCTCGCCCTCGGCCTTGGCGACGGTCGCGCGGCGCTCGCGCTCGGCGGTCATCTGCAGGTTCATGGCGCGGATCAGGTTCTCGGGCGGCTCGATCTTGCGGATCTCGACGCGCGCGATCTTGACGCCCCAGGGGTCGGTCGCGCCGTCCAGGATGGCCAGCAGCGACGAATTGATGCGTTCGCGACCCGACAGCGTGGCGTCCAGCTCCATCTCGCCGATCACGGCGCGGATGTTGGTCATGGTCAGCGCAGTCAGCGCAACGTTCAGGTCCTGCACCGCATAGGCCGCCTTCGCCGGGTCCATGACGCGGTAGTAGACGATGCCGTCCACCGCGACCGTCGCGTTGTCGCGCGTGATGACCGACTGCTCGGGGATGTCGAGCACCTGTTCCTGCACGTTCACCCGACGCCCGACCCCGTCGATGAAGGGGATGATGAAGTTGAGCCCGGGGTCGAGGATGCGCGTGAACGCGCCGAAGCGCTCGACGGTCCAGACCTCCCCCTGCGGGACGGTCCGGATGCCGCGCGTCGCCGTCAGCATGGCCAGGACCAGCAGGACGACGAGCACGATGGTGGGCGCGGAGATGAATTGCAGGATATCCATGGCGCAGAGGTTACCCCGACGCCACGCGAAACGGAACGGCGCCCTTGCGACCTGGCGCACAAGGCGGAACCATGGGTGCCGCACCAGGGGGAAGCGGACATCCATGCGGGGCAGCAACGAGCCATTGACGGTGGACCTCGGGGGTCTGCGCGTCGCGATCAGCGCGGGCGCGGGCGGCATCGGGCGGGTGATGGCCGATGCCTTCGCCGCCCGCGGCGCGCGCCTTTTCGTCTGCGACGTGGATCCCGAGGCGCTGGCCGCCTGCCCGCACCCCGCGATCCGTGCCGACATGGCCGACGCGGCCGCCTGCGAGGGCTTCGTCGATGCCGCGGCGGCGCATCTCGGCGGGCTCGACGTGCTGGTGAACAATGCCGGCATCGCCGGCCCCACCGCACGGGTCGAGGACGTGAGCGCCGAGGCGCTCGACGCCACGCTGCAGATCGACCTCGCCTCCATGTTCCATTGCGCGCGGCGGGCGGTGCCGCATCTGCGCGCGGCCGGCGGCGGGTCGATCGTCAACCTTTCCTCCGCCGCCGGGCGCTTTGGCTTCGCGATGCGCAGCCCCTATGCCGCGGCGAAATGGGGCGTGGTCGGCTTCACCAAGTCGCTCGCGATCGAACTGGGCCCCGACGGCATCCGGGTGAACGCGATCTGCCCGGGGCTGGTCGCGGGGGAGCGCATCCGCCGCGTCATCGAGGCCAAGGCCCAGGCGCAGGGCGTCTCCTTCCGGGAGAAGGAGGCGGAGCTGCTGCGCGACGTCTCGATGCGCTGCTACGTCACGCAGCACGACATCGCCAACATGGCGCTGTTCCTGTGTTCGCCCTTCGGGGCCACCGTCTCGGGCCAGGCGCTGGCCGTGGACGGCGACATGCAGCGCCTCGGATGACGCCATGACCCGCCCTGCCAACCTGCTGTTCATCCTGTCGGACGAACACAACCCGAAGGCGCTCGGCTGCGCCGGGCACCCGTTCCAGGAGACGCCGGCGCTCGATGGGCTGGCCGCGCGCGGCACGCGCTTCACCGCGGCCGTCACTCCGTGCCCGATCTGCGTGCCGGCGCGCGCGGCCCTTGCGACCGGCCGGTCGATCGCGGCGATGGGCCGGCACAACGACAACGCCGACCCCTATGACGGCACGATCCGGTCCTGGCACCACGCGCTGCGCGACGCGGGCCACCGCGTCGTCTCGATCGGCAAGCTGCATTTCCGGGGGCTGCCGGGGGACGACCACGGCTTCTCGGAGGAACGCCGCGCCATGCACGTGGTCGACGGCGTGGGCGACCTTCTCTCCCTGATCCGCGACGAGACGGCGCCGAAGCGCAAGGGTGCCGCGAAGATGGCCGGCGCGGCGAAGCCCGGCGAGAGCGACTACACGCGCTACGACCGCGACATCGCCGCCGAGGCGCAGATCTGGCTGCGGGAGGAGGCGCCGAAGCACGACCGGCGCCCCTGGTGCCTCTTCGTCAGCCTGGTCACGCCGCATTTCCCGCTGACCGCGCCGCCCGAGCATTTCTACCGCTATCTCCGCGACGACATCCCGCTGCCGAAGCTGCACGCGCCCGAGGCCTGGCCGCGCCACCCGGCGATCCAGGACTACCGCGCGACCAACGCCTATCACGAGCATATCCACGACGAGGCGACGCTGCGCCGCATGATGGCGGGCTACCACGGGCTCGTCGCCTTCATGGACGAGCAGGTCGGCAAGATCCTGCGCTGCCTCGAGGAGACCGGGCTCGGCGCCAGCACGCGCGTCCTCTACGCCTCGGACCACGGGGATTCGATCGGCGCGCGCGGGCTCTGGGGCAAGTCGAACATGTACGAGGAGAGCGTCGGCATCCCGATGATCCTGGCCGGCCCCGGCGTGCCGGAGGGGCGCAGCGTGGCCACGCCCGTCTCCCTGACCGACGTCTTCGCGACCGTGGTCGAGGCGGTCGGCGCCGAGGCACCGGCGGCGGAGACGCTGTTCGCCATCGCCACCGCGCCCGACGACCCCGACCGCGCGGTGATCTCGGAATACCATGCGACCGGGTCGCGCCAGGGCGCCTTCATGATCCGCACGGCGCGCTGGAAATACGTGCGCTTCGTGACCTACCCGCCGATGCTCTTCGACCTCGCCGCCGACCCGGAGGAACTGACCGACCTCGGCGCCGACCCGGCGCATGCCGAGGTGCGGGCGGCGCTGGAGGCGCGGCTCGTCGCGATGCTGGGGGAGGATCCGGCCGCGCTCGACGCGCGGGCGAAGGCGCGCCAGGCGCAGATCCTGGCGGCGCATGGCGGGCGGGACGCGGTGATCGCGCGGGGCGAGATCCCGTATTCGCCGCCGCCCGGGGTGGCACCGGCCTGGTCCTGAGAGCCTGGAAATGAGGGGGACACGGGAACGTCTCCCCCCACGGGTCCCATCGACGTTGTCGCGCAACGCCGGTGGGCGCCCGTCCTGGGAGGCCGGCGCCAAATGACAAAGAAGGGAGGGGGATCGGGGGAGGTTCCCCTCCCCCCACCTTCCGACCGCCGGACCGGCCCTACCGCCCGAACAGCAGCGCCGCCGCGCTCTCCGCCATCCCGGCATTGGAATGCCCGACGCCCGGCACCGTCGCCACGCGCCAGGCGAAGGGCGCACCCGCATCGGCCGCGGCTCGGCGGGCCGCGTCGAAGAAGTTCCAGCCGCGCGCGAAGCGGTGGCTGCCCTGCGCCACGGCCCAGGGCTGGCGCGGCAGGCTCGAATGGTTCGGGTCGGTGTCGGCTTCGCCCAGTTGCAGGATGACGGGGCGGCCGAAGACCGCGCGCAGCACCTCGGGCCGCGCCAGCGTGCCGCCGAGGCCCTCCGGGAAGGGTCGGTCGAAGCGCGGCAGGGTGTAGGATCCGGAATTGGCGACCACGACCGCCTCGGCCACCGGCGCGCCGGTCAGCATCATGTAGCGGTGCACGAACTGCGCCCCGGCGGAATGGCCGAAGAGGGCGAAGCCCGCCCGCCGCGCGCCGGCCTGCTCCATGGCGGCGCTGACCACGCGGTCGAGGGCGGGATAGGTCCAGGCCTCCGGCGGCGTCGCGCGCCCCTCCGCATCGATGAGGTTGCCGAAATTGTAGAACCGCACGCCGGGGAACTTGGCCTGCGAGAATTCCGGCACGAGAAGCAGGAAGCCCTGCTGCTCGGCCAGGTCGCGCCAGTCGTCGCGATATCGGTCCGCGTCGCGCCGCAGCCCGTGCATGACGACCACGACGCGCCCGTCCGGCACCCATGCGGCCGGGCGATGGTACCAGACCGGCATGGGCTCGGTCGTCGCGCCGGCGGCTTCCGGCACCTCGAGCCGTCCGCTCCCGCCCGTGACGCGCGCGGACGCGACGCCGGGCAGCGCGAGCGCCAAGATGAGCAAACGACGCCTGTCCATGCTGCCCGATTCACCCTGGCGCCGGCGGGACCGGCCACCTCTCCATGCTGGGCGTCGATCTGGCGACGCGGGATGCGCCGCGTCAAGACGCGCCAAGCCTACAATGCCCGCATCCGGTTGTTGCGCGGGTTCCGTTCCACCTCGGCCAGGCCGAGCACGGCCAGGACCGGCGGCACATAGACGCCGAAGCGGCCGCGCAGCCCCTTTTTCAGCCCGTACCAGCCACCCGACGGGTTGCCGGGATCGCGGCCCCAGGCCTCGACGCTGTCCGCGGGTGCAGGCTTCTGCTCGTCGGTGCCGCCGAGCAACACCCAGTCGCCGCGCGCGCGCAGCATGGCGTGCAGGTCCTCGATGCAGCGCAGGCGGTAGCGGAGTTCGGTCTTGCCCACGCGCACCACGAGCGCGGGCGGGTCGGCCGCGGGATCGCGCCAGGCGGCAAACGCCGACCCGCCGCTCGGCGTCACCAGGCTCCAGGGGCGATCCGGCGTGCCGTCGGGTTCCGAGGTCATGGCCCGTTTCCTTCCGCGCGCCCGTGGATCAGTCGACCTGCGCACCCGACAGCCGGACTGCCTCGCGCCACTTCGTGTCCTCGCTGCGGAGAAAGTCGCGGAAGCCCGCCGCATCCATGCCGACCGCGATCGTGCCGTCGGCGGTGGTGCGGGCGCGGAAGCCGGGCTCGGCGAGCGCGGCGCGCACGGCGGCGTCGACCTTCGCCGCGGCGTCCTGTGGCGTGCCCGCGGGCGCCACCAGGCCGAACCACGACACCAGGTCGAAGCCCGGCAGCACCTCGGCGATGGTGGGCACGTCGGGCAGCGCGTGGTTGCGCCCGGGCGAGGTGACGCCGAGGCCGCGCAGCCGGCCCGCCTTGACCAGTTCTGTCGCCGTCGCAAGCGTCGGGAAGCCGAACTGCACCGTGCCGGACATCACGTTGTTGACGATGTCGGGCGCGCCGCGGAAGGGCACGTGCGTCGCCTGGACGCCGGCGCGCGCCTTGAACATCTCGGCCGCGAGATGCGCGCCCGAGCCGTTGCCGCCCGACGCGTAGCTCTGGTCGGGCCGCGCCTTAAGCCCGTCGATCAGCGCCTGCAGCGTGGCCGGCCCCGTGGTCGGCGCGATCAACAGGTGCGGCATGGCGAAGGCGAGCACGACCGGCACGAAGTCCCGGAACGGGTCGAAGCCGAGCGTGCGGCGATAGAGCGCCGGGTTGATCACCAGCGAATTGGTGCCGAGCAGGAAGGTGTAGCCGTCGGGGGCCGCGCGGGCCGCGACCTCGAAGCCGATGTTGCCACCCGCGCCGGGGCGGTTCTCGATGACGACCGTGCCGCCGATCGCGGGGCCGAGGCGTTCCGAGAGGTGGCGCGCGATGACGTCGGGCGCGCTGCCGGGGATGAAGGGCACCAGCAGGCGCACGGGGCGGGTGGGCCAAGCCTGGGCGCGCGCGGCGGGGGCGGCGAGCACGGCCGCGCCGCCCGCGATCAGGGTTCTGCGACGCATCATGGTGTCCTCCCGCCGCGGTCGCGGGGACCGCCGCGGGTAGCCTTGCGCCTTCAGGCCGCCCGGGCAAGCGGGCGCGACATCCGTGGCGCGGGCGGGTAGGGTCCGGGGCGATGATGGAACCCCTCGCCTCCCTCGACGACCTCGCGCCCGGCATGGCCTGGGACCTTGGCACGCTCACGCTCTCGGCGGAGGAGGTCGTGGCCTTCGCGTCGAAATACGATCCGCAATACTTCCACCTGGATGCCGAGGCGGCGCGGGAGAGCATCTTCGGGGAACTGGTGGCCAGCGGGCTGCACACTCTCTCGGCCGTCTTCGGCCGGGTGATGGGCTCGGGGCTGCTGGCCGGCATCTCGATGGGCGGCAACCAGATCGACACGAAATGGCCCGCGCCGCTCCGCCCGGGGGAGGAGATCGCGATCCGGACCGAGGTGCTGGAGGTGCGCCCGTCGCGCAGCGGCCGTCCGCTCGGCGTCGCGAAGCTCCGGCACACGGGCCGGCGGACCAGCGACGGGGTCGTCGTGATCGAGGCGGTCGGGACACATTTCCTGAGGCGCTGAGGCGCCTCAGCGGCAGGAGCAGGACGCGCCGATGCTGCTGAAGTTGCGCCGCGCGAAATTCTCGGCGTCCGACCGGTAGTCGAATTTCGGCCCCATCTGGCAGAAGGAGGAGCCGCGGGCGATCCGCATCTGGTCCGGGTCGCGGCTCTCGACCGCGATGCGGCCGCTGTCGCAATAGACCCAGTAATTCGCGAGCGCCGCGGCGGGCGCCAGGATGGCGGCGGCGAGCGCCAGGGCAACGAGGCGGGTCATGGCGGCGCCCTCAGCGGCACGAGCACGGGCGGCCGGCGCCGCCGAAATTGTTCCGCGCGAAATCCTGCGCCGAGGAGAGGAAGCCGAAGCGCGGCCCCATCTGGCAGACGCCCGAGCCGCGCGCGATGCGCATCTGGTCGGGGTTGCGGCCGTCCACCTCGATCCGGTTGTTGGCGCAGTAGACGTAGTAGTCGGCCAGCGCGGTGGCCGGCGCCAGCAGCACGGCGGCGACGGCGGCAGCGAGCAGGGTCCTCATGGCGGCGGTCCTCCCGATGCGGCCTGCCGGGACGCAGGCCGACGCGCAGGATGGGATCGCGCGGCCGCCCGCTGCAACTGGCCTGTGTAACGAAAACGGCGCGGAGGGCTTCCCCTCCGCGCCGTGCCGTGAAGCGTTTCAGGCCGCGAGGATCAGGCCGACTTGGCCATGATCTCCTCGGCCACGTTGCGGGGCACCGGGTCGTAGTGGTGGAACTGCATCGAGAACGACGCGCGGCCCTTCGTCATGCCGCGCAGGTTCGAGATGTAGCCGAACATCTCCTTGAGCGGCACGTGCGCGCGCACGATGACCGAGGTGCCCGCCATGTCCTGCGACTGGATCACGCCGCGGCGGCGGTTGAGGTCGCCCACCACGTCGCCGACATGGTCCTGCGGGGTGGTGACCTCGACGTCCATGATCGGCTCGAGGATCACCGGGCCGGCCTTCTTCATGCCTTCGCGGAAGCAGGCCTTGGCCGCGATCTCGAACGCCAGCGCGGACGAGTCGACATCGTGGTACTTGCCGTCGACCAGCGCGTACTTGAAGTCCACGGTCGGGAAGCCGGCGAGCACGCCGGTGTCGGCCTGCACCTTGATGCCCTTCTCGACCGCAGGGATGTATTCCTTCGGCACCGCGCCGCCGACCACGCCGTTCACGAACTCGATGCCCGTGTTGCGCTCCTTCGGCTCGAACACGATCTTCACTTCCGCATACTGGCCCGACCCGCCCGACTGCTTCTTGTGGGTGTAGGTCTCGGTGTGCGGCTTCGTGATCGTCTCGCGATACGCCACCTGCGGGGCGCCGATGTTGGCGTCCACCCCGTATTCGCGCTTCAGGCGGTCCACGATGATCTCGAGGTGCAGCTCGCCCATGCCGGACAGGATGGTCTGGCCGGTCTCCTGGTCGGTGCGCAGGCGCAGGCTCGGGTCCTCGCCGGCCAGCTTCTGCAGGCCGAGCGTCATCTTCTCGACGCCCTCCTTGGTCTTCGGCTCGACCGAGATGTCGATGACCGGCACCGGGAAGGCCATGCGCTCGAGGATCACGGGGTCGTCGTTCGACGCCAGCGTGTCGCCCGTGCCGGTGTCCTTCAGCCCCACGAAGGCGGCGATGTCGCCGGCGGAGACTTCCTTGATCTCCTCGCGCTTGTCGGCGTGCATCTGGAACATCCGCCCGATCCGCTCGCGCGAATCCTTGGTGGTGTTCTGGATCATGTCGCCCTGCTTCAGCGTGCCGCGATAGACGCGCACGAAGGTCAGGTTGCCGTACTTGTCGTTGATGATCTTGAATGCGAGGCCGGCAAACGGCGCGTCCGGGTCGGCCGGGATGTGGCGGCGCTCCTGCGTCTCGTCGAAGCCCTCGTCCGGCGCCACCTTGATGCCGGGCACGTCGACCGGGCTCGGCAGGTAGTCGATCACGGCGTCGAGCAGCGGCTGCACGCCCTTGTTCTTGAACGCCGTGCCGCAGAGCACCGGGCGGAACTCGCCGCTGATCGTGCCCTTCTTGATGCAGCGCTTCAGCGTCGCGACGCTCACGTCGCCCTTGTCGAAGTATTCCTCCATCGCCGTCTCGTCGACGCCGACGCAGGTGTCGATCAGGATCTGGCGGAACTCGGCCGCCTTCTCCTTGAGGTCGTCGGGGATCGGCGCATCGTGGTAGGCGGCGCCGAGCTCGTCGCCCTCCCAGATGATCGCCTTCATCTCGACCAGGTCGACGACACCCTTGAAGGTGTCCTCGATGCCGATCGGCAGCTGCAGCGTCACCCAGTTGATGCCGAGCTTCTCGGTCAGCGTCGCCGCCGCCTTGTAGAAATCGGCGCCGGTGCGATCCAGCTTGTTGATGAAGATGATGCGCGGGACGTTGTAGCGGTCGGCCAGGCGCCAGTTCGTCTCGGACTGCGGCTGCACGCCGGCCACGCCCTCGATGATGAAGATGGCGCCGTCGAGCACGCGCAGCGACCGGTTCACCTCGATGTTGAAGTCGATGTGGCCCGGGGTGTCGATGACGTTGATCCGGTGGTCGTTCCACACGGCGGTCACGGCGGCGGAGGTGATCGTGATCCCCCGCTCCCGCTCCTGCTCCATGTAGTCGGTCGTCGTGTTGCCCTCGTGGACCTCGCCGATCCGGTGGGACTTGCCGGTGTAGTAGAGGATGCGCTCCGTCGTGGTCGTCTTGCCGGCGTCGATATGCGCCGTGATGCCGATGTTCCGGATACGATCCAGCGGTGTACGCGCCACGATGGGCCTCCATAAGCAGAAACGGGCGCCCGCGCCGGAGCATAGGCTCCGCGCCGCCCGCAAGGGTTCTCGCCGATCAGTCGGTGCGGGTATCTGCTCTGTCCGGTCGGTCTTTGCAAGCGCAACATGCCACGACCCCGGATGCGGCCCGGGGGCGTCACGATTCGTTGCGTGCGGGAGACGGCGGAATCGCCTAGAGAATCCAGGGCATGGAGACCGCCCCCTTCGTCGCCGCGCTGCGCTTCGGCCAAGGCCGGCGTCCGGGCGATGCCCTGCCGGGCGACCCGCGCGCCTGGCTCGCGGCGCAACTCGCCCCCGGCCTGCCCGGCCCCACCCTGCCCGAGGGCCAGCCCGCAACGCTGCCCGAGATCTTCGCCGCCCAGCGCGAGGACAACGAGAGCGCCCGCGCCGGCATGGGCCGGCCCAACCAGCGCCGGATCATGCTGGGCGAATCGCATGCGGCCCTGGTCCATGCCGCGGCCAGCCCGCATGGCTTCCGGGAACGCCTGGTCGCCTTCTGGGCCAACCATTTCACCGTCTCCCGGCAGAAATCGGGCCTCTATGTCGGCCACCTGGTGCGGGAGGCGATCCGTCCGCACGTGACCGGGCGCTTCGACGACATGCTGGTCGCGGTGGCGCGTCACCCGGCCATGCTCTCCTATCTCGACAACCAGGGCTCGGTCGGGCCGAACAGCCGCGCCGGCCAGCGCGCGCGCCGCGGCCTGAACGAGAACCTGGCGCGCGAGATCCTGGAACTGCACACCGTCACCCCGGCCGCCGGCTACACGCAGCAGGACGTGACCGAATTCGCCAAGGTCCTGACCGGCTG
The DNA here is from genome assembly GCF_005222755.1 of Roseomonas sp. HF4. Taxonomy (GTDB): domain Bacteria; phylum Pseudomonadota; class Alphaproteobacteria; order Acetobacterales; family Acetobacteraceae; genus Neoroseomonas. Next base: position 268,317 of record NZ_STGD01000001.1, read on the forward strand.
GTCCTTCGCGCCGCAGCAGCCGCCCTTCGGCTTCGTCTTCCGCGACCCGGCCCACGAGCCCGGCCCCAAGACCGTCATGGGCCGCGCCTTCCCCGAGGGCCAGGAGGGCGGGCTGATGGCGCTCGCCTGGCTCGGCCGGCATGAGGCAACGCATCGCCACCTGGCCGCCAAGCTGGTGCGCCACTTCGTGGCCGACGAACCGCCGCCGGCCGCGGTCGGCCGTATCTTCGCCGTTCTGCGGGAGACCGGCGGCGACCTCGGCGCCGCCGCCCGCGCCCTGGTGGACCTGCCCGAGGCCTGGGACCCGCCGCTCGCCAAGCTGCGCACGCCGCAGGACTTCGTGCTGGCCACGCTGCGCGCGGTCGAGGCGCCGCCCGAGGCCGCGGAACGCGCCTTCGGCGCGCTGCAGTACCTCGGCCAGCCGCTCTGGAACGCGCCGGCGCCGATCGGCTGGCCCGATGTCGCACGGGACTGGGCGGCGCCCGAGATGATGATCCGGCGCATCGAATGGGCGAACGCCATCTCGGCCCGCGGCGCCGGGCGCGACGCCGCCGAACTGGCCGCGGCCGTGCTCGGCCCGCTGGTCCGTCTCGATACGCTGCGCGCCTCCGCCCGCGCGGGCTCGGCACGGGAAGCGCTGACCCTCGTCCTCACCAGCCCGGAGTTCCAGCGCCGATGAGCGCCCACCTCCCCGCCCTGGGCCGCCGGGCCCTGCTGCTCGGCCTCGGCGCCGCGATCGCCCTGCCGCAGGCGCGCGTCGCCTTCGCCGATGCCCCGGGGGAGGCGCGCTTCGCCGTCGTGCTGCTGCGCGGCGGCCTCGACGGGCTGTTCGCCGTGCAGCCCTATGCCGAGGCCTCCTTCGGCGAGTTGCGCGGACCCCTCGCCCTGCCCGAGCCGGGGCAGGAGGGCGGGCTGCTCGACCTCGGCGGGCGCTTCGGCCTGCATCCGGGCATGGCGAACACCCACGCCATGTACGCGGCGAACCAGGCGCTGATCGTCCATGCGGTGGCCGGCAACTGGCGCACGCGCAGCCATTTCGACGCGCAGGACCTGCTCGAATCGGGCGCCGACCAGCGGCTGGGCAGCGGCTGGCTGAACCGCGCGCTGGGCGCCCTGCCGCGCCGGCCCGGGGCGCAGAACACCGGCCTCGCGGTCGGCACCGACCTGCCGCTGCTGATGCGCGGCCAGACCCCGGTCGGCACCTATGCGCCGCGCGGCATGGGCGCGCCGGCGCCCGACCTGCTGGCCCGCGTGGCCGAGTTGCACGCCGCCGACCCCGTGACCGGCCCCGCCATCGCCGAAGGGCTGCGCGCGCGCGGCTATGCCGCGACCACGCTCGGCGACGATGCGCGGGCCCGGCCGCAGCCGGGCGGCGCCTTCCGCGCCCTCGCGATGGCTGCCGGGCGGCTGATGGCGCAGCCGGACGGGCCGCGCATCGCCGCCTTCGAGCTCTCGGGCTGGGATACCCATGCGCAGCAGGTAAACCGCCTGAACGGGCCGCTGTTCCAGCTGGACGAGGGGTTGGGCGCGCTCAAGGAGGCGCTCGGCGAGCATTGGCGCCGCACCGCGGTCCTGGTGGTGACCGAGTTCGGCCGCACGGTGCGCGTGAACGGCACGGCCGGCACCGACCATGGCACGGGCGGCGTGGCGTTCCTGCTGGGCGGCGCGGTGGCGGGCGGGCGCGTGGCCGGGGACTGGCCGGGCCTCGCCGAACGCAACCTGTTCCAGAACCGCGACCTGGCGCCGACGACGGACCTGCGCAGCCTGGCCAAGGGGCTGCTGCGGGATCACCTGAAGCTGCCGCCGCAGGCCGTCGCGCGCGCCTTCCCGGGCAGCGAGGCGGCGGCGCCGGCGGGCGGCCTCGTCATGGGCTGAGACCTGGCGCCGGGCGGGCCGAAAGGCGGAACGTCGCGCGCTTGGGATGAGACCTGGTGCACGAAGGTTTCGCCTTCGCGCCCCTCAGGCGCCGGGCCGGCCGCAGTCGCGGCCCTTGGCTTCACCGGACGACCGGTGGGCCGCAGTCGTGGCCTCGGTCCTTCGGGCCGCAAGGCGGAACGTCGCGCGCCTGGAATGAAGCGCCTCACGACCCCCGGTAGGTCGTGTACGACCAGGGCGTGCAGAGCAGCGGCACGTGGTAGTGCCCGCGCCCGTCGGCCAACCCGAAATTCACCGCCACCACATCCAGGAACAGCGGCTCCGGCGCGATGCCGCGGCCCTGGAAATAGGCGCCGATGTGGAAGCGGAGCTCATGCCGCCCGGCGCGGAAGGTGCCCGGCGGCAGCAACGGGTCCCGCGTGCGGCCATCGGCGTTGGTCACCGTCTCGCACAGCATCGCGGGCTCGGGGTCGAGGCGCCAGAGCTCGATGCGCACCCCCTCCGCCGGGATGCCCTGGGCGGTGTTGAGGACGTGGGTGGACAGCGTCCCGGGTCCGTTGCCTGTCATGATGGGTGCTCCCAGGGGGTCAGAAGCTCATGCCGATGCCGACGGAGGTGCCCGTCACGCCGCCATCGCCATAGAAGTAGCGCGCCACCAGGCGGACGCGACTGAGGTAGATGCCGACCGCGCCGACCTCGTAGCGGCCGACATCGACCTCGATCCCGCCGCCGGCCTTGACCGCCCATCGGAAGCCGATCGTGTCCGCCTGCTCGCCAATGTAGTAGCTCGCGGTGCCGTCCAGCACCCAGCGCACCGGCCGCCCGAAGGCCTCCCAGCCCGTCGGCCAGCGGTAGCGCGCCCAGAGGCCGATGGTCTGCGCGTCGGACCGCCCGCGCGCGGCGGGCACCGTGTCGCCCACCGTCTGGAGGTCGAGATACGTGTAGCGGAGCTCGACATCGATGTCGCGAGCCGGCTGGTAGTCGTAATAGGCCAGCATCAGCGAGCCGCCGAGCCCGAGCACGTTCACGTGCCGGTCCGACAGCGCCGCGATGTCGCGGTCCGTCCGGAACTGCACGAAGCGCGCAAAGAGCGATGCGTCCGAGGCCGCGTAGCCGCCCGCGACGTTGAAGATCGGCCGCAGCCAGAGGTATTCGCCGATCCGGATGTCGTAGCCGACGCCGATCGTGGCGGCGACGTTGTTCCAGCGCAGCGGCGTCCGGCGCGCGCTGGTGCCGGTGAAGACCGCGCGCGGGTCGTAGCGCGCGTAGCCGCCGTAGAACTCGGTGAACAGCGGGAAGCTCTCGCTCCAGGTGAAGCCGAAGCCGAACTGGCTCAGCGTCAGGGTGGAGGAGCCGAGGTCGCCGCTGACGTCGCTGCGGTTCACCGTCAGCGAATTGGCCGAGCCGTCGGGCGTCATGTTGTAGCCCATGAGGCCGAGCACGCCGGGGCCGCGGCTCGCGAGGCTAGCGCGGATCGCGTCGACGCGGGCCAGCACGTCGTCGAGGCGGTCGCCCGTCGGCTGCGCGGCCGCCGGCGCGGCCAGCAGCGCCGCCGCGACGGCGAGAAGGGCAACCGCCGTCCTCATGGCGCGGGCGTGGATGCGGACGGGGGCTGGGGCGTCCCGCGCGGCAGGGCGAAGGCGGTCCGGCGCAGGCGGTCCTCCTCGGCGCGGATCCGCTGCACCACCTCCTCGCGCGTGATGCGGCCGGCCTCCTCCGTGAGCAGGGCATGGCCCATGCCGATGCGGCGGATGGCGGCGGCCTCGGGGCTGCCGGGCGCGTCGCGCTCCAGCGCGCCCGACAGGGCTCCCACCAGCGCCTGCACGTCGGGGTCGAAGGTCCGGATGGCATAGCGCAGGTCGGGCGCCTGCCAGTTCTGGCGTGAGGCGAGGCGGAGCGTCCGGCCGATCCCGGCGACCGCCGTGCCGCCCGCGGCATCCGCCCGTGCCGCGCGCGGCGCGAGGTCGGTGAAGGGATCCTCGAGGTAGGGCAGCACGCCATCATCGGCCATGCGGCCGAGCGCTGCGAGGTAGGTCGCCAGCGCGTCCCGCATCGCGAGCGTGCCGTCGGCCGCCTCCGCCGCCGTGCCGGCGGGCGGGACCACGGCGGGATGGTCCGCGACGAGGCTCGCGACCCGCGCCCAGTCCCGGACCGGCGTGTAGTCCGGCGCGCTGCAGGCGGCGAGCAGCGCGAGCGCCACGCCAGCGAGGATCCGCCGCATCACGGCTGCACCACCCGGGCGACGGCGCCCGCGGCACCCGCCCGCCGCGCGACGGACGGGTCGGGCGGCAGCAGCAGGGCCAGGCGCAGCAGCCGGTCCTCGGCGGCCTGGACCTGCCGCGCGACCTCCCGCGCCTCGATGTGACGGGCCTGGGCGGCGATCATGGCGTGGTCCTCGGCAATGGCGGCGAGCAGGCGCAGGTAGACGGCGCGGTCGGCATCCGCGCCTTCGGCCGCGCCGAGGCCCTCCCTCAGAGTGGCGAGCAGCGCCTGCAGCGGCGGGTCCGCGGCGGCGACGAAGGGCGGCAGGCGGAGATCCTCGACGACGCGCGCCGGATAGGCGCTGTTGGCGCGCGCGTCGGGGGCGAGGTTGGCGTCCCGCGCGGTAGCGAGCACGGCGCCGAGCCCGCCGATCGCCGCCTCGGCACGGGCATCGGGGGCCGCACGCGCGCGGATCCGGGCGAAGGCGGCATCGTCGAAGGTCAGGCGCTGCTCGGGCCGCGCCAGGACCGACACCGCATAGAGATAGGCCGCCAGCGCCTCCTGCTGCGCCAGCAGCGCATCCTCGGAGGGCATGAGGCCGGGGCGGTCCGCCGTGACGCTCGCGGCGCGGGCCCAGTCGCGGAGCGCGGTGTTGGGCGGCAGCGCGCAGCCCGCCAGCAGGACCAGCAGCAGCGCGGCGCGGCCGGGGCGGAGGAACGGGGCCAACGGGCGAGGTCCTTTGCGGCGGGCCGGCAGCGCCTGGTGCTGGGCAGGCACGTTCCTCCCCCTGTAGCGGGGCGGGCGGCGCGGCGGCAATCCCCGGGTCACGCTATTCGGCGGGCGCGCCGGCGGCCACCCAGGCGAGCAGCTTCGCGCGTTCCTCCCCCGTGATCTCCGTGAGGTTGCCGGGCGGCATCGCCTCGGTGCCGATCTGCTGGCGCATGGCGGCGGCCCAGCGGCGGATCTGCTGCGGGGTTTCCAGCATCACTCCCTTGGGCGGCGCAGCGAAGGCCTCGTCGGTCGGGCGCGCGGCATGGCAGGACACGCAGCGCGCGGCGACGATGGACTGCACCTCGGCGAAGGGCGGTGCCTCGGCGGCGGTGCCGGTGGCGCGGTCGGGCGCGCCGGCCCAGATCAGCAGCGCCACCACCGCCGCCGCCGCGCCGGGCAGCCAGACGGGGTTCTTCCCCTTCTGCCGCAGCACGAAGAACTGGCGCGTGAGCGCCCCGGCGAGGCCGATCGCCAGCAGCACCACCCAGTTCCACTGCCCCTGGTAGGTCATGGGGTAGTGCGGCGAGATCATGATGAACAGCACGGGCAGCGTCAGGTAGGTGTTGTGCACGCTGCGCTGCTTGCCCCAGCGGCCGTATCTGGGGTCCGGCGCGTCGCCCTTCTGCATCGCCGCGACCATCTTCCGCTGGCCGGGGATGATGACCATGGCGACGTTCGCGACCATAATGGTGCCCGTCATGGCGCCCACCTGCAGGAAGGCGCCGCGACCGCCGAACACGTGGCAGGCGACGAAGGCCACGACCGCCAGCGCACCCGCGCCGATCGCGCCCAGCAGCGCCTCGTTCTCCCCCAGCCGCGACCGGCAGACCTGGTCGTAGGCGACCCAGCCGCCGGCCAGCATCGCCGCGCTGACCAGCACCGCGACCCAGGGGGCCATGTCGAGCACGGCCGGATCCACCAGGTAGGTCGAGGCCTGCCCCCAGTAGATCAGCACGAACAGCGAGAAGCCGCTGATCCAGGTCCAGTAGGCCTCCCATTTGAACCAGTGGAGGCGCTCGGGCAGGCGTTCCGGCGCCAGCAGGTATTTCTGCTTGTGGTAGAAGCCGCCGCCGTGGATCGACCATTGCTCCCCGGACACGCGCGGATTGCCGTCCTTCGGCCGGTCGAGTTGGTTGTCGAGGCCGATGAAGTAGAAGGACGTGCCGATCCAGGCGACGCCCGTGATCAGGTGCAGCCAGCGCAGCAGCAGGTTGGCCCAGTCCGAGAGGTAGGCAGCATCCATGTCGCGTCCCCGCGCGGCCGGCGGGCCCGCTGCGCCGCAGCATGAGACGCCGGCCCGCGCCGCGGCAAGGGGGCGACGCGCCCTTGCCGCGGCGCAGCGAAGCGGGCAGGAAGCGCGGCCCCCATCCCCCCGCCCGGTGCCCGCCCATGTCCCCTGCCCGCCTCTCCCTGCCCAAGGACAAGATCCGCATCCTGCTGCTCGAGGGCATCTCGGACAGCGCCGTCGAGCGACTGGCCGAGGCCGGCTATGCGAGCGTGAAGCGGGAGGCCAAGGCGCTCGACGGCGCGGCGCTCATCAAGGCGGTCAAGGGCGTCCACATCCTCGGCATCCGGTCCCGCACCCAGGTCACGGCCGAGGTGCTGGAAGCCGCCGACCGGCTGATCGCGATCGGCTGCTTCTGCATCGGCACCAACCAGGTGGCGCTGACCGAGGCGGCGATGCGCGGCGTGCCGGTGTTCAACGCGCCCTTTTCGAACACCCGCAGCGTCGCGGAGCTGACGCTCGCCGAGATCGTGATGCTGATGCGCGGCATCTTCCCGAAGTCGAACGCCGCGCATCGCGGCGACTGGGACAAGTCGGCCGCCAATTCGTGGGAGTTGCGCGGCAAGACGCTCGGCATCGTGGGCTACGGCAACATCGGCAGCCAGATCAGCGTACTGGCGGAAGCCTTCGGCATGCGCGTGATCTACTGGGACCACACCGGCAAGCTGCCGCACGGCAACGCGCAGCCCATGGCGTCGCTGCATGCGCTGCTGGCCGCCTCAGATGCCGTGACGCTGCACGTGCCCGAGACGCCCGACACGGTGAACCTGATCGGGGCCGCCGAGATCCGCGCCATGAAGCCGGGCGCGGTGCTGGTGAACAATGCGCGCGGCACTGTGGTCGACCTGGACGCGCTGGCCGCGGCTCTGCGCGACGGCCACGTGCTGGGCGCCGCGGTCGACGTCTTCCCGGTCGAGCCCTCGGGGAAGGACGAACGCTTCGTGAGCCCGCTGCAGGGCCTGCCCAACGTGATCCTGACGCCGCATATCGGCGGCTCGACCGGGGAGGCGCAGTGGCGGATCGGCGAGGAGGTGAGCCGCAAGCTGGTCGAGTATTCCGACACCGGCGCCACCTTCGGCGCGGTGAACTTCCCGCAGGTGCAGCTGCCTGCCCGCGCCGCCGGCGCGCGCTTCCTGCATGTGCACCGAAACGTGCCCGGCGTGCTGCGCCAGGTGGACGAGGCCTTCGCCCGGCGCAGCCTCAACATCACGGCGCAGTTCCTGCAGACCAGCGGCGGGGTCGGCTACGTGGTCATCGACAGCGACAATGTCCGCACGCAGGCCGAGGACCTGCTGGCGGAGCTGCGCGCCATCGAGGGCACGATCCGCGCGCGGCTGGTCTACGAGCGGCGCTGATTCCGGGCGGGGTGGCCCGCCCGGCGCCGGTCGTTCAGCGGATCGGCATGGCGTACATCAGCCCGCCGCGCGTCCAGAGGTCGTTCACCCCCCGCTGCAGCCCGATGGGCGAGCCGCGGCCGAGGTTGCGCTCGAAGATCTCGCCGTAGTTCCCCACCGCCTTGATGGCGTTGTAGGCCCAGCGCCGGTCGATCCCCATCAGCGGCCCGTGGTCGCCCGAATTGCCGAGCAGGCGGCGGATCGCGGGGTTCGGGCTGGCCAGCATCTCCTCCACGTTGGCCTGGGTGATGCCGAGCTCCTCCGCCTCGATCAGCGCGAAGACCGTCCAGCGGACGATGTCGAACCACTGGTCGTCGCCGTGCCGCACGGCGGGCGAGAGCGGCTCCTTCGAGATGATGTCCGGCAGGATCGTGTGCTCCTCCGGGTTGCGCAGCGCGGAGCGGATGCCGGCCAGCTGCGAGGCGTCCGTCGTGAAGGCGTCGCAGCGGCCGCTGATGTAGGCGTTGCGCGTCTCCTCGTTCTGGTCGAACACCAGCGGCTGCACGGCGATGTTGTTCGACCGCGACCAGTCCGCGAGGTTCAGTTCGTTCGTCGTGCCCGAGGTCACGCAGATGGTTGCGCCGGCCAGGTCGCGCGCGCGCGCGACATTGGCCGAGCGGCGCACCAGGAACCCCTGCCCGTCGTAGAAGGTGACGGCGGTGAAGTTCAGCCCGTTCGCGGTGTCGCGCGTCTGCGTCCAGGTCGTGGTGCGCGGCAGCACGTCCACCTGGCCCGACTGCAGCGCCGGCAGCCGCGCCTGGGAGGACAGCACGACGAAGCGCGCCTTGCTCGCATCGCCCAGCACGGCCGCGGTGACGGCGCGGCAGGTGTCGGCGTCGAGCCCGCGCGTGACGCCCTGGCTGTCGAGCGTACTGAAGCCGGGCGCGCCCGGATGGGAGCCGCAGATGACGGCGCCGCGGTCTCGGACGGCGGAGAGCGTGGGGCCCGGGCTCGCGGTCTGGGCGAGCGCGCCGCCGCTGAGCAGCAGCGCGGCGCCGATGGCGGCCGTGATTCGCATGGTGTGATGCCTCCCTTGCTTGCGTCGGCGTCGAGGTTAGGCGGGAAAGCGCCCGGGCGGGAAGTCAGGCGGGCCCGCGCGCCACGGCCCGCTGCCAGGCGAACACCAGCGCCAGCGCGCCGCAGCCGACGGCCAGGCGCGTCCAGTCCGGCACCGAATGGGCAAAGGCGACGGCGAGCCCCGTCGAGCCGACGACCACCCGCGCCACAGGCCCGAGCGGGCGCACCAGGTAGCCCGCATAGCCGGCCGTGATCAGCACCAGCGCCGTGACCTGGATGCCGGTCGCGCGGAAGGTGTGCAGCAATTCGCCCTTCAGCATGATCCCCGGGTCGTAGATGAAGGCGAAGCCCACGGTGAAGCCCGCGACCGCGAAGCGCGCCGCATGCAGCCCGGCCATCATCGGGCTCGACTTCGAGATGGCCGCGGCGGCGAAGGCGGCGGCGGCCACGGGCGGCGTCGCATCCGCCAGCACCGCGAAATAGAAGACGAACAGGTGCGCCTGCAGCGGCTCGACGCCGATGTAGCGGCCGAGTTCCAGGATCTGCGGCACGCCGATCGCGGCCGCGATGATGTAGGACGGCGTGGTCGGGATGCCCATGCCGAGCACGATCACGGTCAGCGCCAGCAGCACCAGCAGCAGCGCGAGGCTGCCGCCCGACATCTCCTTGATGATGCCACCGAAGGCCACGACCATGCCCGTGGCCGTGAGCGCCGAGACGACGACGCCCGCCCCGGCGATCGAGACCGCGAGCGGCGCCATGGTCAGCCCCGCATTCTCGAGCGCCTTCAGGATGTCGCGCCAGCTCATGCGCGTGCGCGCGCGCAGCCAGGATATGGCGACCATCGCGAGGCTCGCGCAGAAGGCTGCGTAGTTGCCCGACCAGCGTTCCACCATCAGCCAGACGATCAGCGCGATCGGGAAGGCCAGGTGGCTGTCCGCCAGAACCTCCCGCCAGGCGGGAATGTCGCGCAGGTCCATCGGCTGGATGCCGAGACGCTTGGCCTCGAAATGCACGGCGCAGAGGATGGCGAAGAAATAGAGGACGGCGCCGATCGCGGCGGCGACGATGATGTCCCCGTAGGCGATGGAGGCGATCTCGGCCATCACGAAGGCGGCCGCGCCCATCACCGGCGGCATCAGCGCGCCGCCGACCGACGCCGCGCTCTCGATCCCCGCCGCGACGCCGGGCTTGTAGCCGGTGCGCATCATCACCGGGATCGTCATCGAGCCCGTGGTGATGACGTTGGACACCGACGAGCCGCTCATGGTCCCGAACAGGCCCGAGGAGATGACCGCGACCTTGGCCGTGCCGCCGGAATAGCGCCCCGCGACGGCGGCGCCGAAATTCGAGAACAGCCGCCCCGTGCCGCTCGCCTGCATGAAGCTGCCGAAGATGATGAAGACCGCGATGGTGGTCGCGACGATGCCCGTGAGCGGCCCGTAGACGCCGCCCGCGGTCGGCACGAGCCATGCGGCCTCCACCACCTCGGGCACCGAGAAGGGGCGCGTGTTCAGCACGCCGGGCAGGAGGTAGCCCGTGAACATGTAGAGGATGCAGATCGCGACCATGACGGCGAGGCCGGGTTCCACCGCGCGGCGGATCGCCTCCAGCAGCGTGACCAGGCAGACGATCCCGAGCGCCATCATCGTGGGCGTGAAGGGATCGACGTATTCCATCCGGTCGTTCACATCGCCCGCATTCCACAGCACCCAGGCATGCGGCACCGCGGCGGCGGCGAACCAGAGCCAGTCCACGACGCTCGGCCGATGCTGGGGCGAACGCCGCTTGAAGGCCGGGTAGAGGAGAAAGAGCGGCGGCGTGAAGACGATCAGGTGGATCGCGCGCATCTCCACCGGCGCGGGGAACCCGAAGCCGCCGAAATAGAGATGCACGCCGGCCCAGAAGGCCAGCCACAACGTGACTGTCCCCCTGAGCCAGCCCGGAAGGTCGCGCACGCGGTGTCCGCGTCAGGCCGGCGGGTTCGCGCCCGCCGCCCGGAACGCGGCCGCGGCGCCGGGGTGGAACGGCACGCCGCGGTAGCCGACCGCCTGCTCGGGCGTCCAGCCGCCCATGCTGGCGTGGATGTTGGCCAGGCGCTGGCCCTTGTTCCTGATCAGCGTCGCCGTGATCTTCTGCACCACCTCGGCCGGGATGCTGTCATGCACCAGGATGACGCTGTCCATCATCGTGACCGGGATGTCGCCGCTCATCATGGTGGGGTAGGTGCTGCCGGGCAGCGTGCCCTGGGCATAGGCGTATTCCTGGGTCAGGTGGTCCATGATGTCGCGCGGGAAGGCCACCATCTGGCCGCCGCGGCGGCCGCGCGCGATTTCCTGCATCAGCGCCGCCGGCTTGGCGAGCGCCACGTAGATATAGTCCACCTGCCCGTCATTGTAGGCGGTGCCGAGGTCGGCGTAGGACCCGTTGAGGTAGCGCCCGCCTTCCTCGCGGATCTTGTCCGGGCTGCTGCCGAGGAACTTCAGGATCCGCTGCAGCGTCATCTCGTCGGTGCTGCTGCGCTGCGGCGCGCCGATCTTGAGGCCACGCTGCGTCAGGATCGCGCGCATGTCCGAGGGGCCCGCGCCGGTGTGGCGCAGGAAGTGGTGCTCGGTCGGCGAATAGCCGGTGCCGAGGCAGCGGATGCGCTCGTGCTTCGCCCGGTACGGCTCGGCGCCCGTGACGGCCGAGGCGGCAAAGGCGTCGATGCCCCAGCCGATCTGCGACTGGTTGTTGTTGATGCGCGTCGGGTTCGCGAGGCCGCCGCCCGGCACGACGCGGATCTGGATGTCCGCGTTCTCCTCCCGGATCAGGGAGGACAGGCCCGCGGCCATGGTGTACCAGCCCCCGCCGAGCGACCCCGCCACCCATTCCAGCGTCGTCTGCGCCGATGCGGTGCGGATGAAGGGCGCGGCGAGCGCCGTGCCGGCGACGCCCGCGACGAGCGCGCGGCGGCGGATGATCGGGGACATGCGGGCCTCCTCTGCCTTGAACCGGGGCGAGTATGGGCGCGGTTGTCACGCGACGGCAACGCCCGCACGGACCCGAGGAAAGCGGTTGCGCCCTCCGCCCGGCCGGGTCGACCATGACACACCCCCGATCCGGAGCCCCGCATGCACCGCCGGTCCTTCCTTGCCGTCGCCGCCCTGGGCCTCCATCGCCCGGCGCTGGCCCAGGGCGCCGCCGCCCATACGCTGCGCTTCATCCCGCAGGCCGACGTCACCGCGCTCGACCCCATGTCCACCACCTCCTAAGGCGTGCGCAACCACGGCCACATGTGCTGGGACACGCTCTATGGCCTCGATGCCGATTTCGTGCCGCGGCCCCAGCTGTGCGAAGGCCACGTGGTGGAACCCGACGGGCTGCGCTGGACCTTCACGCTGCGCGAAGGCATCCGATTCCACGACAGCGAGCCGGTCCGCGCCGAGGACGCCGTCGCCTCGATCCGCCGCTGGATGCCGCGCGACAGCCTTGGCCAGTCGCTGGCCGAGCGGCTGGACGACATCGCGGCGCTCGACGATCGCCGCTTCGCCATCCGCCTGAAGCGCCCCTTCGGGCCGATGCGGGCGGCCCTCGGCAAGCCGTCCTCCTACCCCTGCTTCGTCTTCCCGCGCCGTTTCGCGGAGGTGGACCCGGCGCGCCCCTTCACCGAGGTGGTGGGCTCCGGCCGCTATCGCTTCGTCGACGAGGAACGACTCTCGGGCGCACGCGCCGTCTATCACCGCTTCGAAGGCTACCGACCCGCGCCGGCCGCGCCGAGCCTGCTCGGCGGCGCCAAGCTCGCGCATTTCGAGCGCGTCGAATTCCGCATCATGCCCGATGCCGGCACCGCCGCCGCCGCGCTCCAGGCCGGCGAGAGCGACTGGTGGGAACAGATCGCCGCCAACCTCCGACCCGTGCTGCGCCGGCAGTGCGAGATCGTCATGCAGCGCGTCGATTTCGGCGGCCTCAACGCCATGCTGCGCTTCAACCACCTGCATCCGCCCTTCGACGATCCCGCGATCCGCCGCGCCCTGCCGCCGATCGTCGACCAGTCGGACTTCATGCAGGCGGTGGCGGGCTCCGACCGCGCGCTCTGGCAGGACGGCGTCGGCGCCTTCCCGCGCTCCTCGCCGCTCGCGAACGACGAGGGACTCGCGGCCGTGACCGGCCCACGCAGCGCCGACCGCGCCCGCGCCGCCCTCGCCGCCGCCGGCTATGGCGGGCAGAAGGTGACGGTGCTGCACCCGACCGATGTCGCGAAGAACAACGCCATGACGACGGTGCTGACCGACACGCTGAAGCGCGCCGGCCTCGATGCCGAAAGCGCCACCTCCGACTGGGGCACCGTGCTGCAGCGCCGCGCGCGGCGCGAACCGTCGGGACAGGGCGGCTGGAACGCGCTGGTGGTTGTGTTCGGCGGCATCGACCTCGTCAATCCGGGCCAGCACCCGCTGCTCCGCGCGAACGGGCTCAACGGCTGGTTCGGCTGGCCGGCCAGCACGGCGCTCGAGGCCCTGCGCGAGGCCTGGATCGAGGTGCCGGACCTCGCCGCGCAACAGGCCTTCGCGCGGCAGATCCAGGCGCAGTCCTGGGTCGACCTGCCCTTCATCCCGCTCGGGCAGTTCTTCACGGACAGCGCCTGGCGGCGCGGCATCTCGGGCGTGCAGCGGGGGATGACGCTGCCGATCAACGTGCGGCGCGGGTGACGGTGCGCACGCTCGGGGCGCCTCCTGCGAAACCAGGGACGTCCCGCGCGCCATGACCACAGCGACACCGCCGACCTCGAACGCCGCCAAGCGCTTCGCCCGCGCCATCGAGGACGCCGAGAACCTCCTCAAGCATTTCGACACGCTCAACGCCAGGCCGCCGAAGCCCGATGTCGAGGTCCTCAAGCGTGCCGGACTGATCATGGCCATGACGGCCTGGGAGACCTACGTCGAGGACCGGGTGCAGGAGGCCGCCGAAACGCGAATCGATGCGGTGCCCGATGCCACGATCCAGGCATTCGTTCACGCGAGGCTGACAGAAGACATCAACAGGCTGCACAACCCAACGGCCGAGAAGACGCGTCAATTGTTCAAGGACTATGCTGGCGTCGATCTCGGTGCATCCTGGTCCTGGAACCACTACGACAAGGAGAGGGTCACGAAGGACCTCAACGGCTATCTCAAACTCCGCGGCACCATCGCACACCGTGCCCGCGTGATCGAACCTGGGCCGACCAGGGCGCAGCCGGTGAAAAAGCAGGACCTGCAGACGGCAATCCGGTTCCTGAAGGACCTGGTCGCCGCGACCGAGAAGGCGCTTGCTCCGAACGCACCCTGAAGCACCGCACCGTGGCGATGCCGAAGCGTCGGCGGGCGGTCCGAACGGTGAAAGCGTCAGCACCGCATCGCAGCAAACACCTGCGTCGGCGCGACGAATTCCTCCTGCGCGGCGACGGTCAGGATCTCGCGCGACCCAGCCTCGGCCGTCCGGCGCAGCAGCCCGAAGACCGACGACGCCGCTGCCGCCAGCGCCACATCTGCCGCACCGCTGCGCAGCCGATGCAACAGGAACAGAGCCGCGATCGCATCCCCCGCGCCGTTGACCGCCAGCGGCAGCATGGGCGTGGCCAGCCGCCAGAACCGCCCGTCCTCGCCGGCCAGCATGCCGATCTCGCCCTCGGGCGTGTCGGCCAGGCGCAGCGAGGTGACCAGCACGCAGCGCGGCCCGCGCGCCTGCAGCGCCGCGACCGCCGCCTTGGCCTCGGCCAGCGTGGTGACGCGGAGGCCGGTCAGCCATTCCAGCTCGAACTGGTTCGGGGTGACGATGTCGGCCGCGGGCAGCGCCTGGTCGCGCAGGAACTCCGGGATGCCCGGGCGGACGAAGACGCCACGCCCGACATCGCCGATCACCGGGTCGCAGCACCAGAGCGCCGCGGGGTTGGCCGCCTTCACCCGCCGCGCGGCATCCAGGATGGCGGCGCCGATCTCGGCCGATCCCATGTAGCCCGACAGCACCGCGTCGCAGCGTGGCAGCGCGCCGCGTTCCTCGATCCCCTGGACGCAGTCGGCGATCAGCTCGGCGCCGAAGACCTGGCCGCGCCACGCGCCGTAGCCGGTGTGGTTCGAGAACTGGACCGTGTGGACGCCCCACACCTCGGCGCCCAGGCGCTGCAGCGGGAAGATCGCGCTCGCATTGCCGACATGGCCATAGGCGACCCAGGACTGGATGGACAGGATGGACGGCATCGCGAACCCCGCGGGCGAAGGGCGCGGACGCTAGGAAGCGCGGGAAGCGCGGTCAATCCGCCCTGGCGCCTTGCGCCGCACGGCGTGTCGCGTCCATCCTGCGCCACCGGAGCCTGGGACCAACCCGGCGCCGAACCCCTGAGGGAGGGACCCCCATGACCGCATCGCTCACGCGCCGCGAGGCGCTGGCAGCCGGCTTCGGCACCGTCATCCTGCCCGCAACGCTCTCCGCCCAGCCGGTCGCGAAGCCGGCGGAACTGAAGATCGGCGTCACCACCTTCCTGTCGGGCCCCGCATCCGTCTTCGGCGTGCCGTCGCGCCGCGCCTGCGAGATGCTGGTCGAGCAGATCAACGCCGCCGGCGGCATCGCCGGCGTGCCGCTCCGCCCGATCTTCGTGGACGAGGGGCCGGGCACCGACCACCTGGTAGGGGAGTTCCGCCGCCTGGTGCAGAGCGAGGGCGTGTCGGTCATCATGTCGGCGATCTCGTCCGGGTCCTGCCTCGCCTGCACGCCGCTGTCGCGCGAACTGTCGAAGGTGACCATCCTCTGGGACTGCGGCACGCAGCGCATCTTCGAGGAGGCGAACTACGACTACGCCTTCCGCACCCAGGGCTACGCGACGCCGGAGGTGCTGGCGCCGCTGTTGTATACGCTGCGCAAGAAGCCGGATCTGCGCACCGTCGCGGTGATCAACCAGGACTACGCCTGGGGCCGCGATTCCTGGGAGATCTGGAAGACCGCGATGGACGCCGTGAAGCCCGGCGTGCGCGTGGTGGCCGAGATGTTCCCCCGCTTCGGCTCGACCGACTTCTCGACCGAGATCACGCGCCTGCTGGCGCTGCGCCCGGACGTGGTGTTCTCCACCTCCTGGGGGGGCGAGCTCGTCACCTTCATCCGCCAGGCAACCGAGCGGCGCCTGCATGAACGCACCACCTTCGTCCTGCCGGTGGCCGAGGCCTCGCTGCAGATCCTCGGGCGCAACATGCCCGAGGGCCACGTGATCGGCGCGCGCGGTGACCACTGGAACAACCACCCCTCCCCGGCCAACCCGGCGCTGTTCAATTCCTTCGTCTCCGCCTACCGGCAGAAGTTCAACGAATACCCGATCTATCCCTGCCACCACATGGCGCAGGCGGTGTGGGCGCTGAAGGCGGCGCTCGAGAAGGCGGTCGCGGCCAAGTCCGGCGGCTGGCCGTCCGATGCCGAGCTCGCCGCCGCCTTCCGCGGCCTGACCTTCCCGACGCCCACCTCGACCATCACGCTGCGCGCGGATGGCCAGGGGCTCGAGGACCAGATCGTGGGCCTGTCGCATTTCGACAGCCGCTTCCCCTTCGCGGTGCCGAAGGAGATGATGCGCTACCCTGCCGCCCAGGTCTCGGCGCCGGCGGGGCAGAAGAGCGTGGACTGGCTCAAGACCCTGACGCCCGCCATGGTCCAGCAGGCCGGCGCGGCACTGTAGCGGGGCACGCGCGATGGCCGAATGGCTCCAGGACAATGGGCTGCTGCTCGGCCTCGCGCTGCTCGACGGGCTGTCCTCGGCGGGGCTGATCTTCCTCGTCGCGGTCGGGCTCAACCTGGTGTTCGGCGTGCTGCGCATCGTCAACGTCGCGCATGGCTCGCTCTATGCCATCGGCGCCTACAGCGCCGCCTCCATCGGCATCTTCGCCGCCAGCCTCGGCCTGCCGGCCTGGGCGTCGCTGCCGCTGCTCGTGCTCTCGGCCGCGCTGGTGGGCGCGGTCCTGGGGCCGCTGATCGAACGCCTGCTGCTGCGCCGCATCTACGCGCAGGAGGAAGTGGTGCAGCTGCTCGTGACCTTCGCGCTCTTCATGATCCTCGAGGACGTACAGAAGATCGTCTGGGGCGTGCAGCCCATCCACCACGATGCGGCGATGCGCCTGCTCGGCAATTTCGACGTGCCCTTCGGGGCCGACTTCATCCCCTTCACCGCCTACCAGCTGTTCGTGCTGCCGGGCATTGCGATCTTCACGCTGGTGGGGCTCGCCTGGTTCCTGCGCCGGACGCTGACGGGCCGCGTCATCGTCGCCGTCACGACCGACCGCGAAGCCGCGACCGCGATGGGCATCGACGCCACGCGCGTCTACCTGCTGACCTTCACGGCCGGGGCGGCGCTGGCCGCGCTCGGCGGCGCGCTGTCCTCCCCCACCGCGGCGCTGGTGCCGGGGATCGGCGCGCAGACCATCGTGCTCTCCTTCGCCGTGGTCGCGACCGCCGGGCTCGGGCAGATCGAGGGCGCGGCGCTGACCTCGCTCATGATGGGCCTCGGGCGCTCGATCGCCGTCTACTTCGAGCCGGAACTGGAAGTGGTCGTGCCCTACATCATCATGGTGCTGGTGCTGCTGGTCCGCCCACAGGGGCTGTTCGGCGTGATCGAGACGCGGCGGGTATGAGGCGCACCGAGATCCTTCTCGCGCTGGCGTTCGCCGGCGCCATCCTGGCCGCCGCCATCGCGGCGCCGTGGCTGCGCTTCGTGCTGACCATCGCGCTCGCCAAGGGCATCGCGGTTACCGGCATCCTGCTGCTGCTGCGCGCGGGGCAGGTCTCCTTCGGCCATGCGCTCTACATCGCCTTCGGCGCCTATACCGTGGCGTTCCTGGCGCCGGTGCTGAACGACGCGGTGCTGCTGCTGGGCGCGGCCGCCGGGCTGACCGGCCTGCTCGGCCTGCTGGTCGGGCTGTTCGTCACGCGCTACCGGCAGATCTTCTTCGGCATGCTGAACCTGGCGATGTGCATGGTGTTCTATTCGCTGCTCGAGAAGCTCTATCACTTCACCAAGGGCAGTGACGGCATCCGGGTCGAGGTGATGCCGATCGCCGGCCAGGCGCTGGAGCGCGTCGCCTACGAATGGACCATCTTCGGCATCGCGCTCGGCCTCGCGGTCGTGGTGGGCGTGCTGCTCCGGCTCTACCTCGCCTCCCCGATGGGCGAAGCGCTCAAGGGCATCAAGACGCGCGAGACCCGGCTCGAATTCATGGGCGTGCCGGCGCGCGGCGTGCTGCTTTCCGCCTATGTCATCTCGGCCGTGGTGGGCGGGGTCGGCGGCGCGCTGATCGCCATGACGTCGCGCCACGTGACGCCGCTGCTGTCCTACTGGACCGCGTCGGGGGAACTCGTCTTCATCGCCATCCTGGGCGGCGCGGGCGGCGTGCTCGGGCCCTTCCTCGGCGCCGCGGCCTATGAGCTGATCCGCGTCTACGCGGCGGCCTCCTTCGCCGATGCCTGGCAGATGATCCTGGGCGCGTCGCTCCTGCTGGTCATCCTGTTCGCGCCGGGCGGGCTCTGGGGCCTCGCGGCGCGCGCCGGGGGGCGCGGGCGATGACCGACGCGCTGCTCAGCGCCCGCGGGCTGCGCCTCGCCTTCGGCGGCGTGCGCGCGGCGGACGGCATCGACCTCGACGTCATGCGGGGCGAGTTCCTCGCCATCATCGGCCCGAACGGCGCGGGCAAGACCACCTTCATCAACATGACGACCGGCTACCTGAAGCCGCAGGACGGCGAGATCCGCTACGAGGGGCGGCGCATCACCGGGATGTCGCCCCGCGCCATCGTGAAGCTCGGCATCGCGCGGTCCTTCCAGCTGCCGCAGCTGTTCCTCGAGCACACGGTCGAGCAGAACCTCGCCATCGCGCTCGCCGCGCGGCACGGCATCTGGTCGCCGCTGGCGCCCCTGCTGCGGCCCGGCTACCGGGCGGAGGCGCGCGACCTGCTCGACCGCTTCGGCCTGGCCGCGCTGGCCGATGCCCGCGCCGATGCGCTGAACGAAGGGGCGCGCAAGCTCGCCGACATCGCCATGGCGGTCGCGCTGAAGCCGCGCCTGCTGCTGATGGACGAGCCCACCTCGGGCGTCGCGGCGTCGGAGAAGATGCACGTGGTCGAGACGCTCGCCCGCGTGCTGCGGGAGGCGAAGGTGACGGCCGTCTTCGTCGAGCACGACATGGACGTGGTCGAGCGCTTCGCCGACCGCGTCGCCGTCTGGAGCCAGGGGCGGATCGCGGCGCTCGGCCCGCCGCAGGAGGTCCTGGCCGACCCCACCGTGCAGCACGAGGTCATCGGCATCGAGCGCCACGCGACCCCGGGGGACGCGCATGCTTGAGCTCGCGGGCGTCTCGGTCTCGATCGCCGGCGTGCCGGTGCTGCGCGAGGTCTCGCTGAAGGTGCCGGCCGGCGGCCGCGTGGCGCTGATCGGCCGGAACGGCGCGGGCAAGACCACCACGCTGCGCACGCTGATGGGCCTGGTGCAGGCGTCCGCAGGCCGCGTCGTCATCGACGGGGAGGACGAGACGCGCCTGCCGCCGCACCACCGGCCGCGCCACGGCATCGGCTATGCGCCCGAGGACCGGCGCCTGTTCGGCGCCTTCACGGTCGAGGAGAACATGCTGCTGCCCGCGCAGGTGCTCGGCCTGCCGGCCGCCGAGACCCGCACGCGGCTGGAGCGCGTCTATTCCCTGCTGCCGGAGCTGACGGACCTGGCGCCGCGCAAGGCCGCGGGGCTGTCGGGCGGACAGGGCAAGATGGCCGCGCTCGGCCGGGCGCTGATGGTGGGCACCCGCGCGGTGCTGCTGGACGAGCCCTTCCAGGGCCTGGCACCGGCGCTCGCCATGCGCTACGCCGATGCGCTGAAGCGCCTGCGCGCCGCTCTGCCCGACGTCGCGATCCTGATCACCGAGAGCAACCCCGAGCTGCTGCGCCCGCTGGTCGAGCGGACCTACGTGATCGAGCGGGGCGAGATCACGGCGGGCTGAACGTGCGGGGCGGCCCGTCCCAAGGGCCGGATGCGCCAGGGGGCCCGGGCGGCGCCGGCCTGACCGGCACCGTCGATGCCGTCGTTCCATGCAGCGGCCTGTTCAATTGCTTTGACGCGCCGGAGTCCCGGCGCCTAGCGTCGCCGCCGATCACGAAGCCGCAAGTCGGCCCCGGTCGGTGACCGCAGCCGAAGGTTCCCGCAACCGGAGGTTCCACCATGTTCCGTCCGTTCCTGGCCGGGCTCGCGATCACCACGGGATTGTCCGTCCTGCCGCCGGACCCGGCGCGCGCCCAGGCGCCGCAGCCCGCCCCCAGCATGACCCACCGCGTGCTCGGCACCGTCAACTTCCCGGTGCAGTGCTCCGCGCAGGCGCAGGCCGAGTTCAACCACGGCATGCTGCTGCAGCACTCCTTCTGGTACCAGGTGGCCGCCGCCTCCTTCCAGGAGGTCCGCCGCCTCGATCCTGGCTGCACCATGTCCTATTGGGGCGAGGCGCTGGCGCTGCTGACCAACCCCTACGCGCCGCCCTTCGCGGCGAACCTGCGCCAGGGCCGCGCGCTGCTCGCCGAGGCCCGGCGCCTGGGCGCGCGCACCCCGCGCGAGGCCGCCTATGTCGAGGCCCTCGCCCTGGTCTTCGCCGGCGACGACGCGGCCGGCCATCGCGCCCGCCTGATCGCCTATCGCGACGCCATGGGCGCGCTGCGCGAACGCTTCCCCGACGATGCCGAGGCGACGATCCAGTACGCGCTGCTGCTCGGCGTCGCCTCCTCGCCGGCGGACCGCACCTACGCCGACCAGCTGCGCGGCGCCGAGATGCTGGAACGCGAGCTGGTGCGCCAGCCCGAACATCCCGGCATCGTCCACTACCTGATCCACCTCTACGACTACCCCGCGCTCGCGGGCCGCGGCGTGCGCTTCGCCGAACGCTACGGGCGCCTCGCCGCCGACGCGCCGCACGCGCTGCACATGCCCTCCCACATCTACACGCGCATCGGCCGGTGGGAGGATTCGATCGAGAGCAACACCCGCGCGGCGAACCTCGCCGAGCGCGCGGGCGAGGCCGACGACACGCTGCATGCGCTCGACTACATGGCCTATGCCTACCTCCAGACCGGGCGCGACGCCGAGGCGGCCGAGATCCTGCGCCGCGCCCAGGCCTTGAGCACGACGGGCCCGACCCGCGCGGCCTACGGCTTCGCCATGGCGGCGATCCCGGCGCGCTACGCGCTCGAGCGCGGCGCCTGGTCGGAGGCGGCGTCCCTCCCGCTGCGCCCGGCTGCGGCGCCGAACCTCGCCTATACGGAGGCGCAGACCCACTTCGCCCGCGCGCTCGGCTTCGCGCGCGGCGGCCGCCCGGCCGAGGCGACGCCCGACATCGCGGCGCTGGCGCGCATCGCCGAGGCCCTCGCGCCGCGCGACGCCTACTGGTCCGGCCAGGTGGCGATCCAGCGCGACGCGGCGACGGGCTGGCAGGCCTTCGCGGCCGGCCGGCGCGAGGAAGGCCTTGCCCTGCTGCGCGCCACCGCCGAGCGCGAGGCGCGCACCGACAAGCACGTCATCACCCCCGGCCCGCTCGCCCCGGCGCGCGAGCTCTACGCCGAGGCGCTGCTCGAAGCCGGCCAGCCCGCCGCGGCCCTGGCCGAGTTCGACGCGGTGCAACGCACCGAGCCGCGCCGGCTGCGCGCCATTGCCGGCGCGGCGCGCGCGGCCGATGCCGCGGGCGACCGCGACGAGGCACGGCGCCTCTATGCCTCGCTGCTCGACGTCGCCGGGAATGGCGACCCGACGCGCACGGAGATCGCGGCCGCGCGCAGCTATCTCCGGCAGTAGCCGCGGATCGCCCGCGCCATGGGCCGGGGGCGCGGGCCCTTGCGCGTGACCGGTGTTTCCACTAGATCGGCCGCTCCCGCGCCCGGCCCAAAAGGGCGCGCCATTGCTGTTGCGAGCGCCCCATGAAGTCCGACATCCATCCCGACTACCACGAGATCAAGGTCATCATGACCGACGGGACCGAGTTCACGACGCGGTCCTGCTACGGCAAGCCGGGCGACAGCATCCGCCTCGACGTCGATCCGAAGTCGCACCCGGCCTGGACCGGCGTGCAGCGCGTGATGGACACGGGCGGACAGATCGCGAAGTTCAACAAGAAGTTCGCCGGCATCGGCGCCCGCAAGAAGGGCTGATCTTCGCCCTCAGGCGCCGGGCGCGGGCTCAGGCCGTTTGGCTTGCGCGCCATGCGCCGGTGCGCTGGAAACCGCTGATGGTCTGGGCGCGGTCGCGCCTTGCGCTCCCGGCCCGAGGCCTTGCCTCGGGCCGTTTTTTGTTTCGCGCCGATTCTTCACGCCCCGCCCGCACCCCTTGAACGGCGCCCGGCGACGAAATACCTCAAGCATGCTGGCGGTGCCCTCCAGGGGCCGTCGGCGTGGACCGGCAGGGTCGCCCGACCGGGGGCCCGCGAGACCGGATCCGCAACGTCGAACCTTGCTACCGCAGGAGGTTCCATGAACGCGATCGACTTCTCCCCCCTGTTCCGCACCGCCATCGGCTTCGACCGACTGGCGCGCCTGATGGACAGCGCCCGCACGGTCCCCGAGGCGAACGGCTACCCGCCCTACAACATCGAGAAGACCGGCGATGACAGCTACGTGCTGACCATGGCCGTGGCCGGTTTCTCCGAGGCGGACATCGAGATCACCGCGCAGGAGAACACGCTGACCGTCGCCGGGCGGCCGCAGCCGCAGCCCGAGGATGGCCGGCGCTTCCTGCACCGTGGCATCGCCGGGCGCGCCTTCGAGCGCCGCTTCGTCCTGGCCGACCACATCGTGGTCGAGGGCGCGGACCTCGCGAACGGGCTGCTGCACGTGGCGCTCAGGCGCATGGTGCCCGAGGCGCTGAAGCCGCGGCGCATCCCGGTGCAGCCGGGCCGGCCGGTGCTCGAGGCCGGGCAGCCGCAGGCGGCCTGACCGCCCGAAGGTCGGGGGAGGAGAACCTCCCCCGAACCCCCTCCCTTCTTTGGTACTTGGCGCCGGTCCTGGACGGTCCAGCGCCAGGGAACAAAGAAGGTTGAGGGGGGTCCGGGGGGAGAAGTTCCCTTCTCCCCCCGCCTTCACGTCCCGCAGAAGGTCGCCCGCACCCTCTCCTCCTCCCGCGGCGGCAGGGTGAAGCGGTCGCCCGCCGGGCGTTCGTCGAAGGGCCGGCCGATCTCGGCCAGCAGCGCCTCGAAGGGTGCCAGGTCGTCGCGTTCCGTTGCGGCCGCCAGCGCCTCCTCGACCAGGTGGTTGCGCGGGATCACGGCCGGGTTCACGGCCCGCATCGCCGCCGCAGCCGTCCCGGGCTCGCGCGCGAGCCGCGCCTGCCAGCCCTCGGCCCAGCCGTCGAAGGCGGCGGGGTCCGCGAACAGGGCGCGCACGCCTTCGGGCCGGCCCTCGGCGGCGTCCGCCAGGCGCCGGAAGGTCAGGGTGAAGTCCGCCCCCTGGTCCGCCATGCGGGCGAACAGGTCCTGCACCAGCGACTCGTCGCCTTCCTGCGCGGTCCCGATGCCGATCTTGCCGAGCAGCCCCGCCCGCCAGGCGGCGCCGAAGGCCGGCGCAAAGCTGGCCAGCGCCGCGCGCGCGAGGTCGAGCGCGGCCTCCTCCTCCGCCGCCAGCAGGGGCAGCAGCGCCTCGGCCAGCCGCGCCAGGTTCCAGTGTGCGATCGCCGGCTGGTTCGCGAAGGCATAGCGCCCGCCATGGTCGATCGAGGAGAACACCGTCTCCGGATGATAGGCATCGAGGAAGGCGCAGGGGCCGTAGTCGATCGTCTCGCCGCTGATGGCGCAATTGTCGGTGTTCATCACGCCATGGATGAAGCCCACGAGCATCCAGCGCGCGACGAGCGCCGCCTGGCGCGCCACCACGCCCTCGAACAGCACGAGCGCCGGGTTCGCGGCCGTGGCGGCGGCCGGGTCGTGGCGCGCGATGGCGTGGTCGGCCAGCACGCGCAGCGCATCCGAGTCGCGCCGCGCGGCGAAGTACTGGAAGGTGCCGACGCGGAGGTGGCTCGCGGCCACGCGCGCCAGCACGGCACCGGGCAGCGCGTCCTCCCGCAGCACGTGCTCGCCCGTCGCGACGGCGGCCAGCGCCCGTGTCGTCGGGATGCCGAAGGCGGCCATCGCCTCGCTGACCAGGTATTCCCGCAGCACCGGGCCCACCGCCGCCCGCCCGTCCCCGCGGCGGGAGAAGGGCGTCGGCCCCGACCCCTTCAGCTGGATGTCGCGCCGCGCGCCGGCCGGCGTGACCACCTCGCCCAGCAGGATGGCCCGGCCGTCGCCGAGGCTCGGCGTGAAATGCCCGAACTGATGCCCGGCATAGGCCTGGGCGATCGGCTCGGCGCCCTCGGGCATGGCGTTGCCGGCCAGCATGGCAAGGCCGGCGGGCGAGCAGAGCCAGGTGGGGTCGAGGCCGAGTTCAACCGCCAGCGCCCGGTTCAGCCGCAGCAGCCGCGGCGCGCGGACCGGCGTCGGCGCCAGGCGGGCGAACAGGCGTTCGGGCAGGCGGGCGTAGGAATTGTCGAAGGCCGGGCGGGTTCCGGCGTCGGGCGGGGGGATCGGGGTGTCCGGCATGGTCCCTCGCAGATCGCGCCGCGAAGGCGGCGGCACAACCCCCTTCAGGGCTTGCGGAAAAAAGCCTCCGCCGCCGCGCGGTGGCCCTGGCGGGCGGCGATCCCGGCCTCGGCGCGGGCGATCTCGGCGCGCAGTTCCGCGATATAGTCCTCCAACTGGGCCACGTCCCACCCGTCGAAGCGCGGCTTCTCCAGGACCTGGCGCCGGCGCGGCAGGTTGTCGGCATCGGGCTCGGTCATCTTGCATCCTTTCCGATCAGGGCTTTGACCCTGCTGTCCCGCATCATTATACGAAGCCGCTCATTGTCGCGGGGGTTCGCTCCTGCCCCTCCCCCGGCCACCCGAGGTCCGCCCATGCCCCAGCCGCTCATGCCGAAGGCCACCGCCGTGTGGCTGATCGACAAGACGTCGCTCTCCTTCGATCAGATCGCCGAATTCGTGAACATGCACCCGCTCGAGATCCAGGCGATCGCGGACGGGGAAGTGGCGCAGGGCATCGTGGGCTTCGACCCCATCGCGTCTGGCCAGCTGACGCGGGAGGAAATCGCGCGCTGCGAGGCCGACACCGCGGCGCGGCTGCAACTGCAGGAAAGCACGCTCGTGCTGCCGAAGCAGCGCAGCAAGGGCGGCCGCTACACGCCCGTGTCCAAGCGCAACGACCGGCCGGACGCCATCGCTTTCCTGCTGCGCAACTTCCCGGCGCTGCCCGATGCGGCGGTGGCCAAGCTGCTGGGCACGACGAAGGACACCATCGCCAAGGTACGCGACAAGACCCACTGGAACAGCGCCAACATCAAGGCGCGCGACCCGGTGATCCTCGGCCTCTGCACCCAGGGCGACCTGAACGCCGCGCTGGGGGCGCATGGTGCCGCGCCGGCCGAGCCGCCCGCGGCCGCCGACGACGCGGCCTGATAGCCCCCGGCGCGGCAAGGCCGCGCCGGGCAGGCCCCTTCAGTGCATGCGGTCCGTCAGTGCACGCGGTGGTGCCGGAGCCGCTCCATCTCCTCCTTGAGCCGCAGCTTCTCGATCTTCAACCGGGAGAGTTCCATTGCATCCGGGGCAGGACGGCGATCCTCGTCCATGATCCGGCGCTCGAGGGCGGCATGGCGTTCCTCGAGGGAGGCAATCCGGGCATCAAGCGGCATGCGTGGCGCATCCTCATCCAGTGGCACGCCCCGGCAGGATGCCGGGGACGCGTGGGCGGGTCCGGGGAACGGACCCGTCGGAACCGGGGGCGCGACTGCCGGGAAGGGCCTGTCGCGCCCCGGCCCGGGCATGATAATGGGCTTTGCCGTGCGAATGCATCCTGAACTTCGTCCATCCCATACGCCCCGGGGCTGCCGGCCATGATCGCCGACCGTGACGCCATGCTCCGCCGCCTGCACGAGTTGCGCAGCGAGCACCGCGACCTCGACACCGTCATCGCGCGGCTCGACGGGTCCGCCGTCGACCAGCTGCAGCTGCAGCGCCTCAAGAAGCGGAAGCTGATGCTGAAGGACGAGATCGCCTGGATCGAGGGCCGGCTGGTTCCGGATATCATTGCGTGACCCTCATTCGTCGGGCGGCCGGCATCCGCCGGCCTTGGCTTCGCGCCGCGCCGTGTCGCGCGGTGACCGGCGGATGGTCCGGGCGCGGTCGCGCTTGGCGCTCCCGGCCCGAGGCGTCGCCTCGGGCCGCAGGAATGATGTGATCTTTTCAGGCAGGTTCCGATGACAGAGGTTCCGGGCGCTGCGCCCCTGGTCGGCATCATCATGGGCAGCCGCTCCGACTGGGAGACGATGCGCCACGCCGCCGAGACGCTGGAAAAACTCGGCGTGCCGCATGAAACGCGCGTCGTCTCCGCCCACCGCACGCCGGACCGGCTCGCGGCCTATGCCAAGGGCGCAGCGGGGCGCGGGCTCAAGGTCGTGATCGCGGGCGCCGGGGGGGCCGCGCACCTGCCGGGCATGGCGGCGTCGATGACCGCGCTGCCGGTGCTGGGCGTGCCGGTCGAGAGCCACGCGCTCAAGGGCATGGACAGCCTGCTGTCCATCGTCCAGATGCCGGCCGGCATCCCGGTCGGCACGCTGGCGATCGGCCGCGCGGGCGCGGTCAATGCGGGGCTGCTCGCAGCGGC
The DNA here is from genome assembly GCF_005222755.1 of Roseomonas sp. HF4. Lineage (GTDB taxonomy): Bacteria > Pseudomonadota > Alphaproteobacteria > Acetobacterales > Acetobacteraceae > Neoroseomonas. The sequence goes on from NZ_STGD01000001.1 coordinate 294,553, forward strand.
TATCCTGGCGACCGCCGACGCCGCGCTGGCCGCCCGCCTCGACGCCTGGCGCGCGGCGCAGACCGAGGGCGTGCCCGAGGACCCGGCATGACCGGCGCGCCCCTGCCGCCAGGCGCGGTCATCGGCATCCTGGGCGGTGGGCAACTCGGCCGCATGTCGGCGCTGGCCGCGGCGCGGCTCGGCTATGCCTGCCACGTCTATGCGCCGGACGACGACAGCCCGGGCATGCAGGTCGCGGCGCACCGCACCGTCGCCGCCTATGAGGACCGGGACGCCCTGGCCCGCTTCGCGGCATCGGTCGCCGTCGTCACCTTCGAGTTCGAGAACGTCCCCGCCGCGGCGCTTGAGGCGCTGTCGGGCCTGGTCGCGTGCCGCCCGGGGCTCGCCGCGCTCGCCACCTGCCAGGACCGCGTCGCGGAGAAGGCCTTCCTGGGCCGCATCAGTGTGCCCGTGGCGCCCTGGCGGGCGGTGGAGACCGAGGCCGACCTCGCCGCCGCGGTCGCCGCCCTCGGCCTGCCGGCGGTGCTGAAGACGACGCGCCTCGGCTATGACGGGCGCGGCCAGGCGGTGCTCCGCACGCCGGAGGACCTGGCGCCAGCCTTCGCACGGCTTGCGCCGAAGCCCCTGGTGCTGGAGGCTTTCGTGCCCTTCGCCGCCGAGATCTCGGCGATCGCCGCGCGCGGCGCCGATGGCACGGTCGCCGTGTTCGACCCGGCCGAGAATCGCCACGCGCATCACATCCTCGACCTGTCCTTCGCGCCGGCGCGCGTGCCGGCGGCGGTGGCGGCGGCGGCGCGCGCCCACGTCGCGGCGGTGGCCGAGGGGCTCGACCTCGTCGGCGTCGTGGCGCTCGAGATGTTCCTGCTGCCCGACGGCACGCTGCTCGGCAACGAGATCGCGCCGCGGCCGCACAATTCCGGCCACTGGACCATGGATGCCTGCGCCGCATCGCAGTTCGAGCAGCACATCCGCGCCGTCGCCGGCCTGCCGCTGGCGCCCGCTACACGGCACCACGACGCGGTGATGAAGAACCTGATCGGCCCCGAGGGCATGGCGGCCTGGCCGCGGCTGCTCGCGGCGCCGGGCGTCGTGCCGCACCTCTATGGCAAGGCGCAGGCGCGCGCGGGCCGCAAGATGGGCCATGCGACGCGGCTGCTGGCCCCGGGCACGCTGGCGGCCGCGCCCGAGTCGGACGTGCTGGCGGGCCTTCTCTGACGCGCGCAGGCGCCGGACAATCGCGACGTGCGGGAGAAGCCTGCACTTTTTGGTGACGCTTCGCGTATAGTTTTCCGATCGTGACCAGAATGGCCGCCCCCCGCCTCCCCGCCGCCCGCCGTCCCGCTGCCCGCCCCGCCGGCCACGGGATTGCCGCCACCGCGCTGCTCGGCCTGCTCGCGGCCACGCCGCCGGCCGCGGCGCAGTTCGTCTCGGGCCCCTACATCGCGGGCGGCGCGGGCGTGAACCTCGTGCCGGACACCGACCTCAACCTCGACAGCGCGGCCATTTTCGGGCTCGGGCGCGCGGGCTACGGCGCGTCGGGCTCCGTCGGCTTCGACCCCGGCTTCGGCGGCGTGCTGAGCCTGGGCTGGGGGTTCGGCAACGGCCTGCGCGCCGAGATCGAGGGGAATTTCCGGTCGAACGGCGTGGACAGCGTCTCGGGAGTCGCCGGCTGGGCCGCGTCGGGCGTCGCCGCGGGCCGGCAGGACAGCTGGGGCGTGATGGGCAACGTGCTGCTCGACCTCGGCATCTTCGGGCCCGTCATCCCCTATGTCGGCATCGGCGCCGGCTATGTCGTGACGGACTGGAGCGGCGTGCGCGGCGTCGGGCAGGACGGCGCGCTCGGCTTCCGCGTGAACGACAGCGACGGGCGCTTCGCCTACCAGGGCATCGCGGGCCTCGCCTTCCCGCTGGGCTTCGCGCCGGGGCTCGCGGTCACGGCGGAGTACCGCTTCCTCGGCACGCTGCAGCCGCAATTGCAGGCGCGCTTCGACAACCCGACGACGGGCGCGCCCGTCGCCCGCGGCGTGGTCGAGCCCGATGTCTTCAACCACTCGCTGCTGCTCGGCCTGCGCTACGCCTTCGGCCAGCCCCCCGCCGCCGCCGCGCCGGCCGCCGCGGCACCCGCACCCAACCGCACCTTCCTCGTGTTCTTCGACTGGAACCGCGCCGACCTGACCGAGCGCGCCCGCCAGATCATCGGGGAGGCCGCGCAGCAGGCGCGCGCCCAGCGCAGCACGCGGATCGAGGTGGCCGGCCATGCCGACACCTCGGGCAACCCGCAATTCAACCAGGTGCTCTCGCGCCGCCGGGCGGACACGGTCGCGGCGGAACTCGTGCGCCTCGGCGTCCCGAGGGAGGAGATCGCCGTCACCGCCTTCGGCGAGACTCAGCCGCTGGTGGCGACCGCCGACAATGTCCACGAGCCGCAGAACCGCCGCGTCGAGATCGTGATCCGGTAGGGTCCGCTCCCGTCGGCGGCACGGCCCGCCGGGCATGAAAAAGGGCGGCGCGAGGCCGCCCTTTTCCGTTCCGATGCGGGGGGTTCAGCGCCGCGCGGTGCGCCGGGCCGGGGCCGCGGCGGCCGCGGTGCACTCGGCCGCGGTGTAGGTCTGCGGGATGTTCCGCTCGGCGGCGAACTTCGCGAGATCGGCGCCCGGGGTCGCCAGCGCCTGGCGGAACAGCGGGTCCGCGTCGCGGCAGAAGAAGGTGCCGCTGCGGATCGCGTCCTCGGAATGCTCGTTCGCCATTTCCGTGTTGTAGCCGTCGAGCTGCGTGCGGCCGCGGCCGCCGAAGCTGCGGGTGAAATGCGCGACGGCGGCGCGCTCGGCGGCGCCGAGCTCGCCCGTGAAGCGGCGGATGAACTGGTTGTAGCTCTCGCCCTTCTGGCAGTTCAGCGCGGTCACCATGAGGTAGGTGCGCAATGCGCGGATATCGAGCGCCGAGCGTTCCTCGGGGCGCAGACATGCATTGGCCAGGGCGGGACCGGCCAGGAAGATACCGCAGAGCGCGGCAAGGAAGGTGCGGGACTTGGTCATCGGGCGCCTTGCGCTCCCTTCTGGCTGGATGGGTCGATGCCGCCCGCGACTCGCCGCGAATGACCGATTCGACCCGATCTGCGGCTCATAGCCCGGCCGGCGCCGTCAAGGAAACGCTTTTTTGTTTCAACAGCAAGCTGAACCAAAGGCTTGCACGGCAGCGTGAAGACGCCGCCGTAACGTCAGGCCGCGCGGGCCGCCGGCGCCTTCCGCCGGCAGCGCCCGAGGCGCGCGAGATCTGCCAGGCGGCGGTCGAGGAAGTCGAGTGTCGGACCGATATCGTCCGATTCGTCGCGCAGCCAGAAGGCCAGCGTGGCCGCGTAGACGGCGCCGAGGCTGGCGCGGCGCGTGTACCAGGAGAAGTCGGCCGACCGGTCGCCGGCGGCGTACCACATGGCGCTCGTGGTGCGGGCGGCGCTGCGCAGGCCGATCCCGGCGTTCCAGGGCAGCGCCAGCAGCGCCAGGGCCTGGCGCACGGCATCGCGGTGCGGCGCCGCCTGGCGAAGCCGCGTCGCGATCAGCAGGCGGATGCGGTCGGGCGTGCGCAGGTCCGACAACTCGCCCGCGGCCTCTGCCATGTCCCGGTCCGCGAGGTCGAGCCACGCCTCGACGGCCGAGACCGCGCCGCGCGGGAACAGGAAGGCGGTGTCCTCCGGCGGCAGGCCGGCGTCCTCGAGCCCGGCCGCGATGGCGCGGCGCGTCCAGCCCATGGCGGGGACCAGCGGCAGGATGGCGCGGATGGCGGCGTCGCGCTCGGCGCGGTCGGCCTCGGTCATGGTGGTCATGCGTCGTCCTCCTTCGCGGCCACGGCCTGCTGGGCGGCGCGGGCGAGTTCCTCGGTGAAGCCGAACTGCGACAGGTCCTCCATCCGCATCGGATAGAGCACGCCGTCCAGGTGGTCCGTCTCGTGCTGCATGACGCGGGCGACGATGCCGGCGGCCTCCCCCTCCACCGGCCTGCCCGCGATGTCGAGGCCACGGAAGCGCAGCCGCGACCAGCGCGGCACGGCGCCGCGCAGGCCGGGGATGGACAGGCACCCTTCCCAGCCGGTCTCGACCTCCTCCCCCACCGGCTCCAGCACCGGGTTGACCAGCGCCGACACGCCGCCCGCGGCGGTGCGCCAGACGAACAGGCGCAGCGGCACATGCACCTGCGGCGCGGCGAGGCCAATGCCGCCGGCGTCCTCCATTGTCTCGGCCATGTCGGCGACGAGCCGGCGGATCTCGGGGGCGGTCGGGTCCTCCACCTCCTCGGCGCGCAGCAGCAGGACGGGGTGGCCCATGCGGGCGATCTTCAGGATGGCCATGGCGGTCCGGGCGCGGGGAAAAGGAGAGCGTCATCCCATATAGGGTCCGTCGCGCGCATGGGAGGGCTTCCGACGCGCCGCGAATCCATGCTAAAGGCTGCGCCGAAGCGGGCCGGGCGACCGGCCGCGCTGCCTTTCGTGCTTTCTTCCACTCAATCGCGCAGGAGGTTGCGCCGCGTGCAAGTCGTCGTTCGGGACAACAATATCGACCAGGCCCTCAAGGCCCTGAAGAAGAAGCTGCAGCGCGAAGGCGTCTTCCGCGAGATGAAGCTTCGCCGCCACTACGAGAAGCCCTCCGAGCGCCGTGCGCGCGAGGCCGCCGAGGCCGTCCGCCGCGCCCGCAAGGTGGAGCGCAAGCGCCTGGAGCGCGAGGGCTTCTGAAGCCCGGCCGCCGCCCCCGACAAGGGCGGCCCTGAGAAAGCCGAAGCCGCGGCGCGGGGGATGCCCCGCGGTCCGCGGTTTTTGCTGTTTCTCGTCTGCGGGATGCTGTCCCTGACTGACGGGCGGGGGGAGAAGGGAACTTCTCCCCCCACACCCCCCTCAACCTTCTTTGTGCCCTGGCGCCGGCCTCGGACGGCCTGGCGCCAGGGGACGAGGGGCGGAGGGCCTGGGGTCCCGGATCGGCGGAACTGCTCATCCCCCGACCGTCCCGGACTACCCGCCCAGCCTGTCCTTCACGGGAACCCCGCCCTTCAGGATCATGGCGAGGTGCGCCCCCTGGTCCTGCAGCAGGCCGAGATCGGCCAGCGGGTCGCCATCGACCACCAGCAGGTCCGCGAGATAGCCTTCCGCCACGCGGCCGAGCCGCCCCGCCATGCGCACCACCTCGGCGCCATGCACCGTCGCCTGGCGCAGCACCTCGGCCGCCGGCAGCGCCTCGGCGCGGATCAGCAGTTCCTCAGCCTGGTATTGCTTGGGCGCGCGGAACAGGTCGGTGCCGAGCGCCATGCGCACCCCGGCACGGCGCGCGATCTCGAGCGAGCGGGTGCCGGTCGCCAGCACCTCGCGCGCCTTCTCGAGGTGGAAGGCCGAGATCCCGACCTCGGCGGCATGCTGCACGACGCGCCGATAGACGACCAGCGTCGGCACCAGGATTGCGTCGCGGGCCGCCATCAGCGCGGCCGAGGACTCGTCCAGGAAATTGCCGTGCTCGATGGTGCGAACGCCGCAGCCGACGGCGCGCGCGATGGCAGTCGGCGTGTAGGCGTGCGCCGCGACGTACTTCCCCGCCCGCGCCGCCTCGTCCACCACCGCCTCGATCTCGGCCAGCGCGTACTGGTCGTAGTCGACCGGATCGGCCGGGCTCGAGATGCCGCCCGAGGCCATGATCTTGATCTGGTCGACGCCGCGGCGGATCTCCTCCCGCGCCGCGCGGCGCACCGCGTCCACGCCGTCGGCGACCACCATCATGTTGGCCTCGGCGCGCAGCGCGCAGGCGGGGCAGGCATCGGCGGGGTTGCGCATGTCGCCATGCCCGCCGGTCTGGCTCAGCGGCCGGCCGGAGACGAACATGCGGGGGCCGGGGAACAGCCCCTCCTCCACCGCGCGCCTGAGCCCCGCATCGGCGCCGCCCATGTCGCGGATCGTAGTGAAGCCGCGCGCGAGCGTCTGTTCCAGCAGCCGCGCCGCGCGCGCGGTCACGAGCGACGGGAACAGCGTTGGATAGGGCACCATGCCGTCGGCGCAGACATGCACGTGGCAGTCGATCAGCCCGGGCATGACGGTCCGCCCGCCGAGGTTCACCACGCGCGCGCCACCTGCCGCGAGGCCGGGCGCGACGGCCGCGATCCGCTCGCCCTCCAGCAGCACGTCGGCATGCACCAGCGCGCCGGCGGCGACATCGAGCACGGCGCCGCCGCGCAGCAGGGTCCGCATCGCGCGCTCAGCTCGCGCGGATGTTCGCTTCGCGGACCAGGCGCTCGAACTTCGCGTGCTCGCGCACCAGCATGGCCTGCACCTCGGCCGCGGGCGGCAGGGTCGCGGCGGGAATGGTGCCGACGCTGCGAAGCTTCTGCTGCACCGCCGGCGTGGACAGCACCTTCGTGTAGGCGCCGTGGATGCGCGCCAGCGCCGCATCCGGCAGCCCGCGCGGCGCGACCGCGATGTACCAGCTGTCCATGTTCGCCTCGGGCACGCCGGCCTCGGTCAGCGTCGGCACGTCGGGCAGGTCCGGCGAGCGCGTCGAGCCGATGGCGGCGACCGCGCGCATCGTCCCGCTCTGGATGTGCTGCTTGGCGAGCCCCGTGCTCAGCACCGCGAGGTCGAGACGCCCGGCCAGCATGTCGAGGATGCCGGGCGGCAGCCCGCGATAATCCACCGCCGTCACCTGGAAGCCCATGACGCGCTGCATGAGTTCCATCGACATGTGCGCGAAGCTGCCATTGCCGGCGCGGAGGTAGTTGAGCTGCCCCGGCCGCGCCTTGGCCAGCGCGGCCACGTCCTGGATGGTGCGCGCGGTCGAATCGCCGCGCACCACCACGACCGAGACGCTGTGCGAGACCAGCGACAGCCCCTGGATCGCCTCCACCGGGTGGAAGCCGGACGGCGTCAGGATGGGCGCCACGATGTTGCCGAGCGACGCCATGAGCCAGGTATGCCCGTCGGGTGCCGCCTGCACGAGTTGCTGCGAGCCGATCAGCCCGCCCGCGCCGGTGCGCACGTCGATCACGACCGGCTGGCCCAGTTCGGCCGCGAGTTCGTCGGTGTGCGTGCGCATCACCAGGTCGACGATGCCCCCCGCCGGGAAGGGGCAGATGAAGCGGATCGGCCGGCTGGGGAAGGCCTGGGCCAGCGCGGGGCGGGCCAGCGGCAACAGGGCGGCGGCGCCGAGCAGCGCGCGGCGCGGCATGAAGGCGGTCATGGGGGGGAGACTCCTTCCTGGGGTTCGACGAAGCGCAGCACGGTGACCAGGCCGCGCTGCATGTGGTGGCGGAGCTCGGCGCGCATCGCGTCGAGGTCGGGGCCGAGCGCGTGGCGGAGGTAGTCGTCATGCGCGTCGCGGCGCGGCCCCGGCCGGCCATGCGCGCGGTGATGCGCCGCCCAGTAGAGCGTGAGCCGCCCGCGGATCGCGCCCCAGGCCTGCAGCAGCAGCCCGTGCCCGGCGGCCTCGTAGACAACGCCGTGCAGCGCAAGCTCGGCGGCGATGCTGGCTTCGTCGTCGCCGGCGTCGATCGCCGCCGTCAGCGCGGCGTGGCGGTCCGCGAGCGCGGCGCGGAAGGCCGCGTCGCGCCGGTCCCAGGCGGTCTCGAAGGCGAAGGCCTCGAGCGTGGCGCGGAGCGTGTAGAGCTCCCGCGCGACGGTGGCGTCGAGCGGAGCCACGGTCACGCCGCCCCAGGCCCGCTGCTGAACGAGCAGCCCTTCGTCGAGCAATTCGCGGATGGCCTCGCGCAGCGGCGCCCGCGAAATGCCGAGCGCGCGGGCCAGCGCCGCCTCGACCACCGGCGCGCCGGGCGCGAGCCTTCCGGCCAGGATCGCGGCGCGCAGCGCATCGGCCGCGCCCTCGCGCAGCGTCACGCGCGGCAGGGGCTGCGAGCCGATGGCGGCGGCGCCGGTCATGTCGCCGCGCGGTCCTTCAGCGCGTCGTACAACCCGCGCAGCCGCGCCGTGACGGGGCCGGGCAGCGCGGCGGGCAGCCTGCGGCCGTCGATGGCGGAGACCGGCGTGAGGCCGCCGAAGGTGCCGGTCACGAAGGCTTCCTCCGCCGAATAGACGTCCTTCAGCGCGAAATTGGCCAGACGGATGGGGATCCCGTTGTCGCGGCAGAGCGCAATGACATTGGCCCGCGTGATGCCCTGGAAACAGAAATCCCCGGTCGAGGTGCAGACCTCCCCGCCGCGGACGAAGAAGAAGTTGGTCGCGTTGCAGGACGAGACGAAGCCGGCCGGGTCGAGCATCAGCGCCTCGTCTGCGCCGGCCTTGATCGCCTGGATCAGCGCGGTGATGAGGTTGAGCCGGCTGTGCGAATTGAGCCGCATGTCGAACATGTCCGCCGGCGAGCAGCGGATGGTGCTCGTGAACAGGCTGAGCCCCTGCGTCATCAGCGCCGGGTTGGGCTGCTTCCATTCGGCGACGATCACGACCGTGGCCGGCCCGATCGTGTGGCGCGGGTCCTGGTTCGGCGTCTTCTTGAGGCCGCGCGTGACCATGAGCCGGACGTGGACGCCGTCCTGCATGCCGTTGGCGTCGAGCGTCGCCTGCAGGGCGGCGACGACCTCGGCGCGCGTCAGGCCGATATCGAGGTCGATGGCGCGCGCACCCTCGAACAGCCGGTCGAGATGGGCGTCGAGGAAGACCATCCGCCCCCTGTGCAGGCGCACCCCTTCCCAGACGCCGTCGCCGAGCACGAAGCCGGCATCGAAGACCGAGACGCGCGCTTCGTCCCGTGGCACGAGCGCGCCGTTGACGTAGACGCGGACGGCCGCGTTGCGCGGGTCGGCGGGGAAGTCCTGGCTACCGGCCATGGGCGGCGTTCGGCGAGGGAGGCGACACGGGCGAGGCGTCCTGGAGGGTCTTTGACGACTGTCGACAGTAGGGTGCGGCCGAGCGCAGGGTCAATGACGGGCGGCGGGCCCCCGGCGCGGGCCGCAGGGGCGGCCTGGGCCGGATCGGATTGCGGGCAGAAGGCGGGGGGAGAAGGAAACGTCTCCCCCCGCCCGGCCTCGACCTTTCGTGTCCGTTGGCGCCGATCCATGGGGGTCCCGCAGCGGCGCCGTGGCACGCTGGGGCTTCCCCACCACCGGACCCTACGAGCGCACCCCCCCAGGACGGGATCAGCACCAGGCACCGGTGCCCGGCGTATCAGGCCACCGGCGCGTCTCCGACGCGCATCCCGGGCACGAAGCGCCGGATGGCGCCGCAGCCATCCGCCTTTGCCTGCCGCACCGCGAGATGCGCGGCGCGCAGCAGCCCCGCGGCATCAATCGCGTCATCGGGATAGATCGCGACGCCGACCGACGTGCCGATCACGACGCTGTGGCCATCCAGCAGGAACGGACGGCGCAGCACCTCGACCATCCTGGTGCTCACGGCCAGCGCGGCGGCACCGTCGCCCATGTCGTCCACGATCAGCGCGAAGGCGTCGCCACCGATCCGCGCGGCCAGGTCGCGTGCGCGGGTGCAAAGCCTGATCCGTTCCCCCACCGCCCGCAGCAGCGCATCGCCGACGTCGCGGCCGAAGGTGCCGTTCACTGCCCCGAAGCGATCGATGTCGAGCGTCACGACGGCGACGGCGCCGCCGGCGAGCCATGCATCCGCCACCGCGGCCTCGACCGCGATCAGGAAGGGCTCGCGCCGCAGGAGGCCCGTCAGGCCCTCGATGATGCCGTTGGGCGGGGCCGGAGATGCGGCGCGGGGGCGCAGGAGGCCGTAGGTCATGATGCGGCCCGAGTATCGGGACGCATCCTTAACAGGCTGCCAACAACCCCCGGCGCGTGGCGCGCGCCGGGGGCGGCAGGCGCTACCGCTGCAGCGCCTGCACGATCTCCTGCGTCACCTTCTTGGCGTCGCCGAAGAGCATCATGGTGTTCGGGCGGAAGAACAGCTCGTTCTCAACGCCGGCGTAGCCGGACGCCATGCCGCGCTTGATGAAGAACACCGTCTTGGCGCGCTCCACGTCCAGGATCGGCATGCCGTAGATGGCCGAGGACTTGTCGGTCTTGGCCGCCGGGTTGGTCACGTCGTTGGCGCCGATCACGAAGGCCACGTCGGCGTCGGCGAACTCGGGGTTGATCTCCTCGAGCTCGAAGACCTCGTCGTAGGGCACGTTGGCTTCCGCCAGCAGCACGTTCATGTGGCCGGGCATGCGGCCGGCCACCGGGTGGATGGCGTACTTGATCTCGACGCCTTCCTTCTTGAGCAGGTCCGCCATCTCCCGCAGCACCTGCTGGGCCTGCGCGACTGCCATGCCGTAGCCGGGCACGACGATGATCTTCTGCGCGTTCTTCATCATGTAGGCAGCGTCTTCCGCGCTGCCGGCCTTGACCGGCGGGCGGTCGGTGTCGCCGCCGGCGGCCGCCGTGCCGCCTTCCGACCCGAACCCGCCCAGCAGCACGTTGATGATGCTGCGGTTCATGCCCTTGCACATGATGTAGGACAGGATCGCGCCCGAGGCGCCAACCAGCGCGCCGGTGATGATGAGCAGCAGGTTGCCGATCGTGAAGCCGATGCCCGCCGCCGCCCAGCCCGAATAGCTGTTCAGCATGGACACCACGACCGGCATGTCCGCGCCGCCGATCGGGACGATCAGCAGGAAGCCGAGCGCGAAGGACAGGATCGCGATCAGCCAGAACAGGATGCCCCAGCCCGTCAGCGTGAACAGCAGGATCAGCACCGCCAGCAGGATGCCGAGGCCTAAGTTCAGCTTGTGCTGCCCCTCGAAGGTGATGGGCGCGCCCGACATCCGCCCGTCCAGCTTCAGGAAGGCGATGACCGAGCCCGAGAAGGTGATGGCGCCGATCGCGAGGCCGAGCGACATCTCGAGCAGCGAGGCGGTCTTGATGTTGCCGCGGATGCCGATGCCGAAGGATTCGGGGCTGTAGAACGCCGCTGCCGCTACGAACACCGCCGCCATGCCGACCAGCGAATGGAAGGCGGCGACCAGCTGCGGCAGCGCCGTCATCTGAATGCGCTGCGCGACCACCGTGCCGATGGTGCCGCCGATGGCGAGGCCCGCCACGATCAGCATGAAGCCGCCGAAGTCGATGCCGCCCTTGAAGATGGTCGCGACGATCGCGACGCCCATCCCGATCATGCCGTAGGTGTTGCCCTGCCGGCTGGTCTCGGGATGGCTCAGCCCGCGAAGCGCGAGGATGAAGAGGACCGACGCCGCCAGGTAGGCGAAGGTCGAGAGCGTGACGCCCATGGCCTCAGCTCCCCTTCTTCTTGAACATGGCCAGCATACGTCGCGTCACCATGAAGCCGCCGAAGATGTTCACCGCCGCCAGCGTCACGCCGAGGAAGCCGAAGACGCGCGCCGCCGTGCTCTCGGCCATGCCGGCCGCCAGGATCGCGCCCACCACGATCACGGAGGAGATGGCGTTGGTCACGCCCATCAGCGGCGAATGCAGCGCGGGCGTGACGTTCCACACCACGTGGTAGCCGACGAAGCAGGCGAGCAGGAAGATCGTCAGCAGATACAGGAAGGGAGAGACCGCCTCGGCGGCCGGGGCCGCGGCCTCGGCCATGCGGCGCGCCGTCTCGGCGAAGGCGGCCGCGCGGTCGGCGATCCCCTGCGCCTGTGTGGCAAGTTCAGTCGGGTTCATCTGTCGGTCCCCCTCACGCCGCCGGCTTCATCTGCGGATGCACCACCGCGCCGCCGCGCGTGAGCATGACACCCTTCACGATATCGTCTTCCTCCGGGAGCTTCGGGGCCTTGGCCTCCTTGTCCCAGAAGGTCGAGAGGAAGGTCAGCAGGTTGCGCGCATAGAGCGCGGAGGCCGCCGCCGGCAGGCGTCCCGGCCAGTTCGTGAAGCCGAGGATCTTGACGCCGTTCGGCGTCACGACCTGCTTGCCGGGCTTGGTCAGCGCGCAGTTGCCGCCGGCATCGGCCGCGATGTCCACCACGACCGATCCCGGCTTCATGGTGGCGACCATCTCGGCGGTGACCAGGGTCGGCGCCTTGCGGCCCTGCACCAGCGCGGTGCAGACGACCACGTCCTGCTTGGCGATGTGGGCTGCCACCACCTCGGCCTGCTTGGCGTAGAACTCGGCGCTGAGCTGCTTCGCGTAGCCGCCCGCGGTCTGGGCGGCCTTGCTCTCCTCGTCCTCGTAGCCGACGAAGGATGCGCCGAGGGACTTGATCTCCTCCTTCGCCGCGGGGCGCACGTCGGTGGCGGAAACCCGCCCGCCGAGGCGCCGCGCCGTCGCGATGGCCTGCAGGCCGGCAACGCCCGCGCCCATGATGAAGACATTGGCGGCGGGCACCGTGCCGGCCGCCGTCATCATCATCGGGAAGCCCTTGTCGTAGGCGGTGGCGCCCTCGATCACCGCGCGGTAGCCCGCGAGGTTCGCCTGGGACGACAGCACGTCCATCGACTGCGCGCGCGTGATGCGCGGCAGCAATTCCATCGAGGCCGCGTCGATGCCGGCCTCGGCGTAGCGCGCCGCGGCCGCGGCGTCGGCGGCCAGCGTGCCTATCAGCAGCGCGCCGCGCTCGACCGCGGCCAGCGCGCCGTCCTCCGGCGCACGCACCACCAGCACGATCCCCGCGCCGGCCAGCGCGGCGGCGGCATCGGCCGCGAGGCTCGCCCCCGCTTCGGCATAGGCGGCGTCGGGCATGCCGGAGGCATCCCCCGCCCCCTGCTCCACCGCCACCTCGAGCCCCATGCCGATGTATTTCTTCACCGTCTCGGGCGTCGCGGCGACGCGGGTTTCCCCGCTCCGCCTTTCCTTCAGGATCGCCACACGCATCCGGGATACCCCCCACGCGCCACAGGAACCGGCGCAGGTAAACGCAAGGCGCCGGGGTGTCCAGCGCCCAACTGAAGACATGCAAGGCCCGCGCCTCGGTCAGGAGGCACGGGCCGGTCGCGTCAAGGAGGGCCCGGCAGCCGGATTTTCAAGCCCCGGCCGGGTGCGGGTCGGGCAACCCGGCCTCGGCAAGCGCCGCCTGTTGCCGCCGCGCCAGCACCTCGCCGTCGAAGCCCTGGACCAGTTCCTGGAACAGGTCGTGCCAGTTGAGCTTCGCGCCGAGCCTGAGGAAGACCGAGCCCAACCCGATCGCCGCCCGGTCCATCAGCGGGAATTCCCGCGGCACCCGCACGCCGCCGGTGCGCTTGAGCCCGGCATGGACCTGCTCCGCGATCCGGCGGCCGTATTGCGGGTCGTCGTTCACCTGGATCGGGCGCACGCGGTCGTCGAGCAGCGGCTCATAGAGGAACTTCGCCCAGATATTGAGCACCTCGATCGTCTCGCGCTTGAGGTTCTGGAAGCCCCAGATGCGGTACGCCTCGGCCGCCTTGTCGAAGTCGTCGTCGCGGATCGCCTCGAACAGCATGATCACGCCGCCGATGAAGGACGGCGGGAAGATCCGCACCACCCCGAAATCGAGCAGGTTGATCCCCCAGCCGCCATTCTCCGGCGCATCGGCGCGCACCTGGTAGTTGCCGAGATGCGGGTCGCCATGGATCACGCCGTAGCCGTAGAGCGGCACGTACCACGCGCGGAACAGCGCGCGCGCGTAGGCCGCGCGTTCCTCCTCCGGCGGGTCCTCGTCGATTCGGGCCTGGATGGCGCTGCCGTCGAGCCACGTCATGGTCAGCAGGCGCTTCGTGCAGAATTCTTCGACCGGCACGGGCACGCGCACGCCGGGCACGCCCGCCAGCATCCTGCCATAGAGCTTCTGCTGCGCGGCTTCCCGCTTGTAGTCGAGCTCCTCCCGCAGGCGCTCGGAGAGCTCGACGTAGGCCTCCTCGTTCTCGAGCGTGCTGTCCATGCGCCGGTAGATCGACAGCGCGAGCTTGAGCTGCCGGAGGTCGGCGTCCACCACGCTCGCCATGTCCGGGTATTGCAGCTTGCAGGCGACGCGCGTGCCGTCGTGCAGCGTCGCGCGGTGAACCTGGCCGAGCGAGGCGGCGGCGGCGGCCTCGCGCTCGAAATTCGCGAACTTCCCTTCCCATGCGGGGCCAAGTTCGCTCGCCATGCGCCGGCGAACGAAGGGCCAGCCCATCGGCGGCGCGTTGGCCTGCAGCGTGGCCAGTTCCCTGGCGTATTCCGGCGGCAGCGCGTCCGGCACGGTGGACAGGAACTGCGCGACCTTCATCATCGGGCCCTTGAGGCCGCCGAGCACGGCCTTCAGGTCCTCGGCATTCGTCGCCTGGTCGCCCTTCACGCCGAACAGGCGCTTGCCCGCGTAGCGCGCCGCGATGCCGCCGACGGCGCCGGAGGTGCGCAGCATCCGCCGCGCCTCCCCGAAGAGGGTCGAGCCTTCCTTGTCAGCCATCGTCGCGCTCGAGTTCGTCGATGAATCCGGCGATGACGTCGAGCCCCTTGGCCCAGAAGGCGGGGTCGGCGGCGTTCAGCCCGAAGGGCGCCAGCAGCTCCTGGTGCCGCTTCGTGCCGCCGGCGCGGAGCATCTCGAGGTACTTGGCCTCGAACTCCGGCACGCTGCCGTCGCGGTAGACGCCATAGAGCGCGTTCACGAGGCAATCCCCGAAGGCATAGGCGTAGACGTAGAAGGGCGAGTGCACGAAATGCGGGATATAGGCCCAGTAGACGCCGTAGTCGGGCGTGAACTCGAAGGCGGGGCCCAGGCTCTCCACCTGCACCTGCATCCAGAGCTCGGCGATGCGCTCGGAGGACATCTCGCCCTTGCGGCGCTCGTCGTGCAGCAGCGTCTCGAAGCGGTAGAAGGCGACCTGGCGGACCACCGTGTTCAGCATGTCCTCGACCTTGCCGGCCAGCATGGCGCGGCGGCGGCGCGGGTCCGCCTCGGCGTCGAGCACGGCGCGGAAGGTCATCATCTCCCCGAACACCGAGGCCGTCTCGGCCAGCGTCAGCGGCGTCGACGACATCAGGTAGCCCTGCCCGCCCGCCAGGATCTGGTGCACGCCGTGGCCCAGTTCATGGGCCAGCGTCATCACGTCCCGCGACTTCCCGTGGTAGTTCAGCAGCAGATAGGGGTGCGCCGAGGGCACGGTCGGGTGCGCGAAGGCGCCGGACGCCTTGCCCGGCCGCAGCGCCGCGTCGATCCAGGGCTTGTCGAAGAAGCGCCGGCCGATCGCGGCCAGGTCCGGGCTGAAGGCGGCGTAGGAAGACAGCACGCGCTCCACCGCCTCGGGCCAGGGGATGTGCCGGTCGTCCTCGTCGGGCAGCGGGGCGTTGCGGTCCCATTGCTGCAGCTTCGGCAGGCCGAGCCACTTGGCCTTCATCGCGTAGTAGCGGTGCGACAGGCGCGGGAAGGCGTCGCGGACCGCGCCCACCAGCGCGTCCACCACCTCGTCCTCCACCATGTTGGACCGGTTGCGGTAGGAGCCCGGGCGCGGATAGCGGCGCCAAGTGTCCTCGATCTCCTTGTCCTTCGCGAGCACGTTCGTGATCAGCGAGAACAGCCGCGTGCGCTCCCCGAAGGCGGCCGAGATTCCCTCGGCCGCGGCCGCCCGCTTCGCCCGGTCGCGGTCCGACAGCAGGTTGAGCGCGGCGGAGACGGTCAGCTCCTCCTCCGATACCTTCACCTTCATGGTCGCGACGGTCTCGTCGAACAGCCGCACCCAGGAGGAGCGGCCCGCGACCTCCTTCTCGTGCAGCAGCTTCTCGAGATCGTCCGAGAGCTGGTGCGGGCGGAAGACACGCAGGTCGCGCAGCCAGGGGCGCCAGCGCCCGAGCGCGGCCGAGCCGCCGACCTTCTGCTCGAGCGCCGCGTCCTCGAGCCGGTTCAGCTCCAGCGTGAAGAACAGCAGGTGGGAGGAGATGGTCGTCACCCGCTCCTGCGTCGTCTGGTAGAAGCGCCCGTTCGCGGGGTCCTGCGCGTCGCCGCTGAACACCAGCCCGGCATAGGAGGTGACGCGGCCGAGGCGTTCCCACATCGCCTCGTATTCCGCGATCGCCTGCGCGAGCGCGTCGCCGCCGAGGCCGCCGAGGCGGCCGGCGAGCCGCGCCTCGAAGGCGCGGGCCTCGGTCTCGGCACGGTCGAGGTCGGCGGCCAGCCGCGGGTCGTCCGGCGCGGCATAGAGGTCCGAGAGGTCCCAGACGGGCAGCGCGGCGTCGTGGCCGGCGGCGGCGTCCAGCGGGGCGAGGGCGGGGGCGGGGAGATGCGTGCGGGTCACGCAGCCCATATAGGCCAAACGCCGGCATGGCCAAGCGGCGCGGCGCCCTCTACATCGGCGAAGGGGACGGCCGAGGGGAAAAGGGGACGCGATGCCCTACGCTGACGGAGGCTGGCCGACGCTGCCGGCGATGATGCTGGCGCGCGCCGCCGAATGGGCCGACCGGCCGCTGTTCCGCCACTGGCAGGGCGGCGCCTGGCAGAGCCTGCGCTGGGGCGACTTCGCGCTGCAGATCGCCTCGGTCGCCGCCTTCCTCCGCGCCCGCGGCATCGGCCCCGGCGACCGCGTGATGCTGGTCAGCGAGAACCGGCCGGAATTCCCGATCGCCGATACCGCCATCATGGCCCTGGGCGCCATCACGGTGCCGACCTACACGACCAACCTCGCGACCGACCACGCGCACATCCTGCGCGATTCGGGCGCGCGGGCGGCCATCGTGTCGACCGCGAAGCTGGCCGAGCGCGTGCTGGAAGGCGCGGCGCTCGCCGAGGGGCTCGACCTTCTCGTCTGCATCGAGCCGCCGCCCGCGCAGGACGGGCTCACCTGCCATGACTGGTCGGAGGCGCTGGCCGCGCCGGGCGACGTCGCCGCCCTGCTCGCGGAATGCGAGGCCGCGGCGCCGGACAGCCTCGCCTGCCTGATCTACACCTCCGGCACCGGCGGCCTGCCGAAGGGCGTGATGCTGCCGCATCGCGCGCTGCTCGCGAACCGCGCAGGCGTGCTGCCGCTGGCCCGGCGGCTCGAGCTCGACGGCAAGCCGTACCTGTCGTTCCTGCCGCTGTCGCATTCCTACGAGCACACCGTGGGCGGCTTCCTGCTGCCCTCCCTCGGCATGGAGGTGGTCTATTCCCGCGGCGCCGACCGCCTGTCCCACGAATTCACCGAGATCGCGCCCGCCGTCGTCACCGCCGTCCCGCGGCTGTTCGAGGTGCTGCGCGGGCGCATCCTGGCCGGGCTCGAGAAGGAAGGCGCCTTCAAGCGCGCCCTGTTCGACCGCGCGCTGGCCCTCGGGCTGCGCCGGATGGACGGGCCGCCGCTCGGCCTGCTCGACCGCCTGCAGGACGCGGTGCTGGACCGCCTGGTGCGGGAGAAGGTGCGCGCCCGCTTCGGCGGGCGGCTGCAGGCGCTGGTCTCGGGCGGCGCGCGGCTCGACCCCGACCTGTCGGGCTTCTTCATCGCGCTCGGCCTGCCGGTGATCCAGGGCTACGGCCAGACCGAGGCCGGCCCCGTGGTCAGCGTCAACCTGCCCTGGGCGAACCGGCGCGAGACGGTCGGTCCCCCGCTCGCGGGCGTCGCCTGCCGCATCGCCGAGGACGGGGAAGTGCTGATCCAGGGCGACCTGGTGATGACCGGCTACTGGAAAAACCCCGACGCCACCACCGCAGCGCTGAAGCCGCCGCCCGGCGAGACCGGCGCCTGGCTGCACACCGGCGATGTCGGCGTGATCGAGGGCGGCTACCTCCGCATCACCGACCGCAAGCGGGACTTCATCAAGACGCTCGGCGGCGACATGGTCAGCCCCGCCAAGCTCGAGAGCCTGCTGATGGCCGAGCCCGAGGTCCATCAGGCGCTGGTGGCGGGCGAAGGCAGGCCCGCCCTGGTCGCGCTGATCGTGCCGGCCGAGGGGATGGAGGGTCGGGTCGCCGATGCGGTGCGCCGCGTCAACGCGAAGCTGCCGACCATCGAGCGGATCCGGCACCACGCCGTGACCGAGCCCTTCACCATCGAGAACGGCTTGCTGACGCCGACCATGAAGGTGAAGCGGCGGATGGCGATCGAGGCGCGCGCCGCGGCGATCGAGGCGCTGTCGGGCTGAACGCCCTCGCCAAGGCAGGCGGCAGACGCCCCCGACTTCGGCACCAGGAGACAAGGAAGGGAGGGGGTTTGGGGGAGGTTCCCCTCCCCCGACCTTCCCGCTCCGCGGGCGCCCTGCGCCAGACCCGCCCCTGGACCGCGTCCGGGCAATGCGCGAGCGTCTGCCCATGGTGACCTCCCCGACCGCCGCCCTCACGGATATCTGGCAGCAGGCCGGCCTTGCGCCCGCCATGCGGCCCGCCGTCGCCCTCTCCGGCGCCGATCCGCTCGTGCCCTCGACCTTCGCGCTCGGCGCCGCGGCGCTCGCCAGCATCGGCGCGGCCGGTGCCGCCGCCGCCGCGATCCACGCCGCCCGCGGCGGCCCCGCGCAGCGCGTCGGCGTCGCGATCGACCACGCGCTCGCCGAGTTCCGCTCGGAACACCACCTCCGCATCGATGGCGCGCCGGTGCATGAGGGCTGGGACCGCATCGCCGGGCTGCATCGCTGCGGGGACGGGCGCTGGCTGCGCCTGCACACGAACCACGCGCACCACCGTGACGCCGCGCTCGGCGTTCTCGGCTGCGCCTACGACCGCGCGGCCGTGACGGCTGCGCTGCAATCCTGGCGCGCCGCCGACGCCGAGGACGCGATCTACGCCGCGGGCGGCGTCGCCACCATGACGCGCGGCGCGGCCGAATGGGCCGCGACCCCGCAGGGCGCCGCCGCCACCGCCCTGCCGGCGCTGGTCATCGAGCGCATCGGCGAGGCGCCGCCGACGCCGCTGCCGCCGCTGGCCGGGCGCCCCCTCGAAGGGCTGCGCGTGCTCGACCTGACGCGGGTCATCGCGGGGCCGGTGGCCGGGCGCACGCTGGCGGCGCATGGCGCGGAGGTGCTGCACGTCACGCAGCCGGGCGGCCCGTCGATCCCTGCCCTCGTGATGGACACCGGGCGCGGCAAGCGCTGCGCGGCGCTCGACCTGCGCGACCCGGCGCAGCGCGCGACGCTCGCGGGCCTCGCCGCCGGCGCGGACGTGTTCCTCCAGGGCTACCGCCCCGGCGCGATCGCGGCGCATGGCTTCGCGCCGGATGACCTCGCCGCGCTGCGCCCGGGGATCGTCTGCGTCTCGCTCTCGGCCTGGGGGCATCTCGGCCCCTGGTCCGGCCGGCGCGGCTTCGATTCGCTCGTGCAGAACGCCAACGGCATCAACGACGACGAGGCGGCGGCTGCCGGCGAGGACACGCCGCGTCCCCTGCCCTGCCAGGCGCTCGACCACGCCTCGGGCTACCTGCTCGCCTTCGGCGCGATGGCGGCGCTGCTGCGGCGGGCGGAGGAAGGCGGGTCGTGGCTCGTGCGCGTCAGCCTGGCCGGCACCGGGGAATGGATCCGGCGGCTCGGGCGCATCGAGGGCGGCCTTGCCGCGCCCGGCACGCCCGACCCGGAGGCGCTGGGCTGGATGGAGGAAGGCGACAGCGGCTTCGGCCGCATGCGCGCGCTGCGGCACGCGGCGATGCTTTCCGCGACGCCCGCGCGATGGGCGCTGCCGGCGATGCCGCTCGGCAGCCATCCGCCTGCTTGGCTGCGCGGCTGAGGCGGCGCGCCGTGGCCGGCCCGGACCCCGTCGGCGCGGCCATCGCGACGCTGGTGCCCGAGACGCTGGCCGCCTTGGCCCGGCTGGAAGCGGCGGCGCGCACACTGGACCCGGAGACGCTCGGCGCCCTGGCCGCGGCGTTCGACGGCGCGGGGGAGCCGCTCCGCGCCGCCCTCGCCGCCTCCCGCACCGCGCCGTGGCCGGATGGGCTCGTGCCACTGCGCGCCTGCCTCGAAGGCGCCGCCGCGGCGGCGCTCGGCGGTCTCGATGGCCTGGCGGCCCTGACCGATGCGCCGGACCCGCTGCGCGCCGCCGCGCGGGCGCTGCGCGCCCATGCCGAAGGCTGCGAGGCGATCTATCCGCTCGCCGCCTTCATCCCGGCCGTGAGCGAGCATTTCCTCGACCCGCCGGCGCGCGCGGACCGCGACCTCGCGCTGCGCCTCGCGGCCGTGCAGCCGGGGCGGGACGGCGCGGGCTCGCTGCATCTGGGCGGACCGCCCGGAACGCGCGGCGGCGCGGCGCTCTATGTCCCGGAATGGCTGGACCCGACGGCGCCGGCGCCACTCGTCGTCGCGCTGCATGGCGGCAGCGGGGACGGGCGGCGCTTCCTCTGGGCCTTCCTGCGCGCGGCGCGCAGCCGAGGCTGGGTGGTGCTGGCGCCGACCGCCGCCGGCCGCACCTGGTCCCTCGCCGAGCCCGAGGCGGATGGCGCCGGCATCCGGGCCCTGGTCGCGCAGGCGGCGGCGCTGCGGCCCCTGCTGCCCGCGCCGCGGCTGCTCGCCGGCATGAGCGACGGCGGCACATTCGCCTATACCTTCGGCCTCGGCGCGGGGGCGGCGGACTTCACGCACCTCGCGCCCGTCGCGGCGGCCTTCAACCGCTTCGTCATGGGCTTCGCGAACCCCGCCCGCGTACAGGGCCTGCCGGTCCGCATCCTGCACGGCGCGCAGGACTGGATGTTCCCGGCCGAGACCGCCCGCGACGCCGCCGCGGCGCTCGCGGCCGCCGGGGCGCGCGTCGCGCATCGGGAAATCGAAGACCTGGCGCATGCCTGGCCGTCGGAGGAAACCGGGGCGATCCTCGACTGGTGCGCCGCGCCCGGCTGATCAGGCCGTGACAGCGCTCCGCCCGGGAATCGCGCCGCCGCGCAGCGCCCCCGCCTCGACCCGCCCCCACTGCACCCGGTGCCCTTCCGGCAGGGCACGGCCGAACGGGACCGAGAGCCAGATCCGCAGCAGCACCCGGCGCTGCCCGGCCGCTGCATCGTCCGCATAGGCGGTGCGGCCGTGATAGGTGACGTGCTGGTTCAGCAACTGCAGGTCGCCGGGCGTGAAGGGCGCCTCGGCGCACAATTCCTCCGCCAGCGCGGCCAGCATGTCCATCGCCTCGACCTGCGCGGGCCGCGGCGGCGGGACGCCCGGCTCGGCATGCGCCATCTCGACGTAGGTGCGGCTGTATTGGCTGGTGAAGGCGCCATCCGGACCGCGCGCGAAGACCGGCATGCGGAACACGCGGTCGGCATGATCCGCGCCTTCCTCGTCCGCCGGGCGCATGCGCCAGAAATCCTCGTACAGCACCGCGAGCAGGTCGGGCCGGTGGCGCGCCATCTCGTCGTGGATCGCGACGGTCGAGACGACGCGCGACACGCCGCCCGCGATTCCGTTCGACGCGGCAAGCAGCGCCAGCACGTCGCACTTGTCGGTATGGAAGCGCAGCGGCCCGGTCGAGCGCGAGCGCGCCCGCGCCGAGGGCAGCGGCCCCGCGCCGTCGCCCGTCACGGCGATGCCCTGCCCGGTCTCGTCCTTCACCTCGGCCAGCACCTCGCCGGCGGTATTCTGGAACAGCGGCGTGCCGAGGGCGCAGCAGAAACCCCAGAACAGGCGCCGCAGGTCCTCGGGCGCGATGCGCCCGACCGGCAGTCCCGACAGGCGCACGACGCCCGCGCCATGCTCGAGTTCCGCCGCGACCTCGGCGAGCAGGGGCGCGAGGTCCGGCAGGGGGAAGTCCGCGTGCCCGAAGCCGGGCGGGCTGAGCCCGGCCTGCCGCGCCGCGGCGACCGCCCGCTCCAGCGCCGCGATCTCGGCCTCATCCAGGCGACGCGGCCAGAAGCCCCGCGCGGCAAGGTCCGCACCGCGCCACGCGGCGGCGCCGCCGATCGGGGCATGGGGGTGGTCCATGGCGGCCTCCTTGGGGCGGACGCGAGCCTCCGCCCGGGCGGCGGGGCGGTCAACGGCAGGCAACGTCGCGGGCGGAGAACCTCCCCCGATCCCGCGCCCTTCCGTGTCACCTGGCGCCGGACCTCCGGGGTCCGGCGGCGGGGCGCGTCAGTCCGGCAGCACGCTTGCATCCAGCGCCAGCACCGCGCCCATCCACATCGCGTGGCGCAGGTGGTCTGCCTTCTGGCGGCCGGTCTCGGGGTGCACAAGCACCGCAAGCCCGTCCCGGTTCAGCGCCAGGAAGGGTACCAGCGCGGGGAACAGCGCCGGCGCGAAGGCAACCTGGTACATCGCCTGCGGATGCGGGCCGACCGGCACCTCGTGCC
The DNA here is from genome assembly GCF_005222755.1 of Roseomonas sp. HF4. Classification (GTDB taxonomy): domain Bacteria; phylum Pseudomonadota; class Alphaproteobacteria; order Acetobacterales; family Acetobacteraceae; genus Neoroseomonas. Next base: position 316,578 of record NZ_STGD01000001.1, read on the forward strand.
AGCGGCCGAGGACCGCGTCGGGAAACGCCGCGGCGATGCCGTCGCGCAGCCTGGCGGCGGCGTCGCGCGTCGCGGCGTCGAAATAGACATGCGCGTGCCAGCCCTTGATCGCATCGGGAGGGGCGAACACGCGCGCGCCCCTCACATGCCGAGCGCGCGGCGATAGAGGTCGAGCAGCGTCTCCTGCTCCTCCACCTCGGCGGGCTCCTGCTTGCGGATGCGCAGGATGGCGCGGATCACCTTGATGTCGAAGCCGGCGGACTTGGCTTCCGCCATGATGTCCTTGATGTCGGAGGAGAGCGCCTTCTTCTCCTCCTCCAGCCGCTCGACGCGCTCGATGATAGAGCGCAGCCGGTCGGCCGCGATGCCGCCCACCTCGGTGTCGTCCTGCTTCTTCGCCGCCTGTGACATCGCCCTGCCCGCCGTCTGAAGGGAGGCGGGTTTAGCCCTCGGGGTGCGCGCCATCAATGCTTGCCCTTCAATGGCCGGGATTGGCGGCGGCGAAGCGCGCCTTCTGGTCGGCGCTCGCCTCGGTCTGGTGCTTCGCCTGCCAGTCCTTGTAGGGCATGCCGTAGACGATCTCGCGCGCATCCGGGGTTTCCAGCGCCTGGCCCGCCTCCCCGGCCGCCTCCTGGTACCAGCGTGACAGGCAGTTCCGGCAGAACCCGGTCAGATTCATCATGTCGATGTTCTGCACGTCGGTGCGCTCGCGCAGGTGCTGGACCAGCTTGCGGAAGGCCGCGGCCTCGATCCTCTCGCGCGCCGTGGCGTCGAGGGCTGCGGCGGCGCCGAGCGCCAGGTCGGCTTCGGGCTGGGGTGCGGGCATGGCGTGTGTCCCTCCTCGGTCCGCGCCTAGATGGCCCATCCGGGGCCGCTACGCCATAGCTCCGCCGGCGCCTGCACCATGGGCCGGCGGGCTCGACATGATCGTTGTGGACAACGCCGCTTACCTGTTACGATAACGGTCGAATGATCAGCTAGGATCCCATCCGTGCATGCCGGGCGCGGCAAGGTCCGATCCAGCCGTTCCGCTCTCCCGGGGATCGCAACGTGCAGTTGGGCGGCCGATCCCCGCGTCTGTCGGGGTGGCGGCGCCCGAGGGAACCGACCATGCCGATCAGCCTCGCCAACTGGGCCGCGCCAGTGACCCTGCAGCAGATGACGACGTTTCTTCAAACGGAGCCGGCAATACAGAAGCTGAACTTCGAATTCGCCGGGATCAGGATCTGGCCGGAGGCCTACTCGAAGCACCTGGTCAACGCCCTGTCCCGCGGCGACATCCAGTGCGTGGGCACGAACTTCATCGAGGACGGCGCGTCCGGGTCGTACAGCCCGGAACTCGACATCTTCAAGATGCGCTATTCGTTCAACCTGAAGAAGGTCGGGGACCAGGCGCTGACCATCCACGAGTTGACGCACGCCTTCCTGGACCTGACCGCCCAGACCGGCGTGACGCGAAAGACCTCGGAGGCGATCTCGTACCTGGCCCAGGCGACCTTCCTGGAGATCAACGGATACGACCCGCTCGGAAACGTAAAGGACATCCTCAACGTCGCGCTGCCGATCGCCCAGTTCACGGTCATTCCCGGAAACTACAGCGTGCGTGCCGCCGATGTCGCGGCGCTCGAAGCCGCGGTCGCCGCGAATCCACTCTACGCCGGCAGGGCCTCGGAGATCTTCCTGGCGAACGGCTTCACGCGCGGACGGCTCGCTTCCCTACAGCGCCTGGTGGCGGGCTCCCCGGCCAGATAGGCACCCACCCGCGGGGCGAAGGAGAGGGTCGGGCCCGGGCCGGGCCGCGCGATGACCGCCGGGCGCGGGCCGGCTTTCGGGCAACTGGCCAAGCATCACGCGCATGGCCCCTGCGCCGCAGCGACGCCATACTGCGCGCAGAGGGGAAATTCCTGCGCATGGCCTTCACCGACGCCGCGGCGCGCGCCGCGCTCCGCCGCCTGTTCGACGCCGCAATCGCCTCGGCCGACCCGCGCACGGTGCTCGCGCGCCACCTGCCGGAGCGGCCCAAAGGCCGCGTGCTGGTGCTGGGCGCCGGGAAATCCGCCGCCGTCATGGCCGCCGCGGTCGAGGCCGCCTGGCCCGAGGCCGACCTCGCGGGCCTCGTCGTCACCCGCTACGGCCACGGCCACCCGACCAGCCGCATCGAAGTCGCGGAGGCCGCCCACCCCGTCCCGGACGAGGCCGGCGCGGCAGCGGCGCGGCGGATGCTCGACCTTGCCGCCGCGGCGGGGGCCGGCGACCTCGTGCTGTTCCTGGTCTCGGGCGGCGGGTCGTCGCTGACCACGCTGCCGGCGCCGGGGCTGACGCTGGCCGACCTCGTTGCCGTGAACCGCGCGCTGCTCGCCTCGGGTGCCACGATCCACGAGATGAACTGCATCCGCCGCCACCTCTCGGCCTTCTCGGGCGGCAGGCTGGCGGCGGCGGCGCATCCGGCGCGGGTCGTGACGCTCGCGATCTCGGACGTGCCGGGGGACGACGCGACCGTCATCGCCTCCGGCCCCACCGTGCCCGACCCGTCCACCTTCGCCGAGGCGCGCGAGCTTGTTGCCCACTACCGCATGACGCTGCCCGAGGCCGTCACGGCGCATCTCGCGGCGGCGGCCGAGGAAAGCCCGAAGCCCGGCGACCCGCGCCTGCCCGCGCCCGACTACCGCTACATCGCGACGCCGCTGATGGCGCTGGAGGCCGCCGCGGCGGAAGCCCGCGCGCTGGGCCTGGCGCCGGTCATCCTGGGCGATGCGCTGGAGGGCGAGGCGCATGAGGTCGGCACCGTGCTGGCCGGCATCGCCCACGCGGCCCGCGCGCATGGCCATCCGGCGGCGGCGCCCTGCGTGCTGCTCTCGGGCGGGGAGACGACCGTCACCATCCGCACCGACAATCCCGGGCGGGGCGGGCGGAACGCCGAATGCCTGCTGGGCTTCGCGCTGGCGCTGGCCGGAACGCCCGGCATCTGGGCGCTGATGGGCGACACGGACGGCATCGACGGGTCGGAGGAGAATGCCGGCGCCATCGCCGCGCCCGACACGCTGGCGCGCGCGCGGGCCGTGGGGCTCGACCCGCGGGCGCTGCTGGCCGGGCATGACAGCCACCGGCTGTTCGCGACGCTCGGCGACCTCGTGACCACGGGGCCGACGCTGACCAACGTCAATGATTTCCGGGCGATCCTGGTGGGGTGAACGCAGGAGGTCGGGGGAGGAGAACCTCCCCCGAGCCCCCTCCCTTCCCTGGCACTTGGCGCCCATCCTCGAAGATGCGGCGCCAAATGCCAAAGAAGGTTATGGGGGGTCCGGGGGGAGAAGTTCCCTTCTCCCCCCGCCCTTTCCCTACCGGTCGCCGTACCCGCCCGGATGCGCCTCCCGCCAGGCCCAGGCGGTGCGCACGATGTCCTCCAGGCTGCCCAGGCGCGGCGTCCAGCCCGTCTCGGCGCGCAGCCGGTCGGATGCCGCGACCAGCACCGTCGGGTCCCCCGCACGGCGTGGCCCGACCGCATGCGGCACCGGCCGGCCGCCGACCCGCTCCACCGCCGCCAGCACCTCCTTCACCGAGGCGCCGCTGCCGCTGCCGACATTGTAGCGGCAGGACCCATGCGTCTCGAGCCGCGCGAGCGCGGCGAGATGGGCCTCCGCCAGGTCGGTCACGTGCACGTAGTCGCGGATGCAGGTGCCGTCCGGCGTCGGGTAGTCCTCTCCGAAGACCGTCAGCGGCGGGCGGCGGCCGAGTGCGGCGTCGATCGCGAGCGGCACGAGGTGCGTCTCGGGGTCATGGTCCTCCCCGGCCCGTCCCTGCGGGTCGGATCCGGCCGCGTTGAAATACCGCAGCGCGGCGACGCGCAGGCCGTGGATGCGCTCGGCCCAGGCGAGCCCTTCCTCGACCATGCGCTTGCTGTCGCCATAGGGGTTCGACGGCGCGATGCGGCAGGCCTCGTCGATCGGCACGCGGTCGGGGTCGCCGAAAAGCGCGGCGGTGGAGGACAGCACGAAGCGCAGGCAGCCCGCCTTGATCGCGGCCTCGGCCAGGCGAAGCGAATGGGACACGTTCTCCGCGATGTAGTGCAGCGGGTCGCGCATCGAGGCGCCGACGATGGACAGCGCGGCGAAATGCAGCACCGCGTCGAAGCGCCAGGCGGCGAAGACCTCCGCGACCCGCGCCGAATGGGCGAGGTCGGCCTCGACCAGCGTGGCCCCGGCGGGCACCGCCGCGCGGTGGCCCTGGCTGAGGTTGTCGAGCACCACGACCTCATGGCCGCGGTCGAGAAGGGCCAGCACGGCATGGCTGCCGACGAATCCGGCACCGCCGGTGACGAGGTAACGGGCCAAGGGGTCCTCCGCGGGCGTGCGGCCGCGAAGCCCGCACGGGATGATTTCAGCGGCGCACGATCTGCTCTAGCAATCGGGCATGGGCAAGGCATGGATCGGCGCCGTCATGGCGCTGCTGGTTCCGACGATGGCGGCGGCACAGGGCAATGGCCGCGCGGCGCCCTGGGGCGCCGTGTCCACCCCCGCGCCCGGGCCGGCGCGGGTGATCGGCGGCACCGGGCTCGGCTGCATCGCGGGCGCCGTGCGCCTGCCGGACGAAGGGCCGGGCTGGCAGGCGGTGCGCGTCTCCCGCAACCGGCACTGGGGGCATCCCGACACGGTCGCCTGGGTGCAGGCCCTGGCCGCTCGGGCGCAGGAGGCGGGCTTCCCGGACCTCTGGATCGGGGATCTCGCGCAGCCGCGCGGCGGGCCCATGACCTACGGCCATGCCAGCCACCAGACCGGGCTCGATGCCGACATCTGGCTCGATGTCTCGCCGAAGCCGCGCGTGCCGGCGGCGGCGCGGGAGGATGTCCGCGTCGCCTCCCTGGTGCTGCCGGACGAGACCGGCGTCGATCCGCGCCGCTTCACCGACCGCCACGCCGCGCTGATCCGCCTGGCCGCCCAGACGCCGGGGCTCGACCGGCTGCTGGTCAACCACGCGATCAAGCGGGAACTCTGCCGCCGCCACCGCGGCGAGGCCTGGCTGCGCCGCGTGCGCCCCTGGCGGGGCCACGATTCGCACATGCACATCCGGCTGCGCTGCCCGGCCGGCCAGACGGAATGCCGCGACATCCCGCCGCCGCCGGCCAGCGACGGCTGCGACGCGAGCCTCGACTGGTGGCTGAGCGAGGAGGCGCGCAACCCACCGCGCCGCGCGCCATCCGGCCCGCCGCCGCCGCTGCCGGCGGCCTGCGCCGGCGTGCTGGCGGCGCGCTGAAGCGGCGCTACCAGCGGCGCGCCGGGCCGCAATCCAGGTGGACGAAGCCGTTGCCGCGATAGAGCCCGACGCCGCCGGTCTGCAGGTCCGCCGCCAGCCGCGCGATGCCCATGGGCTGGCGCCCCGGCAGGCGCACATCGGCCGCCATGCCCGACATGTGCAGCGACACGCGGGAGACGCGGCGAGATTGCCGGGACCGCGCCGCATTCGTCTCGGGCGCGCGGTAGCCGCTCAGCACGTCCCACGCCTCATTCGCATCGAGGCGACGGGCGATGGTGTGCAGCACGTCGAACAACCGGGGGTCCATGGGCGTCGTCTCGTCGAGCCCCGGGTCGCGGAACACGAGGTCGAGGCGGCGCAGCGCGTCGCGGTCGTAGCGGCCGTCGCGCCAATAGACGCCGTCGAAGGAATCGCCCGTCTGCATGCGGCGCACGCTGAGCGAGCGCGTCGCGGCCCCCTGCGCCAGCGCCGCCGGCGTCACGACGAGTGCGGCGAGGCAGGACAGGCCCGCGCGGACCACTTCGCGCCGCTTCGCCACCGCCGGGTCGCAGCAGGGGCAGTCGAAGCGATGGAACAGGCGCGCCATCGCTCAGCGCGCCTGGGTGCCGCGCGCCGCCCCCCCTTCGGAGGACGCGATCCGCTGCCGTACCGGGCGGTCGAGCGCGCGGGCGTAGTCGGCATCGAGGCCATAGATGTCTGGACGCATGATGACCTGGCCCCCTTCCACGACGACAGTGGTGTAATGGAGCCGCACCAGGATGGAGCGCGCCATGGGCACGGTCCGGGTGACGCGGCTGGAGATGGCGCGGCTCATCTGCGCCTCATCCCAGCCGGACATGCCCGAGAAGGCGTCCGAAAGCAACTCCATGGGCTGCGCGAGCCGGATGCAGCCGGAGGAGAAGGCCCGCTGCCCGCGCGTGAACAGGTGCCGGTCCGGCGTGTCGTGCATGAAGATCGCTTCGCTGTTCGGCATCACGAACTTGATCTGGCCGAGCGCGTTGCGCTCCCCGGCATCCTGGCGGATGAAATACGGGAAGTAGTTGCGGTTGTAGTTCGTGAAGTCGATCTCGGTGGCATCGACCGGCACGACCTGCCCGTCCACGCGCTGGAACATGCGGTAGCCACGCGCCTGCATCCCCGCCGGGTCGCGGCGGAAGCGCGGCAGCAGGTCTTCCCGGGCGTTGCGGTCGGGCGCGCCCCAGGGCGGGTTGAACTGCACCGCGGTCATGCGGACGTTCAGCATCGGCGTCTGGCGGTCGCGCCGGCCGACGATGACGGCCATCTCCCGCATCACGCGGTCGCCTTCCAGCAAGCGGAGCTGGAAATGCGGCACGTTGACCTCGATGCGCCGCTCGGCGATCGGGCGCCCCTGCCCGCGGCGCATGTCGAGCGCCACGCGAAGCTGGTCGATCTTGGCCTCGACCGGCGTGTTCAGCACGGTCCAGGTGATGCTGCCGACGCGGCCATCGGCCTCGAGCCCCTCGCTCGCCTGGAAGGCGCGCACCGCGGTCTGCAGGCGCGCGTCGTAGAGCGGGCTGGCGGCGGCCTCCCCGGTCGCGATCGCCGGGTCGAACATCGCGAGGCGCGCGCGCAGCTGCGGCACGCGGGCGGCATCGGTGGCGCCGGGCTCGAGTGTCCGGGCCAGGTTGCCCGTGATCCGCGGCCAGCCGCCGGCGGCCGCGACGGCGCGGTGGCGGGCAAGCTCCGCCTTCAGCGCACGGGCTTCGGGCGGCAGGTCGGCGGCGCGGGAGATGACCTCGGCCGGCTCGCGCGCCGAGGCCAGCTCGGCCATCCAGCCCGCCAGGTCGACCGAGGACGGGTCCCGCCGCAGGTCGACGCGCCCCCGCAGGCTCGCGACGCGGCCGAGCAGGAGGTCCACCAGCGCGGCCTGCGCCGCACGCAGCGTATCGGCCCGGAATCGCGCCGGCTCCGCGGCCGCGGAGCCGGCCGCCGGCACGCCATAGAGCGACGGGTCGAGGCCATCCTCCGGCAGCCGGGCGAGCCGCTCGGCAAGGCGCGCGATGGCGGCCTCCGAGGCCACCTCCGACACGATGGCGGCCGGATCCGCGCCGAAGCCTTGCGCGACGGCGGGCAGGGCGAGGAACGACGGGGCGGTCAGCAGGGACAGGGCAAGAACGTGGCGCATGGGACGTGTGTAGGCCGCGGCACCGCCGATTCCAAGAATCCGGTGCGCCAGCGCAGCGTTACGCATCGGGCTGTTGCAGGGATTCCGCACTTCCGGCCAGGAGCGCCACGCTGACCGGCTTGTAGGGCGCGCGCGGGCGGAGCGGCGGCACGGCGGCGGGCGCCAACCCGCGGACCTCGGCGATCAGCGCGGCCACGGTCGGCGCGCACATCCGGCCCTGACAGGGCCCCATGCCGCAGCGCAGATAGGCCTTCAACTGGTTCGGCCCGGTCGCGCCGAGCGCGGCAGCGCGGCGGATCGCGCCGGCGGTCACCTCCTCGCACCGGCAGGCGATCGTGGCGTCGGCAGGCGCCAGCACCTCGGGCGGCGGCGCATAGAGGGCATCGAGGAAGGGCCGGAGCGCGAGCGCCGCCCGGCGCGTGGCCAAGGGTGCCGCGATCCGGGCCGCGAAGGCGTCCTCCGCCAGCGCGCCCGCCCGCCGCGCGGCATCGAGGCCGGCGAGCCGCCCGGCCGCCGCCGCCGCTTCCCAGCCGCCGATACCCGCGCCATCGCCCGCCACCGCGACCCGCGGGTGGGAGGAAGCGCCGAATTCGTCCGCCACGGGCCGCCAGCAGGCCTGCGCGGCATCCCAGGCATGATCGAGCCCGATGGCGCGCGAGACATGCGTCGCGGGGATCACGCCCTCATGCAGCAGCAACGTGTCGCAGGGGGCGGAGCCGCCGTCCCAGGCGACCCGCGCGACGCTTCCCTCTCCCTCGGCGCGCAGGCCGCGGACGCCGCGCACGACACGGACGCCATGCCGCCGCGCCTCGGCCATCAGCGCCAGTCCCTTGCGCAGCATCCCATGCCCCGCGAGCAGCCCGGCACCGGCCCGCATCGCCGCGGCGGCCACGGAGGTCCGGCGCGTCTCCAGCACCAGCGGCGCGGCGCCGGCGCGGGCAAGCTGCACGGCCAGGAGCCACGCCAGCGGCCCCTGCCCCGCCAGCACGATGCGCCCGGACGGCACGGCACCGGCCGATTTCAGCAGGATCTGCGCCGCGCCCGCCGACATCACCCCGGGCAGGGTCCAGCCGGGGATCGGCACCGGGCGTTCCTGCGCCCCGGTCGCGAGCAGCACGCGCCGCGCCGCGACCTCCTGCGACGCGGCGTCGGTCGCGAGCGACAGCACGCCCGCATCGGGGTCGAGGTGCCAGAGCGTCGTCGCGGGCCGGTAGTCCACGCCCGCCGCACGGAAGGCAGCGATGAGCGGCAGGCCGGGGGCGATGTCGGGGCCGGGCGCGGGATCGGCGGCGGCGGCCTCGGCGGCGCGGAAGACCTGGCCGCCGGGGGCCGGGTTCTCGTCGACCACCAGGACCGAGAGGCCCTGGGCACGGGCCTCGATCGCGGCGGCCATGCCGGCGGGGCCGGCGCCGATGATGGCGAGGTCGTGCGGGGTCATGGGGCGCGGGTGTCGAGAGGGGCCTTGCCCCCCTCGGGCTCCCCCCACCAAAGGCCGAAGGGCCTTTGGGAACCGATACTTTGGCGCGGATTGGGGGCGCGTGCGTCGGTTTCGGACAAATCGCGGTCGGCACGGCGGGGATCGGGGATCCGCGGCGACGGGCTCGGCAGGGCGCGGTTCCACGACATGGCGGCAGTATCCAGGAATTTTTTCCTTCGCTCAATCCCGAAGTGCCAAGTCATGGTTTCCAAAGGCCTTTCGGCCTTTGGCGGGTCCAGGGCGGCGCCCTGGCCGGGAGGTTTGGAGGGGCGGAGCCCCTCCGGCAGCGCGCCCGCCGCCCTCACGGCGCCACGCCCCGTGCCCCGCCCTGCCGTTCGATCCGCATCCCCGGCGTGACCGCGACCATGCAGGCCTGCCGGTTCGTCACCCCGTCGATGACCGCCAGGCAGTCGAAGCAGACCCCCATCATGCAGTACGGCGCCCGCGGGCTGCCCGAGATCGCGGTCTCCCGGATCGAGGGCAGCCCCGCCAGCAGCACCGCCGCCGCCGCCGAGGCACCCTCCGGCACCCAGACGGGCCGGCCTTCCACCATCACCTCGACCGTCGCGGGCCGCGCCTCAGGCCGCGTGCGGAACATCGAAGCGCTTCGCCGAGAAGGGTGCGAGGGAGGGGTCGAGGCTGCCCGCCGCGACCATCGGCGCGAAGATCCGCGCATGGGCCCCGGCCAGCGTCACGCCGGAATGGCAGTTCGCGGTGAAGGCGCCGGGGAAGCGGTCCGACTGGTCGTAGATTGGCAGCCCGTCCGGCGCCATGACACGCAGCGCCGACCAGGCGCGGATGACCTGCAGGTCGGCGATCCAGGGGAAGGACAGCGCGGCGCGGCGCGCGATCTCGGCCATCACGGGCGGCGACTGGCTTGTGTCGAAGCCGACCTCCTCCATGCTGTCGCCGAGCATGATGGTGCCCTCCCCGGTCTGGCGGATGGTGGTGGTGGGCATGGGCAGGACGGGGCGGGCGCGTTCCGTCACCAGGATCTGGCCGCGCTGCGGGCGAACCGGCGCCGCCAGGCCGAACAGCGGGGCGAGGTCGGCATTGCCGAGGCCCGCGGCGAGCACGATGCGCGGCGCAGCGAAGGCGCCGGCCGCGGTCTCGACCCGGAAGTCATGCGGCGCCGCGCTGCCGGCGGTGACCGTTGCGTCCGGGATGTAGGCGCCGCCGGCCGCCGTGAAGGCGCGGTGCAGCGCCTGCAGCAGCGCGAGCGGGCTCGCATGCCCGTCATAGGGAGTCCATGACGCGCCGACGACCGCGGGGCCGAGTCCGGGCAGCATGTCGCGCAACTCGGGTGCGCGGATCATGCGGTGGTCGAAGCCATGGTTGCCGGCCTCGGCCTGCATCCGGGCCATCTTGGCCGCGCGGTCCTCGAACTCGGCCTCGCTCAGGCAGAGATGCACGCCGCCCGGCTGGTGCAGCGCCAGGTCCAGCCCCGTGCGGGCGGCGAGGTCGGCCGCGAGCGCCGGCCATGCCTCGGCCGAGCCCCGCGTCCAGCGCTGGTACCAGGGCGCGCCGAAGCCCTTCGACTGCACCCACACCAGGCCGAAATTCCCGCGCGATGCGCGGTGCGCGATGTCGCCCTCGTCCAGCAGGACGGTGGCGACGCCCTGGTCGGTGAGCCCAAGCGCGATGGCGGCGCCGACCAGGCCGCCGCCCACCACGATGGCTTCGAAGGGCCTGGGTTGCATCCCGGCATGGGAAGGGGCGCGCGGCGCCGCGTCAACCGGCGCCGTCGCGCAACCGGTCACTGCCAGCGCCCGCCGGAGCCGACCAACAGCAGCATGAAGAAAAGGACGAAGCCCACCGCCGGCAGCGCGAGAACCAGCAGCAGCGCATTGGCCGCAGCGATGCGGCCCCGGCGGCCAAGCGCGATGCCCCCGCCGAGCACGACCGCCAGGGTCGCGAGCGTTCCGAACCAGAGCAGGCCGTTGAAGGACGAGACGGTGCCGTCGCCCAGCCCCTCCAGGAAGAACCAGGCGAAGACCAGCGCGACGAGGGCATCGATCCCGAGCAGGATTCGGTGGAACACCATGCGGCCGAGGCTGCGCCCGGCGGGCAGCCTCGGCAAGCGCGCTTAGGTTGACGGGAGGGGGCCGGCGGCGCGAGCCTTCGCCACCAGCCGGAGGATGCCATGAGCCCGCTCGACGCCCCGCGCGACCCGCGCAACAGCGACCTCGAGGCCGCGCTGGCCGAGGCGCGGGAGGCCTACACCGCCGCCCGCCCGGCCAGCGCCGCGATCCACGCGAAGGCACGCGAGGTGATGCCCGGCGGGAACACCCGCACCGTGCTGTTCTACACCCCCTTCCCGACCGCCATGGTGCGCGGCCAGGGCGCGCGGGTGTGGGACGCGGACGGGCGGGAGTATCTCGACCTCTGCGGCGAATACACCGCGGGGCTGTTCGGGCATTCCGAGACGCGCATCCTGGGTGCCGTGAAGGCGGCGATGGACCGGGGCGTGAACCTCGCCGCCGTCGGCGAGAACGAGGGCCGCCTCGCGGCGCTCATCTGCGGGCGGTTTCCCTCGGTCGAGCAACTCCGCTTCACGAATTCCGGCACCGAGGCGAACATCATGGCGCTGGCCGGCGCGCGCGGCTTCACCGGGCGGACCGAGGTGCTGGCCTTCCGCGGCGGCTACCATGGCGGCGTCTTCACCTTCCCGGTCGGCGTGCCGACCAGCCCCGTGAACCTGCCGATCCCGATGCGCTTCGCCGACTACAACGACGCGGACGGCGCGGCGGCGGCGATCCGCGAAGCCGGCGACGCGCTGGCCGCGGTGATCGTCGAGCCGATGCAGGGCTCGGGCGGCTGCATCCCGGCGACGCGCGAGTTCCTGGCGGCGCTGCGCGCGGCATGCTCCGAGACCGGCGCGCTGCTGGTGTTCGACGAGGTGATGACGAGCCGCCACGGCTTCGGCGGCCTGCAGGGCCGCATGGGTGTCACGCCCGACATGACGACCTTCGGCAAGTACATGGCCGGCGGCATGTCCTTCGGCGCCTTCGGCGGCCGGCGCGACGTGATGGCGGTCTTCGACGGACACCGGCCGGGCGCCATGCCCCATGCCGGGACCTTCAACAACAACGTGCTGTCGATGGCCGCCGGCTGCGTCGCGATGGGGGAGATCTTCGGCGCGGCGGAGGCGGAGGCGCTGTTCGCGCGGGGCGAGGGGCTGCGCGCGGCGCTCAACGCCGCCTGCGCCCGGCACGGCGTCGCGATGCACTTCACCGGCATGGGCTCGATGATGAACCCGCACTTCCGGCCCGCGCCCGTCACCGCGCCCTACAAGGCCGGCGTCGAGGAGGAGCAGATGCGCGAGTTGTTCTTCTTCGACATGCTCGCGGCCGGGATCTACCTGGCGCGGCGCGGCATGGTGGCGCTGATGCTGCCGGTGACGGAGGCCGACTGCGCGCGCTTCGTCGCCGCGGTCGAGGAATTCTGCGCGGCCCGGAAGCCGGTGCTGGCGGCGGCTTGAGGAAGGTCGGGGGAGGAGAACCTCCCCCGATCCGGGACCCCACGACGTTGCTGCGCAACGCCGAGGGGACCCCAAGCCCTCCCTTCCTTGGCACCTGGCGCCGGTCTTGGGCGGTCGGGCGCCAAGTGGCAAGGAAGGTTGTGGGGGGTCCGGGGGGAGAAGTTCCCTTCTCCCCCCGCCTCACCGCCCGCCGCCGACCGGCAGGCAGGCCGCCGTGATGTAGGACGCCGCATCGGAGGCCAGGAACAGGATCGCCTCCGCGACCTCCTCCGCCGTCCCCGCGCGGCCCATCGGCACGCCGGGGGACAGGCGCTCGATGCGGTCGGGCTGGCCGGAATTCGCGTGCAGTTCCGTGGCGATCAGGCCGGGGTTCACGGCGTTCACGCGGATGCCCTCCAGCGCCACCTCGCGCGCCAGGCCGACGGTGAGCGTGTCCACCGCGCCCTTGCTCGCGGCGTAGTGGACCCACTCCCCGCCGCTGCCGAGTTCCGAGGCGCGGGAGGAGACGTTGACGATCGTCCCGCCCTGCCCGCCCCGCTTCGTGGACATCCGCCGCACCGCTTCACGACAGGACAGCGCCAGGCCGATCACGTTCGGGTCGAACACGGCGCGCCACTCGGCCTCCGTGGTGTCGGCCAGCAGGCGCTTGCCGCCCGTGATGCCGGCATTGTTCACCACGACGTCGAGGCGCCCGAAGGTGCGCGTCGCGGCGTCGAAGGCCGCGACGATGTCCGCTTCCTTCGCCGCGTCGCCCTTGGCCAGCACGACGCGCGCGCCGGCCGCCTCGCAGGCGGCGCGCGTCGCCTCGGCGCGGGCGGTGTCCGACAGGTAGGTCAGCACCAGGTCGTGGCCGCGCCGCGCGGCCAGCAATGCCGTCGCCGCGCCGATGCCGCGGCCGCCGCCGGTGATGAGCATGACCTTGCGCGCCATCGTCGCCTCCATTCGTTCAGCCGGTCATCATCGGGACCGCGCGCCGCCTGTCCAGCCTGGACGCCTCCGACGCCGCGGGCGAGCATCGCGCCAGCCGAGGAGACGCCGCGTGACCCTGCCCCCACCCGAGACCTATTCGCCCGCGACCTTCCGCCCGCTGACCTTCCACGACGCGGTGCCGCGCTTCCGCGACGGGTCGGACACGCCGCGCGCGTGGCTCGAAGGCTGCCTCACGACGATTGCGGCGCTGGAGCCGCAGGTCATGGCCTTCGCGAGCCTGGGCGAGGACGCCGCGCGCGCCGCCGCCGACGCCAGCACCGCCCGCTACCGCGCGGGCGCGCCCCTGTCGCCGATCGACGGCATGCCGGTCGGCATCAAGGACCTGCTCGAGACGCGCGACCTGCCGACCGAGATGGGCAGCGCCTTCTACAGGGGGAACCGGCCGGGCCGCGATTCCGCGCTCGTGCAGGCGCTGCGCGCGGCGGGCGCGGTCATCGTCGGCAAGACCGTCACGACGGAACTGGGCATGTCGCATCCGGGGCCGACGCGCCATCCCTTCGACCTGCGCCGGACGCCGGGCGGGTCGTCCTCCGGCTCGGGCGCGGTCATCAGCGCGCGGATGCTGCCGGTCGCGATCGGCACGCAGGTGCTGGGCAGCGTGATCCGCCCGGCCTCCTTCAACGCGAACTGGGCGCTGAAGCCGACGCAGGGCGGCCTCAACAGGGGCGAAAGGCAGGGCTTCAGCCAATCGACCGTCGGCATCCATGCCGGCTGCGCGGAGGACATGTGGGCCGTCGCGGTCGAGATCGTGAAGCGCGTCGGCGGCGACCCCGGCGCGCCGGGGATGTATTTCACCGCCGAGGCGCCGCCGCCGCCCCTGAAGCCCCGGCGCCTCGCGGTGCTGGAGACCGAGGGCTGGCCGCTCGCCGAGCCCGCCGCGATCGCGGCCTTCGAGCGGGCGCTGGACGCGCTGCGCGCCGCGGGCGTCGCGATCCTGCGCCGCGGCGACCACCCGCTGCTGGAGGTGCTGGAGCAGCGCGTGATGGGCGCCATGGCGCTCGCGACCGATGTCTGCGCCTACGAGAGCGCCTGGTCGGTCGCCAACATGATGGCGAAGAACCCCGATGCGCTGAGCGAGAGCCTGAAGGCGCGCTTCGAGCTCGGCTGTTCGGTCACGCTGGCGCAGTACCGCGCCAGGCTGCACCAGCGCGACGAGATGCGCCGCGCCCAGGCTGCGCTGGCCGGCGAGGTCGACGCCTTCATCGGCCTGCCCGCCTGCGGCCCGGCGCCGCTGCCCGGCGACACGGGCGGCTCGACCAACCGCATCCTGCACACGACGGGCAACCCGATCATGAACACCGCCTCCTCCGGCCTCGGCTGCCCGGTCGTGACGGTGCCGCGTATGGCGGTCGGGGGGATGCCGCTCGGCATCGCGGTGACGGCGCAGCCGCACCAGGACGAGCGCGCGGTCGCCATTGCGCGCTGGATCGCGGACGCCATTCCGCCGATCATCGCGTGACGATCCGCGGAGGAAACGCATGAACGAGGTCCTGGTCACCGACGATGCCGGGCTGCGCACCATCCGGCTGAACCGGCCGGAGAAGAAGAACGCCCTGACTCGCGCCATGTACGCCGCGATGGCCGAGGCGCTACGGGAGGCCGCCGCGAGGCCGTCGGTGCGCGCGGTACTGATGACCGGCGGGACGGAGTGCTTCACCTCCGGCAACGACGTGGCGGACTTCAAGGCGCGCGGGGACCAGGCGGCGGACGTGCCCTCGCCCGCGCGGGAGTTCCTGGCGGCGCTGCGGGCCTGCCCGAAGCCGGTGGTCGCGGCCGTCGCGGGGTATGCGGTCGGGATCGGCACCACGCTGCTGCTGCATTGCGACTTCGTCTATGCGGCGGAGAACGCCATCTTCCGCATGCCCTTCGTCGATCTCGGCCTGTGCCCGGAGGGCGGCTCCTCGCTGCTGGTGCCGCAGCGCGGCGGGCAGTTGCTCGCGAACGAGTTGCTGATGCTGGGCGATGCCTTCCCGCCCGCCACCGCGCTGCGAGCGGGCGTCGTCAACGCCGTGGTCCCGGTGGACGAGATGATGGCGACGGCGGAAGGCGTGGCGCGTCGCCTCGCCGCCAAGCCGCCGGCGGCCATGGCGACCACCAAGCGCCTGCTGCGCCAGGCCGGCGAGGCGGCACTGACCGCCCACATGACCGAGGAATTCGCCGACTTCAGCGCGCTGCTGCGCGGCCCCGAGGCCGCCGAGGCCGTCGCCGCCTTCCAGGAAAAACGCAAGCCCGACTTCTCCCGCTTCCTGGCGGCGGAGTGACCCGCATGTTCCGCGACGACCTGTTCAAGGGCGCCCGCGTGCTGGTGACCGGCGGCGGCACCGGGCTCGGCCGCATGATGGCCGAGCGGCTGCTCGACCTCGGCGCCGCGGTCGAGGTCTGGGGCCGGCGCGGCGAGGTGGTGCAGGCCGCGGCCGACGCGATGAACGCGAAGCACCCGGGCATGGCGAGTGCCCGCGCCGTCGACATCAAGGATCCCGAGGCGGTGGAGGCCGCAGTCGCCGCCATGTGGGCGGAGGGCAGGCCCGCCACGCATCTCATCAACAACGCCGCCGGCAACTTCATCAGCCGCACCGAGGACCTCTCGCACCGCGCCTTCCACGCCATCGCCGACATCGTCTTCCACGGCACCTTCCAGGTGACGCAGGCGGTGGGGAAGCGCTGGATCAAGGACGGGACCGGCGGGTCCGTGGTGTCGATCATCGTGACCTGGGTGCGCACGGGCGCGCCCTTCGTCGTGCCGTCGGCCATGTCCAAGGCGGGGATCGACGCGATGACAAAGTCGCTGGCGGTGGAATGGGGGCGGCACGGCATCCGGCTGAACGCCATCGCGCCAGGCACCATCCCGACCGAGGGGATGTTCGCCCGCCTCCGCCCCGGGGAGAACAATCCCGAGCAGCGCCTGGCGGAGAAGAACCCGATGAAGCGCATCGGCACGCCGCAGGATATCGGCGACCTCGCCGCCTTCCTGCTGACCCCGGTCTGGATCAACGGGGAGACCATCGCGCTCGATGGCGGGTCGTGGCTGTCGGGCGGCGGTGGGTTCCAGGACTACCTCGCCTGGACCGACGAGGACTGGGCGGCGGCGCGAGAGCGCATCAAGGCGCGCAACGCGGCGGACAAGGCGCAGCGCGGCTGAGCGGAACCCCATCGCGCACCATTCGCTTTAGGGTTGCATGCCGCGCCGGCGCGGATCGATGCTTCCTCCAACGACAAGGCCCGGAGGAGGAAGCGCATCATGGAATTCGGCTATTTCACCATGCCGTCCCACCCGCCCGAGCGCGGCCTGAAGGAAGGGCATGACTGGGACCTGCAGGTGTTCCGCTGGCTCGACGCGATGGGCTTCTCCGAAGCCTGGGTCGGCGAGCACCACACCGCGCCCTGGGAACCCCACCCCGCCCCCGACCTGCTGATCGCGCAGGCGCTGCTGCAGACCAAGCGACTGCGCATCGGCCCCGGCGGCTTCCTGCTGCCCTACCACCACCCGGCGGAACTCGCGAACCGCGTCGCGATGCTCGACCACCTGTCCGAAGGGCGGCTGATGTTCGGCGTCGCGGCCTCCGGCCTGCCGTCGGACTGGGCGATGTTCAACGTCGATGGCATGTCGGGCCAGAACCGCGACATGACGCGCGAGGCGCTCGACATCATCCTGCGCATGTGGACCGAGGACGGGCCCTGGCACCATGAGGGCAAGTACTGGAAGGTCGACAAGCCCGACACGATGTTCGGCTTCCTCAAGCCGCACATCAAGCCGTTCCAGAAGCCGCATCCGCCGATCGGCGTCGCGGGTCTTTCGAAGAACTCCGACACGCTGAAGCTGGCCGGGGAGAAGGGCTTCCTGCCGCTCTCGCTGAACCTCAACCCGGCCTACGTGTCCTCCCACTGGGACAGCGTCGAGGCCGGCGCGCGCAAGTCCGGCCGCACGCCCTGGCGCGGCGACTGGCGCCTGGTGCGGGAGGTCTTCGTGGCCGAGACCGACGAGGAAGCATGGCGGCTGTCGGTCGGCTCGCACATGGGCCGGATGATGGGGGAATACTTCCTCCAACTGCTCGCGCAGTTCGGCTTCAAGGAATACCTCAAGCACAGCCCCGAGGTGCCGGATTCCGACGTCACGGTGGACTACTGCGCGAAGCACAACTGGATCGTCGGCAGCCCGAAGACCGTCGCCGAGAAGATCGAGCGCATCTACGAGGAGGTGGGCGGCTTCGGCCAGCTGCTGGTCTTCGGCTTCGACTACCTGGAAAGCCCGGAGGCGTGGAAGACCTCGCTCGGCCTGCTGCAGAGCGAGGTGCTGCCGAAGGTCAAGCATCTGGTGCCGCCGCGGCAGGCGGCGCTCGCCGCCGCGCAGTAGTTGCCGGGGCGCGGTCCGCGCCGCATCCTCCCGCACCCGGAGGACGCGCGCATGACCGCACACCTGCACCAATGGCCTGCCCAGGGCCGCGTCCACCACGGCGCGGCCCTGGCCGAGGCGCTGCCACGCGAGACCGCCGACGCGGCGCGCATCGTCCTCGTTACCACGCGCTCGCTGGCCGGCGGCGCGCTCGCAGCCTCGGCCGCCGCGGCGATCGGCGACCGCCTGGCCGGCACCTTCGCCGCCATGCGCGCGCACAGCCCGGTCGAGGACGTGCTGGCGCTGGCCGCGCTGCTGCGGGAGCAGGAGGCGGACCTCGTGGTGGCGCTCGGCGGCGGGTCGGTGATCGACGGGGCGAAGGTCGCCTGCCTCGCGGTCTGGCGTGGGATCACGGAGGCGGGCGCGCTGGTCGCGGCCGCCGGGTCGCGCGGCGCGGCGCCGGGCTTCTGGGACGGCGCGCCGCCGGCGCCGCGCATCGTCGCCGTGCCGACGACCCTGTCCGCGGCGGAGTTCGCACCGCATGCCGGCTACACGGACCTCGCGGCCGGCCGGAAGCATCGCGCGATCGACCCCTGGATGGTGCCGCGCGCGGTGATCATGGACCCGGCGGCGACGCTGGAGACGCCGGCGGAACTGCTGCTGTCCTCCGGCATCCGCGCGCTCGATCATGCGGCGGAACGCTGGTGCTCGACCGCGCCGCAGCCCTTCTCCGACGCCGTGTCCCGCCAGGCGATGCTGATGCTGGCGGACAACCTGCCGCGCATCCGCCACCACCCCGGCGACCTCGCGCCCCGCGCGGCCGCGCAGCAGGCGGCCTGGCTGTCGGTGATGGGGGGCTGGGCGGGCGTGCCGGTCGGCGCCAGCCACGGCATCGGCTACATCCTGGGCGCCGCGCGCGGCGTGCCGCACGGCATCACATCGTGCCTCATGCTGCATGCGGTCATGCGCTGGAACGCGCCGGTGAACGAGGCGCGCCAGCGGGACGTGGCGCACATCCTGGGCGGCGAGGACGCGGGGCCGGCGATCGAGGCCTTCGTGCGCGGACTCGGCCTGCCGACGCGGCTCGCCGAACAGGGCATCGCCGAAGCCGACATCCCGGACCTGGCGCGGCGCTGGACCGGGGATGCGCCGATCGCGACCAACCCGCGGCCGGTGCGAAGCCAGGACGACGTGGCGGCGATCCTCGGGCTGGCGCTGTAGCGGGGCGCGCCTCGGGCAAGGCAGAGCCCCCCGCCCGTCCCCGCTAGAACCGCTCCGCCGAGAACGGCGCGAGGTCGATGTTGGGCTTCTCCCCCGCGATCGCCGCAGCGACGATTGCACCCGTCGGCGCCGACCCCGTCAGGCCCAGATGCCCGTGGCCGAAGGCGCACCAGATGCCGTCCCAGGTCTTGAGCGGCCCCATCACGGGCACGCTGTCGGGCAGGCAGGGGCGGTGGCCCATCCAGGTGGTCGCGCCATCCGTGCGGACCTGCGGGAAGACCGCCCTGAGGTCGTCCAGCAGCAGCTGCGC
Source organism: Roseomonas sp. HF4 (assembly GCF_005222755.1). GTDB lineage: Bacteria > Pseudomonadota > Alphaproteobacteria > Acetobacterales > Acetobacteraceae > Neoroseomonas. The sequence continues at coordinate 335,783 of NZ_STGD01000001.1, forward strand.
GCGCGCCTCGTTGGGCGGCGCGTCCAGGCCCGCGATCTCGACCGAGCCCGCGACGCGCAGGCCCTCCTCCATCGGCGAGATGAACACCTTGCGGTCGGCGGGCGAGAGGATGCGGCCGGGCGTCACGCCGGCATCGGGCAGCATGACGTGGTAGCCGCGCTGGGTCTCGAGCGGGACCTTGATGCCGAGCGGCGCCAGCAGCCGCGCCGACCAGGCGCCGGCGGCGAGCACGACCTGCGTGGCGGGGATGTCGCCCGCATCGGTGCGCACGCCGTCCGCGCGCCGTCCGTCCATGCGGATCGCGCGAACCTCCGCCTCGCGGATCTCGCCGCCCATGCGGCGCACGCCCTGCGCCACGACCTCGGCGAAGCGCGCGGGGTTCACGCAGGACCCGTGGTCGGGGAGGAAGACGGCGCGGGTATAGGCGGGGGCGACATCGGGTTCGAGCGCGGCAAGCCCCGCGCGGTCCAGCACCTCGATCCGCAGCCCGTGGCGGCGGCGCAGCTCGAGGCCCGCCGCGTCCTTCGCCATCTGCGCCTCGTCCCGATAGAGGTACATCTGGCCCTGCTCGCGGATGAGGTCGGTGGCGCCCTCGGCGGCCAGGATCTCCTTGTGCCGCTCCAGCGCCCCGAACAGCAGGGCGGCGAGCGCCTCCGCCACGCCCTCGACCCGCGACGTGCGGGCGGAGGCCACGAAGCGCAGCAGCCAGGGCGCCGCGTGCAGCCAATAGCGGAGCGGGATGTGCAGCGCGCCGGCGCGGTCGGTCAGCATCCTCGGCACCTGGCGGAGAACGCCCGGCATGGCGAGCGGCGCCACCGAGCCGTGGCTGATCGCGCCGGCGTTGCCGGTGGTGGCGGCGTGCGGCTTCCGCGCCTCCAGCACCAGCGGCGCGAGGCCGCGCCGCGCCAGATGCCACGCGACGCAGAGGCCGACGATGCCGCCGCCGATCACGACGATCCGGGGCTGGTCCGATGCAATGTCCATGGGCGCCATGCTGGCGCAGCCGGGCGCCGTGCGGAAGCCGGCGCATGTTGACGGGCGCTCCGCCGCATCGCACCGTCCGCGCCAACGAACCCCGAGGAATGTCCCATGCGGATCACGCCCAACAATGCCGGGCTCGGTGCGCGCGTCGAAGGCATCGACCTGTCGCGTCCGCTTGCCCCCGAGGATTTCCGCACGGTGCTGCGCGCGCTCGGCCAGTATGGCGTGCTGTGCTTCCCGGGGCAGGACCTCGATGCCGCGGCGCTGTCGGCCTTCGGGTCGCGCTTCGGCGACCTCGAGGTCAACGTCGCCAACCTCTTCCACGCCGAGGGGCATCCCGAGGTGATGCACCTGTCCAACATGAAGGACGCGGCGGGCAAGCCCATCGGCCTGTCGGATGCCGGGCAGGGCTGGCACACCGACATGTCCTATTCGCGGGAGATCGCGCTGGCCAACGTGCTGCACGCCAAGCGCGTGCCGCGGCGCGACGGGAAGCCGCTGGGCTGCACGCAGTTCCGCAACATGCACGCCGCCTATGACGACCTGCCGGCCGAGGTGAAGCGGCGGATAGAGGGACGCACGGCGATCCACGACTTCCAGAAGTTCTGGGACATGATGCGGATCCGCCCCGGTTCGATCCGCGGGCCGCTGACGCCCGAGCAGCGCGCGAAGAAGCCGCCCGTGCCGCAGCCGCTCGTGCGCATCCACCCGATCACGGGCCGCCCCGTGCTCTACTGCAATTCCGGCTACGCCATGTTCGTCGAGGGCATGGACCGTGCCGAGAGCGACGCGCTGCTCGACTACCTGTTCCGCCACCAGGCGCAGGAGAAATACCTCTACAGCCACGAATGGACCGAGGGCGACGTGCTGATGTGGGACAACATCGGCACCGTGCACAACGCGGTGGCCGACTACGGGCCGGAGGAGCACCGCTTCATCCTGCGCGTGCAGGTGATGGCGAGCCTCGACTACGCGGCGCTCGCGGCATGAGGCTCGCCACGCTGGAAGGCGAGGTGCTGGCCGGTCTGGTGGGGGAGGAGGTCGTGGCGCTGCGCCCGGCGCTGACCGCGGCGATGCGCGCGGCGGGCGAACCCGACACCGCCGCTTCCGTCATCCCGGACGACATGGTCGCGCTGATCGGCGACGAGGCGGCGATGGTCGCGGCCGGCCGCGCGCTCGCCTTCGCCGCCCGTGCGGAGAACGCGGCGCTGCGCCGACCGCTTGGCGCCTTTCGCCTGTTGGCGCCGCTGAAGCCCGGCAAGATCCTGGGCGTCGGGCGCAACTACGGCGACCACGCGAAGGAGGTCGGCGGGCCGAGGCTCGAGATGCCGCGCATCTTCCTGAAGCCGACATCCTCGGTGGTCGGCCCGGGCGCCGCGGTGCGCATCCCGCCCGCGGTGGCGAAGCCGGACTGGGAGGTGGAGCTCGCAGTCGTGATCGGCCGGCGGGCGCGCGACGTGACGGAGAACGCCGCACTCGACCATGTTGCCGGCTACACGGTGCTGGACGACGTCAGCGCGCGGGAATTCCAGTTCGACGTGCCGCTGCCGATGACATCCTTCGCCAAGGGCATGGACGGGTTCTGCCCGATGGGCCCCTGGATCGCGACGGCGGACGAGGTGGGCGAGCCCTGGGCGCTGGATGTGCGCTGCTGGCTGAATGGGGAGGAGGTGCAGCACGGCAACACGCGCGACCTGATCTTCCCCGTGGCCACGCTGATCGCCTTCCTGTCGCGCTACATGACGCTCGAGCCCGGGGACGTGATCGCGACGGGCACGCCGGCCGGCGTCGGGCATTTCCGCGACCCGCCGCGCTACCTGAAGCCGGGCGACCGGCTGCGCATGGACGTCGAGCGCGTCGGCGTGCTCGAACACTCGATCGCTTGAGAACCACCGGGGGATACGACCGATGATCCGCAGAACGCTTCTCGGCGCCGCGCTGGCGCTGGCCGCGCTGCCGGCGCTGGCGCAGCCGCGCGCGCCGGGCACCGACTATCCGAACCGGCCGGTGCGGGTGATCGTCGCCTTCGCCCCCGGCGGCAATGCCGACATGAATGCGCGCATCATCTCGCAGGCGCTGTCGACGCGGCTCGGCCAGCAATTCGTGGTCGAGAACCGCCCCTCGGGCGGCGGGACCGTGGCGTTCGAGACGGTCGCGCAGACGCAGCCCGACGGCTACACGCTGCTGGTCGGCGCGCTCGGGTCGCATACGCTCAATGTCGGGCTCTATGGCGAGAGGCTGCGCGTGCATCCGCTGACCGGCGTGGACCACGTCACCATCTCGAGCCATTCGCCGATCGTGCTGGTCGTGCACCCCTCGATGGGCGTGCGCACGCTGGCGGAGTTCCGCGCCAAGGTGGCCGAGGGTGGCGGGCAGGTGCCGTTCGGCTCGTCGGGCAACGGCTCCACGGGGCACATCGCCTCGGCGCTGCTGCTGCACCTGGCGGGCGTGCAGGCGACGCACGTGCCCTATCGCGGATCGGCCGCGGCCTTCCAGGATCTGCTGGCGGGGCGGACGATGTTCCAGTCCGACACCGTCTCCTTCGTCGCGCCGCATATCCGGGAGGGTCGCGTCATCGGCATCGCCATCGGCACGCCGCAGCGCAACCCGATGGCGCCCGACGTGCCGACCGCGGCCGAGGCCGGCCTGCCCGGCTGGCAGGCCACCACCTGGACGCCATGGTCGGCGACGCTCGGCACGCCCGCGCCGATCCGGCAGTTCCTGTACGAGCAGATCGCCGAGGCGCTGAAGATGCCGGAAGTGCGGGACCGCATCATCGCGCTCGGCAACACCATCCCCGAGGGCATGACGCCTGACGCCACGCGCGCCTTTATCGCCGCCGAGATCGAACGCTGGGTGCCGGTCGTTCGGGCCTCGGGCGCGCGGGTGGATTGAGGAGAGCGGGGGGAGACGGGAACTTTTCCCCCCGCACTCTTTCTTGTCGTCTGTAGCCCGACTTCCGAGGTCCGGTCCCAAGAGACAACGAAGGGAGGGGGGCGGGGGAGGTTCCCCTCCCGCGCAACTTCAACAGGCCTTCACGCCCCCCAAAGCGCGCGGTCCCGCCAGGGTGCCGGCACATCGAGCGTGCCGGCGATGGGCGGCGCGACGGCCGCGTCGGGGCGAAAGCCGAAGCGGCCGTAGTAGGCGGGATCGCCGAGGACAAGGACGCGCGCCACGCCCTCGGCCGCCAGTCGGCGCAGCCCCTCCCGCAGCAGCGCGCCGCCGATGCCCTGGCGCTGGCGCGCCGGTGCCACCGCCAGCGGACCCAGCAGTGCGACACTGTCAGCCCGGCCGGTGACGCGGCAGCGTGTGAAGGCGACATGGCCCGCGAGGTCGTCGCCCGCGAGCGCCACGATGGAGAGTACGTCCCCGCGCCCGGCCAGCGCCCGTACCAGCGGCACGAGGTCCTCCCGCGGGAAGGCGGCGGCGTACAGGGCGGCGAGGTCGTCCGTCTCCGCCGCCGGACGGATGACAACGCCTGGCTGCATCCGCTTCAGTCCCGGACGTCGGTGCGAAACACCTTGCTCACGATCTTCCAGCCCTGCTGCGTCTTCAGGAACACCAGGTAGTCGGTGAAGAAGCGCGGCGGGATCTGGCAGGCGACCTTGGCGACGGCGGTCTCCGGCCCCGACTGGTCGAGCATCAGCACCCGGTCGTCGCGCGCCAGGCCCTTGGCCTTCGGGCTTTCGCGGGTGCGGACCCAGTCGAACCATTGTTCGCGCGGCAGGTCCTGCACCACGCCGTCCTTGTCGGAATATAGGTGCGCGCAGGGGTGGAAGGCGGCGTCGAGCTTGGTGGTGTCGCCTTCGTGCAGGCCGTCGAAATAGGTCTGCAGCACGGCCTCGATGGCGGCGATGTCGGTGGCGGGCATGGCGGGGCCTCCCTTGGCGTGGCGGCGCATCCTGGCGCGGAACGCGGGGCGTTTACAGGGGGCGCGGGGCGGGGGATTGTCGCGCCCCGGAGGAACCCGCCCATGACAATCCGTCGCCGCCCGCTGCTGCTGGCCGCCGCCGCGCTGGCCGCGCCCGCGCCGCTTGCCGCGCAGGCCGCCTGGCCCGCCCGCCCCGTGCGTCTGGTCGTGCCCTATGCCGCGAGCGGCGGCACCGACATCCTGGCCCGCGCCATCGCCGAGGCGCTGCGCCCCTCCCTCCCCCACCCCATCGTGGTCGAGAACCGCGCCGGCGCGGCGGGTGTGATCGGCTCCGAGGTCGTGGCCCGCGCCGAGCCCGACGGCCACACGCTGCTGATGGTGGTCAGCACGCATGTGATGAACCGCTACCACCTGCCCTCGCTGCCCTATGACCCGATCCGCGACTTCACGCCGGTCGCGATGCTGACGCGCAACACGATGGTGCTGGTGTCAGGCGCCAACCAGCCCTTCGACAGCCTGCGCGCCATGGTCGACTTCGCGAAGCGCAACCCGGGGCGCGTCGGCACCGGCAGCACGGAGGCGCTGTCCTCCTTCATCGGGCAGGAACTCGCGCGCCGCGCGGGGATCGAGACGCCGGACATCGCCTATCGCTCGGGCGGCCTGCTGATGAACGACATCGTGGCCGGGCACCTGCCCGCGGGCTGGACCAGCACGGTCAGCGCCACGCCGCATATCGGCACCGGGCGCGTGCGCGTGCTGGCGGTCTCGACCGCCACGCGCACGCCCTTCTTCCCCGATGTGCCGACGGCGGCCGAGCAGGGCGTTGCGGAATTCGACCTCTCGGGCTGGGTCGCGATGCTCGCGCCCCCGCGCATGGAGGCCGCGCTGGCCGGGCAGATCGGCGCCGCGGTCGAACGCGTCTTCGCCGATGCCGGCTTCCAGGAGCGCCTGCGCACGCTCGGCGTCGAGCGCGACTTCCGCCCGCCCGCCGCGCTGCTGGAGGCCATGCGGCGCGACGACCAGATCTGGGCCGCCGCCGCACGGGCCGGCCACATCCGACCGCAGCAATAGGACCGACACGTCATGGCCAATCCCGCCCTCCGCCGCGCCTTCGAGGCGAAGCGCTTCATCGTCGCCCCCGGCATCTTCGACATGATCTCGGCCAAGGTCGCCGATGGCATGGGGTTCGACTGCCTCTACGGCACCGGCTTCGGCACGGTCGCCTCGCATCTCGGCGTCGCCGATGCCGGCATCGCGACCTACACCGACATGGTCGCGCGCATGGGGCAGATGGCGCGCGGCGTGAAGACGCCGATGATCGCCGATGCCGATACCGGCTATGGCGGGCTGCTTAACGTGCGCCACACGGTGATGGGCTACGAGGCCGCCGGCATCTCGGGGATCCAGTTGGAAGACCAGGAGATGCCGAAGAAGTGCGGCCACACGCCCGGCCGCCGCGTCATCCCGGCCGAGGAGATGGCGCTCAAGATCAAGGTGGCCGTCGAGGCACGCACCAGCCCGGACTTCCTGATCGTGGCGCGCACCGATGCGCGCACCACGCTCGGCCTGGATGAGGCGCTGCGCCGCGGGCGGATGTTCGAGGAGGCCGGCGCCGACGTGGTGTTCATCGAAAGCCCCGAGAGCGAGGAGGAGATGCGCGCCATCGGAAAGGCGATCCGCAAGCCGCTGCTGGCCAACATGGTCGAGGGCGGGCGCACTCCGATCCTGCCGGCGCAGACGCTGAAGGAGATCGGCTATTCCATCGCGATCTATCCCGCGGTCGGCTTCCTCGCCGTGGCCGCGGCGCTGGAGCGTGCCTATGGCCACCTGAAGCAGCAGGGCGACAGCCTGGCGCTGGGCGAATCCTACGGCTTCAAGCGCATGACCGAACTGATGGGCTTCCCCGAGGTCTGGGACTTCGAGACGCGCTGGGCGCAGCAGCCCGCAAAGGCCGCGGAATGAGCGCGCTTCCGGGCGTCAAGGCGCTGGTCTTCGACACCTTCGGGACAGTCGTCGATTGGCGGGGCGGCATCGCGCGCGATGCCCGCACCTTCCTCGCGCGCCATGGCCGCGCGGATGTCGACCCGCACGGCTTCGCCGATGCCTGGCGCAAGCGGTACCAGCCGGCGATGGAGGAGGTGCGCTCCGGCCGCCGCCCCTTCACGCGGCTCGATGTGCTGCACCGGGAAAACCTCGACCTGGTGCTGCGCGACCATGGCCTCGACCCGGACGCGCTGCCGGCCGACGACCTCGACTGGCTGAACCGCGCCTGGCACCGGCTCGACCCCTGGCCGGATGCGATCCCCGGGCTGCTGCGGCTGAAGGCGCGGTACTTCATCGGGCCGCTGTCGAACGGCAACATCCTGCTGCTGGCCAACATGGCCAAGCGCGCGGGCATCCCGTGGGACGCGATCCTGGGCGCCGAGCCGGCGCGCGCCTACAAGCCGCAGCCGGAAGCATACACGCGCACGGCCGAGATCCTGGGCCTCGCGCCGGGCGAGGTGGCGCTGGTGGCAGCGCACAACGGGGATCTCGCGGCGGCGCGCGATGCGGGCCTCGCCACCGCCTTCGTGCTGCGGCCGCACGAGCACGGTCCGGGCCAGCGCACGGACACGCGCGCCGAGAGCGACTGGGGCGCGAGCGTGAATTCCTTCGAGGAACTGGCCGACCGGCTGGGCTGCTGAGCGCCCGGCGCGATCGCCGGGGCTACCAGCAATTCGCCCCGGCTGACGAGGAACGCGGCCAGAGGCCATGCCTCGGGCCGGGAGCGCGAAGCGCGACCGCGCCCAGACGTCCCGCGCCGCGAACTCGACAGCGCGTGGCGCGCAAGCCCAGCCGCCGCATGGCGGCGCCGGCGCCTGGGGCAAGAAAAAGGCCTCGCCGGCGCCTGAGGCCTCAATAAAACTCCTACTCCGCCCGGATGTTCCCCTCGCGGATCACCGGCGTCCACTTGGCGATGTCGCCCGCGATCAGCCTGCCGAAGTCGGCCGGCGAGCCGCCGATCACCTCGGCCGCCTGCCGGTTCTCGACGAAGGTCTTCACCTCGGCGCTGGTGATGATCGCCTGGAACACGCGGTTGATCTGCTGCACCAGGCCCGCCTCCATGCCGGCCGGGCCGACGATGCCGTGCCAGGTCATCGCCTCGAACCCCGCGAACTGCGTGGCGACGGCCGGCACGCCGGGCAGCGCCGGCACCGGGCGCGGCGTCCCGATGGCGATCGGGCGCGCCTTGCCGTCGCGGATGAAGGGCAGCGCCGTCGAGACGGAGGGGAAGGTGAAGTCCGTCTCGCCGGCCAGCAGGCTGCGCAGCACGTCGGCGCCGCTGCGGTAGTGTACGGCGGTGAACTTCACGCCCGCGCGGCGCGCCAGCATCTCGGGCGCCAGGTGCGTCACGTGGCCGACGCCGGGGGAGGCGTAGGTCAGGCCGTCCGGCTTGCTCCGCGCGAGGGCCAGCAGGTCGTCCAGCGTGCGGACGGAGGATTCGCTCCGCACGATGATGACGATCGGCAGGTTCACGAGGTGGATGATCGGCGTGAAGGCCGTGGCCGGGTCGTAGATCAGGCTCGGCTGCAGGACCTTGCCGATGGCATTGGCGCCGAGGTCGGCCATCATCAGCGTCGTGCCATCCGGGCGCGCCTGCGCGGTGAACTGCCCGGCGATGGTGCCGCCCGCGCCGGAGCGGTTCTCGACCACCATGGTCTGGCCGTTGGAATGCGGCCCGAAGCCGTTGGCCACGGCGCGGGAGAGGGTGTCGACCGCGCCGCCGGCGCCGAAGGGCACAACCAGACGCACCTGGGCGGTCGGCCAGGCGGCCTGCGCGCGGGCGAGGCTCGGCAGGCCGGCGGCCAGGGCGAGCGCGCCGAGCGCGCGGCGATCGAGGGCGATGGTCATGTGTTGTTCCTCCCGTGGACGATCGTCCTCATCTGCGGGGACGACCCCGGCTGTCAACAGCGCGCGGCCGGTGCAGGATGGCGCCCGACCCCGGAGGAGCCCGCCCATGACCTGGTCCATCGTCGCCCGCGACCCCGCAACCGGCGCCTTCGCGGTCGCCGTCACCACCTGCAACCTGGCGGTCGGCGCGTCCTGCCCGTTCCTGCGGACCGGCGTCGGCGCGGTGTCCACGCAGTCCATGAGCAACCGCTACCTCGGCCCCGCCGTGCTGGAGGGCATGGCGCGCGGGCTGCCGGCGCAACTGGCGCTGGATGCCGCGCTGGCGGGGGATGAGGGGCGCGGCCTGCGGCAGATCCACGCAGTCGATGCGCAAGGCCGCGTCGCCGCCCATACCGGCGCCAATTGCGTCGAATGGTGCGGCAGCCTGGCCGGCGAGGATTTCAGCGTCGCCGGCAACATGCTGGCCGGCGCGGCGGTCGTGGCCGCGACGGCGGAGGCGATGGCGAAGGGCACCGGCCTGCCGCTGCCCGAGCGCATGATGGCGGCGCTGCATGCCGGCCAGGCGAAAGGGGGGGACAAGCGCGGCACGCAGTCGGCCGCGCTGATGCTGACCACGACCGAGGACTTCCCCGACATCAACCTGCGCGTCGACGATCATGCGGCGCCGCTGGTCGAGCTCTCGCGCCTGCTGGCCTTGTGGCGCGAACAGGCGGAGCCGACGCTGCACACGCGCCCGTCGCGCGCCAACCCGGCGGGTCTCGTCGACCTCGACGCGATCGAGGCGGGCTGGCGGGCCCGTGGGATGGATCTGCGCCTCCCCCGCTGAGGGCTTGCGCCGCGGCCCGCGCGGCGGCAGTCAGGCGCCACGACACGGAGAGAGATGATGCGCCAGCACAGGATTGCCGCCATCGGCGGAGACGGGATCGGGCCCGAGGTGATCGCGGCGGGCTGTCGCGTGCTGGAGGCGACCGCCGCCGCACAGGGCGGCTTCGGCGTCGCCTTCCAGACCTTCGACTGGGGCAGCGAGATGTATCGCCGCACGGGGCTGATGATGCCCGCCGACGGGCTGCGGCAGCTGGAAGGCTTCGACGCGATCTTCTTCGGCGCCGTCGGCGCGCCCGACATCCCCGACCACATCACGCTCTGGGAATTGCGGCTCGCGATCTGCCAGGGCTTCGACCAGTACGCGAACGTGCGGCCGACGCGCCTGCTGCCCGGCGTGCGCGGGCCGCTGCGCGAGGATCTCGGCCGGCAGATCGACTGGGTGATCGTGCGCGAGAACAGCGAGGGCGAATACGCCGGCGTCGGCGGCCGCGCCCATCGCGGTCTGCCCATCGAGGTCGCGATGGATGTCGCGGTCTTCACGCGGGAAGGCGTCGCCCGCATCTGCCGCCATGCCTGCGAGGTCGCGATGGCGCGGCCGCGCAGGCACCTGACCGTCGTGACGAAGTCCAACGCCCAGCGCCACGGCATGGTGATGTGGGACGAGGTCTGCGCCGAGGTCACCGCGCAATACCCCGGCCTCACGGTCGAGAAGATGCTGGTCGATGCCATGACCGCGCGCATGGTGATGAAGCCGGGCAGCGTCGACACCGTCGTCGCGACCAACCTGCATGCCGACATCCTGTCGGACCTGGCGTCCGCGCTGGCGGGTTCGCTCGGCATCGGCGCGACGGGCAACATCGACCCGCAGCGGCGCCGACCCTCGATGTTCGAGCCGATCCACGGCTCGGCCTTCGACATCACCGGCAAGGGCATCGCCAATCCGCTCGGCGCCTTCTGGACGGCGTCGATGATGCTGGAGCACCTCGGCGAGGCGCCGGCCGCGCAGCGCCTGATGCGCGCGGTCGAAGCCGTGACGGCGCGGGGCGACGTGCTGACGCCCGACCTCGGCGGAACCGCGACGACCGCGCAGGTGACCGACGCGGTGATCGCAGCGCTGGCGGGCGCCAACGCGTAGCGGGTTGCGTCCCGTCCGTTTTCGTCGTCTGCTCGTCTTCCGGGACTACGCCGCGCGGCAAGCAACGACACAGGGAGACGGACGATGATGCGCACCAGCATCGCGGCCGGGCTGTTCGCGCTCGCGGCTATCGCAGCGCAGCCCGCCCGCGCCCAGGACAGGGTCCTGCTGCAACTGGATTGGATTCCGACCGGGGAACACGCGGCGTGGTTCGCGGGCGCGGCCCGCGGCGCGTGGCGGGACCAGGGGATCGAGATCTCGCTGACCCGCGGCTACGGCTCGGGCGACACGGTGAACAAGGTCGCGGCCGGCACGGCCCCCTTCGGCGTCGCCGACATCAGCGCGGTGATGGCCGCGCGCGCGCGGCAGGGCACCGCCGTGCGCAGCATCATGCAGATCTACACGCATTCGCCGCACTCGCTGTTCGTGCTGCGGTCTTCCGGCATCACGAATTTCCAAGGGCTCGAGGGGCGGCGCATCGGCATCACGCCGGGCAACAGCCACCGTCTTTACTTCCCCGAGGTCGCGCGCCGCGCCGGCACCAATCCCGACCGCATCACCTGGGTGAACACCGATGCATCCGCCATGGCGGCGTTGCTGATCAGCCGGCGCATCGACGCCGCGCCCTTCTTCGCCATCCACCACTACTACCAGAACAAGGCGGCGCAGCGCGCGGGGGAGGAGATCGTGGTTCTGCCCTTCGTCGAGACGGGCTTCGCCATCTACGCCACCACGCTGATGACGACCGACGAGGTGATCCAGCGCAACCCCGACCTGGTGCGGCGCTTCCTGCGCGGTGCGTCCAACGCGCTGACCTGGACGGAGGCGAACCAGGCCGAGGCCTGCCGGCTGCACGTGGCCCGCAACCGGGAGGTGGAGCAGGACGACTGCGAAGGCTCGCTGCGCGCGACCATGACCTACGTCTTCAACGACCACCAGCGGCAGACCGGGCTCGGCCGGCAGGACCCGGCGCGGATGCGCTTCACCTGGGAACAGATCGCGGCGTCGCAGCAGCTCGACGCGGCCTGGGACTACCGCCAGGCGATCGACCTCAGCCACCTGCCGTGATCCGCTTCCAGGGCACGGGCAAGACCTTCCGCGGCCGCGACGGGACGGCCGTGGAGGCGCTGCGCGACATCTCGCTCGAGGTCGCGGCCGGCGAATTCGTCGCCATCGTCGGCGCCTCGGGCTGCGGCAAATCGACGCTGCTGCGCCTCGCCGCCGGGCTCGCGGCGACGAGCACCGGGGAGGTCACGCTGGACGGCGCCCGCGTCACCGCGCCGCGGGCCGAGACCGCCATGGTGTTCCAGGCCGCGACGCTGCTGCCCTGGGCGGATGTGCTGCGCAACGTCACCTTTCCGCTGCGCCTGATGGGGCGCGTCGCGCCCGATACCGAGGCCAAGGCGCGCGCGCTCCTCGCGACCGCCGGGCTCGCCGGCTTCGAGACGAAGCTGCCGCGGGAGTTGTCGGGCGGGATGCAGCAGCGCGTCGCGATCTGCCGGGCGCTCCTGCAGGACCCGCGCCTGCTGCTGATGGACGAGCCCTTCGGCGCGCTCGATGCGCTGACGCGGGAGGAGATGTCGCTCGAACTTCTGCGCCTGTGGGAGGCGCGGCGCATGGCGGTCCTGTTCGTGACGCATTCCATCCCCGAGGCGGTGCTGCTCGCCGACCGCGTCGTCGTGATGTCGCCGCGGCCCGGCCGGATCGTCGACGTGGTGGAGGTCGGCCTGCCGCGCCCGCGGTCCTTCGACCAGGAAGGGTCGGACGAATTCCAGCGCTGCGCGCGGCGCATCCGCGAACACATCTTCGGCCAGCGCGCCGACCGCGCGGCCTGACGCCATGGCCCGCTTCCTTGCCGCGCTGCCCGCCTGGATCGCCGTGATCGGCCTGTTCGCGGCCTGGGAGGGCGCGGTCCGCTTCTTCGGGATCCGGGAATTCCTGCTGCCCGCGCCCTCCGTCATCTGGACCGCGACGGTCGCGGTCTGGCCGATGGTGCTGGAACATGCTTGGGCGACGCTGGTCACGGTGCTGCTGGGCTTCGCGGCCTCCGTGCTGGTCAGCCTGCCGCTGGCGATGCTGATCGCCTCATCCCGCGCGATCTCGGCCGCGATCTACCCGCTGCTGGTCGTCACGCAATCCATCCCGAAGGTCGCGCTGGCGCCGATCCTGATCGTGGCGCTCGGCGCCAACGAATTGCCGCGCATCATCGTGACGTTCCTGGTGGCGTTCTTCCCGCTGGTGGTGGCGTCCGTCGCGGGGCTGCTGGCAACGCCGCCGGAACTGGTGGAACTCGGCCGCGCCTGCCGCGCGGGGCGCATCCAGGAACTGCTGCGCATTCGCCTGCCCTTCGCCGTCCCCTTCGTGTTCGGCGGGCTGAAGGTGGCGGCCGCGCTGTCCGTCGTCGGCGCCGTCGTGGCGGAGTTCGTCGGTGCGGATGCCGGGCTCGGCTACCTGATCCAGACCTCGATGGCCTTCTTCCGCACGCCGCTCGCCTACAGCGCGGTGGTGATCCTGGCGCTGATGGGCATCGTGCTGTTCCAGGCCGTGTCACTGGCCGAGCGCATCTTCTTCCCCTGGTCGAGCGGGTCCGAGCATTCGGCCCCGCCCGCCGCCTGAGCCGAGAGACCCCGACCATGGCCGAGACCGAAGCCGGCACCATCCTCATCAAGGGCGCGCTGCTCGCCGATGCGGGCCTGCGACGCGCCGCGCCCGCCGACGTGCTGGTGAAGGACGGCGTGATCGTCGCCGTCGGCGCCGGTCTCGCCGCACCGGGCGACGCGAAGGTGGTCGATGCCGCCGGATGCCTGATCCATCCCGGCCTGATCAACGCGCACACGCACGGCCATGGCGGCCTCGCGCGCGGGCAGGGCGACAAGTGGACGCTGGAGCTGCTGCTGGCAGCCGCGCCCTGGATCGGCGGCAACCGCGCGCTTGCCGACAAGAAGCTGACGACGCAGATCGTGGCCGCCGAGATGGTGCTGAAGGGCTGCACCGCGGCCTACGACCTCTACTACGAATTCCCGGTGCCGACGGCCGAAGGGCTCGACGCCGTGGCCGAAGCCTACCACGAGGTCGGCATGCGCGCCGTGGTGGCGCCCATGGTCGCCGACCGCACGTTCTACGAGGCGATCCCCGGCCTGTATGACGCGCTGCCGGCGGCCTTGCAGGCGCGCGTCGACAGGCTCCGTCTGCCCGCCTGGGAACGCACGCTGGACGCGATGCGGGGCCTGCTGAAGGACTGGCGCTGGGGGGCGAAGGACATCCGCGCGGCGGTGGCGCCGACCATCCCGCACCATTGCTCGGACGCCTTCCTGTGCGGCTGCCGCGACCTCGCGCGCGAGTACAAGGTTGGCCTGCACAGCCATGTCGGCGAGAGCAAGGTGCAGGCGCTGACCGGCATCCGGACCTATGGCAGGACGCTGGTCGGGCACATGGACCATCTCGGCCTCATCGGGCCGGACTTCGTCGCCGCGCACGCCATCTGGCTCGACGACGACGACCTCAAGCTCATGCGGGACAAGGGCGCATCGCTGGCGCACAACCCGGGGTCCAACATGCGGCTCGGCAACGGGATGTTCCGCTTCCGCCGGGCGCGCGACATCGGCGTCAATGTCGGCATCGGCACCGACGGCGCCAATTGCTCCGACAACCAGAACATGTACGAGGCGATGCGCTACGCCTCCATGCTGTCCAAGGTGCAGACGCCCGACCCACGCCACTGGGCCGGCGTCGAGGAGATCTACGCCGCCGCGACGGAAGGCTCCGCCCGCGCGCTTGGCTTCGAGGACATCGGCGCGATCGCGCCGGGGATGAAGGCGGACATCGTCTTCCTCGACCTCGGCTCGATCAACTGGATCCCGCACAACTGGTCGGTCAACCAGGTGGTGCACACCGAGGACGGCACGGGCGTACGCCATGTCATGATCGGCGGGCGCTTCGTGGTGCGCGACCGGCGGCTGCTGACGCTCGACCTCGCGAAGCTGGCCGTCGAGGCGGAAGCGGCGCGCGAGCGGCTCGAGGCGCTGAACGCGGAGTTCAAGGACCTCTACGAGAAGCTCGAGCCCGTCGTCGCGTCCTTCTGCCCGGCCTTCGCCGCGCAGCCCTATCACCTGCGGCAGTATCTCTGCGACGCGCCCAACTGAGGACACGCCCATGGAATTCATCGACCTCAGCCGCGAGATCTTCCACCGCACCCAGACGCATCCGAGCCACCCGCCGGTGGTGATGACGGTCTGGAACGACCACAGCGAGAAGAAGCACGCGGGCAACACGGTCTTCAGCAGCAAGGCGATGTCGATCGCCTTCTCGGACCATGCGGGGACGCATGTGGACGCGCCGGTGCATTTCGACCCGCGGCCCGGTGCCGCCTCGATCGACGAGGTGCCGCTCGAGAAGTTCTACACCAGCGCCTTCTGCATCGACCTCTCGCATGTCCCGCTCAAGACCGCCGCGACGCTCGAGGAGGTGCAGGCCGCGGTCGCGAAATCCGGCCAAGCCATCCAGCCGGGCGACACGGTGCTGGTGTGGATGGCGACGAACGAACGCCTGCTCGGCAAGCCCGGCTACCTGCACGATTTCCCAGGGCTTTCGCTGCCCGCCATCCATTGGCTGGCCGACCAGGGCATCGGCATGTTCGGCGTCGAGGCGATCAGCCCCGCGCCGGAGGGCGAGCCCAATTTCCAGGCGCACATGGCCTGCGCGGAACGCGGCATCACGCACATGGAATGCCTCGCGAATCTCGACCAGCTGGTGGGGCGCGGGCGGTTCCGCTTCATCGGGTTCCCGCTGAAGATCCGCGGCGGCACGGCGAGCCCGATCCGGGCCGTGGCGCTGTTCGAGTAGGGCGCGTCGCGGAGGGGCGCCGCCCCTCCGCACCACCCCGGCAAAGGCCGAAGGGCCTTTGCAAACCAATACCTGGTACCGGTTTCCAAAGGCCTTTGGTGGGGAGGGTGCGGGAGGTGCAAGGCCCCTACCGCCGTCAGCGCTTCGCGCCGATGAACCGATGGATCTCCGTGTTGTCCACCGTGGGGCCCAGCGCGGCGACCGCCCCGGCCCAACGGTCCCGGCACAGCGCCAGCAGCCCCGCATCGAACCCCGTCTGCGCCGCGATGCTGCCCGCCGTATCGAGGTCCTTCCGCATCAGCCCGAGCTGGAACCCGCCCGCGTAGCGACCGCTGATGATCTCCTGCCGGGACTTGGTCTCGGTCGCGATGTTGCGGCCGGAGGACGCGTTCATCACGTCCGTCAGGATGCCGAGGTCTAGGCCCAGCGCCTCCCCCATCCGAAGCGCCTCGGCCGTTGCGAGCAGCCCCGCGGCGTAGACGAAATTGTTCAGCGCCTTCATCGCATGCGCGCTGCCGACGGCGCCGGTGCGGATGATCGCCTCCCCCATGCCGCGCAGCACGGGCTCCGCCTTGGTGAAGGCGGCGTCGTCGCCGCCCACCATGATGGCGAGCGTGCCTGTCCTGGCCTTCGCCACGCTGCCCGAGACCGGCGCATCCACCAGCGCCGCGCCGCGCGCGGCCGCCGCCTCGGCCAGGCGCCGCGTCTCGCCAGGCTCGGAGGATCCCATGTCGATCACGAGCATCCCCGGCCGCAGCGCCGCGAGCAGCCCGCCCTCGCCGTCCATGACCTGCGCCACGATGCGGCTGTTGGGCAGCATCAGCACGACGATGTCGGCCGCCGCCGCCACGGCGGCGGGATCCGGCGCGAAGGCCACCGCGCCGGGGGGCGCGCCCTCGGCCAGCGCGGCGCGCGCCGCATCCGAGGTATCGCAGCCGAGCACCCGGAAGCCGCGCGCGACCAGGCTGCGCGCCATCGGCAGCCCCATCATGCCGAGACCGATGAAGCCGAC
The DNA here is from genome assembly GCF_005222755.1 of Roseomonas sp. HF4. GTDB lineage: Bacteria > Pseudomonadota > Alphaproteobacteria > Acetobacterales > Acetobacteraceae > Neoroseomonas. The sequence goes on from NZ_STGD01000001.1 coordinate 352,340, forward strand.
CTGCCGTTGATCCATCCGCGTTCCCTCCTGCGTCCTTGCGCGGATGGTCGGCCGCGCCACGCCGCAAGGCAAGGTCAGCCGCGCGTCAGCAGCAGCGCGCCGGATGCATGCATCTCGGCCGTCCATCCGGCGCCCAGCAGCGTCGTGGCGTCGAGCTGCGTGACAATGGCCGGGCCCGCGAAGCGCGCTCCGGGGCCCAGCCGCGCGCGGTCCAGCACCGGCGCCTCCACCGGCCCGCCGGCCAGCAGGATGATCTGCCGCCCCGTCTCGGCGCCCGCCGCGTCGCCGCCCGCGGGCGGGCTCGGCGCCGGGGCGGGCAGCAGGCCGGCGGCCTCGACGCGCAGCGTCACGATCTCGACCGGCACCTCCGGCAGGTCGAAGCCGTAGAGGCCGCGATGCGCGGCGCCGAAGGCCGCGCCCAGCGCCGCCGGGTCCTGCCAGGGGATGGCGAGCTCATGCCCCTGTTCCTCGTAGCGCATCAGCGCGACGCGGCGCGTGCGGCGGTCGGCCGCGGCGACCTGCTCGAGGTCGAACCAGGCGGCGGCCTCGGCCTCCAGCGCGCCGAAGGCCGCCTCGATGTGCGCCGTGTCGGCACCGTCCAGCGCGGTCGCGATGCTGCGCGTGAATTCCGCCTTGAGGTCGGCCGCCAGCAGCCCCTGCGCACAGAGCACGCCCGGCGCCGGCGGCACCAGCACGCGCGTGATGCCGAGCAGCTCCGCCAGCGCGCAGCCATGCAGCGGCCCCGCGCCGCCGAAGGGCACCAGCCAGAAGTCGCGCGGGTCGTGCCCGCGCTCGACCGAGACGACGCGGATCGCGCCCACCATGTTGTTGTCCGCGATGGCGAGGATGCCGCGCGCCGCCGCATCCGGTGCGAGGCCGAGCGGCGCCGCGACGCGCGCGACCGCCGCCCGCGCGCGTTCGGCGTCGAGCGCCATGCGGCCGCCGAGCAGCGAGAGCGGCAGGTGGCCGAGCACCACATGCGCGTCCGTCACCGTCGCCTCGGTGCCGCCGCGCCCGTAGCAGGCGGGGCCGGGCTCGGCGCCGGCGCTCTGCGGGCCGACCGTCAGCGCGCCATCCGTGCCGATGCGCGCGAGCGAGCCGCCGCCCGCGCCGATCGTCACCATGTCCACCATCGGCAGCGGCAGCGGCCAGGGGCCGACGCGGCCGGTCTGCGTCAGACCGACCTCGCCCTTGGCGATCAGGCAGATGTCGGCGCTGGTGCCGCCGATATCGACGGTGATGAGGTTCCCGATCCCCGCCGCCGCGGCCACCGCGCGCGCGCCGACCACGCCCGCGGCGGGACCCGACAAGGCGGTCTGCGCCGGCGCGCGGCGGATCGCCTCCGCCCCCGCCACGCCGCCGTTCGACTTCATCAGCAGGAGCGGCGCGGCGATGCCGGCCTCGGCGAGCCGCGCCTCGAGCCGCGCGATATAGGTCGAGACCGCGGGCATCACCGCGGCGTTCAGCACGGTCGCCATGCTGCGCTCGTATTCACGCACCACCGGGAAGACATCGACGGAGCAGGTGATCGCGAGGCCCGGCACCTCCTCCGCCAGGATCGCCACGGCGCGGCGCTCATGGGCCGGGTTGGCGAAGGCATGCAGGAAGCAGACGGCGATGGCGGCGACGCCCGCCGCCCTGGCCGCGCGTGCGGCGGTGCGCACGGCATCCTCGTCCAGCGGCGCGAGTTCGGCGCCGTCCGCGGCGATCCGCCCACAGGCCTCGAACACCAGGGATGGCGGCACGGGACGCTTTGGCTTGATCCAGGCCCAGAGGTTGTCGCGCCGAGGCAGGTCGGCGCGGCCGATCTCGAGCACATGGCGGAAGCCAGCGGTGGTCAGCAGCGCGGTCGGCGCGGTGCGGCCTTCCAGGATCAGGTTTGTCGCGACGGTCGTGCCGTGCAGCACGCGGCCGGTCTCCTGCGCCTGCCGTCCCGCGGCCTCCAGCGCGATCCGCACGCCGGTCACGAAGGCCTCCGACGGGTCGCGCGGCGTCGACGGCGTCTTCGCCGTCCAGGCCTCGCCCGTCGCGGCGTCCTGCAGCGTCACGTCGGTGAAGGTGCCGCCGATATCGACCGCGACGATCAGGTCACGCGACGGCATCGCGGTATCCCTTCCGGTGGAACGGCCCGGCCGCCGGGCGCGTGGCGCGCAGCGCCGCCGTCGCCGCCGCGTCCACCGCGCCGTCGCGGATGACGACGCCATAGTCGCGCTCGGCGCGCGCCACGGAGACGAAGCCGCCCCGCACATCCTCCAGCACCTGCGCCTGCGGACGGTCGTGCGGATGGCCCCAGCCGCCGCCGCCGCCGGTCTCGATGCGGAAGACATCCCCGCGCCGGAGCATCGTGCCGTCCGACAGCGGCGCCAGCAGGCGCTCGCGATCCGTGCCGGGGTTCACCACGGCGCGGCCCGATCCGCCATTCATCCCGCCGGCCACGCCCCAGGGCGGGTTCAGCACGCTGTCGATGCGCACGGCGAGCATCGCCTCCTCGGCCATCACCTCGAATTCGCGCACCACGCCGCAGCCGCCGCGGTAGCGCCCGGCGCCGCCGGAATCGAGGTTCAGCCCATATTCGCGCAGCCGCACGGGATAGGAGAGTTCCATGAACTCCGCCGGGTAGTTCTCCTGCGCGACGAAATAGACGGCGTCGGTGCCGTCGGCGAAGGGGCGGGCGCCATAGCCGACGCCGATGCCGTCGCTCAGCAGGAAGCGCTTGCCCTCCGCCGTGCCGCGCAGCGCGATGACCACATAGGCGGAATGCGCCGCCGGCGCCTGGCCGCCGCGCGCCACGGCCACGAGGCCATGCAGCGCAGCCAGCAGCCGCATCATGGTCAGCCCGCGCAGGCCGAGCGGCGCGGGCGGGCGCGGCGCCAGCAGCGAGCCCTCGCGCAGCCGCACCTCGTCGATCGCGTGCGGCGCGCCCGCGTTCAGCACCTGCCCCGCCTGCCCCTGCAGCACATAGAGGCCGAGCGCCATCCCCGGCACGTCCGGGTGCATCAGCAGGTTCACGGGGCCGGGCGCCTGGTCGTCGGTTTCCGTCGCGTCGAAGACGAAGCGGTCGTCCGGCGTGCGCGTCAGCGCCAGGCGCAGCGTGAAGGGCCCGTTCCCGTGCCCGTCCGTGTCGATGGCATCGGCGAAGCGCGTCGTGCCGACCGGAAAGATCGCCTTGAGCTGCGCGCGCACCGTCGCCTCGGTGCGCGCGAGCAATTGCCGGAAGGCATCGGCCAGCACGCCGGGGCCGAAGCGCCCCGCCATCTCGGCCAGCCGCTTCTCGCCGAGCCGCACGGCCGCCATCAGCGCGCGCGTGTCGCCCTGCGACTGCGTCGGGAAGCGGGAATTGCGCCAGAAGGTCCGCAGCAGGTCCTCGTTCGTCTCGCCGCCCCGCATCAGGCGGACCGGGGGCACGATGATGCCTTCCTGGAAATGGTCGGTGGCGTCCGGGCTGATCGAGCCGGGACGCAGCCCCCCGATGTCGGAGAAATGCGCCCAGCCCATCACGAAGCCGACGCGCCGCCCCTCGTGGAAGGCGGGTGCCAGGAAAACCTGGTCGTTGGAATGCGAGACCGCGCCGCGGCTGCCGTAGCAGTCATTGTACCAGTAGAGGTCGCCCTCCCGCATCCCGTCGATCGGGTAGTGCGCGGCGACGGGGGCCACGATGTCGCCGAAGATCGGCAGGTCGCTGCCGACCGCCATGGCGCCCTCGGCGTCGAACAGCGCGGTGTAGAAATCCTTCTTCTCACGGATGAAGGCGGACATGGCGGTGCGTTCGAGCAGCGCCTCCATCTCGGCCTGCGCGGCGCGCGCGGCGCCGCGGATGATCTCGAGGGTGACGGGGTCGCAGGTCGTCATGGGCGGGGCACCGCGGGAGGGGGTGAACGGCACGTCGGTCATCACGCCACCTCTCGCCAGCGCAGGCAGGCCACCGCATGGTCCGGGCCGGCGGCCTCGCGCACCGGCACGGTATGCGCGCAGGGTTCGCGGGCCTCGGCGCAGCGCGGATGGAAACGGCAGCCGGGCGGAACCGCGGCCAGGCTCGGCGGGTCACCGGGCAGCGACGGCCCGCTCTCCCGCCCGTCCAGGTGCGGCGCGGCGGCCAGCAGCGCACGCGTGTAGGGATGGCGCGGCGCGGCGAACAGCGCGGCGGCCGTGCCCTCCTCCACCACCTGCCCGAGGTACATCACGGCGACACGGTCGCAGACCCGCCGTACCACGGACAGGTCGTGCGAGATGAACACGTAGGTCAGGCCGAAGCGGGCGCGCAGGTCGCGCAGCAGCCGCAGCACCGCGGCCTGCACGGACAGGTCGAGCCCCGCCGTCGGCTCGTCCAGGATCACGACCTTGGGCCGCAGAAGCAGGATGCGCGCGAGCCCGATGCGCCGCTGCTGCCCGCCCGACAATTCATGCGGGTAGCGGTCCGCGAGCGCGGGATCGAGGCCGACGGCGGCAAGCGTCTCGGCGATGCGCGCCTGCTGTTCCGCGCGCGCCGTCACGCCATGGATGGCAAGCCCCTCGGCGAGCGTCGCACCCACGCGCCACCAGGGGTCGAGCGCCGCGCCGGGGTCCTGGTGGACATACTGCACCGCCTCCCGCACCCGGCGCGCCGCGCGCGGGTCGAGGCCGGAGACACGGCGGCCTTCGAGCCTGATCTCGCCGGCGCTCTCGCGCTGCAGGCCGAGCAGCGCGCGCGCGAGCGTGGTCTTGCCGCAGCCGCTCTCGCCCACGATGCCGAAGGTCTCGCCCTCGGCGATGGAAAGGTCGACACCATCCACCGCGCGCACGCCGGCGCGGTGGCGCAGCAGGCCCCGCCGCGCGCCGAGCTCGACGCGCAGGGCCGAGCAACCGAGGATCTCAGCCATCCGCCACCTCCGGCAACGGATCGGCGTGCCAGGGGCAGGCGACGCGATGGCCGTCCGGCAGCGTCACGAGCGCGGGCGGCTCGACCGGGCAGCCGGACCGGATGATCGGGCAGCGCGGATGGAAGCGGCAGCCGGAGGGCTGCGCCGTCGCCGCCGGCACCGTGCCCGGGATGCCGAGCAGGTCCGTCGCCCGGTCCGGATGGCAGGCGAGCAGCATGCGCGTGTAGGGGTGGCGCGGCGCGTCCAGCACCTCCCGCGTCGGCCCGGCCTCGATGACGCGGCCGGCGTAGAGCACCGCCACCTCCTCGCACACATTGGCCAGCACGCCGAAATCATGCGTGACGAACAGCAGCGAGAGCCCGCGCTCGGCGACCAAGCCGCGCAGCAGCGCCAAGATCTCGCGCTGCGTCGTGACGTCCAGCGCCGTCGTCGGTTCGTCCGCGACGACCAGCGAAGGCTCGCAGGCGAGCGCTGCCGCGATCAGCAGCCTCTGCCGCTGCCCGCCCGAGAACTGGTGCGGATATTTCCGCAGCGCGGCCTCGGGGTCCGGCAGCTGCACGGCGCGGAACAGGTCGAGGATCCGCGCCCGATGCCCGGCGCGCGGGCCCTTCGCATGGCGGCGCATGATCTCGAGGATCTGGTCCCCCGCGCGGAACACGGGGTTCAGCGACAGGTAGGGATCCTGCGGCACGAAGCCGATCCGCCCGCGGGCGGAGGCGGCACCGTCGGCGAGGATGTCACGACCTTCGAACAGGATGGCGCCGCGGGGCGGTTCGGCGCCGCGCGGCAGGATGCCGAGGATGGCGCGCAGCAGCGTGGACTTGCCGCAGCCGCTTTCGCCCACCACGCCGACCGTGCCGCCGCGCGGCACCGTCAGCGCGACATCGTCGAGAATGTCGGCGAGCCCGGCCTCCGTGCGCAGCCGCACGCCGAGGCCGCGCACCTCCAGCACCGGCACGCTCATCGACGGGACCGCCGGAGCCGCGGGTCGGCCGCGTCGCGCAGGCCATCGCCGAGCAGGTTGAAGCCCAGCACCAGCAGCAGGATCGCAAGCCCCGGGAAGGTCGGGAACCACCAGGCCTCCGGCAGATGCTGCCGCGCCTCGGCGACCGCGAGCCCCCAGTCGGGCGAGGGCGGCGCGGCGCCGACGCCGAGGAAGCCCAGGATCGCCGCCGTCAGGATGGTGAAGCCCATGCCGATGGTGGCGCGCACCAGCACCGCCGGCGCCGCGTTCGGCAGCACGTGCAGGAACAGGATGCGCGCGGGGCTCGCGCCGATGCCCGCCAGCGCATCCACGAACAGGGATGATCGCAGGCGCCGCGTCTCGGCGAAGACGGTGCGCGCGAAGAAGGGCCAGTAGGTCAGCGCCAGCGCCACCATCGCGGCCGTGATGCCGGGCGCCAGCAACTGGCCCAGCGCGAGCGCCAGGATCAGCTGCGGCACGGCCAGGAACACGTCGGTCACGCGCATCAGCGATTCCGACAGCCAGCCTTCGCGCCAGCCGGCCGCGAGGCCGATCGGCACGCCGATCGCCATGGCGGCGAGCACGACCGTGACCGCGACCGCCAGCGCGTTGCGCGTGCCGAGGATGACGCGGGAGAGGATGTCGCGCCCGAGATTGTCCGTGCCGAACGGGAACTCGGCCGAGGGCGCGCGCAGGCGCTGCATGATGTGGCTCTCGAAGGCGTCGTCCGGATAGGGCGCGATCCAGGGCGCGAAGGCGGCCACGATCACGGCGAACAGCACGATCAGGAGGCCGAGAAACGCGACGGGGTCGCGCGCCAGCAGGCGGAGCGCCGTCACTTCGCCTCCTCCGCCACGCGCGGGTCGATCAGCGCCTGCGCCACGTCCACCGCGACGTTCACCACCGCATAGACCACGCCGACGACCAGCGTGACGGCAAGCAGCGCCTTGTAGTCGGCCGACAGGATCGCCTGCACCGCATAGGTGCCGAGGCCCGGCCAGTCGAAGATCGCCTCGACCGCCACGGCGCCCGAGATCAGCGCGCCGAACAGCAGCCCGACCTGCGTGACGACCAGCGTCACGGCGTTGCGCAGCACGTAGATCGCGGCCAGCCGCACGCGCCCGTAGCCGGCGGCCCGCGCGTAGAGCACGAAGTCCTTCTGCAGCGTCTCCAGCACGCCGGACCGCGTGAAGCGCGCGATGGTGGCAAGCCCCGGCAGCGCGAGCGTGACGGCGGGCAGCGCCAGGTGCCGCAGCGCGTCGACGAACATGTCCGGCCGGCCGGCCACCAGGGTGTCGATCAGCAGGAACCCCGTGACACGCGGCGGCGGCCCCAGCGCGACATCGACGCGCCCGCGCAGCGGCAGCACGTCGAGGTCCATCGAGAAGACCAGTTGCAGCATGATCGCGAGCCAGAAGGACGCGACGGCCAGCCCGCCCACCGACAGCAGCCGCACCAGGTGGTCGATGGGCCCGTTGTGGTTCAGCGCCGCCACCAGGCCGAGCGGCACGCCGAGCACGGTCGCGAGGAACAGCGCCGCGAAGGTCAGCTCGAGGGTTGCCGGCAGGCGCTGCGCGATCTCCTCCGAGACCGGCCGGCCGGAGAAGATGCTGCGCCCGAAATCACCGGTCAGCACCTGGCGCAGATGGATCCAGGCCTGTTCCAGGATCGGCCGGTCGAGGCCGTATTGCGCGCGGATCTCGGCGATCAGCGCCGGCGTCGCGCCATCCCCGGCGAGCGTCGCCGCCGGGTCGCCGGGAATGACGCGGGACAACACGAAGGTCAGGATGACCAGACCGAACAGCGCCGGCAGCGCGAGCAGCAGCCGGCGCAGGATGTAGCGCGCCACCCGGCGCGCTCAGTTCGCCAGCGACATCAGCCGGATCTCGCCGCCCGAACCGACAGGGGAGAAGCTGTAGCCCTGCACGCGCCGCGTCAGGCCGCGCAAGTTCAGCGTGTTGTAGACCCAGATGTCCGGGCTGTCGGCCACGATCCGGCGCGTCGCGTCCTGATAGAGGCGCTCCCGTTCGGCGCGGTCGAGGCTGGCGCGGGCGCGGCGGAGCAGCGTGTCGACCTCGGGGTTCGTGTACCAGGCGCTCGCCTTCCAGGTGCCATGGAACTGGCTGTCGTACATCTGGCCGACCCAGTTCTCGGGATCGACGAAATAGGTCGAGACCCAGTGGATCCACATGTCGGGCGTCGTGTCGGCCGCGCGCGTGGCCGAGGTGATGTTCGCCCAGGTGTTCGGCACGATGCGAAGGTTGATGCCGATGCGGCGCAGGTCCGCCTGGAACATCTGCGCCGCCTGCGTCGTCTGCTCGAGCTCCGACTGGATGTGGATCTCGATCTCGCGGCCGATCGGCGCGCCGGCGGCCCGCGCCCGGTCGCAATGCTGGCGCGCGGTCTCGAGGTTGAAGGCGTAGGGCGCCAGGTCCGGCGGATTGCCCCAGAGGTTGTTCGGGTTGGGCCCGCCGTTGCGCACGACCAGGCCGCGCAGGATCACCTCGTTGAAGCCCTGGTAGTTGAAGGCATGCGCGAAGCAGAGCCGCGCGTCGCGGTTGTCGAAGGGGGGCTTGCGGTTGTTCATGCGGATGATGAAGACGCGCATGCTCTCGTCGCGCGCGACGCGCGTGCGGGCGTTGCGGTCGACGCGCTCCACCTGGTCGGTCGGCAGGTAGCTGTCGGTCGCGTCGATCTCGCCGCGCAGCAGCGCCAGCACGCGGGTCGAGGTCTCGAGCACCGGGCGGGCGCGCACCTGCTCGACCGGCGCCTGGTTGTGCGACCAGCCCATGAAGTGGCCGGGGAAGCGCGCCATGTCCATCGAGACGCGCGTCTGGTAGTTCGCCGGATCGACGCGGTAGGCGCCCGATCCCGCGCTGTTGTTCGCGAGCCATGCCGCGCCCCAGTCGTCATTGACCACATGGGGCTGGATGGCGCGCTGGTTCACGATCGCGACCAGCGGGATGGCCGCGAGGAACGGCGCATAGGGCGAGGTCAGCACGAAGCGCACCGTGCGCGGCCCGGTGGCCGTCACGTTCTCCGGCGGCAGCACGGGGCGGAAGGCGGCGGCCGGCGCGCGGTTCATCGCGAGCAGCCGGCGGAAGGAATAGACGACGTCCTCGGCCGTCATGTCGCTGCCGTCGTGGAACTTGATCCCCTGCCGGAGCGTGAATTCCCAGGTCAGGCCGTCGGCGCTCGTGGTGTGCCCCTCGGCCAGCCAGGGCACGAGGTTCGGCGGGTTGCCCTGGTAGCGGTACAGCCCGTCGTAGACGTTGAGCAGCACGAACTGGCTCGGCACGTCGAAGATCGCATGCGGGTCGAGCGTCGCGGGCAGCGTGTCGCCCCAGACCAGCGGGCGCTGCTGCGCGGCGGCGGGGACCGGCACGGTTGCCATCGGCAGGGCCGCGACGGCGGCGGCGAGGACAGCCGCGCGAAGCTGACGGAAGCCCATCACGCATTCTCCCTTGTTCTGACGCCGGGGCATCAGAACCCCGTCCGGAGGGGGGCGCAAGCCCCCGGCCGGCGCAGATCCGGCCGCGCGGCGCGCGAACTGCCGCGCTTGCCGGCAGGCTGCCTGCCGCGCGGTCAGCCGGCCCAGCGCGGCTTGCGCTTCTCGCGGAAGGCGGCGATGCCCTCCCGCGCTTCCTCGCCGGCCGCGCAGCGCGCGAAGGCCTGGGCGCCGGCCTCGGCATAGCCCACGGGCGAAAGCGGGCCGAGCGCCGCGATCAGCGCCTTGGTCTCGGCGAGCGCCAGCGGCGCGCCCTCGGCGATGTCGGCGACGACGGCGCCGACCGCCGCATCCAGCGCGGCGCGATCCGCCACCACCTGCTGCACGAGGCCGAGCCGCCCCGCCTCCGCCGCGTCGATCACGTCGGCGCGCAGCACCATGCGCGTCGCCGCGCTGCGGCCCATGCGGCGCACCAGCCAGGGCAGGATCTGCGCCGGCACAAGGCCGCGCCGCACCTCGGGCGCGCAGAAGCGCGCATCCGACGACGCGATGGCGATGTCCGCCGCGCAGACCCAGCCGAGCCCGCCCGCATGCGCCGCACCCTCGATCGCCGCCACCACCACCTGCGGCAGCGCGGCCAGCCGGACGAAGCGTTCGCCCGCGCGGCGGTTGCGATCCTGCGCCGCGGCAAGGCGCTCCGCCTCATCCGCCTGCGACCCCACCTCCGTGAGGTCGAGCCCGGCGCAGAAATGACCGCCCGCGCCCGACATCACCACCACGCGCAGCGACCGGTCGACGGCCAGTTCGTCGAGCGCGGCGTCCAGCGCCTCCCCCATCGCGCCGTTCATCGCGTTGCGCCGCGCGGGGCGGTTCAGCGTCAGCCGCGCGACCGGGCCCTCGCGCGTCAGCAGTACCGTGTCGTTCATGCGTTCCCCCTCCGTCACGGTCGCGGAGGATAGACCGCGCCGCGCAAGGCGGCGATACAGGCGCCCGCAACGCGGGAGGATCAGCGCATGGCGGATCGCATCGACCTCGGCATCGTGGGCTTCGGGATCATGGGGGAGCGCCTCGCGCGCTTCGCCACGCAGCACGACCAGGTCCGCCTGGCGGGCGTGTGGGACCCGGCGCCGGAGGCCGCGTCGCGCCTCGCCGCCGCCGTGCCGGGCGTCGCGATGCTGCCCTCGGCCGAGGACGTCATCGCCGCGTGCGACTGCCTCTATGTCGCCTCGCCGCCCGCCTTCCACCTGGCGCATGCGAAGGCCGCCTTCGCCGCGGGCAAGGCGGCGTTCCTGGAGAAGCCGCTGGCGACCGACGTGGACGCCGCGCGCGCCTTCGTGGAGGCAGCCGAAGCCTCGGGCGCACGGGGCGCAGTGAACTTCCCGATGGCGTCCTCGCCGGCCGTCGCGCAGCTTTCCGCGTGGCGGGAGGAAGGCGCGGTCGGCACGCCGCGGGAGCTTGCCATCACCCTCGCCTATGCCGCTTGGCCAAGGTCCTGGCAGCGCGACGCGGCATCATGGCTCGACCGGCCGGAACAGGGCGGCTTCACGCGGGAGGTGCTGTCGCATTTCCTGTTCCTGACGCGCCGGCAACTGGGCCCGCTCGCGCTGGAAGACGCGCGCGCCACCTTCGCCGTGCCGGGGCGGTCCGAGACCGCCATCGCGGCGCGGCTCTCGGCCGGCGGCGTGCCGGCCACGATCTCGGGCGGCGTCGGCACCACGCTGGCCGACGACCACAACACCTGGATCCTGGAAGGCCCGGCCGGCGCGATCCGACTGCGCGACTGGTCCTATGCCGAGCGCCGCGGCGCCGACGGCGTGTGGTCCGCCGCGCAGGACGCGCTGCCGAACGAACGCATGCGCCCGATGGTGCTGAAGCGGCAGCTGGACGGCGTCGCCGCCATGACCCGCGGCGAGGCGCATCACCTGGCGACGCTGCGCGAGGCCTTCGAGGTGCAGGCGGTGGTCGAGGGGATCCTCGCGCGGGGTGCGTGAAGGGCGGGGGGAGAAGGGAACTTCTTCCCCCGGAACCTTCGTTGTCACCTGGCGCCACACCTCCAAGGATCGGCGCCAAGTGACAAAGAAGGGAGGGGGATCGGGGGAGGTTCCCCTCCCCCGACCTTGCTGCCCGTCAGTACGCCGCCGCCCACCCATCCCGCCGCGGGTCGGACCCCGCCATCCGCACGCCGTTCTCCAGCACGCGGATCGCGGCGACGCTGCACGGCCCCTCGAGGTCGCCCACCACCTTCACTTCGTGCCCGCGTTCGCGCAGCCCGGCGATGGTGGTCTCGCCGAGGCCGCGCTCGACCGTCAGCACCTCCCCGCCGCCATGCGGGTAGTTGCTCTCCTGCCCGGGCTGGGAGGAGGTCCAGCGCGGCGCCTCGACCGCCTGCTGCGGGTCCATGCCGAAGACCGCGGCGGCGACCAGCACCTGGAAGTTGATCTGCACCTGGTTGTCGGCGCCGGGCGTGCCGAAGGCCATCCAGGGGCGGCCGTCCTTCATCACCATCGGCGCGTTCATCGTGTGCCGCACGCGCCGGCCGGGCGCGAGCGCGTTCGGATGCCCCTCGTCCAGATGCCAGTACGCCATCCGGTTGTTCAGCAGGATGCCCGTGCGCGCGCCCGTGACGCCCGAGCCGAAGGCCGAGTTGATCGACTGGATGGCCGAGACCGCGTTGCCCTCGGCATCCACGACGCAGAAATAGGTGGTGTCGGCCTCCGCCATGGCGCGGACCGGAAGGCGCGCGGCGCGCGGCCCGATCGCGGCGGCATGGGCGGCGATGCGCGACGCGGAGAACAGCGCGGCGAAATCCGGCGCCTCGCGCCCGGCCTCGGCCTCGCGGTCGAGGAAGGCGCGCTTCTTCGCCTCCACCATCAGGTGCACGAGCTCCGCGCTGCCCCAGCCAATCGCGGCGAGGTCCCGGCCCTCCACGATGGCCAGCATCTGCAGCAGCGCGAAGCCCATGGAGGGTGCGGGGGTCTGGCGCACCTCGAAGCCACGCCAGGGAATGGCGACGGGCTCGCCGCGCAGCGCCGCGACGGCGGCGAGGTCCGGCCCCGCGACCAGCGCGCCCGCGTCGTCGAGATCGGCGGCGAGGTCGCGCGCCAGCGCGCCGGCGAAGAACTCCTCTGCGCCGCCGGCGGCAAGCCGTTCCAGCGTCGCCGCCAGCGCCGGCTGCGCCACGACGGCGCCGAGCGCCGGCGGCGCGCCGTCAGCGGGCAGGAAGATCGCGCGGCTGGCGGGGCAGGCGCCGATCCGCCGCGCATTGTCGGCGGCGAATTTGCGCAGCATGTGCGTCGCCGCGAAGCCGTCGCGCGCCGCCTCGATGGCTGGGCCGAAAAGGGCGCCCCAGGGCCTGCCGCCATGCGCGGCGTGCAGCGCGGCGAGCCCCGCGAGCTTGCCCGGCGTCTGCACCGAGAGCGGGCCGTCGATCGGGATGCCGCCCTCGGCGCGGTAGCGCGCGATGGTGGCCGCCGCCGGTGCCTGGCCCGTGCCGGCGAAGGTCTCGGCGCGTCCCGTCTTCGCCGACCAATGGTGGTAGAAGCCGTCGCCGCCGAGGCCCGACATGTGCGGCTCGACCACGCCGAGCGTGAGCGAGACTGCGACCGCCGCATCGGCCGCCGAGCCGCCGGCCTTCAGCACCTCCATCCCCGCGGCGGTCGCGACGGGGTGGTTGGTCGCCACCGCGCCGCGGCGGCCCATGATCAGCGGACGATGCGCGCGCATGGCGCTCAGCCCGCCTGGCGGACGCGGTCGGCGATCGGCGCCCAGCGCTCGACCTCGGCCCGCACATGCGCGGCCGCTGCCGCCGCAGAGGTGTCGGGCCAGGTGTCCACATTCGCCGCGCGCAGCCGCGCCCGCACGGCGGGGTCGGCCAGCGCGCGCATCGCCGCGGCCTCGAGCGTCGAGACGATCGCCGGCGGCGTGCCGGGCTTCGCGAACAGCACCTGCCAGGCGGTCAGCTCGTAGCCCGCGATGCCGGCGCCCGCCATGCTCGGCAGCCCGGGCACGAGCGGCGACGGCTCGCGCGAGGTGACGGCGAGGCCCCTCACCTGCCCGCCCTGGATCAGCGGCGCCAGCATGGTCGGGCTGTCGATGGTCAGCTGCATCCGCCCCGCGACCAGGTCCTGCACCGCGAGCGCCGCCGTGCGGTAGGGCACGATCGTGTAGTCCACGCCCGTCATCTGCTTCAGCAACTCGCCCGCCATGTGGTTGGTGGCGCCGGGGTTGGTCGAGCCGAAATTCGCCGCGTCGCCGCGCTGGCGCAGCCACGCCATGAGCTGCGCCACATCCTGCGCCGGGACGGACGGGTGCACCGCCAGCACGAAGGGCTGCCGCCCCACCAGGGCGACCGGCACGAAGTCGGTGATCGGGTCGTGCGGGAAATCGGGCCGCAGCGCCTTCATCACCGGGTGGTTGTTCGTGCCGATGAACAGCGTGTAGCCGTCCGCCGCCGCGCGATGGAAGGCGGCCGCGCCGATCGTGCTGCCGGCGCCCGGCACGTTCTCCGGCACCACGGGCTGGCCGAGCTGCGTGCTCAGCGCCTCGCCGATGATGCGACCCGTTATGTCGGTCACGCCGCCCACGCCGACGGGGATGACGAGGCGGATCGGCCGGCTCGGATAGCGGTCCTGCGCGAGGGCGGGCACGGCGAGCAGCGCGGGTGCGGCAGCGAGGAGCGAGCGTCGGAGCATGATGGAACCCTCCCGGGGGCGGTTGGCGGCGAGGCCACGTTACGCCACCCTGTCGCCTTGGCCAGCCCCGGGGGATCCGCAATGCACCAGGTTACGCTCCAGGAACCCTTCCGCGCGCTGTTCTACGCGCCCTTCTACGCGGCGCTGGCGCGGGGCGCCTATGCCAGCGAGGGCGTCGAGGTGCGGCTGCTACCGGGCACCGTGCCCTCGCTCGCCAAGGACAGCGTGCTGGAGGGAATCGCGGACCTCGCCTGGGGCGGGCCGATGCGCCTGCTGCTCGCGCACGACAAGGACCATGCCTGCCCGCTGCGGCTGTTCGGCGCGGTGGTGATGGGCGATCCGTTCTTCCTGGTCGGGCGCGCGCCGCGGCCGGATTTCCGGCTGGCGGACCTCGCGCGCCTGACGCTCGGCACGGTCAGCGAGGTGCCGACGCCCTGGTGGACGCTGCAGGACGACCTGCGTCGCGCCGGCATCGACCCCGACGCCGTCGCGCGCGTGACCGACCGGAGCATGGCCGAGAATGCCGCCGCCGTCGCCGCCGGCACGCTCGATGTCGCGCAGCTCTTCGAGCCGCTGGTCAGCGCCATGGAGATCGCGGGCACCGGCCATGCCTGGTACGCGCAGGCGAGTCGCGGCGCGACCTCCTACACCGCCTTCTACGGCCGCCTCGACGTCATCGAGGCGAAGCGCCCGGCCTTCGAGGCGATGGTGCGCGGGCTCGCCGCGACGCTCGCCTGGTTCGCTGAGGCGGGCGCAGCCGAGATCGTCTCGACCATCGCCCCCTTCTTCGAGGGCCTGGACCGCGAGGCCGCCGCGCGCGCAGTCGACCGCTACCGCGCGCTCGGCGTCTGGACGACCGACCCGCGCTTCCCGCCGGAGGCGCTGGCGCGGCTGGAGGCAGCCATGCTCTCGGCCGGCGCGATCACCCATGCGCCCGGCTTCGCGGGGCTGGTGGCGGAGGACGTGACCGCGCGCGCGCTCGCCCCCTGACCCTTGCCGCGCGTCCGCCGCGGCCCAAGGTGGCGGGCATGATGCGCGTCCTGATCCCGTTCCTGATGCTGCTGCCGGCCTGCGCGGCGCTCGACCCGCGCCCGGTCGCGGTCGATCGGCGGATCGCCGCCCTGCCCGCCGCCGGCGCCGCGGTCGAGCAGCCGGTCACCATCCGCTGGAACGACCACATGGTCCCGTGGGTGGAGGCGGCGACTGATCGCGACCTGTTCTATGCGCTCGGCCTCGTGCACGGGCACCTGCGGGGTGCGCAGGTCGCGCTGCTGCGGCTGGCCGCGCGCGGACGGCTGTCCGAGGCGGCGGGACCCTTCGCGGCGGATATCGACCACGCGCTGCGCATCCTGGACTTCGGCCGCGCCGCGCCCGCCATCCGCGCGGCCTGGCCAGAGGAGACCAGGCGCCTGATGGCCGCCTTCGTCGCCGGCCTCAACCACGCGACCATGACCGGTGCGGCGCCGCCGGAATTCGCGCTGCTCGGCCTCAGGCCCGAACCCTACACCGAGGACGACCTGCTCGCGATCGGACGGCTTGCGGGAACGGACGTGAACTGGCTCCGCTACTTCGCGCTGCTGCCCGCGCGCGGCACGCCGGGCTTCGCACGGCTGTGGGAACGCACGGTCGCGGCCGGCTCCTCGGCGCCCGAGGCGGCGCTCGCAGGCCGGCGCCTCGCCGTGATCCGAGAGATCCTGGCCGGCACCTCCCGCGCCGGGTCGAACACCGTAGCCGTGGCAGGACGGCGCTCGGCGAGCGGCGGCGCGCTGATCGGCTCGGACCCGCATCTCGGGCTGAACCTGCCCAACCTCTGGCTGGCGGCGGGGATGCGATCCCCATCCTTCCACGCGGTCGGGCTGATGGTGCCGGGGCTGCCCATCATCGGCGTCGGCCGCAATGCCGAGATCGGCTGGGGCGGCACCAACATGCGCGCGGCGTCGTCCGACCTGTTCGACGTCTCGGCCCTGCCACCGGAGGATTTCCGCACCGAGACCGTGCGCATCGGGCAACGCCTCTGGTTCGCCACGACGCGCCAGGTGCGCATCACGCCGCACGGCCCGGTGCTGACCGATGCCGAGGTGGTGCCGCGCCGGGAGGGTGACGTGATCGCGCTGCGCTGGGTCGGGCACGAGCCGACCGACGAGATCACCGCGCTGCTGGCCGCGGCGCGCGCGCGCAACGGGCGTGACTTCCGCGCCGCCTTCGACCGCTTCGGCGTCTCGGCGCAGAACATGCTGTGGGCCGCGCGCGACGGCAGCATCGGGCAGTTCTACGCGACCACCATCCCGTCCCGCGCCGGCGCCGCGCCGGAAGACCCCGTGCTCGATGCGCGCGACCCGGCCGCAACCGCGCCCTGGGGGCGCCTGCTGCGCACGCCGGACCTGCCCTTCGTCGTGAACCCGCGGGAGGGCTTCCTCGCCAGCGCGAACAACCGGCCGGAGCCGCTCGGTGGCCGGGCGCCGCCGCCGATGGGCTTCTTCTTCTCGGACAGCGACCGCGTCGAGCGGCTGCGCGAGATGCTGGTCGCGCTGCCGCGCGCGACGCCGGCCGACATCATGGCGATCCAGACCGACACACGGTCCCCCCGCGCGGGGCGGCTGGCGGCGGCGTTGCTGGCGCGACTGGACGACGTTGCCGAGGCCGCGCCCATCGCCGCCGCGCTGCGCGGCTGGGATGGCGACTACCGCGCCGATAGCCGCGCGCCCGTGGCCTTCGAGGTGCTGCTCGCGCGGCTCGTGCCGCGGCTCGCGGAGGCGGGGCGGCAGGACGCCACGGGCAGCCGCCGCGCGCCGGAAAGCCAGTGGAACTTCATCACGGCCTTCCTGCTGCCCGACCTCGACGCGCTCGATCCCGCGCAGCGCACGGCGCTGCTGCGCGACGCGGCTTCCGAGGCGGCGGCGGATCTCGCCGCGCTCGGCACCTGGGGGGACATGCATCGCCTGCGCGTCTCCCACTGGCTCGTGAACCTGCCGGTGGTGGGCGGCGCCTTCGCCTATGACGGGCACCCCGTCGGCGGTTCGCGCGAGACGCCGATGAAGACCAGCCACGGCCTGGTGACGCAGCGCCACAACGCCGCCTTCGGCTCGATGGCGCGGCATGTCAGCGACATGGCGGACCCGGACGCCAACTGGTTCACCCTCTGGGGCGGGCAGGATGGCTGGCTCGGCTCGGCCGCCTTCGCGGACCAGGTGCCGCTCTGGCTGGAACGCCGGTCCATCCGCATCCCGCTGACGCCGGCGACGGTCGCGGCGGAATTCCCGCGCGTGACGCGGCTCGACCCGCCATGACGCCGCCCTTCGACGCGACGCCCTGCCTCAGGCTGGTCGCGGCGCGTCGCGTCAGGCAGTTGCGCGCCATGGAGCCGGCCGCGACGCAGGCGGCGCTGCTGCTCGGACTCGTGCGCCGCGCGGCCGGCACGCGCTTCGGGCGCGACCACGGCTTCGCGGCGATCCGCAGCGTCGCCGACTTCCAGCGCGCAGTGCCGCTGCGCGGCTACGAGGCGCTGCACGACGCCTACCTGCGGGACGCGCTGCCGGTACTGGACGACGTGTTGTGGCCCGGGCGTACGCCCTACCTCGCGCTGTCCTCGGGCACCACCTCGGGGCGCACCAAGCACATCCCGGTGACGCGGGAGATGGTGCGCGCCAATCGTGGCGCCGCCCTCGACGTGCTGGCCTGGCACCTCGCCGCGCATCCGCGCGCGCGCCCCTTCGCAGGGCTGTCCTTCATGTTGGGCGGCTCGACGGCGCTGGAGGAGGTGGCGCCGGGTGTGCGCGCCGGCGACCTGTCGGGCATCGCGGCGCACGAGGTGCCGGGATTCCTCCGCCGCTGGTCCTGGCCGCCCGAGGAGATCGCGCTGATGGCGGCCTGGGACGCGAAGCTCGACCGGCTGTCACGCGAGGCGCCGGTCGGCGCGATCCGCGCGTTGTCGGGCACGCCCTCCTGGCTGCTGGTGCTGTTCGAGCGGCTGGCCGCGCTGCACGGCACGCCGCCGCTCCCAGCGCTCGAACTGCTGATCCATGGCGGCGTCGCCTGGGCACCCTATCGCGACCGCCTGGCCCCCTACCTGCCGCCGGGCTGCGCAACGCGGGAGGTCTATCCCGCGAGCGAGGGCTTCGTCGCCATCGCCGACCGCGGCGACGGGGAAGGGCTGCGCCTCGTCCTCGACCGCGGCTGCTTCTTCGAGTTCGTCCCGGTCGAGGAGTTGGCTGCGGCGGCGCCGACGCGCCACTGGGCGGCCACGGTCGAGCCGGGCGTCGAGTATGCCGTCGTCGTGTCCTCCTGCGCCGGGCTTTTCGGCTACGTGCTGGGGGACACGGTGCGGTTCCTGGAGCGCGCGCCACCGCGGCTGCTGGTGACGGGGCGGACCTCCTGGACGCTCTCGGCCTTCGGCGAGCATCTCGATGGCGCGGAGATCGAGGCGGCGCTGCTGGCCGCGGCGCGGGAGGCCGGGATCGCGGTCGCGGAATACGCGGTCGGGCCGGAATTCGACGGCCATGCCGGGCGGCACCGGTGGTGCGTGGAGGCGGCGGACGCCGCGCCGCCCGATGTCGCGGGGCGGCTGGCCGCGGCGCTCGATGCCGCGCTGCGCGCCGAGAACGACGACTACGCCGCGCACCGGGATGGCGGTCAGCTCGGCCCGCCCGCGGTCGTGCTGCTGCCGCCCGGAGCCTTCGCGGGCTGGATGCGCGCCGAGGGCAAGATGGGCGGGCAGCACAAGGTGCCGCGCGTGATGGCGGACCCGGACCGCTTCGCCGCCATGGCGGCGGCGCTCAGCGCGCCGCCGCCAGCATCGCCCGGATGATGTCGAGGCAGCGGCCGCACTGCGCCGCGCAGCCGCAGGCGGCATAGACCTCGCCCGGCCTGCGCGCGCCGGTCGCGATCGCCGCAGCGACCACCGCGTGCGTCAGCCTGTTGCAGTCGCAGAGGACATCTTCCGGCGCCATCCCGCGCAGGATGGCGCCGGGCGCGGGGTCAGCGCCAGCCCGCGCGCTGCATGACCTGCAGCGCCTGCGGCGCCATCGCGCCATAGCGCTGCGCGTTCAGCGCATCCGCACGGAAGGTGCCGAAGGCGGCGAGCGCCGGGTGCGGCTGCACGTCGGCCACCACCGGGTATTCGAAGTTGCCGTTGGCGAACATCTCCTGCGCGCGGGGGCCGGACAGGTACTCGATGAACTTCAGCGCCATCTCCTTGTTCGAGGATGAACGCACCACGCCGGCGCCGGAGACGTTCACATGCGTGCCGCGGTCGCCCTCGGCCTGGTTCGGGAAGATCACGCCGATCTTCTCGTACAGCGCCTTGTCGGCGGCGCGGTCGGAGGCACCGAAGCGCGCCAGGTAGTAGGTGTTCGCGATGGCAAGGCTGCCGACGCCGGCGGCCACCGCCTGGAACTGCGGCGTGTCGCCGCCCTGCGGCGGGCGGGCCAGGTTCTGCGCGATGCCGCGCGCCCAGGCCTCGGCCGCCTGTTCGCCATTGGCGACCATGACGCTCGCCATGAGCGAGGTGTTGTAGGGATGGGCCGAGGTGCGGACCAGGATCTGGCCGCGGAACTCGGGCTTCGCCAAATCCTCGTAGCGCGCGACGGCGGGCCGGCCGCGGGACTTGTCGTACATCACGACGCGGGCGCGGCGGGAGACGCCGTACCACTGGCCCTCGGGGTCGCGCAGGCTGTCCGGGATTCGGCCGGCGAGCAGGTCGCTGCGCGTCGGCGCCAGGATGCCGGCCGCGACGGCGCGCGCGAGCCGCGCGCCATCCACCGTGATCAGCACGTCGGCCGGCGTGTTCGCGCCCTCGGACTGGATGCGGGCGATCAACTGGTCGGCATCGCCCTCGATCAGGCGGATGCGCAGGCCGGTCTCGCGCGTGAAGCCATCGTACAGCGCGCGGTCGGTGTCGTAGTGGCGGGACGAATAGAGGTTGAGCGTGCGGTCCTGCGCCAAGGCGGGCCGCGCCAGCAGCGTGGCGGCGGGAAGGGCGAGGAGGTGGCGTCGCAGCATCGGATGACCCCGTTGGTTGGCGGAGGTGGTGGTACTGCAAATGAGAACCGCTCGCAAGATGAATTGCGAACGCTTCGCAAAATCGTCAACCCGCCGGCACGGCGCCAGGAGCGGCCTCCGACCCGATGGGGTCATCCGGCCGGAGGTCCCGCCCCGGCCGAGCCCGGCCCGCGCCGACGGCACCGCCCGGTCGGGCGCCGGGCGACGGCAGGATGCGCGACCGCATGCACCGCCGGGGCTTCAGGGCGCGGCCCGGCACGCCATCCATCCGGGCGGACGGATGGCGCCTCAGCGCTGCAGCCCGCGCAGGAACCTCGCCCGGCCGCCGCCGCCCGCCATCAGGAAGGAATGGTCCGAGCCGCTCAGCAGGAAGCGGGCACCGAGCGCGATGTAGTCCGGCGCCACCTTCTCGTCGTAGACGCCGCCCATGCCCATGTGCTTGCCCTCCGCCTGGCAGGCGCGGGCGACCTGGGCATAGGCATCGCGCACGTCGGGATGCCCGATCTGCCCCGCGATCCCCATCGAGGCCGTGAGGTCCGAGGTACCGATCATCAGGCAGTCGACCCCGGGCACCGAGGCGATGGCGGCGGCGTTCGCGACCGCGCGCGGGGTCTCGATCATCACGGTGATCAGGACCTCGCGGTTCAGTTCCGCCTGCGCCGCGGCGGTGTCCGCCACCACGAAGCCGTACTGCGCCGGCGGCCCGCCCCAGGACCGCTCGCCCAGCGGCGGGTAGCGGAAGGCGCGCACCACGGCCTCCGCCTCATCCCGCGTGTCGACGTGCGGCACGACCACGCCCATGGCGCCGTTGTCGAGGCAGCGCGTGCCCTCGAACAGCGCGTCCTTGCAGCAGCGCACGATGGGCGTGACGCCCTGGCTGAGCGCGGCCATGCACATGCGCGTGGCGTCGTCGACGCTCATCGCGCCGTGCTCCATGTCGACGAACAGCCAGTCGAAGCCCGACGCAGCCGCGATCATGCCGACCGCCGGCGTGCGCAGGTGGTGCACGCCGAAGCCGAGGGCGAGTTCGCCCGCTTCGAGGCGGCGGCGCGCGAGGTTGGGTGCGATCGGCATGGTTCGTTCCCCCGTGGTTCAGGCGGGGGAGCGCACCACGCGGCCAGGGGGCGGTCAATCCGCCGGGCGGACGCTCATGGCCAGCGTGTACTGGTCGATGCGCGGCACCATCGCGAGCCCCTGCCGCGCGCCCCAGTTGTTCACCTGCAGCAGCAGCGGCTGCATCACCGCCTCCGACAGCGCGAGGTCCGTCGCCTGGCGCAGCAGGGCAAGCCGCCGCCCGCGGTCCAGCTCCGCGCCCGCCGCGACCAGCAGGCGGTCGAGCTCCGCGTTGGAATACCGGATGCGGTTCGCCGCGCCGAGCCCCGTCTCCCGCGAGCGCGTGCCGAGCTGCGGCACGAGCGTATAGAGCGGCTCCCCCGTCTGGTTGCCCCAGGAGGAGAGGAAGACCGGCAGCTCGTAGCGGTTGCGCCGCGGCGTGAAGACCGCGTGCGGCATCATCTCGACCACCGTCGCCACGCCGATCCGGCTCCACATCTGCGCGATCGCCTGCACCTGGCGCGCCGCGTTGACGATCCGGTCGTTCGAGGTCGCGAGGGTCAGCCGGAAGCCGTTCGGGTAGCCGGCCTCGGCCAGGAGGCGGCGCGCGCCGTCCGGGTCGTGCGGCTCGACGGGAATGTCCGGGAAGTGGCCGAAGAAGCCCTCGGGCAGGAACTGCCCGGTGGCGATGGCCTGGCCCTCGTTGATGCGCTCGACGATCGCGCGCCGGTCGATCGCCATGGACAGCGCGCGCCGCACCCTTACATCGCCCAGTGGATTGGCGGTGAGCGCGGGGGCGCCCTCGGCCGCGCGGATCAGCCCGGTCGCGAGCGCGGCGTCGGTCCGGTCGAAGCCCAGGAAGACCAGCCGGTTCGACGACACGGTGAACAGCTGGAAGCGGCGGTCCGCCGCGAGCCGCGCGACGTCGGAGGACGGCACGTCGGCGATCAGGTCCACATCGCCCGACAGCAGCGCGGCCACGCGCGCGGGCGGGTTGGTGACGACGCGGAAGCCCACGCGCTCCCAAGGTTGCGGCGCTTCCCAATGGGTGTCGTTGCGGGTGAAGTGGATCTCGGTGCCGGGGGACCAGCGCGCGAAGCGATAGGGGCCGGTGCCGACCATCGCCCTGCCGGAATTGTAGTCCTCGGTGCCCGCGCCTTCGCCGTGCCGGCGGGAGACGATGAAGATGTTGGAGAGGTTCGACATCAGGAGCGGCGCCGGCGCGCGCGCCGTGATGCGGAGCGAATGCGGCCCCGTCACCTCGACCGTGCCGATCTCCCGCGTGTAGGTGCCGTAGGAGCCCGGGCTGTTCGGCACGTTGCCGGCCCGGTGCAGCGAGAAGGCGACGTCATCGGCCGTGAAGGGCGTCCCGTCGTGCCAGCGCACGCCCTCGCGCAGGCGGATCTCCCAGACGCGGCCATCGATGGTCGTCGCCTCCCGCGCCAGGCGCGGCTGGAGCTGCATGAGGTGATCCGGCGCGTGCAGCGTCTCGAAGACATGCGTGGCGGTGGCGCTGTTCTGCGCATGCGCGTGGTAGTGCGGGTCGATCGCGGTGGGCGCGGTGGCGAGGCCGATGGCCAGGCTTTGCGCCCCGGCGGAGGCGGCGGCAAGGACCAGGGCGGCGGCGAGCGGGGCGGCACGCATGGCGGGATCCTCCGGCTGGAACCTTCGCCGTCATGGGGGACCACGCCATGGCATGCGTCAACCGGAGCGCTTCTCCAATAGCGCCATCACCGCCTCCAGCCGGTCCGCCTCCTCCACCGGCTTGTCGCGCCGGATGCGCGCGATGCGCGGGAAGCGCAGCGCCACGCCGGATTTGTGCCGCGTGCTCAGTTGTGCCGCGTCGAAGGCCACCTCGAAGACGATGCCGCGCTCCACCTCCCGCACCGGGCCGAAGCGGTTCACCGTGTTGTTGCGGATCCAGCGGTCGAGCCAGGCGAGTTCCTCGTCCGTGTAGCCGGAATAGGCCTTGCCGATCGGCACCAGCTCCCCGTCGTCCCGCCAGACGCCGAAGGTGTAGTCGGAATAGAAGCTGCTGCGCTTGCCGTGCCCGCGCTGCGCGTACATCAGCACGGCGTCGACCGTCAGCGGGTCGCGCTTCCACTTCCACCAGAGGCCCTTCACGCGCCCGGCGACATAGGGCGCGTCGGCGCGCTTCAGCATCAGCCCCTCGATCGACGCGGCGCGGGCGCCGTCCCGGATGCGGGACAGCGCGTCGAGGCTGTCGAAGGGCACCAGGGCGGACAGCTCCATCCGCGCCGGCGCCGCGCGCGCATGCCAGGCTTCGAGCCGCGCCCGGCGGGCGTCGAAGGGCAGCCCGCGCAGATCCTCGGCACCCTCGAACAGCAGGTCATAGAGCCGCACCGCGGCGGGGAAGTCGCGCTGCATGCGCGCGGTCACGCCTTTGCGGTTCAGGCGCTGCTGCAGGTCGGCGAAGGGCGCGACCTCGCCGTCGCGCACCACCAGCAATTCGCCGTCCAGCACGCCGTGGAACTCCATGGCGGCCAGGATCTCGGGGAAGGCGCCGGAGATGTCCTCCCCGCCCCGCGACCACAGCCGCCGGCCGCCCGGCCCGGCCGTGATCTGCACGCGGATGCCGTCCCACTTCCACTCCGCGCGCCAGTCGGGCGCGTGCAGCGCCGCGAGGTCGGCCGCCTCCAGCGGATGGGCCAGCATCAGCGGGCGGAACACCGGCGTGTCGCGTGGGTCAGGACGGGGTGCCGCACCTTCCAGCCAGCGGAACAGCGGCGCATAGGGGGGTGCGACGCCGTGCCAGACTTCCTCGATCTCCTCGACCGGCCGGCCGGACCATTCGGCCAGCGCCACGCGCGCGAGCCGGCCCGAGACGCCGACGCGAAGCCCGCCCGTCACCAGCTTGATCAGCGCGAGCCGCCCGCCGGCATCGAGCGTGTCGAGCCAGCCCGCGATCAGCGCCGGGATCCCGGCCCGGGGCGTCGTCTCGAGCGCCTCGACCACCTCGGCCAGGGTCGGCGGCGGCGCGTTGGTGGCCTCCTCCATCGCCTGCGATTCACGCTCCGCGCCTGTGGCGCTGCGCGATCGCAGGCCCGCCCGCGGCTGCCAGACCAGCGCCAGCGTCTCCGCCAGGTCGCCGACATAGTCGTAGGACAGCCGCCACAATTCCGGATCGATCCGCGCCGCGCCCAATTCGCGGATCACGCCCGGCTTGGCGACGGCGAAGACCAGTTCATCGGTCATCGCCGCGAGGCCGATTCCGCGCTCCGGGTCCGGCTGGTCCGCGAACCAGCGCCCGAGCAGCGACAGCTTCGCGTTGCGCCCGGGCGTGAAGACCAGGCGTTCGAGCAGTTCGGCGAAGGCGGGCAGGCTCATGCGGCGGCCTCGGGCGCGGCGTCCTCGTCCTCCTCGCCGCGGCCGACCAGATGCAGGGCGCGGCCGCGGATGCCGCGCTGCGCCAGCGCGTGGATCAGCGCGTCCTCCCGCCCATGCGTCACCCAGACCTCGGGCGCCTGGACGTCGTCGGCCGTGGCGAGCAATTCGTCCCAGTCCGCGTGGTCCGAGATCACCAGCGGCAATTCGACGCCGCCCTGCTTCGCGCGCTGGCGCACGCGCATCCAGCCCGAGGCGACGGCCACCACCGGTTCCGCCAGCCGACGCGCCCAGCGGTCCGCCACCGCCGAGGGCGGCGCCAGCACGATCGCGCCGCGCAATTCGTCCTTCTTCGCGACCGTCGCGGCGCGGAGGTCGCCAAGCTTCACGCCAAGCGATTCATAGACGCGGCAGAGCGCGACATGCGCGCCGTGCAGGTGGATCGGGCGGTCCCACCGGGCTTCCCGCAGCAGCGCGACCAGCCGCTGGCACTTGCCGAGCGAATAGCAGCCGACGACGTGCGTCCGTTCGGGGAACAGCGCGACGGAGCGCAGCAGCCGCGCGATCTCGGCCTCGGCCGGCGGGTGGCGGAACACCGGCAGGGCGAAGGTGGCTTCCGTCACGAAGACGTCGCAGGGCTCGGGCTCGAAGCCCGCCGCGGTCGGGTCGCGGCGGCGCTTGTAGTCGCCCGAGACCACGGCGCGGGACCCCCGCCATTCGAGGCAGACCTGCGCCGAGCCCAGCACATGACCCGCCGGGCGCAGCCAGAGCCGCACGCCGTTCACGTCGAGAACCTCGCCGAGCGCCAGCGCCTGCTGGGTCGCACCGGCCCTGCCCTCCCCCATGCGCTGCGTCATGATGGCGAGCGTCTCGCGCGTCGCCAGCACATGGGCGTGGCCGGGGCGGGCATGGTCGGAATGGCCGTGGCTGACCACGGCGCGCTCCACCGCGCGCGTCGGGTCGATGTAGAAGCCGCCCGGTTCGCAGAACAGGCCGGACGGAGTGACCTTCAGCCAGGTCTCGGGATGGGGGGATGTCACGGGGCGCATATTGGGCGGCTTCCCGGAAGCGGGAACCGCCGCCATATTGCCCGCCGAATGAGAACATTGCCAGAACCTTTCGCCGGCTGGTTCGCGTCGCGCGGCTGGACGCCGCGGCCGCACCAGATGGCGCTGCTGCAGGCGGCGCAGCGCGGGGAGCACGCGCTGCTGCTGGCGCCGACCGGCGGCGGCAAGACGCTGGCGGGGTTCCTGCCCTCGCTCGTGGATCTGGCGGCGAACCCGCGGGACGGGCTGCACACGCTCTACATCTCGCCGCTCAAGGCGCTGGCGGTCGACATCGCGCGCAACCTGACCCTGCCGGTCGAGCAGATGGCCCTGCCCATCCGCATCGAGACCCGCACCGGCGACACGCCGGTGAACCGCCGCGCCCGGCAGCGGGAACGCCCGCCGCAGATGCTGCTGACGACGCCCGAGAGCCTGACGCTGCTGCTCTCGCTGCCCGATGCGCCCGCGCTGTTCGGCGGCCTCGGTGCCATCATCGTGGACGAGGCGCATGCGCTGGCCGGCACCAAGCGCGGCGACCAGCTGGCGCTCTGCATGTCGCGGCTCGCGACGCTGGCGCCCGGGGCGCGGCGCGTCGGGCTCTCGGCGACCGTCGCGCATCCGGAGCCGCTGCGCGCCTGGCTGTCGCCGACCGCGCGGCCCGATGACGTCCGGCTGATCGAGACGAAGGGCGGCGCCGCCCCGGTGTTCGACCTGCAATTGCCCGAAGGGCGCCTGCCCTGGGGCGGGCACATGGGCCTCGCCTCGGCGCCCGAGATCTACCGGCGGATCGAGGCGGCGCGCGTCACGATCGTCTTCGTCAACACGCGCGCCCAGGCGGAACTGGTGTTTGCCGCGCTATGGCGGCTGAACGAGGCGGCGCTGCCGATCGGCATGCACCACGGCAGCCTCGAGATCGGGTTGCGCCGCAAGGTGGAGGCCGCGATGGCCGAGGGCCGGCTGCGCGCGGTGGTCGCGACGGCCTCGCTCGACCTCGGCATCGACTGGGGCGACGTGGACCAGGTGGTGCAGGTCGGCGCGCCGAAGGGCGTCTCGCGCCTTCTGCAACGCGTCGGCCGCGCCAACCACCGGATGGACGAACCCTCCCGCGCCGTGCTCGTGCCCGCCAACCGCTTCGAGGTGGTGGAATGCGTCGCCGCGACGGAGGCCGCCGCGGCCGGGGAACTGGACGGGGAGCCGCCGCGGCCCGGCGGGCTCGACGTGCTGGCGCAGCACGTGCTCGCCATGGCGTGCAGCGCGCCGTTCCACCCGGATGCGCTCTATACCGAGGTCACGCGCGCGGGCCCCTATGCCGCCCTCGCGCGCCGCGACTTCGACGACGTGGTCGGCTTCGTCGAGGATGGCGGCTATGCGCTCGCCGCCTATGACCGCTTCCGCCGGCTGTTCCGCGATGCCGAGGGGATGCTGCATATCCGCGGCCAGGCGGCGGCGCGGCAGTTGCGCATGAACCTCGGCACCATCGTCGAGACGCCGATGCTCAAGGTCCGCATCCGTGGCGGCGGCGTGGTGGGCGAGGTGGAGGAATGGTTCGTCTCGACGCTGGAGCCCGGGGACTGCTTCCTGTTCGGCGGCCAGGTGCTGCGCTACGAGCGGCTCGACCCCGCCGCCGTCATCGTCTCCCGCGGCGGGGAGGGCGAGCCGCGCGTGCCCGTCTATGCCGGCACGCGCATGCCGCTGACGACGTATCTCGCCGCCCGCGTGCGCGCCATCCTGTCCGACCCGCGGCGCTGGACGCACCTGCCCGAGCCGGTGCGCGAATGGCTGCGGCTGCAGCGCCTGAAATCCGAGCTGCCGCCGCGCGACGGGCTGCTGGTCGAGACCTTCCCACGCGGCGGCAAGTGGTTCCTGGTGGCCTACACCTTCGAGGGGCGGCTCGCGCACCAGACGCTGGGAATGCTGGTGACGAAGCGGATGGAGCGGCGCGGGCTCGGCCCGCTCGGCTATGTCGGGACGGACTACGTGCTGACCGTCTGGTCCGCCTTTCCGCCGACCGAGATGGACGACCTTTTTGCCGAGGACATCCTGGGCGACGAGATGGAGGAATGGCTGGCGGAATCCTCGATGCTGCGCCGGACCTTCCGCAACGTCGCGACCGTGGCCGGGCTGCTCGAGAAGAAGCACCCGGGCCAGGAGAAATCGGGCCGCCAGATGACGATGAATTCCGACCTGATCTACGACGTGCTGCGCCGCCACCAGCCCGACCACATCCTGCTGCGCGCGACGCGGGCGGAAGCGGCGCAGGGGCTGACGGACGTGGCGCGCATCGCTTCCCTGCTGGCCCGCGTGAAGGGCCGCATCCGCCACCGCGCGCTCGACCGCGTCTCGCCGCTGGCGGTGCCCGCGCTGATCGAGGAAGGGCGAGAATGGGTGGCCGGCGGCGCCGAGGACGCGCTGCTGGCCGAGGCCGCCGCGCTGGTGGCGGATGCGACCGGTGGCGCCGAGCATTTCGCCGAGACGCTGGCCGAGGTGACCGAGGCCGTGCCGGTCCGCGGCACCTCCGTCGCACGGGAGAAGCGGCGGTCGAAATGGCGGCGCTCGGCGCCGCGCATGGTGACCGGCTGATGGCCGCGGCCCCCCTGCACATCGCGGGCGAGAGGCTGATGCTGGACCCGGCCGGCGTGCTGCACTGGCCGGCGCGGCGGCTGATGTGCGTGGCCGACCTGCATCTCGAGAAGGGCAGCGCCTTCGCCGCCCGCGGCCGCCTGCTGCCGCCCTGGGACACGCGGGAGACGCTGGCGCGCCTGGTGCCGCTGCTCCGCCTCTATCGGCCGCGGCGCGTCGTGTTCCTGGGGGACAGCTTCCATGACGACGACGGCCCGTCGCGTCTGGCGGCGGCGGATCGCGCGGCGGTCCTGCACGCGCTGGCCGGGATCGAGGCCGTCTGGGTCGCCGGCAACCACGATCCCTCGCCGCCCGCCGGCCTGCCGGGCATGGCGGCAGCGGAACACGCCGAGGGGCCCTTTGTCTTTCGCCATGTCCCGGCGACGCGCGCGAAGGGCGAGATCGCGGGCCACCTGCATCCGAAGGCAGCGGCGCCGACGCGCGCGGGCGGCATCGTGCGGCCCTGCTTCGTGAGCGACGGCGCGCGCGTGCTGATGCCGGCCTTCGGCGCCTTCACCGGCGGCCTGGACGTGGCAGACCCTGCGATCGCGTCGTTGTTCCCGCGCGGGGGTCGCGCCTTCCTGCTCGGCCCCCAGCGCCTCTATGCCTTCCCGCTGGCGCCCGGACGGCGGGCGCCGGCGTTCAGCGGCTGAACCCCGCGTCCGCGCCGAGCATCAGGACCGTGAGGGCCACATGCAGGCGCCGGACGGCGCCGATGTCGCCATCCTCATGCGCCTCGGCCAGGCAACGCTCGAGCGCGGCGACCGCGACGGCGAGAGGCGCCGCCGCGCTGCCGCCGCGACGTGCCGCCGCACGGAGGTCAAAGAGCGCGGCGGGCTCGACAACATGGTTCATAAAGGCATCCCCCGGTGGAACGACGCACGGACCGGCATCCCCAAATGCCGACCCGCCGACGCGCTGCCGGATCATGCGCCTACCGATTCGCACGCCACAATCGCGCTCACGCCCGCGTGTGGCCGATGCGTGCATCTCTGCCGCAGGTGTTGCATCAACGACTCACCCCCCCGGCGGGCGACGGCAAGTCCAATGCGCCGTGGTGCAGGGTCGGAGAATATTTCTCTCCAAGGTTGCAAACGCGCCCCTCAGGTCGATCAAACCGCATGGACAGGGTGCCGGCGAGCCACCGGAGATGCCGCCGGGGCGGCAACGCGATCCGCTGCCGCGAGACAGACGGCGGCGGCGCAATCGGGAACAGCACCAACCAGCCCATAACGCCTTGATATGCGTGAAAGTTTTCCTTGCACACGTCTACGCGTTCGCGAGATCGTGATCGTACGCAAAGCGGTCGCCCCCCGTCCGCAGCGCCTGTCCCTCAACCGCCGTCCCGACGCCCGGACGGCTCCGAACGCCCAGGAGCCGCCCCCCCGGCCATGGCCTCGCTCATCCACGACACCCACGCCCCGGCGCCCGGCACCAGCGCGGACGAGGCCGGCAGCATCGCCGCCGCCTGCTGCGACCGCTGGGCCGACGGCGCCAACCGCCCTGCCCTGCTGCACCTGCGGGCCGACGACACGGTCGAGCGCATCGGGTTCGACGCGCTGCGCGACGCCTCGCTCCGATTCGCCCGGGCACTGGCCGCGCGCGGCGCCGGGCGCGGCGCGCGCGTCGCGATCCAGCTGCCGCAAGGGCCGGAGGCGCTGGTCGCGCTGTTCGCGGCCGACCGCCTGGGCGCCATCGCGGTCCTGCCGGGTCCCGCCGCGGGCGGCGCCGTCCTGGCCCGGCGGCTCCAGGCCACGGGCGCCATGGCGCTGGTGACCGACGCGGCGGGCCTGGCCGACCTTGAGCCGGCCCTGCACCTGGCGCCGTCGCTCCGCCACGTGTTCTGCACCGATGGCGAGCGCGCCGGCGCGCTCGGCTTCTGGGCCGAGGCGCAGCACGCCGCGCACCGGGCGCCGTGCCGCGCCGGCGGCCCGGGTGCCGCGGCGCTGCTGCTGCTCGGCGCGGACGCGATGGGCCGCGAGCGCGGGGTGCTGCATGCCGCGCGCTCGGTGCTGGCGCAGGAGGCGGGCTTCGTCGCCCGCTTCGGGCCGCCCGGCGACAGCCCGGACCCAGTCTGGACCGCGCTGCCCTGGGGGCGCTGCGGCGGCCTGCTCGATGTCGTGCTGCCGGCGCTGGCGCTCGGCGTGCCGGTGGTGGCGCACGACATGCCGGCCTTCAACCCGGGACGGGCCCTGGAGGTCGTCGCGCGCCTCGGCGTCGGCGGCGCGCTGCTACCGCCCGAGGCGCTGTTCGCGCTGCGCGATGCAGGCGCCGCGTTGCCCACCGGGCACAGGCTCCGCCGGATCGTGACTCAGGGCGGCGCGCTGCCGCCCGGATTGCTCGACTGGGCAAGGGCGGCGCTCGGCGTCCCGGTGACGGATTCCCTGGTGCGCCCGGAATGCGGCGTCATCCTCGTGACCACCCCTGGGGTCGCGCCCGGGGCCGCCGGCGCTTACCCGCCGCCCGGCCGGGAGGTCGCCGCGGTCGATGCCGCCGGCCGGCCGCTGCCTGCCGGCCAGCCCGGGCGCATCGCGCTGCGCCGGCCGGATCCGGGCCTCTTCCTTGGCCATTGGGGGGATACGCCCGCCGCGCGCCCCACCCGCGGCGGATGGTTCGCGACGGATGCGACCGGGACCGTGGGCGCCGACGGCGGCGTGCGACTGGCCGCCGCGGCCTGCGAGGGCTCGGCGCCCGAGACACTGGAAGCCTGCCTCCGCGGCCATCCGGCCGTGGCCGGCGCGGCCCTGCTCCGTCCCGGCGCGCCCGAGGCCGACGGCCCGGCCACCGCCATCATCGTTCCGCGCCGCGAGGCGCTGCCCGGCGCCGGGCTGGCGGCGGAACTGCGCGACTTCATGCGCGCGCGCTTCCCGGACCGACTTTGCCCGCGGCGGATCGCCTTCGCGCGCGACCTGCCGGAACACCGCAGCGGGCTGCCGCTGGCGGCGCTGCTCGAAGGCACGGCGGGGCTCGGCGCCGGCGCGCCGCCGGCCTGAGGCCGGCCCGCGTACGCGGCCGCAGGACGTCGTCGAGGATGTGAGGTTCGGGAACGACAACCTCGACAACCTCCTCCGGCACCAGGGCCCGGGCAAGCTGCGCACCGGTCAGAGGGGGCGGACGGCCGCGCGTGGCGGTTCCAGCGGAGGATGCCGCATCGAGGCCGGATTGCGGGGCATGCCCTCGTCGCCCGCATGCGCCGCCTGCTCGCCATCCTCGGGACAGGTCAGCCATGGCGAAGCGCTCGACCGAAAAGACGGCCGCTCGACCTTCCTTCGATGTTCGCGTTTGGCAGGACGGGGCGGCGGGCGCAGGCCGAAAGGCGCCGCGTCAGCGCGGCCAGCGCGGATGCAGGTCGTCGATCACGACGGCATGGCGATGCCGGAAGCCGTCGGGCCCGGCCTCGATCGGGCCGCCGCCGGCCTCGCGGTGCGGATGCTCCGCCGGCAGCCCGGCATGGCGATGCTCGACCTCCGCCGGGTCGCCCCGCGGCCACAGGACGACGGCCGCGCCCAGCCCCGCAATGGCCGGCAGCGCCAGCACCAGGAAGGTCGGGCCCATCCCGGCCGCGGCGCCGAGCCAGCCGGCCAGCGGATAGGCCACCAGCCAGCAGGCATGGCTCAGCGCGAAATGCGCGGCGAACAGCGCCGGCCGGTCGCCCGCATGGGCCGATCGGCGCAGCAGCCGCCCGCTCGGCGTCAGCACCAGCCCGTTGCCGAGGCCGAGCAACGCCCAGACCGGCAGCAGCACCGGCCAGGACGGCGCCAGCGGCGCGACCAGCAGCCCCGCCACGAGCAGCACGCCACCCGTCAGCATCGCCGCGCGGTCGCTGACCGACCCGCCGAGCAGCCGCGGCAGCGCCAGCGCAGCCACCATCGACCCGAAGCCATAGGTCGCGAGCGTCCAGGCCACCTCCCGCTCGCCCAGCCCGAAGCCGGCCCGGACCAGCACCACGGTGTTCACGATCACCATTGCCCCCGCCGCCGCGACCGTAAGGTCGAGCGCCAGCAGCCCGCGCAGCCGCGGCGTCGCGAGGAAGATGCGCGCGCCCCGCGTCGTGCGCCCGAGCGCGCCTTCCTCCGTCGTCGGCGGCTTGGAGGACGGCAGCACGACCGACACCACCAGCACCGCCGAGGCGAGGAAGCCCAGCGCATTCAGCCCGAACAGCCAGTGGAACCCCATCACGCCGAGCAGCGCCGCGGCGATGGCGGGGCTCATCAGCGCCTCGAGGTCGTAGGCGAGGCGCGAGAGCGACAGCGCCCTGGTGTACTCGCCTCCTCCGGCAGGACGTCCGGGATGGTCGCCTGGAAGGTCGGCGTGAAGGCGGCCGAGCCCGCCTGCAGCAGGAAGATCAGCAGGTAGACCTGCCAGATCTCCGTCACGAAGGGCAGGCACAGCGCGACCGCCGCCCGCAGCACATCGAGCGCCACCAGCAGCGCGCGCCGCGGCACCAGATGCACGAAGGCGCCCGCGACCGGCGCGATGCCGACATAGGCGACCATCTTGAGCGCGAGCGCCGTGCCGAGCACCGCGCCCGCCTCCGCGCCCGCGAGGTCGAAGGCGAGCAGCCCGAGCGCCACGGTGGCGAGGCCGGTGCCGAGCAGCGAGAGCAGCTGCGCCGCGAACAGGTGCCGGTAGGTCCGGTCGGCCAGGGGGCTGAGCATGGGCGGGCCTTCGCTCTGGGTGGGCCCTGCGCGCGGCGCGGCGCGCAGGGCTGTCGGGCGCGGCGCCTCAGGGGCGGATCACGCGCTGGTAGTCTCCGTTGGTGCGCAGCGTGACCGTCACGTCGCGGCCCGACCGGTTGCGCCAGAACCAGCCATGCGTCCCGTCGAAGGCCGCCGTGAAGTCGCCCTGCTCACCGGAGCTGCCGCGGCCGTTGCGGTAGCTGTGGGAGAAGTTGCGCGGCGGATTTGGCGGTTCCCCGTGCAGGTCGAAATTGACCGGCCCGGTCGCCGACCAAGTGTAGGCAACGCGCGCGCCGCGCCGCATCTCGAGCTTCACCTCGAGCCCCTGGTTCGGGCGCAGCGCGATGGTCGTCTCGTCGCTGCGCGCCGCCGGGGCGGCCTGCGCCGCGGCCGAACCGATCACGAGCCGGGCGAAGACCGTCCCGATCAGGCTCGACCGCTGGTCGGGCGCGGCGGCCGGTGATGTCGCGGGGGCCGATGCCGGCTGCGGCTGGCTCGCGGCGCGGTCGGCGGCTGCCTCGGCGGCGAGCTGCATCTTGATCTCGCCCATCTCGGTCAGGCCGAGCGGGCGGCCGATGCCGGTCGGGTCGATGCCGTATTCGGCCGGCAGCACGATCGTGACGAGGATGCCCGCCGCCGCCACGACGGCGATGGCGGTGGAGCGCAGCAGCTGCCGCGAGGACGGCAGTTCCGCACGGGTCGGAAGGTCGGTGTTGTACATCTGCATGCTCCTCAGGAGACGAACCAGCCGGTGAGCTGAAAGCCGATCAGCACGAAGCCGGCGGTCATCATGACGACGTTGGCGGTGTAGGCATGGCGCAGGAAGGCAGGGCTGCGACGCCAGAAGCCCATGACGATCAGGATCGCGGCGAGCGCGAGCAATTGCCCGACCTCGACGCCCACGTTGAACGCGAGCAGGTTCGGCACCAGCCCGTCCGGCGAGATGTCGTATTCGAGGATCTTCGAGGACAGGCCAAAGCCATGGCAGAAGCCGAACACGAGCGTCGCCAGCCTGGTATCCGGCTGATGGCCGAACCAGCGCTGGAAGGCGCCGAGGTTGTCGAGCGCCTTGTAGACGATCGAGAAGCCGATGATGGCATCGATGATGTAGCTGTTGATGCCGATGCCGAAATAGACGCCGGCCAGCATCGTGGTGGAATGGCCGAGCGCGAACAGGCTGACATAGATCGCAATGTGCTGCAGCCGGTACAGGAAGAAGATCACGCCGAACAGGAACAGGATGTGGTCGTAGCCGGTGACCATGTGCTTGGCGCCGAGATAGACGAAGGGCAGCAATTGGATGCCCGAGATTTCCTTGATGTAGCCCTTGTCACCCTCGGCGACGGCGTGGGCGAGGGCTTGCGTCGTGGCAAGCGTCAGGCAGAGGCACAGCAGGGCCGCGAGGCGCCATGGCGTGCGCGTCAGGAGGCGTGCTCCTGGCAGGGTCAGGTTCATGTCGAGGACCGTTCGATACGGGATGCGGAGCGTCCGGGGACGGCGGAACGGCGCTTCACGCGGCCGGGCGCGGCGGACGCTCCAGCCGGGCCGTGAGGCGGGGTGTCAATTCATCCGCGGGCGCCATGGAGGGCGGGGCGCGCGCGGCGCCGCGCAACGGCCCGCCGCCCCCGGCGGGCATCGTGGCCTCATGCAGGTGGTCGGCCGGGCCATGGTGATGCCCGTGCCCCGCCCGGCGCGAAGGATCGGGCTCCGCCGCGGCATCGTGGTCGTGGTCATGCCCGTGCGGCGCCGCTTCGTCCGCGGATGTCGCGCCGAATGCGCCGAGCGCGATACAGGCGGCGAGCAGGAGACTGGCAAGGACACCGATCTGCGACCAGCGGTGCAAACGCCTCAACCCCTCCTGTCCGGCCGGCATCATCCGGCCGACGCGGACAGGTAGCATCGGGGACGGGTCGATGCCAGGGGCTCGGCGCGGCACCGCGACCGTGCCGCGCATCCGATCTCGGCGTCCGAGGGCGGCGTGGGGGCGCCTCAGCGCGCCGCCTGCGCCCGGATCCTGTCGGCCAGCCGCGCCACCGTCGCCTCGACCAGCCCTTCCTCCTCCGCCTCCGCCATCACGCGGATCACGGGCTCGGTGCCGCTGGCGCGGATCAGCACGCGGCCGCGCGCGCCGAGGGCTGCTTCCTCCGCCGCGATCGCGGCCTTCACCCCTTCGTCGAGCAGCGGCGAGGCGCCGGCGTAGCGCACGTTGACAAGGCGCTGCGGCAGGGGCGCGAAGCAGCGCAGCGCCTCGCTCGCCGGTCGGCCTTCCTCGACCAGCACCGCCAGCACCTGCAGCGCGGCGATCAGCCCGTCACCCGTGGTGCCGAATTCCGGCATGATCATGTGGCCGGACTGCTCGCCGCCGAGGTTGCAGCCCACCTCGCGCATCCGCTCGCCCACATAGCGGTCGCCGACGGCGGTGCGCAGCAGGCCGAGCCCGCGCGCGGCCAGGAACCGCTCGAGCCCCATGTTCGACATCACCGTCGCGACCACGGCGCCGCCGCTGAGCCTGTCCTGCGCGTGCCAGGACCGCGCGATCAGCGCCAGGATCTGGTCGCCGTCCACGACCTGGCCGGTCTCGTCGGTCAGCACCACGCGGTCGGCGTCGCCATCCAGCGCGATGCCGAGGTCGGCGCGCCGTTCCTGCACCAGCGCCGCCAGCTGCGCCGGCGCCGTCGAGCCCACGCCGCGGTTGATGTTGAAGCCGTCGGGCGCGACGCCGATCGGCACCACCTCGGCCCCCAGTTCCCAGAGCACCGTCGGCGCGACCTTGTAGCCGGCGCCATGCGCGCAATCGACGACGATGCGCAGGCCCTCGAGCGTGCGGCCGCGCGGGAATGAGGCCTTCGCCGCCTCGATGTAGCGGCCCGGCGCGTCGTCCAGCCGGCTCGCGCGGCCGAGCCGGCCGGCCGGCACCAGCGCGGCGGCGAGGTCGCCGGCCATCAGCGCCTCGATCGCCATCTCCTGGTCGTCGGTCAGCTTCAGCCCGTCCGGGCCGAACAGCTTGATGCCGTTGTCCTCGTAGGGGTTGTGCGAGGCGCTGATCATCACGCCGAGATCGGCGCGGAGGCTGCGCGTCAGCAGCGCGATGGCGGGCGTGGGGAGCGGGCCGACCAGCACCACGTCCATGCCCGCGCCGACGAAGCCCGCGGTCAGCGCGGGTTCCAGCATGTAGCCCGACAGCCGCGTGTCCTTGCCGATGACGACGCGGTGGCGATGCGCGCCCCGGTTGAAGTAACGCCCGGCCGCCTGGCCGAGCCTGAGCGCGGTGGCGGCGTCCATCGGCGCGGTATTGGCGGTGCCGCGGATGCCGTCGGTCCCGAAAAGGCGTCGCGTGTTCGACATGAAGACCCTCGTGGCCAGCCCCTGCATGCTCGCGCCGGCTCGGCGCAGCCTCTACAGCCGGCGTGGATGGCGGTCCACGGTCTCGCATTGCGGGCCCCGCATCCCCATCTTCCGATTGCTAGCCGCAACCTGACAGCCAGTGGAGGTTTTCCATGCTCAAGGTAGCCGCCCTCGCCTTCATTCCCATCGTCGCGGTCCTGCTCGGGACCCTCGCCATCCTCGTGACGTCGTTCCCGTCGTTGACGCGGGATTTCACGACCGGCGCCAGCCTGATCTACGGCGGCGCGGCGCTTTGCGTGCTCCTCGCCATCCCGCTGGCCTGGCTGGTGGCACGGCGCATGCTGCTGCGGCGCGAGAAGCGCCTGCTCGACGCGGCGGCCGGTCGCGGCGCCTGACGCGCGGCGGCCGGGCCGCCCGGTTTGGCGGCATCGGGCCGCCATGCTCTCCTGCCCCGCGCATGAACGGGGAGGAGCATTGCCGATGATCGCACCGCCGACGGAACAAGGTCCCGGTTTCCACCACCGCCGCGTCGGCGACATCGTCGTGACCTGCGTCAGCGACGGCTTCCTCGAAGGCTCCATGGCCGTGCTGCAGAACATCACGGTCGAGGACTCCTCGGCCATGCTCCGCGCCGCCTTCCGGCCGGTGCCGCGGCAGACGCAGCTCAACTGCTACCTGATCCAGGCCGCCGGGCGCGTGGCGCTGGTCGACACCGGCGCGGGGGTGCACATGCAGAAGACCTCGGGCCTGCTGCCGCGCAGCCTGGCCGCCGCCGGGGTCGCGCCCGCCGACATCGACACCGTGCTGCTGACCCACATGCACCCCGACCATTCCAACGGCCTCGCGGGGCCGGCGGGCGAAGCGCTGTTCCCCAATGCGGAACTCGTCATGCACGCGGCGGAGCCCGCCTACTGGATGGACGAGGCGATCGAGGCCGAGGTGATCCGCAGCGGCCAGGGCGTGACCTCGACCGGTCCCTATTTCCCGATGGGGCGCCGCCAGATCGCCCCGTACCGCGACCGCACGCGCCTCTTCACCGGGGGCGAGGTCTTCCCCGGCGTCACGGCCGTGCCGCTCCCCGGCCACACGCCGGGCCACACGGGCTACCTGGTCGCCTCGGGCGCCGAGAGCCTGCTGATCTGGGGCGACATCATCCACGTGCCCGAGGTGCAGGTCGCGCGGCCCGAGGTGACCATCCAGTTCGACGTCGACCCCGGGCAGGCGGCGACCATGCGGCGGCGGATGCTGGACATGGCGGCGAGCGAACGGATCCATGTCGCGGGGATGCATCTCCACTTCCCCGGCACCGCGCACATCCTGCGGGACGGCGACGGGTTCAGGCTGGTCGCGGATGCGTGGAGCGACCGGCTTTAGCGGGCGCGGGCGGGCCGGCGCGGGGAAGGTCGCGGGAGGAGAACCTCCCCCGAGCCCGGACGCCAAGCCCTCCCTTTCGTTGCCACCGGACCCCCAGGGCCGGCGCCAGGCGCCAAAGAAGGTTGAGGGGGCCCGGGGAGAGAACTTCCCTTCTCCCCCCGTTCTTGGCCGACCGCTCATTCATGGCGCTCGAAGGTTTCACCTTCGTGCCCCTCAAGCGCGGGCGGGCCGCATCCGCGGCCCTTGGCTTCGCCGGACAACCGGCGGGCCGCAGTCGCGGCCTCGGCCCTTCGGGCCGAACGTCGGAACTTCGTGCGCTTGGTATCAGCCCTCGGGCGCGCGCCCGGCCGCGCAGGCGCGCCAGACCGTCAGCGCCTGAACCGTCTCGGCCACGTCGTGCACCCGCAGCACCGAGGCGCCGCGCGCCGCCCCGGCCAGC
Organism: Roseomonas sp. HF4; assembly: GCF_005222755.1. Classification (GTDB taxonomy): domain Bacteria; phylum Pseudomonadota; class Alphaproteobacteria; order Acetobacterales; family Acetobacteraceae; genus Neoroseomonas. Next base: position 390,196 of record NZ_STGD01000001.1, read on the forward strand.
GCCGCGGCGATGCTGCCGGGCACGCGCTGCCCCGCCTCCTCCACGCCGCTCAGCGTGCCGATGAAGCGCTTGCGGGACGCCCCCAGCACCACCCGGCAACCCAGCGCGGCCAGCAGCGGCAGCCGGTCGATCAGCGCCAGGTTGTGCGCCAAGGTCTTGCCGAAGCCGATGCCGGGATCGACCGCGATCCGCCCGCGCGGGATGCCGAGCGCCTCGCAGGTCGCGATCCGGTCGCGCAGGAAGCCCGCGACCTCGAGCGCCACGTCGTCGTAGGACGCGCGGGACTGCATCGTCGCCGGGTCGTCGCCCGGCATGTGCATCAGCACGACCGGCGCCTGCGACTTCGCGAGCAGTGTCAGTGCCGCCGGGTCGTGGCGGAGCGCCGAGACGTCGTTGACGATCTCCGCCCCGGCGTCGAGCGCGGCCTGCATGGTGGCGGCGTTGCGCGTGTCCACGCTGACCGGCGCGGCCTTCGCCAGTTCGCGCACCACCGGCAGGATGCGCGCGATCTCCTCCGCCGCGTCGATGGCGGCCGCGCCGGGCCGGGTCGATTCGCCGCCGACGTCGAGGATGTCGGCCCCGGCCGCCAGCATCGCATTGCCGGCGGCGATGGCGACCGCCGGGTCGAAATGCCGCCCGCCATCCGAGAAACTGTCCGGCGTCACGTTCACCACGCCCATCACCAGCGGCCGGTCCGAGGCGAGGCCCGCGAAGGGCACGGGCCGCTGCGCGATGGCGTGCATCGCGTCGTGCCAGTCCTCCGGCACCTCCTTGATCGGCCCGACGCCGAGATCCTCGCCGTCCTCGATCAGGCGCACGAAGGAAAAGGCGATGTCGCCGCCCTGCAGCGGCAGCGCGAAGCCCTCCCGCAGCGCGTGGAAGGCGACGGGGCCGGTCAGCAGGCCGAGCGGCTCGACGAAGCGGCCCGCGGTCATCGGCGCATCGGCGAGATGAAGCGCCAGGGCTCGCTTTCCTGGCCGATGTTGGTCGCAACCTCGATCAGGCAGGGTGCGTTGGCGGCGAGCGCCTCGCGCAACGCGACGCGCAGCCCATCGGCATCCGCGACACGCCAGGACCTGACGCCGAAGGCGCGCGCATAGACTTGGAAGTCGGGGTTGGTCAGTTCGGCGCCGGCGTGCCGGCCCTCGAACAGCCGCTTCTGGTCGCGCAGCACGTTGCCGTAGGCGCCGTTGTTGAACAGCACCGTCACCAGGTTGATGCCGTAGCGCACGGCGGTCGCGAGGTCCGATCCGCCGAACAGGAAGCCGCCATCGCCCGTGACCGCCACCACCGCGCGGTCCGGATGCGCGACCTTGACGCCGAGCGCCGTCGGGAAGCCTGCGCCGAGCGTGCCCGAGAAGCCCGAGGTGATGAAGCTGCGCGGCGTGTGCATCGGCAGCCCGAACCAGGAGACGTAGCCGACCTGCGTCATCTCGTCGCAGAAGATGCCGTCCTCGGGCAGCGCGTCGCGGATCGCCTCGATGAAGGACATCTGCGGCTGCAGGCTCAGGATCTCCTCGGCGATCGCGGCCTTGGCGGCGGCGATCGCCGCCGCGCGGCCAGGGTCGGCCTTCGCGGCGACGGCAGCGGCCAGCGCGCGCGCGCCTTCCGCGCTATCCGCCACGATGCCGAGGTCGACGGGCAGTCGGCGCATCTCCGCCGGGTCGATGTCGATGCGCGCGACCTTCAGCCCCGCGGGCAGCCCGCCCCAGCGCGCCGTCGGCACGTCGAGCCGCGTGCCGAAGGCGACCAGCAAATCAGTCCCTGCCCAGAGCCGGTAGCCCGCCGGCACCGTCAGTCCGAGCGGATGGCGGTCGTCCATGATGCCGCGCCCGCTGCGGAAGGCGACGACCGGCGCGCCGGTCTTCTCGGCCAGCGCGCGGATCTCGGCCGAGGCATCCTGCGCGCCGCCGCCCACCCAGATCATGGGCGCGCGCGCCGCGTCCATCATGGCGGCGAGGCGCGCGATCCTCTCCGGGTCCGGCACAGGGTTGGGATGCGGCGGCAGCGGGTCGCGCGGCGTGACCTCGGCCACCGCGGGCATCTGGTCGAGCGGCATCTCGAGCGCCACGGGGCTGCGTCGGCCCGACATCATCTCCTGGAAGGCGCGCGCGATCTTGGTCGGCGCCTCGGTCGGGTCCTCGATGCGGTCGGCGTGCTTGAGCAGCGTGCGCAGCGTCGCGAGCTGGTCCGGCAGTTCGTGCAACTGGCCCCGCAGCCGCCCGATCATCGCCGACGGCACCTGACCGGTCAGGCACATCACCGGCGCATTGACGCCCCAGGCGGTGGCGAGCGCGGCGGTGGTGTTGAGCACGCCTGGCCCCGGCACGACGGAATAGACGGCGGGCCTGCCGGTCGCGCAGGCATAGCCGAGCGCCATGTAGGCGGTGGTCTGCTCATGCCGCGCATTGATGACGCGGATGCGGTTGGCGTTGCGGGCCAGCGCGTCGAACAGCCCGTACATCTGCACGCCCGGCAGGCCGAAGACCGTATCGATCCCGTGGCGGAGCAGGCTGTCGACGATGGCGTCCCCGCCGGTCATGCGCGGCATGCGGTGCTTCCCCCTGGGTGTGCGGGCAGAGAGCAACAGGGGCGACGTTTCGCGTCAATCGTGCCGGAGGGGCGCTGCCCCTCCGGACCACCCAGCCAAAGGCCGAAGGGCCTTTGGAAACCGTGACTTGGCGCCGGGCATGGAGCACGCGCCAGAGCGGCCGCGGGGCACAGCGCGCCCCGAAGAAACGTTCGACCGAGGTGCCCGGCATGTCCGCGGACCTTGCGCGCAACCGCGGTGCCCGGCGCCAGGTATGGGTTTGCAAAGGCCCTTCGGCCTTTGCCGGGTCCAGGGCGGAGCCCTGGCCGGGAGGTCCGGAGGGGCAGCGCCCCTCCGCGACCCTTCAGGTCGCCGGAGCCGCCCCCGGATTGAGCCCCGGCGGCCGCGGCGTCGTCGGCCGTCCCGCCGCCGGCACGGACCCGCGGCCCGTGTTCACCGGCTCGTCCGGCCGGTTGCGCACGACCGGCTCGCCGCGGATCACCTGCTTGATCTCATCGCCCGACAGGGTCTCGTACTCCAGCAGTCCCTTGGCCAGCAGGTGCAACTCGTCCATGTGGCCCGACAGGATCTCCTTCGCCCGGCCATAGGCGCCGTCGATGATGGCGCGGATCTCGCTGTCGATCTTGCGAGCCGTATCCTCGGAGACATTCTTGGTCTGCGTCACCGAATGGCCCAGGAACACCTCCTGGCTGTTGTCGCCGTAGGCGATCATGCCGATCACGTCCGACATGCCCCATTCGGTGACCATCATGCGCGCCTGGTTGGTCGCCATCTTGATGTCGCCCGAGGCGCCGTTGGACACCTTGTCCGGGCCGAAGATGAGTTCCTCCGCGACGCGCCCGCCCATCGCCATGGCGAGTTCGGACTTCAGCTTGGACTTGTGCTTGGAGTAGCGGTCGCCCTCGGGCAGCGACATCACCAGGCCGAGGGCGCGGCCGCGCGGGATGATCGTCGCCTTGTGCACCGGGTCGCATTCCGGCTCGTGCATCGCGACCAGCGCGTGGCCAGCTTCGTGGTAGGCGGTCATGCGCTTCTCGGCCTCGGACATCACGAGGGAGCGGCGCTCGGCGCCCATCAGCACCTTGTCCTTGGCCGCCTCGAATTCCGCCATGCCGACCGTGCGCCGGCCGGTGCGCGCGGCCAGCAGCGCCGCCTCGTTCACGAGGTTGGCGAGGTCGGCGCCCGAGAAGCCCGGCGTGCCGCGCGCGATCACCTTCGGATCGACGTCGGAGGCCAGCGGGACCTTCCGCATGTGCACGCGCAGGATCTTCTCGCGCCCGTTCACGTCGGGGTTCGGCACGACCACCTGGCGGTCGAAGCGGCCCGGGCGCAGCAGCGCGGGGTCGAGCACGTCCGGCCGGTTGGTGGCCGCGATGATGATGACGCCCTCGTTGCTCTCGAAGCCGTCCATCTCGACCAGCATCTGGTTCAGCGTCTGCTCGCGCTCGTCGTTGCCGCCGCCGAGGCCGGCGCCGCGATGGCGGCCGACCGCGTCGATCTCGTCGATGAAGATGATGCAGGGCGCGTTCTTCTTGCCCTGTTCGAACATGTCGCGCACGCGGGACGCGCCGACGCCCACGAACATCTCGACGAAGTCGGAGCCGGAGATGGTGAAGAAGGGCACGTTCGCCTCACCGGCGATCGACCGCGCGAGCAGCGTCTTGCCGGTGCCCGGGGGGCCCACCAGCAGCACGCCCTTCGGGATCTTGCCGCCGAGGCGCTGGAACTTCTGCGGGTCGCGCAGGAAGTCCACGATTTCCTCGAGTTCCGCCTTGGCCTCATCGATGCCAGCGACGTCGTCGAAGGTCACGCGGCCCTGCTTTTCGGTCAGCAGCTTGGCCTTGGACTTGCCGAATCCCATGGCGCGCCCGCCGCCGCCCTGCATCTGGCGCATGAAGAAGATCCAGACGCCGATCAGCAGCAGCATCGGGAACCACGACATCAGGTAGTGCAGCAGCGGGTTGACGTCGCTTTCCTCGGGCCGCGCGACCACGCGCACGTTCTTCTCGGTCAGGCGGGACACCAGGGCCGGGTCTTCCGGCGTGTAGGTCTGGAAGGTGCGGCCGTCGCTCAGCGTGCCCGACAGGGTGCGGCCCTGGATCGAGACCTCGCGGACATGGCCGGCGTTCACCTCGTTCAGGAAGTCGGAATACGCCACCTGCTGCGCGCCCTGCCGCCCGCCGCCCGAAGGCTGGAACAGGTTGAACAGCGCCACCAGCAGCAAGGCGACGATGACCCAGAGCGCGAGGTTCCGGCCGAAATTGTTCACGTGCGGTTATCCGTCTCCGAGCCGGGCGGATCGGTCCGCCGGCTGTCGTCACTACAGATAAGGTCGGGTTGACCACCCTTGAATGGCTCGCCCGAAAACTCCCCCCGGCCGCCCGGCTCGAACACCAGGCGGAACGGATGGCAATCCAGTTCGGAAGGATAGTCCAGCGCAGGGACCGCGGCCAGCACGCCGTGCGGGTCGCGCAGCGCGGGCAGGCTGCGGAGCACCGCCGCGGGCAGGCCACGGCCCGGCATCCGGCCCGCCTCCGCCCCCAGCGCACCGATCGAGACCCCCTCCCGCCCCGGCCCCGCCAGGCGGAAGCGGCCATCCCAGACCGCGCCCGGCCGGGCCGGCACCGCCGCGCCCATCATCCCGGGGTCGCGCGCGAGCAGCCAGCGCCCCCCGGCGGCCGGCCGCAGCCAGGCGCCGCCGAGCGTGCCCGCCCCGCGCACCAGCAGCGCCGCCACCGCCGCAGGCCCCGGCGCGAAGCCACCGCCGCCGATGACGGCCACCAGCCGCGCCAGCGCCGCCGCGGCGGTCGCATCGGCGCCGAGCGCCCGGGGGACGATCCAGGCGAAGCCTTCCGGACGGATCTCCGCCGCCAGCGCCAGCCGCGCGGCCACCTCCGCCTCCGCGCGCGCCCGGCGCAGGCCGAAGGCCGCCGCGGCGACGCCGAGGGCGGCGATGCCCGGCCCCTCCCCGCCCGGATCGGCCAGCGCGCGTCGCAGCCGGATGCGGGCGAAGCGAAGGTCGGCGTTGGACGGGTCCCGCACGGGGGCGATGCCGGCCGCCGCCAGCACCGCCTCCAGCGCCGCGGGCGGGACGCCCAGCAGCGGGCGCAGCAGCAGCGCGGGCCCGGCATCGCGCGTCGGCGCCATGGCCGCGAGCCCGGCCGGGCCGCTGCCGCGCAACGCCCGGAACAGCAGGGTCTCCGCCTGGTCGGCGCGATGATGGCCGAGCAGCAGCCAGGGTCGCCCCGCCGCCGCCGCCGCGCGCGCCAGCGCCGCGAGCCGCGCCGCCCGTGCCCGCTCCTGCAGCCGCGGCCCGCCCGGCAGGCCGAGCGGCAGGACCCGCGCCGCGATCCCGCGCGCGGCAAGGCCCGCGGCGACGCCAGCCGCCTCCGCACCGCTGTCCGGCCTGATCCCATGATCGATGACGAGCGCCAGCAGGTCCCCGCCCCGCGCCCGCGCCCAGTCGTCGGCCAGCAGCGCCAGCGCCAGGCTGTGCGGTCCGCCCGAGACCCCGGCCGCGAGGCGCGGTGCGCGCCCGAACGGCCCGAGCGGCGCCATCAGCGCCGCGAAGGCCTCGGGGCTCAGGCGCGCGCTATCCCCATGACGGCGTCAGCGGCACTGCGCGCGGCGGCGCGCGTCCGCCACCCGCCGCGCCAGCGGCGCCGCGAGTTGCGTGTATTCCGAGCGAAGCTGGTCGAGCGTGTCGCAGGCCTCGCGCCGGGCGCCGAAGCCCTGAAAGGAATTGGCGAGGCCGAGCAGTGCCTCCGGCGCGCGGGACGACCGCCGGTTGGCGCTGTAGGCGTCGTTGAAGGCGAGCGCGGCGTTCTGGTACTGGCGCCGACCGAGCAGCGCTTCCCCCAGCAGGATGTTGGCGTCCTGCGCGCGGGGCCCCAGGCGGCCGCGCAAGGCCTCGCGCGCCGCGGCCTCGGCGGTGTCGAAATCGTCCCGCGCCAGGGCCGCCTGGCCCTCGGCGATGGCGCGTTCAGCGGTTCGCGGGGCGCCCTGTGCGGGCTGCGCCGGCGTTGCCGCCGGCGCCTGCGGAGGGCGCGCGGTGCCGCCGCGGCCGCCCCCTTCCAGCTGCTGCAGCCGGAAATCCATGTCGCCGCGCAGTTTCTCGACATCCTCGGCCAGGCGGCGGTTGGTGTTCTCCGCCACTTCAAGGCGGCCGCGCAGGCGGCGCACCTCCTCCTCCAGCTCGCCGACGCGGCCCAGCAGCTGCTGCACGGTCTCCTGCGGCGCGCCGCCGCCGGCGCCGCGCGGGGCGACCGGCACGGGGGACGGCGCGGCGCCGCCGCGGCGCAGCAGGTCGAGGTCGCGGCGCAGCTCCAGGATCTGGTTCTGCAGCGCGATGCCCTCGCGGCTGTCCAACTGCGCCGCGGCCGGCAGCGGCGCCAGCAGCGGCAGGGCGATCAGGGCGAGGCGGAGCGGCGCGCGCATGGCGGCACGGCTGGCCCGGCCGGGGCCGGGCCGCCTCCCTTACTGGACGACCGAGACCGCGCGGCGGTTCTGCGCCCAGGACGCCTCGTCCGAGCCCAGCGCCGCCGGCCGGTCCTTGCCGTAGGAGATGGTCGACAGCCGCGCGCCGTTGACGCCGGAGGCGACGAGCACGTCGCGCGCCGCATTGGCGCGGCGCTGGCCGAGCGCCAGGTTGTATTCGCGCGTGCCGCGTTCGTCGGCATGGCCCTCGACCTGGATGCGGACCTCGGCGTTGCGGCCCATCCATTCCGCCTGGCGGCTCAGGATCGGGCGCTGGTCGCCGCGGACCACGCTGCTGTCGAAGTCGAACAGCACGCGGTCGCCGACATTGGCCACCAGGTCTTCCTGGCTGCCGGGGCGGATGGTGCCGCCCGCGCCGGTCTGGGCCGCGTTCTGGTCGGTGGACGAACAGGCGGCGAGCAGCGCGAGGGCGGCAGCGGCGCTGAGCAGGCGAGTGGTCATGGCAGGGGCCTCCAGGGGCGGGACTGAGGGGGGGCGGCTAAGCACTCGCCGCGGGCAGGGTCAAGCGCGGGCCCGCGGCGCATCAGGACAGCAGGGGCGACCAGGCGGGGTCGGTCGCATCGGTCGGCGTCGGCACCGGGCGCTCGTTGAAGCCGGCGATGTCGATCGAGACGATGCGCGCGGAATATCCGCCGCCGCGCGAATCCGTGGCGCGCGTCTCGCGGTGGAACATCAGCACGCGGCCGTTCGGCGCGAAGGTCGGGCCTTCCATGGCCCAGCCTTCCGAGAGGATCCGCTCCCCCGAGCCGTCCGGGCGCATCACGCCGATGGCGAAGCCGCCGCGGCCGAATCGGGTGAAGGCGATGAGGTCGCCGCGCGGCGACCAGACGGGCGTCGCGTAGCGTCCGTTGCCGAAGGAGATCCGCCGCGGCGACCCGCCCGAGGCGCTCATCACGTAAAGTTGCTGGTCGCCGCCGCGGTCGGAATTGAACACGACCTGCGTCCCGTCGGGGGAGAAACAGGGGGAGACGTCGAGCCCGCCGCCGCTGGTCAGCTGCCGCTCGCTCCGGCTGCCGAGGTCGACCACGTAGATGTTGGCATCCCCCCCACGCATGGCCGAGAGCACGACCGCGTTTCCATCCGGCGCGAAGCGGGGCGAGAGCGTCATGCCGGGGAAGTTGCCCAGCACCTGCTGCCGGCCCGAGCCGATGTCGAACAGCACGACGCGCGGCTGGCCGCGGTCCTGGTACGACATGAAGGCGATCCGGTCGGCCGAGGGGTGGAAGCGCGGCGTCAGGGCGCTGAAGCGCCCGTCGGTCAGGTAGCGGTGGTTCTCCCCGTCCTGGTCCATGATGGCGAGGCGGCGCGTGCGCCGGTCGCGCGGCCCGGTCTCGCTCACATAGACGACGCGCGTGTCGAAATAGCCCTTCTCGCCCAGCAGGCGTTCGTAGATCACGTCCGAGATCAGGTGCGCGATGCGCCGCCAGTTGGCCGCCGGCGCCGAGAAGGCGGTGCCCTGCAGCTGCGTCTCGGGCAGCACGTCCCAGAGGCGGAACTCGACGCGCAGCCCGCCGCCCTGTTCCAGCACGCGGCCGGTCACCAGCGCCTGCGCACCGATCAGGCGCCAGTCCTGGAAGCGCGGCGTCTGGGCCGCGCTCTCGGCGGTCTGGATGAAGGCCGCACGGTCCACCGGGCGGAACAGCCCGGAATTGCGAAGGTTGGCCTGCACGACGCGGGCGATGTCGCGGCCGACGCGGGCGGCCTCGCCGGTGCCGGCCAGGTCCGGGACCGCGACCGGGATCGGGTCGGTGCGCGCGCGCATCACGTCGATCACGGCGCCCGCGGGAGCCTGGGCGGCGGCGGGCAGCGGCACGGCCATGATGCCGGGCGCCACGAGCCCGGCGCCCGCGCCGAGCAGCACGCGGCGCCGCGTGGGGGCGAAGGGGGAGGCAGGGTTCATCGCACGAGGCCCCTCGGGTTGAAGCGGAAGATCGAAGCCATGACGGTCTGGTACTTGGCCGGCGGCACGCGGAGCGGGTTGCACTGCGGCGACATAAGGGCACGGCGCGCCGATTCGTACACCGAACGCGCGCGCGGGTCGGCGGGCGGCGCCCCGTTCGGCACGACATTGCGCACCACGCCCTGGCTGTCGAGCGTGACGCGGAGTTCGACCACGATCTGGTCGAGCCCGAGCATGCCGCGGTCGACGTTCCAGCATTCCGCGATCTGGTCCGCAAGGCCGCGGATCTCGCCCTGCGTCAGCGCCGCCGTGCCGGTCGGGCTGCCGCCGCCCTGGCGCGGCGCGCCAGAGGGGTTGGGCCGCGCCTGCGGCGGGCGGTCCTGCTGCTGCGTGGTGCGCAGGCGCTCGAGCGTGTTGAGCACCGACTGGCTGCGGTCCTGCGGCCGCGCCACGGGCGGCGTCTGGCCGGTGCCGGCCTGCTGCGCGGGCTCGGGCGGCGGGGGCGTGGGCGTGGGCGGCAGGGGCAGCGGCGGGTCGGGCCGCGGCGGCGCGGCCGCCTGCTGCTGCTGGGGCGGCGGCGGCACGGGTGGCGGCGGCACGGGCTGGGTCTGGCGCGGCGCGGGCGTGGGCTCGGGCGTCGGCGCCGGGGGCGGCGCGGGCGGCGTCGGCGGCGCGCGGTCGGGCGTCGGCTGCGCCGGGGCGGGCGCCGGGGCGGGCGGCGGCGGTGGTGGCGGCGGGGGCGGTTCGGCCGGCCGGTCGCGTGGCGGCTCGGGCGCCGGGGGCTCGGGCGTCGGCGGCGTCTCGGGCGCGTCGGGGGCGGGCGGCGCGGGGGTCGGGCTCGGCACGTCGGCCTGGGCCAGCAGCGGCGGCCCGGGCGAGACGAGTTCGACCGCGATGCCCTGCTCGACCGGTTCCGGGATCGGCCGGGCGAGCGCGAACAACGCGCCGACCGCGAGGATCGTCACGTGCAGCACCCCCGAGACGGCCGCCCAGCGATGAAGCCGGGAGCCGTCGGGCCGGGGGGGAGCGATCACCCCGCCGCCTCCTGCCTCAGCCGCGCGGCTGCCCGGCGGCCGGGCGGCGCGGGGCTGCGGGGGCGGTCGCGGCGCCGGCCGGCTGCTCGGCCAGCAGCGCCACGCGGGTGAAGCCGGCCGCGGCGATGATGCCCATCACCTCCATCACGCGGCCATAGGCGATGGCGCGGTCGCCGCGCACGAAGATGCGCCGTTCCGGCTGGCCCTGCGGCTGCTGGCCGACGATGGCGCGCAGCCGCGGCACCAGTTCCTCGGTCGACACCTCGGTCTCCTGCAGGAAGACGCGCCCCTCGGGGTTCACGCTGATGGTCAGCGGCTCGGTTTCCTGGTTGATCGGGGAGGCCGCGGTGCGCGGCAGGTCCACCGGCACGCCCACCGTCATCAGCGGCGCGGCCACCATGAAGATGATGAGCAGCACGAGCATGACGTCGACCAGCGGCGTCACGTTGATCTCGGCCATCGGGCGATAGCGGGACCGCCGGTCCCGCCCGCCGCCGTTCAGCGCGCCGGCCATTTCGTTATTCCGCCGCGCTCGCGGCCGGTGCCGCGGTGTCGTTCGCCGCGACCTCGGTCTGGCGGGACAGGATGGCGCCGAATTCGGTCGCGAAGCTTTCCAGCCTTGCGGCGAAGCGCGCGAGGTCGGTGTTGAGCTTGTTGTACGCGAGCACCGCCGGGATGGCCGCGATCAGGCCGATGGCGGTGGCGAACAGTGCCTCGGCGATGCCGGGGGCGACCACGGCAAGGTTGGTGTTCTGCATCCCCGCGATGGCGGTGAAGGAATTCATGATGCCCCAGACCGTGCCGAACAGGCCGACGAAGGGGGCCACCGACCCGACGGAGGCCAGGAACACCATCCAGCGTTCCAGCCGCTCCATCTCCCGCCCGATGGTCACGCCCATGGCGCGCTCCACGCGTTCGCGCGCGCCGCCGAGGACGCTGCCCTGCCCGGCGCTCCGGCGCCATTCGCGCATCGCCGCGCCGAACACGGCGGCCAGCGGATGGGTGGGTTCCTCCCCCTCGCGCGCATAGAGGTCGTCGAGGCTGCCGCCCGACCAGAAGCGGTCCTCGAAGGCATCGGCCGCGCGGTTCGCGCGCCGGATGCCCGTGACCTTGTCGAAGACGATCGCCCAGACCCAGATGCTGGCGACCAGCAAGCCGATCATGACGGCCTTCACCACCCAGTCCGCCTGGAGGAAGAGCCCCCAGAGGGAAAGGTCGTGCGCCGCTGCCCCGAGCGCCTGGGCGGTCACGCTGCTGTCCACGCCTGATCTCCTTGCCTCGCCCCGACGTTCCTTGTTCCGTCGCGGGCGCCGGCGGCCGCGGCCGCCATCCTTACCTTGCGGGCGCCGCCCCTGCCGCCTCCGGCAGGACCAGCCCCTTCAGCACCGACCGCCAGGGTTCCGGCAGCGGCACCGGCCTCAGGCTGTCCTGGCCGACCGAAACCAGGCCGACCCGGAGCGCCGCGAGTCGGTCGCCCGGTGTGCCCGGCCCTTCCTCCGCCATGCGGACGGTCTGGTCGAGCAGGATCTGGGCGCCGGTCACCCGCCGGATGGCGGTCTCCACCACCACCCCGTCATCCAGCCGGGCGGGGCGCAGATACTCCACTTCGACGCGCCGCACCACGAGCAGCGCGCGATGACGTTCTATCATCAGATTGTGTGGCAACCCAATGGCACGCAAGGATTCCGTCCGCGCGCGCTCGGCCCAGTGCAGATACCGGGCGTGATAGGCCATGCCGCCCGCATCCGTGTCCTCGAAATACACGCGCAGGTTGAAACGGTGCACCAGGTCCTTCGCCGATGGCGCGGAGGTGCTCACGAATCATTGTCCGGCAGCAGGTCGAGCTGGGCCGACATGCCGGCCGGCGGCGCGAATCCGAGGTGGCGCCAGCCGGCCTCCCCCAGCATCCGCCCGCGCGGCGTGCGCAGCACCAGGCCTTCCTGGATGAGGAAGGGCTCGACCACTTCCTCGAGTGTGTCGCGGCCTTCCGCCAGCGCGGCCGCCAGGGTCTCGATCCCAACGGGGCCGCCGCCGTGATGCTCGGCGATGCGCCGGAGGTAACGGCGGTCCATGGCGTCGAGGCCGAGCGCATCGACCTCGAGCCGGTGCAGCGCGGCATCGACCATGGCGCGGTCGGCGGCGCGGTCCTCGACCATCGCGAAGTCGCGGATGCGGCGCAGCAGCCGGCCCGCGATGCGGGGCGTGCCGCGGGATCGCTTCGCGATTTCCAGCGCGCCGTCGTCCGACAGCGCGAAGCCGAGCTTGCGCGCGCCGCGCGCGACGATGCCGTGCAACTCCTCCGCCGTGTAGAACACGAGCCGGAGCGGGATGCCGAAGCGGTCGCGCAAGGGCGTCGCCAGCAGCCCCGCGCGCGTGGTCGCGCCGATCAGCGTGAAGGGCGGGATGTCGATGCGCACCGTGCGCGCCGCCGGCCCCTCCCCGATGATGAGGTCGAGGCAGAAATCCTCCATCGCGGGATAGAGGGTTTCCTCGATGGCGGGCTGCAGCCGGTGGATCTCATCCACGAACAGCACGTCGCGCGGCTGCAGGTTGGTCAGGATGGCGGCGAGGTCGCCCGAGCGCTGCAGCACGGGGCCCGAGGTCGCGCGGAAGCCCACGCCCAACTCCCGCGCCACGATCTGCGCCAACGTGGTCTTGCCGAGGCCGGGCGGCCCGTGGAACAGCACGTGGTCCATCGGCTCGGCGCGCGCACGCGCGGCGGCGATGAAGACGCCGAGATTGTCCCTGAGCGCCCGCTGCCCGGTGAAGTCGGCGAGCACCTGCGGCCGGAGCGCGTGCTCGCCGTAGTCGTCGTCCTGGCGCTCGGGGTCGGTCAGGCGCTCGCCTGCCCCGCCGGAGGGCGGCGGGGTCATCGCGCCATCTCCTTCAGCCCGTCGCGGATCAGCGCATCGAGCGTGGCACCCTCACCCAGGCGCTTGCCCGCGCGCGCGATGGCGGCCGCCGCCTGCGGCTGCTTCCAGCCGAGGTTGACGAGCGCCGAGACGGCATCGGCCTCCACGCCCCCCGCCGCCGCCGCGACGTCGAGCGCGCCGGTGCCGTCGGCCTCGGGCGTTGCGCGGCCGACAGCCCATTTCTGCATCGCGGGCTCGTCGACGATGCGGTTGGCCGTCGCGGCGCCGAGGCCCTTCACCTCCGACAGGCGCTTGCGTTCCTTGCCCGCGATGGCGCGCGCGAGCCCCTCGGGCGTGAGGGAGGAGAGCACGATCAGCGCCTTCTGCGGGCCGACGGTCTTGACCTCGATCAGGGCGCGGAAGGCCTCGCGCTCCGCGGCGTCGGCGAAGCCATAGAGGGTGATGGCATCCTGGCTGACGCGGGTTTCCACCAGCAGGCGGTGCACGCTGTCGCGGCCCGACAGGGCATCGAGCGTCTTACGCGAGCAGGCGACGAGATAGCCGACGCCGTTCACGTCCAGCACGCAGCCGCCGTCATGCGTGCTGTCCACGCGGCCCTTGAGGGCGCCGATCATGGCAGGCGACCAGAGAGGGGCCTTGCCCCTCTCCGGACCTCACCCCACCAAAGGCGGAGGGGCCTTTGGAAACCGACACCTGGCACCTGGCGCCAAAGGATGGTGTCCAGAGGCCTTTCGGCCTCTGGCGGGGTGGTCCGGAGGGGCAGCGCCCCTCCGGTGGCGCGCATCGGGTTCATGCCGGCTGATACCCGCGCGCCAGCGCCGCCCGCGACTGCCGGTGATGCGCGTGGCAGATCGCGACGGCCAGCGCATCCGCCGCATCCGCGCGCTTGAACGTCACGCCGGGCAGCAGGTGGCGCACCATCGCCTGCACCTGGTCCTTCGCCGCGTGGCCGTTGCCCACGACGGCGCGCTTCACTTCCATCGCGCCGTATTGCGCGACGGCAAGGCCCGCCAGCGCCGGCGCCAGCACCACGACGCCGCGCGCCTGGCCGAGCTTGAGCGCGCTGTCGGGGTTGCGCGCGACATAGGTGTTCTCGACCGCGGCTTCCTCGGGCACGTGCAGGTCGATCACGGCGGCGAGGCCCCGATGCAGCGCGAGCAGCCGGTCGGGCAGTTCCTCGGCCGGGGTGGTCGAGATCACGCCCTCGGCCAGGAAGCGCAGGCGGAAGCCGTCGTGTTCGATCAGCCCCCAGCCGGTGTGCTGGAGGCCGGGATCGAGGCCGAGGATGCGAATCGGGCGCCGCGTCATGGCGCGGGGGTTCTAGCAGATGCGGCGCGCGGGGGCGCTCAGCCGAGCAACCACCAGGCGCATCCCGCGGCGGCCGCGACCCAGAGCGCGACGATGGCGGCCGCGCCCGCCCGGCTGACGGGCCGCGCGGCCGCGGCCTCGGCGCGCGCGCGGCATTCCAGCAGCACCTCGGCCGGCACCAGCCGGATGGCGAGCAGGATGCCGAGCGGCAGCAGGATCGCGTCGTCGAGGTAGCCCAGCACCGGCACGAAGTCCGGGATCAGGTCGATGGGCGAGAGCGCATAGGCCGCGACGGCGACGGCGAGGCCCTTCGCGTACCAGGGCGTGCGCGGGTCCCGCGCCGCGAACCACAGCGCATGGACGTCGCGCCTGACCGCCCGCGCCCAGCGCTCCAGGCGCGCGAGCACGACGCCTCAGGCCGCCGAAAGCCGCTCGGCTGCCGCCGCGTCCACCTCGAAATTGGCCGTCACCACCTGCACGTCGTCGTGGTCATCCAGCGCGTCCACCAGCTTCAGCACGTCGCGCGCGCGGTCCTCGTCGAGGTCGATGGTGGTGGTCGGCCACCATTCGAGCTTCGCTTCCTGCGCTTCCCCGAAGCGCGCTTCCAGCGCGTCGCGCACGGCGGCGAAATCCTCGACCGAGCAGGACACCTCGTGGCCCTCGGCGTCGCTCTCGACATCCCCGGCGCCGGCCTCGATGGCGGCGTCGAGCATGGCGTCGGCGGTCGCGGCCTCGGCCTTGTAGCGCACGACGCCTTTGCGCTCGAATTGGAAGGCGACGGAGTTGGTCTCGCCGAGCGCGCCGCCATGCTTGCCGAACATCGAGCGCAGGTCGCCGCCGGTGCGGTTGCGGTTGTCCGTGAGCGCCTCGACGATGATGGCGATGCCGTGCGGGCCGTAGCCCTCGTAGCGCACTTCCTCGTAGCCCTCGCCCTGGCCGGCCTCCGACGCGCGCTTGATGGCGCGGTCGATCGTCTCGCGCGTCATGTTGGCGGTCAGGGCCGCCTTCACGGCCGCGCGCAGCCGCGGGTTCATCGCCGGGTCCGGCAGGCCCATCCTGGCCGAGACCGTGATCTCGCGGATCAGCTTGCCGAAGGCCTGGGCGCGCTTGGCGCCCTGGGCGGCCTTGCGGTGCATGACGTTCTTGGCGTGCGAATGGCCGGCCATGGCCGCTTCTCTCTCTCGAAATCCGGTGATCGGGGGTGCGGGGCTTCTAGCCGCCGCCCGCGTCCGGGGGCAAGCATGGGGCTGGCGGACCGGCCACAGGCCGGGCCAGACTGCGCCCATGGACACCCATGCCGCCCCCGACCCCTTCGCCGTGACCACCGAGGCCCGGCTGCGCGAACTCTACGACGCCCCGCTCGAGGGCCCGCTCAAGAAGGTCACGCACCGGATCGAGGCGACCGCGCGCGCCTGGATCGCCGCCTCCCCCTTCTGCATTCTGTCCACCGTCGGCGCGCGCGGCGTGCATGCGACGCCACGCGGCGACGCGCCGGGCTTCTGCGCGGTCGAGCCCGACGGCACGCTGCTGCTGCCGGACCGGCGCGGCAACAACCGGCTGGACGCGCTGCGCGATATCCTCGAGGACCCGCGCGTCTCCGTCATCTTCTTCGTCCCCGGCGCGTCGGAGGTGCTGCGCGTGCACGGGCGCGCGCGCATCACGGCCGACCCGGCGCTGACGTCCCGCTTCGTCGAGCGCGGCAAGGCGCCGGCCACGGTGCTGGCGGTGCGCGTGGAGGAGCTTTTCATGCAATGCGCGAAGTCGATCATGCGATCGCGCCTCTGGGGCGGCACGCCGCGGCCGGAAGCGCTGCCGACCATGGGGCAACTGATCGCCGCGCATCGTGCGGACGGCCAGGTGGATGCGGCCGACTACGACCGAGAGGCGCCGGAACGGCTGAACCAGACGATGTATTGAAGGCGGGGGGAGAATCCCGCACCCCCGTGCAGCACCGGCGCCAAATGCCAAGGAAGGGAGGGGGCTCGGGGGAGGTTCCCCTCCCCCCACCTTCCTACAGCAACCCCCTCGCGATCCCGCCATCCACGTTGACGGTCTGCCCCGTCACGTACCCCGCGCGCGGGCTGCTCAGCCAGACCACCATCGCCGCCACCTCCTCCGGCGCGCCGAAGCGGCCGAGCGGGATCTCGTGCGCGAATTCCGCGATCACCGCCTCGGCGGTCACGTTGCGCTCGGCCGCCATCTTCGCCGCGCGGTCGGTCCAGAGCCGCGTCAGCGTGCGGCCAGGTGCCACGCAGTTCACGCGGATGCCCTCGGCCGCGTATTCGCCGGCCAGCGTCTTGGTCAGGCCTAGCAGCCCGGCCTTGTGGACGTTCGACACCACCTGGTTCGGATAGGGCATGCGCGACGCCGCGGCGCCCAGCAGCACGACCGAGGGTGCCCTGCCCTTGCGCAGCAGCGGCAGCGACGCCCGCACCACGCGCACGGCGCTCAGCACGTTGAAGGTGTAGTTGCCGATCCAGTCCGCGTCGCTCAGCGCCTCGAAGCCCGACCGGATCGAACCACCGACCGCGTCCACCAGCGCATCGAGCGCGCCCCAGCGCGACGCGACCTCGGCCAGCAGCCGGTCCGCGCCGTCCTCGGTGGTGATGTCCGCCACCGCATGTGCGGGGCGCCGGCCGGTGGCGGCGCCGATGCGCTCGGCCGCCGCCGCGATGCCGGCCGGATCGCGCGACGCGATCATCACCTCCGCGCCGTCCTGCGCCAGCAGTTCCGCCGTCGCGAAGCCGATGCCGGCGGAGGCGCCGACCACCAGCACCCGCCGTCCCTGAAAGCCGAGATCCACCGCGTCCTCCCCCATCCACAAGGCCGCGGACCATGCTGAAGCGCGCCGCCGCGATCAAGCCGCCCCGTTGACGGCGCCGTGAAGCGGCGTCTACTTGCCCGCACTTCCAGCCGCGGCGCCGCCGTGAGCAGGGACAAGACGGGAGACGAACCAGAATGACCGCCACCGGGACGCCCATGCTCCGTCGCCGCGCGCTGCTTGCCGCCGGCACGGGCCTCGCCCTGGCCGCGCCCGCCGCGCATGCGCAGGCCTACCCCGACCGCCCGCTCACGATCCTCGTGCCCTTCGCGACCGGCGGCTACAATGACCGGCTGGCGCGCGCGATGGCGCCCTTCGTGCAGAAGCACATCGGCCAGCCGGTCACGGTGATGAACCGCCCGGGCGGCGGCACCGTGCTCGGCAACACCTTCTTCCTGCAGCAGCCGGACGACGGCTACATGGTGATGGTGCATTCCGCCGGCCCCTACATCCCGGTCTCCATCCTGACGCGCAACGCTCGCTACAAGGCGGACGACTTCTGGATGATCAACCTGCCGTCGCGCGACCTGACGCTGATGGCCTGCGCCACCGGCAAGCCGACGCAGAGCGTGGACGAGGTGGTCGCCAGCCTGAAGCGCGACCCACGCAGCCTCTCGGTCGGGCTGCAGCCGGCCTCGGCAGACCTGATCAATTTCGCGCTGTTCTGCCAGGCGCACGGCATCGACCGCTCGGCCGTCCGCGTCGTGACCTATGACGGCGGCGGGCCTGCCCGCAACGCGGTGGCCGGCGGGCATGTCGATGTCGGGCTGGTGGGCGGGGAAGGCTTCCTGCCCATCAAGGACCGCATCCGCCCGCTGCTGATGTTCACGGACGCCAAGGATTCCGAATACCCCGACACCCCCATCCTGACCGACCACGCCCGCGCCGCCGGCTTCGAGCCGCAATTCGTCGAGGGCTCGCAGCGCGGCTTCGTCACGTCGAAGCGCTTCGTGGACGCGCAGCCGGAGCGCTACCGCATCCTGCTCCAGGCGATCGAGCGCGCGACCAAGGACCCCGAATGCGTGACGACGCTGGGCGGCCAGCAGCTCGCCACCACCTGGTACGGGCCGGAGGCGTCGAACCGCGCCTATCTCGCGACGGCCGCGCTGATGGAGCGCTACGCCGACCTGCTGCGTTCGCGCTGAGACAGGGCGCATGACCCAGGGGGAGGCGCGCCGGCAGGTCGCCTGGGCGGAGCTCGGCTTCGTCACGGCAATCGCGGCCGGCGTGCTCGCCTTCGTGGTCGAGGCGCGCGGCGTCTCGCGCGACCCGCAGAACCTGCTGCTGCTGCAGCCGACGGCCTGGCTGGTGCTCGGGCTCTGGGCCGTGCTCGCCGCAGGCTGCGTGACGCGCCGCGTCGACCCTGCGGCGCCCCGCGAAAGCCGCGCCGACCTCGCGCGCGTGATCGGCATGGTCGCGGCCTTCGGGCTGTTCATCCTCGGGCTCGAGGAGGTCGGCTACGACGTCGCGATCCTCGTCTTCGTCCTTGTCGGGCTGATCATCGGGGGCGAACGGCACCCGGCGGCGCTGATCCTGTTCCCGCCGATCTTCACGCTGGCGGTGATCCACGGCTTCCGCCTGCTGATCCCCTACCCCTTCCCGACCAGCGTGCTCTGAGATGATCGACACCGTCGCCTTCGGCTCGGCCGTCGCGATGCTGGCCGGCTCGCTCGACGCGTGGCTCTGGGTCGTGCCCGGGCTGCTGATCGGGCTGGTGTTCGGCGCGCTGCCGGGGATCTCGGTCTCGATGGCGATGGCGCTGGTGCTGCCGGCGACGCTCTACATGGAATTCCTGCCGGCGATCATCTTCCTGACCTCGGTCTATACCGGGGCCGGGTTCGGCGGCTCCATTCCCGCGGTGCTGATCAACATCCCCGGCACGTCATCCGCCGTCGCGACCACCTTCGACGGCTACCCGATGGCGCGGGCCGGGAAGCACAACGAGGCGCTGGGCGCGGCGCTGTTCGCGTCCTGCATCGGGGTGCTGATCTCCTACATGATCCTGCTCGTGCTGGTGCAGCCGCTGGCGGAGGTCGTGCTCCGCATCGGGCCATATGAGATGGCGGCGATCGGCATCTGGGGGATGGTGCTGCTGGGCTCGATCGGCGGGTCTTCCGTGTCCAAGGGGATGTTCGCCGCGGGCCTCGGCATCCTGTTCGGCACGGTGGGCATGAACACCGCGGGCTACATGCGGGGCGACATGGGCATCCCCTGGCTGCTGGATGGCATTCCCACCATTCCCGCAATGGTCGGGCTGCTGGCCGCGAGCCAGTTGTTCGCGCTGGTGAACGCGAAGTTCATCGTGGAAGCCGAGGGCGACCGCGGCATCAGCCTGCGCCGCATCCTGGCCGGCGGCGCGATGGTGCTGAAGAACCCCGTCACGCTGCTCCGCGGCACGGCGATCGGCGTCTTCGTGGGCGCGGTGCCGGGCATCGGGTCGTCCATCGCGAACCTGCTGTCCTATGGGGAGACGCGGCGCACCTCGGCCGACGCCGAGACCTTCGGCACGGGCAATGTGAAGGGCGTGATCGCCGCGGAATCGGCCAATTCCAGCAGCGAGGGCGGCTCGATGGCGACCATGCTGGCGCTCGGCATCCCGGGCGGCGGCGCGACGGCGATCCTGCTCGCCGCCTTCGCCATGCACAACGTGATCGGCGGCCCGCGCTTCATGGAGCAGAGCCGGGACGTGGTCTACGCCATCATCCTGTCGAACTTCGCGCAGGCCGCGGTGCTGGTCGTGGTCGGCACGATCTTCGTCTATGGCGCCAGCACCATCGTGCGGCTGCCGCTGCGCTACCTGATCCCGTCGGTGCTCGTGGTCTCGACCATGGGCGCCTTCGCGATGGAGGGCTCGATCGCGGGGCCGATCACGCTTTATGTCTTCGCGGTGCTGGGCTGGCTGCTCTCGCGCTACGGCTTCCCGGTGGCGGCCGTGGTGGTCGGACTGCTGCTCGGCCGGCTGATCGAGACCGAGATGCTGCGCGCCTGGCAATTGGCGGGCGGCGACCTCTGGCGCGTGCTGGACTACCCCTGGGCGCTCGGCATCCTCGGGCTGATGGTGCTGTCGCTGGCACTCTCGCTGCGACGGGACCTCGCGAAGCGGCGCGCCCTCAGGGCAGCGGCATCGCCGGGCTGAGGCCGCCGCCCATGCGCAGCGGCTCCGCGCGCCGCGCGAGGCCCGTCGCGTCGTCGGTCTCCACGAACAGCCCGCAGACCGTGGCCTCCCCTTCCGCCGGCGCCAGGCGCTCGGCGGGCACCTTGCGCCAGAAGCGGATCGACGCGCCGCCCTTGCCCATGCCGATCACGCTGTCGTAGTCGCCGCACATGCCGGCATCGGACTGGAAGGCGGTGCCGCCGGGCAGGATGCGCGCATCGGCCGTCGGCACATGGGTGTGCGTGCCGATGACAAGGCTGGCGCGGCCGTCGAAGGAATGGCCCATGGCCTGCTTTTCGCTGGTGGCTTCCGCGTGGATGTCCACCACCGCCGCCTGCACGCTGCCGCCCGTGCCGAGGCTGTGCTGCGCGAGCACCGCCTGCACGGCGCGGAAGGGGTCGTCGAGCGGTTCCATGAAGAGCCGCCCCATCGCCTGCACGACCAGCGCGTGGCGGCCGCCCGGCACCTCGACCACCGCCACGCCGCGCCCGGGCGTGCCCGGCGGGTAGTTGAGCGGGCGGATCAGGCGCGGCTCCTCCTCGATGTAGGGGATGATCTCCTTGCGGTCCCAGGCGTGGTTGCCGAGCGTCAGCACGTCCGCGCCGGCCGCGAACAGCGCGCGCGCCATCTCGGGCGACAGGCCGAAGCCGTGCGAGGCGTTCTCCGCGTTCACCACCACGAGGTCGAGCGCCAGGTCGCGCCGCAGCGCCGGCAGCGCGGCCACCACCGCGTCCCGCCCGGACCGCCCGACGATGTCGCCCAGGAACAGGATCCTCACGCCGGACCCATGCAGACCACCACGCCCGTCTCCGTCGCCACGCGATCGAGGCGCATGTCGTTCGGCCCCGCCGGCACCTCCTGCATCTCCTGGCCGGCATAGGCAACCCCGATGGCGGTGGCGCCCGGCAGCGCCGCCAGCGTGCGGTCGTAGTAGCCGCCGCCGTAGCCGAGCCGCCGCCCCGCGCGGTCGAAGGCGAGCAGCGGCACGAGCAGCCAGTCCGGCACGACCTCGGGCGCGGCGGGCAGCGGCTCGCGCGTGCCCATGGGCCCGTGGCCGAGCGCATCGCCCGGCGCCCAGCGCCGGAACCGGAGCGGCTGCCCGCGCCTGGGCGTCACCGGCAGGCAGAGCGCCTGGCCGCGCGCGTGCAGCGCATCCAGCAGCGGCCGGACGTCGATCTCGGGCCCCATCGGCCAGAAGGCGGAGACCATGGCACCCGCTGGCGGCGGGCAGTCCCGCAGCACGATGGCGGCGAGCGCCTCTCCGGCCCCGGCGGGGTCGATCGCGGCGCGGCGCGCCAGCGCCACGCGTCGCGCCTCGGCCTTCATCTCGGCGAGCAGCACGTCGCAATAGGGAGCGCTGTTACTCATGCGGCATCACCACCCGACACCCGCGTCCGGACGGACCGCACCGGCGGCGCAACAGCGCGCGGCGCGGAAGCCAAGCCGGCGGATGCCGGCGCCGGCGACTGAGGCACAAAACAAGTGGCGAGATACAAACCCATCTCCCGAGGCCCTGCCTCGGGAATTGAAGTGCGGAGCCGCCCTGGCCGCTGGCGTCTCATCCTCCCAAGGCCTGCTTTCGCAGGTGGGCACCAGGTACCCGGACCAGGGTCCGGACAGAGCCAGTTCCCGGAGGATGTGCATTGGCCCCGGGGATGAAGTGCCTGGGCGCACCGGGCAGCCCCGCCACCTGAACCTAGGCGCCCTCGAGGGTCGCTGCAATGTTCTCGATCGCTTCCGCCACGCGGAGCAGCCGCGCGGCCAGCGCCGGGTCCGTTGCGGGCGCCGCGGGCGTCGCCGCCACCGCGCCGCCGGCCTTGAGCGCCGAGACCTCGGATTGCAGGTCCGACGTCTCGTCGGCCAGTTGCAGCGCCGCCAGCAGCAGCATCCGTGTCTCGCCGAACTGCATGCCCATGGCCTTGAGCGCGCCGATGCGGCGGTCCACCTCGGCCGCCATCTCGGTCAGGTGGCGTTCCTGCCCGTCCTGGCAGGCGACCGGGTGGGAATAGCCGCCGACGCGGACCGTGACCTGCGCCATCAGACGTCCTCGCCCAGCACGTTGCGCAGGCGCGCGATGGTCGCGTCGAGCCGCGCGGCCAGCGCCGCCACGGCCGCGGGGTCGACACCCGGCGCCGCGCCTTCGGGCGCCGCGGGCCGAGGCCGTTCCGCCAGGGCGCGCGACAGGCGGTCAACCGCCGCTTCCAGTCGCGTCGTGGCCTCCGCCACCGGGTCCGCCGCCTCGCTCATCCGCCCCCTGGGGATTCGTCATGCCCTTGCCCCGCAGGCACCGGCGGGACTACCCGAAAGCCTTGGCAGAGAGGGGCCTCGGGGTCAACGGTGACAGAACGCTTCAGCATGCCGGCGGTGACCGTGCACGGGCTGCACCAGGCCGAGGCCGCGCTCGCCGCCGCCGGGCCGCGCGGCGTGCTGCTGCTCTCGGCGCCCGGGGCGGTGGGCTTTGCGGGGCCGGCCTGGTTCCTGGCGCTGGCGGCCGAGGCGTCGCGGCGCCATCCCGGCCGGCGGATGGCGGCCGCGCTCGACTGCGCCGATGCGCCCGGCACGGCGCTGGCAGCGCTGCGCGCCGGGGCCACCATCGTGGTGCTGGACGGCGCCTGCCCCGCCTTCCCCGCCCTCACCGCCGCGGCGGCGGAAGCGGGCGCCCGCCTGCTGCCCGGACGCCCGCGGGCGCTCGACCTCGGCCGCCTGGACCTCCGGCGCCGGGCCGACCTTGCGCGCCTGGCCGCCTGGCTCGCCACGGAAGCGCCACAGGACGGCGCGATACCCCCGGCCCCGTGACAGGCCGGCCCGCCTGCGTTATCGCGCGGCACGGCCAAGACCGCACCCGAAGGAAGGACGCCACGATGAAGCTGACCCGCCGCGTGAAGGAAATCCTCTCCTGGTATGAGAGCGACAATCCCGGGACCAAGGCTAACCTCGCCCGCATCCTGATGCAGGGGAAGCTCGGCGGCACCGGGCGCATGGTCATCCTGCCGGTGGACCAGGGCTTCGAGCACGGCCCCGCGCGCTCCTTCGCGCCCAACCCCGCCGCCTATGACCCGCACTACCATTTCGAGCTGGCGATCGAGGCGGGGCTCAACGCCTACGCCGCGCCGCTCGGCATGATCGAGGCCGGCGCCGCGAGCTTCGCCGGCGCCATCCCGACCATCCTCAAGGTGAACAGCAGCAACAGCCTGTCCACCACCAAGGACCAGGCCGTGACCGGCTCCGTGTCGGATGCGCTCCGCCTCGGCTGCTCGGCGATCGGCTTCACCATCTACCCGGGCTCCGAATATCAGTTCGAGATGATGGAGGAGCTTCGCGAACTCGCCGAGGAAGCGAAGTCCGTCGGCCTCGCCGTCGTGGTCTGGTCCTATCCGCGCGGCCCGATGCTGGACAAGGTGGGCGAGACCGCCTTCGACATCTGCGCCTATGCCGCGCACATGGCGGCCCTCATGGGCGCCCACATCATCAAGGTGAAGCCGCCGATGGAGGCACTCTCCCTCGACGCCGCCAAGAAGGTCTACATCGAGCGCAAGATCGACGGCGCCGACATGGCGGCGCGCATCCGCCACATCGTGCAGGCCTGCTTCAACGGCCGGCGCCTCGTGGTGTTCTCGGGCGGCGAGGCCAAGGGCGCCGACGCCCTGCTGGCCGAGGTGCGCGCCATCCATGCCGGCGGCGGCAACGGCTCCATCGTCGGGCGCAACGCCTTCCAGCGGCCGAAGGAGGACGCGCTGAAGCTGCTCGCCTCCATGATCGAGGTCTACAAGACCAAGGCCTGACGACCGGACGCGGGCGTACCGGACGGGGCGCCCGCATCCGCCGCCGCCCGTCCCGCGTAGGGCGGGCATGATCACCGCCGCCATCCGCCTCGCCGCCCTCGTGCCGATCATGGCCGGCGGCGGCGGCGCCATCCTCGGCCCCGGCTTCCTCGGCGAGGCCGCCGGGCCCGCAACCGCCAGCCATCTGCGCTATTTGTCGGGGCTGCTGCTCGGCCTCGGGCTGCTGGCCTGGTGGTGCGCCGGCGCGCTCGACCGCAGGCGGCCGCTGTTCGAGGCGCTCTGCGCCATGGTGGTGCTGGGCGGCCTGGCGCGGCTCGCGGGCCTGGCCGCCGAGGGCGCGCCGCCCGCCCCGCATGTGCTGGCGCTGGCGATGGAACTGGGCATCGTCCCGGCACTCTGGCTCGCGACGCAGGCCCGCTGGGCGCGGCGCGTCATGGCCGGGGCGTCGCCGCCGGGGCTCGACGGCGCCGGGGAGGTCGGCCAGAAAGCGCCCCTCGGTCGCGACGGCGCGACGCGGGGCGGAGGACGGGCATGACGACCGGAGATGGCGCCGCGGCTAAGTGCCGCCTCTACCTCATCACCCCGCCGCGCCTCGACCCCGCCACCTTCCGCGACACCCTCGCCGCCGCGCTCGACGCCGGCGATGTCGCCTGCCTGCAGCTCCGCCTGAAGGACGCGACGACGGACGAGGTGAAGCAGGCGACTGAGGCACTGATGCCCGTCGCCCAGGCGCGCGACGTCGCCTTCATCCTGAACGACGACGCGGCGCTCGCCCTGCGCCTCGGCTGCGACGGCGCGCATCTCGGCCAGACGGATGGCGACCACGCCGGCGCGCGCGCTTTGCTGAAGGACCGCATCCTCGGCATCACCTGCCACGCGTCGCGCCACCTCGCCATGGAAGCGGGCGAGATCGGCGCCGACTACGTCGCCTTCGGCGCCTTCTTCCCGACCGGCACGAAGGAGACGGTGCACACCGCCGGCACCGACCTGCTCGAATGGTGGTCGGAGATGATGGAGATCCCCTGCGTGGCGATCGGCGGCATCACGGCCGCGAACTGCGCGCCGCTGGTGCAGGCGGGCGCCGATTTCCTGGCCGTGGTCGGCGCCGTGTGGAACCATCCGGAGGGTGCGGCGGCCGGCGTGCGCGCGATGAACGCCGCCATCGCCGCCGCATGACCCGCCCGGCGCTGGTGCCCGAACTGCTGGTCACGGACCTCGCGGCCAGCCTCAGCTTCTGGTGCGGCCTGCTCGGCTTCGCCGTGGTGTACGACCGGCCGGAGGACGGCTTCGCCTGCATCGAGCGCGACGGCGCGCGCGTGATGCTCGATACGATCGACCGCACGCGGGACTGGGTGGCGGCGCCGCTCGCGGCGCCCTTCGGGCGGGGCATGAACCTCGAGATCGCGGTCGCCTCGGTCGCGCCGCTGCTGGCCGCGCTCGACGCTGCCGGATGGCCGCTGTTCCTGGCGCCGGAGGAGAAATCCTACCGCGTCGGCACGGGCGCGGTGCGGGTGCGGCAATTCATCGTGCAGGACCCGGACGGCTACCTGGTGCGGTTCTCGGAGAACATGTCCCGGTCGGGGTGAAGGCGACGCGGGAAGATGATGCCAACGGCACGAGAATTCGGCTCGTGCCGAGGCCGCGAATGCGGCCCGCCGGAACTCCGGCGAAGCCAAGGAAACCTGAGTTTTCCGACCGGCGTCCGAGGGCAGGAAAGAACGAATGCCGGCGATCGAGGAATTCGGGCGCCGGTATGAGGTCGGGGGAGGAGAACCTCCCCCGATCCCCCTCCCTTTTCTGGATGTCGGGCGCGGGTGGGCAGGACGGCGAGGTCCGATCCCGGTGGCGCGGCAGCAACCTTGGCGCTAACGGCGCCCGTCCGCTTCACCGTCGCCGCGCCAGCGGAACTCGGCCACCTCCGGGTCCAGCGCGCCCGTCGCGGCACCCGCCAGCGCATCGGCCAGCGCGCCGATCTCCGCGCGCAACTCCAGCACCTCGAGCCATGCCGCCGGGATCGCCGCCTCGCCCCACAGCGCGCCGAGCAGGTTCCCCACCATCGCCGCCGTGCTGTCGGAATCGCCCGAATGATTCGCGGCCAGCCGCACGCCATCGGCGAAATCCTCGGCAACCAGCGCACATGCGACGGCGATCGCCAGCGCCTCCTCCGCCACCCAGCCGCCGCCCAGCGTCTCCAGCGCCTCCGCCGAGGGGCGCCCGCGCGCCGCCAGTGCCCGCGCCGCCGCCAGCGCCGCCTCGGTCTCGGCCGCGCCCTCCCGCCCCGCCAGCACGGCATCCGCGGCCGCCAGCGCCGGGCCGAGCGGCACGCCCGCCCGCAGCCCCGCGATGGTCGCGGCGAAATGCCCGGCCGGCAGGATGCCGCTGACATGGCCATGGGTCAGCGCCGCCGCCTCGCAGCCCAGCCGGAAGGCCTCCTCCGGCGTGCCGGGATGGGTCGGGAACAGCCCGCAGGGCGCGACGCGCATGACGCCGCCGCAGCCCTTGCTGTCGTTGCGCGCGGGCTCGCCGAGCCGCGTCGCGGCCAGCAGCGCCGAGAGGCAGGTGTTTCCCGGCGCACGGCGGCTGTTCATCTCGGGCAGCCGCGCGAGCCCGCCGATCCCGGGCGCGGCGAAGGCTGGCGCCTCCCCCTGCGTGCGCAGCCAATCCAGGTAGGCCGCGTGCATCATCGAGGGCGGATGGCAGATGCCGCGCAGCGCGCCGCGCCGCCAGGCGAGCAGCAGCCCCTCGGCGGTGAACAGCGTCATCTGCGTGTCGTCGGTGATGGCGCCGACCCGCCCATAGGCGGGCGCGAAGTCGCGGATGCCGTCCGGCCCGAAGCGCGCGCGGATCTCGTGAAGGCGCAGGAACTCGACCGGCGCGCCCAGCGCATCGCCGACCGCGCCGCCCAGCAGGCAGCCGCGGACCCGGTCACGCAGGCCGGGCGTGCTCATCGGTCGGTCAGGCGCAACTCGATGCGCCGGTTGCGCGCGAAGGCGGCCGCGCCGTCCCCCGGGTCGATCGGCTGCGTGTCGCCGAAGCTCGCCGCCGCGACGCGGTTGGGCGCCAGGCCCTCGGCGATCAGCAGCTGCGCCACCGCGATGGCGCGCGCCGCCGCGAGTTCCCAGTTGTTCGCGAAGCGCCCGCCGCGGATCGGGCTGCGGTCCGCATGCCCGTCCACGCGCAGCAGCCAGGGGATGTCGGAGGGGATCCGCGGTGCGATCTCGAGCAGCACGCGCGCCAGGTCGCGCACCTGCCGGCGCCCTTCGTCGGACAGCTCAGCCTGGGCCGGCGCGAACAGCACCTCCCCCTGGAAGACGAAGCGGTCGCCCACGATCCGCACCTCGGGCCGCTCGCCCAGCACTTCGCGCAACCGGCCGAAGAAGTCCGACCGGTAGCGCTGCAGTTCCTCGACCCGCTGCGCCAGCGCGGCGTTGAGCCGGGCGCCCAGCGTCGCGATCGTCGCCTCGCGGTCCCGCCCCGTGGCCTGCTCCAGGTTGAGCGCGGCGGACAGGCGCGCGATCTCCTCGCGCAGGCGGGACACCTGCGCGGTCAGCAGCGCCACCTCGGCGCGCGCGCTCTCGGCGAGCCGCGTCTGCTCGGTGGCCTGCGCCTCGGCCAGGCGGCGCTGTTCCTCGGCGAAGCCGGCGCGGCGCGCGGCGTCCTCGGCCGCGCGCTCGGCCGCGCCGGCGCGGATCGCCGCCGCCGCCGCCTGTTCCGCCGCGCCGCCCGCACGGGCCAGCGCGGCGGCCACCGCGCCCTCGGCATCGGCGCGGCGCGCCGCCGCTTCCCGCGCCTCGGCCGCTGCCTGGGCCGCGGCGGCCTCGGCCAGGCCGCGCGCGCGCCGCGCCTCGGCGGCCGCGGTCTCGGCGGCGCGGGCCTCGGCTTCGCGCGCCGTGCGCTGGCGGGCAGCCTCGGCGGCCTCGGCGACCGCCGCCAGGCGGGCTTCCTCGGCACCGGCCAGGCGCTGCAGCGCCGCGCGTTCCGAGGCCGCGAGCGCGGCGCGCTGGCGTTCCAGCTCCGCCATCGCGGCCGTGGCCTGCGCGGCGGATTGCTCGGCGGCGCGGCGGTTGCGCTGGTCCTGCTCGGCCTGGGCCATGGCGGTGCGCACGCGCGCTTCCAGCTCGTCGCGCAGCGCCGTCAGCGCCTGGACCTCCCGCGTCATGCGCGCGAGGTCGGACAGCCGCGCCTCGATCGTCGCGCGGTCGGCGCGCACCTGGCGGTCCATCGCGGCCGCCTCGGCCCGCAGCGCCTCGATTTCCGAGCGCGCGGCGGCGAGGCGGGACGCAGCCTCGGCGGCGCTGCGCTCCAGCGCGGCGCGGCGCTGCTCGGCCTCGGACAGGCCGCGGCGCGCCTCGGTCAGGTCGCGCGCGGTGCGGGCGGCATCGGCGCCGGCGGTCTCGGCGCGGGCCAGCGCCTCCCCCAATTGCCGTTCCAGCGCGGCGACGCGTTCCTCGGTGCCGCGCCCGGAGAGGCCGAGGTCGGCGAGGCGCGCGGCGAGGCGGTCGCGTTCCGCCACGGCCGCGTCGCGCTCGGCGCCGAGCCTTTCGCGTTCCTCCCGCGCCTGGCCGAGGCTGCGCAGCGCCGCGTCGCGCGCGGCGGCGGCGAGCGAGAGTTCGGCCACGGCGCGCGACGCGGCGCTCCGCATCTCCTCCGCCTCGCCGCGTTCCAGCGCCAGCATCTCGGCCAGTTCGGCCACCTGCCGGTTCAGCCGGTCGAGCGCCCGGTCGCGCGAGCCCAGCGCGACCGAGAGGAACCCCTGCGCCAGCACGAAGACCAGCAACACGAAGATGATGACCATGAGCAGCGTGGACAGCGCGTCGACGTAGCCCGGCCAGGCATCGAGCCCGCCGCGCCGCCTGTCCTTCTGGCGCGCCATGCGGCGTCAGCCCCGCGCCCGGGTGGCGGGCGCCGAGGGCCTTCCGACCCTTGGCGAGGGGTCCAGGGGGGCGGCGCCCCCCCGGATGCGCGGCGTCACCGCCCCTGCTCCCCGCCGATCGCCGCGATGGTGCGGGTCAGCACCTTGATCTCGTTCCGCAGCTCGGAGGTCGCCTGGATGCGCCCCTGCGCCACTTCCTCCGCCATGCGGGCGAGGTGGAGGTCGAGGCTGCGGATATGCCCGCGCGTCTCCTCGTCGATCGCGCCGGCGGCCTGGCCCTCGGCGATGCGCGTCAGCGCGGGGCCGAGATTCGCCTGGCCCTCCGCTACCCGCAGCATCAGGCGGTTGTTGGCGCGCATCTGCTCGGTCAGCACGGTCAGGCGCTCGGTCAGCGTGATCAGCGCCTGGGAGGTGGCGGCGCGCGCATCCTCCCCGCGGCCGAGGATCGCCTGCAGGCGCTCCATGTTCTCGGCCGTCTGCTCGAGCAGCGCGGTGACATAGGCGGGGACGTTGCCCTCGCTGTCCTGGCCGATGCCGGACGACAGGCGCGTCAGGCCCGCGAGCCATTCCTCGAGCTCGTTCGTGAAGCGGTTCTGCGCCTGGCCGGCCGTGAGGTCCATGAAGCCCAGCACCAGCGCGCCGGCGAGACCCAGCATGGAGGTCGAGAAGGCCGTGCCCATGCCCTCCAGCGGTCGCGCGAGACCTGTCTTCAACTGGTTGAACAGCTGGTTCAGGTCGCCCGAGCCGACGCTCATGGTCTGGATCACGTCCGCGACCGAGGAGATGGTCAGCAGCAGCCCCCAGAAGGTGCCGAGCAGGCCGAGGAAGATCAGCAGCCCGGTCATGTAGCGGGACAATTCCCGCGTCTCATCCAGCCGGGAGACGATGCCGTCCATCACCGAGCGCAGCGCGATGGCCGAGAGCGAGACGCGTTCCTGCCGCCGCGCCGCCAGCATCGACGCCATCGGCGCCAGCAGCCGGGGCTGCACCGCGGCCTCCCCCGTGCCGCGGACCGAACGGAAGCCCTCGAGCCAGGCGACCTCATGCCGCAGGGCCAGCACCTGGCGCAGGTTCCAGACGATGCCCGAGACGAGCACCGCCAGGATGATCCCGTTCAGCACCGGATTCGCGGCGAAGGCGACGGCCAGCTGCTCGGACAGCACGAGGGTCACCACCGCCACGAAGGCGAGGAAGCCCAGCATCCGCCAGAGATAGACCTTCGGCTGCGTCATCGCCCGCGTGCCTCCGCAGCCGGGCTTGCCACGCCGGGCGGCAGCACGTCCACCCGGTCCACGCCGGCGCCGACGCGGCCCAGCGGGCGCAGGTCGATCCGCGTCGGGTCGAGCCCGCCGGCGACGAGCGCCGCCTTCACCGCCTGCGCGGCGGAAAGCGAGGCGCGCCGCGCCATCGAGGCGTCGTTGATGGGGCCCGAGACCTGCGCCTCCACCGCCACG
Organism: Roseomonas sp. HF4; assembly: GCF_005222755.1. Taxonomy (GTDB): domain Bacteria; phylum Pseudomonadota; class Alphaproteobacteria; order Acetobacterales; family Acetobacteraceae; genus Neoroseomonas. Next base: position 420,443 of record NZ_STGD01000001.1, read on the forward strand.
CGCCCGGCCGGCAGGGCGGCCAGCGCCCGGCCGAAGGCGGCGAGCGCCGCAGATTGCGCCGGGTCGAGCCGGCCCGGCGCGCCCGCGACTCGGAGCGCGCCGCCGGGCAGCGCGGTCATGCCGGGCGGCAGCGGCGGGCCGTCGGGCGGCACGGAGGGCGCGAGCGGCGCGCCTTCGGGCGCGAGCCGCGGCGGCGGCGGCGGCGCGGGCGGGGGCTCGGGCGGCAATTCCGCCGGCAGGTCCTGCGCGCGCGCCGACCCCGCGCAGGCCAGCAGCACGAGGGCCGCGCGGCGCCTCATCCGGCCTGGCGCGCCTGCACGGCGGCGATGCCCTCGGCCACCACCTCCCGCAGCTTCGGATGCAGATGCGGGTTGCCGGCCACGACGTTGCCGTGCGCGTAGGCGTCGCCGCCATCGGGGTCGGTGACGAAGCCGCCGGCCTCCTTCACCAGGATCAGCCCGGCGGCGATGTCCCACTTGTTCAGGTTGAGCTCCCAGAAGCCCTCGTACCGGCCGGCCGCGACCCAGGCGAGGTCGAGCGCCGCCGCGCCGAAGCGCCGCACGCCCGCGACCTGCGGCATGATGCGGTTGAGCACGGCGCTGAATTCCGCCTTGCGCGGCACACCGCCGAAGGGGATGCCGGTGGCGAAGACCGCGTCCTTCATCTCCCGCCGGCCGGAGACGCGCAGGCGCTTGTCGTTGAGGAAGGCGCCGACGCCCTTCTCGGCCCAGAACAGCTCGTCCGAGGCGGGGTTGTAGATGACGCCGGCCATGATCTCGGTGCGGCCGGGCTCGATGCGCTTCTCGATGCCGACGCTGATCGCCCAGTGCGGGATGCCGTGCAGGAAGTTCGTGGTGCCGTCGAGGGGGTCGACCACCCAGCGCCATTCCCAGTCCTCGGAGCCGGAGGCGCCCGATTCCTCCATCAGGAAGGCGAAGGCGGGGCGCGCCTTGGTCAGTTCCTCGCGCAGCGTCTGCTCGGCACGGAGGTCGGCGGTGGAGACGAAGTCGGACGGGCCCTTCACGCTGACCTGGAGCTGCTCGACCTCCCCGAAGTCACGCAACAGGCGACGCCCGGCCTTGCGGACGGCAGTGGTGACGACCTGCATGGCAGGCGAGAGGCGCGCGGAGATCGGCGACATGAACGGGGGACCTTGCGGGGAGAAAGAGCGAGGCAACGGGTAGCGGATGAGGGGAGTTCAGGCCAGGGGGCGCGGCCCCCTGGACCCCCGCCGGGGGCAGACGTGTCCCCGGACCCGCGGAAACCCGAGGTTCAGCAGCGATGCGGCGGGGGCTGCTGGCCGGCAGGAACGCCGGGGATCCAGGGGCGGCACTCGCCGGGAGGCGGGAGGTGCCCATGCGGCACGCGTGGTGCCGCCGGCACGGGCACCCAGCCGGGGGCGCGCGGCGGCGGCGGGACGGGCAGGAAGACCGCGCCGCGCGCGTCGCGATCGCGCCGGCCATTGCCGCTTTCGTCCTTCCAGGGATCGGCGGCCGCGATGCCCGGGACGGCAAGAACCAGCCCCAGGCAGAGCGAAAGGAACCTGCTGCGCATCCGATGCCTCCTTGTTCGTCCGCATGCATATGAGGACGACACGGCGCGACTCGGGCGCCGGCGAGGCATCAATGCGACGGCGGGCCTGCCGTGCGCGCCTTATTTCGCGCGTTCGTAATAGGTGCCGTCGGTGGTCTTCACGACGATCTTCTCCCCCGCCGTGATGAAGGGGGGGACCATGACCTTCACGCCGTTCGACAGGATGGCGGGCTTGTAGGAGGAGGAGGCGGTCTGGCCCTTCACGACGGGGTCGGCCTCCACGATTTCGAGCGTCACGAGCTCGGGCAGGTCCATGGAGACCGGGTCGCCCTCGATGAGCTTGACGTTCACGGTCATGTTTTCCTGCAGGTAGGGCAGGCGGTCGCCGAGGATGTCCTTCGGCACCATGGTCTGTTCGAAGGTCTGCGGGTCCATCAGGACCAGGTTGTCGTCGTCGGCGTAGGAGTAGGTGAATTCCTTGTCCTCGGTCGTCAGGCGTTCCACCGTGTCGGCCGTCCGCCAGCGCTGGTCCTTCTTGGCGCCGGTCTTGACGTTGCGCATGTCCACCTGGATGACCGCGGCACCCTTCCCCGGGATCATGATGTTCTGCTTGAGGATGGTGTAGCGCTGGCCCTCGAACTCGATGACCATGCCGGCACGCATTTGGTTGGCTTGCATCTTTGCCATTGGAGGGCCTGCATACTGAGGTTACGGACGGCTTCAGGGCCGCCACATCCCGGCGGTGTAGGGTGATGCCGCCATTTGAGCAACCTAGTGAGCCGCAGGAATATGGTCTGCGCAAACTCAAACCGTTGCCGCCGAAAACAATCCATCGTACCCTAACAATTGATAGGCTGCGGAAATTTTTATGTACCGAAGGGCAAATAAATGAATACATCGGTTAGGAGTAACGAAAAAATGGAAGACGAACCACCAAAATGCGGCGTAATAATGCCGATTTCTGCCATTGATGGTTGCACTGCTGAGCATTGGATCGAAGTAAAGACAATAATTTTTGAGGCGATCAAGGCGGCAAATTTTGTGCCGAATCTTGTAAGCGATGCTGATGATATCGGCGTCATACAACGGCGCATAATTCAAAATATATTTGATAATGAAATGTGCGTATGTGATGTAAGCGGAAAAAATCCAAATGTAATGTTTGAGTTGGGGATGCGACTCGCGTTCGACAAGCCAGTTATTATTATCAAAGACAATAAGACAGACTACAGTTTTGACACATCACCTATCGAGCATGTTTCGTATCCGAGGGACCTTCGATTTGCACAAATTCTTTCATTTAAGGAAGCCCTTCGAGGAAAGATCTCCGCCACATACGAGAAAGCAAAAAGTGATCCGAAATTCACAAGTTTTTTGAAGCATTTTGGAGAGTTTGAAGTCGCCAAAATCGACAAGCGGGAGGTCTCTGGACAAGATTTCCTTATCGAAAAAATTAATCTACTGAGTGAAGATATGCGGACTTTTCAACGGCATGTCCGAACCGAAATTAGGCGGTCCTATCTTTCAGAGCCACGCTCTGCAATTGAACGAAGCAGGCGAACATTTGAACCTCCCGGGAGTTCGCGTCCGATTGATTTGCAGCCTGAAAAGGGTGAGTCGGCGTTAGAATTCATCCATATTCCAAATGATCGGCTGCGTCATATGAATGCAAAGGAAATTCCGGAAAAGGCTTTTCTTGTCCAGCTGCTAGATGGAATAGAGGGAGTAAAGGTAAACCAGACACCAAATGGCGTTATGATTGCAATAACTGGTGACATTGATGCGGACGGAAATCGCCAGAAAATTAAAGAAATATTTGGTGATGAACCCACACCATTTTAGCCTTGTTATGAGTGTTTGGTAATTTTACTTTTTGGCTGTGTCGCGATGTAGAGGCCCGGCATCAGGCTCCCCTTAATCCTCAACACCCCACCGCTCCCACAAACCCCTCCGCCGCATGCGCCAATATCGCCCGGTCCCGAGTCACCACCGGCACCCCCATCGTCTGCGCCGTCGCCACGATGAACCGGTCCGCCGGGTCGGCATGGAACCCGCCGGGCAACGCGCTCGCCCGCCACATGATCTCGCGCGTCAGCGGCGCCTCGCGCAGCCCCGGTGCCGCGAACACGCGCGCGATCCATGTCTCCGGGTCCGGCAGCAGCACCAGCGGCGCCCGCTGTCCCCGCGGGCGGCACAATTGCCCGATCTCCCATGCCGTCGCGGCCGAGACATAGGCCCCGTCGCCCATCGCCGCCGCCCGGATGGCCGCGCGCCCGGCCTCGCTCATGGCCTCCCCCTGCGCCAGCCAGATCACCGCGCAGGTGTCGAGCAGGACCGCGCTCACCGATGCAGGATGCCCAGCTCCGCATCCGTGGGCGCATCCCCCCCGGTCGGCGCCGTCAGGTCGAGGTCGGGCGGAATGATGACGCTGCCGCGCAGGAACCCGTGCAGGTCCCCCGCCGAGGTCGCCGGCGGCTTCGTCACCACCGCCACCACCCTCCCCCGCTTCGTGACGTCCAGCCGCGCGATCGTGCCGTTGTTCACCTGGTCCAGCAGATCGAGGCACTTGGCCTTGAACTCGGTCGCGTTGACCTCGCAGACCTCTCCCATGACCACATCTCCTGACCAGTCATATTATATGGTCATATAACGCATCGCGCGTGCCCCCGCATCCAAATTCGGCGGGGTCCGGGGTGACCCGGTCACCCCGGCGGGGGTTGGGGGCGGCGCCCCCAGACTTCCCTACCATCAAGGACAAAATGCCTATACACTGCCCGCCATGCCGACCGGCACCCCCGCTCCGAGCCTGCCCATCCCGCCTCCGCCCGGAGTCCGCCCCCGGCGCATTTGTCCGAAACCTGCATTCCCGCGGAAAACCGGGGCGCTACGCACGCACCGGCTTCTTCCCGCCCCCGCCCGGCGTCTCCCGCACGAACACCGGCATCGCGAACCCCGGCACCCGCCCGCGCAGCGCCTGCACCAGCGCCACCCCCTCCGCGTCCGGCACGGCGAACCGCGCCGTCCCCGGCGCCGCGTCCAGCGCGTGCAGGTAGTACGGCCGCACCCGTGCCCGGATCATCGCGCGGACCAACCCTTCCAGCGCGTCCGCGGAATCGTTCACCCCCCGCAGCAGCACGCTCTGCCCGAGCAGCGGCACGCCGCCATCGGCCAGCCGGGCCAGCGCCTCGACGGCAGGAACAGAGAACTCCCGCGCGTGGTTCGCGTGCACCGCCACGAACACCGGCTTGCCGGCCGCGCGCAGCGCCGCGACCAGGGCCGCGTCCACACGCCCGGGGTCGGCTACCGGCACGCGCGTGTGCAGGCGCAGCGTCTCGATGTGCGGCGCCGCGCCCAACCGGGCCAGGATCGCGCCGAGGCGGCGCGCGCTCAGCATGAAGGGGTCGCCGCCGGTCAGGATCGCTTCCCGCACCGCGGGCGTGCGTTCGAACCAGGCGAGCGCCGCGTCCAGTTCCGCGTCCGTCAGCACGCCGCCGTCCGGGCCCACCACTTCGCGCCGGAAGCAGAAGCGGCAGTAGACCGGGCAGGCGAGCAGCGGCTTCAGCAGCGCCCGGTCCGGGTAGCGGTGGACCACGCCCTTGACCGGGGTGAAGGGGCCGTCGGCCGTCGGGTCGTCGGTCTCGCCCGGGGCGGTGATGAGTTCCGCGGGGTCGGGGATGTATTGGCGCGCGATCGGGTCGGCCGGGTCGGCGGGGTCGATCAGGCGGGCCACGTGGTCGGTCACGGAAATGGCGTAGCGGGTGGCGACGGCGGCGGCGCCGGCCTCGGCCCCGGGCGGGATCAGGCCTGCGGTGCGAAGGGCGCGCGCGGTCCGCAGCGTCGGTCCCTGGCGTGGCGTGGTTCCGTCCGGCATGGTCGGGGGCCGTACTGCAACCCCCTCGGCCCCGCAATGCCCGATGCTCCCTGGCGGCCTGGTCGCTTGGCCGCGCGCCTGCCCTTCCTCGACCGGCGCGCCGCGCTGGTGGCGGCGACGCGCGCCTTCTTCGCCGCCCGCGGGTATCGGGAGGTCGAGACCCCCTGCCTGGTCCCCGCCCCCGGGGCGGAGGTGCATATCCGCGCCTTCGAGACGCGGTTCGACCCGCACCTGGGCGCGGGCGCGGCGCGGCCGCTCTGGCTGCGGACCTCGCCGGAGCTTGCCATCAAGAAGCTGCTGGCGGGCGGCTGCGGGCCGGTCTTCGAGTTCGCGCGGGTCTGGCGGAACGGGGAGGTCTCGGCCCGCCATGCGCCGGAATTCACCATGCTGGAATGGTATGGCCCGGGCCTCGGCTTCGAGGGGCTGATGGAGGAGACGGAGGCGTTCATCCGCGCCGTCTGCCCGCCGGTGGTCGAGCATGGGGGGGTGCGGACCGACCTCGCCCTGCCGTTCGAGCGGCTGACGATGCAGGACGCCTTCGCGCGGCACTGCAACGGCCTCGACATCCTGGGGACGGAGGGGGATGCGGCGCGGCTGCATGCGGCCGCCGCCGCCGCCGGCCTGCCGCCGCGGCCGGATGAGGGGTGGGAGGACCTGTTCTTCCGCCTCCTGCTGGAGCGGGTGGAGCCCGCGATCGGGCGAGGGCGGGCGACGTTCCTGACGCATTGGCCGGCGCCCCAGGCGGCGCTCGCCCGGCGCGACCCGGCCGATCCGCGGGCGGCGCTGCGGTTCGAGGTGTTCGTGGCCGGGATCGAATTGGCCAATGCCTTCGACGAATTGACCGACCCGGCCGAGCAGCGCGCCCGGTTCGAGGAGGCGAACGCGGAACGCCGCCGGATCACCGGGGCGCGGGGCTGGGAGGTGGACGAGGACTTCCTGGCCGCCCTGGAACACGGCCTGCCGCCGACCGCCGGGATCGCGCTCGGTTTCGACCGGCTGGCCATGCTGGCGGCCGGCGCGCCGCGGATCGAGGACGTGCTGTGGCTTCCCGTGTCTTGACCCCGCGCCGCCCCCTCGCGTCTAAAGGCCCGGCCGGGACAGGTCACGGGAACGGATGGCGATCGGATCGAGATACAGCCGCGAGAGGCGTCGTCGGCGCGGGCAGTTCGTGCTGCGGCTGTCGAAATGGCTCATCGTGCTCGGCGTGCTGGCCGCGCTTGGCATCGCGGCCTACCAGAGCGGGCTCGAGCTCGCGCGGACCGAGGTGGACCGGCTGCAGGGGCGGCTCGACACGCTGGGCGGCGAGTTGCGCGACGTCAGGCTGCGCAACACGCAGCTGGATGCGGAGTTGCGCCAGGCGCGGACGGCCAACCAGGCGCTGCAGCGCCGGTATGACCAGGATGTGCCGCAGGGGGATGCGGCGGCGCTGTTTTCGTTGGCGCAGCAGCGGATCGGCGCCGGCATTCCCCGCGCGCGGATCGAGCAGGTGCTGCGCGACGCCGCCCCGGTGCGCCGCTGCGAGGGCCGCGGCACCGCGCGCCGCTTCGCCATCGCCTATGGCCGCGTGCCGGAGGGCGCCGGAATCGAATTGGCCGACGGCATGGTGCGCGTCGTGGTGAGCGCGCCGGCGCCGAACGACGACCTGGCCACGGCGGCGAGCGTGGTGGTCAACGTGGCCGGGCAGGACCCGGTGACGCTGACCGGCCTGCCGCAGCGCCATCCGGTGGTGCTGGGCAATGCGGAGCTGCTGCTGGAGGTGAGTGCGAGCACCGTGCGCGGCTTCGCCTCCGCGACCATCGCGAGCTGCGGGAGCTGAGGATGCGCGCGGCGCTGCCGATCCTCCTGGCGCTGGCCGCCTGCGGGCCTTCCGCCGACCGGCAGGAGGCCGCGCGCGGGGCCGCGCTGGCCGAGGCGGCCTGCGCCGCCTGCCATGCCACGGGCCGGACGGGGGCGAGCCCGCGGGCGGACGCGCCGGCCTTCCGCGACCTGCACCGCCGCTACCCGGTGGACCAGCTGGCCGAGGCGCTGGCCGAGGGCATCGTCGCGGGCCATCCCGACATGCCGCAATTCACCTTCACCGAGGCCGAGGTCTCGGCGCTCGTCGCGCATCTGCGCAGCCTCGAGCGGTAGGGGTGCGCGGCCCGCCGCCCGAGGGACCAACCTTCGCGCGGCGCCCCGGCACGGGCCGGGCCGTATTGTCCGGATCAGGCCGGCACGTCGCCGCGGAGCGTGATGCGGTGCATCTCCCGCCGGTGGCCGTGGTAATCATTGACCGGATAGTGCTGCACCGCGCGGTTGTCCCAGAGCGCGATGGAGCCCGGCGCCCAGCGGAAGCGGCAGGTGAATTCCGGGCGCGTGACATGGGCGAACAGGAAGTCGAGCAGCGGCTTCGATTCCTCGACCGTCCAGCCCTCGAACTGCGAGGTGTGGCCGAGGTTCACGTAGAGCGCCTTCCGGCCCGTCTCGGCATGCGTGCGCACCACCGGGTGGATGCCTTCCAGCACCTCGGCGTTGGTGACGGCGCCGCGTTCCTTCTGCCGGTCCTCCCGCGTCTTGGACGCATCGGCCTTGCGGGACGAATTCACCGCGCGCAGCCCGTCCAGCGTCGCGCGCAGCCCGGGGGAGAGTGCGTCGTAGGCCGCACGGGCATCGGCGAAGATCGTGTCGCCGCCGGCCGGCGGCACTTCCCGCGCCAGCAGCATCGTCGCCATGGGCGGGCGCTCGAGGTAGGCGGTGTCGGAGTGCCAGACGCCGCCGAAATTGATGCGCTCGTGCGGTTCCTTGATGACGGGCGTGATCTCGGGGAAGCCGTCCAGCCCGCGCACAAAGGGGTATTCGACCGGCGTGCCGAAGCGGCGCGCGAAGGCGAGGAAGCGTGCGGGTTCCATGGCGGCGTCGCGCAGGAACAGGACACCGTGCTCGAGCCAGGTGCCGCGGAGCTCCGCGATGGTGCCGTCGTCGAGGTCGCGGCCGAAATCGATGCCCGAGACCTCCGCCCCGCAGGAGCCCGAGGCGCGTGTGACGATGATGCGCTGAGCCGTGATGGACATGCTTCCCTCCGTTCGGCGCGCAGGCTACGCCGCGCCCCGGAGCCGCGCCAGCATCGCCCCCGCGTCCTCGCGCGGCAGCGCGTAGAAGACGAAGACATAGGGATCGGACGCCTCGAACACCGATGGATCCGGGGAGGCGCGCTGCATCGTCGCGCGGTCGAGCGCATCCAACGGGTGCCAGGCACCGTCCAGCTCGAACAGCACCTCGTAGCCGAGCGCATCGAGGTAGGCCGGCACCGCCCATGTGCTGCCCTCCCGGTGGCGTTCCTCGACCTCCAGCGTAATCACCGGGCGGCAGCGCAGCAGCGTCTCGCGGCTACCGCGCAGGATCTCGTATTCCGCGCCCTCGGCATCGACCTTCATGCCGGTCAGGTCCGTCAGGCCGAGATCATCAAGGCGCAGCAGCGGCACCGCGAAGCGCTCGACCGTCACGCGGGCCGAGAGATGGGCCGCGTAGTCCTTGGCCGTGCTCGCCCATTGCTCCTGCGCGACGCCGTCCAGCACGGGCATGGCCAGCGTGATCTCCCCCGCATGATCGCCGAGTGCCGCGGCCCGGCATTCGACCTGCGGCGGCACCTCGCCGAAGGCGTCCCGCAGCGCCGCCTGCAGGCGGGCGAAGGCGGGCGGCAGCGGCTCGAAGGCCAGCACGCGGCTGGCGGGCAGGCGCGCGAGCGGGATGGTAATGAGCCCGTCATGCGCGCCAACATCGACCAGCGTGCCGGGCCGGTGCAGCAGGGTGTGGAAGGTCATCTCATCCATGGCCCGACGGCCATATCAGGGCCGGTGCCATCGCCCCAGCATTTTTCGCCGCGCGCGGCGCGCCGGGCGCTATCCTGCGCATGCGCCACCGCTGCAACACGGAGGAAGCCGCGCATGACCGATCGTGCCCGGCGCGCCCTTTTCGGCGCCGCGCCGCTGGCGATAGGGGCGATGCCCGCCCTGGCGCAGCCTGCGCAAGGCCAGCCCGGCCGCACGACGCCCGAGGCCTTCGGCGCCGCAGGCGACGGCCGCGCCGATGACGCGCCTGCGCTGCAGGCAGCGATCAGCGCGCTCGGCGCTGCGGGCGGGATCGTGCTGCTCGGTGCAAGGACCTATCGGATCGACCGTGGCATCGTGCTCGACCCGACGCGCGTGTCGCTCAGCGGCGCACGGGCGGTGCTCGACGGCAGCCGCCTGCCGGACAGCGCCGCCTTGCTGACCCTTACGACGCCGGGCGGTGCATCGCACTACGACCACGCGCCGCAGGTCATCGAGGGGCTCGTGCTGCGCGGCCGTAGCGGCGCGTCCCGCACGACCGGGATCGCACTCGCGACCGCGGTCGAGGGGCTGTCGAGCCGGATCGCGCTGCGCAACGTCTCGATATCCGGCTTCGGGACCGGCATCGCGTTCGGTGCGCGAGCCTATCTCTGCCAAGGCTACAGCCTTCAAGTCCATGCCTGCGGCACGGCGCTCGCCTTCACGAGCAGCGAAGATGCGGGGGAGAACATCTCCTTCCATGGCTGCAGCTTCTTCAATTCGGACCTGGCGGTCGCCAACCGGGCCGGGGCCATGGCGACCTTCTTCGGCTGCGCCTTCGACTATTGCCGGCAGTGGTTCCTGGGCAGCGGCCTCAACCAGTTCTACGGCTGCTGGTTCGAGAAGCACCGCCCGCTGGCCGCGGAGGACATTCCCTTCGACCTCGTCTCGGGCGAGCTCATGCTGCAAGGCGGAGGCATCCAGATCTCCGGCGTCGGCTGGGAGGAGGGCAACCGCAACAGCCACATGTTCATGATCCGCGACAGGCTCGCGCGCGTGGTGCTGCGCGACTGCTTCGCGTGGAACTGGCGTACCGCATCCGGCGTGCTCGCGGGCGGGGAAGGCCGCATCGTGATCGACGGCCTGTCGGGCCACGGCAACCGCCACGTGCCGGCGGTCACGAAGGACGACCGCCGCCACAACGTGTTCGGCGATGCCGGGCGCTTCGCCGGGCCGTCGCTCGACCTGCCCTGCTGGATCACCGGGCAGGGCGCGATCCGCGAGAGCGCGCAGGCGCTGCGCTGGGAAGCGGACGGCCGTGCCTATGCCCGTGCCGAGGCGGCGCTTTCCACCGAGCGTCCGCGCAGCGGCGGGCGGTGCCTGCGCATCCTGAAGGGCATAGGCCCGGGGACGGGGTTCGCGCTGAATGTCGCTGCGCCCATCCGCCCCGGACAGGGCTTCGGCGCGGCGCTCTGGTACCGATTGGCGGGTCCCGGCCCGCTCGGTCCAGTCTGGTTCCAGATCTTCTGGGCGCGGCACCTGGCGACCGACGCGGACGGTGCGATGCGCTTCGGGGAACGACAGTTCTGGGGGGAGGTGCAGACGCCGCGGGAGGACTCCGCGCTTGGCGAGTGGCGGCAGGTGCGCTTCAACAGCCGCGCCCTGGATGCGACTGCGGCCGCGCCGGAGGAAGCGCCAGACTGGGCGACGCATGTGCTTCTGGTCGTCTCCCTGGTCGCGGCCGGCGCGGGGACAGAGCTGTTCCTCGACGATGTCGGCGGTTGGCTGATGTAGCGCCGGGCCGCTGGACCCGTTCGCGCACGCCACGCGTATCCGTCCTGCGACGCCCCGACCCGGGCAATGAAGAAAGATCGACGATGCGGCATGTCGCGACGGCGCTGGCGGCGGCCGCGATGCCAACCGGCACTGCGCGCCCGGAGGACTACGACGCCTGGCCGCCCCTGCCCCCGGTCTCCGAGAGCACCGGCGGCGGCGGCAACATGATCGGCGAATACGAGCCTGTCGTGATCGGCGCCCATTGCCTGACGCGCTTCACCGCCACGACGCCGGACGGCACGGTGTACCGCAACGTCGTGCTGTTCGACGCGGTGCCGGCGCAGGGCGGCGTGCTCTGCACCAACGGCGCCTGGCGCGCGCTCGACGGCGATGCCGAGGGCACGACGCCCTTCCGCGTCTTCATCCGCGACGGGGTGCGCCGGCGCGCGCCCTGACGCGGCGCTGGGCTTCGCGGCCCGGACGGTCCAGAATGGCGCAGCAGCAGGGAAGGCCACGCGATGCAATTGTCGCAACTGATCTATGCGTCCCGCCCCTTCGGCTTCGATGCGGGCATGCTCGACAACATCCTGGTGGCCGCCCGACGCCACAACGCGCGCAACGGCATCACGGGTTCGCTGGTCTGCCGGCGCGACCTGTTCCTGCAACTGCTCGAGGGCCCGCGACTCGCGGTGACCGCGACCATCGGGCGCATCATCGCCGACGACCGGCATGTCGAGGTCGCGATCCTGCATTGCGGCGACGCCACCGAGCGCATGTTCCCCGACTGGAGCATGCGCGACGACCCGCCGCAGTCCTGGATGTGGCCGGCCGATGAGGTGCGCTCCGGCGTCATCGGGGAGACGACGGCGGCGGATGCGATCGCGATCTTCCGGCGGCTGTCGGGCATGGCCCCGGTGGCGTAGCGCGCCGGGCGTCATGCCGGCGGCCGACGTCGTCGACCACTGGCATTCGGTCTTTCCTGTCCTCAGGCGCGTCGTGCCGGAGGCATGCCCATGGCGTGGCGCGGAGCCCTCCGGTTTCCGTGGCATGGTGCCAAGAGCACGCCTTCGGCGTGACGCCGGACGTCAGGCGGGCCGCAGGCGCGGCCTCGGCACGGCGTGAAGTCGCGTGCCGGGCGGTTCATACCAAGCGCACGAAGTTCCGACGTTCGGCCCGAAGGGCCGAGGCCGCGACTGCGGCCCGCCCGGCGTCCGAGGGGCACGAAGGTGAATCCTTCGTGCGCCAGGTCTCAGATCATCCGGGCCTCGAAGGGCGGCATGAGGTCGGGCGCCTCGAACTCCACCACCCAGAGGTCGGGATCGCGCTTCACCTGGCGCTCGACATAGGCGTCGGCGAGCGCCTCCTCGACCGGCGCGGCCCCGGTGCCGCGCAGCCAGGCCGGGCGGCCTTCCGCGTCGCGCGCCTGGGAGAGCACGACGACCCCGTCCCGGCCCCGCAGCACGGCCAGGATGCCGCCCGAATCCGGGTCCCCCTTGCGCAGCACGGCGGCCGGCCGGCCCGCCATGTCGGACAGCCGGACGGCCATCGACACCCAGATGCCGGCCTTGACCTTGGCTTCCATCAGCGGCGCCCCGGCGGGCAGCGGTCTGGACGGCGGGCGGGTGAGGTCAGGGCGGGCGGCATGGCGCGACCCTGCCACGCGAGGCCCCTTGCCGGAAGGCGCGGCGCGCGCCATTCACCGCGCGGCGATCGAGGATCCCGGCATGAGCGAACGAAAGATGACGGAAGCGCAACGCGCCTACGAGGCGGAGCGCGCGGCCAAGGCGGGCATGAGCCTCGAGAAGTGGCTCGCGCAGAAGGACAAGCGCGCCGCGGCGCGCGCGAAGGAGGCCGAGACGGCGGCGCCCAAGCCGGCAGAGCCCGCGAGGAAGCCCGGCTTCTTCGCCCGCCTGCTGGAAAAGGCGCAGAAGCCGCTCTGACCGCCGCGCCCGGCTCAGCGCGGCGCGGGCGGCGTGGGTCGCGGCAATTCGCGCTCCGCCGCGCAGGAACAGACGACGGTGCCGTCCGCCAGCGCGTTGGGCAGCGTCGGCTCCCCGCAATGCGGGCATTCGACCGGGTCGCGCGTCGTCCCCATCTAGATCATCCGCATCAGCGTGCCGTCGCGGCGCAGCGCGTGGTGGAAGATCGCCGCGCCGATATGGGCGGCCAGCAGCAGCACGAGCAGATAGCCGCCGATGGTGTGGATCCAGGACAGCACGCCCGCGAAGCCGACCGAAGCCTCCATGAACTTCGGAAGGTCGATGAAGCCGAGATAGGCCGTGCGCCCCTGCATCGGGAAGCCCCAGGCATTGGTGGCGAGGAAGCCCATCACCGGCTGGATGATGAGCATGGCATACAGGCCGTGATGCGTGGCCGTGGCGGCGATGCGCATCGGCGCGGGCAGGGTGGCGGGATGCGGCGGCGGCGGGTTGCGCAGCTTCCAGAGGATGCGCGCGATGGCGACGAGCAGGATGGTCAGTCCCGCGCTCTCATGGATGGCGTAGAAGCCCATCTTGTAGGCGCCGTCCGCCTCCCCGGTGATGAACTTGATGACGAAGCCGGTCGGCAGCGCGATGGCCATGAGCCCGACCGTGATCCAGTGGAACCATTTGGCCGTGCTGCCGTACTGGCCGTCCGGGTGGGCGGCGTCCTGGCCGGGAAGCGTGGCTGCGGGGGCGTCCATCGTCGGTCTCCGGCGGATCGGGTTGGTATCGTAACGCAGGCGGGGCGTCGGCGCACGTGCGGATGATCGCGGCCCATGCCGACTGGAGCACGGATCCGCGCAAGCGCTGGGTCTCGGTCGCGCGGCGCGGCGCCGGCGGCTGGCGGGCGGAGGCGCCGGCCCCGGTCGGCGACCCGGCGGCGCGCGTCGCGGCGCTGCTGGCCGAGGGCGTGCCCGTGGCTGTCGGGCTCGACCTGCCGCTCGGCGTGCCGCGCGGCTTCGCGCAAGGGCGGCCGGAGGCAGGGTTCGTGCCCTTCCTGGCGGGGCTTGCCGCCGCGCCCGGCTTCTTCGACGTGGCGGCGACGCTGGAGCAGGTCTCGCCCGCGCGGCCCTTCTACCCGGCGCGCGGCATCAAGGGCATGACGCGGGCGGCGCATGCGGCGGCGCTCGGGCTCGGCGACGCGGCCGGGCTCACGCGGATGTGCGACCGCGCGACCGCCGAGCGCCCGGCCGGAGCGCCTGTGTTCTGGACGCTCGGCGCGAACCAGTCGGGCAAGGCGGCGATCGCGGCCTGGCGGGACTGGCTGGCGCCGGGGCTCGCCGCCGGGGCGCCCTATGCGCTCTGGCCCTTCGCGGGCGGGCTGCACGGGCTGCTGGCGCCGGGCCGCGCCGTGCTGGCCGAGGTCTATCCCGCTGAGGCGCTGCGCCATTGCGGGCTCGTGCTGCGCGGGTCGAAGCGGGTGCGGACGGACCGGGCGGCGTTGGCGGAACCGCTGCGGGACGCCATGGCGGCGCGGCGCGTCGCACCCTCGGCCGCGCTGCGCGCCATGGTGGCCGACGGCTTCGGCGCCGATGCCGCCGGCGAGGACCGCTTCGACAGCGTGATCGGCCTGCTCGGGCTGGTCGGCGTGCTGGACGGGCTCAGGCCCGACTTCGTGCCGCCGGACGATGCGGTGCGGCGGTGGGAGGGCTGGGTGCTGGGCCAGACCGCGCTGCCGCGGGCGTAACGCGCACCGCCCGGCCGGCGAAAGGGGGAAGGAGATCGGCAGGAGAGCGCCATGCAGCACGACCCCCGCGGCACCGCGATCACGACCCCGAGTGCCGTCGCGGCGCGGGAGCTGGAGGCCGCGGTGATCGCGCTGCTCGGCCAGAAGGCGGAAGGCGGGGCGCGGCTTGCCGCGGCGCTGGCCGCCGACCCGATGCTGGTCGCGGGCCACGCCATGGCGGGCTTCGCGCAGATGATGTCGGCGCGCCGGCCGATCATGGCGGAAGCACCCCGCAGCCTGGCCCGCGCGCGCGACGCGCTGGAAGCCCGTGGCGGCACGCCGCGGGAGCGGGCCCTGACGCAGGCGCTCGCCGCCTGGGCCGAGGGCGGCGACATGGAGCGCGCCGCGGCCGGACTCGAGGCGATCGCGCAGCAGGACCCGCGCGACGCGCTGGCGCTTCGTCTCGCGCATGGCATCCGCTTCATGCTGGGCGACGCGCCGGCCATGCGCGCGGCGCTGGAAGCCGCGCTGCCGCGCTGGGACCCCGCGCTGCCGGGCCACGCCTACATGCAGGGCTGCCTCGCCTTCGCGCTGGAGGAGACGGGCGAGCCGGAGGCCGCCGAGACGCTCGGCCGCCGCGCCGTGGCCGCCGAGCCGGGCGACCTCTGGGGCGCCCATGCGGTGGCGCATGCGCTGGGCGCGCAGGGGCGGATGCGGGAGGGGCTGGCCTGGCTCCGCTGGCTCGAGCCGCATCTGGCCGGCGGCAGCAACTTCGTGCGCCACGTCCATTGGCACCGCGCGCTGTTCCACCTGGCGCTCGGGCAGGAGGACGCCGCGCTCGCGCTGCACGACGCCAAGGTCTGGGCGGAGCCGAGCGAGGATGTGCGCGACCTGATGAACGCGGCCTCGCTGCTCTGGCGGCTGGAGGCCGCGGGCGTCGCGGTGGGTGCCCGGCGCTGGCAGGGGCTGGCCGACATCGCGGAGGCGCGCGCGGCCGACCGCGCCTGGGCCTTCGCGGACCTGCACCATGTGCTCTGCCTTGCGGCCGCCGGGCGGCGGGAGGCGCTGGCGCGGATGCTGGCGGGCCTGGCGCGGCATGCGGGGTCGGAGGCCGACAGCCAGGCGCGCGTGCTGGCCGCGGTCGGGCTCGCCGCCGCGCGCGGCGTGGCGGCGGCGGTGGCGGGCGAGGCAGCGGAGGGCGCGCGGCTGCTCGACGCGGCCATCCCGCGCCTGCACGCGGCCGGCGGCAGCCACGCGCAGCGCGAGCTGTTCGTGGCGATGCGCGACCAGGCCGCCGAGCGGGCGCGTGCCGCGGGCCGGCAGCGGGGGTGACGCGGCGGCGGCGATGGGCGATGACATGCCCCGGTCATCGGGGGCAGGCACCATGCGCATCGCGGTCATCACCGACATCCACGGCAATGCGGCGGCGCTGGAGGCGGTGCTGGACGACATCGCGGCGCGCGGCGCCGACGCCACGCTCTGCCTGGGCGACATCGCATCCGGCGCCGGCTGGCCACGCGAGACGGTGGAGCGCCTGCAGGACGCGGCCATTCCCTGCATCAGAGGCAACCACGACCGCTGGATCAGCGAGCACGAGCCGGCGCGGATGGGCATGCAGGACCGCATCGCGCATGAAGGGCTGACGGGGCCGCAGCGCGGCTGGCTGATGGGCCTGCCGCTCACGCTCTCGCCCGCCCCCGGCGTGCTGGCGGTGCACGGCACGCCGGACTCCGACGTGCAGAACCTGATCGAGGAGGTGGTGGCCGAGCGGCTGCGCCCGGCGCCGATGGCCGTGCTGCGCGAAAGGCTCGGCGCGGCTGGCATGGCCGCGCGCGTCGTGCTCTGCGGGCACAGCCACCGCACGGGGATGGTGCAGGTGCCGGACGGGCCGCTGGTGGTGAACCCGGGCAGCCTCGGCCTGCCGGGCTTTCGTATCTCCCGCGAGCCCGCCCACCGGCAGGAGGCCGGCACGCCGCATGCACGCTACGCCATGGTGGATGTCGCGGGGGCGCGCGTGGCGGTCGAGCTGCTCGCGATCGGCTACGATTGGGAGCGCGCGGCCCGCCGTGCGGAGGAGCACGGCTTCAACGCCGCCTGGCCGCACGTGATCCGCACGGGGCTGCTGCCGGAAAGCGCCTGAGGCGGGTCGCTCAGCGCCGCTCGATCCTGACGCCGCTGCCGGTGATGGAGATGTCGACGCCGTCCTGACGGCGGTCCTGCATCAGCCAGATGCCGCCGCCGATCGCCGCTGCGACGACGAGCCCGGCCAGGAACCAGACGAGGTTCGGTTTCATCGCATGCTTCCTTGCGTCGCGCCGGTCACGGCACGGCCGGGCGATGGAGCCCCGGCGCCGCCGCCGCCAGCGTGGCCAGCCGGGCGCACAGCTCGAAGGTCGGCATCGCCACGCCCTTCTCCGCCGCCATCTGCAGCGGCACCGTGAACAGCGCGTCGACCTCCATCGCCCGCCCCAGTTCCAGGTCCTGCAGGATGGACGGCTTGTGCGCGATCATCCCCGACCGCCGGATGCGCTGCTCGGCCGAGGTCGCGAGGTCGTGCCCGTAGGCCAGCGCCAGCGCAGCACCTTCCTCGGCGATGCGCACGCCGGCGGCGAAGACCGCGGGGTCGGCGAAGCTCGTCATCATGTCCTGGCGCGACAGCAGGCAGAGCGGCCCGCTGGTCAGGTTGCCCATCAGCTTGCCCCAGACGCGGTGGCGGATGTCGGACACCACCGGCGTCGGCATGCCGCCCGCCTGCATGGGGTCCGCGATCATGCGCGCGCGGTCGCTGATCGTGCCGTCCGGCTCGCCGAGGAACAGCCGCAGGTCGGCATGTTCCGACGAGACGACACCGGGCTCGACCACCGCGCTCGCGGAATAGATCACGCCGCCCAGCGTGCGCGCGATGCCGACATGGCGCTCGATCTCCCCGCCCGGGTCGAGCAACGTCAGGCGCCGCCCTTCCATCTCCCCGCCATGGCGGAGGAAGTACCACCAGGGGATGCCGTTGGTGACGAAGGCGACCGGCGTGTCGGCGCCCAGCAGCGGCGCGATGGCGCGCGCGGCGGCGGGCAGCGCCGGCACCTTGGTCGTGACCAGCACGGCATCCACGGGGCCGATCGCGGCCGGGTCGGATTCCGCCTGCACGCGGACGTTCTTCACGCCGTCATGGGCGCGCAGCGTGATGCCCTTCGCGCGCACCGCCTCCAGGTGCGGGCCGCGCGCGACGATCGAGACTTCCGCGCCGCCGAGCGCGAGCCGGGTCGCGAGGTGGCTGCCGATGGCGCCGGCGCCGAAAACGCAGATGCGCGTCACGGCGCATGGTCCCGGAGCTGCGCGCACATCGCCGCACCCGCCGCGATCAGCCGTTCCGCGATGGCCGCGCCATGCGCGGCGTTCGCCCCGCGCGGGTCGGGCGCAGCGACGCCGCCGGGCGCCACCTCCTCCACCCACATCGGCACGGCGAAGTCCACGCCATGCGCGCGAATGGCGCCGAAGCCCGTCGGCGGGGTGCCGAGATAGGGGCCGGTCGCGTGCTTTTCCCGCGCGCGGTCGGGGCGGCAGAGATCTGGACGGAGATACATCGTGACCGACGCGACGGGATCCCCGCCGTGGCCGAAGGAGGTCGCCGCGCCGCCGAGCTCCCCATGC
The DNA here is from genome assembly GCF_005222755.1 of Roseomonas sp. HF4. Taxonomy (GTDB): domain Bacteria; phylum Pseudomonadota; class Alphaproteobacteria; order Acetobacterales; family Acetobacteraceae; genus Neoroseomonas. The sequence goes on from NZ_STGD01000001.1 coordinate 438,704, forward strand.
AGCCGCCCGGCCTCCCGCCACAGGTGCAGCGAGGGCACGATGACGCCGTGGCGGTGGCGGATGGCGCGCGCCGCGGCCTCGGCCGGCGCGATGGTGCCGGCGTGGCCGTTCACCACCATGATCCGGCGCGTGCCGATGCGGATGAAGGCCTCGGCCATCTCCTCGATCACCGCGGTCAGCGTCGGCACGCTGAGCGTGATGCCGCCGGCGACGCCGGCGAAGAAATCCTCGCCGCCGAAGGGGATGGCGGGCGCCACCAGCGCATCGGCACCTGCCAGGCGGGCAGCGGCGGCGATGCGCGCGGCGATCTCCTCGGCGACCACATAGTCGCCCATCGGCAGCGCGGGGCCGTGGGTTTCCAGACTGCCCATGGGCAGCAGCGCGACGGCGCCGGCGGCCAGGCGGTCGGCGACCTCGGGGGCGGTGAGTTCGGCGATGCGGTCGGTCATGGCAACTCCGGAAAGGAAAGGTCGGGGGAGGAGAACCTCCCCCAAGCCCCCTCCCTTCTTTGGCACTTGGCGCTGACCGCGGAAGGTCGGGCACCAGGTGACAAAGAAGGTTGTGGGGGGTCCGGGGGGAGAAGTTCCCTTCTCCCCCCGGTCTCGTCAGGACAGGATCTCGACGGCAGCCCGCGACAGCGCCTCCACGCCGAGCGCGATGCATCGCTCGTCGGGCTGGTAGAAGGCGTTGTGCAGCCGGTCGTCGCGCCCCGGCGCGCCGGAGCCGATGCGCAGTTGGAAGGCCGGCGCGCGCGCGGCGAACTCGGCGAAATCCTCGGCGCCCATGGAAGGCTCCCCCTCCTCCGGCGCTGCGCCCATCTGCAGCGTCACGGCGGCGAGCACAGGCTCCAGCACGCGGTCGTCGTTGACCAGCGGCGGCACCTTGCGCGCATAGGTCATCTCGCAGCGCACGCGCATCGTCGTCTCGAGCCCGGTGGCAAGGCGCTTCAGCGCGGCTTCCGCCGTGTCGCGCGCATCGGCGTGCAGCGTGCGCACCGTGCCCTTCAGGTGCACGCGCTCGGGGATGATGTTGTAGGTCGTGCCGCCCTGGACCATGCCGACCGTGACGACCGCCGGGTGCAGCGGCCGGATCTCCCGGCTCACCACGGTCTGCGCCTGGGCGATGAAATGCGCCGCGGCCACGATGGGGTCGACCGCCGCGTAGGGGTGCGCCGCATGGCCCGACTTGCCCTGCACCACCAGGTCGAAGCGGTCCGACGCGGCGAGGCAGGCGCCGCGGACATAGCCGAAGGTGCCGACCGGCATGTCCGGGTGGTTGTGGAAGCCGAGCGCCATGTCGACGCCATCCGCGGCGCCGTCGGCGATCATGGCGGCGGCGCCTTCCAGCACTTCCTCGGCCGGCTGGAACAGGAGGCGGACGGTGCCCGCGATCTGCGGCGCCATCTGCTGCAGCACGGCGGCGACGCCGAGCAGCGTCGCGGTGTGGATGTCGTGGCCGCAGGCATGCATCTGGCCGTCGATCGTGCTCGCGAAGTCGACAGCTGATTCTTCATGGATCGGCAGCGCGTCCATGTCCGCGCGGATGGCGAGCGTCGGGCCCGGCCGCCCGCCCTTGATCTCGCCCACCACCCCCGTGACGCCCACGCCCGTGCGGTGCGGGATGCCGAGCCGCGCGAGCTCGGCCGCGACGATCCCGGCCGTGCGCGTTTCCTGGAAGGCGAGTTCGGGCACGCGGTGGATGTCGCGGCGCAGTTCGACCAGCCGAGGCCCGATGGCGGCGGCGGCGTCGCGGATCGCGCGCTCGGGATCGTTCGGCAGCATGGGCGGATCCTGGTGCAGTGGCGGTGCCGCGAGCATAGGTCGGGGGCGACCGGTTACAAGACGTGCCGCCCCGATAAGGCCGCCCTGGCCGCTTGCGGCCCCTCGGACTGCATGCGATAGGCAGCACGGGAGTTCGGGGGAGGCAGGATGACCTGGAAACTTGGTCGACGCTGGCTGCTGGCCGCGGCTGTGCCGGCCGTTGCGGCAGCGCGTGGCGCATCGGCGCAGTCCTGGCCTGCGCAGAACATCAGGCTTGTCGTGCCCTTCGCGCCCGGCGGCACCACCGACATCGTCGCGCGCCTGCTCGGCGCCGGGCTCCAGGAACGCCTCGGCGTTTCGGTCGTGGTCGAGAACCGCGCCGGCGCCGGCGCCACGGTCGGCAGCGAGACGGTCGCGCGCGCGGCGCCCGACGGGTACACGCTGGTCGTCTCGAACATCGCGAGCCACGGCATCAGCCCGCATGTCTACCGCAACCGCATGCGCTACGACGCGGTGACCGACTTCACGCACATCGCGCTGGTCGTGACCAACCCGACCGTCTGGGTGGCCAACCCAAATTCCGGCATCCGCACGCTGGCCGATGCGGTCGCGCGGGCGCGGAGCGCGCAGGGCCTCGACGTCGCGACCTCGGGCGCTGGCTCGTCGAACCACCTGATGGTGGTGCGCATGGGGCAGCTGATCGGCAAGGAGCTGAACCACATTCCCTTCCGCGGCGCGGGGCCAGCCATGCAGGCGGTGATCGCGGGCCAGGTGCCGATGATGTCGGACAGCCTGCCGTCCGCCAGCTCGCATATCCGGCAGGGCTCGGTGGTGGCGGTGGCGATGGCGTCCGCCCAGCGGCACAGCGCCTTCCCCGACGTGCCCACCTTCCGCGAGCAGGGCTACGACCTCGCCAGCGATTCCTGGTTCGGGCTCTCGGCGCCGGCCGGCTTGCCTGCGCCGATCGTCGAGCGGCTGAACCGCGAGACGCGCGCCTTCCTCTCGACCGAGGCGGTGCGCGCGAGGTTCGCGGAACTCGGCGGCACGCCGGGCGACATGACGGCCGCGGATTACGCGGAATTCGTAAAGCAGGAGGTGGCGAAGTGGGCGCCCCTCGTGCAGGCTTCTGGCGCATCGGCGGATTGACGCAGGGCGACGCGGCTTGGCGGCGCCGATATCTCAGGGGTGGATGAACGAGCATGAAACTGAACGCCAAGGACCTGATCTCGGCGGGTCTGCTGATGTCATTCGCGGCGGTCGCGCTGTGGCTGAACCTCGACCATACGCTCGGCTCGGCCCGGCGCATGGGCCCGGGCTACATGCCCATGCTCGCCTTCTGGATCCTGATGGGGCTCGGGGGCATCACGCTCGTGCTCGGCCTGTTCAATGGCCCCGACCCGATCGAGACCTGGACGCCGTCCGAGGTCTGGTTCCTGATCGGCGGCGCAGCAGCGGGCACCGTGGCCGGGCTGGCGGCGGCGAGGATGCCGGGCTTCGCATCGGTCGGCTGGAACCCGCTCGGGATCGGCCTCTTTGTCGGCTGCATGGTGGCCAGCATCGTCCCGTCGTGGCGGCCGCTGTTCCTGGTCAGTGGGGCCTTCACGCTGTTCGGCATCGTGCTGGAGCCGCTCGGGCTGATGGTCGCGATCAGCATCTCGGTGATCCTCTCGTCCTTCGCGGACAAGACGCACACGCCGCTCGGCGTCGCGGGCCTGGTCGTGTTCCTCTGCGTGCTGTGCTGGGCGGTCTTCATCTACGAGCTCGACATCCGCGTGCCGGTCTGGCCGCAGTTCTGAAGGCAGGGAACGGACCGTCATGGATCTCATCCAGAACCTCGGGCACGGCTTCGGCGTCGCGTTCACGCTGAACAACCTGCTCTTCTGCTTCATCGGCTGCATCATCGGCACCGCCATCGGCGTGCTGCCGGGCATCGGACCGGTCGCGACCATCTCCCTGCTGCTGCCGATCACCTTCGGCCAGCCGGCAACCACCGCCATCATCATGCTGGCCGGCATCTACTACGGGGCGCAGTACGGCGGCTCGACCACGGCCATCCTGCTGAACCTGCCAGGGGAGGTCAGTTCGGTCGTCACGACCCTCGAAGGCTACAAGATGGCGCGCAACGGGCGCGCCGGCGCGGCGCTGACCGTCGCGGCCTGCGGGTCCTTCTTCGCCGGGTCGGTCGCGACCATCCTCGTCGCCGCCTCGGGCCCGCTGCTGACGCAGGTGGCGCTGTCCTTCGGCCCGGCCGACTACTTCTCGCTGATGTTCCTCGGCCTGATCATCTCAGCCGTGCTCGCGCAGGGCTCGGTCGCGAAGTCGATCGCGATGGTGGCGCTCGGCGTCTCCCTCGGCATGGTCGGCACGGACGTCCAGACCGGCCAGCAGCGCTTCACCTTCGGCATCCCGGAACTCTCGGACGGCGTCGGCTTCGTCTCGATCGCCATGGGCATGTTCGGCATCGCCGAGATCATCATCAACCTCGAGCGGCCGGAATCGCGGTCGGTCATGTCGGGCAAGGTCGGCAGCCTGATGATGACGCGGGCGGAGGTGCGGCGGTCCATCCCATCCGTGCTGCGCGGCACGGCGGTGGGCTCCATGCTCGGCATCCTGCCGGGCGGCGGGGCGGCGCTGTCCTCCTTCGCGTCCTACATGATGGAGCGCAAGCTCTCCTCCCACCGGCACGAGTTCGGCTCGGGCGCGATCGAGGGCGTGGCGGGGCCGGAAAGCGCCAACAACGCGGCGTCGCAGACCTCGTTCATCCCGCTGCTCACGCTGGGCATCCCGGGCAACGCCGTGATGGCGCTGATGGTCGGCGCGCTCATCATCCAGGGCATCCAGCCGGGCCCCCGCATGGTGGAAGCGCAGCCCGACCTGTTCTGGGGCCTGATCGCGTCGATGTGGGTCGGCAACCTGATGCTGCTGGTCATCAACCTGCCGCTGGTCGGCATGTGGGTGAAGCTGCTGGCCGTGCCCTACCGCTACATGTACCCGTCCATCATGATCTTCTGCGCGATCGGCGTGTATTCGCTGCAGAACAACGTGTTCGACGTGTACCAGACGGTGGTCTTCGGCATCTTCGGCTACCTCTGCTCGAAGCTCCGGCTGGAAGGCGCACCGATGCTGATCGGCTTCGTCCTCGGCCCGATGATGGAGGAGCACCTGCGCCGCGCCATGCTGCTGTCGCGCGGCGACTGGGGCGTGTTCATCGAGCGGCCGATCAGCGCGACGCTGCTTGCCATCGCGGCGATCGCGCTGGCCGCGATGCTCCTGCCCAACATCCGCAAGAGCAAGGACGCCGCGCTGCAGGAAGGCGGCTGACGCCGCGGCGCCGACACAGGACGGCAAGGCCGGGGGGGGGGGAAGGAAACTTCTCCCCCCCTTGTCATTCGCCCCCCCCACCTTCCGGGCCCGGCGCCAAATTCCAAGAAAGGGAGGGGGATCGGGGGAGGTTCTCCTCCCCCGACCTTCATCGACCATCCCCGCAGGTCAAGCCATGCGCCCTTCGCATCAGCCCTTCGGCCGCGGCAGGCTGAAGACGCCGCTGGCGCGCAGCACCGGCACGCCGTCGGCCAGGAAGCGACCGTCCACGAACATCAGCCGCGCGGTCCGCCGCAGCAGGGCCGGACGGCATTCCAGCCAGGCGCCGAGCGGCGCCGGCGCCAAGTAGTCGGTGACCAGGCTCACCGTGATGAAGTGGCCGGGCGTGCCCGCCTGCTCCGCGCCCCCGATGCCGAGCGCCAGGTCCGCGAAGGTCGCGAGCATCCCGCCATGCGCGACATCCTGGCTGTTGCAGTGCCGGCGTTCGATCCGCAGGCCGAAGGTGGCGCCGCCGTCATCCGGGCGGCGGAAGATCGGGCCGATCGGCTCCAGGAAGGGCCCGCCCGCCCGGCGCGGCGCGAAGCCCGGCGGGATGGCGCCTGGCGCCTCCGCCCCGTCCGCCGCCCTGCCATCCGCCATGCCCAACCTCCGCCGACGGTGCCCCGGGGGCAGGGCCGTCTTTTCTTCGCCCCGATTGCGTCGCATAGGACGGGATCGTCAGCAACCGGGCCTTCGCCGACATGAGCGCGCACGACACATCGATCCTTCCCGTGATCCTCTCCGGCGGCACCGGCACGCGGCTCTGGCCGCTGTCGCGGGAGGGCTACCCGAAGCAGTTCTGGCCGCTCGCCTCGGACCGGCCGATGCTGGCCGAGACCGCCGCGCGCGCCGAGGGCGCGGGCTTCCTGCCGCCCATGGTCATCTGCAACGAGGCGCATCGCTTCCTGGTGGCCGAGCAACTGCGCGGCCACGGCGCGCGCATCGTGCTCGAGCCCGCCGGGCGCAACAGCGCGCCCGCCATCGCCGCCGCCGCCCTGCTGGCGGAGGAAGCCGGCCCGGGCACCGTCCTCTGGATCATGGCCGCCGATTCGGCCATCACCGACGTGCCCGCGCTGCATGCCGCCCTGGCCCGTGCCGCTGCGGCGGCGCGCGCCGGGCGCATCGTGACCTTCGGCATGCAGCCGACGACACCCGAGACCGGCTACGGCTACATCGAGGCCGGCGCGGCCCTGCCCGGCCTCGAGGGCGTGCACGAGGTGGCGCGCTTCGTCGAGAAGCCGGACGCCGCGCGCGCGGCAGAATTCCTCGCCGGCGGCCGGCATCTCTGGAATTCGGGGATGTTCGTGGCCACCGCCTCGGTGCTGCTGGCCGAGCTCGAGCGCCACGAGCCGGCGCTGCTGGCGGCCGTGCGCGCCTCGGTCGAGGGGGCCCGGCGCGACATGGACTTCGTGCGCCTGGCGCCCGAGGCCTTCGCCGCCGCGCCCTCCATCAGCATCGACTACGCGGTCATGGAGCGCACGCAGCACGCCGCCGTCGTGCCCGCCGCGATCGGCTGGTCCGACATCGGCTCCTGGGACAGCCTCTGGGAGATCAGCGCCAAGGACGCCGCGGGCAACGCCGCGACCGGGCCGGTCGAGCTGCTGGACGCACGGAACTGCATCGTCCGCAGCGAAGGCATCCTGACCGGCGTCGTCGGGCTGGAGGATGCGGTGGTGGTGGTGACCGACGACGCGGTGCTGGCGATGCACCGGTCCCGCGCGCAGGACGTGAAGAAGCTGGTCGACGCGCTGAAGGCGCGTGGCCGGAAGGAGGCGACGGAGCACCGCCGCGCCTACCGCCCCTGGGGCCACTACGAGGGCCTGATCCTCGGCGAGCGCTTCCAGGTGAAGAAGATCCAGGTCCGCCCCGGCGCCAAGCTCAGCCTGCAGAAGCACTTCCACCGCGCCGAGCACTGGGTCGTGGTCTCAGGCACCGCCATCGTGCGCCGCGACGAGGAGGAGATCCTGCTGCGCGAGAACGAGAGCGTCTACCTGCCGCTCGGCTGCGTGCACCGGATGGAGAACCCGGGGATGATCCCGCTCGTGCTGATCGAGGTGCAGTCGGGCTCCTACCTCGGCGAGGACGACATCGTCCGCTTCGAGGACACCTACGGCAGGGCGTAGTTTCTTGCCCTCAGGCGGCGGGCGGCGGCTGTCCGGCCGCCTTGCCTACGCGCCCTGGGCTGCCGCGCCGGGGACCACGGGCGGGATGGGCGCGGTCGCGCTTCGCGCTCGCGGCCCGATGTGGGGCATCGGGCCGGGTGGGGGCGTGGCGCGCCCCCGCGCCCGCGCTCAACCCGCCCCGGCGACCGGCTCCGTCGCCGCTTCCCGCAGCACGCGCAGGATCTCGGCCCCGTAGCGCTCGACGCGCGACCGCCCCATGCCCGGCACCTCCAGCAACGCGTCGATCGAGGCCGGCCGCCGCGCCGTGATGGCGCCGAGCGTGCGGTCGTCCGCCACCACATAGGCCGGCACCGACTGCGCCTGCGCCACCGCGCGCCGCCACATGCGCAGCGCCTCGAAGACCGGGTCGCCCGAGGACACCGCCGGCGCGGCCACGGCGGCGCGGCGGGACGGCGGCTGCACCGTCTCCTCGCGCAGCATCACCTTGTCCTCCCCGCGCAGCACGGGGCGGGCGGCCTCGGTCGCGACCAGTTCCCCGTGGTTCTCGACCGCGACATCCAGCACCCCGCGCGCGACGAGCTGCCGCGCGACGCCGCGCCAGGCACTGTCACTCACATCGCGGCCGATGCCGAAGGTCGGCAGCCGGTCATGCGCGAATTGCGCGACCTTGTCTGTCATGCGCCCGCGCAGCACGTCGACCACGTGGCCCACGCCGAAGCGCTGCCCGGTGCGCACCACGGCCGAGAGCATCTTCTGCGCCGTGACGGTGCCGTCGAACAACCGCGGCGGCGTGCGGCAGACGTCGCAGGCGCCGCAGCGCTCGGCCGCCGGCTCCTCCCCGAAGCAGCGCAGCAGCATCGCACGGCGGCATGTCGCGGCCTCGGCGATCGCGATCATGGCGTCGAGGCGGGCGCGCTCGACGCGCTTCTGGTCGTCCGATGCCGGGCTTTCGGCGATGCGGTGCCGCGCGATCGCCATGTCGCCGGCGCCGAACAGCAGCAATGCCCGGGCCGGCAGCCCGTCGCGCCCGGCGCGGCCGATCTCCTGGTACCAGCTCTCGGGGCTGCGCGGCAGGTCGAGGTGGGCGACCCAGCGCACATCCGGTCGGTCGATGCCCATGCCGAAGGCGATGGTCGCCGCCATGATGACGTCGTCCCCGCGGGAGAAGCGCCGATGCGCGTCGCGCTTGGCGCCGGCATCCATGCCGGCATGGAAGGCGAGCGCGTCGTGCCCGTCGGCGCGGAGCCATTCGGCGGTGCTCTCGGTCTTCGCGCGACTGCCGCAATAGACGATGCCGCAGCCGCCCGCCGCGCGCACCAGGGCGCGGAGCTGGCCGCGCTCGCTCTCGCGCGGCGCCGCCTCGATGAAGATGTTCGGCCGGTCGAAGGACGCGCGGAAGACCGGCGCGTCGTCCAGCCCGAGCTGCCGGCGGATGTCGTCCACCGTGCGCGGGTCGGCGGTCGCCGTCAGCGCCAGGCGGGGCACGCCGGGGAAGCGCTCCCCCAGCACGCCGAGGCCGCGGTATTCCGGCCGGAAATGGTGCCCCCACTGGCTGACGCAATGCGCCTCGTCGACCGCGAACATCGCGATCCGCAGCGCATCGAGGCGCTGCAGCGTGCCATCCAGCGTCAGCCGCTCGGGCGAGACATACAGCAGCTTGAGCCGGCCCTCCCGCAGGTCGCGCAGCACGCCGCGCGCTTCCTCGGGCGGCAGGTCGGAATGCAGCGCGGCGGCGGCCACGCCCTGCTGGCGGAGTGCCGCGACCTGGTCCTCCATCAGCGCGATCAGCGGCGAGACGACGACGCCGACCCCGTCCCGGCACAGCGCCGGCACCTGGAAACAGAGGCTCTTGCCGCCGCCCGTCGGCATGAGCACGAGCGCGGAGCCGCCCTCGGCGGCATGGCGGATGATCTCCTCCTGCCGCCCGCGGAAGCCCTGGTGCCCGAAGACGCGGCGGAGGACCTCCCGCGGGTCCTCCGTGGTCATGCTCAGCCGCCCGCGCGGATCTCGACGCGGCGGCTCTCGGTCGGCACCGCCTCGAAGGGCACGGGGCCGCGCGCGACGATCCGGATGCGGTCCCGCGCGACGCCGTTGGCGGCCAGCGCGTCGGCAACCGCCTGTGCCCGCGCCTCGGACAGGGCGCGGTTCTGCGCCGTGCTGCCCGCGGGGCCCGCGAAGCCCAGGACCGTGACCGGACCGGTGCCCTGCCGGGCGGCGGCGGCGGCGCGGCGCACCACCTCGATCGCCTCGCCTTCCAGCGTCGCGCTGTCCTCGGTGAAGAAGACCGTCACCGCCGGGCGGGGCGCTTCGGTGGCGCAGGCCGCCGCCAGCAGGGCGGGGGCGGCGGCGAGGAGGTGGCGGCGGCGCATCGGGTCGACTCCAGGGTTCGCGATGCGCCTTGGTCGCGCGAAGCGCCCTTCCACGTCAACGGGCGCCTCGGGTCCTCAGGAACCGTTTAAGAATGCGCCTTCGGGCGCATTCCGATGTCCGGCACCGGCGCGCTCCCCCACCCGGCCAGCCAACGACAGTATCCAGGATGGGTGGCCGGGTGGGGGTGTGGGCCGGTGCCGGCACGCTCAAACGGTCTCTCAGCGCGAACAGGCCGCGCCGCCCAGCACGCAGAACTTCGCGCAATGGGGATGGTTCAGCGCGACGGGGCGGGATGCCTCGGCCAGCGTCGCGCCCAGTTCGAAGCGGGCGTCGTAGGGCAGCAGGGTGCAGGCCACGACCGCCGGGCCCGCCGCGCCCCTGCGCTTCACCACCATGCGCGACGACGCGCACATCATCTGGCCCGGCGCCTTGCCGAGGATGCCCCAGCAGGCCTCCGTGATCTCGGGGACGTCGACCTCGTCATCCATCTCGGGGAAGAGCATCAGCGCCACCGGGTCCGTCGCTTCGATCGCGACGCCGTGCGCGGCGAACAGCGCCGCATACCCCTGCCGCATGGCTGCCTCGTCGCCGCCGCCGAAGCCGGCGCGGCCGGCGACGTGCAGCGCGAAGCCATGGCGCGCGAGCCAGGCGAGACCCTCCATCGTCCTGGCGAAGGTCCCCTCCCCGCGCTCGAGGTCGTGCAACGCGGATTCGTGATGGTCGATCGAGACGCGCAGCGTCAGCCGCGCGCCGAATTCCTCGCGCAGCGCCAGCAGCGCCGCGGCATGGTTCATCATCGGCTTCATGGCGTTGGTCAGCACGAGCGCCCGGTGCCCGCGGACCAGCACGTCGCGCAGCATCGCGGGCAGGTCGCGGTTCAGGAAGGGCTCGCCGCCCGTGAAGCCCACCTCATCGAGCGGCGCGCCCATCGTTGCGGCCTCGTCCAGGTAGGCCGCGACCTCGGCGGCCGTGATGTAGGCCAGCGCGTCGTTCTTCGGGCTGCTCTCGATGTAGCAGTTGCGGCAGGTGATGTTGCAGAGCGTGCCTGTGTTGATCCACAGCGTCCGCAGCCCTTCGAGCGCCACGGCCGCGCGGCGCTCACCCTTCGCGGTCAGGACGGGGTTCTGGAACTTCGCGGGGTCCAGCGGCTTCGGCCTCGCAATGACAGTCGCGTTCAAGGGCGCGTCTCCGGCTTGATTGATCCAGGGCAAGGCATGGCCGCGACGGCGGCCGTAGATGCGGCGCGTCCGACCCGGGCAGGCGACGTGCCGCCGGGCGGTCTGGCAAGGAAGGAGAACGTCATGGCCTCGCGTGATCCCGTGCCTGATAAAGCGTCTTCGCCGGATGTCTTCGGGACGTTACAGCGCGAAGTGAACCGGGTTTTCGATCAGATGTTCGGCGGCGGCCCGGCCGCAAGGTTCGGCGCCTTCGCGCCTTCGCTCGAGATGAAGGAAGGCGACGGCGCCCTGGTCGTCACGGCCGAATTGCCGGGGATGGAGGAGAAGGACATCGAGCTCTCGGTGGACGGCGACATCCTGACCATCTCGGGCGAGAAGAAGCAGGAGAAGGCTGAGGAGAAGGAAGGCTTCCACCTCTCCGAGCGCAGCTACGGCGCCTTCCGCCGCAGCGTCCGCCTGCCCTTCGGCCCCGACCCGGCCAAGGCGGAGGCGTCCTTCGAGAAGGGCGTGCTGCGCGTGACCCTGCCGCGCCCGCCGGAAGCCGCGCCGACCACGCGGCGGATCCCGATCGGGGGCGCGACGGGGGGCTGACGGCTGGACGGGCGGGGTAGGAGAGACTTCTCCCCCCGTACCCCCCCTCAGTATTCTTTGCCATTTGGCGCCCCGCCTTCCAGGACCAGCGCCAAATGACAAGGCAGGGAGGGGGAACGGGGGAGGTTCTCCTCCCCCGCGCTTCACCAGCCCTTCGGGAAGCCCAACACGCGACGGAAGCCGGGCCGATCACCCCGCCGCCGCGATCGCCCGGCCGCCGACCAGCCGCAGGATGCGCCCCGGCCGCTCCACCCCGGTCAAATGGTGCAGGATCAGGATGACGCTGCGCCCGGCCGTCGCCTCGTCCAGCGTTTCGAGGAAGGCGCGCTCCGTATCGGCGTCGAGGCCCGCGGCGGGCTCGTCCAGGATCAGCACCGGCGCCGCCGAGAGCAGCACGCGCGCCAGCGCCAGCCGCCGCGCCTGCCCGCCCGAAAATCGCACCCCGCCTTCCCCGCACATCGTGGCGAGCCCGTCCGGCAGGCCGCGCACCACCTCGCCCAGCTGCGCGCGGTCGAGCGCGCGCCAGAGCTCCGCATCCGCGGCCTCGGGCGCGGCCAGGCGAAGGTTGGCCGCGATCGTGTCGTCGAACAACCGCGCATCCTGCGTCAGCCAGGCGATGCGGCGGCGCACCTCGGCGGCCGGCAACGCGGCGATGTCGACCCCGCCCAGCGTGATGCGCCCGGCCTCGGGGGCCGCGAATTTCAGCAGCAGCGCCGCCAGCGTGGACTTGCCCGTGCCCGAGGGGCCGAGCAGCGCCACCCGCGCCCCCTCCGGAACCTCGAGGTCGAGCCCCTCGAACACGCGGGGCCGGTCCGGCGCCCAGGCGAAGGTCACGCCCGAGACCTTCAGCGCATGGCCCTTGGGCGGCGCGGCCGGCGCGGCGGGATCGGGCACGGGCTCGGGCGTGTCGGCGGCCTCGAACAGGCGGCGCGCGCCGGCGCCGGCGGCGGCCAGCGCGGCGCCCGCGCGCGGCATCAGCCCAAGCGCCTCGGCCGCCGCGATGGCCAGGAACACCGCCATCAGCCCGGCCGCCAGCCCGTCCTGCCCCGCGGCCAGCGCCCAGGCCAGGCTGCCGAGCAGCGCCGCCTGCACCAGCAGCGACCCCGAGGCCCCGCCCCAGGCGGCACGCCGCGCCAGCGCGCGCTGCGCGGCGGCGAGCGCGGCACCCTCCGCCGCCACGCGGGCGGCGGCGCGGGCCTCGCCATTGGCGGCCAGCGTGTCCTCGATGCCGGTCAGCGGGTCCACCACGGCGCTGCGGAGCGCGCCCTGCGCTTCGGCGACCTGCCGGCCCGCCTCGGCGGCGGCGGGTGCCAGGACCAGCGGCAGCACCAGCGCGGCGGCCAGCGGCGCGGCCAGCAGCGCGGCCAGCAGCGGGTCGGTGGCGCCCACCACCAGCGCCATCGCCAGGATCACGGCCAATGAGGCGGCCGCCGGCACGATCACGCGCAGATAGAGCCCGTCGAGGGATTCGACATCCGCCACCAGCCGCCCGAGCAGATCCCCCGCGCGGCGCAGGCCGAGCCCGGCCGGCAGGCGCTCGGCCAGCCGGCCGAAGAACCAGACCCGCATGTCGGCCAGCGCCCGGAAGGTCGCCTCGTGCGTCACCAGGCGGTCGAGGTAGCGCGCCACCGGCCGGAACAGCATCACCGGCCTGAGCCAGATCAGCGCGGCAAGCCCGAGGCCCGCCAGCGCCACGCCGCCCGCCTGCCCGTCCACCACCGCGCCCGCGATGACGCGCCCCGCCAGCACAAGCAACGCCAGCCCGGCCAGCGCCGAGCAGACCGCCGCCACCACGCCGGCCGCAAGCCAGCCCGTCCGCCCGCGCCAGAGGCCGAGGATCCGGAGCAGGTCGCGCGCCATCCTCAGTTCCCCGCCATGCGGTCGGCCGCCGCGCCCGCCGCGCCGAGGTCGAGCGTGCGGCCGAAATAGCCCCGCGCGGCGCGCGCATGCGTCGCCACGATCGCCGTGCGCCCGACGCAGAGCCGGCGCAGCGCGTCCAGCACGGCGGCTTCCGTCCCCGGGTCGAGATGGGAGGTCGGCTCGTCCAGCAGGATCAGCGGCGTGTCGCGCAGGAAGGCGCGCGCGACCGCCACGCGCTGCGCCTGCCCGCCCGAAAGGCCAAAGCCGCCCTCCCCCACCAGCGTGTCGAGGCCCTGCGGCAGCGCATCGGCGAATTCGGCCACCTGCGCGGCGCGCGCGGCGGCCTCGACCGCGGCGTCGTCGGCCTCGGGCCGGGCGAAGCGGATGTTCTCCCGGATCGTGGCGCGGAAGACGTGCGCGCGCTGCCCGACATAGGAGGACAGGCGGCGAAGCTCGGCCGGCTTCAGCAGCGTCACGTCATGGCCGTTGATCGCGACGCGCCCGCCATCGGGCCGGCGGAAGCCCATCAGGATGCGCAGCACGGAGGTCTTGCCGGACCCGGACGGGCCGGTCAGCAGCAGCGTCTCCCCCGGCAGCACGCGGAAGGACAGGCCGTCGAGCGCCGGCGCGCGCGAGGCGTCGTACGACAGCCGCACCTCGTGGAAGGTGACCGTGACCTTGGGCGGCACTTCCTCGAGCAGCAGCCCCGCCGGCTCCGGCGCGCCGAGCAGCGGTGCGAGGTCCGCCGCGGCGCCGCGCGCCGAGAGCTGTTCGTGATAGGCGGCCGAGAAGGCGCGCAGCGGCGCGAAGAACACCGGCACCAGCAGCAGGCAGAACAGCGCCTCGACCGGCGCCGGATGCGTCCCCGCCACCAGGTGCCCATGCCGATAGGCGAGCGAGGCGAGCGCGATGGCGACGATGAGCTCCATCGCGCCGGTCGCGACGAAGGCGAGCCGCAGCACGCGCATGGTGCGCGACCGCAATTCCTCGGCCGCGGCGGCGAGCCGCCCGGCCTCGGCCTGCTGCTGGTTGAACAGCACGAGCACCGGCAGGCCGCGCATGCGGTCGAGGAAGCGGCCCGAGAGGCGCTGCAGCGCCGCGAATTGCCGCCGGCTGGCCACGCCCGCGCCGATACCGCTGATCGCCTGCGCCACCGGCACCATCAGCCCGGCGCCCAGCAGGATCAGCCCGCTGACCGGGTCCGCCAGCATGGCCACACCGGCCACCATCAGCGGCGCCAGCAGCGCGAGAGCTGCCGCGGGCAGCCAGCGGGCGAAGTATCCCTCCAGCACCTCGATGCGCTCGACCACCAGCGCGCTTTTTTCGCCGACCGCGCGCTCGTCGGCCGGGCCGGCGGCCAGCAGGCGGCCGAAGGCGGCGTCGCGCAGCCGCGCCTTCGCCTCCTCCCCCGCCGCGATCTGCGCGCGTTCCTGCGCCATGCCGAGCGCCGCCATGGCCAGCGCCAGCACGCCGGCCGCGATCAGTTCCGCCCAGCCCGCATCCGCGCGGCCGAGCAGCGTCGCCAGCAGCCGCGCGATCAGGAAGGCCTGCGCGACGCCGCAGGCGACGATGCCGAGGCCGAGCAGGATCGGGGGGATCAAGCGGGCACGGGCCTGCCGCGCCTCCCTGGCCAGGAGGGGTGCGGCGCCGGACTCCGCACCCGGCGGAAGGGAAGCCATGACCCGAGATTAAGGGATGATTGGCCGCCCCGCCACGGGCTGTCTTGCCAGCGTGACATTCCGTCGCCATCAAGGCGGGATAGGAGGCCCCGATGCTGCCGACCCATGGGCGCTACGACTACCACCCCTGGCCGGGGCGCCCGTCCTATGCCTGGCCGGACGGCGCGCGGCTCGCGGTCTATCTCGGCGTCAACCTCGAGCATTTCGCCTTCGGCGAGGGGCTGGGCGCGGAACTCGCGCCGGGCGGGCCGCAGCCCGACGTGCTGAACTTCGCCTGGCGGGACTACGGCAATCGCGTCGGCGCCTGGCGGCTGCTGGCGCTGCTGGACGAACTGGCCCTGCCGGCGACGGTGCTGCTGAACAGCGCGATGTACGATCACGCGCCCGCGCTGGTCGCGGCGCATCGCGCGCGCGGCGACGAGATCGCGGGCCACGGCCGGACCAATTCCGAGCGCCAGTCCGTGCTGGAAGAAGCCGCCGAGCGCGCCCTGATCGCCGAGAGCACCGCCGCCATCGCCCGGCACGAGGGGCGCGCCCCGCGCGGCTGGCTTTCCCCCTGGATCGCGGAAAGCCGCGCCACGCCCGACCTGCTGGCCGAATCGGGCTATGCCTACACCCTCAACTGGTGCGCCGACGACGCGCCCGTCTGGATGCGGACGCGGGGCGGGCGGCTGCTCGCCATCCCCTACCCGCAGGAGGTCAACGACATCCCCTCCGTCGTCGCGCGGAAGGACGGCGCGGCGGATTTCGCCGACATGATCGTGGACGATTTCGAGGAACGCCGCCGCCAGGTGGCCGACGGGCAGCCGCAGGTCATGGGCATCGCGCTGCATCCCTACATCGTGGGCCAGCCCTTCCGCATTCGGCAGCTGCGCCGGGCGCTCGCGCATGTCGCGGCGCGGCGGGACGATGTGTGGATCACGACCGCGGGCGGCGTGCTCGACCACGTGCTGGCGCTGCCGCCCGGCATCATCCCGGGAGACGTCGCATGATGCCCGGCAGACGATGTTCCGACCTGCGGGCCGAAGGCCCGGGCGCCCGGACGGGCGCCGCGGCTTGTGCCGCGCAGCCAAGCCGCGCGGATGCGCGGCGCCCGGCGTCTGAGGGGGACGAAGGTGAAACCTTCGTCCGATCGTCATGAGACGCCCCCTTCTCGCCGCGCTGCTGCTGCTCGGCGCCTGCGCCACACAGCCGGGCCCGGACACGCCCCGCACGGTGGGCCAGGTGGACCTCGCGCGCTATGCTGGCACCTGGTTCGAGGCGGCGCGCTTCCCGACCAGCTTCCAGGACAGCAGTCGCGTGCGCTGCGAGGGCGTGAGCGCCACCTACACGCAGCGCCCGGACGGGCGGATCGGCGTCGTCAACCGCTGCCGCAACGCACTCGCCGGCGGCGCCGAGCGCGCGGCCGAGGGCGTCGCCTACAGCGCCTCGCCGGGCAACGACCGGTTGCGCGTGTCGTTCTTCTGGCCGTTCTTCGGGGATTACTGGGTGATCGGGCTGGACCCGGACTACCGCTGGGCAGTCGTCGGCGCGCCGGATCGCGACTTCCTCTGGATCCTGTCGCGGGAGCGCGAGATGGCACCGGCCGACTACGCGGCGGCGGTCGCGACCGCGGCGCGGGAAGGGTTCGACACGGGGCGGATCAGGCGCACGGCGCCCTGAGCCGGGATGGGCGTTAAAGGTCGGGGGAGGGGAACCTCCCCCGAGCCCCCTCCCTTCTCTGGAACTTGGCGCCGGTCCTGAATGGTGGGGCACCAGGTGCCAAGGAAGGTTGAGGGGGGTGCGGGGGGAGAAGTTCCCTTCTCCCCCTGCCCTCAACGACCCGGCAGGATCACGAGCTCGAACTCGCCCGGCCCATCGCCCAACACGCCGGCGCGCAGCACGAAGAGGCCCTTCGCCGCGGCGCCGAGGTCGAGGCGGGACGCAAGGCCGCCGCCGCCGTCGTCATCCTCGGCCACGGTGCGCCCCGTCTCGTCGAGCAGTTGCAGCACGGTGTCGGTGCCGTCGCGCAGGTCGCGCGTCAGCGCCGCCTGCACGCCCGGCGCCAGCCGGAAGAACGCAGCCTGTCCACGGCGCAGGCGGATCGGCACGGTCGCCCCGGGCGGGAGCGGGGGGGCCGTGGCGGCCGCCTCCCGGGTCAGCGGGAAGGTCGCCGCGATGGGCGCATCGGCCTCGACCGCCAGGTCGAAGGCGCCGGTCGCCTCGCCCAGCAGGCGCGCGCGCACAAAGATCGGCCGCCGCTCGGACCCCGCCACCTCGAGCCGGGAGGCGAGGCCGCCGCCGCCATCGTCGTCCTCCGCCATCTCGCGCCCGTCGCCGTCGAGCAGCGTCAGCACCGTGTCGGCGTTGCGGCGAAGGTTGCGGGTGACGACGGCGATGTCGCCCTCCGGCAGCCGGAAGAAGGCCTCCTGGCCACGCCGCAGCACGATGGGCACGCTCTGGCCGACGGCCAGCGGCGCGGCGGAAGCGGCCTGGCGGAGGCTCGCCGGGAAGGTCGGCGCCGGGGTCGTATCGGGCTCGACGACGAGCTCGAAGGCGCCCTCGACACCCAGCACACGGGCGCGGACATAGAGCGGCCGGCGCTGCCCGCCGGGCACTTCGATCCGGGAGGCGAGGTTCTCGGCCCCGCCATCGTCGTCCTCGGCCAGTTCGCGCCCGTTGCGGTCATGCAGGGACAGCACCGTGTCCGTGTCGCGCTGGAGCCTGCGCGTCAGCACGACGAGGTCCCGGCCGCCAGGCAGGCGGAACCAGGCGTCCTGCCGGCCCGCAAGGCGCACCGCCACCGGCTGCCCGACGGCGAGCTCGGGCCGTGTCGCGGCGTCCGTCAGGCTGCGCGCGGGTCCGTTCGGGTCGGCGGGCGGCGCCTGTTCGAGGACGATCTCGAACCGGCCATCGCCGTCCTCAAGCAGGCCGACCCGCAGGAACAGCGGGCCGGCCTGGTCGGCCCCGATCTCGATCCGGGAGGCGAGGCCCTCGGCGCCGCCGTCGTCGTCCTCGTCCAGCACGCGGCCCTGGGCGTCGACCAGCGCCATGACCGTGTCCGTGCCGCGCGCCAGGTTCCGGGTCTGGGCCACGAGGTCGCCCGCGCCCTCGGGCAGGCGGAAGAAGACCGTCTCGCCGCGCCGGATCGCCACGGGAACGGCGGCGCCGGGCGCGAGCGCCGGGCGCGCCGCGGCCTCCGCCAGGTCGAGCGCGGCCGCCGGCGCCGCGGCGGCCGAGGGCGCCTTCACGGGCGGCGCGGTCTGGCTCCGGGCAGGGGCCGCGACCAGCACGACGCCCAGCGCCGCAAGGGACAGGAAACCGGCACGGCGCGGCCCGGGGATGGGTAGGGTTCGCATGGCGGGCTCTCCTGGTGGCAGGGGCGGCAGGGTTGACCCGGCGGCGTCGCGCGGTCAACCGGACGGCGCAACGATGCTGCGCCGCCCGATGGTGCATCCGCGCCAGGGGCCGGGACGCTCCGGCGACCGATGCCCGGGCGCCGTTCGATCGCCGTTCGCGTGGCCGGCCCCGGGAAGCGAACGCATGCCGCCGGACGGGCACGGGGTGCGCGCCGGCGTCGATCCCGCTGGAGCGATAACCCGCTAGCCGAGTTCGAAACTCGTGATGCCGTAGACGTGATCGCGCGGAATCCCCGGCGGGGTCCCCGCATACATGCGCGCCGTCTCGAAGGCGGGGGCCATGCCAGCGGCCTCGGCCATGGCGATGGCATCCCGGTTGGGCTCCGGCAGGTCTAAGAAGACCGGCCCGCGCGGCGCGGCGGCCAGCAGCGCCGCGAAGATCGCCCGCGCGGCGTCGGGCGTCGTCGCGAACAGCGGGCCGATCTTGGACCCCTCCCGGCACGGGCGCAGCACACCCAGGCCCTCGATCCCCGCCGCGCCGGCCGCGACGCGCGCGACATGGCCCGGCGCGGCGAGCCAGCCGCGCAGGAACGCCTCGCGCGGCGCCGGGAAGAAGCGTCGGTCGAAGGCCGCGATCTCGTCGAAGGGAAGGTCCGCGGCCGGCCGCGGCTCCGGCCCCGCGGACACCACCGGCGGGCGGGGCGCAGCGGCGCCGTAGCGGATGTTGCGATGCGCCAGGACGAAGCCCGATCGCGCATAGTTCGCCTGCTGCGCCACCACGCCGTCGAGCCCGACCGTGCCGGGTGCCAGGCGCGCCATCGCCGCCCGCCACAGCGCCATGCCGTGGCCCTGCCCGCGAAAGCCCGGGCGGACGATGTAGAAGCCGAGGAAGCCGAAGCCGTCCGGATATCGCACGGCCGAGACGCAGCCGACGGGCTCGCCCGCCACCTCGGCCACCAGGAAGCCGCCGGGGTCGGCCGCGTGGAAGCAGGCGGCGTCGTGCAGGCCGGGATTCCACCCCTCCGCCGCCGCCCAGTCGAGCGCGAGGGCGATCTCCGCCCGCGCCATGGCGCGGATCGTGGCGGTGCTCAATGCATCACGTCCCCGCCATTGGGGGAGAGGCAGGCGCCCACGTAGAAATCGCCGCCCGGGCCGGCCAGCAGCAGGGCGGTGGCGGCGATGTCCTCCGGCCGGCCGAGGCGGCCCGCGGGCAGTGCAGCCTCGATCGCGGCGCGCCACTCCGGGCCGCGGGACTGCGTCAGCGCGGTATCCACGGGCCCCGGGGCGATGCTGTTGACCCGCACGCCATGCGGTGCGGCTTCCAGGGACAGGGATCGGGTGAAGGACAGGATCGCACCCTTCGCCGAGGTATAGGGCGTCAGCAGCGGCGCCCCTTTGAACGCGAGCTGCGAGGAGAGGGTGATGATCCGCCCCCGCCCGCGCGCCTTCATCCCCGGATAGACCGCCTGCGCGGCGGCGACCGTGTGCATGAAATGAACATCCATGACGCGGCGGAACGTCTCCTCGGGGAGCGTCTCGAAGGGGCCGCGGATGTTCATGCCGGCATTGGCCACGAGGATGGAGCACGGGCCGAGCGTGGCCTGCGCGTCGTCGATGAAGCCGCGCAGCCGGGCGGTGTCGGCGACATCGAACCCGGCATGGTGGACGCGCCGGCCAAGCGCCGCGACGGCGGCGGCGGTCTCGGCCGCGCCGTCGGGGTCGTCGAGGTGGCAGAACGCGACGTCGGCCCCGGCGGCGGCGAAGGCGCGCAGGATGGCGGCGCCGATGCCGCGGCTGCCGCCGGTGACGATCGCGACCTCTCCGGCCAGGTCAGGCATGCGCTCTCCCCCGAATGCTGCGCCGCATCCTGCGCGCATCGGCGCGGCGCGGGCAACGGGGCGGCCGCTACGCGGCGGCGCCGCGCGCGACGAAGGGCCCGTTGCGCCAGGCCGCGCCTGGCTTGCCATAGCGGAAGGGCGCCCCCGCCGGCGTCGTGACGCGCCCGCCCGCCGCCTCGAGCACCGCCTGACCCGCCGCGGTGTCCCATTCCATGGTCGGGCCGAAGCGCGGGTAGAGGTCGGCCTCCCCCGCCGCCACCAGGCAGAATTTCAGCGAGGAGCCGACCGAGCGCAGCCCCGCGATCGGGAGGCCGGCGAGGAAGGCCTCGGTCTCGGCGTCGCGGTGGGACCGGCTGGCGACGGCCACGAGCCCCTCGGCCGGGGGCGGCCTCGCCGCGAGCGGGCGGGAGGCGCCCTCCCCCGTCGCCCGGCAGCCCGCCCCGGCGCCGGCCGCGCCCCACCAGAGCCGCCCGCGCGCCGGCGCCAGCACCACGCCCACCACCGGCGCGCCATCCTCGATCAGCGCGATGTTCACGGTGAATTCGCCATTGCCCGAGAGGAATTCGCGCGTGCCGTCCAGCGGATCGACAAGGATGAAGGCGCCGGCGGGCGGCGCCTCGGCGCGCGCGGCGTCCTCCTCCGAGACCACGGGGAATTCGGGGCAGGCCTGCGCCAGGCCGGCCAGGATCGCGTCGTGGGCGGCGAGGTCGGCTTCCGTCAGCGGGCTGCCGTCGGACTTGGCTTCGGCGCGGGCGCCGCCGTACCACGCCATGATGCGGGCACCCGCGGCCTCGGCGATGGCCGTGAAGGATTCGGCAAGCCGGAGCCGGGCAGAAGGTGTCGTGCTCATCCGTCGCGGCATCCGCTTGTTCGCGCCCCGCAACTTGCGCGAGGGTTGTCGCCATGGGAAGAGCGCGCGCTGTGCCGCGGGCGGCCCTCGCCGCGGCTTCGCCCGCCCGAGGACGCCGTGACGAGCCCCATGCCGACAACGAAGCTGCCGCCGCACCTCGCCCGTCTGGAAGCGGAATCGATCGCCATCATCCGCGAGGTCGCGGCGTCCTTCCGCAAGCCGGTCATGCTCTACAGCATCGGCAAGGATTCGGGCGTGATGCTGCATCTCGCGCTGAAGGCCTTCGCGCCGGGCAAGCCGCCCTTCCCGCTCATGCACATCGACACGACCTGGAAGTTCCGGGAGATGATCGCCTTCCGCGACGCCATCGCGAAGCAGGTCGGCATGGAGTTGCTGGTCCACACCAACCAGGACGGGCTCGCCCGCGGCATCAACCCGATCGCGTCGGGATCGGCGCTGCACACGCAGGTGATGAAGACCGAGGCGCTGAAGCAGGCGCTCGACCTGCACGGCTTCGACGCCGCCTTCGGCGGCGCGCGGCGCGACGAGGAGAAGTCCCGCGCGAAGGAACGCATCTTCTCCTTCCGCGGCCCCGGCCATTCCTGGGACCCGCGGGCGCAGCGGCCGGAGCTCTGGAACCTGTTCAACACCCGCATCCGCGACGGCGAGAGCATCCGCGTCTTCCCGCTGTCGAACTGGACCGAGCACGATGTCTGGGACTACGTGCTGGCCGAGGACCTGCCCGTCGTGCCGCTCTATTTCGCCAAGCCGCGGCCGGTCGTGAAGCGCGCCGGCACCTGGATCATGGTCGATGACGCGCGCCTGCCGCTCGAGCCCGGCGAGACGCCCGAGATGCGCATGGTCCGCTTCCGCACCCTCGGCTGCTACCCGCTGTCCGGCGCGGTCGAGAGCACGGCGGCGACGCTGCCCGAGATCATCGCCGAGATGCGTGCCGCCAAGACAAGCGAGCGCCAGGGCCGCCTGATCGATTCCGACGAGGAAGCCTCGATGGAGAAGAAGAAGCGCGAGGGGTATTTCTGACATGACCGCGCAGCACGCCCCCGCGCAGCATGAACTCCTCCGCTTCCTCACCTGCGGATCGGTGGACGACGGCAAGTCCACGCTGATCGGCCGCCTGCTCTACGACAGCCAGCTGATCTTCGAGGACACGCTGGCCGCCATCGCGCGGGACAGCCGCAAGCACGGCACGACGGGGGAGGACATCGACCTCGCGCTGCTGGTGGATGGGCTTGAAGCGGAACGCCAGCAGGGCATCACCATCGACGTCGCCTACCGCTTCTTCGCGACACCCCGGCGGTCCTTCATCGTGGCCGACACGCCGGGGCACGAGCAGTACACGCGCAACATGGCGACGGGCGCGTCCGGCGCGTCCCTCGCCGTCATCCTGATCGACGCGCGCAAGGGCGTGCTCACGCAGACCCGCAGGCATTCCTACATCTGCTCGCTGCTCGGCATCCGCGACATCGTGGTCGCGGTGAACAAGATCGACCTCGTGAACTTCAGCGAGGAGACCTTCGACCGGATCGTGGGCGACTACGTGACCTTCGCCGCGGGCCTCGGATTCCGGTCGGTCATGCCGATCCCGATGAGCGCGCGCTTCGGCGACAACGTCACGATCCGCTCGGGCAACACGCCCTGGTACCACGGGCCGACGCTGGTGCAGCACCTCGAGGAGGTCGACGTCAGCCAGGACCTCGGCGCCCGGCCCTTTCGCTTCCCGGTGCAGTGGGTGAACCGGCCGAACCTGGACTTCCGGGGCTTCGCCGGCACCATCGCCTCGGGCCGCATCGCGCCGGGCGACCAGGTGGTGGTCGCGGCCTCCGGCAAGCCGACCCGCATCGCGCGCATCGTCACCGCCGATGGCGACCTCGACGCCGCCGAGGCCGGCCAGGCGGTGACGCTGACGCTGACGGACGAGGTGGATGTCGCCCGCGGCGACGTGCTGGTGCGCGCCGCCGAGCGCCCGGCCGTCGCCGACCAGTTCGCCGGCCACCTGCTCTGGATGGACGAGGAGGCGATGCTGCCCGGGCGCTCCTACCTCATGCGCATCGGCAACATCTGGACGCCCTGTTCCGTCACCTCGATCCGCCACCGCGTGGACGTCAACACGCTGGAGGAACACGCGGCGCGGCGCCTGTCGCTGAACGAGATCGGCTTCTGCAACTTCTCGGCCGGGCAGGCGGTGCCGCTCGACCCCTATGCGGAGAACCGCGCGACCGGCGCCTTTATCCTGGTCGACCGCTTCACCAACCGCACCGCCGGCGCGGGCATGGTCGCCTTCCCGCTGCGCCGCGCATCCAACATCCACCACGAACACTTCACCGTGGACAAGGCGGCGCGCGCGGCGCTCACGGGCAACCGGCCGATGGTGCTGTGGTTCACGGGCCTGTCGGGGTCGGGCAAGTCGACCATCGCCAACATCGTCGAGCAGGCGCTGCACCAGGCGGGCCGCGCGACCTACGCGCTCGACGGCGACAACATCCGCCACGGGCTCTGCCGCGACCTCGGCTTCACCGCCGAGGACCGTGTCGAGAACATCCGCCGCGTGGGCGAAGTGGCGAAGCTCATGCTCGACGCGGGCATGGTCGTGCTCTGCTCCTTCATCTCGCCCTTCCGGGCGGAACGGCGGATGGTGCGCGACCTGCTGGCCCCGGGCGACTTCGTCGAGGTCTTCGTGGACACGCCGATCGAGGCCTGCATCGCGCGCGACCCCAAGGGCCTCTATGCCCGCGCGCAGGCAGGCGAGATCAGGAACTTCACCGGGATCGACAGCCCCTACGAACCGCCCGAGAACGCTGAACTGCACATCCCGACCGCCGGGCGGACGCCCGAGGATTGCGCGGCCGAGGTTCTGGACCGGCTCAGGGCGGCCGGCGTGGCGGTGTGAGGGGCGTCGGCGGCCACGCCTGACAGGGCGGGGGAGAAGGGAACTTCTCCCCCCGCACCCCCCTTCCACCTTCTTTGCCACTTGGCGCCCTCCGCCGAGGTCCGGCGCCAAGTGCCAGAGAAGGGAGGGGGATCGGGGGAGGTTCCCCTCCCCCGACCTTCAACGATGGTCCCGCATCAGGCCGGCCAGCCGAATCCCAGGCCGGGGTCGCCCGCCAGCGGATCCGGCCCGTCCGACAGCGCAACCGCCAGCGCGACGCCAGCAGCCGCCGACAGCGCGCCCAGGCGTCGGCGCCAGTCCGCCGCCACCTCCGGCAGCGCGCCCTCGGCGGCGTCCACGCCGCGGCCGAAGGCCTCGGGCAGCGCCGCCAGAAGGCGGAGCAGCAGCACGGCATCGCGCGGCGAGAGCCCGCCCGGCAGCGCAAGCCCGCCCCCGCCCCGCAGCGTGACACGGAGCGCCGCCCCGCCCGGCGGCGCGAGCGCCACCTCCAGCGCGTCGTCGAGCCCGCCCAGCGCGACCGTCAGGCGCGGCAGCGCGGTCGGGCCGAGCCGCGCGCCCTCGAGGTGCATCTCGGCGCCATCCCGCGACAGCACGAGGCGCGCGCGGCCGGTCGCGACCGGCAGGCGTTCGGCCAGCAGCCGCCGGCCGAGCAGCAGCGCCGCTGCCTCCGAGCCCGCTTCCGGCCCGTCCTCGGTCGCCTCGATCGTGAGCGTGGAGAGACGGAAGCCGACGCTGCGCATCCGCTGCCCCGGCGCGGGCAGCTGGATCATGCGGGCGGGCTGGAACCAGAACTCGGCCAGCGTCCCGCCCGCCATCGCCGCGGCATCCCAGGCGATGTCGAGCACGCCGAAGGCGCCGAGGCGCCGCGGTGCCGCGGCGACGGGCCGGCCGTTCAGGAAGACCGCGATATCGGGCGGCGCCTCCCCGGGCTGGAGCACGAGCAGCGCCTCGGCCCGCCCGGCGCCCGGCGGCGCGGGGGCGCGCAGGGTGGACAGCCGCCCCGGCCCGCTCCAGCGGAAGCCGACGGTCCCGGGCAGCAGTTCCGCCTCGTGCCAGCCGCTGCCATCGACCGGGTGCAGCAGGTCCACGACGATGCGCCGCGTCCAGGGCGCGGTCATGCCAGCCTCCAGGCGTCGCGCTCGAGGATGCGCACTACCTCCATGCCGAAGCGCGTGCCGGCGACGCTCATCATCTCCTCCACGCCATAGGCCTCCCCCAGATGCGGCGTCGCGGCCATCAGCAGGTCGACCGCCGCTTCCGCCACCGGGTCGAGGCCGAGCGCGCCGAGCGCTGCGCGCCGCGGCGCCAGGTGGCCGACCAGCACGGCCAGCGCGCGGCGCCGCGCGGGCTCGCTCCAGGCCTCCCGGTGCGCCAGGTGGCGCAGGCCCGCGCATTGCACGACGGCGACCGGCACGCCCTGCAGCACCGCGTCGAGCAGGATCCAGTAGTCCCACCACGGCACGCCGAAGGCGAAGCCCGTGAGGTCGAGCCCCGCCGCGACGCCGCGCGGCATCAGCATCAGGTCGTAGCCGTAGCGGTAGAAGGGCCCTTCGGCCTGTGAGGCATGCAGCACGTCCATGCGGTTGCAGGCGACGATCCCGCCCCGCGCGCGGTCGAGCAGCGCCGCGCGGCGGCCGGCATCGAGGTCGAACAGGATGTCTGCGTTCACCAGGCCGACCACTGGCGCGCCGGTCGCGCAGGCGGCGGCCAGCGCATCCGCGATCCAGGCACCGGGGCGCCCATAGGCGGCGGCGACGCCGGGCGCCGCGGGCGCGGGCTCGATGCCGGGGGGCAGCGCGGGCGCTTCCTCGGGCGGGTTCAGCGTCAGCACGCGCCAGCCCGGCGCGGGCCAGGACGCCATGCAGGCGGCGAGCCAGTCGCGCCCGGCCTCGGCGCCGCCCGGCCCGGTCCGGCGCAGGACGGGCGGGACGGAGGTGGCCAGCGCGACCTCAGTCACGCGCATCCATGCGGCGGAACTTCGCCTGGTTCCACGCGATGCCGAGCGCGCGGAAGGCATGGCCCGGAATGGTGCGCAGCCGCGTCTCGACCGGGGCGGCGATCTCGCGCAGCGCCGTGCCGTTCGACGCGCGCGCCATCTCCCGCCCCAGCGCCACGGCCAGCGCCACGCCTCGCCCGTTGCAGCCGGTCCAGGAGAGCACGCCGGGTGCCAGCTCATAGACATGCGGCATGCGGTCCGCCGTGCCGGCGACATAGCCCCACCAGGTGTAGTCGAAGCGAAGGTCCTCCCCGATCTGCGGGAAGACGCGGCGGACGCGTTCGGTGATGCGCGCGCGGATGCGGCCGTCCCAGCCGAAGGGCACGATCAGCCCGCCGCCGGTCACGAGGCGCCCATTCGCGTCGAAGCGGTAGAAATACAGGTCGCCCCGCGTGTCCGACAGCGCATGGCCTTCCGGCAGGATGGTCTTGCGGATGTTGTCCGACAGCACCGAGGTCGCCATCTGGTACGACCGCACCGGCACGATGGTGCGCTTCAGGCCGGGCCAGACATCATCGGTATAGGCATGCGTCGCGACGATGACGCGGTCGGCCGTGACGCGCCCCCGCGGCGTCGTCACGACCCAACCGGCCGGCGTCTTCTCGATGCCCGTGGCGGGGCTCGCGGTGTGCACCGCGGCGCCGGCGCGGATCGCGGCATCGGCGAGGCCGCGCGCGAGGGCCAGCGGGTTGATCCGCCCGCCGGTCGCATTGCCCCAGCCGCCGAACCAGTGGTCGGTGCCGGTCAGCGCCGCCATCTCGGCGCGCGAATACATCCGCACCGGTGCGCCGCGGCGGCCCCATTGCGCGGCGCGCTTCTCGGAGACCTTCAGGCGGCTTTCGCGATGCGCGGGCTGGATCCATCCGTTCTGCACGGCCTCGGCCGCGATGCCGTGCCGGCGGATCAGGTCGAAGGTCAGCGCGGCGCTGTCGCGGATCAGGCCGACCAGTTCCTCCCCCTTGTCGCGCCCGCCATGTTCGGGCGCGACGGAGGCCACGATGTCGTCGGGGTCGAGGCGCGAGAGGGTCGGGATGACCTGGCCGTTGTTGCGGCCCGATGCGCCCCAGCCGATCTCGGCGGCTTCGAGCAGCGTCACGGGCACGCCGGCCTCGGCCAGGTGCAGCGCGGCCGAGAGGCCGGTGAAGCCGCCGCCGACCACGGCGACGCCGGTCCGCGCATCGCCCATGAGCGGCGCCGTCGCGGGCGCCGGCGGCGCGGTGGCGGCCCAGAGGCTCGGCGGCATCGGAGGCGATATGGCTGTCATGCCGCTTTCCTTCCGGTGAACAGGACCGCGGCCAGCATGCCGCCGACGGCCACCGCCGCGCCGCCCCCCTGCAGCCAGGAGATCGGTTCGGCCAGCACGAGGGCGGCGAGCACAAGCGCGGTCACGGGCACCATGATGGACAGGGTGGCCGCGCGCGTCGGTCCGAGCAACTCCACCGCCCGCGCATAGAGGAACATCGACAGCGCGCCGAGCACGATCCCCTGCATCGCGAGGTGCAGCAGCAGCGCGCCGGTCGGCAGGTCCAGCACCGGGGCAAGTCGGAAGGGCATCCAGACCGGCAGCACCGCCAGCGCCGAGACGATGGTGACGGCCGCCGTGGCCGGGATGGCCGGCACCTGCCAGCGCCGCAGCAGCAGCGTGAAGACCGCCCAGGTGCACCCCGCGCCGAGCAGCAGGATATCGCCCCGCCAGGCGCCCGGATGGGCACCCGCCACGCCGTCCCAGCCGATCATCAGCACGCCCGCCGCCATGACGGCCAGTGCCGCGGCGCGCCCGCGCGTGGGCTTCTCCCCGATCAGCCAGACGGCGAGCACCGCGCCCGCGATCGGCACCGTCATCGGCGCGATGGTCCCGCCATGGGAGGCCGGCGCCCAGACGAGCGCCCAGAGGAACAGCAGCAGGTTCGGCGCGCCGCCGAACAGCGCCAGCGTCACGAGGCGCCGCGCCCCGATGCGCGCCAGCGTGGCGCGCGCCCGCCAGGCGAGCGGCGCCAGCACCACCGCAGCGGGCCCGTAGCGGAAGGCCGCGAGGTCGAAGGGCGAGAACCCCTGCCCCGCCAGCGCCGGCCGCGCGACCACGGCATGCCCGCCCCAGATGAGCGAGGCGGCGACGCCGAGTGCGAGGCCGAGCAGGATCTTCGGGTTCATCGCGCCGAGCCTGCCCTGCCGCGGCGCGCGGCGATACCGCCCGCGCCGGCGGGCCAGCCATGCCGCGCGGCGTCAGGCGGCGAGGATGCTGTTCAGGTCCGTGCAGAACCGGCCATAGGGCAGGCCATAGGCATGGATGGAGACGGCGGTCTCGGTGCCGAGGTTGGCCAGCCGATGGATCGCATCCGCCCGCGCCGGCCCGTGCGAGGTGTCGCCCGGGCGGCGGAGCGCGAGGCCGGTCGGCACGGGCGGATCGCCGGGGGCGTAGAAGGTCTCAGTCAGCAGGCCGCGATGGAAGCCGACGGCACACCAGGCACGGTGCGCATGGACCGGGGACATCTGGCCGGGGCGCCAGACGAGGGCGGCGACGGCCCAGCCTTCGGCTTCCTGCTCGTGCAGCAGGTGGCGGATGTAGGTCTCGGCCCGGCAGGGACAGTCACGGCCGAGCAGCAGCGTGGGGTCGGCCGCGTAGTGGCCGAGGACCTCGGCCACCGCGGCGGAGGGATCGCCGGCGGCCTCGCGCAACGCGTCCGATATGCCGGAAACCATGGCGTCGAGGGCGGTGCGGGCGGCGATGACGTTCATCGGCGGGGCTCCTCCGGCCGGTCCGGCGCACGCCGGAGAAAATGCCTGATGTCCAAGCATAACAGCCTGCCATAATATTCTTCAAGATTGAGTTTTGTGGGAACCATACTCTCTCCCGCTGGGGCACCAGAGATATCCCTCCCTTCTCGTCCCGCGCGCAGGCGCCCGGCGCACGGGCGCCGCCCGCGGGACCGTGCCGCCGGGGCAAAGGGGTGTCCGATCGGCGGGGTTGCGCGGCCCGTCAGGCCTGCGGAATGATCAGAAGGGCCTTGGCGTGATCCGGCGCGACGTCGATCACGAGCGGGTTCGATCCCGCGAACGCCGTCCGCCCGACGATGCTGGCCGGAACGCAGGCGCGGAATGCCGCGTCGTACCGGTCGACATCGGCCGCACGCGCGATGAACAGCTTCGCCCCGCCCTGCATCAGCGTGCCCTGGCGATCGACCAGGGCGAAGGCGCGCAGGCTCCGGTCGCGATCGAGCAAGGCGCCGGCGGCGAGCGTGATGTCCGGATACCAGGGATGCAGGACGTCATCGACGACGATCACGCCACCCGCGCCGAGCGCCGATGCCGACAGGCCGAGATCGTGCAGCGCCGCCGCCCGCGTGTGTTCGCCATCGACGTGGACGAGGCGCGCCGGCGCGCCGAGCAGGGCCGCCCATGCCGCGGCATCGATGTCGGCGGAACTGCCGCGGTGCAGGCGGAGGCGGTCCTCGGGCAGGTCGAAGCGGCGCCAGTTCGCGCGAAGCTCCGCCTCGAAATCACGGGCCCCGTCGATGAAGAGATCGACGCCGATCACCGTCTCGTCCGCCTGGGCGGCGAGGCCGAAGCCGATCAGCGACTTGCCGAGGTAGGTGCCGATCTCGGCGATCGGCCCATGGATGCGGTCGCGCCGCTGGACCTCGAGCACCGTCAGCAACGCGAAGGCGCTTCCCCGCGTCAGGAAGCCGCGGACCTCGTTCATGCCGGTATCGAAGTAGTCTATTGCGGCCTTGAGCGGCCGCGCCGGCTGGGATCCGCCCATGATGCCGGCTCCAGAAAAGCGCCCCCGGAGGTCACGGCCTCCGGGGGGTGCCGACGCGCATCAGCGGCTGTAGAACTCGACGACCAGGTTCGGTTCCATCTGGACCGGATAGGGCACGTCGGACAGCTTCGGCGCACGGAGGAACTTGCCGCGCATCGCGCGGTGGTCGATCTCCATGTACTCGGGCACGTCGCGCTCGCCGGACTGGGCGGCGTCGAGCACGGCGACCAGTTGCTTCGACTTTTCCTTCACCTCGATCTGGTCGCCGTCCTTGACCAGGTAGGAGGGGATGTTCACGCGCTTGCCGTTCACGGTGATGTGGCCGTGGTTCACGAACTGGCGGGCGGCGAAGGGCGTCACGGCCAGCTTCATGCGGTAGACCACCGCGTCCAGCCGGCGCTCCAGCAGCTCGATCAGGTTCTCGGAGGTGTCGCCCTTCCGGCGCACGGCCTCGTCGTAGTACTTGCGGAACTGCTTTTCGCCGATGTTGCCGTAGTAGCCCTTGAGCTTCTGCTTCGCCATCAGCTGCACGCCGAAGTCGGTCGGCTTCTGCTTGCGGCGCTGGCCGTGCTGGCCGGGGCCGTATTCGCGCTTCGCGATGGGGGACTTGGCGCGGCCCCAGAGGTTCACGCCGAGGCGGCGGTTGATCTTGTACTTGGATTCGGCGCGCTTGGTCATGCGCTTGGTCCCCGCCGCGTTGCGCGGTCGGGCCTTCTTGCTGCGTGCCCCGAGGGGCTGTTGTCCCGGTAGGCCCCCGCCCGCGACTGGACGGCGACGGGCGCAGGCCCCGAAGGCCTGTCCACGTTCCCGGAAGGAAGCGGCGCTATAGGGGGGCGCGGGCGCGGTTGTCAAACGCGCGACCGGGCGGGCCGGGCCGCAGGTCCTCCGGACACCATGGTGCCGGGTTCCGAGGGCCTTTCGGCCCTCGGCGGGGTGGGTCCGGGAGGGGCGGCCCCCTCCCGGTTCCCCATTCCAAGCCGGGCGCAGTTGCTCTACTGCGCCGCCATGGTCACGCGCGAAGAGATCCTGGTCCTCGGCCTCACGGCCGGGGTGGTCGGTTCACTGGTCGGCGGGTTGATGCTCGGCATCGGCCTCGGCCTTGTCATCAACGGCGCCCATGCCGGCTGGCTGCTCGTGCTGCCGGCGGCGCCGGCGGCAGGCGGGCTCGGCCTGCTGCTGGCGCGCAAACTCGCGCGGAAGCTCAATCCGGGCTGATCCCGGCGCGGCGGATCAGGTCCCGCTTCACCGCCATATCGCGCGCGATCATCGCGGCGAAATCCTCGGGCGAGGAGACGTGGACGGTGTAGCCGTTCGGCGTCAGGTGGCGGTCGCGCACGGCGGGCACGGCCATCGCGGCGGCGATCGTGTCGCGGATCGCGCGCAGCATGGCGGGCGGGGTGCCGGCCGGCGCCAGCACGCCGAACCAGGTGCGCGGGTCGATGTCGTCATGCCCGGCCTCGGCGAGCGTCGGCACCTCGGGCAGTTGCGGCAGGCGCGTCGGCCGGCCGACCGCCAGCGCGCGCAGCGTGCCGGCGTCGAGGTGCTGGCGGGAGGAGGCGACGCCCGCCAGCGTCATCTGCACCTCGTTCGCGAGCGTCGCGACGACGGCCGGCGTCAGGCCGCGATAGGGCACGTGCGTCATCTGCACGCCCGCCTTGGCGGCGAGCCCGCCGAACAGCAGGTGCGGCTGGCTCGCCGTGCCATAGGACCCGTAGTTGAGCCGCCCTGGCGCGGCGCGCGCCGCCTCGACCAGCCCCGCCATGTCGCGCGCGGGGACGGAGGGATGCACCAGCACCATCTGGTGCACGTCGAGCAGCCAGGTGACGGGCGCCAGGTCGCGCACCGGGTCGTGCGGCAGGTTGCGGATCAGGTTCGGGTTGCCGGTGATGGAATTGTCGGCGGTCAGCAGCAGGGTGTGCCCGTCCGGCGCCGCCTTGGCGACCGCATCGGTGCCGGGGACGGTGGCGCCGCCGGGGCGGTTCTCGATCACGACAGGCTGGCCCCAGGCGGCGGAGAGCTGCTCGGCCAGCGCGCGGCCCAGCGCATCGAGCCCGCCGCCCGGCGGGAAGGGCACGACAATGCGCACCGGGCGCGACGGGAAGCCCTGCGCGCGCGCCACGGCAGGAAGCAGAAAGGCAGCGGCAGCGAGTGCCCGGCGGGAGAGCGTCATGGCGTGAACCCCAGGAAGGTGCGCAGCAGCCCGAGCGTCATGGCCGGCGCCTCGATCTCCGGAAGGTGCCCGATGCCGGCCGGATGTTCCAGCCGGGCGCCGGCGATGGCGGCCGCGACGGCGGCGCCGACCTCGGGCGGGTTCACGCGGTCCTCGGTGCCGGTGACGACGAGCGTCGGCGCGGCGATGCGGGGCGCGAAGTCGGCGACGACATCGGCGACATCCGTCGCGCGCGCCGCCGGCATCAGCCCGCGCGCATCCGTCGCCGCCACCATCCCCTGCACCAGCGCGGCCACCGCGGTGCCGCTGCCGGGTGCCACCAGCGCCTGCCAGCGGGTGCGCGCCAGTGCGACGCCGCCCGCCTCGATCGAGGCCGCACGCATCGCGAGCATCCGCGCGCGTTCCCCATCCCCCTTCCATCGCTGCCCGCGCGAGGTGCCGAGCAGCGCGAGCCGCGCGACGCGCCCCGGATGCCGCGCCGCCAGCGCCGCGCCGATGAGCGAACCGAAGGAGGAGCCAATGACATGCGCCGGCCCAGCGACGCCCAGCGCATCGAGCAGCGCGGCGGCAACATCGGCGTAGTCCTCCGCGCGCGGCGCGTCCGACGCGAAGGGGTCCGACATCAGATAGCCCGGCGCGTTCCAGGCGATGACCCGCGCGACAGGCGAGAGGCCCGCGAGGACGAAGCGCCAGCCCATGCTGTTGGCGCCGATGCCGTGCAGCAGCAGCACCGGCGGCCCCTGACCCGCCTCCATGAACGACAGCCGCGGCCCGGCCAGGCCGAGCGCGGCGGCGTCCACCTCCACGAAGCGGAGGTCGGGCAGCGGGGGCACGGGCGTGCCGTCGGGATGCGCGTTGGTCATGCGGGATCTGTCCAGGGCAGCGGCGGGTCGGGCGTCTCGGGCCGGCCGCGGCGCATGCGGCCGCGGGAGAGTTCGGTGACGACGCCGTGCAGCGTGCGCAGTTCCTGCTCCGTCACCTCGCCGCGCTCGAACCAGTGGCGGAGATTCCGCACCATCCCGGGGCGCTTCTCGGCAGTGTCGAGGAAGCCCGTCGCGTCGAGTTCGGCCACCAGCCGGTTCAGGAAGATGTCGAGTTCGCCCTTGGTCGCGACGCGCGTCTCGTTCGTCATGAGCGCGCGGGGCGGCGTGGCCTCGGCCGCGGTCCACCATTCATAGGCGAGGATCATCACCGCCTGCGCCAGGTTGAGCGACATGTGCGCGGGGTTGAGCGGGTAGCGCACCAGGGTGTCGGCGCAGGCCATGTCCTCGTTCTCGAGCCCCGCGCGCTCGGGGCCGAACAGCACGGCGGCGCGGAGGTTGCGCGCGGCGATGGCGCGCAGGTCCTCGGCCGCCGCGCGGGCGGTATGGACGGGGATGACGATGTGGCGCGGCCGCGGGCAGGTGGCGAGCACGCGATGGCAGTCGGCGACCGCGGCCGGCACGCTGTCGAAGACCTGCGCGGCATCGAGGATGGCATCCGCGCCGGAGGCGGCGGGATAGGCGTCCGGCTGCGGCCAGCCGTCGCGCGGCGCCACGATGCGCAGGTGGAACAGCCCGCCATTGGCCATGGCGCGCGCCGTGCTGCCGATGTTGCGCGCCATCTGCGGGCGGACGAGGACAATGACGGGGCTTTCGCCCGCCGGCGGCGTCAGCGCCGCGCGCCCATCCTTCCGCCCGCCGGTCACGCGCGGCGCCAGGTGGTGCCGCCCGGCCCGTCCTCCAGCAGGACGCCGCGGGCCTTGAGGTCGTCGCGGATGCGGTCGGCCGCCGCGAAATCCCGAGCCTTCCGGGCGGCGAGGCGGGCGGCGATGGCGGCCTCGATCTCGGCCGCGTCGTCGCCGCCCTGCAGCCAGGCGGCGGGGTCGTCGGTCGCGATGCCGAGGATGCCGGCGGCCTGCCGGAAGGCCGCGGCCGCGACGCCCGGCGCGGGCGGCGCCGACAGCCCCGCGCGCTCCATCGGCAGCGCGGGCGAACCCCCGACGGTGACCGCGTTCTCGAGCGTGCGCAGGTCGCGCAGGCGGGCGAGCGCGAGCGGCGTGTTGAGGTCGTCCAGCAGTGGCGCCAGCGCCCAGTCGGCCAGGCGCGCGGCGGTCTCGCCGCCCGGCGCGGCCGGCGCGCGGGAGAGCATGGCGTAGTGGTCGTCGAGTTCCGCCTTGGCCTCCGCGAGCCCCTCCATCGTGAAGTCGAGCGAGGCGCGGTAATGCGTGCGCAGCAGCAGCAGGCGGAAGGCCTCCCCGGCCCAGGGGCCCTCAGCCAGGATGTCGCGCACGGTCATGAAGTTGCCGAGCGACTTCGACATCTTCTCCCCGTTCACGAGCAGCATGCCGTTGTGCATCCAGTAATGCGCGAAGGCGTGGCCGGGGAAGGCGCAGACGGATTGCGCGACCTCGTTCTCGTGGTGCGGGAAGATCAGGTCGTGGCCGCCGCCATGGATGTCGAATTCGGCGCCGAGGTGCTTCCACGACATGGCGGAGCATTCGATGTGCCAGCCAGGCCGCCCGCGCCCCCAGGGGCTGTCCCAGCCGGGCGTCGCGTCGTCGGACGGCTTCCACAGCACGAAATCCCCGGCGTCACGCTTGTAGGGCGCGACATCCACGCGCGCGCCGGCGAGCAGTTCGTCCGGGCTGCGGCCCGAAAGTTTCCCGTAGTCGGCGAAGGACGGCACGCTGAACATCACATGCCCGTCGGCGGCATAGGCGTGGCCATTGGCGATCAGGCGCTCGATCAGCGCGATCATCTCGGCGATGTGGCCCGTCGCGCGGGGCTCGACATCCGGCGGCAAGGCGCCGAGCGCCGCCATGTCGGCGTGGAAGTCGGCGGTGGTGCGGGCGGTGATGGCGGCGATCGGCTCGCCGCTCTCGCGCGAGCGGGCGTTGATCTTGTCGTCCACGTCCGTGATGTTCCGGGCGTAGGTGACGCGCGGATAGAGCCGCTTCAGCAGCCGGTAGAGCACGTCGAACACCACGACCGGCCGCGCATTGCCTAGATGCGCGAGGTCGTAGACGGTCGGGCCGCAGACATACATGCGGACATGGGCCGGGTCGATCGGGACGAAGCGGCGCTTCGAACGCGCGGCGCTGTCGTGGAGCATCAGGTCTGTCATGGCGGTCCGTCGTCGGCGGAGGTCTGGGGCGTCACGCGAAGCGCGCGGGACATCTGCATGCAGGCGCGCGGGGAAGGACCTTCCCCGGAAGGGAAGTTCAACAACAGGGCGCGGCTGCGCGGGGCCTGGACGCGGACATGGGTTGCTTTGTGCGCCGATCCCCGGTCGGATTCAAGCGCCGGCCGAGATGCGCAGCCGGAACGCCGCCCTGTCCCGCCCGATCAGCGGCAGCAGGGTCGCGAGGTCCGGGCCGTGCTCCTCCCCGGTCAGGGCCAGCCGCAGCGGCAGGAACAGCGCCTTGCCCTTGCGCCCCGTCGCTTCCTTCAGCGCGCCCGTCCAGGCGGACCAGGTGGCGCCGTCCCAGGGCCCGGGCGGCAGGGCGGCCAGCGCGGCGGCGAGGAAATCATGCTCGCCCTCCTGCAGCGGCGGCACGATGGTGCCGCGCACGATGTCGAACCAGGGGCGGGCTTCGCGCAGCAGGTCGAGGTTGCCGCGCACCGCGAGCCACCAGGCCTCGTCCGCGCCCTCGGGCAGCCGGTCCCGGACCGCGTCGAAGGGCGCTTCGTGCAGCACGCGGCGGTTCAGCACGAGCATCTGGCGCGTGTCGAAGCGCGCCGTGGCATGCGAGACGCGGGTGATGTCGTAGGCGGCGACGAGGTCGCGCGGCAGCCCCGGCACCGGGTCGGCCGAGGTGCCGAGCGCGGCGAGATACCCCGCCAGCGCCGCCGGCTCGATGCCGTCCTTGCGCAGGTGCCGGAGCGAGATCGAGCCGAGGCGCTTGGACAGCGCGCCGCCGGCCTCGTCGGTCAGCAGCGGCAGGTGCGCGAAGGTCAGGTGCATAGGGTTGCCGCCAAGCGCGGCATAGAGGTCGAGCTGGATGCCGGTGTTGGTGACGTGGTCCTCGCCGCGGATGACGTGCGTCACCGCCATCTCGAGGTCGTCCACGACCGAGGTGAAGGTGTAGAGCGGCGAGCCGTCCGCGCGCACCAGCACGGGGTCGGAGATGGCGGAGAGCTTCACGCTGCGCTCCCCCAGCACCAGGTCGCGCCAGCCGACCGTGCGAGGCGAGAGCATGAAGCGCCAGTAGGGCTGCTTGCCATTGGCGATGGCGCGGGCGACCTGCTCGGGCGTCATGCGCAGCGCCTCACGGTCATAGAGGGGCGGCTTGCCCTCGCGGCGGCGGCGCTCGCGCTTGTAGGCGAGTTCCTCCTCGGTCTCGAAGCAGGGGTAGAGGCGGCCGGCGGCCTTCAGGCGCTCGGCGGCGGCGGCATAGCGATCGAGCCGGTCGGACTGCGCGACGCGCTCATCCCAGTCGAGGCCGAGCCAGCGGAGGTCTTCCTCGATCGCGGCCGCGAATTCAGGCTTCGAGCGTTCGAGGTCGGTGTCGTCCAGGCGCAGCACGAAGGCGCCGCCGTGCCGGCGCGCATGTAGCCAGTTGGCGAGTGCGACGCGGGCGTTGCCGACATGCAGCAGGCCGGTGGGGGATGGCGCGAAGCGGAGTTTCATCGGTTGGGATCGAGTGCCTGGTAGTCGGTGTCGGCGCGGCGCGTGGCCGGGGTCGCGATGCAGTGGTCGAGCCAGGGCGCCAGGGTGAAGCCCGGCGCCATGGCGTATTCGCCGAACATCATGAAGGCCTGCCGGAGCGCCGCGGGATCGGGGTAGGCGGCGCGCAGGTGCTCGACCTGGTCGCGCACGAAGCGGCGGGCGTATTCGGCGGCGGCTTCCTCCGTGCGGAAGCCGTCCACCGTCCATTCCTCGTCCGGGTCCTGGTAATGGGCGAAGTCGCCGCAGAGGACGGCGTGGGTCACGCCTCCTCCTCCTCGTCGCCCTCGTCGCGGCGGGGGTCGAGGATGCGCCAGTTGCGTTCCTCGGCGTCGCGCACGGGGGTGTCGGCAAAGTCCTTCAGTTCCGACCGGCTTACCCAGGCGTCGTCGCCCGCGCCCAGCACCTCGGCGTCCTCGCCATAGGCGAACCAGGCGTCGAGCACGGCCTTGGCGTCAAGGCCGGGGGCGCGGCAGCGCTCGACGGAATCGCGGACGTAGCGGCGGGCGAAGGCGTTGGCGTGCTCGATGCCGGTGAAGCCCGTGACGGTCTCGACCGGCTCGGATCCGTTGGCGCCGGACAGGTCCATGATCTGCACGGCGCATTCGCCGCGGGGGAAGACCTCGGCCTCGAATTCGCCGGTCATGACACCAGCGCCGTAAAGCCATTGGTGATCGGATACCGGCGGTCGCGGCCGAAGGCGCGCGCCGTGATCTTCACGCCCGGCGGCGCCTGGCGGCGCTTGTATTCCGCGCGGTCGAGCAGCTTCCAGACGCGCAGGACCGTCGCGCGGTCGAAGCCTTCGGCCACCAGCGCATCGACCGACTTCTCGCCCTCCACCAGCCCTTCCAGGATCGCGTCCAGCACCTCGTAGGGCGGCAGGCTGTCCTGGTCCTTCTGGTCGGGGCGGAGTTCCGCGCTCGGCGGCTTGGTGATCACGCGCTCGGGCATCACGGCGCCGGTGGGGCCCAGCGCGCCCGCCGGCACATGCGCGTTGCGCCAGCGGCAGAGCGCGAAGACGGTCGTCTTGTAGACATCCTTCAGCACCGAATAGCCGCCCGCCATGTCGCCGTAGATGGTCGCGTAGCCGGTCGACATCTCGGACTTGTTGCCGGTGGTCAGCAGCATGTCGCCGAATTTGTTGGACAGCGCCATCAGCGTCACGCCGCGGATGCGGGACTGGATGTTTTCTTCCGTGATGTCGGGCGGGCGGTTGCCGAAGGCGGGCGCGAGCATCGCGCCGAAGGCCGCCATCGCGGGGCCGATGCCGATCGTGTCGTACCGGATGCCGAGCAGCCGCGCGCATTCGGCGGCGTCCTCCAGGCTTTCCGTGCTCGTGTAGGGCGATGGCATCATCACGCAGCGCACGCGGTCGGCGCCCAGCGCATCGACCGCGACCGCGGCCGAGATGGCGGAATCGATGCCGCCCGACAGCCCCAGCACCACGCCGGGGAAGCCGTTCTTGCCGACGTAGTCGCGCAGGCCCAGCACCATCGCGCCGTAGATCTGCTCAAGCCGCGGCAGGGGCTTCACGACGGCCCCCTGCGCGGCGACCAGCCGGTCGCCTTCCCGCCGCCATTCGGTCAGGCGCACCTCCTCGGCGAACATCGGCAACAGGTGCGCGAGGCCGCGGTCGGGGTTCATGACGAAGGACGCGCCTTCGAAGACCAGCTCGTCCTGGCCGCCCACCTGGTTGACGAAGACGAAGCCGAGGCCCGTCTCCACCACCCGCTGCACGGCGAGGTCGATCCGTGCCTCGTGCTTCTCCGCCTCGAAGGGGGAGCCGTTGATCGCGATCAGGATCTCGGCGCCCGTCTCGCAGAGCGTCTCGGAGACGCTCGGGAACCACCAGTCCTCGCAGATCATGAGGCCGAGGCGGAAGCCGCGGAACGGCACCGGGCCGGGCGCGGGGCCGGCGTCGAACACCCGCTTGTCGTCGAAGACGCCGTAATTCGGCAGTTCGTGCTTGGCGCGGTGCGCGACGATCCGCCCGCCATCCAGCAGGAACAGCCCGTTGTGCAGCAGGTCCCCGTTCCGCCAGGGGCCGCCGACGACCAAGCCCGGGCCGCCATCGGCGGTCTCGGCGGCGAGATTCGCGATCGCTTCCTCGCAGGCCGTCACGAAGGCGGGCTTCTTGACCAGGTCCTCGGGCGGGTAGCCGGCGATGGAGAATTCCGGCGTCACCACCAGGTCGGCGCCGAGGCGCGCGGCCTCGGCGCGCGCGCGGCGGATGCGATCCGCATTCGCGAGGATCGCGCCCTCATGCGGGTTGATCTGGGCAAGCGCGATCTTCAGCGTGTGGGCCATGGTGCGCGGAACCTAGGGAGCGGGGGGCACAGGGTCAACGCGCGCCGCCCATGCCGAGCAGCATCCCCGCCGAGACGAGCACGATGGCCAGCAGCGCCGGCAGGCCGAGCGCCTCCCCCAGCAGCGGCACGCCCGCGAGCGCGACCAGCCCCGGCACCGCCGCCCCGATCATGGTCGTGACCGCCGGCCCGAGCGCCGCGACCGAGCGGGTGAAGAGGATGCCCGCGAGCACCGCCGCCCCGCCGCCCTGGAAGGCCGCCTGCCCCAGCAGGGTGCCCCAGGCGGCGCCGGACATCCCGGAGGGCAGGAAGAA
Source organism: Roseomonas sp. HF4 (assembly GCF_005222755.1). Taxonomy (GTDB): domain Bacteria; phylum Pseudomonadota; class Alphaproteobacteria; order Acetobacterales; family Acetobacteraceae; genus Neoroseomonas. Next base: position 477,752 of record NZ_STGD01000001.1, read on the forward strand.
CCACCAGACCGGCAGGTAGAGGGGCGCCGCGGCCAGCCCGATGGCCACGGTGGTGTCGAGCGCCGGAAGCCGCCAGCGCTGCACCAGGAGCGTATAGACGCCCCAGGAGGAGACGGCGGCGAGGAACAGCAGGTCGCCGCGCCAGGCGCCGGCCCAGTCCCCGCCGGACAGCCCGGCCAGGGCGAGGCTGCCCAGCGCGATCAGCCCGAGCCCGAGCGCCTGCCGCCCGCCGATCCGGCTCATGCCCACCAGGAGGCCGAGCAGCGCCGTGACCGCCGGCAGCCCCGCCGCCATGACCGTCGCCCCGTGCGCCGCCGGCGCCAGGTGGTAGCCGGCATAGGCAAGCAGCGGGAAGCCAAAGCCCGCGAAGGCCAGCACGGGCGGCAGGCGGCGCGGCGCGATCCGCGGCAGGCCGCGCAGCGCGACGAAGGGCAGCACGCAGAGGAAGGCGCCGCCGTAGCGCAGCGCGGCAACGTCCCAGGAGGTCAGCGTGTCCCGCACCACGAAGCGGGAGACGAGGTGGAATGCCGCCCACACGACCAGGAGCAGGCCGGCGCAGAGCCAGCCGACACGCCGGTCCTGCGCCGCGCTGCCGGTCATCGGTCGCGCGGCCGGCCGCGCCTCAGGCCGGGGATCCGTTCTTCCGCCGTGCCTCGCCGTGCCGGAGCAGGAACTCGCGGCCGACCTTCACGCGCGGGACGCCGTCGTACTCGACGATGTCCGCCGTGGCGTAGGTCTCGCTCCAGGCGTCGGGGATGAAGGACCCCGTGCCGACCACGTCGATCGGCGCGCGGGCCTCGGCCATGACGCGGCACTTGCCGACGCCGAAGCCGGAGGAGGCGACGATGCGCACCTTGGGGAAGCCCGCCTGGTCCAGCGCCTCGCGCATCTTCCAGATGGCGGCGGCCGAGACGCCGGTGCCGACCAGGTGGCGCAGTTCCGTCTCGCTGCGGTAGCGGCGGATCGCGCCCGGCGCGTGGCGTTCCAGCACGGCATAGGATTCCGCCGGGTCGAGCCCCTCGAGGAAGCGCCCGCCATGGGTGTCGAGGCGCATCGCCAGCCGCCCCTCGGCGGCCAGCGCCGGGAAGCGCTCGGCCACGGCCAGCGCATCCGTCACCTCCCGCCCGAAATAATCCACCAGCACGGTCAGCGGCTGGTCAGGGAAGGTCTCGTGGAACATCTCGGCGGCGCGGAGCGTGCTGCCGGCGTAGCCGATCAGGGCATGCGGCATCGTGCCGAAGCCGGCCTTCTGCCCGAACCAGTGCGCCGTCGCGTCGTTGGCGTTGCCGATGAAGCCCCGCGCCCCTTCCTTCTGCGCGGCGCGGGAGCCCACGGAGGCGGCGTAGGCCATCATCTCCTGCATCTCGGCGCCCGCGCAGTGGCGCGCCTCCATGGCGAGGAAGGCCACCTTCGGCAGCTCGGCGCACATCTGGTAGGCGTTGTGCGCCGCGACGCAGGCGGCGCCCAGTTTCTGCAGCAGGATGGTCTCGAGGTCCGACAGCGCGACGAAGGACCCGGTGATGTAGAGCAGCGGGTCGCCCGCGCCGACCCACTGGCCTTCATCGTGCATCACGTCGATGCGCACGTCGGTGCCGCGCGCGGCGGCGACGGCGCGCAGCCAGTCCAGCATCAGCCGCGGCGCCGAGACCACCGGGCGGCGCAGGAACACGGCGTAGGTGACGCGCGCATCGCCGAAGCGGGCCACGATCTGCTTCGTGCGCGTGAAGTAGCTGTCGGTGCGCGCCGTGATGTGGGCGTCCGAGGTCTCGGCCGGCGCCGCGGGCCCGTCCCGCCGTGCCAGCCCGGTGGCGAGCGCCGCGCCCAGCGTGCCGCCGCCGAGCGGGGCGGGCTTGTTCATTGCGCCGCCTGGGCGGGCGCCGCCTGGCCGGCGCCCTTGCGCGCCTTCAGCTCCTCGGCGATCAGGAAGGCGAGCTCGAGCGACTGCTCGGCATTGAGCCGCGGGTCGCAGGAAGTCGCGTAGTTGGCCGCGAGGTCCGTCTCGCTCAGCCGGTGGGCGCCGCCGAGGCACTCCGTCACGTCGCTGCCGGTCATCTCGACATGCACGCCGCCGGCGATGGTGCCCTCGGCCGCATGGACGTCGAAGAAGCCGCGCACCTCGGCCAGGATGCTGTCGAAGGCGCGGGTCTTGTAGGCGCCGACGGTCGTCGTGTTGCCGTGCATCGGGTCGCAGAGCCAGGTGACGTTGCGCCCGGCGTCGCGCACGGCGCGCACCAGGGGGGCCAGCTTCGCCTCCACCTTGTCGTGCCCCATGCGGGAGATGAGCGTGAGCCGCCCCTTCTCGTTCGCCGGGTTCAGGATCTCGGTCAGGCGCACGAGTTCGGCCGCGTCCATGCTGGGCCCGACCTTCATGCCGATGGGGTTCCTGACGCCGCGCAGGAATTCCACATGCGCGCCGTCCGGCTGGCGCGTACGGTCGCCGATCCAGAGGAAATGGGCGGAGCACGCATAGGCGTCGCCGGTGGTGGAATCGACGCGCGTCAGCGCCTGCTCGTAGGGCAGCAGCAGGCTCTCGTGGCTCGTGTAGAAGTCGGTCTCGCGCACCTGGGGCAGGTCCGACATGCCGCAGGCCTGCATGAAGTTCAGCGTCTGGTCGATACGGGTCGCGAGGTCGTCGTACCGCCCGGCCAGCGGGCTGCGCGCCACGAAGCCGAGGTTCCAGCGATGGACGTGGTGGAGGTCGGCATAGCCGCCCGTCGCGAAGGCGCGCAACAGGTTCATGGTGCCGGCCGACTGCATGTACGCGAATTCCATGCGCGCCGGGTCGGGGATGCGGGCCTCGGCCGTGAAGTCCGGGCCGTTCACGATGTCCCCGCGATAGGAGGGCAGCGTCACGCCGTCCTTGGTCTCGGTGTCGCTGCTGCGCGGCTTGGCGAACTGCCCGGCCATGCGTCCGAGCTTCACCACCGGCACCTGGCCGCCGAAGGTCAGCACGACCGCCATCTGGAGCAGCACGCGGAAGGTGTCGCGGATGATGTTGGCGGTGAAGTCGCCGAAGCTCTCGGCGCAGTCGCCGCCCTGCAGGACGAAGGCCTCGCCGTCGCCGGCGCGCGCAAGTGCTGACCGGAGGCGCCGGGCCTCGCCTGCAAAAACCAGCGGGGGAAATCGCGCGATCTTCCCTTCCATGGCGGCAAGCGCCGCCTGGTCCGGATAGTCCGGCACCTGCCGGATCGGCATCGCCCGCCATGAATCGGGGCTCCAGCCTCGCGCGGTCATTGTCTGGCACTCTCCCTCAACGAAGTCGGGCACCATAGCCGCGCGGCAGGGGATGGGGGAAGCCGCGCCGGCATGGCAGGGTGGCGGCTCAGCCATGGCGGGGGATCGGGGCGATGGACGGCAAGGACGCGGCGGCGATCCTGATGCAGGGCGCGGTGCAGGCGGGGAAGGTGCCGGGCATCGCGATCGCGGCCGGCGGGCGGGAGGAGGCCGGCTTCGCGGCCGGCTTCGGCGTCCGGCGGCTCGGCGCGCCGGAGGCCATGGCGCCCGACACGGTGGTCTGGATCGCGTCGATGACCAAGGCCATCACGGCGACGGCGGCGATGCGGCTGGTCGAGGCCGGGCGGCTCGCGCTCGACGCCCCGGCCGCCGAGGCCGTGCCGGCGCTGGGCGCCGTGCAGGTGCTGGAGGGGTTCGACGATGCCGGCCGGCCGCGGCTGCGCGCGCCGAAGCGCCCCGTGACGCTGCGCCACCTGCTGACCCATACCTCGGGCTTCGGCTACGACATGTGGAGCGGGGAGCTCGGCCGATACCGCAAGGCGACCGGCACGCCAGCCGTCACCACCTGCCGCGATGCCGCGCTCGGCCTGCCCTTGCTGTTCGACCCCGGGGAGGGCTGGACCTACGGCATCGGCATCGACTGGGTCGGCAAGATGGTGGAGGCCGCGAGCGGCGAGCGGCTCGGCGCGCATCTGGACCGCACGCTGTTCGCCCCGCTCGGCATGGCGGACACGGCCTTCCGCCTGCGCGACGACATGCGGGCGCGGCTCGCGCCGGTCCATGCGCGGGCAGCGGACGGGTCGCTGGCGCCGATCGCGCTCGAGGTCGAGCAAGACCCGGAATTCGAGATGGGCGGCGGCGGGCTCTATTCCACGGCGCGCGACTACCTCGCCTTCGCGCGCATGATCCTGAACGGCGGGCGGCATGGGCGCGACCGCCTGCTGAAGCCCGAGACGGTGGCCGAGATGGCGCGCGACCAGATCGGGCCGTTGTCCGTCACGCCGATGAAGACCGCCGCGCCGGCGGCGACGAACGACGTGGATTTCTTTCCCGGCCTGCCCTGCGGCTGGGGCCTATCCTTCCTGGTCAACCGCAAGACGACGCCCGAGGGGCGCTCGGCCGGCGGGCTGGCCTGGGCTGGGTTGGCCAACACCTACTACTGGATCGACCATGGGCGCGGCACGGCGGGGGTGTTCCTGACGCAGGTCATGCCGTTCTTCGACGCGAAGGCGGTCGGGCTGTTCCGGGCGTTCGAGGCGCGGATGAACGGGCTGTGAGGGGGCATGGGGGGCTCCGCCCCCTCTTCGCCTACTCCGCCGCCTGCGACCGCGTCGCGAAGAACCGGTTCTCCGGCCTCGGCAGCCCGAGGTGCTCCCGCAGCGTCGTGCCTTCGTAGTCCTGCCGGAAGATCCCGCGCCGCTGCAGTTCCGGCACCACCCGGTCGACGAAGGCGTCGAGCCCTTCCGGCACGAAGGGGAACATCACGTTGAATCCGTCGCAGGCGCGGCTTTCCAGCCATTCCTGCATCTCGTCCGCGATGGTCTGCGGCGTGCCGACGATGGCGGCGCCGCCGTAGCCGCCCAGGCGCTGGGCGAGCTGGCGGACCGTCAGGTTCTCGCGCCGGGCCATGGCGATGGCCCGCTCGCGGCCGGATTTGCTGGCCTCGGTGTCCGGTATCTCGGGCAGGGGTCCGTCCGGGTCGAAGGCGCGGGCGTCGACGCCGAGCGCGATGGAGAGCGCGCCGATTGCGCTTTCGTAATGGACCAGGCTGTCGAGCCTGGCGCGCTTCTCCTTCGCGGCCTCGACCGTGTGGCCCACCACGACCAGCGCGCCCGGCAGGATCCTGATGTGATCGGGGTTGCGGCCGACGGCCGCCGCGCGGGACTTCACGTCCGCGTAGAAGGCCTGCGCGTCGGCGATCGGGCCGCCGGCGGCGAAGACCATCTCGGCGGTCTCGGCCGCGAGTTGGCGGCCGGCATCCGATGCGCCCGCCTGCACGATCAGCGGCCAGCCCTGCACGGGGCGGGCGACGTTGAGCGGGCCGCGCACGCTGAGCTCCGGCCCGACATGGTTGAGCACGTGCATCTTCGCAGGGTCCCAGAAGATGCCGCTCTCGACGTCGCGGATGAAGGCGTCGTCGGCGAAGCTGTCCCAGAGCCCGGTGACGACCTCGTAGAATTCGCGCGCCCGCTTGTAGCGCTCGCCATGGGCCATATGGGCGTCATGGCCGAAATTCTGCGCCGCGTCCGGGTTTGCGGTGGTGACAACGTTCCACCCGGCGCGTCCGTTCGAGATGTGGTCCAGCGAGGCGAACTTCCGGGCTACGTGATAGGGGTCGTTGTAGGTGGTGGAGGCGGTCGCGATCAGACCGATGCGCTCGGTGACCGCGGCGAGCGCGGGCAGCAGCGTCAGCGGGTCGAAGGACGTGACGGTGTGGCTCCGGCGCAGCGCCTCGATCGGCATGTTCAGCAGCGCGAGGTGGTCCGCCATGAAGAAGGCGTCGAACTTGCCGGCTTCGAGCTTCTGGATGAGCGCCTTGAGGCGTGGGAAGGAGAAGTTCGCGTCCGGCCAGGCGCCGGGGTAGCGCCAGGCCCCGGCGTGGATCGAGACGGGGCGCATGAAGGCGCCGAGATGCAGGCGACGCGTGGCAGGCATGGGCTGTTCCTGAACGGGATGCCGGCCACGCAGGCCAGCACTGCTTGCCGGGGTAGGTCGTCTCTACGGCCGGGCGATGCAAGGTGCGCCGCGCGCCGCCGACGCAGCAGCGAAATCCTTGCGCCGGGGACGGAGCCGGGAGCGTATCCAGCCGTCCCGCGCCGGTTGCGGGGAAGGACCTTCCCCGCCCTATTGCGCTGCGGCAGCCTCGGGGACACCGGCTTCGCGCGTGCGCGTGCGCAGCGTCACGAATTCCTCGGCCGCCGTGGGGTGGATGCCGATGGTGCGGTCGAAATCCTGCTTGGTCGCGCCCATGCCGACCGCGATGCCGATGCCCTGCATGATCTCGGCCGAATCCTCGCCCAGCATGTGCGCGCCCAGCACCTTCTGGGTGCGCTGGCAGACCACCAGCTTCATCAGCGTCCGCCGTCCGTCGCGCTTGCTGATGGTGTGGCGCATCGGCGTGAAGCGCGTGACGTAGACATCGACGGGGCCGCGTGCGGCGGCGTCGGCTTCCGTGAGCCCGACGGTCGCGATCGGCGGGGTCATGAACACGGCGGTGGGCACGTTCTCGTAGGAGGCGCGGCGCGGGTTGCCGCCGAACAGCGTGTCGGCCAGCGCATGGCCGACGGCGGTCGCCATGGGCGTGAGGTTCACGCGGTCGATCACGTCGCCGATGGCATGGATGTGGGGCTGCGCGGTCCGGTGGTCGTCATCGACCGGGATGGCGCCACCGGCCGTCACCGCGATTCCCGCGCGGTCGAGCCCGAGTCCCGCCGTGTTCGGCGCGCGGCCGGTGCAGAAGAAGACGGCGTCGGCCTCCCGCATGAAGGTGCTGCCGCCGGTGACCATCAGCTGGTCGTCCACGCGTTCGATGCGCGCGGGGGTGACATCCGGGTTCAGGCGGATGCCGTTGGCGGCCAGCGATTCGGCCGCCGCGGCGCGCACATCCTCGTCGAAGCCGCGCAGCGGCAGGGCGGCGCGGTACATCAGATCCACCTCGGCGCCCAGGCCGCGCAGGATGGAGGCGAATTCGACCGCGATGTAGCCGGCGCCGATGACGATGGCGCGCTTCGGCAGCGCCTTCAGCGTGAACAGGTCGTCCGAGACCAGGCCAAGTTCGGCGCCGGGCATGTCGAGCCGCGTCGGCGTGCCGCCGGTGGCGACGACGATGCGCTCCGCCGTCACGCGCTGGCCGCCGACATCGAGCATATGCGGGTCGAGGAAGCTCGCGCGCGCGTCGAAGGCGGTGACGCCGGCGCCGGCCAGCAGCTTGCCGTAGATGCCCGACAGGCGGGCGACCTCGGCGTCCCGCGCCGCGGCCAGCCTGGCCCAGTCATGGCCGGCCACCGAGATGTCCCACCCGAAGGCGGCGGCATCCCCGGCCCAGGCGCCGTATTCAGCGGCGTTGACCATGATCTTCTTGGGCACGCAGCCGACATTGACGCAGGTGCCGCCCCAGAAGCGTTCCTCGGCCACCGCCACGCGGGCGCCGTGGCCCGCCGCGATGCGCGCCAGCCGCACGCCGGCCGAGCCGCCGCCGATGACAAACAGGTCGAAGTCGTAGGCCATGTGCGAGTTCCGTCCGGTCGGGCGCAGGATATGCGGCGCCGCGGCGCCGGTCAGCCCCCCGGCCGACGCGGGACGACGATGCGCGGGGAGAAGACCTGCACCTCCTCCCCATGCTGGTTCAGGGTGCGGATGCGCAGCACCGCGGCGCCCCGGTCGGGGCGGGACCGGGAGGGCGTGGCCTCCAGCACCTCGACCTCGACGCTGAGCGTGTCGCCCGGGCGCACCGGGCGGGGCCATAGCAGTTCCCCGCCGCCGCCGATGATGCCGCCGGCAAGCCCGCCCAGCGCCTGCACGACCAGCGGCATGGAGATGGCCGCCGTGTGCCAGCCGCTGGCGGCCAGGCCCTTGAACAGCGGATGCGCGGCCGCCGCCCCGGGGTCGGTGTGGAAGGGCTGCGGGTCGTAGCGGGTGGCGAAGTCGATGATCTCGGCCTCGGTGATCGTGACCGGACCGGCGGCGAAGCGCCGGCCCGGGGTCAGGTCCTCGAGGTGGATCGCCTCGGTCACGTCCCGATGCCGCCGAGCGCCAGGTACTTCATCTCGAGGTATTCCTCGATGCCGTGGCTCGATCCCTCGCGCCCCAGGCCCGACTGCTTGAAGCCGCCGAAGGGGGCCTCAGCGGTCGAGATGATGCCCTCGTTGATGCCGATGATGCCGTATTCCAGGGCCTCGGCGACGCGGAAGATGCGGCCGACATCGCGCGCGTAGAAATACGCCGCCAGGCCGAACTCCGTGTCGTTGGCGAGCGCGATGGCTTCTTCTTCCGTCTTGAAGCGGAACAGGGGCGCGACGGGGCCGAAGGTCTCCTCCCCGAAGATCTTCGCACCGCGCGGCACGTTGGCCAGCACGGTCGGCTCGAAGAAGTTGCCGCCGCGGGCATGGCGCTTGCCGCCGGTGACGATGCTCGCCCCCTGCGCGAGCGCATCGGCGATGTGTTCCTCGACCTTCGCCACAGCATCGGCGTTGATCAGAGGCCCCTGGGTCACGCCGGGCTCCATCCCCGGGCCGACCTTCAGCCCCTCGACCGCCGCCTTCAGCTTCGCGGTGAAGGCGTCGTACACGCCCTCCTGCACCAGCAGGCGGTTGGCGCAGACGCAGGTCTGGCCGGTGTTGCGGTACTTGGACGCCATCGCACCCTGCACCGCGGCGTCGAGGTCGGCATCGTCGAACACGATGAAGGGCGCATTGCCGCCCAGTTCCATGGACGTCTTCTTGATGGTGGCGGCGCATTGCGCGAGCAGCACGCGCCCCACCTCGGTCGATCCGGTGAAGGACAGCTTGCGGATGATCGGGTTGCCGGTGAGTTCCTTGCCCGTATCCCCGGACGGCCCGGTGATGACGTTGCAGACGCCGGCCGGCATGCCGGCGCGTTCCGCCAGCACGGCGATGGCAAGCGCGCTGAACGGCGTCTGGGACGCCGGGCGGATCACGCCTGTGCAGCCCGCGGCCCAGCCCGGGCCGGCCTTGCGCGTGATCATCGCGGCGGGGAAGTTCCAGGGCGTGATGGCGGCGAAGACGCCGATCGGCTCCTTCGTCACCAGGATCCGCCGGCCCTTGGCGTTCTGCGGGATGGTCTCGCCATAGACGCGGCGGCCCTCGTCGGCGAACCACTCGATGAAGGAGGCAGCATAGACCACCTCCCCCTTCGCTTCCGCCAGCGGCTTTCCCTGTTCGGCCGTCATGATGGCGGCGAGGTCGTCGGCGTTCTCGTGCATCAGCGCGGCCAGCCTGTGCAGGATGACGGCGCGGTCCTTGGCCAGCATGGCGCGCCAGGCGGGATACGCGGCATTCGCGGCCTCGATGGCGCGGCGCGTCTCGGCCTGGCCGAGCGCGGGGACATGGCCGATCACCTCCCCGGTCGCGGGGTTGCGGACGGCGAGGGTCTTGCCGCTGTCGGCCTGGACCCACTGCCCGTCGATGAAGTTCGCCTGGCGGAACAGGCCAGCGTCCTTCAGCGGAATCTTCGCGACGGCGTCGAGCATGGCGGACCCTCCTTCTGTTGCCGGCAACATAGGCGCCGCGCGGGCCGATGTCAGCCTTGCGCCCGGCCGCCGCGCGGTCATGATCCGCCCGCCGTCAGGAGAGAACGCCCATGCCCCGCCGGATCATCGACATCTCCTCCCCGCTCATGGCGGGGATCGCCTCCGACCCGCCGCATATGCTCCCCGAGATCGAGTACATCGACCACCGCATGAGCGCCCCGGCGCTGGCGCAGGAATTCGGCATCGGCGTGGACCAGTTGCCCGAAGGCCAGTACGCGGCGGTCGAGCGCGTGACGATCAGCACGCACAACGGCACGCACCTCGATGCGCCCTACCACTTCTTCTCCCGCATGAACGAGCGCAGCGTGCCCGGCGGCGAGCCATCCTGGCGCATCGACGAGGTGCCGCTCGACTGGTGCTTCCAGCCGGGCGTGAAGCTCGACTTCCGGCACCTGCCGGACGGCCATGTCGCGACGCCCGAGGAGGTGCAGGCCGAACTCGCGCGCATCGGGCACGTGCTGAAGCCGCTCGAGATCGTGGTGGTGAACACCGCCGCCGGCGCGCGCTACGGGCAGGACGACTACATCCACCGCGGCTGCGGCGTCGGCAAGGCGGCAACCCTATGGATGCTGGAACAGGGCGTGCGCGTGACGGGCACGGATGGCTGGTCCTGGGACGCGCCCTTTTCGCTGACGAAGCGGAAGGTGGCCGAGACCGGCGATGCCTCGCTGATCTGGGAAGGGCACCGCGCGGGCCGCGAGATCGGCTATTGCCACATGGAAAAGCTGAACAACCTCGATGCGCTGCCGCCGGACGGCTTCATGATTTCCTGCTTCCCGGTGAAAGTGCATCGCGGTTCGGCGGGGTGGACGCGGGCCGTCGCGATCTTTGACGAATAGGCGCGGTCCACGTCAGGGGGGCGTTTCCCAGAAGCAGACCTTGGCGCTCGCCTTGATGAGGCTCCCGCAATAAGTGAGATCGTCCGGGGTCCCCTTACCGCGGTAGATCTCGAGCCAAGTGCCATCGAAGAGGTCGATGTGGTCCCCGGTCGCCTGCGGCGTTGGCCTTGGCAGATCGCCTCTCGGATCGTCGGCCATGCCCCAGCCTATCGTCCGGATCGTGTTCATCGTGTCGTCGGTTGGGGTGACCCAGCAATCCTCGAGGTAGGCGACGCCGCGGCGGTTCGCCAGCCTTGGGAAGACCGCCCTGCCGGCGCCCTCGACGTCGGGCGCGCCGTGCCTCGCGGCGATGCCGTCCCTGAGCTGTCCGGCCTTCACGTAGAACTTGTCGAGGAAGGGCTGCTTCGGCATGGCGAGGTGACTGTTCGGAAGGTCCCTGAACGTCGTCTCGCCCAGCGCCTTGCGGGGCTGGATGCCGAGCGCGGTGCCGACCACGAGCGCGCAACGGTTGCCTTCGGTCACGTTGATCGCCCAGCTGCGGGCGTCGGCCAGCTTCTTCGCGAGGACCGCGTAGCTGATGGGGATCGGCATGGCGCATCTCCGGGCGATGACCGCCGACCATGGCGGCGGCGGGACTTCGGGAATCGGCCCGGCAGCCGCTGCCCAACACCGAAAAGATACCGGGCCCCGAAAGCGCCATCAACGGAATTTCCGCCCGGCCGCCGCCGTGCGGGGCAGCCGCGCGCTACTCGACCGTGACGCTCTTCGCCAGGTTCCTCGGCTGGTCCACGTCGGTGCCCTTCAGCACCGCGACGTGATACGCGAGCAGCTGCACCGCGATGGCGTGCAGGATCGGCGCGGCGAAGGGCGATGCATCCGGCAGCACGACCACGCGCTCGGCGAAGCCCGCGAGCTTCGGCGCGCCTGCGGCGTCGGTGAAGGCCATGATGCGCCCGCCGCGCGCCGCGGCTTCCTGCAGGTTCGACGCCGTCTTCTCGAAATTCGGCCCCGACGGGCAGAGCGAGATCACCGGCACGAGGCTGTCGATCAGCGCGATCGGGCCGTGCTTCATCTCGCCGGCCGCATAGCCCTCGGCGTGGATGTAGGACAGTTCCTTGAGCTTCAGCGCGCCTTCCATCGCGATCGGGAAGAGCGTGCCGCGGCCGAGGAACAGCACGTCCCGCGCCTTGGCCACCTCCACCGCCATGGCGTGGATGTCCCCGTCGCGCTCCAGCACGCTCGCCGCATTGGCCGGCAGTTCGAGCAGCGAGGCGATCAGCTCCGCCTCGCGCTCCGGCGCCAGCGTGCCGCGCGCGCGGCCGAGGCCGATCGCGAGGCAGGCCAGCACCGTCAGCTGCGCCGTGAAGGCCTTGGTGGAGGCCACGCTGATCTCGGGCCCCGCCACCGTCATCAGCGTGCCGTCGCTCTCGCGCGCCATGGTGCTCTCGGGCACGTTGACGATCGACAGGATCGTCTGCCCGCGCTGCTTCAGCAGCTTCAGCGCCGCCATGGTGTCCGCCGTCTCGCCCGACTGGCTGATGAGCAGCGCCGCGCCCCCCTCGGGCAGCAGCGGGTCGCGGTAGCGGAGCTCGGAGGCGAAGTCGGCCTCGGCCGGCACGCGCGCCACCTGTTCCAGCCAGTAGCGCCCGACCTGGCCCGCCAGCAGCGCGCTGCCGCAGGCGGTGATGGTGATGCGCGGCACGCCGGCCGGGTCGAAGGGCAGCGCCGGCAGGGTCACGCTGCGGCTCAGCGGGTCGATGTACTGCGTCAGCGTGTCGCCGAGGACGACCGGGTTCTCGTGGAGCTCCTTCTCCATGAAATGCCGGTAGTTGCCCTTGCCGGTCGCCGCACCCGAGACGGCGGTGAGCTTGACCTGCCGCTCGACCGGGCGGTCCTCCGCGTCGAAGAAGCGCGCGCCGGCATCGTCGACCACGGCCCAGTCGCCTTCCTCGAGATAGGCGATGCGGCGCGTGAGCGGGGCGAGCGCCAGCGCGTCGGATCCGACGAACATCTCCCCCTCCCCGAAGCCCACCGCCAGCGGCGCGCCCTGGCGCGCGCAGATCAGCGTGCGCGGATGGCCGGTGAAGACCATCGCCAGCGCGAAGGCGCCATGGACGCGCTTCAGCGCGGCGGCGGCGGCCGCTTCCGGCGCGGCGCCCTCCAGCAGGTGCTGGTCCACCAGGCGGGCGAAGGTTTCCGTGTCCGTCTCGGTCTCGAAGACCTGACCCTGCGCCTCGAGTTCCGCGCGCAGTTCCGCGTGGTTCTCGATGATGCCGTTGTGCACGACCGCGACCCGCGCCGTGCCGTGCGGATGGGCGTTGCGCTCGGTGGGCGCGCCATGCGTCGCCCAGCGGGTGTGGCCGATGCCGGTGGTGCCCGGCAGGGGGCTTGCATCCAGCACGGCGGCCAGGTTCGACAGCTTGCCCTCGGCGCGGCGGCGGTCGATGTGGCCGTTCACCAGCGTCGCGATGCCCGCGCTGTCGTAGCCGCGGTATTCCAGCCGGCGCAGCGCCTCCAGCAGCCGCGGCGCCGCCGCCTCGCGCCCGACGACGCCGACGATCCCGCACATGGCCCTACGCCCCCTTCTTTCCCTTGAAGCCGCGGCCCGGATAGACGCTCTGCCGCCCGCGCGCGATGGCCAGCGCGTCGTCCGGCACGTCTGCGGTGATGACGCTGCCCGCGCCCACCAGCGCGCGCGCACCGACCTTCACGGGTGCGACCAGCGAGGTGTCGGAGCCGATGAAGGCGCCCTCCCCGATCTCGGTGCGGTACTTGTTCACGCCGTCGTAGTTGCAGGTGATCGTGCCGGCGCCGATGTTGGCGCGCGGCCCGATCGTGGCGTCGCCGAGGTAGCTCAGGTGATTCGCCTTGGCGCCCTCCCCGAGCGTCGTGCCCTTCAGCTCGACGAAGTTGCCGACATGGGCACGCGCCTCGATGACGGTCCCCGGCCGCAGCCGGGCGAAGGGCCCGATCTCGGCCTGCCGCCGCACGGTGCAATGCGTGAGGTGGGAGAAGGCGCGCACGATCGCCCCCTCCTCGACCGTCACGCCCGGCCCGAACACGACATGCGGCTCGATCGCGGCATCCGCGCCGAGGCGCGTGTCGTGCGACAGGAACACCGTCTCCGGCGCCTGCATCGTGACGCCGGCCTCCATCGCGGCCTGGCGGAGCCGCGCCTGCACCTCGGCCTCGGCGGCGGCGAGCTCCACCTTGCTGTTGATGCCGCGCAGTTCCGCCTCCGGCGCCTCCACCGCGGCAACGCGCCGGCCCTCGGCCCGCGCCAGCGCCACGACGTCGGTCAGGTAGTATTCGCCCTTGGCGTTGTCACGGCCGACGGCGCCGAGCCAGCGGAACAGGTCCGCGGCCGCCGCGCAGACCACGCCCGCGTTGCACAGGGGAACGTCGCGCTCGGCCTCGGTCGCGTCGGCCCATTCGACCACGCGCTCGACCATCCCGGCGCCGTCGGTCACGACGCGGCCGTAGCGGCCGGCGTCGGCCGGGCGCATCGCCAGCAACACGAGGTCGGCGCCGGCGCGGGCGGCGAGCAGCCGGCCGAGCGTCGCCTCCGTGACCAGCGGGTTGTCGCCATAGAGCACCGCGACGTCGCCCTGGTGCCCGCCGAGCAGCGATGCCGCCTGCAGCGCCGCATGGCCGGTGCCGAGGCGTTCGCGCTGCACGGCCACCTGGTGCGGCGCGACCGCGGCCTCGAGCTCCGGCATGTCGGGGCCGACCACGACCACGACACGCCCGAAGCGCGCCTCGACCGCGGCCAGCAGGTGGCGGATCATCGGCCGCCCGGCGATCGGGTGCATCACCTTGGGGCGGGTCGATCGCATGCGGGTGCCGAGGCCGGCGGCGAGGACGATGGCGGCGGAGGTCATGCGCATCCGGTAACGCGCCGCACCGCGCCGCGTCCAGCGCCACGGCCGTCAACATGATTTGCCGGATGTATCGGGCCGCGCCGGGCGCCGGGCGCGTCTCAGCCGAGCAGCAGCCCGGCGACACCCGCGAGCAGCGCGCCGACCGCGACACCCATGGCGGCCGCAAGCGCGGGGCGGGACCGCACGAAGGCCCTGAAGCCCGGGCCCGAGACGCGCGCGAAGGTCACGCGCCAGACGCCGAAGGGCAGCGCGATGCGGATGTGCCGCCCGCCCCGCCGTTCGACCCCATCCCACCCGCCGAGCGTCTGCTGCAGGGCGAACAGCAGGCGCGCGTCGAGCCGCGCCGCCAGGTCGGGCGGCATGCCGGCCAGGACCCGGGCCGCGAAGGCAGGATCCACGGCAGGCGGCAGCGGCTGGGGCGGGTCCCGGGACATCTTGCTGAAGATAGGGACACCGCCCCCGGCGCGGTCAAGGATTGTCGCGGGCCCGCATTGATCCTAACCCCTGCGCCATGACCAAGGTTGCAGTCTTCGACCTCGACGGCACGCTGGTGCACAGCGCGCCCGACATCCACGCCGCGATGAACCGCGTCCTGGCGCGGCGCGGCCTCGATCCCTACGACCTGCCGGCGGTGCAGGCGATGATCGGCGACGGCGCGAAGGTGCTGGTCGAACGCGCCCTCGCCGGCCGCGGCCGGGGCTTCGACGAAAGCGCGCTGGCCGAGTTCGTGGCCGACGAGGACATCAGCGCCGCCCGGCTGACGGCGCCCTTCGACGGCATCGCCGAGGTCCTGGCCGCGCTCGAGGCCGCGGGCTGGCGGCTCGCGGTCTGCACCAACAAGCCCGAGGGCCCGGCGCGGGGGCTGCTGGCCTCCCTCGGCCTCGGCGGCCGGTTCGCCGCGATCGGGGGCGGCGATTCCTTCCCCGTGCGCAAGCCCGACCCCGCGCATCTGCGCGCGACGCTCGCCGCCGCCGGGGGCGAGCCCGCGACCGCGGTCATGATCGGCGACCACCGCAACGACGTGCTGGCCGCCGCGGGGGCGGGCGTCCCCTGCATCTTCGCCGCCTGGGGCTACGGGCCGCCCGAGATGGCCGATGGCGCGACGGTGGCCGCGCGGCCGTCCGACCTGCCCGCGCTGGTCGCCGCGCTACGGCCCTGACGGCCCGGCGCGGACCAGGTCCAGCCGGAAGGCACCGAGGAAGGTCGAGGGCAGTTCGACCCGCAGCGGCAGGGGCGGCTGCCCGGGCCCGACGACGCCGAGCCACGCCTCGGCCTGGCGGGGCCGGCCCGCCTGGGCGGGATCGTCGGTCCGCCGGAAGCCGCCGACGAGCCGGCTTTCCAGCGCGCAATGCAGCGCCCGGCCCGAGAAGCTCCGCATCGGCGGGCGCACCGTGCCGAGGGTCCGCGACGACCAGGCGAGGCGCCGCCTGCCGTCGAACACCGCCCCTTCGAGGTCGCAGCCGGCGGTCGCGGCGGCGTGGCGGGACAGCCTGAGCAGCGCCGAGAGCGTGTCGAGCGCGCCCTCGGCCTCCTCCGGCCGGACGGGGATGCGGTCCGGTCCTTCGGGCGGCTCCAGCACGGCCAGGCGCGGCGTGCGGCCCTCGAATTCCAGCAGGGTGCGCCGTGGCACGCCGCGCCAGTCGCTTTCGGTACGGTAGCGCGCGGGGTGGATCTCGGGGCCGACCAGCCCGCCCTCGGCTTCCGCCAACGACTGCTGTGGCAGGAAAAGGCGCCCGACGCCCCGCGGGCGGGACACGGTCTGGATGCGATAGCGCCCGTCGGCGACATCGAGCATGATCCGCACCTCCATCACTTGGAAGCCGGACTGGATCACCACGTATTCGGCCTCGACCGGCGCCGCGTGCAAAGGCGCCGCAACGCCGATCGCCGCCAGGGCGGCCATGAGGAGACGCACGAGCATGACGTGCAGATGGCGCGCGCCACGGCCGGGGCAAGGGCGGCTTGACACTGGCGGGCCGGCGCCTCTATCTCCGCGGCCCTGGTCGGGCGCGTAGCTCAGCGGTAGAGCATTCGCTTCACACGCGAAGGGTCACAGGTTCAATCCCTGTCGCGCCCACCATCCAGGCTTCCCGCGGCCGCTCCGTTTCCCATAGTCGCTTTCGCCGCTGCAATCACGCATGCGGGCCACGCGAGTCCTATCGACGCCGCGCGATCGCTTCGCCATGATCGCCCCCGCCGCGGCCGCGACGACGCGACACGAGGACCGGACGACATCCGTCGCGCACGCGGGGGACGCCCATGCCGACCATTGCGTACCAGTCGTTCAACGCGAATTCGAGCTCGGCCCACGGGCTGGCGTCGATTGCGAACCAGGGCTTCACCCGCGACACCAACGCGCACGCGACGGGCAAGGGCCACCAGGCGCTGGTGCTGCCGCACAATCCGCAGAACCTGCAGGACGCCTACGAGGGGCCGGCGCATCTCCGGCCGATCGAGACCCTGGCCGGCCCGCAGAGCGTGGGGGCCTTCGGCGCGCAGGTCTCCCTCGCCTTCCAGAACTTCTTCCGCGCCATCGGCGCGATGCCCGACATCATGGTGGTGGGCGAGTTCGACGCGTCTGACCCGGACTACGGCAACCTGCTGGGCGGCTCGAACATCACGATCACGCCGCATCCGGCCAAGAAGGCCTGCCAGTCCTTCACCGCGATCAGCCAGAACCCCGTCGCGTCGAACATCGGCGCCATCAAGCAGGGCGAAGGCTACGTGGCCTACACCATCGGCGCGATGACGGTCGTATTCGTCCATGTGCCGAACAAGGTCGCGGCGAAGGCGCCCGATACGCAGCAATTCTACCGCAACGTCGCCCAGTCGCTCGGCGAGCGGGGCAAGACCATCGACCTCTTCATCGGCGACACCAACCAGCCGAGCTTCGGCTTCAGCGCGCAGGCGCTCAACGCGGCCTTCAACACCAGCGCCTACGTGAACGCGAGCGGCCAGTCGGGCATCGACAAGTTCGACAACTACAATGTGCAGGAAGGCGGCACGAACAGCACCGGGACCAAGATGTACGACATCGCCGTCTACCGGTCCGACCTGGTGCGGCTGATCGCCGGGCCTGTCTACATCTCGCAGTCCTCCGGCGCCACGACGGTCACGGACCATTGCGGGCTCGCGGTCAGGATCGAGCGGAAGTAGGAGACGCGCCGGCGCCGCTCAGTAGGATTTCGGCAGGCCGAGGACACGCTCGGCGAGGTGGCTCAGGATCAGCTCCCGGCTGACCGGCGCGATCCGCGGGATCAGGCTTTCGCGGAGGTACCGCTCCACGTGGTATTCCTGCGCATAGCCCATGCCGCCATGGGTCATCACCGCGGTCTCGGCGGCGGTGAAGCCCGCCTCCCCGGCCAGGTACTTCGCGGCGTTGGATTCCGCGCCGCATTCCTGCCCAGCATCGTACAGCGACGCCGCCTTCATGGTCATCAGCCAGGCGGCCTCCAGATGCGCCCAGCAGCGCGCCAGCGGATGCTGGATCGCCTGGTTCTGGCCGATCGGGCGGCCGAAGACCTCGCGCTGCCTCGCATAGTCCGAGGCCCGGCGCAGCGCCGCGTGGCCGATGCCGACCGCCTCGGCCGCGATCAGCATCCGCTCGGGGTTCATCCCGTGCAGGATCATGCGGAAGCCCTGCCCTTCCTCGCCGATCCGGTCTTCCGCCGGAATCTCGTAGCCGTCGAAGAACAGCATGTTCGAATCGACGGCGTGGCGGCCCATCTTCTCGATCAGCCGCACCTCCACCTTCGTGCGGTCGAGCGCGGTGTAGAACAGCGACAGCCCGTCGGTCTTGCGCTTCACCTGGTCGAGCGGCGTGGTGCGCGCCAGCAGCAGGATCCGGTCGGCGACCTGCGCGGTCGAGATCCAGATCTTCTGCCCGGTCACGACGTAGCGGTCGCCGCGCTTCTCGGCGCGGGTCTTGAGCTCGGTCGTGTTGAGGCCGGCATTGGGCTCGGTCACGCCGAAGCAGGCCTTCTCCCGCCCCGCGATCAGGGGGGGAAGGAAGCGCCGCTTCTGCGCCTCGGTGCCGAAGACCACGACGGGGTTGAGCCCGAAGATGTTCATGTGGATGGCCGAGGCGCCGGTCATGCAGGCACCGCTCTCGGCGACCGCGCGCATCATCACGGTCGCTTCTTGCATGCCGAGGCCGGCGCCGCCGTAGTCCTCGGGCATGGCGATGCCGAGCCAGCCGCCCTCGGCCATGGCCGCGTGGAACTCGTGCGGAAAGACGCCGTCGCGGTCGCGCGCAAGCCAATAGGCGTCATCGAAGCGCGCGCAGAGGCGCAGGATCTGCGCGCGCAGCGCCTCCTGGTCGTCCGTCAGCGAATAGACCACCCTGGCTCCCTTCCCCGCGTTGGCATCGGCTCCGCGGGAACCTGCGGGCGGCGGGGCGGGCGGTCAATGCGCGGACGCCGCCGCAGGGATGCGGCGGCGTCCGGCCCGTCCGTCAGCGGGAGGGCTGCGCCGGCGCGCCCGGCTGGCCGGGCATGCCCGGGCCGCGCGGCCCGCGGGGGCCGTCGCCGCCGCGGCGGCGCAGCTCATCCCGCGCGAGCGCGCCGTCGGAATCGCGGTCGGCGGCGCGGAAGGCGGCCTCGGCCATCGGGCGCAGTTCGTCGAAGGTCACGCGGCCGTCGAGGTTGGCGTCGATGAAGCGGAACATCGCCGCGCCGCGTTCCTGCATGCGTGCGCCGCGCCCCTCGGGCGGGCCACGACGGCCTTCGGGCCGGCGGGACTCGTAGTAGGCGCGCATCTCCTCGATGGTCACGCCGCCGTCGCGGTTGGCGTCCATCTCGGTGAAGCGCCCCTGGAGCCAGGTCATGGCTTCCTCGCGCGTCACGCGGCCGTCGTTGTTGGCATCGGCGCGGGCGAAGGCCTCGCCCATCGCGAAGCCGCCGCCGCCGTGGCCGTCCTGGCGGCCGTGGCCATGGTGGTACCCGTAGCCACGCTCGCCGCGCTGCATGCCGGGACCGCCGCCCGGGCCCTGCCCCATCATGGGGCCCGGACCACCGCCCTGGCCCATCATCGGCCCCGGCTGGGCCACCGCGAGGCCCACGCCGCCGGCCGTCAACGCCAGTGCCAATGCCGCGATCGTCGTCTTGCGCATCGTCTAGGTCCTTCCGTACTGCGGCCCTCTGCCGCTTCAGGAAGACTGCGCTCCGATTGTAACAGGGCCATTGCCCCCGGGCGGCGAAGGGGTGAGGAAACGTAACACTCCAATTATATTATGGGGTGCCGCCTTCTCCAAGGTCCCACCACATCCCGGCGAAGGCGAGGATCCCTTCCCTTGCCGGCGCGATCAGGAAGTGCTCGTCCGGCCCGTGCTGCTTGCAGCCATTGTAGGAATGCGGGACCCAGACCAGCGGGACATGCAGGTGGTCGACGAACACGTCACCTGGCAGGCCACCCGAGGAGTTCGGGATGATCTGGACCTTCTTGCCGAGCGAGGCGGCCATGCTCCCCTGCGCCCAGCGCACCCAGGGGTGGTCGGGATCGGTGCGCGACGCCGGCATGCGCACGAAGGCGTTCTCGACCGCGATCTCCTGGAAGCCGTGCGCGTCCATGTGGTCGCGCACCGCCTGCGCGAAGGTGGCCGGGTCGCTGTCGACCGTGTAGCGCACCTGACAATGCGCCCGCGCATCGGGCGCGACGGCGTTCACCGGGTTCTCCGGCCGGCCGGAGATCATCGCCAGCACGATGAGGCTGTTCCAGCCGTAGATCTTCTCGGCGCTGGAGAGGCCCGGCTCGCCCCAGCCCGCGTCGATCGTGGCCGCGCCGTCACCGCCGCCGACGGGGCAGCCGTCCAGCACGGCGCGCACCGAATTGGGCAGGGACGGCGGCAGGATGCCGCGCACCAGCACGCGGCCGTCGCGGTCCATCATGGTCGTCAGCGCATGCGCCAGCAGGATGGCCGGGTCGCGCGTCAGCCCGCCCCAATGGCCGGAATGCACGCCGCCCGGGCGGAGCTTCAGCACCAGGTCGAAATGGAAGGTGCCGCGCGTGCCGGTGGCGATGGTCGGGATGGCGGGCTCGACGCGCGGTCCGTCGGAGGCGATCAGCACGTCGGCCGCCAGTTCACCGGCATGCGCGGCCACGAATTCGCGCAGGCCCTTGGAGCCGCGCTCCTCGGCCATCTCGAGCACGATCTTGACGTTGAAGCCGAGGCTGCCGCCGCGCTCCGCCAAGACCGCCTCCAGCGCGGCGATGTTGAGCGCGTGCTGGCCCTTGTTGTCGGCGGTGCCGCGGCCGTACCAGCGGCCGTCCTCCTCGATCAGACGCCAGGGCTCCAGGCCATCGCGCCACTGGTCCTCGAGGCCCCGCACCGTGTCGCCATGCCCGTAGAGCAGCACGGTCGGGCGCGCGGGGTCCTCCACGCGGATGCCGGTCAGGATCGGGCCGAAGCCCTCCAGCGGGTTCGGGCGCACCTGCACGGCGAAGCCGAGGCGTTCCAGCCACGGCCGGATGGCGCCGTTCAGGTAGCGGTCGAGATCCGCTTCCCGCCCTTCCTCCTGCGCGGTGGAGGGGATGGCGACGAGGTCCGTCAGCAGCGCCTTGAAGCCGCCGCCGTCGAAGAAGGATGCGGCGCGGGCAAGCGCGCCTTCGCGGGTGGCCATGATGCGACGCCTCTCAGACGATCTGGTTCACGAGGGCGGCCTCGCCGCGCTGCAGGCGGCCGATGTTCTCCATCATGAAGTCGAGCACGTTGTCCTCGTACATGTGGGTCTCGCCGCCCGTGTGCGGCGTGATCAGCACGTTCGGCATGGCCCAGAGCGGGCTCGCCTCCGGCAGTGGTTCCTCCGCCGTCACGTCGAGCGCGGCGCCGGCGATGCGGCCCGCCTGCAGCGCGGCGGTGATCGCCGCCTCGTCCACCACGCGCCCGCGCGCGACGTTGACGACCTGCGCGGTCGGCTTCAGCAGCGCCAGCGCCGCGGCATCGACCAGGTTGCGCGTCTCGTCCGTCAGCGGGCAGGCCAGGATGAGGAAATCCGCGCGCGGCAGCAGGGTGGCGAGGTCGCGGAAGGAGTGCACCTCGTCCGCGCCCTCGGCGCCGCCGGCGACGTTCTGGCGCACGCCGACGACGTTCATGCCGAGCGCCTTGCACAGGCGCGCGATGCGCCCGCCGATGCGGCCCAGGCCCACCACGACGGCGGTCTTGCCGCCGGCCTCGTCCTCGCGCTTCGCGAAGTCGCCCATCATGCCGCGCCAGACGCGCCTGGCCTGGTTGTCGCGCGCCTCGGGGATGCGCCTGAGCAGCGCCAGCATCAGCGCTATGGCGTGCTCGGACACCGCATTGGCGTTCACGCCCTGCCCGCTGGCCAGGCGCATGCCATGCGCGCGGAAGACGTCACGGTCGTACTGGTCGGTGCCAGCTGAGGCCGACTGGACGAATTTCAGGCGCGGCGCGATGGCCGGCAGGTCGTTGCGCCAGAGGCCGGAGCAGACCAGCACGTCGCAATCGCCGATGGCGGCATCGAGCGCCGCGCGGTCGCGCACCTCGACGAAGTCGATGCCGGTGTTCCGCGGCGCGAAGCGGTCGGCGAAGCGGTAGGCGACATGGGCGAAGCAGATCTTCAGTCGGTCGCGCGGCGGCAGCATGTCGGTGGGCTCTCCCGGTCGGTGGTCGCGCGCGACCGTGACCCCGGGGCGGCGCCGGCGCAAGGGGCCGTGGGCGGCCCTATCGCGTGCGCGACGGCGCCGCGGCAGCCGACCCGCCGGACCCGCCGCCGCCGCCCGCGCCCAGCAGCACCGCGATGGCCGCGGCGCCCGCGAGCCCGACGGCCGCGGCGGCGGTCGGGCCCGCCAGCGTCTCCCCGGTCGAGCGGGAGACCATCACGGCGCGGCGCTGCGTCCGCGTCGCCGGCGCGAGGCTTGGCCGCGGCTGGGCCTGGCCGCGCGGCCCGATGACGACCGCCGAGCCCGCCGGCACCACGACCGTCGCGGCCTGACCCAGCGCCACGCCCGGCACGATAAGCGCGATCAAGATGATGATAATTCTACCCATGGTTTAGATTCGTTAACACCTTCGTGCCGCCTCCGGCAAGCACGCATCGCGACGGGGAACGCATCGCGGTCCCGCCGCCCAGCCGCCCTTCGCCAACCCCCGGTGCCCGCTGCCACCGGCACCCGGCTGCCTTGCCAGCCTCGCGGGCCGCGCCTAATCCAAGGCGCGACGGGAGAAGACCTATGGACATGCAGATGCCCCAGGATGGCCACGCCGAGATCCGCGAGGAGGTGCGCAAGCTCTGCGCGCGCTTCCCCGGCGAATACTGGCGGGAACTCGACGCGCGGCGCGGCTATCCGACCGAGTTCGTCACCGCGCTGACCGAGGCCGGCTGGCTCGGCGCGCTGATCCCCGAGGAATACGGCGGCTCGGGCCTGCCGCTCTCGGCCGCCGCGGCGATCCTCGAGGAAATCCACGCGAGCGGCTGCAACGCCGCCGCCTGCCACGCCCAGATGTACATCATGGGCACGATCCTGAAGCACGGCAGCGCCGAGCAGAAGGCCAAGTACCTGCCCGGGATCGCGACCGGTGAGCTGCGGCTGCAGGCCTTCGGCGTGACCGAGCCGACCAGCGGCACCGACACGACCTCGCTCCGCACCTTCGCGAAGAAGGAAGGCGACAAGTACATCGTCAACGGCCAGAAGATCTGGACCTCGCGCGCCGAGCATTCCGACCTGATGCTGCTGCTGGCGCGCACGACGCCCAAGGACCAGGTGGCCAAGCGCACCGAAGGCCTGTCCACCTTCATCGTCGACATGAAGGCGACGCTCGGCAACGGGCTGACCATCCGCCCGATCCGCACGATGATGAATCACAATTCCTGCGAGGTCTTCTTCGACAACATGGAGGTGCCGGCCGAGAACCTGGTCGGCGTCGAAGGCAAGGGCTTCCGCTACATCCTGGATGGCATGAACGCCGAGCGGCTGCTGATCGCGAGCGAATCCATCGGCGACGCCAAGTGGTTCATCCAGAAGTCGGTCGAGTATTCCAAGCAGCGCGTGCTGTTCGGCCGCCCGATCGGCCAGAACCAGGGCGTGCAGTTCCCGATCGCCAAGGCCTATGCCCAGATGCGCGCGGCCGAAGCCCTGATCCAGAAGGGCCTGCAGAAGTTCGAGGCCGGGCTGCCCTGCGGCGAGGAAGCCAACATGGGCAAGATGCTCGGTGCCGATGCGGCCTGGGCGGCGGCGGAAGCCTGCGTGCAGACCCATGGCGGCTTCGGCTTCGCCGAGGAATACGACGTCGAGCGCAAGTTCCGCGAGGCGCGGCTCTATCAGGTGGCGCCGATCAGCACGAACCTCGTGCTGTCCTACATCGGCGAGCACGTGCTGGGGATGCCGCGGAGCTACTGACATGGCCGGGCTGCCGGTCGCCATCGCCTACGACTTCGACGGTACGCTGGCGCCGGGCAACATGCAGGAGCACGTGTTCCTGCCGAAGCTCGGCCTCGACCCTGCCGCCTTCTGGGCGCGGTCGAACCAGCTGGCCGAGGAACAGCAGGGCGACCCGATCCTGACCTACATGCACCGCATGCTGGTCGAGGCCGCCGCCGCGGACATCCCCATGCGACGGGAGGACTGGGCGCGGCACGGCGCCGGCATCACGCTGTTCCCGGGCGTCGAGACCTGGTTCGACAGGATCGACGCGGCGGCCGCCGCGCGCGGGCTGGCGGTCGAGCACTACGTGATCTCCTCCGGCCTGCGCGAGCTGGTCGAGGGTACGGTGATCCGCCCGCATTTCCGCGCCGTCTTCGCCTCGGGCTTCCTCTACAACGCGTCCGGCGCCGCGATCGCGCCGGCCATCGCGGTGAACTACACGACCAAGACGCAGTATCTTTTCCGCATCAACAAGGATGCGCTCGACCTCGCGGACAACACGGCGGTCAATGCCTACCGCCCGCCCGAGGACCGGCGCGTGCCCTTCGCCAACATCATCTTCGTGGGCGACGGCGACACCGACATCCCCTGCTTCCGCCTGGTGAAGGAACAGGGCGGGCACGCCATCGCCGTCCATCCCGCGGGCGATGCGACGCGCGCCGCGCGCACGCGCCGCCTGATCGACGAAGGCCGCGTCCATTGCGCGGTCCCGGCCGACTACCGCCCGGGCGCCGAGCTCGAAGGCCGCGTCCTCGCCATCCTCGACCTTCTCGCCGCGCGCGCGGCCATCACGCGCACCTTGCCGGAGACCTGAACGCATGAGCGGATCCCGCCCCCTGGAAGGGCTTCTCGTCGTCTCGATGGACCAGGCCGTGGCCGCGCCCTATTGCGCGTCGCGCCTGGCCGACGCCGGCGCGCGCGTCATCAAGATCGAGCGGCCCGAGGGCGACTTCGCCCGCGGATACGACACGGTCGCGAACGGCCTCTCCTCCTATTTCGTCTGGCTGAACCGCGGCAAGGAAAGCATCTGCCTCGACATCAAGGCCCCCGAGGACAAGGCGCTGCTCGAGCGCCTGATCGCGAAGGCCGATGTGTTCATCCAGAACCTCGCCCCGGGCGCCATGCGGCGCGCGGGCTTCGGCAGCGCCGAGCTGCGCGCGCGGCACCCGCGCCTGATCACGGTCGACATCTCCGGCTACGGGGAGGAAGGCGACTACGCGACGATGAAGGCCTACGACCTGCTGGTGCAGGCCGAGAGCGGCCTCGCCTTCGTCACGGGCCGCGCCGAAGGGCCCGGGCGCGTCGGCGTCTCGGCCTGCGACATCGCCTGCGGCATGCACGCCTATTCCGCCGTGCTGGAGGCGCTGCTCAGCCGCGGCATCACCGGCCAGGGGAAGGGCATCGCGGTCAGCCTGTTCGACGGCATGGCGGACTGGATGACGGTGCCGCTGCTGCAGTTCGAGGGCACCGGGAGGAACCCGCCGCGCATCGGCCTCGCGCACCCCTCCATCTGCCCCTACGGCGCCTTCCAGACCAAGGACGGGCACGACGTGCTCATCGCCATCCAGAACGAACGCGAATGGGCGACCTTCTGCGCGCGGTTCCTGGACGAGCCCGACCTGCCCCGAAAGCCGGGCTTCACGGTCAACAACGACCGCGTCGCGCACCGGCCGACGGTCGATGCCCACATCCAGGCGATGTTCGCGACCCTGACGCGGGACGAATGCGCGGCCAAGCTCCGCGGCGCCAACACCGCCTACGGCTTCGTCAACGATTGCGGCGGCCTGCGCGACCACCCGGTGCTCAAGCGCGCACCGGTCGAGACCGAGCGCGGACCGGTGATGGTCGCGCTGCCGCCGGCGCGGCTGTCGGACGGCACCAGGCCCTTCGGGTCGGTGCCGGCGCTGGGCGAGCATTCGGCGGCGATCCGGGCGGAATTCGCGGCCTAGGGGCGAGAGGGGCTTCGCCCCCCTCTGGCTCCCCCCACCAGGGGACGACGGTCCCCTGGACCCGCGGAAATGGGTTCAACGGGGGTGCGGAAGAACGCCAGCGGGCTGGGGCGGCCGGTCACGACGGGGGCCTGGCGCGCCACGGTCGGCGGCGCCACGGGGCGGCCCACCACCATGATCGGCGCCGAGCGATAGGCATCGAGGCCACGGCCACGGCCACCTTCGGGCATCGGCAGCACGCGCGCGCGATCGGCGCCATTCGCCAGCGCCGCCGCGCCACGCTGGCCGGCCAGCGCGGCCAGCGCCATGGCCTCGGCTGCCGGGTCACCACCGGGGCGCGCCTGCTCCTCGGCCCAGGCCGCCATGACGCGGGCGCGATAGCCGTCGGCCCGGTCGGGCGTCTGGGAATGGTAGTGGCCGGCGGATCGCGTCCAATCCTGCCGCGCCGCCTGCAACTCGGTCAGGAAGCGCGCGGCGTAGCGCGCATTGGCCAGCGGGTCGAAGGCCTGCTCCAGGCTCGCGAAGGCCTCCGGATGATGGCGCAGGTTCACCTGCATGCAGCCGATGTCGATCGAACGCATGCCCCCGGCCTGGAGTTGCCGCACCTCGGCAATCGCTGCCTCCCGCGTCGGGAAATACATGCCGCGGCCCTCGGCGTTGATCGTCCAGGGCCAGGGGGCGAATCGGCCGGTCGCCGGGTCGCGCCGGCCGGATTCGACGCGCCCGATCGCCTGCAGGAGGCCGGGCGGGATGGCGAATTCGCGCTCGGCCACCGCGATGGCGGCCCGGCAGAGATGGGCGGGGTCGGCCGCCGCCGGCGCCGACGCAAGGCCGAGCCCGGGCAGCGACGCTGCCAGCACCTGCAGGAGGAAACGGATCGGAGCGCGCATCGATCCGGTCTGGGCAAGCCGCATGCCGTGGTCGAGGCGAGCCCACGACCGTTACGCTGCACGCGGCGGCCATCCGGCGCAAGAAACATGCGCCATCATGCTGCGGCGCCGCATTTATGCTGCACCGCAAAAAGACTCTTGCGAGGCCTCCACAACCATCCTATCTAGGCCAGGACGGCGGCAAGACCTTGTCTTCCGCTGTCTTTCTTGGACGTTTCCTCCCTAAACTTGGCGGTGCCCTCGGGCACCGCCTTTCTTTTTTCCGACGCCGGCGCCGCGCATGAGACGCCTGCGCAGCATCATGCTGCGCCGCATCAAGCCCGCAGGAAGGACCAGTCGGTCGCGCAGAGCCGCGCCACCAGGCGCTGCATGTCGGCCGCGAAGCGGTTGAAGCCGGCGCCGCGCTCGATCCGCCCCTCGTCCATGTACAGCGCGCGGGCGATCTCGATCTGCAGCGCATGCACCCCGTCCCGCGGGCGGCCGTAATGGCGCGTGACGTAGCCCCCGGCATAGGGGTCGTTGCGCCGCACCCGGTAGCCGAGGCCGACCAGCGCCTCCTCGGCCAGGCGGGTCGCGCGCGGTGCGCAGGACGTCCCGTGGGCATCGCCCAGCACCATGTCGGGCGGGTTCGCGGCATGCGCCGGGTGCGACGGCATGGAATGGCAGTCGACCAGCAGGCAGGCGCCGAAGCGCGCGCGGGTTTCCGCGATCAGCCCCGCCAGCGCGGCGTGGTAGGGCTCCCAGCAGGCGCGGATGCGGGCCTCGGCCTCGGCGAAGGCCAGGCGGCGCCCGTAGACCGTCTCCCCCGTCGCGACGACGCGCGGGATGGTGCCGAGCCCGGCGCCGACGCGCGGGCTGGTCGTGTTGACCCAGGGCGGCAGAGGGCCGTCGAACATGCCCGGGTCGAGTTCCCAGGCTTCCCGGTTCACGTCGCACCAGACGCGCGGGAAGGTGGCCGCGATCAGCGGCGCGCCGTGGTCCGGGACGGAGGCGAACAATTCGTCGACGAAGCCGTCCTCGCTGCGCCGGAGCGCGAGCGGCGCCAGCCGCGCCTCGGCCAGCAGTTCCGCCGGATACTCCTGCCCCGAATGGGGGGAGGCGAAGACGATCGGCACGCCCTGCCGCGCCGGGCGGCGGACGGTCAGGGGCGCGGTCGCGCCGGGGACGGCGAGGCTGGCGGCGGGCAGGTCCATCGCCGGCGACGAAACCATAGCCCCCGGCCCGTGTCACGCGGCGCCGCACGGCGCGGTTAGCGAAATAGTCAGCAGGCCTGCGGCATCTGGCGAAGGATGGCGGGCAAGGGCAAGGACGGTGGCACGACCATCGTCATCCGGCGAGAGGAAGGCGGCGAGCACGGCCACCATGGCGGCGCGTGGAAGGTCGCCTATGCCGACTTCGTCACCGCCATGATGGCCTTCTTCCTCCTGATGTGGCTGCTCAACGCCACGACCGAGGAACAGCGCCGCGGCCTTGCCGACTATTTCGCGCCGACCAACCTGCTGGCGCGCTCGGTGTCGGGCTCCGGCCAGCCCTTCGGCGGCCAGACCCCGAACGACGACGGCAACCAGACCTCCACCAGCGGCGCCATCACCCTCCAGCAGGGCCGCCTGCCGATCGTCATGGACATCGAGGAGGATGACAGCGCGGTCGCCGCCCGCCCGATGCCCCGGCGCGAGGGCCCCGAGGGCCCCGAGGAGGCCGAGGACCCCCGCCTCGTCGCCGCCAGCCCGCCCGGCGCGGCCCAGGGCCCCGAGCGCCCGCGCGGCGGCCCGGCCGAGACGCCCGCGCCCGAGCCCGCGCCCGAGGCGCTGGGGGAGGCCGAGCTCCGCCGCGAACTCGCCCACCGCGAACGCGAGGCCTTCGAGCGCGCCGCCGAACAGATCCGCGAGACCATCGCCGCCGACCCCGCGCTGGCCGACCTCGCGCGGCAGTTGCTGGTCGAGCAGACGCCCGAGGGGCTGCGCATCCAGCTCGTGGACGCGGAGGGCCAGCCGATGTTCGCCCTCGGCGGTGCGGCGCCCAACGACCGCGCGCGCGCGCTGCTCGGCCGCGTCGCGCAGGCGGCGATGCGCCTGCCCAACCCGGTCGCGATCGAGGGGCATACCGACAGCACGCCCTTCCGCGGCGGCGCCGGGCGCAGCAACTGGGACCTCTCGGCCGAGCGCGCGAACACGACCCGCCGCCTGCTGCTCGAGGCCGGCCTGCCCGAGGCGCGGATCCGCAGCGTCGCCGGCCGCGCCGACCGCGAGCCCCTGCTGCCCGACGACCCCGCCGCCGCGGCCAACCGGCGCGTCTCCATCACCCTGATCCGCCAGGTGCGGGAGGAAGCGGGCCGATGACCACGATCCTCGGCACCGTCGTTCTGCTTGTCATGGTGTTCGGCGGCTACATGCTGGCCGGGGGCAAGTTCGACATCATCATCAAGGCCCTGCCCTTCGAGATGATGATGATCGGCGGCGCGGCCGTCGGCGCCTTCCTGGCGTCGAACTCGATGCACGACGTCAAGCACACGCTGGGCGGCCTCGGGAAGGTGCTCAAGGGCGGGCGCTTCCACAAGCAGGACTACACGGACATCCTGTCGCTGCTCTATTTCCTCGTGCGGCTCGCGCAGACCAAGGGGCCGATGGCGCTCGAGCCGCATATCGAGAAGCCCGAGGACAGCGCCGCCTTCCAGAAGTTCCCGCGGATCGCCGCCGACCGCCACGCGGTGATGATGATCTGCGACTACCTCCGCATGGTCGGCATGAACGCCGACGACCCGCACCAGATCGAGGACGTGATGGGCCGCGAACTCAAGAAGGTGAAGGAGGAGGAGATGCACGCCTCCCACGCGCTGCAGAGCGTGGCGGATGCGCTGCCCGCGCTCGGCATCGTGGCCGCCGTGCTCGGCGTCATCAAGACCATGGCATCCATCGACCAGCCGCCGGCGGTGCTCGGCAAGATGATCGGCGGCGCGCTGGTCGGCACCTTCCTCGGCGTGTTCCTGGCCTATGGCATCGTGGGGCCCATGGCCACGCGGCTGAAGGGCGTGGTGGACGAGGAAGCGCGCTACTACGACGTGATCAAGGCCGTGATCGTGGCCCACCTGCACGGCAACGCCCCGCAGGTGGCCGTCGAGACGGGACGCAAGCTGGTGCCGACCGGCTACATGCCGAGCTTCCAGGAACTCGAGCAGTCGCTGCAGGACCTGGTCATCGGGTGAAGGTGGGGGGAGGAGAACCTCCCCCGAGCCCCCTCCCTTCTGTGTCACTTGGTGCCCGTCCTGGACGGGCGGGCGCCAAATCCCAAAGAAGGTTGAGGGGGGTCAGGGGGGAGAAGTTCCCTTCTCCCCCCTTGCTACTTCACCCCATAGATCGTCCGCGCCGCCTCGGCGCTCACCAGCCCGTCCTCGACATCCCGCTGCACCAGCGCGGGGTCGCGATCCTTCGGGTCCCCCATGCCGCCGCCGCCCGGCAGCTTCAGCAGCAGGCGCCTTCCCTTCGGGATGATCTGGAAGCCCTTGGTGCGCAGCACGGTGCCGTTGGCGTCGTTCATCCCGACCCAGCCGGCCGCGCCCTCCCCGCCGCCGTCGCGGCCCTTGGGCGGGTTCGCCACGCGGTCGAAGATGGCGTTGACGGCGAATTCGGCGTCGCCCTTGGCGCCGATCTCCATCACCTGGCCGAAGCCGCCGCGCGTGCGCCCGGCGCCCGCGGAATCGGGGCGGAGCTGCTTCTGCCAGAAGATCACCGGCGCCACGTTCTCGGTCGCCTCCACCGGCATGGTGCGCACGCCGGACGGGAAGGCCGTGCCGTCCAGCCCGTCCTTCCCCGGCCGGGCGCCGGTGCCGCCCGAATTGAAGGTGATGATTTCGAAATCCTCGGTCTCGGCCGCCTGGCCCGAGACCTGGCTGCCACCCCGCAGCGGAGGGTTCCACAGCGCCGAGGAGCCCTCCGCGTTCACCCGCCCCGGCACCGCTTGGTGCAGGCAGCCCATCATCAGATCCGGCAGCAACTGGCCGACGACATGGCGCACGGACACCGGATAGGGCCGCGGCGCGTTGAGGATGCAGCCTTCCGGGATGTCCATCTGGAACGGGGCGAGGCTCGCCCAGTTGTTCGGCACTTCCGGCGCGACCACGACCTTGATGCCGAAGCAGGAATAGGCGCGGCAATAGGCGGGGGGCACGTTGATGCCGCGGCTCGAAAGCCCGCTCGTGCCCGCGTAGTCCACCACGATGCGGTCGTCGTGGATGGTCATGGCGGCCTTGAGCGTGACCGGCGCCTCGTAGCCGTCCGACCGGATCTGCCCGCTGAAGGTGCCGCGCGGCAGCTTCGCGATCTCGGCCAGCGTGGCGCGCGTGCTCGCCTCGAAGATGTAGTGCGCGAGGTCGTCGAGGGTCTCCATCGCGAACTCGTCCATCATCTCGACGAGCCGCTTCGCCCCCGCGTCGTTGCAGGCGCAAAGCGAATAGATGTCGCCTTCCAGTTCGACCGGCGTGCGGGAGCCCACGCGGATGAAGTCGAAGAAGGTCTCGTTCGGGACGTTGCGGTCGAAGCACTTCACGATCGGGATATAGAGGCCTTCCTCGAAGACGCTCCGCCCCTCCGGCCCCATGCCAAGGCCGCCGATGTCGATGATGTGCGCGGTGTTCGCGAACAGACCCACGATCCTGCCGCGCCGGAAGGCCGGCGTGACCACCGTCAGGTCGTGCAGGTGGCCGGTCGCGAGCCAGGGGTCGTTGGTGATGTAGTGGTCGCCCGGCTGCATCGTGTCGGCCGGGAACTTGGCCAGGAAGTGCGCGACCGATTCCGCCATGGAGTTCACGTGGCCGGGCGTGCCGGTCACGGCCTGCGCCAGCATCCGGCCTTCGAGGTCGAAGATGCCGGCGGACAGGTCGCCCGCTTCGCGCACCGTGGTGCTGAAGGCGGTGCGGATCATGGTCTGCGCCTGTTCCTCGACCACCGCGATCAGGCGGTTCCACTGGATCTGGCGCTGGATCTGCGCGAGGGCTCCGGTTTCCTTGCTCATCACGCGGCCTCCTGCACCAGGTCGAGATATCCGAGCCCATCCATCCGGCAGGTCCAGCCCGGCCCCACCAGCGTGCTCGTCTCGGCTTCCGCCACGATGGCGGGGCCGGGGATGGTGGCACCCGGGTTCATGTGGTCACGATCAAAGACGGGCCATTCCGTCACCTCGCCCGTCGCCGTGTCGCGCACCATCTGGGTGCGGCTCGGCTTCGGCGCAGGCGTGTCGGCCACGGGGGCAACCGGCTCCACATGCGCCTCCACGGTCCGGACCGTCACCGCGAAGGACAGGATCTCGACATCCGATCCCGGCACCGGGCGGTCATAGAAGCGCGTGTATTCGCGGTCGTACAGCGCGCGGATCTCGGCCACGTCGTGCTCGGTCAGCGCGCGCGGCGGCAGCGGAACCGAGATCTCGTGTCCCTGGCCGACGTAGCGCATGTAGGCGATGCGGGTCTCCTCGACCGGCGCGCCGAAGGCGCCTTCCGAGACGACCTTCGTCGCCTCCGCCGACATCGACGCCAGCAGCCCGTTCACCGCCTTGAGGTCGAAGGTGCCGAAGCGCTGGTAGAGCGACTTCACCACCTCATACGCCACCGGCGCGCGCAGGAAGCCGATGGCGGACCCCACGCCGGCACCGGACGGCACCAGCATCCGCTTCACGCCGATCTTCTCTGCCACGCGATAGCCATGCACGGGCCCGCCGCCACCGAAGGCGATGACGATGCGGCCCTCATAGCCCTTGCCGCTCTCGATCGCGTGGACGCGGGCGGCGTTCGCCATGTTCTCGTCCACCATCTCGACCACGCCGAGTCCGGCCATATCGCCCGACAGCCCGAGCCTGCCGCCGACATGCTCGGCCAGCGCCGCGCGCGACAACTCAGGCTTCAGCGGCAGCGACCCGCCGGCGAACAGCGACGGCTCGTAGCGGCCGAGTGCGAGGTTCGCATCCGTCACTGCCGGATGCGTGCCGCCGCGACCGTAGCAGGCCGGGCCAGGATCGGCGCCGGCCGATTCCGGCCCCACCTGGATGCGCCCCATGCTGTCCACCTGGGCGATGGAGCCGCCGCCGGCGCCGATCTCCACCATCTCGATCACCGGGATGCGGAGCGGCAGGCCGGAGCCGCGCTTGAACCGGCCCACGCGCGCCACCTCGAAGGTGCGCGAAGCCTGCGGGCGGTAGCCGTCGATCAGGCAGATCTTCGCCGTGGTGCCGCCCATGTCGAAGGACAGCACCTTGGAGAAACCTCGCTGCTTCGCAACATACGCCGAGAAGATGGCGCCGCCCGCCGGCCCGGATTCCACCAGGCGGATCGGGAAGCGCGACGCGGTCTCGATGGTGGTGAGCCCGCCGCCCGACAGCATCAGGAACAGCGGGCAGGCCACGCCCGCCGCGCGCAGCCCGGTCTCGAGCCGACCGAGATAGGTCGCCATGAGCGGCTGGACATAGGCATTGGCGACGGTGGTCGAGAACCGCTCCCATTCCCGCATCTCGGGCGACACGTCGCTCGACAGCGAGACCGGCAGGCCCGGCCACATCTCGCGCACGATCTCGGCCGCGCGGCGTTCATGCGCCGGGTTCACGAAGGCATGGAGGAAGCCGATGGCGAGGCTCTCGATCCCCTCCCCCTTCAGGAATTCCACCTGCGCCCGCACAGCGGCCTCGTCCAGCGGCACCAGCACCTGGCCGGTGTTGTCGAGCCGCTCGGGCACCGCCACGCGCCAGCGCCGGCGCACCAGCGGCTGCGGCAGGTCGATGTTGAGGTCGTACTGGTCGTAGCGGGCCTCGTTGGCCAGCGCGAGCACGTCGCGGAAGCCCTCGGTCGTCAGCAGCGCGGTCTTCGCCCCCTTGCGCTCGATGATCGCGTTGGTCGCGAGCGTCGTGCCGTGGATGACGAGCGAGAGATCCGCCGGCGCCATGCCGGCCTTGGCCAGCACCTGGGTCACGCCCTCCAGCACGCCCTTCTCGGGCGCGGCGGGGGTGGTCAGGACCTTGGTGGTCCAGCGCTGGTCGCCCTTCTCGATGGCGAGGTCGGTGAAGGTGCCGCCGATGTCGACGGCGAGCCTTGCGTTCGTCTGGTGCGGCCGATCCGGACCTCCGCGCCCTTCGGCGCTCCGATCATCGGACGCACTCACAGGCCGGCCTCCGCCGCCCAGCGCTGCACCACGGCCGAGGCCGCCGCGAAGTCTTCCATACGCATGTCTTCCTTCGGATTGTGGCTGCCGTTCTGGTTGCGCACGAACAGCATGCCGGCCGGAATTCTCGCCTCCGCGAAGGCGGCCGCGTCATGGCCGCCGCCGGAGGCCATCTCGCGACAGGGAATGCCGAGGTCCCGCGCAGCGCGTGCCAGGCCCTCGCGCACCGCGGCATCCATCGGGCTCGCGCGGCTGCCGGTCTCGGGGCCGCGCTCGAAGCGCACGCCGCGGCGCGCCTCGATCTCGGTCATGAAGCGGTGCAGCGCCTCGAACATCATGTCGCAGGCGTGCGGGCTGACGCTGCGCACGTCCAGCTGGAATGTCGCCTCGCCGGCGATCTTGGTGAAGCCGGCCTCCTCGGTCGTCGCCATGGTGCAGAAGGTGCAGACCAGCACATGTCCCATGGTCTCGAGCCGCACCCATTCCTCGTCCATGCGGTGCGCGAGTTCGGCCAGCGCGGCGGCGGCATCGCGCCGGTACTTCCGCGGCGTGCCGCCGGAATGGTTGTATTCGCCCACCACGCGCGCCTGGCGCAGCCGCCGGCTGCCGGGAATGCCGGTGACGATGCCGACAGGGATCCTCTCCGCGTCCAGCACCGGCCCCTGCTCGATGTGCAGTTCGAGATAGGCAGCCACGTTGTGCGGGCCGATCGCGTGCTCGCCCCGCGCCACGGCGTCGGGGTCGAAGCCTTCGTCCCGCATGTGGTCGGCCAGCATGCGCCCGCTGTCCTGCCGCCGGATCTCCAGCCCATCCGCCTTGAACAGGCCGAGCGCCATGCGCGACCCCGGATAGGACACGGGGAACCAGGCCCCCGCCTCCTCCGCCCGGATCGCCATGACGGTGATGTCGCGCCCGGGCACGAAGCCCGCGCGCTTCATCCCCGCCACGGCGGCCATGCCGGCCAGCACGCCTGCCGCGCCGTCGTAGTTGCCGCCCTGCCGCACGCTGTCGAGATGGCTGCCGAGGATGACGCGCTTCGCCGCCCGGTCCGCGCCGGGCAGCGTCATGTAGAGGTTGCCCGCGACATCGACCGTGCTTTCCAGCCCGATGCGGTCGGCGGCCGCGCGCACCAGCGCATGGGCCATGCGTTCGCCGGGGCCGTAGGCCTCGCGCGTCACGCCTTCCCCATCCGTGCTGCCGGCGCGCAGGCCAGCGAACAATTCGGCGGCGAGGTCCACATCCGGCGTCAGATTCGGCAGCATCGTTCGTCCTTTCTTCCACGCATCCGATTCAGACCTCCGGGTGCTCGGCGCCAGGGCGCCTCCGCCCTGCAGTCATCGGATGCATGTCAGAGCATGCTGCGGACGCGCCCGCCATCCACGCGGATCATCGACCCGGTGATGTAGGATCCCGTCTCGCCCGCGAGGAAGGCGCCCATCGGCCCGTATTCCGACGCCTGGCCGATGCGCCCGGCCGGCACTTCCTTGCCCGCGCGCGCGATTTCCTCATCGAGCGACAGGCCGGACTTCTTGGCGCGCACCGCGGCGGTCTGGCTGATGCGGTCGGTCAGGATCGAGCCGGGCGCGAGCACGTTCATCGTCACGCCATCCGCCGCGACCTCGCCCGAGAGCGTCTTGAGCCAGGCCCAGATCGAGGCGCGCAGCGTGTTCGACAGCGCCAGCGTCGGGATCGGGTGCTGCATGCCCGACGACCCCACCACGATCACGCGGCCCCACTTCTGCGCGCGCATCGCCGGCATCAGCCGCATGGTGATGCGGATCGGCGAGACGACGATGTTCTGGAACCACTTGGTGAGGTCCTCCTCCTTCATCTCGGAGGCGGTGCAGACCGGCGGGCCGCCGTGGTTCAGCACCAGGATGTCGACGCCGCCCATCGCCTTCGTGGCGGTATCGGCCAGCATGTCCATGTCCGCGCCGGAGGAGACGTCGGCCACGACCGTCACCACGCCCTGTGCGCCGAGGCCCTTGAGGTCCGCCGCGGCCGCTTCCAGCGCCGCCTGGTCGCGGCCGCTGATCGTCAGCACCGCGCCCTCGGCCGCCAGCGCATCCGCGATCGAGCGCCCGAGGCCCTTCGCCCCGCCCATGACCAGTGCGCGCTTGCCCTTCAGACCGAGATCCATCTGCCCATTCCCTGTGCGATGCCGTGGAACCGCGCGGACCCTGCCCCCTCCCCCGCCCCCTGGCAAGACGGGGCGGGGCGCGCTATGCGCGGCACGATCCAACCGTTGCATGCAGGAAGCGTTCCATGGCCAAGCCCGTCATCCTCGTCACGCGCAGGCTGCCCGACGGCGTCGAGGCGCGGCTCGCCGCCCTGTTCGACGCACGGCTGAACAGCGCTGACGAGCCCTGGTTCCGCGACGGCGCCGAGATCGCCCGCCGCGCGACGGAAGCCGGCGCCGCCGGTGTGCTCTGCGCCGCCGGCGACCCCATGACCGCGACGACCATCGCCGCCCTGCCGGACAGCGTGAAGATCGTCACCACCTTCAGCGTCGGCACCGACCACATCGCGCTCGACGCGGCCAAGGCGCGCGGCATCGCGGTGACCCACACGCCGGAGGTGCTGTCCTTCGCCACCGCCGAATGCGCCTTCACGCTCATGCTGATGGCCGCGCGGCGCGCCGGGGAAGGGGAGCGCATGGTCCGCGCCGGCAAGTGGGACGGCTGGGCGCCGACGCAGCTCATGGGCGTGACGCTGCAGGGCAAGACCCTCGGCGTGCTCGGCTTCGGGCGGATCGGGCGCGAACTCGCCGCCATGGCGCGCGGGATGCAGATGAACATCCACTACCACGACGTGCAGCGCCTGCCGCCGGAGCTCGAACAGGGCGCCACCTTCCACGCGACCGAGGACAGCTTCCTGCCGGCCATCGACGTCATCTCGATGCATGTTCCGGGCGGCGAGGGCACGCGCAAGTGGCTGAACGCCGCGCGGCTCGCGAAGATGAAGCGCGGCGCGCTGGTGGTGAACACCGGCCGCGGCCCCTCGGTCGACGACGAGGCGCTGGTCGCGGCACTTGCCTCCGGCCACATCCGCGCCGCCGGGCTCGACGTCTATGACGGGGAGCCGAAGGTCCACCCCGGCTATTTCGCGCTCGAGAACGTGGCGCTGCTGCCGCATCTCGGCTCCGCCACCATCGAGACGCGTGACGCCATGGGCGCCCGCTGCATCGAGAACCTGGAGGCGCTGCTGATCCACGGCCAGAACCCGCCCCACCGCGCCGCCTGACGCAAGGACCGCACCGATGCATTTCGACTTCACGCAGATCCCCTTCGACCAGGCCTACAAGCTGGTCGTCGCCTCGGTCGTGCCGCGCCCGGTCGCCTGGGTGGTCAGCCAGGACCGGGAGGGCCGGGTGAACGCCGCGCCCTATTCCTTCTTCAACGCCTTTTCCGATAACCCCGTCGTGGTCGGCATCGGCTGCGGCCCGCGCGCGCCGGGGGCGATGAAGGACACGCTCGCCAACATCGAGGCAACGGGGCAGTTCGTCGTGAACCTGGTCTCGGCCGGAAATGCGGAGGCGATGAACATCACCGCCGCCGACTTCCCCCCCGGCGTCAGCGAGATCGAGGCCGCGGGCCTCACCACCGCGCCGTCGCTCAAGATCAAGGTCCCGCGCATCGCGGAAAGCCCGGTCGCGCTGGAATGCGAGATCTTCCAGTTCGTCCCCGCCGGCCGGCACACCATCGTGCTGGGCCGCGTGGTGGCGCAGTACGTGCGCGACGATTGCGTGCTGGATGCCGCGAAGTTCTACGTCGACACGCCGAAGCTCGAACTCGTCGGCCGCATGCACGGCCGCGGCTGGTACGCCCGCACCACGGACCGCATCGAGATCCCGCGCATCACGGTCGCGGAATGGGAGGCCAGCCGGAAGGGCTGAGCCTCCCTGGACAGGGCGGCGCGCCGCGGTCAGTTTCCCAGCAAGCGAAAGCGCAGCGCGCGGGCCACGCCACAGGGGCAGGGCCCGCGCGACCGGAGGACCTGTCCATGACCATGTTCCGCGCCACGCGGCGCAGCCTGTTCGCCCTGGCGGCGGCGCTGCCCGCCCCGGCCCTGGCCCAGGCCTTCCCCGACCGGCCGATCCGCTTCGTCATCCCCTGGCCGCCCGGCGGCACGAACGACATCGTGGGCCGCCTGGTCGCGGACGGCATGGGGGCGCGGCTCGGCCAGTCGCTGGTGATCGAGAACCGCGGCGGCGCCGGCGGGGCGCTCGGCGCCGAGGTCGTCGCGAAGGCGCAGCCGGACGGCTACACGATCCTGCTCGGGGGCTCGGGCAGCCTGACGATCAACCAGCTGGTCCGCCGCCGCCTGCCCTACGACCCGGCCACCGCCTTCGCGCCGGTCGGGCTGATCGGCAGCGGCGCCAATGTCATCGTCGTGCATCCCTCGGTGCAGGCCACGACCCTGAGGCAACTGCAGGCCGTGGCGCGCGCGGCCAACCCGCCGCTCAACTACGCCTCCCCCGGCGTCGGCAGCACGGGCCATGCGGCGGGCGCGCTCATCACGCAGGTTCTCGACGTGGAGATGCAGCACGTGCCCTATCGCGGCACCGGCCCCGCCATGAACGACCTCGTCGCCGGGCGCATCCAGGTCTTCACCAATGCGCTGGCGCCGCTCCAGCCGCACATCGAATCCGGGCGCGTGCGGGCGCTCGCCATCGCCGGGCCGCAGCGCAACGCGGCGCTGCCGGACCTGCCGACGACCGGCGAGGCAGGCTTCCCCGATATCCAGGCCGCGACCTGGTTCGGCCTGCTGGCCACGGGCGGCACGCCGCCCGACCGGCTTGCCCGGCTGCACGCCGCGCTCAACGCGACGGTCGCTGACGAAGGCATCCACCGCAAGCTGCTCGACGGCGGCCTCGACATCGAGACCAGCGCGACGCCCGAGGATTTCGGCCGCTTCGTCCAGGCCGACCATGCGCGATGGGCGCCCGTGGTCCAGCGCGCCGGCGTCGCGATCGACTGACCTTGCGGCGATCTCCATCTGCGGCAGGATGTCCCGCACCGGGAAGGACGACGCCGATGATGCAACGCCGCCACCTCGCGCTCGCCGCGCTGCCGCTGCTCGCGCGGCCCGCCCGCGCGCAGGGCGAGGCCTGGCCCGCGCGGCCGGTCCGCCTGGTCGTGCCCTTCGCGCCCGGCGGCACCACGGATGTGGTGGGGCGGCTGGTCGCGGAACGCCTCGGCGCGCGGCTCGGCCAGCCCGTGGTGGTGGAGAACCGGGCCGGGGCGGGTGCCACCATCGGCGCGCAGGCCGTGGCGCGCGCCGAGCCGGACGGGCATGTGCTGCTCGTCTCCTCTTCGACCTCGCACGGCGTCTCGCCGGCGCTCTATCCGAACATCCCCTATGACGCGATGCGCGACTTCACGCACATCGCGATGATCGCGCGCTCGCCCTCGATGCTGGTGGTCAACCCCGCGCATCCGGCGCGGACAATCGCCGACTTCGCCGCCGCCGCGCGCACCGCCGGTGAGATCCGCTTCGCCGTCGCCGGCATCGGCACGTCGTCGCACTTGGCCGGCGTCAGGCTCGCCATGGCGCTCGGCGTGCGGACGGAAAGCGTGCCCTACCGCGGCGCCGGTCCCGCGCTGACCGACGTGATCGGCGGCGTGGTGCCGGCGATGCTCGACAGCCTGCCTTCCTCCGGCCCGCATGTGCGCAGCGGCGCGTTGCGCGCGCTGGCCGTCAGCGGATCCGAGCGTGCCGCCGCCTTCCCCGACCTGCCGACCTTCAGGGAAAGCGGCATCGACGTCGTCTCCTACGCCTGGTTCGGCATCTCCGGCCCCGCCGGCCTGCCGGCGCCGGTCGTCGCGCGCCTCGCGCGCGAGATCCGCGCCGTGCTGACCGATCCGGCGATGCACCAGCGGCTCGAGGATCTCGGCGGCGCGCCGCCCGAGACGACGCCCGAGAGCTACACCGATTTCGTCGCGGCCCAGATCGCCGCCTTCGCGCCCCTGGTCCGCGCCGCGGGCCTCCAGCCCCGATAGGGAAACGCCCCATGACCCGCACCGTCGGCCACCTCCTGGCCGAAAGCCTCGCCGCGCACGATGTCGACCTCATCTACTGCGTGCCGGGCGAATCCTATCTCGGCCTGACGGACGCGCTGACCGAGTTCCCGCAGATCCGCCTCATCGTCTGCCGGCACGAGGGCGGCGCCGGCTTCATGGCGGCCGCCGACGGCCGCATGCGCGACGGGCGGGCGGGTGTCGCCCTCGTCTCCCGCGGCCCGGGCGTGACCAACGCCATGATCTCGCTGCACACGGCCTTCCACGACGCGACGCCGCTCGTGATGCTGATCGGCCATGTGGAGCGAAAGGATGTCGGCCGCCTGGCGCTGCAGGAACAGAACTATTCTCGCCTGCTGTCCGACGTGACCAAGGGCGTCTTCGAGGTCATCCAGCCCATCCAGGCGAGCGAGGTGATCGCGCGCGCCTTCCACCTGGCGCAATCCGGCACGCCCGGCCCCGTTGCCGTCATCCTGCCCGAGGACATCTTCGACGAGCCCGCCGAGGGCCCCGTCGTGCGGCCCCGCACCCTGCCCCGCCCCGGCCCGCGCGCCGAGGACCTCGACCGCCTGGCCGAGATGCTCGCCGCCGCCGAGCGCCCGCTCGTGCTGGTCGGCGGCGCCATGGCCGCCTGCGGGGAGGCCGGGCTCGCCGACCTCAACCGCCTGGCGGAAGCCTGGATGCTGCCCGTCAGCCCGACGCACCGGCGCCCGCATCTGTTCGACGCCAACCACCCGAACTACGGCGGCTACATGGGCATCCGCGTGCCGAAGCCGCTGCTCGACGAGATGAAGAAGGCGGATCTCATGATCTGCCTCGGCGAGCGGCTGTCGGACAGCATCAGCCAGTCCTACACCTTCCCCGCCGCGCCCGAACCGCAACTCCCGCTCGTGCAGGTCTGGCCCGACGCCAACGAGATCGGCCGCGTCTGGCGTGTCGACCTGCCGATCGCGGCCGACCCGCACGCCGTCATCCGCGGCCTGCTCGCGCGCAATGCGCCGGAGCCGACCGACGCCCGCCGCGCCTGGGTGAAGGGGCTCAACACCATCCATCGCGGCCTGCTGGCGCCGGAATGGGACAGCATGCCGGACGGCGTGAATTTCGGCGCCGTCTGCGCGGCGATGTCGCGCCACATCCCCGCCGATGCCGCGGTCACGTCCGATGCCGGGAATTTCTCATCCTTCCTGCATCGCTACTTCCCGTTCCGGCAGACACACATGTTCCTCGCCTCCAACGTCGGCGCGATGGGCGCGGCCGTGCCGATGGCGGTGGCCGCCGCGCTGCGTCGGCCGGGCAAGCGCGCGGTCGCCTTCGTGGGCGACGGCGGCATCCTGATGACCGGCAACGAGATCGCGACGGCGGTGCGCGAAGGCGTGGCACCGGTCGTGATCCTGTCCGACAATTCCGGCTACGGCACCATCGGCATGCACCACGAAGGGCGCTACCCGGGGCGGCCCTACGACCAGGCGACGCGCCTCGTGAACCCGGACTTCGTGGCCTGGGCACGGTCCTTCGGCGCGGCGGCCTTCTCGATCACGGCGGAGGACCAGATCGAGGCGGTGCTGGCCGAGGCCTTCGCCGTCGATGACCGGCCGGTGCTCGTGCACGTGAAGTCCTCGGCGCTGCAGGCCTCGGCCTGGAAGAAGCGGAGCATGCCGCTGCCGGCCTGAGGCCGCCGTTCAAGAAGGTCGGGGGAGGAGAACCTCCCCCGATCCCCCTCCCTTCTTTGTCACCTGGCGCCGGTCCCGGGAGGCCGGGCGCCAAGTGACAAAAAAGGTTGTGGGGGGTCCGGGGGGAGAAGTTCCCTTCTCCCCCCGTACACCACCATGACACTTCCGCGGCGCGCCGCCTGCTGCACCGCGTCAAGCGCGGCGACGCCCGGGTCGCGGGCCGCCGCCGCTACTCCGCGGCCAGCTTGGCCTCGTCCAGCACCACCTGCGGCACGGCATAGGCCTCGAGATCCGCCCAGAGCCGCGGCAGGTCGGCCTCGAACAACCCGCGCGTGATGCCCGCCGCCACGCGCGGCGCCGAGATCGACATGGCGTTGATCGACGACCCCGCCGGGCCGAAGGACATGCTGGTGCCGATGCCGAACAGGTGGATGTCGCGGATCCAGGGCGTCTCGCCCGCGCGCTTCTCCAGGAAGGCGGACTCCGGCCCGAGATAGGGGAACATCGCCAGCCGCTCGTTCGCCTCCTCAGGCGGTGGGTCGTAGCGGTCGCGCCAGAGCGCGATGTTGTCCGCGCAGCCCGCCAATTCCGGCACCAGCGCCGGGTCCATCCGCACACCCGTGCCGCAGATCGCGAAGTCGGCGGCGAAGTCGCCCCGCGCCGTCTCCAGCACCGCCCGCCCGCCTTCCGCCCGCGCACCCGTCCAGGGCCGGCCGATATGCATGGTGAAATTCGCGAAACGGTTGGCGCGGTCGTAGGTGTCCTGCGCGAAGCCTTCCCGCATGCCCAGGATTTTCGCCATGAAGCGCCAGCGCCAGGCGTCGGGCATCTCGTGCAGGTGGCGGAGGAACCCCGCGAAGGTCAGCCAGCGATAGGGCTGCACCACCATCGGGTCCGCCCGGCGGCAGAACAGGTGGACCTCCGCCGCGCCGGCCTCGAGCGCGACCGCCGCATTGTCGAAGGCCGAGGCGCCCGCGCCGAGCACGGCCACGACCTTCCCGCGCAGCGCGGCGAAGTCGATCTCGTCCCAGGCATGGGCGCGCAGGGCCTTCGGCAGCGCCGCCACGAACTCCGGCATCCAGGTGCGGCCGACGCCTTCCTGGCCTGTCGCCATCACCACCTTGCGCGCGAGCATCGGCCCGGCGCTCGTCTCGACGCTGAGGCAGGGCAGACCGTCATCCGTGCGCGCGGGCCCGATCCGCCCGGCCGTCACGCCGTTGCGCACGGGCACGCCGGCAACGCGGCGGAACCACAGCAGGTAGTCGTTCCACAATTCCTTCGGGATCCAGCGCATGGCGGCGAAATGCGCCTGGCCGAACTGCGCCTCGTGCCAGGCCTGGTATGTCAGCGAGGGCGTCTTCAGGTCCGGCCCGGTCTGGTCCTTGAGGGAACGCAGGTTGTGCATCCGCGCATAGGTCACCCAGGGGCCTTCCCGCCCGTGGGCCGCGCGGTCGATAACCAGCAGGTTGTCCACCCGGTCCCGCTTCAGCGCGAAGCCGACCGCGAGCCCGCATTGCCCGCCGCCGATCACGAGGCAATCGAGCACCGGCGTCCCGCCCGAAGTCTTGGGCACCAGCCAGGGCGCGCGCGGATGCGCCGTCAGCGCGAGGTCGCGGGCGACATCGGCCTCGAGGTCGAGAAGGGTCCTGGGGATCGGCATGCACTCGGTCCGGTTTCGTCTCAGATGGCGGCGGGCGGCGCGGCGTGAAGGGCCTGGGAACTGCCGGGCCCGGACGTCGGACCGCGCGATGGGGGCGGTCTCGAACGGTCCCTCAGCCCGGCGCGTCCATCAGGCTCACATGCGCGGCGACGACCCGCCACCCTTCGGGAAATCGTACCCAGGATTGCTGCTGCCGCCCGATCCGCGCCGAGCCCTCCCGCCGGAAGGTGATCGACGCGGTCGCGAAGTCCCGCCCGTAGGTGGTGATCGCGGTGCGCAGGATCTCCCGCTGCAGGCCCTTCGGCGATCGGCCGGCGCGGAAGGCGGCGATCTCGGCCGCGCCGAACAGGTTCTCGGTGGCGCCGAAGCGGACGGTCTGCGGGCTCTGCCAGAACAACTCGTCCAGCACCGCCACGTCGTTTCCGACCAGCGCCGCCTCGTAGCGGGCGAAGGCGGCCTCGACCGCCTGCTTCACCTCGGGGATGTCGATCTGCATGCTCAGGCTCCGAAGGGGGCGACGGGGGCGCGGGCGACGCCTCGGGCTTCCAGCGCGCGCGCGACGCGCAGCGCGACGTCCTCCCGCCAGGGGGCGGCGATCACCTGCACGCCCATGGGCAGGGTGCCGGGCCAGACCGGCACCGCCACCACCGGCAGGCCGATGAAGGAAATGGGCTGGGTGTAGAGCCCGATATTCGGCCGGAGCGGCATCTCGACGCCGTCCAGCGTGACCGACTGCGTGCCGAGTGGCGGTGCGGCCATCGGCGTCGCGGGGGCGAGCAGCACGTCATGGTCGCGGAACACCGCCTCGGCCTGCTGCGCGAACCAGCGCCGGAAGCGTTGCGCCGCCTGCACCCAGGCCGCCGGCAGCAGGGCGCCGGCGATCAGCCGGTCGCGAACGGCGGGGTCGAACTCGGCCGCGCGCGCGCGGAGCCGCGGCAGGTGCAACTCGCCTGCCTCCGCCATGGTGATGAGGAAGGCGGCACCGCGGGCGCGCTCCGCCTCGGGCAGCGCGGCTTCCGCCGTGACGCCGAGCGCAGCGCAAGCGAGGTCGAGCGCCGCGTCGCTCTCGGCCATCCGGTGCCGCGCGAACCAGCCGCCGAGCCGCGCGATGCGCAGCCCCGCGATGCCGGCCTCGAAGCCCTGCCCGACGGGCTCGGCCGCGCGCCGCGTACAGGCGGGATCGGCCGCGTCGGGGCCCGCCAGCGCGTCGAACACCGCCGCCAGGTCGCGCACGGACCGCGCCAGCGGCCCGACATGGTCGAGCGAGGCGACGAAGGGGAAGGCGCCCGCCCGCGACAGCCGCCCATAGGTCGGCTTCAGCCCGAAGGTGCCGCAGAAGGCGGCGGGCACGCGGATCGAGCCATTGGTGTCCGACCCCAGCGCCACCGCCGCCATCCCGCCCGCCACCGCGCCCCCCGACCCGCCCGAGGACCCGCCCGTCATGCGCCCCGTGTCGTGCGGGTTGCGCGACGCGCCGTCATGCGCGTTCTCGCCGGTGAAGTCGTAGGCGTATTCGCCCATGTTGAGCGCGCCGAGCAGCAGCCCGCCGGCCGCCTCCAACCGCGCCACAGCCGTGGCATCCGTCGTCGCCGGCGGATG
The DNA here is from genome assembly GCF_005222755.1 of Roseomonas sp. HF4. Classification (GTDB taxonomy): domain Bacteria; phylum Pseudomonadota; class Alphaproteobacteria; order Acetobacterales; family Acetobacteraceae; genus Neoroseomonas. Next base: position 522,279 of record NZ_STGD01000001.1, read on the forward strand.
GTCGCGATTGATGCGCGACCCGGCGCGCGTGGCCAGCCCCGCGATGTCGAACAGGTTCTTGGCCGCGACCGGCGCGCCGGCCAGCGGCGGCAGCGCCGCCCCGCGCGCCCGCGCGGCGTCGAGTGCCACAGCACGCGCCCGCGCCCGCGCCGCCGTGACGTCGGTGAAGGCATTCAGCACCGGGTTGCGCGCCGCGATGCGCGCCAGCGCGGCCTCGGCCAGTTCGGCGGCGCTCGCCTCCCCGGCCGCGATGGCTGCCGCGATGCCGGTCGCGTCGCGGTCGAGCAGCTCCGCGACGCTCATCGGCCGGGCTCGAAGACCGGCGCGGGCTCGGTCGCGTCGGGCAATGGGAAGGCCTGCAGCGCGGCCGCGATGGCTCCCGCGACGCGCAGGTTGGCCGCGACCGCCGGCCGCCAGGCGGGGTCGAGCGGGATGCCGGTCGGGGGCAGAAGGGCGGCGAGCAGCGCCTCGGGGTCGGGGGGCATGGGATCGGGCATGGCGGCAGGCTCCGTGACGGCGGGATTCGATGCAATCCCCGCGCCGGACCCATCGACGCCTTGATTTGGCCCAAGCGGTGCGGTTCCTGGCGGCGATGGGCGGCAGGCGCCGCCCGGCCCTTCGGATCGCCCCATGACCAGCCCCGCCGCGCCCGCGCTCTCCATCGTCGTCCCCGCCTACAACGAGCAGGAGGTGCTGCCCGAATTCCACCGCCGCCTGGCCGCGGCGCTGGCGGACATCGGCATGGCCTGGGAGGTGGTCTACGTGAACGACGGCTCCCGCGACACGACGCTCGAGGTGATGCTCGGCCTGCAGGCCGGGGACCCCCGCGCCGCGGTGGTCAACCTGTCGCGCAACTTCGGCAAGGAGATCGCGCTGACCGCCGGCCTCGACCACGCGCGCGCGACCGAGGCGGTGGTCGTGATCGACGCCGACCTGCAGGACCCGCCCGAGGTGATCCCCGCCCTGGTCGCCGCCTGGCGGGAGGGCTTCGACGTCGTCTACGCCCAGCGCAACACGCGCGAAGGGGAAACTTGGCTCAAGAAGGCGACGGCGGCCGGCTTCTACCGGGTCATGCAGCGGCTTGGCGGCAAGGTCCACCTGCCGCCCGACACCGGCGACTTCCGCCTGATGTCGCGCCGCGCCGTCGATGCGCTGCTGAAGCTGCGCGAGCAGCACCGGTTCATGAAGGGCCTGTTCGCCTGGATCGGCTTCCCGTCCAGGGCGGTGCGCTACGACCGCGCGCCGCGCGCGGCCGGCACGACCAAGTGGAACTACTGGAAGCTCTGGAACTTCTCGCTGGAGGGCATCACGTCCTTCACCGTCGCGCCGCTCAAGGTCGCGACCTATCTCGGGCTGCTGACGGCGATCGGCGCCGTGCTCTACCTGACGCAGTTGCTCGTCCGCACCGCGCTCTATGGCAACCCGGTCGCGGGCTATCCGAGCCTGCTCGCAGTCGTGCTGTTCCTGGGCGGGGTACAGATGATGATGCTCGGCATCATCGGCGAATACCTCGGGCGCATCTTCAACGAGACCAAGGGCCGGCCGCTCTACATCACGGAACGCTACGCGCCGAGCCGGACGGAGGGCTGACGGCGGGCATCCGCTCGGGGGTCGAAAGGTGGGGGGAGGAGAACCTCCCCCGAGCCCCCTCCCTTCTTTGTCACTTGGCGCTGGTCCTGAAGGTCGGACGCCAAGAAGGCAAAGAAGGTTGTGGGGGGTCCGGGGGGAGAAGTTCCCTTCTCCCCCCGCCCTTCCTTCACCCCGCGTCGAGGAAGCTCATCCCCCCGGCATGACCCGGCACACGAGCAGCTCGCCGACCGCCCGGCACGCCGCGGCCGCCCCGGGCATGCCGGCCTCGACCGCCGCCCGCGCGCCCGGCAGCGCGATGCGCAGTTCCCCGGGCGCGAGCGGCGCGGCGATGGTGGCCGCGTCCCGGCAGGCCGGGCGCTCGCCGCGCCAGCGCGCGACGTACATGGTGTTGGCGGGCACGCCGCGCTCGGCGGCCAGGCTCAGCACCTGCAGCTGGAGCGCATGCGTGCCCATCGTGTCCGGCTTCGGCACACAGGGCCAACTCGGCAGCAGAGTCAGCCGGCCGGCCTCGGCCAGCAGGGCGCGCAGCGCCGGCGCGTCGACCGTCCAGGGCGCGCGCTGCTGCGCCCAGGCTGCGATCGCGGCGCGGTTCGGCGCGGCATCGGCGAATTGCACCAGGCCCAGCGCCAGCGCCGCCGCCGGCCCGATACGCGGCACCCGCGCGATCAGCGCGACCGTGCCCACCAGCAACGCGAGCCCGACCGGCCAGAAGAACCGGCCCGAGGCGCGGAACTGCTGCAAGGGCCCCGGCGCCTCCCCGAGGTCGAGCAGGATCGAGGCCCCGGCGCCGACGCGGAAGGACACCGCCAGCAGCGTCAGCGCCAGCAGCACCAGCGCAAGCCCGGCATGGCGCCGCAACGTCGCCGCCACCGCCCGCGGCGCCGCCAGCGCCAGCGCGGCGAGCCCCGCCAGCAGCCCGAGGCCGAGCCAGTTGTAGCCCTCCCACCCGCCATGGCCGGTCGCATCGATCTCCGCCGCGACGAGCCCGCCCAGCACCCAGGACCGATGCGGCCAGACCGGCGAGAGGAGGTTCAGCGCAAAGTCGCCATAGCCGCCGTCTCCGGCCGCGCCCAGGTAGCCGAAGGCCGCCATGGTGCCGCCCACCGCGACCGTGCAGGCCGCGACACCAAGCGCCGCGGCCACCCAGCCGCGGTCGCCCCGCAGCAGCAGCGTCGCCGGGACCGCGGCGAGCAGCGCCAGCGCCATCGCGGCCAGGTAGGGATGCACGAGCAGCGTCGCGACCGCCGCCGCGACCGCCGCCGCCCACATCAGGACGGTCTGGCCCCGCGCCAGCCGCAGATAGAGGCCGAGCGCCACGAGCAGCGTGAAATGCCCGACCAGCGCGGCGTGGCCGTAGCGGTTCAGGAAGGCCGGCATGGAGGCCGCCGCCAGGGCCACGCCCATCGCCGGCAGCAGGCGCCGTTCCCCGGTGCCGCGCAGGCACCAGACCGCGGCCACGGGCTGCATCACCCAGGCGATGGCGTACCAGAGGCCGATGCCGTGGAAGCCATCCGGCAGCCATCCGCGCAGCGCCTTCAGCACCAGCGCCAGCGCCGGGATGCCGTCGACGAAGGCGATGTTCAGCCCTTCGGGCGGGATCAGGTTCCGCGCCATCAGCGGCGGCCAGCGCCAGGCGTCGGCCAGGAAATAACGCTGCGCGATGGCGTGCTGCGCGGCGTCGCCCTGCGGCGCGAAGGCGGCACCCGCGCGCGGCACCAGGACATCCGCCGGGAAGACGGCGGCGACGAGCACCGCGCCGAGCAGCAGCGCGAATCCGTAGGACAGGGCGGTGACGAGGCGGGGGGACAGGGGCGCGGGCTCCGGCGGCAGGGTCAAGAGGCTGTAGAGGATGATGAGGTCCGCTGGATACCGCCTGCCGGACGACGGCCGTCATGCTGCGCCGCCACAATCCCGCCGCAACCGCGTCCCACTTCGGTCAGGCCCGCGGGTCATCGTCCGCTTCATCCAAGGCTCCTGCCGGAGTTCACGGTGCCCAGGCGGCGCCGCACCGGCGGGAGAAGCGGACACCCCTGGCCGCCGCCGGCCCCCCCGGCAGCGGTTTCGCCCAGAAGGCCGATATCGCTCATGTCCAGCGTTCCGGTTGGTCCCCTTTCCTCGCAGGGCGCGTCCTCTGTCGCGGTGCCCTCGGCCGGCGCGGGCGACCGCGCGGCCCTGCCCCGGGTCAAGCGCGCGATGGATGTCGCCCTCGCCGGCGCGGCCCTGCTGCTCGCGCTGCCCATCTTCCTTTTGATCGCCCTTGCGGTGCGCGTCGACGGCGGGTCCGCCTTCTACGCCCATCCGCGCGTCGGCCGCGGCGGGCGCCTGTTCGGCTGCCTCAAGTTCCGCTCGATGGTGGTGGACAGCCAGGCGCGCCTCGACGCGCTGCTCGCCGCCGATCCCGCGGCGCGGGCGGAATGGGAGGCGACGCGCAAGCTCCGCCGCGACCCGCGCGTGACGCGCATCGGCCGCTTCCTCCGCGCCACCTCGCTGGATGAACTGCCGCAGCTGCTGAACGTCCTGAAGGGGGAGATGAGCATCGTCGGCCCCCGCCCGGTGACGCAGTCGGAACTCGACCGCCACTACGGCGCGGCGGCGGCGCACTACCTGTCGGTCCGCCCGGGCATCACCGGCCTCTGGCAGGTGAGCGGCCGCAGCGAGACCTCCTACGACCAGCGGGTCGCGCTCGACGTCGCCTATGTCTCGCAGCCGTCGGTGCTGGCGGACCTGCGTATCCTGGTGCGCACCCCGGTTGCCGTGCTGTCGCGCCGCGGCGCACACTGAGCCTCAGGAGCAGTCGAGGCCCCATCCGATGACGATCGCGGCGTCCGAGGGCCCGGAGGACCGGGCCGGCGGGCGCAGGCTCGTCTCCGGCGTGCTGTGGAACGCGGCGGGACGCGGCGTGCCGCTGCTGCTGGCGCTGGCCCTGACGCCGGTGCTGGTCCACCTCCTGGGCACGGAGCGCTGGGGCCTGTTCACCCTGGCGCTGGCGCTGGTCGGCATCTTCGGCGTCTTCGACCTCGGCCTCGGCATGGCGCTGACGCGCGCGGTCTCGGAACGGATCGGCCAGGGCCGCGGGGCGGAGGCGCCGGCGCTGGTCGGCGCCACGCTCATCTCGCTGATGGTGCTCTCGGCCGTGATGGGCGGGATTGCCTTCGCGCTGATGCCGCTGCTGATCGAGCGCGTGCTGCTGGTGCCTCCGGCGCTGAAGGCGGAGGCGCTGGCCGCCTTTCGGCTGCTGGCGCTGGGCGCGCCGCTGGTCGTGCTGAACGCGGCGCTCTGGGGCGTGCTGGCGGCCTGGCAGCGCTTCCGGGCGGCGAACCTCGTGAACATGCCGGTCAGCATCTTCTACTACCTCGGCCCGGTGATCGCGCTGCTGGTCTGGGACAGCCTGGTCGCGGTCATGGCGGCGCTGGTGCTGGTGCGGCTCGCCAGCGGGCTGGCCTATGCTGCGCTGGCTTGGCGGCACGTGCCGGGGCTCGGTCTGGCGCAGGCGCGCTTCGCCCTGCTGCGGCCGCTGCTGCGGCAGGGCGGCTGGATGAGCCTCTCGGGCGCGCTGACCCAGGTGCTCCTTTATGCCGACCGCTTCCTGATCGGCGCGCTGATCGGGCTGACGGCGGTCGCGTTCTATGCGACACCGCTCGACCTCGTCATGCGCATGTGGATCCTGCCCGTGGCGGTGGCGCAGGCGCTGCTGCCGGCCATCGCCTCCTCCTTCCGGGTCGCGCCCGAACGGACGGCGCTGCTGCTGCGGCGCGGCGCGCTGATCGTGGCCGCGGTCGGCCTGCCGGCCTGCCTCGTGCTGGTCGCGGGCGCCGAATGGCTGCTGTGGCTCTGGCTCGGCACGGAATTCGCGGAAGGCGGCGGCATGGTGCTGCGCATCCTGTCGGTCGGCATCTTCTTCTCCTGCCTCGCCTTCGTGCCGGGCACCTTCCTCGACGCCATCGGCCGACCGGACGTGACGGCGAGCTTCTCGCTGGCGCAGGCGGCGGTGTTCCTGCCGCTCGGCGCGGGGCTGCTGGTGCTGGTGGGCATCGAGGGCGCGGCCATCGCCTGGGCGCTGCGCGCCGCGACCGACTGCGCCGGGCGCTTCCTGCTGGCCGCGCGCTTCTACCCGGCCGCGGCCACGAGCGGGCGGGCACTGCTGCCGCTGATGGCGGTGGCGGGCGCCGGGCTGGCGCTGATGGTGCCGCTGCCGGGGCTGCTGCCCGCGGCCGCGCTCGGCGCCGTGACGCTGGCGGCGGCCCTCGCGGTCGGCTGGCGCGCCGCGCCGGCCGAGGATCGCGCCACGATGCTGCGGCGCCTCCGCATGGCGCGCGCATGACGGGCCTCGCGATCAACGGCCGCTACCTGACGCAGGGCATGACCGGCGTGCAGCGATTCGCAACCGAGATCGTCGCGGCCGCCGATACCCTCGCCGGCGCCGGCGCATGGCCGGTGGCGCGGGTGCTGCACCCGCCGGGCGCGCGGGATGCCGGGCTGCGGCACCTGCGCGCGGAAGCCGTCGGCACGCGCGGCGGCCAGGCCTGGGAACAGCTCGACCTGCCGCGCGCGCTCGCCGGTGATGTCCTGGTCAACCTCGGCAACACCGCGCCGCTGCTGGCCGGCGCGCGGCAGGCGGTGGTGATCCACGACGCCGGCGCCTTCGACACGCCCGAGAGCTACTCCTTCGCCTTCCGCACCTGGTACCGGCTGCTGCAGCGGCGCCTGGCGCGCAGCGGCGCGCGGCTGCTGACGGTGTCGGCGTTCTCGCGCACGCGGATCGCGGCGGCGCTCGGCGTCGATCCCGCCGCGATCGGCGTGCTGCCCGAAGGGGGCGAGCACGTTCTGCGCATCCCGGCCGATGCCGCCGTGCTCGGCCGGCACCGGCTGGAGCCGGGCCGCTTCGCGCTGGTGGTCGGCAATCCGGCGGCGCACAAGAACCTGGCCGCGCTCGGTGCGGCGGCCGAGGCGCTCGGGCGGCAAGGCCTCACGCTGGCGGTCGCGGGAGCGGCGGACCCGGCGGTGTTCCGCGCCGGCGGCGGCGTGGCGGCCGATGCCGCGCGCGTGCTGGGCCGGGTCTCGGATGCTGAGTTGCGCGCATTGTACGAGGCCGCGCTCTGCCTCGTCTTCCCGTCGCGCTACGAAGGCTTCGGCCTGCCGCCGCTCGAAGCCATGACCTGCGGCTGCCCGGTCGTCGCCGCGCGCGCCGGCGCCGTGCCGGAGGTCTGCGGCGATGCCGCGCTCTGGTTCGACCCGGCCGAGCCCGCGACATTGGCCGAGCAGTTGCTGCGACTCGCGACCGAGGACGGCCTGCGCGACGGGCTGCGCGCAGCGGGCCTCGATCGCGCGCGGGGCTTCACCTGGGACCGCGCGGCGCGGGAGCTTCTCGCGCTGGTGCAGGAACGCATCGCATGAAGGTCGCCATCGTCCACGAATGGCTCGAAACCCACGCGGGGTCCGAGCGCGTGCTGGAACAGCTGATCGCGGAATGGCCGCAGGCGGACCTCTTCGCCGTCTGCGACTTTCTGCCCGAGGCCGAGCGCGGCTTCCTGCGCGGCAAGCCGGTGGCGACCACCTTCATCCAGCGCCTGCCCTTCGCGCGGAAGCACTTCCGGAAGTTCCTCGGCCTGATGCCGCTCGCGATCGAGCAGCTCGACCTCGCGGGCTACGACCTGGTGCTGTCCTCCTCCCACGCCGTCGCCAAGGGTGTGCTGACGGGGCCGGGGCAGCTGCATGTGTCCTACGTGCACAGCCCGATGCGCTATGCGTGGGACCTGCAGCACCAATACCTGCGGGAGGCGGGGCTCGAGCGCGGGCTCAAGGGGATGTACACGCGCAGCCTGCTGCACCGGATGCGGATGTGGGACCGCGCCAGCGCGCTCAACCCCGACGTGGTCGTGGCCAATTCCGGCTACATCGCCGAACGCATCCGCAAGTCCTGGCGGCGCGAGAGCGTCGTCGTGCATCCGCCGGTCGACATCGAGCGCTTCGCGCTGCGCGAGGCGAAGGAGGACTACCACCTCATCGCGTCGCGCATGGTGCCCTACAAGCGGATCGAGCTGATCGCCGAGGCGTTCCGGCGCATGCCCGGCCGCCGCCTCGTGGTGGTGGGCGACGGCCCGAACGCGCCCCGCGTGCGGGACGCCGCGGCCGGCGCGCCCAACATCGAATTCCGCGGCCGCGTCGGCCAGGAGGAACTGGTCGCGCTGACGCAATCCGCCCGCGCCTGCGTCTTCGCGGCCGAGGAGGATTTCGGCATCGCGACGGTCGAGGCGCAGGCCTGCGGCACGCCCGTGATCGCCTTCGGCCGGGGCGGAGCGCGGGACATCGTCGTCCCGCCCGGCGCCCCTCGGCCGACCGGCCTGCTGTTCGACGAGCAGAGCGCCGAGGCCATCGTTTCCGCCGTGGAACGCTGCGCGGGCCTGGCGTTCTCGCCACAAGATTGCCGCACCAATGCGGAAAGGTTCTCCCCAGTCGCCTTCCGCGGCGCGATGCGCCGCATCGTCCAGGAAGCGCGCGAGGGACAGTCCCGATGAAGTTCTCGCTCGTCGTCGCCACGCTCGGCCGCGACACGGAAGTCGCCGAACTGATCGACAGCCTGCTCGCCCAAGGGCGTGCGGACCTCGAGGTGATCGTCATCGACCAGAACGACGACGACCGCCTGGACGCCGTGCTCGCGGCGTATGAGGGGCGGGTCGACCTGCGCCGCTTCCGGTCGGCGGTGCGCAACGCGAACCACGCGCGCAACCTCGGCCTGCGCCACGCGCGGGGCGAGATCGTGTCCTTCCCCGACGACGACTGCCTCTACCCGCCCGGCGTCCTGGACCAGGTCGAGGCGGCCTTTGCGGCGAACCCAGGGCTTGGCGTGCTGACCGGCCCGGCGGCGTCGCCGGCCGGCGGGCTCGGCTCGGGCCGCTGGCGGGCGGAGAGCGGGGCGATCGACCTCGGCAACGTCTGGACCAGCGTCATCGAGTTCAACCTCTTCATGCCGCGCGCCACGGCCCTCAGCCTCGGCGGCTTCGACGAGGGGATGGGCCCCGGCACGCGCTTCGGCTCGGCGGAGGGCAACGACCTCGTCTGCCGCGCGATCGCCCGCGGGCTGGAGGCGCGCTACGAGCCGGAGCTGCGCATCGTCCACCCGGACAAGCGCCTGACCGAGGTCGCGGCGGCGCGCGCGGAACGCTACGGGCGCGGCCTCGGCTTCGCGCTGCGCCGGCACGGCGCCCCCATCGCGGCGTGGCTCGCCTTCATGGTGCGCCCGCTGGCGGGCGTGGCTCTCAGCCTCGCGCGGCTCAGGACGCACGACGCCGCCTACTACTTCATGACCTGGCGCGGCCGCGTCGCCGGTGCCCTCGCCGCCGAGGCCCGCCGGCCGCCGAGCCTGATGCCCCTCACCGAAGCGGCCTGATGCGCATCGCCATCGGGATCGCCACGCGCGGGCGCGCGGGCATCCTCGGGCATGTCCTGCGCGACCTCGGGCGCCAGACACGCCCGGCCGACCGCATCATCGTCTGCCACGTGACGCCGGACGACGTCGCAGGCTGCGAAGCGGTGCCGGGCGTCGAGTTCATCACCGCCGCCGCCGGCCTGCCACGGCAGCGCAACGCGATCCTGGACGCCGCGGATGACTGCGACGTGGTGCTGTTCCTCGACGACGACTTCCTCTGCGCGCCCGCCTACCTCGCCGTGACCGAGGCCGCCTTCGCGGCGCGACCCGACATGGTGGTCGCGACCGGCACGGTCGTCGCGGACGGCGCGAACGCGCCGGGCTATTCGCTCGAGGAAGGAGCGGCGCTGCTCGCCGCCGACGTGCCGCCCGCGGACGCCATGGCGACGGCGCCGCATTTCAACGGCTATGGCTGCAACATGGCGTTCCGGATGGATGTGGTCCGGGCGCACGGGATCCGCGTGGACGAACGCCTGCCGCTCTATGCCTGGTACGAGGACATCGACGTGACGCGGCAACTGGGCCGGCACGGCGCCATCCTGCGGCTGGCCGGCGCGCGCGGCGTGCATCTCGGTGCGAAATCGGGGCGCGTGGCGCAGGTGCGGCTCGGCTATTCGCAGGTGGTCAACCCGGTCTACCTGGCGCGCAAGGGGACCTTCCCCTGGAACCACGCGATCCCGAGCGCGGCGCGGCATTGCCTGGCGAACTTCGCGCGGTCGCTGAAGCCCGAGCCCTGGGCGGATCGCCGGGGACGCTTCCGCGGCAACATGATGGGCCTGTGGGATCTGCTGCGCGGCCGCGCGGCGCCGGAGCGCATCCTGGAGCTCTAGCGCCCCCCCTTCCGCTTCCCGGCCGTTCGGGCGACCATGCGGCCAACCGAAGCAGGAGGAAGCGCCGAGATGACGCTCGAACCAGGCCGCCCGCGGCCCGAGCCCACCCCCGAGACGAAGCATTTCTGGGAGGGCACGAAGGCCGGCAAGCTGCTGCTGCAGCGCTGCGGCGACACCGGACGGGCGTATTTCCCGCCGCGCCCCTTCAGCCCCTACACCGGCACCCGCAACGTCGAGGTGTTCGAGGCCTCCGGCCGCGCGACGCTGCATTCCTACGTCATCCACCACCGCGCGGTGCCGGGCTTCAAGCCGCCCTACGCGATCGCCGTGGTCGAGTTGGAGGAAGGGCCGCGCATGATGACCAACATCGTGGACTGCCCGCAGACACCGGAAGCCCTCGTGCTCGACATGCCGCTCGAAGTGGCGTTCACGCCGATGGACGACGACATCACGCTCGCGCTGTTCCGTCCCGCGCCCGCGGCGGAGCCGCAAGACGCCAGGCAGGGGGCCTGAGGCCATGACGATCAAGCCAGGCGAGATCGCCATCGTCGGCGCCGCCGAATCCACGCGCATCGGCGCCGTGCCCGACATGGCGCAGATCATGCTGCACGCCGATGCCGCGCTGAATGCGATGGAAGACGCGGGGCTCAAGCCCGCCGACATCGACGGCGTCGCCTGCGTCGGCCCGATGATGCCGCAGCAGATCGCGCATTACCTCGGCATCACCCCGAAATGGGTGGACGGCACCGGCGTCGGCGGCTGTTCCTTCATGCTGCATGTCCGCCACGCGGCGGCGGCCATCCATGCCGGCTATGCGAAGACCATCCTCATCACCCATGGGGAGAGCGGCAAGTCGCGCATCAACGGCACGCCCCGCCCGCCCGAGCCGCAGAGCCTGCAGGGCCAGTTCGAGATGCCCTTCGGCCCGATGGGCCCGCCCACGCTCTTTCCCATCCCCGTGCTGCGCTACATGAAGAAGTACGGCGTCACGCACGAACAGATGGCGATGGTCGCCGTCGTGCAGCGCGAATGGGCGGCCAGGAACCCGCGCGCGGCCTTCCGCGACCCGATCACGGTCGCGGACGTGCTGAACAGCAAGATGATCGCCTACCCGTTCCGACTGCTGCAATGCTGCCTCGTGACGGATGGCGGCGGCGCGCTGATCCTGACCTCCGCCGACCGCGCCAAGGACTTCCCGCAGAAGCCGGTCTACATCCTGGGCAGCGGTGAATCCGTCGAGACCACCATGGTCAGCCAGATGGAGGATTTCACCTCGAGCCGCGCCTTCCGCGTCGCGGGTCCCGAGGCGTTCCGCATGTCGGGCGTGAAGCACGCCGACGTGGATCACCTGATGATCTACGACGCCTTTGCGCACCTGCCGATGTACGGGCTCGAGGACCTCGGCTTCGTCGGCCGCGGGGAAGCCAAGGACTTCATCTGGGACGGCAACACCCGCCCGGGCGGGAAGCTGCCGCTCAACACCAATGGTGGCGGCCTGTCCTATACCCACACCGGCATGTACGGCATGTTCGCCCTGCAGGAGAGCGTGCGCCAGGTGCGCGGCATCGCCCCCGCGCAGGTGCCGGACGTCAAGGTCAGCGTCTGCCACGGGGTGGGGGGCATGTTCTCCGCCTCCGGCACCGTGGTACTGGCAAACCAGCGGCCCTGAGCCGCGCCCGGTCCCGCGCTGAACGCCGCGGGGCCGGCACGCAACGAACAAGCAACGGGAGCATTGCGTCCATGACCATCCAATCCACGCGCCGCGCCCTGCTGGCGGCCGGCGGCGCGCTGCTGGCGGCGCCCGCCGTCGCGCAGGCCGGCTTTCCCAACCGCCCGATCCGCCTGATCGTGCCCTGGCCGCCGGGCGGCTCGACCGACGGGCAGTTGCGCTCGCTGGCCGACCTCGCGCAGCGCCGGCTCGGCCAACCGGTCATCATCGAGAACCGCAGCGGCGTCTCGGGCACCATGGCGGCGCAGATGATGGCGGCCGAGGCGCAGGGCGACGGCTACCTGGTCGGCCAGATGCCGATCACGGCCTTCCGCCTGCCGCTGATGACGACGCAGCCGCGCTGGGACCCGCTCAAGGACTTCACCTACGTCATCCACCTGACCGGCTACCTGTTCGGCGTGGTGGTGCGGGCGGATGCGCCCTGGCAGACTTGGCAGCAGTTCCTGGACGACGCGAAGGCCAATCCTGGCAAGATCGCCTATGGCTCGCCCGGCGTCGGCAGCACGCTGCACATCACGATGGAGCGCATCGCCGCCGAGCGCGGCATCGAGTTCCTGCACGTGCCCTTCCGCGGCGGCGCCGACAATGCGCAGGCGATGCTCGGCGGCCAGACGCAGGCGATGGCGGATTCCAGTTCCTGGGGCCCGCTGGTCGAAGGCGGCCGGGCGCGGCTGCTCGTCACCTGGGGCGCGCAGCGCGCGAAGCGCTTCCCCGATGCGCCGACACTGCGCGAGACCGGCATCGACATCGTCTCGGCCTCCCCCTACGGGCTCGCCGGGCCGAAGGGGATGGACCCCGGCGTGGCGCGCGTGCTGCACGACGCCTTCAAGGCAGCGCTGGAGGACCCGGCGCATGCGCAGGTGCTGGAACGCTACGACATGCAGGCGGACTACAAGAACGGGGCCGACTACACCGCCTTCGTGGCGCAGATCATGCGCGAGGAAGGGGAGATGGTCCGCCGCCTGAACCTGCGGATCAATTAACCCTTCGGCAACTCGACCTTCCCGGTGTGGAGTTGGAGGCGCGAGAATTCCGGCGCCTCCTGCCCCGCATCGCGGAAGGCCTGCTTCAGCGCCGACATGTTGGGCGCGAAGATCGTCTGGCGGTTGGCGCTGACCCAGTCGCGCGACTGCTGCGGCATGGCGAGCGTGCCCTGGAAGCGCGGCATGACCCAGCGCGCGAACAGCTCGAAGGACCGCCAGGTGGCTTCCCGGTCCGCCCATTCATGGGCGCGGAACAGCACGCCGCCGGCGCCGCCCTCGGTGAAGGACAGAAGCCGCTCGATCCCCGCCGCGATGGTCTCGGGCGAGCCCACCAGCGTCGAGCCCTGCGCGAGCCCGTCGCGCAGCGGATCCTCCGAGCGCATCGGCGGGCGGCCGAGCGTCTCGCTGAAATAGGTCAGCGTCTCGAGCTGCTCGCCGATGCGCACGTCGCGCAGCGCGCGCTCGTCATCCTCGGCGCAGTGCATGTTGACCACGAGCCGCCACTTGGCGCGGTCCATGGCCTTGCCGTGCTTCGCGGCCTCGGCCTCGGCCATGCGCCACTGCTCGGCCAGCGCCTTCGGTCCGCCCGGCAGTCCGGCGCCGAGGGAGAGCAGCCCGAGCCCGTGCTTGGCCGCCGCCAGCGCGCCCGACGGCGTGGTGGAGGAGGCGACCGAGATCGGGAAGCAGGGTTCCGAATATGGAGCCAGATGGAGCCTCGCCTCGCGCAGCGTGAACCAGTCGGTCTCCATCGTGACCGGCTCCTCGCAGGCAAGCAGACGCGTGATGGCCGTCAGCGCCTCGTCCATCCGCCGCCGCTGGTGCGCGGGGTCGATCCCCATCATGTAGGCATCGGACACCAGCGCGCCCGGGCCGCAGCCCAGCATCACGCGCCCGCGCGTCATGTGGTCGAGCTGCACGAAGCGCTGCGCCACCAGCAGCGGGTGATGATAGGGGAGGCTGGTCACGCCGGTGCCGAGCCGGATGTGGCGCGTGCGTTCCGACAGCGCGCCGATCGCGATCTCGGGGCTCGCGATCGTCTCCCAGCCCGCCGAGTGGTGCTCGCCGATCCAGGCCTCATCGTAGCCAAGCTCGTCGAGCCACTCGACGAGCTTCAGGTCGCGCTCGATCGCGAGCGTCGGGTTGTCGCCCACCCGGTGGAAGGGGGCCAGGAAGATGCCGAAGCGCAAGCGGCGCGGTGCCATGGCGGCGTGTCCCTTCACATGGACGGCGGATCGCCCGCCAGGAATTCCTCGCCGCCATAGCCGGCGGCGGCGGGGATGCGGAGGATGCGGCCCGCCGGCGTCATGCGCATCTCCGGCAGCACGGTGACGACGGGCGTCGCGCGCGCGGCGGCGAAGGCTTCCGCCACGCTGTCGTGGCGGGCGAGCTTCGTCAGGTTCATCCGCGTCGGGAACACCACCTTGCGCGCCCCCGCTTCGGCGGCGGCGAGCGCGTCCGCCGGGCGGATCCAGACGCTGTCGACCGCTTCATGCCCGTCATGCAGCGCGTCCTGGTCCGCCGGCGCGGCGGCGAGGAAGAAATGCGTATCGAAGCGCTTCGGCACCGGCACGGGTGTGATCCAATGCGCGAAATGCGCGAGCCCGTCGCTTTCGGGCACCAGCCCGCGTGCGGCCAGCATGGCGGCAAACGCGCCCTCGGCCGCCGGCGGCGCGCCGGGCCTGGCCAGGAGGACGCCGCATTCCTCCCAGGTCTCGCGGACCGCGGCGACGCGGAAGGCGCCCTGGTCGTCCCCGCCGGCGAGGATCCGGTCCGCGGCATCGACGCTGCCACCCGGGAAGACCAGCGCGCCGCCGGCGAAGTCGGTCGCGGCGTGGCGCACCACCATGAACACCTCGAGCCCCGCCGGCGCATCGCGCAGCAGCAGGACGGTGGAGGCGGGGCGGGCCGGGGCGGGGGTCGACATCGGCGCATTGCAGCCCGGCGGCGCGCCCGCCGCAAGGCGCGTTGACGCGACCGGCCACGCGCAGCAGGCTTGCGCCGGGCGAAGGGGAGGATGGCGATGGCGCAGCTCGCCCGCTGGGCGCGGGAGACTCCCGGCAAGGTCGCGGCACATTTCCCGGACCTCGGCAGCAGCGTCACCTATGGCGCGCTCGACGCCCGCGCGAACCGCGTCGCGCAATGGCTGGTCTCGCTGGGCCTCGAGCCCGGCGACGGCATCGCCATGCTGATGGACAACCGCCCGGAATTCCTCGAGATCGCCTTCGCCTGCCGGCGTGCGGGGCTCTACTACACGCCGCTCTCGGTGCATCTGCGCCCGCAGGAGGTCGCCTACATGATGGGCGACGCGGCGGCGAAGGCGGTGATCGTCTCGCCGGCGCTGGCGGACCTCGCGACCGCCATGCTGCGCGACGGCGCGACCGGGGATGTGCCGCGCTTCGCGACCGGCGAGGGGCTGGCGGGCTATGCCTCCTTCGAGCAAGCGCTGGCCGCCTTCCGGGCGCCGGCGCCGCTGCCCGAACGGCCGGTGGGGCGGGAATTCCTCTATTCCTCCGGCACCACGGGCCTGCCCAAGGGCATCAAGCGTCCCCTCCTGCCCTTCGCGAGCCGCGAGGCCCCGGAATGGGACATGACCTGGAAGGCGCTCTACGGCTTCGACGCGGACACGGTCTATCTCTCGCCCGCGCCGCTCTATCACGCCGCGCCGCACGCCTATGTCCGGCGCACCATCATGGAAGGCGGCACGGCGGTGGTGATGGCGAAGTTCGAGCCGCTGCGCGCGCTCGAGCTGATCGAGCGCTTCCGCGTCACGCACAGCCAATGGGTGCCGACGATGTTCGTCCGCCTCCTGGCGCTGCCGGAGGATGCGCGCACGCGCTTCGACGTCTCCTCGCTGCGCTGCGCGATCCACGCCGCGGCCCCCTGCCCCGTCGGCGTGAAGCGGCGAATGATGGAATGGTGGGGGCCGGTACTTTGGGAATACTACGCGGGCTCGGAGGGGGTCGGAAACACCGTCGCCTCGCCGGCCGATTGGATGGCGCGGCCGGGCACGGTGGGACGGCCGGTGAACGGCGTGAAGCTGCACATCTGCGACGAGGACGGCGCCGTGCTGCCGCCGCGCGAGGTCGGCCGCATCTTCTTCGAGGGCGCGCCGCGCTTCGCCTACCACAACGCGCCGGAGAAGACCGCCGCGGCCTACGATCCGCGCGGCTGGGCGACGCTCGGCGACCTCGGCTGGGTGGACGAGGACGGGTGGCTGTTCCTCTCGGACCGCCGCGCGGACCTGATCCTGACCGGCGGCGTGAACGTGTATCCGGCCGAGGTGGAGGCAGTGCTGGTGCAGCAGCCCGGCGTTGCGGAAGCCGCCGTCGTCGGTGTCCCGAACGAGGATCTGGGCGAGCAGGTCCATGCCGTGATCGTGCCGCGCGACGCAACCGAAACGGCGGCGCTGCGGGAAGCGCTGGACGCGCGCTGCCGCGAGCACCTGGCCGGGCCCAAGCGCCCGCGGAGCTACGAATTCGCGGACGAGCTCCCGCGCAGCGAGGCCGGCAAGCTGCTGCGCAGGATCCTCAAGGAACGCTACCTGGCGCCGGCGGGCACGGGCGATACGGCGCGTCCCTGATCGGCGCGCAGCGTGGGGGGAGAAGAGAACTTCTCCCCCCAGACCCCCCTCAACCTTCGTTGCGACCTGGCGCCCCACCTCCGAGGTCCGGTGCCGAGTGCCAAAGAAGGGAGGGGGGGCGGGGGAGGTTCTCCTCCCCCGTAGCTTCAGCCTCAGCCCGTCCTGAGGCCGAGGCGCTCCACGCGCTGGCGCTCCTGCTCGTACACTTCGAGCATGTTGCGCGCGTAGTCCTCGCTGTTCAGGTATTCCAGCGGCTGGTCGAGCCGGCGCAGCGTCGCGATATGCGCGGGGTCGTGCAGCGCGGCCCGGAAGCCGTCATGCAGCGTGCGCAGCACGTCGGGCGGCAGGCCGGCGGGTCCGACCAGCCCATAGGGCGAGGTGACGACCATGTCCTGGTAGCCCAGCTCGCGCAGGGTCGGCACGTTCGGCCAGCGCGGCGAACGTTCGCGCGACCAGACGTTCAGGAAGCGGAGCTTGCCGTCGTCCACCAGCTGACCGACGCCCGAGCCGCTGCCACCTGCTTCGATATGGCCGCCGAGCAGCGCGGGCGTCAGGTCGCCCTCGCCGCGATAGGGGACGTGCACCACCTCGATCCGCTCGCGCGCGGCGAGGTCGACCAGCGTCAAATGCGGCGTGCCGTTGGCGCCGGTATTGCCGATGCGCACCTCGCCCGGCCGCCGGCGCGCATCCGCCACCAGGTCGGCCCAGCTGCGGTAGGGGCTTTCGTTCCGCACCGTCACGGCGAAGAGGTAGCCCGTCAGGTGGATGATCGGCGTGAAGTCCTTGGTCACGTCGTAGGGCATGCGCTGCATGTGCGGCAGACGGAGCGCGGGCAGCGTCATCTGGCTGACCGTGTAGCCGTCGGGCCTGGCGCGCGCGACCGCCGCGGCGCCGAGCGTGCTGCCCGCGCCCGGCCGGTTCTCGACCAGCACGGTCTGGCCCAGGTGCCGTGTCGCGGCCTCGGCGAAGGAGCGCATCTGGACATCGGTGGCGCCGCCAGCGGGGAATGGCACGTAGATCGTGATCGGCTTGTTCGGGAACCGCTCCTGCGCCGCGGCCCCCTTCACGAAAGGCACGGCGAGCGCGGCGCCGAGTGCGCCGCGGCGGGTGATGTCGTTCATTCATTGTCCTCCCGGTTGGTCCTGCCCACAGGCTACAGCGTGCGGGCGATGATTTCCTTCATGATCTCGGAGCTTCCCCCGTAGATCCGCCCGACCCGCGCATCGGCCCAGGCGCGGCCGATCTCGTAATCCGCCATGTAGCCGTTGCCGCCATGCATCTGCAGGCAGTCGTCGAGCAGGCGGTTCTGCATCTCGGTACCCATCAGCTTCGCCATCGCCGCCATCTCGATCGACAGCCCGCCATCCATGTGCAGCGCCAGGCACTGGTCGGCGAAGGCGCGGAACATGACGGACTGCGCCTTGAGCTCCGCCAGCTTGAAGCGGTTGTGCTGGAAGTCGAACACCGTCTGCCCGAAGGCGGTGCGGCCCTTGGCATAGTCGATGGTGCGCTCGAGCATCGCCTCCATGGACGCCGCGGCGCGGATCGCGATCACCAGGCGCTCCTGCGGCAGGTTCCTGATGAGGTAGGAGAAGCCGGCATTCTCCTCGCCGAGCAGGTTCCCGGCCGGCACGCGCACATCGTCGAAGAACAGTTCCGAGGTGTCGGCGGCGTGCATGCCGATCTTCTCGAGGTTGCGACCCTTGGCGAAGCCCTTCGTCCCTTCCTCGACGCAGATCAGGCTGATGCCGCGGCGCCCCGCGCCGGGATCGGTCTTGCAGACCACGACGACGAGGCCGCAATTCTGCCCGTTGCTGATGAAGGTCTTGGACCCGTTGATCACCCAGTCCGACCCGTCGCGCCGCGCATGGGTCTTCACCGCCTTGAGGTCGGAGCCCATGCCGGGCTCGGTCATGGCGATGGCGGTGATGATCTCGCCGCGCGCCATGCGCGGCAGCCATTCGCGCTTCTTCTCGGGGGCCGCGAATTCCTCGATGTAGGGCACGACGATGTCGGAATGCAGCGGGAAGCCCACGCCGGTCGCATTCGTCCGGCCGATCTCCTCCATGATGACGGCGGAGTAGCCGAAATCGGCGCCCGCGCCACCCCATTCCTCGGCCAGCATGGGGCAGAGGATGCCCTCCGCGCCTGCCTTCAGCCAGACCTCGCGCGGGACGATGCCGGCGCGTTCCCAGTCGCGGTGATGGGGCACGATCTCGCGTTCGAAGAAGCGGCGCACCTGGGTGCGGAACATCTCGTGCTCGGCGGTGTAGACCCTGCGCGCGCCGGCGGGGCGCGGGGCGTTCGTGTCCATGGGCGTGTCCTCGGTCCTGTGGCGGGAGCCTAGACCGCGCCGCGCGGCCTTGTCAGCCGGACATGGCCGCCGCGGCCGCCTCCGTCGTCAGGCCCCAGTCCAGCAGCGCCTGCGCGCCGTCGGCGCCGCGCCGCGGCGCCGGGCGCGGCTCGGCCGGCGCTGTGCGGGAGAAGCGCGGGCTCGGCGCCGGCTGCGCGCCCTCCCCGCGTCGGAAGAAGGTGCCGCGCGCGGCGTTGTGCGGATGCCGCGGCGCTTCCTCGAGGTCGAGCACCGGCGCGACGCAGGCATCGCCGCCCGCGAACACGCGCGCCCAGTGGTCGCGCGGGTGGCGGCGGAAGACCTCGGCGAACTCCGCCCGGATCGCGGGCCAGCGCGCGGGGTCCGTGCGGTCGGCGTAGCCTGCGGGGTCAAGGCCGAGGCCCTGCAGCAGCAGCGCGAAGAACTGCGGCTCCAGCGCGCCCACGGCGACGAACTTCCCGTCCGCGCAATCGTAGGTGTCGTAGTAGGGGCAGGCGCCGTCCAGCAGGTTCGCCTCCCGCGCATTGCGCCAGCGCCCCTGCGCCAGCAGGCCGTAGAAGGCGCCCATCAGCGTGGCGGAGCCGTCCGTCATCGCGGCGTCCACGACCTGGCCGCGGCCACTGCGCCCGGCCTCGAAGACCGCCGCCATGATGCCGAACGCCAGCAGCATGCCGCCGCCGCCGAAATCGCCCACCAGGTTGAGCGGCGGCACCGGGCGCTGGCCTGCGCGCCCCATGGACCAGAGCGCGCCGGTCAGCGCGATGTAGGTGATGTCGTGGCCCGCGACGGGTGCCAGCGGCCCCTCCTGCCCCCAGCCCGTCATGCGCCCGTACACCAGGCGCGGGTTGCGCGCGTGGCACGCCTCGGGACCGAGGCCGAGGCGCTCCATCACGCCGGGGCGGAAGCCCTCGACCAGAACGTCGGCCCGCGCCACGAGCGCGAGCGCGGCCTCGACCGCTTCCGGCCGCTTCAGGTCGAGCGCCACGCTGCGCCGCCCGCGCCCGAGCACGTCCTCCGGGTTCCCGCCCGGCGCGCCGTCCTGCCGGTCGATCCGCAGCACCTCGGCACCGAGGTCGGCCAGCATCATGCAGCAGAAGGGCCCGGGGCCGATGCCTGCGACCTCGACGACGCGCAGGCCCTCGAGCGGCCCCGGCACGGCTCAGCGCCCCTCGAAGCGCGGCGCGCGCTTCTCGCGGAAGGCGGCCTTGCCCTCGGCGAAGTCGGCCGAGCCCCGGATCGCGGCCATGCGCTGGCCGTGGATCGCCATCTGCTCGGACGGGCCGCGCGGCAGGATCTCCTCGGTCACCATGCGCTTGATCTCGTGCAGCACCATCGGTGCCATGCCCGCGAGGTCGAGCGCCCAGCCCTTCGCCGTCGCCAGCGCCTCCCCTTCCGGCACCACCTCGTTCACCAGGCCGATGCGCTCGGCGCGCTGCGCATCCACGGTGCGGCACAGCAGCATGATCTCCATCGCGACCTTGTGCGGGATGCGGCTGACCAGGCCGCTGATCATGCCGCCGGTCAGGCCGAGCTTCGCCTCGGGGTAGTAGAACTTCGCGGTCGATCCGCAGACCATCAGGTCGCACATCATGGCGAGCACGATGCCGCCGCCGACGCACCAGCCCTCCACCGCGCAGATCACGGGCTTGAGCGGGCGGAAGCCCACGGTCGGCACCGCGCGCCAGAGCTCCGGCGGGTCCGCAACATCGGCGCCGAAGGTAAAGGCGCGCGTGCCCGTCGCGGTCAGGATCGCGACGCGCAGGTCGTCGCGCCGGTCGAACTCCGCCATCGCCGCCTGCACGGCCTCGGCCATCGGCTTGCTGATGGCGTTGCCCTTGGCCGGGTTGTTCAGCGCGACGATGCGGATCGGGCCTTCGTCGGCGACGGTGACGTGCTCCACGGTGTCTCTTCCTTGTCCTGGAGGCGGCGAAGGCTGCGTCAGCCCACGGCATCCGCGCGAAAGCCGTTGCCCCAGCGCGACAGGCGCGCCGTGGACGGCGAAGGGAAATGCGCGAGGCAGAGCAGCGTGCGCGCCTCGCAGGCGCATTCCAGCACGTGCCGGCGCGTCCGCGCGGCCAGCGCCGGGGCGAAATCCGCGCGCATCGACATCTCCGGATAGCGCGCCTGCAGCGGCGAATGGATCAGGTCGCCGGTGAACAGCGCCTGCGTGTCGCCGCGCCCGACGCGCAGCGCGACATGGTGCGGCGTGTGCCCGGGCGTGGCTTCCAGGCGAATGTCGTCCGCGATCGCGTGGTCGTCGGAGACCAGGTCGGCCCGCCCGGCCTCGACGATGGGCAGCACGGAATCGGCGAAGGGCAGCACCGGAGCGCGCGCGTTCTCGGCCGCCCAATGGGCGTATTCGCCGGCCGAGAAGACATAGCGCGCCTTCGGGAAGGTCGGCACCCAGCGCCCGTTCTCGAGCCGCGTGTTCCAGCCGACATGGTCGACATGCATGTGGGTGCACATCACTACGTCGATGTCGGCGACCGTCAGGCCGAGCCGCGCCAGGCCGCGCATGTAGGCCTCCCCGCGCAGGCGGTGCCAGAAGGGGCGGTCCGGGCGTTCCTTGTCGTTGCCGACGCAGGTGTCGACCAGGATGGTGTGGTGGCGCGTGCGCACCACCCAGGACTGGATGCAGAGGATGAGCTTGCCCGTGACGGGGTCGAGCGCCGCGGGCTCGAGCCAGGCGCGGTTCTCCTCCAGCACGTCCTTCGTGAGCGTGGGCAGGAAGGTGAAGGGGTCGAAGAGCGGCGCCTCCTCCTCGACGATCCGCTGGATCGTCACCTCGCCCAGCGCGAAGCCGTCGGTCATCGGTTCTCTCCCTCGTTGCCTGTCGCGCGCAGGTTGCGCGTCGCGCGTAGCAGCACGATGCCCACCACCAGCGCCGGCAGGCCGCAGGCGGCGAAGCCGGCGCCGTGGCTGCCCGTCAGCACCAGCAGGCCCGAATACAGCAGCGGCAGCAGCAGGCCGCCCAGCTGCCCGAATGACAGCACGCCCCCGGTCGCCGCGCCACGCTGCCCGGCGGGCGCCAGCCGCGCCGCCTCGGACAGCAGCACGCCGTGCCAGGACATCACCGTGGCGCTCAGTACCGTCGCGACCAGGCCGATCAGCACCAGCGGCCAGGACGGGCCGAGCAGGCCCATCAGCGCCGTGCCCCCCGCCATGCCGAGCGCCAGCCAGCACATCACGACCGAGGGATCGACCCGCCCGCTGCCGAGCCAGCCCCAGAAGATGCGCCCCGGCACCGCGATCACCATCGCCACCGAGAACACCAGCCCCGCCGCCGCCAGCCCGTGGCCGAGCTCGACCAGCACCACGACGAAATAGGAGGTGAAGACCGTCTGCAGACCGTTGAAGGCGAAGCAGGCGAAGGAGAGCCGCCGCAGGTCCGCCGCCTTCAGCACGGCCGCGACGGTGGTGTGGAAATCCGACAGCCGGAAGGACTGCGTCGGCACGCGGTCGGCGTCGAACTCGGCGCGCAGCGGCTCCAGCATCAGCGCGAAGACGATGCAGGCGAGGCCCGCCACGATCATGGTGCCGCGCCAGCCGGCAAAGCCCGTCAGCCACGGCCCCAGGATGCCCGCCACCAGCAGCCCGGCCGGCACCGCGGTCTGCTTGATGGAGAACACGAGCGGCGCCTGCCGCGGCGGCGCATAGCGGCCGAGCAGGTGGGAGCTCGCCGGCGTCGACATCGCCGCCGCGCCGCCGCCGATCACGCCCGAGACCAGGAGAAGCAGCAAGGGCCCCGCGGTCGCGAGCGCCAGGCCAGCGCCGAGCAGCACGAGCGCCACCTGGCTCATGCGCATCGCGCCGTAGCGCAGGATGAAGGACCCGCAGCCGAGCTGGAACAGCAGCGCAGCCAGCGCCGCCGCGCCGACATAGACGCCGAGCCAGGCCGGGTCGAGCACCAGGTCCTGGAGGATCGCCGGCGCGATGATGGGCGGCATGGTGCGCCCGATCGTCGCGAAGGTCTGTTGCAGGAACATCGCGGCCAGCACGGTCAGCAGCAATCGCGTCGGTCTGTCCGCGGGCATCTTGCTCTCTCGATCCTTGCCGAGGATAGGCCGGGGGCGGCCGCGCTGCGAAGCCCCGACGGCCCGCTTCCGCCGCGCAGCGGGCTGCGGCACAGTCCGCGCGGGGACCGCAGGAGGGAGCCGCCATGCGCGAATTCGACGAGGCCAGCCTGACCGAGGCCGTGATCCGACGCTTCGGCGAGACGCCCGACCCGCGGCTCCGGCAGGTGATGCAGGCGCTGGTCGGGCACCTGCACGCCTTCGTGCGCGACATCGAGCCGAGCTTCGAGGAATGGCAGACGGCGATCGACTTCCTGACCCGCACCGGCCAGAAATGCGACGACAGGCGCCAGGAATTCATCCTGCTGTCGGATACGCTCGGCGTCTCGATGCTGGTCGACGCCATCAACCACCGCGTCGCGGCGGGCGCGACGCCGACCACGGTGCTCGGGCCCTTCTATGTCGAGAATCCGCCGGTGCTGCCGCTCGGCACGGAACTCGCGGCCAGGGCGCCGGGCGACCGCCTGCACGTCTCGGGCCGCATCGCCGCGGCCGGCGGCGGGCCGCTCCCCGGCGCCATCGTGGATGTCTGGCAGTCGGACGCCGAGGGCTTCTACGACGTGCAGCGGCCGGTGGGCGAGGCGCCGGAACTGCGCGCGCGCTTCGAGGCCGATGCCGAGGGGCGCTTCCACTTCTGGACCGTCGTGCCCTCCGCCTATCCCGTGCCGACCGACGGGCCGGTCGGCGAGATGCTGAAGGCGACCGGCCGGCATCCGATGCGTCCGGCGCACATCCACTTCATGATCTCGGCGCCCGGGCACGAGACGCTGGTGACGCATGTGTTCGCCGACGGCGATCCCTACCTCGACAGCGACGCGGTGTTCGGCGTGAAGGAGGCGCTGGTCCGTGCCTTCGAGCAGAACCCGCCCGGCACGGCGCCGGACGGGCGGGTCATGGACACGCCGTGGCGCTCGCTCACCTATGATTTCGCGCTGCGGCCGCTGGCCGGCTGATCAGCGCACGAGGATGGTCGCGATCTCGGGCACCAGCGCGATCAGCACGAGCGAGAGGCCCATCACCGCCACATAGGGCAGCGCGCCGGCGAAAATGGTCTCGATGCCGATGCGCGGGTCGGCCAGCGTCGTCTTCACCGTGAAGACCGAGATGCCGAAGGGCGGCGTGAGCAGCCCCATCTCGACCGCGATGATGACGACGATGCCGAAATGGATGAGGTCGAAGCCCATCGCCTGGGCGATCGGCACGCCGATCGGCACCATGATCAGCAGGATCGAGGTGCTGTCCAGGATCATGCCCATCAGCAGGATGATCGCGAGGAAGGCCGCGAGGAAGCCGTAGGGCCCGAGGCCGAGCTGCTCGACCAGGTCGCCGATCGCCTGCGGCACCCCGGCCATGGACAGCATCCGGGAATAGAGCCCGGCCGCGATCAGCAGGAACAGGATGGCGGCCGAGACCAGGCCGGTCTCCTTCAGCACGCGCCAGAAGCGCGACCAGGACAGGCGCCGCCGCGCGAGCGCGATCAGCAGCGCGCCCGCCGCGCCGACCGCGCCGGCCTCGGTCGGCGTGAAGATGCCGCCATAGAGCCCGCCCAGGATGAGCGCGACCAGCAGCAGGATCGGCACCGCCTTCACGACCATCTCGCGCGCCGGCATGATGCGCTCGCTGACCTGCAGCGCCGCCGCCTGGTCGTCGTAGACGAAGCGCGGCGCGAAGGTCGCCATCAGGAAGATCATCGCCGCGAAGCCGACCGCGAGGATCAGCCCCGGGATGATGCCGGCGATGAACATCTGCCCGATCGAGACCTCGGCCAGCACGCCGTAGACGATCATGAGCAGCGAGGGCGGGATCATCATGCCGAGGATGGACGACCCCGCCACGGTGCCGGTGGCGAAGCGCGCGGTGTAGCCGTGGCGCGTCATCTCGGGCACGGCCACCTTGGTGAACACGGCGGCCGAGGCGATCGAGACGCCGGTCACCGCCGCGAAGATGGCGTTGGCGCCGACCGTCGCCATGCCGAGCCCGCCGCGCACCCGGCGCATCATGGCCTGCGCGACCTCGAAGGTGTCCTTGCCGACATTGGAGATGCTGACCAGCAGCCCCATCAGCACGAACAGCGGGATCGTCGCGAACAGATAGTCCTGGATGCCGGAATAGGTCGCCATCGCGGTGAAGCGGAAGGCGAGGTCGGGGTTGTCGCGGATCAGCCAGACGCCGACCGCGGCGGAGGCGATCAGCGTGACGCCGATCGGCAGCCCGACCAGGATCAGCGCCACCATGGCGCCGACCAGCGTGAAGCCGAGGGTGATCTCGTCCATGCCGGTCAGCCCGGCCGGCCGAGGAGCAGGCGGCGCGCCTGCCCCAGCGCCAGCACCCCGTAGGCCAGCGCGCCCGCCGCGCCGCCCAGCACGATCAGCGCGCGGAACGGCCAGGTCGGGATGGTGAAGACACCCTGCACGCCGAAGAATTCCCGGAGGTCGATCGAGTTCCACAGGCCCGGCCAGCCCGCCTGGGCGATGAACGCCATGGCGAGCGCACCGATCACGAGGAACAGCGTCTCGATCGCCCCGCCGATCCGGGGCGCGGCGCGCGTGACGCGGTCGATCAGGAAATCCGCCCGCGTCATGCGGCGATGATAGATGGTCGCGCCGATCTGCAGGAACACGATGCCGACGACCGAATGGGCGGCGATCTCGGCCACGCCGGTGATCGGCGCGTTCAGGAAGGACCGCCCGACCACGTCGGCGCAGATCAGCAGCATGAGCCCGAAGGTCCAGATGGTGCCGACGGCGGCCAGGCCGTCGAGCAGCATCCGCACGGGGTCGAAGCCCTGCGCGGGCTCCTCGGCGTCGAGCGCCGCCAGGTCGATGTCGTCAGCCATGGCGGCGCCCTTCCGGTCCGGTCAGACCTCCTGGTCCCAGTTGCGGCCCGGCGTCTGGCCCGCGGCGCGGATGGCGGCGAAATAGGCGCGCAGCACCTCGGGCGCCGCCGGGCCGGAGCTGTCCACCCAGGTCTTGGCGATGTTGGGCAGGCCGGAGATCCAGCGCGCGCGCTCGGCCGCCGGCAGGGTCGAGACGACGGCGCCCTTGGCCACCATCTCGCGCTCCGCCGAGGCGATGCGCTGCGAGACGTCCTCGACGTGCTTCTGCGTCGTGGTCTTGCCGGCCGTGACCATGGCCTGGCGCACCGCCTCCGGCCACCGGGCGTAACGCTGCCGGTTGGCGGCGATGCCGCCCACGTACATCGCGCCGATGTCCACCTTGGTGATGTACTTCGCGATCTCATAGAGCCGCGTCGGCAGGATGCCCACGAAGAAGGACAGCGCACCCTCGATCACGCCGGTCTGGGTGTCGGTGTAGTAGGTGGTCAGCGCGCCATCGACGGGCGTCGCACCCGTGCCCTGCAGCCAGTTCGCGCTGGTGCCGGGCGCCGCGATCTTGCGGTTCCGCAGGTCGTCCACCGAGCGGATCGGGAAGGTGGTCCAGAGGTGGTAGCTGTCCGTGATGTAGGAGGTGAAGGGGACCATGTTCAGCCCCTCCCAGTTCTGCCGGATGGCGGGCACCGTCTCGTTCATGCGCTCGAAGGCGTTGGCCACGACGCCGTGGTCGCCGGTCGCGAAGGGCGTGAAGTAGGTGACGTTCTGGAGCGGCATGGTGCTGCCTTCCCAGAGCGTGCCGACGTAGCCGATGTCGGTGATGTTGTCGCGCACCGCCTCCATCGTGTCCTGGAAGCGATAGAGCGTGCCGCCATAGGCTTCCCGCCAGTTGATGCGGTGCGTGTTGCCGTTGTCGCGCAGCAGCTTGTCGACCTCCGGCTGGAACACGTTCTTCATCATCGCCACCCAGAACACCGCGACCGGGTGGCTGGAGGCGATGGTGATGTTGAGCGTGGACTGCGCCTGCGCGTGGACGGATACCAGCGGCAGCGCGGACGCACCCGCGATCAGGCTGCGGCGTTGGATGGTCATGTTTGTCGTTCCTCCCAGGGTTCGCGTCAGATTGTGCCGAGCGCGCGCAGGATGCGGGCCGGGGTGAAGGGCATTTCCGTCACGACGGCACCGAGCGGCCGCAGCGCGTCGTTGATCGCGTTCATCAGCGCGCCGGGCGCGCCGGCCGTGCCCGCCTCCCCCGCGCCCTTGGCGCCGAGCAGGCTTTCCTTCGTCGGCGTCTCGACATGGCCGACATGGATGTCCGGCATCTCGGCCGACATCGGCACCAGGTAGTCCGCCATGGTGGTGGTCAGCAGGTTGCCCTGGTCGTCGTAGACGCAGTGCTCGTACAGCGCGCCGCCCAGGCCCTGCACGATGCCGCCGCGCACCTGTTCGTCCACCAGCAGCGGGTTGATGACGCGCCCGCAATCCTCGACGCACCAGTGCTCCAGCACCCGCACCATGCCGGTCGCGGTGTCGACCTCGACCCAGCAGGCCTGGATGCCGTTGGTGAAGGCGAAGGGATAGTCCTTGGTGATGAAGTGCCGCGTCTGGACGAATTCGCGGGCGATGTCCTTGGGCAGCGTGTCGCCGCGGAAATAGACGATGCGCCCGATCTCGCCGAGGCTGATGCGCGGCGTGCCGGTCGCGCGGTCCACCACCTCGCCCATCACGATGTCGAGGCTGGCCGGTGCGGCCTGCAGCATGGTGCCGGCGACGCTCAGGATCTGCTCCTTCAGCGCGATCGCCGATTGCAGCGCGGCCTCGCCGCCGATTCCCGCGCCGCGGCAGGCCCAGGTGCCGCCGCCATAGGGGGTGTTCTGCGTGTCGCCCGTCACGACGCGCACCTTGCCGACCGGCACGCCGACGCCATGCGCCACGATCTGCGCGAGGATCGCCTCCGTCCCCTGCCCCTGCTCCGTAACGCCGGAGGCCACCACCACCGACCCGTCCGGATCCATCCGCACCGTGGCACCATCCTGCGCCGAGATGCGCGCGCCGCCGATGCCGTACATGAAGGGGGACGGGTTGGTCAGCTCGATGAAGGCCGCGATGCCGAGGCCGCGATATACGCCGCGCCTGCGCTGTGCCTCCTGGTCGGCGCGGATGCGCGCGACCGGCACCATCTCGAGCAGCCTGTCCAGCGACGCATGGTGCGACAGCCCCTCGAACTTCATCCCGGCCGGGGAGGTGAAGGGATAGGCGTCGTCGCGCACCAGGTTCCGCCGGCGCAGATCGACCGGGTCCATGCCGATCGCCTGCGCGGCCATATCGACCAGCCCTTCCGTCACCGCCGTCGCGATCGGATGCCCGACCGCGCGGTACTGGCAGGTCGGCACCTTGTTCTGCAGCACCACGGTCGTCGTGCAGCGATAGGCCGCGAAATCGTAGGGCCCGCCGCAGAGGTTCACCACCTGGTTCCCCTCCACCGCGCTGGTGCGCGGATAGACCGAATAGGGCCCGATCCCGGTCAGGTCGTCGATGTCGAAGCCGAGGATCCTGCCATCCGCATCCACCGCGATCCGGCCCTTGATGCGGTGGTCGCGCGCATGGATATCGCTGGCGAAGCTCTCGAAGCGGTCGGCCACGAACTTCACCGGCCGGCCCAGGATGCGCGACATGGCGGCGACGGCCACCTCGTCCGGATAGACATGCACCTTGATGCCGAAGGACCCGCCGACATCCTTGCAGATGACGCGGACACGGCCTTCCTCCATCCGCAATTGCTGCGCGAAGACGCCCTGCATCATGTGCGGCGCCTGCGTCGAGTGGTGGACCGTGAGCGTGTCGTCGGCGCGGTTATAGTCCGCGATGATCGAGCGCGGCTCCAGCGTCACGCCGGTGTGGCGCGCGGTGACGAAGGTCGCCTCCACCACCTTGTGGGCGGCGGCGAAGGCGGCATCGACATCGCCCTGCAGGGCCGTGCGCTGGAACACCAGGTTGTCGCCGAGCTCGGGGTGGATCACCACCGCGCCCGGCGCCAGCGCCGTCTCCATGTCGAGCTGCGCGGGCAGCGGCTCGAATTCCGCCTCCAGTGCCGCCACGCCGTCCTCGGCGGCCGCGCGGCTGTCGGCGACCACCGCGACCAGCGGCTCCCCCTGCCAGGTCGCGCGATCGAGCGGCAGCGGGTATTGCGGCGCCGACTTCATGCCCTTGAGATGCGCCAGCACCGCGACCCAGGGATCGCACACCTTGGCGAGGTCGGCGCCGGTGAAGACGCGCACCACGCCCGGCACGCGCAGCGCCGCCTTCGCATCCATAGACACGATCCGCGCATGCGCGTGCGGGCTGCGCAGGAAGGCCGCGTGCAGCATGCGCGGCAGCACCACGTCGTCGGTGTAGGTCGCGCGCCCCTGCACCAGCTTCGGCACGTTCGGCCGCGGCACGGACCGGCCGATGTAGGAATTCGGCAGGTCCTCCCGCGACAGGCCGATGCTGCCGGGCGTCGGGATCTCGTTCATCGCGTGCCCTCCCGCGCCTTCAGCGTGCCTTCGACCGCGTCCACGATGGACTGGTATCCGGTGCAGCGGCAGTAGTTGCCCGACAGGTGCTCCCGGATCTCCGCCCGCGTCGCCCCCGGATGGTGCCGCAGGATGTCGGCCGCCGCCATCACCATCCCCGGGGAGCAGAAGCCGCATTGCGCCGCGTTGCGGGCGACGAAGGCGTCCTGCAGGTCCGCCACCTCCCCGCTGTCGGTCAGGCCTTCGATGGTCGTGACCTCGGCGCCGTCGAGCGCCGCGGCCAGCACCAGGCAGCCGCGGACGATCTCGCCATCGACACGCACCGTGCAGGCGCCGCAAACGCCATGCTCGCAGCCCGCATGCGATCCCGTCAGGCCGAGGTCGAGGCGGAGGAAGTCGATCAAATGTCGCCGCGCCTCGACGCTGCGCGTCACGCGTTCCCCGTTCACGGTCAGGGTGATCTCCACGCGCGCGCTCATGCCGCGGCCTCCGTTTCGGGCTGGAACCCGGCCAGGACGCGCTGCACCAGCACGCGCGCCAGGTGCCGCTTCATCTCGGGCGGGCCATGCATGTCGGCCGGCGGGTCGAGGTCCTGCGCCAGCGAAGCCTGCGCGGCGGCGACCGCTGCGCCGTCCAGCACGCGCCCTTGCAGCGCGGCGCCCGCGCGCGCCGCCAGCACGGGCCCGGCGCCGACGCCGAAGAACACGAGCCGCGCCGCGCCCACGCGCGCCCCGTCCATCTCCAGCGAGGCGGCGAGCCCCGCCATGGCGTAGTCGCCGGACCGTCGCGCCACCTCGCGGATGGCGCTCCGCGTCGCCTGCGTCGCGACCGGCACCTCCACCGCGGCGATGATCTCGCCGGGCTCCAGCGCCGTCTCCAGCAATCCGGTGAAGAACGCCGCCGCCGGAATGCGCCGCCCGCCCGCGGCCGAGGCGGTCACGATGGTCGCGCCGAGCGCCACGACGCAGGCCGGCAATTCCGCCGCCGGATCCGCATAGGCGAGGCTGCCGCCGATCGTGCCGCGGTTGCGGATGGCCGGATGCGCGATCAGCGGCGCGGCCTCGGCCAGCAGGGGCGCATGCGCCGCGACCAGGCCGTCCCGCGCGAGCTCCGCATGGCGTGTCAGCGCGCCGATCCGCAGCACGCCGCCCTGCAGCTCCACGCCCCGCAGCGCCGCGATGCGCGTGATGTCCACGAGCAGCTTCGGGTCCGACAGGCGGAAGGCCAGCGTCGCGAGCAGCGTCTGCCCGCCGGCCAGCACCTGCGCGGCCGCGCCGTGCTCCGCCTGAATGCGCCAGAGATCGTCGAGGCTGTCCGCCCGCACGTATCCAATCGCCGGCCACTTCATCCGGAACGTCTCCCTTGCGACGCCCTTGCCGGGGCCGCCAGTTGTTGATCGTTTGATCACCTAAGGCCATGATCGTGTCAAGCAGGAGGACCGGAGGCATGCCCGCCCTGGACGGAACCGTCGTCCCACGGCGCCGCCGCCTGGAGCCCGAGGCGCGGCGCGAACAGATCCTGGCGGCCGCCGTCGCCTGGTTCGCCGAGGTCGGCTTCGCCGGCACAACGCGCGACCTCGCGCGCCGGGCGGGCGTCACGCAGGCGCTGCTCTACAAGTATTTCGCGAGCAAGGCCGAACTGACGGAGGCGGTGTTCGAGCGCGTCTACCTCGGCCGGCTCGACCCCCGCTGGCTGGACGAATTGCGCGACCGCCGCATGCCCCTCCATGCGCGCCTCTGCCGCTTCTACCGCCAGTACACGGCGGCGATCTTCACCTACGAATGGATGCGGATCTTCATGTGGGCGGGCCTCGCGGGGGATGCGCTGAACCGCCGCTACCTCGGCCATGTGGGCGAGCGGCTGCTGGCGCCGATGGGCCAGGAGATCGCCGCCGCGACCGGCCATGCGCCGGGGATGGAGGACCTCTGGAACCTGCATGGCGGCATCGTCTACATCGGCATCCGCCGCTTCATCTATCGGCTGCCGACGCCCGAGGATCCGGGCCCGGCGATCGACGCCGCCGTCGCGCGCTTCCTGCGCGCGCCATGATCGACATGCGCTTCCTGCGCGCGCCCTGATCAACATGCGCGTCCTGCGCGCGCCCCGAATGTGCGCGCGATTCCTCCGCGCCCCTTGATTTCGGGCAAGCCGCGGGCGCGCCACCTGCGGCATCCTTGGCGCCATGCGCCGCTACCTCCTGCTCGCGTGGGTGATCCTCGGCCTCCTGGCCGGTGTCGCCGCGACGTTGCTCGGCCACCCGGAGGCCGCGCCCTGGCTCTGGTCCGCCGCCGCGCTGCCGGTCGCGGCGCATGTTGGCCTCGGCCTCGTGCGCTCGCTGATGGGCGGGCGGCTCGGGGTCGATGCCGTCGCGCTGTTCGCCATTCTCGGCGCCGTCGCGCTGGAGGAGACCGCCGCCGCCGCCGTCATCGCCCTGATGGTCGCGGGCGGGGAGGCGCTCGAGGCCTGGGCCGAGGGCCGCGCCACCCGCGCGCTGACCGACCTCATCGCCCGCGCGCCGCGCCGCGCAGCGCGGCTCGAGGACGGCACCGTCGCCGAGATCGACGTCGCCGAGATCCGCCCCGGCGACCTGCTGCTGGTGCGCGCCGGCGAGACCGTGCCCGCCGACGGCACGCTCGAGGATGACGGCGCGACGCTCGACGAAAGCGCGCTGACCGGGGAGCCGCTGCCGAACGCCTTCCATCGCGGCGACGCGCTGCGCAGCGGCGGCGTCAATGCCGGCGCCGCCTTCCGCCTGCGTGCCGTACGCGATGCGGGCGCCAGCACCTACGCCGCGATCATCCGCCTGGCGCAGGACGCCGCCGCCTCGCGCGCGCCGCTCGCGCGCCTGGCCGACCAATGGGCCGTCGGCTTCATCACCTTCACGGCGCTGCTGGCGGGCGGCGCCTGGCTGGCCACGGGCGACCCGGTGCGCGCACTGGCCGTTCTCGTCGTCGCCACCCCCTGCCCGCTCATCCTCGCCGCGCCGGTCGCACTGGTCGCCGGGATCGGGCGCGCCGCGCGGCGCGGCATCGTCATCAAGGGCGGCGGCGCGCTCGAGCGCCTCGCGCGCATCCGCACCGTGCTGTTCGACAAGACCGGCACGCTGACGCCAGGTCGCCCGCGGCTCGCAGCGATCGACGCCGACCCGCTGCTGGGGCGGGAGGAGGCGCTGCGCCTCGCCGCCGCGCTCGCCCAGGGCTCGACGCATCCGGCCTCGGCCGCGCTGGTCGCGGCGGCCGGGCGGCGCGGCCTGGCCCTGCCCGTGCCGGAGACGGTCGCCGAGGTCGCGGGGGGCGGCGTCAGCGGCATGGTCGAGGGCCGCGCGGTCATGCTCGGCGCCGAGGGCTTCCTGCACGCCGCCGGCATCGATCCGAGCAACGGCTTCGCCCTGACGGCGGAGGTGGTCGCTGCGGCAGGCTCCATCGCCTGGCTCGCGGTCGACGGGCGCGTGGCGGCGGCCTTCATGCTGGCGGACGGCGTACGGCGGGAAGCGCCGCGCGCGGTGCGGCGCCTGCGTGCGCTCGGCGTGCGGCGCATCGTGCTGGTCACGGGGGACCGCGCCGCGGCCGCCGCGCCGCTCGGCCGCGCGCTCCGCCTCGACGAGGTGTTCGCGAACCAGTCCCCGGCCGACAAGATCGCGCGCGTGCGGAGCGAGGCCGCGAAGGCCCCCACCGCCATGGTCGGCGACGGCGTGAACGACGCGCCCGCGCTGGCCGCGGCCGATGTCGGCATCGCCATGGGCGCCGCCGGCACCGCCGCGGCGGCCGAGGCCGGCGACGTCGTGCTGCTGGTCGACCGCGTGGACCGCACGGCGGAGGCGATCGCCATCGCGCGGCGGTCCCGCCAGGTCGCGCTGCGCGCCATCGGCCTCGGCATGGGCATGTCGGGCATCGCCATGACGGTCGCGGCGGGCGGCTGGCTCACGCCGCTCGCCGGCGCGCTGGTGCAGGAGGTGATCGACGTCTTCGCCATCCTCTATGCGCTGACCGCGCTCCGCCCCGGCCCCGACGAACACGCCCAGGACGGCCTGCCGGCCGAGGCCGGGCTCGCGGAACGGCACGACGAGCATGCAGGGCTGCGCCAGCTCGCCGATGAGCTGCGCGGCATCGGCGAGGCGATCGGCGCGACGCCCGAGGTCGTGCCCGAGCTCGCCGCCGTCGAGGCGCGGCTACGCGACGAATTGCTGCCGCACCAGCGGGCGGAGGAGCGCGCGCTCTATCCCGCGGCGGCCGAGCGGCTCGGCGGCCAGGACCCGATGGCACCGCTGATCCGCATGCATGCCGAGATCGAGGGGCTGGCCGAGCGCGTCGGCACGCTGCTGCGCCTGGCGCAGCGTGACGAACGCTGGACCACGACCGCACCCGAGCTGCGCCGCACGATCTTCGCGCTGGAGGCGCTGCTGCGCCTGCACCTGGCAGTGGAGGAGGAGATGCTGGCCGACCTGCAAGGGCCGGAGCGTAGGGGAGCCTGAGCCGACATGCCGGCCGGCGCGTGTCTCGACGCGGCGCGCCCCGGTTCCTCCGCGGCTTCGATCTTCGGCGGATCCGCCCGTCGAAGCCGACGATCCCGGTCCGCGCGCGGGCCGCGCCGGCACCAGGCCACGCTGCCGCGCGCCGGTTCAGGGGGGCATGCGCCCTGGCGTCGCCGCCGGTCCGGGTGGTGTTCCGGAATGACGGAGCAGGATCAGGCGGAACGGTTCACGGCAGGTCGAAGCGGACCGCGATCGCGGCGGAGGCGATCACGGCAAGGTCGTGGCTGCCCTCCGCCGGCACATCCAGGCCGCCCTTGACCGCCTTGGCCGTCACGACCCCGTAGGGCAGGGATGCGCGGACCGCTTCGATATCCACCTGTTCGGGCCGCTGCACGCCGATGATGACCTCCACCTGCATGGCGCCGATGTCGAGGCCGAGCGTGCGGATGAACGCCAGGGAGGAATGGTGCAGGGCATCCTGCACCGCGCGCAGCGCCGCCTTGGTGTAGTCCCCGCCGTGCAGGTCGTTGCCGGTGCCCATTTCCAGGATGATGCGCTTCAAGGCCATGGTCCGGGGCGTCCTAGACGTCGAGCCGCACGATGGCGCAGCAATTGGCGATGACGGTCACGCCGGTGCCGTCGTCGTTCGGGACTTCGAGCCCTCCTTCGACGACGGTCACGACGCCCGTGCCATGGGGCAGGATGGCGAGCACCTGGGCCTTGTCGACCTGGTCCGGCCTTGGAACCCCGATCAGCACCTCGACCTGCATGGCATCTGCGGGTTGATCGACCGCCGCGCCGATCGACAGGGAGTTGTGCCAGAGCGCATCGCGCAGCGCGCGAACGGCGGCCTTGGTGTAGTCGGCACCGCGAATGTCGGTGCCCATCCCGATTTCGAGCACCATGCGCTCCAGCGCCATGACCGCTTGTCCCCAAAGGCCCACGGACCGGCCCGGTGCGGCCGGTCAGCCGGAAAGACTAGAGCAACATCCGATCAGATGGAGTCCATCCGGTCGGATTTCCTGCTCTGGAAAACATATCTTCTAGAGCAGCGTCGCCCGCCACGGCGGGGGGCGCTGCGCCGTGGCGGCGCCGGCCGGACCATCCGCACGCGCGCGGATGGTCCGGCGGTCGGGCCGCAACGACATGATCGCGGTCATCGCCTGGCTGTCGGCGCGGGCAGAGCGCAGGGTCCGTCACGCGGGTCGAAGGATGAAAGGCGCGGCTGCGCGACCGGCGAGATCCCGGGTGGGCGCTGTTTCAGCCTCATGGCCGTGCTCGAGTCCGGCGGGGCTGGCATCGCGCCGCGCGACGCCTCCCTCGCCTCGGGCCTCACGGGCAGGCTCGCAAGCCCGGCTCAAGCAGAACATACGGCGGAGGTTCTCCTCCCCGAACCTACGTCCCGCGCCGGACCATCGCCGCCGCCATGCGCCGTGCGCCTTCCACCTGCTGGCGCAGCCAGCCGCCCTTGGCGAGCGCCTCCGGCGCCCCCGGGTCGCCCGTGGGGGGAAAGACGTCGCGACGGAAATCCGCGGTGCCGAACATCCAGTCCCAGACCGGCAGCAGCACGGCGTAGTTGCGCCCCTGTTCGGCGACCGACAGCACGCCGTGATGCGCGCGGTGGAAGCGCGGCGAGACAAACAGCCTCTCCCCCACCCGGCCGAAGGAGATCCGCACATTGGCATGGCTCAGGCTCTCCGCCACGCGGGTGACCAGCACCAGCAGCGGGAACTGCCCCGGCGGCACGCCGATCAGCAGCGCGATGCCGCCGAACCAGAGCGCCGCGATCACGTCGTCCAGCAGGTGGTTGCGGTCATCCGTCCAGAAGGTCATCTGGGTCTGGGCGTGGTGGACGGAATGCAGCGCCCACCACCAGCCGACGGAATGCTGGAAGCGATGGCGCCAGTATTCCCCGAAATCGAGGATCACGAGATAGACCAGGAAGGCCAGCGCCGGCGCCTCGCGCAGCCCCGGGATCAGCGCGTCCAGCGTCGGCGCGACCAGGCCGTGCGCCATCAGCGTCGCCTCGATCCAGGACCTGATCGGGAACAGCAGCACGAAGGCGATCAGCGGCAGCAGGCCGAGCCGCGCGATCACGGTGTAGAGGATGTCGGTGCGCACCTGGCGCCCATCCTCCCACCGCTCGACCGGGCGCCAGGCCTCGAGCGGGCGGCAGATCGCGACGATCAGCGCGATCTGCAGCAGCCCCATCAGCGCGAAGTCGGTCCAGTCGAAGGCGTCCTCGGCCCAGTCCATCGCGCCCAGCGCGTAGAGCGCGGGCTGCACCACGCCCTCGAACACCGCATCCAGCATCGCGCGATAGGCATCGGCCACCCAGGTCCAGGGCATCACGCGCGCCCCCCGGGAATGCCGGCCGGCGGCAGCACGTCGAACCGGAAGCCGCGCGCGAGCAGCCCGTCGAGCAGCGGTGCGAAGACGCCCGCGAAGGGATCGCGGCGCGACCGCACGCCCCAATGCATCACCAGCACCTCCCCGTCCCGCACATTGGCGAGCGCCCGGCGCAGCAGCGCGGCGTTGGGATGCGCGTCGGAGTTCAGTTCGTCCCCCAGGAAACCATTGGCGGTCCAGCCCTGGTGCGCGAGGCCGCAGCGCCGCGCCATGGCGACCGCCTCGGCCGTCACGATGCCGCCGGGTGCCCGCCAGAGCGGCAGCACGGTGGCCGCCGGCACCATGGCGCGCAGCGCCTCGACCGGGCGGGCCAGTTCCGCGCAAAGCGCGGCCTGGTCGAGCACCTCCGCCCCCTCCCCGCCACGGGAGGCGTAGCGGATCCGCCCCGGCCCCGGCCCGGCCGCGACATACCAGTGGCGCCAGGTATGGCTCGCGAAGACATGCCCCTCGGCCGCGCGGGCACGCCAGAAATCCGCCCAGGACGCATCGAGCGTGCGGTCACCGCGCCAGGAACGTTCATGCGCCACGAACAGCGTCGCGCGGATGCGGCGCTCGCGCAGCATGGCGGCGATGGCCTCGGCTTCCCGCGACCAGCCGGTGTCGATGGTGAGGTAGAGCGTGCCGCCCGAGGCGGCGCGGGCCGGGAGTGCCGCGCCGAGGCCCGCCGCCAGCACCGCCCGTCGCGCGACGCCCTGCGCTCCGCCCGCCGTCACGCGCGCTTCGGCAGGAACAGGATGCCGTGCGGGGAGCGGCCGACGC
Source organism: Roseomonas sp. HF4 (assembly GCF_005222755.1). Classification (GTDB taxonomy): domain Bacteria; phylum Pseudomonadota; class Alphaproteobacteria; order Acetobacterales; family Acetobacteraceae; genus Neoroseomonas. The sequence continues at coordinate 558,806 of NZ_STGD01000001.1, forward strand.
GGATGCTCTCGACCGAGCCGGTCTCGGGGTCGACGCGCGCGATCCGGCCGATCCAGCGCTGCGTGACCCAGATGCGGCCTTGCGGGTCGAAGGTCACGCAATCCGGCCCGCCGGGCACGGCGATCGCCTGCACCGGCCGGAGGCTCCGCGCATCCAGGACCGTGATGCGGCTGTCGATCCGGCTCGTGACGTAGACGACCGACCCGCCGGGCGCCAGCCAGACCGTGTGCGCGCCGCGGCCGACCGGGATGCGGCTTTCGACCTCCTGCGTCGCCGGGTTCATCACCGCGACGTGGTCCGAGCCCATGTTGCAGACCAGCAGCCGGTCGTTGTGCCACATGATGCCGGCGGGCTCCGGCCCGACCGGCGCGGTCCAGAGCGGCTCGCCGCTCGCGACCGAGATCGCCGTGATCTCGCCCGAGCCCTGCAGCGTGATGTAGACCGTCGCGCCGTCGGGGCTGAAGGCCAGGTGGCTCGGCTTGGGCGGCGTTCGCAGGCGATGCGCGAGGGCGGGCGAGCGCCCGTCCCAACGGAAGATGTCCACCTGCGCGCGACGGAGGGAGCAGATCACGAAGTCCCGCCCCGACGGCCCGAAGCCGAGGTGATAGGGGTTGCCGATCGCCTCGCGCCGGCGGACCTCGGCCGTGGCGGGGTCGAGGTAGAACATCTCGTTGCCGCCGGAATCGGCGACCATCACCTCGCGCCCGTCGGGCGTCATGGCCAGGTGATGCGGCTCGCGCAGCATCGGGATGCGGCGCGTCTCGGCCATCTCGGCGGCATCGACCACGCCGATCGTGGCGTCGCGCGAATTCAGCACGAGCACGGTGCCGCCCTCGGACGGTGCGGTGGCCTCCGCGCGCGGCGGCGCGAGGCCGGTCAGAAGGGCTGGAAGGGCGAGCAGCGAACGACGACGCATCGGCGGGGCATCCGTGGGCAGGCGGCGGCCCGGACCGGGGGGATGGGCGCTCGCCGCGTTCTATCGCAAGCGCGCGCGCACTGCCACGGGAAGCGACGCCTCGTTACATTCCCGCGGCGGTCAATCCCCCGCCGGATCGAAGCCGAGCGAGACGCCGTTCATGCAGTAGCGCAGCCCCGTGGGCGCCGGCCCGTCCGGGAAGACATGGCCGAGATGGCCGCCGCAGCGCGCGCAATGCACCTCGGTGCGCGTCATGAAGAAGGACCGGTCCGACCGCGTGCCGACCGCGCCCTCGACCGGCGCGAAGAAGGAGGGCCAGCCCGTGCCGCTCTCGAACTTCGCCGCGGCGTCGAACAGGGGCTGGCCGCAGCCGGCGCAGGTGAAGGTGCCCGGGCGCTTCTCGGCATTGAGCGGCGAGGTGCCCGGGCGCTCGGTGCCATGCTGGCGCAGCACGCGGAAGGCCTCGGGCGAGAGCGCGGCGCGCCATTCGGCGTCGGTCTTCGCGACGGGGAAGGTCTCCTCGGGCTCCGCCTGGCGCTTCGTGAACATCGTCGTCCTCTCCTTGTCAGCACGGGGAAGGCCCCGCCCTCCCCAAACGTCTCGGCATCTCTTGGGAAGGGCTCCGCCCTCCCCAACCCCTCGTGCCACCCAACCGGCCGGGGTGGCGCGGCGTCGGGTTCCGAGGGCCTTCCGGCCCTCGGCGCGGGACCGCGAGGGGGCGGCGCCGCCCTCGCCGCGCCCGTCAGGCCGCCGGCTTCTTCACCCGGTCCGCGAAGACCTTGCGGAACTTCGCCACCTTCGGCGCAACCACCGCACGGCAATAGCCCGACCAGGGGTTGCGCGCGAAGTAGTCGTGGTGCTCGGGTTCGGCCGGCCAGAAGCGCGCCTCGGGCACCAGTTCCGTCACCAGCGGCGCGCCCCAGATGCCGGCGCGCTCGACCTCGGCCATCACGTCCCGCGCGGTCGCCTCCTGCGCCGGGGAATGGGCAAGGATGATGCTGCGGTATTGCGGCCCGACATCCGCGCCCTGGCGGTCCCGGGTCGTCGGGTCGTGGATGGTGAAGAACACCCGCAGCAGGTCGGCATAGGCGAGTTCCGCCGGGTCGAAGACCACGCGCACGACCTCGGCATGGCCGGTCTTCTTGCCGCAGACCTCCTCGTAGGACGGGTTCTCGACATGCCCGCCGGCATAACCCGACATCACCGAGACCACGCCCCTCAGGTCCTTGAACACCGCCTCGAGGCACCAGAAGCACCCGCCGCCGAGGGTCGCCGCCTCCTGCCCTGCCTGAGCCACCATGCCGTCCTCCGTTTCCACACCGACGCTGTTCGCCATGTGGGGTCGGACCGTCACGCGAGGAAGGCGAAATCTCCCGCGGACAACGCCGCCTTGGCGACGCCGGTCAGTTGCACGGCATCGGACGGGGAGAAATCGATGATCGCCCCGCCCCCCGCGTCCCGCGTGGCGGCCATGACGGCCGCGAAATCCGCGAAGCCCAGGCCCTGCAGCAGGATGCGGTCCGTCCCCGGCGTGAAGTCCCGGATGGCGTCCACGCCCGAGCCGGGGCCGAAGAGGAAGCTGTCCCGCCCGCCCTCCCCCCACATCAGGTCGTTGCCGCCGCCGCCCACCAGGGTGTCGTTGCCGTCCCGCCCGAGCAGCCGTTCGTCCAGCGCGCTGCCGGTGATGCGGTTGGACAGCGCGTTGCCGATCCCGGTGAGCGGCCCGGCGAAGAACAGTTCCTCGACGTTGTCGGGCAGGGTGAAGCCGGCGCCGCCCAGCGCGATGACGATGTCCCAGCCCTCGCCGGGGTTCTCGAAGATCGCCTCCACCTGCTGGGAGGCGATGAAGACGTCGTTGCCGAGCCCCCCGTACATGACGTCGTAGCCGCCGCCGCCATCCAGCCAGTCGTCGCCGTTGCCGCCATAGAGGTAGTCGGTCAGGATCTCGGCGTCGCCGTAGAGGCTGTCGTTGCCGTTCTCGCCGTACAGCGTGTCGCTGCCGAGGCCGCCCTGCAGCACGTCGGCGCCGTCACCGCCCAGCAGCACGTCGGTGCCGCCGTCGCCATACAGCCAGTCGTTGTCGCCGCGCCCCTCAATGCGGTCGTTGCCGTCGCCGCCGCGGATCGTGTCGTCGCCGCCATGGCCGATCAGGCGGTTGCGCCCCTCATTGCCGAAAATGGTGTTCGCCAGCGGGTTGCCGACGCCGAAGATGTCCCCCGTGCCGGCCTCCAGCACGATCCACTCGACATTGGCGCGCAGGAAGTAGCCCACCGAGGCGAGCACCGTGTCCTGCCCCTGCTCCTCGAGCTCGACCACCTTGTCGTCGGCATGATCGACGCGATAGAGGTCGTTGCCCGTGAAGCCCAGCATCTCGTCGATGCCGGCGCCGCCATCCAGCACGTCGTTGCCTTCCGATCCCTCCAGCCGGTCGGCGCCGGCCCCGCCGAGGACGGAATCATCGCCCGGCCCGCCGACGAGGCGGTCGTCGCCATCGCCGCCCAGCACGGTGTCGTTGCCGCCAAAGGCGACGATGGTGTCGTCGCCGCCCAACCCCTCCAGCAGGTCGTTCGCCTGCGTGCCGTCGAGCGAATCCCCGAAGGCCGACCCGCGCAGCGCCTCGAAGCCCGACAGCACGTCGCCGGCCGCCCACCAGCCGGCGGTGCCGCCCACGAACAGCTGCACGAAGACCGCCCCGGCGGCATCGGCGTAGGACAGCGTGTCGACGCCCGCGCCGCCGACCAGGAGGTCGCCGCCCGCGCCGCCCTCGATGAGGTCGTCCCCGGCGCCGCCATCCAGCGTGTCCGCCCCCGCGCCGCCGTCGAGCGTGTCGTTGCCGTCGCGACCCTCGATGCGGTCGTCCCCGGCGCCGCCGACCAGCCGGTTCCGGCCGGATGAGCCGAGCAGCGTCACGGCAAGCGTCACGGCCGAGGCGTCCACGCCCTCGAAGCCGCGGGTGATGCCGCCGCCCGCCACCTGGTCGATCGTGCTGTCGAGGGTGACCGAGACCGGCACCGTCACCACCAGCAGGTCGGTGTCGTCGCCGCCATCGGCGAAGGGGTCGGCCGGGTCGTAGTCCACGGTGTCGTCGCCGGAGCCGGCATCGATCGAATCGGCGCCCGGCCCGCCCTCGATCACGTCCGCGCCGTCGCCGCCGATGATGGTGTCGTTGCCGCCCTCGCCGCGCAGGGTGTCGAGGCCGATGCCGCCATAGAGCCAGTCGTTGCCGAGCCCGCCCGCGATGGAGTCCCGCCCGTCCGCGCCCCAGAGCCTGTCGTTGCCGTCGCCGCCGACCACCGTGTTGCGCGCGAGGAAGCCGTCCACCTCCGCGATCCCCGGCCCTTCGACGAAGATCTCGTCGTCGCCGGCGCCGCCGTCGAGCCAGTCGTTGCCGGCCCCGCCCCAGAGCTGGTCCGCCGCACCGCCGCCGAGCAGCGTGTCGTTGCCCGCGCCGCCGACCAGCCGGTCGGAAGCGGCGCCGCCGACCAGGCTGTCGGCGCCGCCGAGGCCGAAGACCTCCTGACCGGACGCGGCGGCGAGAAGGGTATCCGGCCCGGCACCGCCGACGAGCACGCTGAAGGTGCCGTCCAGGAAGGCCTCCGCCCCGAGCACGGTGTCGCCGCCGCTGCCGGGCCCGCCGATGCGGATGACCGCATCGTCGATGTCGAGCACCAGGTCCTGGTCGAGGTCGATCACGAACCAGCCGCCGGCCGCGACGCCGCCCGTCACGGCCGGCTGCCACCAGGCCTGGTAGTAGCCGGGGCCGATGCCCTCCCCCGGCAGCGCCGAGCCGAAGCCGACGCCCGATTCCAGCGTCCGCGGCGCCAGCGACCCCCGCCAGGCAAGCGGCCCCGGGCCGAAGGCGCCGCCGACCAGCCCGCCGGACAGGCCGAGCGAGATCCGGTCGCCCTCGGCGGCGCGGAAATCGACCAGCCAGTCGGCTGCCGCCCCGGTCGTCTCCGGCAGGGCGGCGCTCGAGAGGCCGACGATGAACAGGTCGGCGCCCGCCCCGCCCAGCATGACGTCGGCACCGAGGCCGCCGAGCAGCGTGTCGTCGCCTGCCCCGCCGTCCAGCCGGTCGGCGCCGTCCCAGCCGTAGACGAGGTCGTCCCCGTCGCCGCCGGACAGCCAGTCGTCCCCGAAATCGCCCCAGAGCAGGTCGTCACCGATGCCGCCATCCAGCGTGTCGAGGCCGAAGCCGCCGAACAGCTGGTCCCGCCCCGCGCCGCCGATCAGCATGTTGCGGTCGGACAGGGCCTCGGTCTCGGGCGCATGGGGGTCTGCGGCAAACAGCGTGTCCCAGCCGTCGCCGCCCTCGAGCCAGTCGCTGCCCGGCCCGCCGCGCAATTCGTCGGCGAGGTCGCCGCCGAACAGCGAATCATTGCCGAGCCCGCCGTCGAGCCAGTCGACGCCGTCGCCGCCCGACAGGACGTCGTCGCCGCCCTCCCCCCACATGACGTCGTCGGTTGCGCCGAGCCCGGCCAGGGTGTCGTTGCCCGCCCCACCCACGAACCCGCCGATCTGGCCGAGCAGATCGCCCACGACCAGCATCGTCGCCGGGTCGCCCTCGGGCACGGCGATGCGCAGGAACAGGTCGGACGGGCCGAAGCGCCCGTCGTCGTCGAGATCCGCCCAGAGTTCGAAGCGCCAGGCCGCGCCTTCCGCCACGCGCCAGAGGATGTCGGCGAAGCCGTCGCCGATGCGCTCGGGCGGCAGTTGCACGCCGGACCCGTCATAGCCTTCGAAGGCGAAGTCGGCGGCATCGACGTGGAAGGCGATGGCACGCCCGACGAGCAGCGTGGAGGGCAGCGCGATGCGGTCGCCGCCCGAGCGCCCCGCGCCCTCGAAGTCGAGGATGAGGTCGGGGGTGGCGGGCGGGCTCAGCACGCCGGCCTCGTTCCAGCGAAACAGGTCATCCCCGGCGCCGCCGGAGAGCACGTCCGCGCCGGCCCCGCCGGCCAGCGTGTCATCCCCCGCGCCGCCGGCCAGCATGTCGTCGCCCGCCCCGCCGGCGAGGCTGTCCGCGCCGGCCCCGCCCAGCAGGGAATCGTCCCCGCCGCCGCCCAGCAGCGCCATGCCCGCCGCGGCGACCAGGCTGCCGTCGACCGTGAGCCGCGACCCCACGCCCTGGGTCGTCGCATCGACCGTGAACCATGCGCCGGCCGCGGGCGTCGCGGTCGCGACGGTGGCGGGGTCGAGGACCAGGGCGACGTCGCCCGTGCCGACCTCGAACCGCTCGACGCCGATGACCGTGGTCGGACCGAGCGTGACCGACAGGGTGCCCGAGAGCGCGAGCCGGTCGCCCGTGCCCGCGCCGCCATCGAGGGAATCCCCCGCGTCGAGGGCCGCGCCGGCGACGATCAGGTCGTCCCCCGCCCCGGCCACCACGGTGTCCTGGCCGCCGCGGTCGGTGCCGATCCAATCCCCGTGTTCGGTGCCGTTGCGCAGGTTGCTGCCGCCCCCGCCGCCATCGAGGATCAGCACGCTGTCGTCGAGGAAGACGAGGTTCGCCCCGGTCAGCCCCGCGCCGCCGAGACCGATGCCGATCAGGCGGACGAAATCGCTGCCCGAGAAGACCAGCAGGTCGCTGCCGGAGGCGACGAAGCGCAGCGACGCGGCCGGCCAGCCGACCGGGAAGACGAGCAGGTCCTGCATCGGCGAGAAGACCAGGCTGCCGCCGGCGACGTCGGGGAATGCGTAGGAGGCCATGGCGTCCCGGGATATCCGCGATGGACATACATCCGGGACGACTAACCCCGCGGTTAATCGCCCGGCGGAGCTTGCCCCGCGGGCGCGGCGGTCGCTATGTTCAATCGAACATAGCGCCAGAACCCTCCGATGCGCCGACGCCTCCTCGCCGCCGCCCTCGCCCTGCCCGTCCTGTCGGCGGCGGGCGTCGCCTCCGCCGCCACGCCGCCCCTGATCGCCGGCGCATCCGACCTGCAATTCGCGCTCACCGAGATCGCTGCGCGCTTCCGCGAGACGACGGGGGAGGAGGTGCGACTCAGCCTTGGCTCCTCGGGCAACATCACGCGCCAGATCGAGCAGGGCGCGCCGGTCGAGCTCTTCCTCTCCGCGGACGAGGCCTTCGTCTTTCGCCTGACCGAGGGTGGGCACCTGCGCGACCGCGGCGCGCTCTATGGCGTCGGCCGGATCGTGCTGCTCGCGCCTCCCGCCTCGCCCGTCGACGCGATGCGGGGCATGGAGTCTATCCGCGCCGGCCTCGACGCCGGGCGCATCCGTCGCTTCGCCATCGCCAATCCGGAACACGCGCCCTATGGCCGCGCCGCGCGCCAGGCCCTGGAGGCATCGGGCCTCTGGGACCGCATGCAGCCGCATCTCGTCCTCGGCGAGAATGTCTCCCAGGCCGCGCAATTTGCCCTCGCGGGCGGCAGCCAGGGGGGAATCGTGGCCTATTCGCTGGTGCTCGCCCCGGCCATGCAGGGCCGTGGCACCTTCGCCTTGCTGCCGGACAGCCTGCACGCGCCGCTCCGCCAGCGCATGGCGCTGACGCGGCGCGCCGGGCCGATCGCCGAGCGGTTCTTCGCCTTCGTCCAGGCCGCGCCGGCGCGCGAGATCATGCGCCGCTACGGCTTCACCATGCCGGGCGAATAGGCACCGCATGGACTGGACCGCCTTCCGCCTGTCGGCGGCGCTCGGCTTCTGGACGCTCGTGCTGCTGCTGCCCTTCGCCGTCTGGCTGGGGCGGCTGATCGCGCATCGCCGCTTCGCCGGGCGGGGCTTCGTGGAAGCGGCGGTCGCGCTGCCGCTGGTGCTGCCGCCGACGGTGCTCGGCTTCTACCTGCTGAGCGCCTTCGGCACGGGATCGCCGCTCGGACGCGCATGGGAAGCGACCTTCGGCCAGGGGCTCGCCTTTTCCTTCAACGGGCTGCTGGCCGCGAGCGTGCTGGTCAACCTGCCCTTCGCCGTGCAGCCCGTGCAGAACGCCTTCGCCGCCATCCCGCCGCGCGTGCGCGAGGCCGGCGCGGTCTCCGGCATGGCGCCCTGGCGCGTCTTCCTGCGCATCGAGTTGCCGCTCGCCTGGCCCGGCATCGCGACCGCCGCGGTGCTGACCTTCGCCCATACGCTCGGCGAATTCGGCGTCGTGCTGATGGTGGGCGGATCGATCCCCGGGGAGACGCAGACCGTCGCGATCGCCATCTACGACCGCGTGCAGGCCTTCGACGAGGCCGGCGCGGCGGTGATGTCGGCGGTGCTGCTCGGCATCTCGGTGCTCGCGCTCGGGCTGACCAACACGCTGTCGCGCCGCGTCGGCCGGCAGGGCCGCGATGGTTGAGGCCGGCAGGGCCGCGATGGCCGAGGCCGGCAAGGCCTCGCTGGCCGCGGCCGGCCTCGCGCTGCGGCTGAAGGCGACCGCACCCATCCCGCTCGACATCGCGCTCGACGTCGCTCCGGGGGAGGTCGTGGCCGTGGTCGGCCCCTCCGGCGCCGGCAAGTCGACGCTGCTGCGCTGCGTCGCCGGGCTGCACCGGCCGCAGGACGGCGAGGTGCGCTGCGGCGCCGCGGCCTGGCTCGACACGGCAGCGGGCATCGCGCTGGCCCCGCACCGCCGGGCCGTCGGCCTCGTGTTCCAGGACTACGCGCTGTTCCCGCACATGACGGCCGAGGGCAACGTCGCCGCGGCGCTCGGCCACCTGCCGCGGGGGGCGCGGGCGGCGCGGGCGCGGGCGCTGCTCGCGCAGGTCCATCTCGCCGGGCTGGAGGGGCGGCGCCCGGCGGAACTCTCGGGCGGGCAGCAGCAGCGCGTCGCTGTGGCGCGCGCGCTGGCGCGGGACCCGGCCGTGCTGCTGCTGGACGAGCCCTTCTCGGCCGTGGACCGCGCGACGCGGCGGCGCCTGCAGGCGGAACTCGCGGCGCTGCGCCAGACGCTCTCGGTCCCCGTGCTGCTGGTCACGCACGACCTCGAGGAAGCGGCGCTGCTCGCCGACCGCATGGTGCTGATGCATCGCGGCCGCGGCCTGCAATCCGGCCGGCCGTCGGAATTGCTGGCGCGGCCGGCCTCGGCCGAGGTCGCGCGGCTGCTCGACCTGCGCAACCTGTTCCGCGCGCGCGTCGAGGCGCAGTCGAAGGCGGCGACGCTGCTGCGCTGGGGCCCGCATGTGCTGGAGGCGGCGCCCGCCCCCGGCTTCGCGCCGGGCACGGAGGTCGACTGGCTGGTCGCGCCCGGCGGCGTGCTGCTGCACCGCCGCGGCCGCCCCTCGGCCGGGGAGCGCGAGAACCCGGTCGCCGGGCGCGTGCTGGCCATGCTGGCGCTGGGGGAGGAGGCACGCGTCACCCTCGATGTCGGCGACGCCGGCGGCGGCACGCTCGGCTTCACGCTGCCGCTGCACGCGGCGCGGCGGAACGGGCTGGCACCCGGGGAGGACGTGACGGTCTCCCTGCTGCGGGACGCGATCCACGTGATGGCGCGGCCATGAGCGCGCCCTCGCTCTCGATCCGCGTCGATCTGCCGGGCGGGCGGCTCGGACCGGGCAAGGTCGCGCTGCTGGAGGCGATCGCGCGGGAGGGCTCGATCAGCGCCGCCGCGCGCAGCATCGGCATGTCCTATCGCCGCGCCTGGGCGCTGGTGGAGCAGGTCAACGCCACCTTCGGCGGCCCGGCGGTCGAGGCGAGCGCGGGCGGGCGGCAAGGCGGCGGCGCGGCGCTGACGCCGCTCGGGCGTGATCTCGTCGCCGCCTATCGCGCCATCGAGGACGCGGCGGCGGCGGCGGCGCGCGCGCATCTCGCGGTGCTCTCCCGCCGCTGGACGTGACGCGGGGCGCGCGCCAAGGTCGCCGCATGAGCATCGCCGCAGCCATCGTGCCCGTCACGCCCTTCCAGCAGAACTGCACCCTGGTCTGGGACGACGCCACGAAGGAGGGCGTGGTGGTCGACCCCGGCGGCGACGCCGACCGCATCCAGGAGGCGATCCGGCAGACCGGCATGACCGTGCGGCGCATCCTGCTGACCCATGGCCACCTCGACCATGCGGGCGCGGCGGCGGAACTGGCCGAGGCGCTCGGCGTGCCGGTCGAGGGGCCGCACCGGGCCGATGCGCCGCTGCTCGACGCCCTGCCCGAGCAGGGCGCGAAATACGGCATGGCGTGCCGCGCCGTGACGCCCGACCGCTGGCTCGAGGAAGGGGAGACGGTCGAGATCGCCGGCCAGGACTTCGACGTGCTGCATTGCCCGGGGCACACGCCGGGGCATGTGGTCTTCGTGAACCGGGCGCTGGGCTTCGCGCTGGTGGGCGACGTGCTGTTCCAGGGCTCGGTCGGCCGGACCGACTTCCCCTATGGCGACCACGACGCGCTGATCGCGGCCATCCGCGGCAAGCTGTTCCCGCTGGGCGACGGGATCCAGTTCGTCTGCGGCCACGGGCCGGGCTCGACCTTTGGCGCCGAGCGGCGATCCAACCCCTATTGCGGAGACGGCGCATGAGCGTGATCCAGACCGACCGGCCGCCCCTGCCGCCGGCGCGGCCCGAGGCGGTGGGCATGTCCTCCGCGCGGCTCGCGCGCATCCGCCCCGCCTTCGAGCGCGAGATCGAGGCCGGGCGCATGCCCGGCGCCGTGGTCGCGATCGCGCGGGACGGCCGGCTCGTGCACCTGGAGGCCATGGGCTTCCAGGACCCGGTCGCGCGCATCCCGATGCAGGCCGATGCGCTGTTCGCCATCGCTTCCATGACCAAGCCGGCCTGCGGCGTCGCGGCGCTGTCCCTCGTGGAGGACGGGCGCATCCTGCTCAACGAGCCCGTCGGCGCGCATGTGGCCCCGCTGATGGAGATGCGCGTCGCCACGCAGGCCGCACGGGCGATGACCGGCGACGGGCCGGTCGAGACCGAGCCGCAGCGCCGCCCCATGACGGTGCAGGACGCGATGCGCCACACCACGGGCTTCGCCTATGGCGGCGCTTTCGGCGCGACGGCGGTGCACCGCGCGCATCCCGGGTCCTCGCTCAACGTCGCGCGCGATCACGACGCAGGGAGCCTGGCCGCCGCGCTCGGCGCGACGCCGCTGCTGCACCATCCGGGCGAGGTCTGGGAATACGGCTTCTCGACCGACGTGCTCGGCCTCGTGGTGCAGGCCACGACGGGGCAGAGCCTCGGGACCGTGATGCGGGAGCGGATCTTCGCGCCGCTCGGCATGGAGGAGACCGGCTACGTGCTGCCCGCCGGCGGGGAGGCACGCTTCGCCCGGCCGCTGCCCGCCTGCCCGCTGACCGGCGCGCCGCAGGCGATCGCGGCACCCGTCGCACCGCCGCGGCTGGAGGTGGGCGGCGCGGGGCTCGTCTCGACCGCGTCGGACTACCTCCGCTTCGCCGAGATGCTGCGCGCGGGCGGCATCTTCGGGGCGGCGCGGGTGCTCTCGCCGGCGACGATCCGCTGGATGGCGTCGGACCACCTGCAGGGCATCGCCGAGGGGCCGGACAAGGTGGATCCGAGCCTCGGCGGCTACGGCTTCGGGCTGACCGTCGCGGTGCGCCGGGCCGCGGGCGGGTCGGCCTTCATGGGCGCGCCCGGGGCCTTCGGCTGGTCCGGCGTCTTCGGCACCTTCTTCTTCGTCGACCCCGTCGAGCGTCTGGCGGTGGTGCTGATGTCGGCGGTGCCGGGGGACATCCGCCGGCGCTTCCGCGTCATCGTGAATATGCTGGCATACCAGGCAATCGAACGCTGACCTGCCCGCGGCGACGGCAGCCCCGCCGTCGCGGAAGGCATGCGGGGCCGGAGCGCGCTGGCCAGACCCGCCCCAGGGGTTACAGTCCCTTCACGACCCATCGGAAGGAGGCCCCGTCATGACCACCAGCCGCCGCGCGACGCTCGCCGCCGCCCTCGCCCTGCCCGCGATCTGGCCCGCCGGGCGCGCCTTCGCCCAGACGCGCATCCGCATCGCCGGGAACTTCGCGACCGAGCATTCCTCCTCCGTCGCCATCGAGGCGTTCAAGGCGGAGCTCGCGCAGATCACGGGCGGGCGCCTGACGGTCGACACCTTCCCCGCGATGCAACTGGGCGGCGCGGCGGAGAATGTCTCCCAGGTGCGGTCCGGCACGCTGCTGATGACCTGGACCGGCATGGCCTTCCTGAGCCGCACCGTGCCGGAGCTGGAGGCGATCTCGCTGCCCTTCCAGTTCCCCTCCCGCCAGGCCGCCTTCCGCGTGGTGGACGGGCCGGTCGGCGAGCTGATGGACCAGAAGATGGCCGACAAGGGGTTCCTCTCCCTCGGCTACATGGAGCTCGGCTTCCGCCACGTGACGACCGGCGCCAAGCCGATCCGCACGGTCGACGACCTGCGCGGCCTGAAAATCCGCATGCAGCCGAACGAGACGCACCTCGCGACCTTCCGCGCCATCGGCGCCAACCCGCTGGCGATGGACATCCGCGAGCTCTATTCCGCGCTGCAGCAGCGCGTCGTGGACGGGCAGGAGAACCCCTACGCCATCATCCTGGCCAGCCGGTACTTCGAGGTGCAGAAGTACGTGACGAACACCGGCCACTTCTTCGACTTCATCTCGGTCGTCGCGCATCGGCGGTCCTTCGGCGCCCTGCCGGCGGAATTCCAGCAGGCGATCCGCACCGCCATGGGCAACGCGATCCGCAGCCAGCGCACCGCCGCGGCGGCGGGCGACGCCGCCGCGCTGGCCGAGCTGCAGGCCAAGGGCATGGAATACACGCCGCTGCCGCCGGCCGAGCTCGCGAAGATGCGCGAGCTGTCCTCCGGCGTGGTGGACCAGATCAAGACGCGCCTCGGCGCGGAGCTGGTCGACCGCGTGCAGGCCGAGGTCGCCCGCGCGGGGGCGTGACGCCATGGCGGCGCTCGACGCCCTCGACCGCGCGACGCGCGGCTTCCTCGTCATCGTCGTGGCGGTGATGGTCGCCGTCGTCTCGGCACAGGTGGTGGCCCGCTACGGGCTCAACACCGGCATCGGCTGGGCGGACGAGGTCTCGCGCCTCGCCTTCGTGTGGTGCGTCTTCCTGGGCGTCGCGGTCGCGGTGAAGGCGCGGGCGCATATCGGCATCGGGCTGCTGGTCGATGCCCTGCCCGCGGCGCTGGGCGGCGTGGTGCGGCGGATCGTGCTGCTGGCCTGCGCCGCGCTGTCGGCCGTGGTCTCCTGGCAGGCGAGCGCCATCGCGGCCGAGCAGTGGGACGAGCGGATGATCTCGCTCGAGCTCTCCTCCGGCTGGTTCCTGGTGCCGGTCGCCGCCGGCGGCGCGCTCTCGGCGCTGCATCTGCTCGCGGGCGCCCTGATGCGGGAACCCCCGGCATGAGCCTGACGGTGATGGCGGTCTTCATCGTCGCCGCCCTGCTCGGCGCGCCGCTCGCCTGGGCGCTCGGCTTCGGGGCGGTGGCGGGGGTGCTGGCCTCGGGCTTCGACCTCAACGTGCTGCCCTCCCGCATGATGAATGCGGTCAACGCCTTCCCGCTGATGTCGATCCCGTTCTTCGTCCTGGCGGGGGAGCTCATGATGCGCGCCGGCATCATGGAGCGGATCATCTCGCTGGCGAATGCCTGCGTGGGCCAGGTCAGGGGCGGCCTCGCGCATGTGACCGTGCTGGCGGGGATGGGGCTGTCCACCGTCTCGGGCGCCGCGGTCGCGGATGCCTCGGCGCTGGGCGCCACGATGCAGAAGCCGCTGGAACAGCACTACGGGCGCGGCTTCTCGGCCGCCGTCATCGCGGCCTCGGCCAATCTCGGACCGATCATCCCGCCCTCCGGCGCCATGATCGTCTATGCCTTCATGGCGGGGTCGAGCGTCTCGGTCGGCGGGCTGTTCCTGGCGGGCGTGGTGCCGGGGCTGATGCTGGTCGCGATCATGCTGGTCATGTGCTCGGTGATGGCGCGGCGGCTCGGGCTCGGGCCGACCGGGCAGGCCTTCGCCTGGGGCGCGGTCCTGGCCGAGATCCGGCGGTCCTTCATCGTGCTGATGATGCCGGTGATCGTGATCGGCGGCATCGTCGGCGGCGCCTTCACCGCGACCGAGGGCTCGGCCGTCGCCGTCGTCTATGCGCTGGCGGTCGGCTTCCTGGTCACGCGGCAGCTGACCTGGCACGGGCTGGTGGAGGCGATCGGCGCGACGGTCGTGACCACCGCCGTGGTGGGGGCGATGATCGCCTTCGCCTCGGCCGTCACCTACATGCTGACCATCGACCTGTTCCCGCAGCAGTTGGCGACCTGGCTCAAGGGCATCACGCAGGACCCGCTGGTCTTCACGCTGATGGTCGCGCTGGTGCTGGTGGTGGTCGGCTGCTTCCTCGAGAGCAACGCCGCCTACATCATGCTGGTGCCGCTGCTCCATCCGATCGCGCTGGAATACGGCATCGACCCGCTGCATTTCGGATTCCTGTTCGTGCTCAACCTCGTGATCGGCATGCTGACGCCGCCCGTGGGCGTCGTGCTGTTCGTGGTGTGCGGCATCGCCAGGATCGGCGTGGGGGAGATCTCGCGCCACATCTGGCCCTTCGTCGCCGCGATGTACGCGCTGCTGCTGGTCTGCATGCTGGTGCCCGAGATCGTGCTGTTCCTGCCGCGCCTCGCGGGATACTGAAGGAGGCCCGGCCGGCGCCAGGCCGCCGGCCGCCAGGAAGGGAGGAACCGCCATGGTGATCGTGCAGGTCAACTACACTCGCCCCGCGATGCCCAAGGCCGAATGGGAAGCCCGCTACACGCCCGAGCGCGCGCAGCAGTTCCTCGCCGTGCCGGGGCTGCAGTGGAAGATCTGGCTGGACGGGGAGGAGGAACGCCGCGCCGGCGGCATCTACCTCTTTGCCGACCGCACCGCGGCCGAGGCCTACGTGGCCGGGCCGATCGTCGCGCGCATGAAGGCGAACCCGGACGTCACGGAGCTGCAGATCCGCGTCTTCGACGTGCGGGAGAACATGACGGCCATCACGAACGGCCCGGTGCCGGGCCTCGCCCTGGCCGCGGAATAGGTCAGGGCAGGTCGCCGCGCCGGCGCAGCGCGGCGAGTGCCTTCTGCGTGACGGCGGGCGGATCGGCCTCGACCTCGATGTCGATCACGTCGGCCTCCGTCTCCGGCGGCTCCAGCGTCGCGAACTGGCTCGCGACGAGCGAGGCCGGCATGTAGTGGCCGACCCGCGCCGCCTGGCGCGCCATGATCAGCGCCGGCTCCCCGGTCAGGTGCAGGAAGCGCACATCCCCCTGCCCGTCGCGGAGCACGTCGCGGTAGGCGCGCTTCAGCGCGGAACACGCCACCACGACGCCGGTGCCCGCCGCGCGCGCGGCGGCGATCCGCGCCGCGATGGCGCCGAGCCAGGGCCAGCGGTCCTCGTCGGTCAGCGGCGTCCCCGCGCGCATCTTCGCTACGTTCTCCGGCGGGTGGAAGGCGTCGCCATCCTCGAAGGGCCAGCCGAGCCGCTCGGCCAGCAGCGCGCCCACCGTGGACTTCCCGGCGCCCGAGACGCCCATCACGACGATGCCGGCGAGGCTCATGCCTGGCGCACGAAGGCTTGACCCTCGTGCCCCTCATGCGCCGGGCGGGCCGCAGCCGCGGCCCTTGGCTTCGTGCGAGGAGCACGCCTCCGGCGTGACGCCGGACAACCGGCGGACCGCAGTCGCGGCCTCGGCCCTTCGGGCCGCAGGTCGGGGCTTCGTGCGCCTGGTATCATTCCTTCTTCGGCTCCAGGTGGCCGCCGAAGCCCGCGCGCATGGCGGACAGCGCGCGGGCGCCGAAGCGCGCGTCGTCGCGCGACGCGAAACGGGCGAACAGCGCGGCGGTCAGCACCGGCGCGGCGACGCCGGTCTCGACCGCCTGCTGCACGGTCCAGCGGCCTTCCCCGGAATCGCCAACGCGGCCGGCATATTTCGCGAGCGCCGGGTCCTCCGCCAGCGCGGCCGCGGTCAGGTCGAGCAGCCAGGAGGTGACGACCGACCCGCGCCGCCAGACCTCCGTGACGTCCGCGAGGTCGACGGCGATGCGGTGCCCTTCGGGCAGGTCCGGATTGTCGGCGGCGCGCAGCAGGTCGAGGCCCTCGGCCAGCGCCTGCATCATGCCGTACTCGATGCCGTTGTGGACCATCTTGACCAGGTGGCCGGCGCCATGGCCGCCGCAATGGAGCCAGCCGTCCTCGACATTGGGCGCGCGGCCCTCACGGCGCGGCGTCGCGGGGATGTCGCCCCGCCCGGGCGCCAGCGCGTCGAAGATGGGCGCAAGGCGCGCGACCGGCGCAGCCTGCCCGCCGATCATGAGGCAGTAGCCGCGCTCCAGCCCCCAGACGCCGCCCGAGGTGCCGATGTCGAGGTAGTCGACGCCCTTCGCGCGCAGTGCGGCGGCGCGGCGGACATCGTCCTTCCACTGCGTGTTGCCGCCGTCGATCGCGATGTCGCCGGGGGAAAGCAGGTCGCCCAGCGCGGCGATCGCATCTTCGGTGGCCGCGCCATGCGGCAGCATCACCCATACGGCGCGCGGCGCCGCGAGCGCGGCGACCACCCCCGCGAGGTCGGCCGCGCCGGTCGCGCCATCGGCCGCCACGGCGGCGATGGCGGCCGGGTCGCGGTCCCACACCACGCAGCGATGGCCCGCGCGCATCAGGCGACGCGCGATGTTGGCGCCCATCCGGCCGAGGCCGACGATCCCGATCTCCATGGCGGTCAGCCCTTCAGGGCCGCGCGCACGCGGTCGATGAACCCGTCCATCGCCGCCGGGTCGGTCCAGCGCAGCACGGCCACGATGCCGGAGGACGGATCGACCCAGGTGAGGTTGCCCCCCGCGCCGGAGGCGAAGAAGGCATCCCGCGCGGCGGAGGGGAAGCGCGTGCCGTCCGCGTTCAGCCACCAGAGGAAGCCGTATTGCGGGTTGAGCGGGCAGGGCTGCGTGGATTGCTCGAACCAGGAGGCCGGGACGAGTTGCCGCCCCGCCCAGGCGCCGCCGTTCAGCGCCAGCAGGCCGACGCGCGCCTGGTCCTCGGCATGGATCGAGACACCGCCGCCCCAATGCGTGCCGCCCGGGACCGACTGCACGCGCCGGCCATCCGCCAGCGTGACCCACGACGTGCGGTAGCCGTCCCAGCGCCATTCGGCCGAGCCGCCGATCGGCCCGAGCACGGATTCCCGGAACACATCGGGCAGCGGCCGCTGGAAGCGGCGCAGCAGCGCGAGGGACAGGCGGTTCACGCGGATGTCGTTGTATTCCCAGTGGGTGCCCGCGGCCTGGAGCGCGCGTTCCCCCTTCCTGCCCTGCCCCTCGACGCCGAGGTTGCGGCCGCGGTCGATCGCATCGGCCTTGCCGAACAACTCCCCTTCCCATTCCGAGGTGTTGGTCAGCAGGTGCCGCCAGGTCACGGGCGCGTTCTGGGGCGTGTCGAAGCCGCCATCCTCGACCGTCTCGCGGACCGGGCGGTCGATGTCGGGAATGAGGCCCTGCGCCACCGCGATGCCGGCCAGGATCGAGAGGTAGGATTTGGCGACGCTGAAGGTCTGGCTGACCTCGCGCGTGTCGCCCCAGCGCGCGACCAGGGCGCCGTGGCGCGTGACCATCCCCGCGGGGCCGCCGCGGGGCCAGAGCGGGCCCAGCACCTCGTTGTGCGGCGGCGGCTCGAAGGACCCGCGGCCGATGTGGCCGGCCAGGTCGCGCGGCCAGGGCGTCTCGTGCGCGGCGGCATGGGCGACGGCCTCGGCGAGCTTCGCGGCGTCGAAGCCCTGCGCGGCCGGGGCGGCCTCGGGCCAGGGGGCGGGGTGGGGGGCGGGGAAGATCATGCGCGGACCATGCGCGGAAGTCGGGCGCGGTCCAAGGGGGGTGGCCGCGTGGCGAAGCGGCGCGGCCTTTTCACCCTTTCCGGGCCCGCGCCTTGCGGCGCGCGGGGCACGGTCCCATCCTCCCATGGCACGCAAGACCAGGAGCCCGCCATGGACACCGCCCCCGCGACCGCCGGCCGGCTCGAGATCGTCTCGGACACGATCTGCCCCTGGTGCTGGATCGGCAAGGCGCATCTCGACGGCGCGCTCGCCCTGCTGCGGGAGGAGGGGCTGACCTTCGAGATCGGCTGGCTGCCCTTCCAGCTCAATCCGGACATGCCGGCGGGCGGCGTCGACCGGCGCGACTACCGGACGCAGAAATTCGGGTCCTGGGAGCGGAGCGTCGAACTCGACGCGCAGGTCGCCGAGGCCGGCCGCGCCGCCGGCGTCGCTTTCCGCCACGACCTGATGCTGCGGACGCCCAACACGGTGGAGGCGCACCGCCTGATCCGCCTGGCCGGCGATGCCGGGGTGCAGCACGACGTCGCGGAGCGCTTGTTCCGCGCCTATTTCCAGGAAGGCAAGGACATCGGCGACCCGGCCGTGCTGGCCGAGCAAGGCGCGGCCGCCGGCATGCCGGCCGACGCGCTGGCCGCCTTCACGGCCGGGGAGGCAGCGCGGGAGGAGGTCGTGGGCGAGAGCCTGGCCCTGGCGCGGGCCGGCATCTCGGGCGTGCCGTCCTTCCTGCTCGACCGGCACCTGCTGTTCT
This sequence comes from Roseomonas sp. HF4, assembly GCF_005222755.1. Taxonomy (GTDB): domain Bacteria; phylum Pseudomonadota; class Alphaproteobacteria; order Acetobacterales; family Acetobacteraceae; genus Neoroseomonas. Next base: position 577,176 of record NZ_STGD01000001.1, read on the forward strand.
CGGGCGCGATGCCGGCGGAGCGCATGGCGGAAGGCTTCCGCCGCGCCGTCGCGATCCTGCGCAGCAAGGCGGCCTGACGCCGGAGCCGGGGCCCCGGGGCGCGCGCCTCAGGCGCCGCCGGCCCAGAGCAGGATCTCGGCGGCCGCCCAGGCGATTGCGAGGAAGCCCGTGAAGTCCCGCATCACGCGCCGCAACGGCGCGTGCGGCGGCCGTGCGGGCACGAAGCGGACCATCATCGGACAGGGCGGGATGCGGAGGGAGGCGTCGTTGGCGTTGCTCATGGCACGATAAGAACAAAACCAGAACATGAATGCAAGCCCCCTGAACGGCTTCACGGCCCGCAGGCCGCCAGCCTTGCGCTGGTTCCTCGGCAAGGCCGAGGATGCCGGAACGATTCCAACCGGAGAGCCGGCCCATGACCGAGACCCCCGACCACCGCCTCGGACGCCGCCTGCTGGTGCTTCGGGTCGCCGCGACCGGGGGTTCCGCGACCCTGGCAGGACCGGCGCTGGCCCAGGGGACGAAGGGCCCCACTGGCAATGGCGGCCAGGTGCCCGAACCGCCCCCGCCGCGCGCCCGCCCGGGCATCTCCGATGCCGATCCGAACGACCCGGCAGGCCAGGGGCGCGGCGGATCCGGCCCACGCCAGGGCGGCGTGTCCGACGCCGACCCGAGCGACCCGCCGGGCCAGGGGCGCGGCGGATCCGGCCCGCGCCGGGACGGCGTGAGCGACGCCGATCCGAACGACCCGGCAGGCCAGGGGCGTGGCGGATCCGGGCCACGCCAGGGCGGCGTGACCGATGCCGATCCGAACGACCCGCCGGGCCAGGGGCGCGGCGGGTCCGGCCCGCGCCGAGGTGGCGTGAGCGATGCCGACCCGACCGACCCGCCGGGCCAGGGGCGTGGTGGGTCCGGCCCGCGCCGGGGCGGCGTGAGCGATGCCGACCCGAACGACCCGCCGGGACAGGGGCGTGGCGGGTCCGGCCCGCGCCAAGGCGGCGTGAGCGACGCCGACCCGAACGACCCGCCGGGCCAGGGGCGCGGGCGAGGCGGCGGCACGCCTCCGCCCTCGGGCCCCTCGGACAGCGATCCGTCGGATCCGCCTGGGCGTGGGCGTGGCCGTCAGGGACCGATCAAGATCTGATCGGCCCCGGCGGAACGTATCCCATCATACGAGACAATTCTCAGAAATTCGTCCATTTTTAAAGACAATCGGCGAATCTCCGCTCATCCGGCGCCCATCGGCGCCGGCAAGGAGCCGGAATCGCTGTGTCGTCCGTCGTACTTCCCGAGGACCAGCCGAACACCGTCATCCTGGCAGGCTTCGACCGCCTGACGGGCGGCGCCTTCGCAGACCAGGTTACCGTTACCGGCTCGCTCGTCGATGCCATCGCGGAACTCGGCGCCGGCGACGACCTCCTCGACATCCCCGATGGCGGCAACCGGCTGTCGGTATCGGGGGTGGAGACGCTGAACGGCGGCAGCGGCGCCGACATCGTCACGCTGCTCGCGCCGGTCCAGAACATGCGCGTCCAGCTCCGCGGCGGCGCCGACATGCTGGTGCTCGCCAACGGCACGAACTCCGTCTCGATCTTCAACATCGAGACCGTCATCGGCGGCAGCGGCGACGACAACGTCGTCAGCACGGCGCGCACCGTGGGCTACTTCTCCCTGGGCCTCGGCCAGGACCGCCTGACCATCACGGCAGGCGGCGGAAACGACGTGGTCGTCGCGCCCGACATCGAGACCATCACCGGCGGCAACGGCAACGACCTCGTCGCCTTCACGGGCGCGGCCGCCGGCAACCGCGTCCTCCTCGGCGCGGGCGCCGACCGCGTCACCCTGACCGATGCCGCCGACCACATCATCCTGGGCGGGGTCGAGACGGTGATCGCCGGCGGCGGCGACGACACCATCGTCTTGGAAGGCCGCACCCAAGGCTTCATCGACCTCGGCGCCGGAGCGGACCTGCTGCTGCTCGGCGACGGGGGCAGCGAGGCGACGCTCGCCGGCGCCGAGACCATCATCGGCGGCGCCGGCCTCGATCTCCTGACCCTGTCGACGGCGGCCGGCACGCTGCATCTGAGCCACGTCGAGGGCCTCATCGCCACCGCCGGCGCAGCGGCCGTCATCCTGGCCGATGGCGGCAATGCCCTGACCCTCGGCGGCGCCCGCCAGGTGACGGGCGGCGCGGGGGCGGACAGCATCGTCCTCGCCGGGGGCGGGGACGTCCTGCTCTCGGGCGTGGAGACGGTGCGCGGCAGCGCCGAGGCCGACCGCATCACGCTGTTCGACCGCATGCAGGGCGGCGTCGTCGACCTCGGAGCCGGCGCGGACGGGCTCTGGCTCGCCGACGGCGGCAACACGCTGCGCGCCGGCGGCACCGAGACCCTGATGGGCGGCGGCGGCGCCGACCTCGTCACCCTGGGCGGCGCGATTTCGGACGGCATCATCGACCTCGGCGCCGGTGCAGACCGCCTGACCATCCGGGGCGGTCCCGTCCGGGCCCTGGTCCTGAACGTCGAGACGATCGAAGGCGGCGGCGGCGACGAGGACCTGACCCTGGGCACGCCGGTCAGCGGCCTCGTCGCCCTTTATGGCGGGCAGGACCGCCTGGCGCTCGCCGATGGCGGGAACACCGTGACCGTCGCGGGGGTGGAGACGCTGATCGGCGGGTCGGGCGCCGACATCGTCGTCGTGTCCGGCACCGGCCGCCTGATCAAGGCCGACCTTGGCGGCGGCGCCGACCGGCTGACGCTCGCCGTGGCCGGCACCCGGGCCGAGGTCGCGAACGTCGAGACGGTGGCCGGCAGCGCCGGCAGCGACGACGTCGTCTTCACGACCCCTGCGGCCGACGCGCTGGTCGCGCTCGGCCCGGGCCGGGACCGGCTGGTGCTGGGCGACGGCGACGACGCGGTGCGCCTGCGCGGTGTCGAGATCGTCCAGGCCGGCGGCGGCGACGACACGGTGACGATGCTCGAGACCCTCGACGGCGCCTATCTCCACCTCGGGGCCGGGCAGGACCGCGTCGTGCTCGCGAACGGCCACCAGTCCGTCACGGTCGTGATGGCCGAGACCGTGATCGGCGGCACCGGCAACGACGACATCACCCTCGGCGGCATCATGGGCCAGGCCTTCGTGGACCTCGGCGGCGGCGCCGACCGGCTGGTGCTCACGCGGGGCGGCACCCATGTCCGGGTCGCGAACACGGAAGTCATCGCCGGCAGCGCCGGGGACGACACCATCGAGCTTTCGGGCCGCGACGACGGCACCACCATCCGCATGGGCGGCGGGGAGGACCACCTCATCCTCGGCCCCGGACCCAACCGCGTCCTGGTCGCGGACGCCGAGCGCATCACCGGCGGCGGCGGCGACGACATCGTCGTCCTGCTGCGCGCCGGCGTCGGCACCACGATCGACCTCGGCGCCGGCATCGACCGCGTCGTCCTGGCCCAGGCGGCGAATTCCGTCGTGCTCTCGGGGGTGGAGGCGGTCATCGGCAGCACGGCGAGCGACCGCGTGACGCTGCTCGGCGCCGACGCGCCCGCGGTCGTGCAGCTCGGCGCCGGCCACGACATGCTGACGCTGGGCGATGCCGGGCTGCAGGTCACGACGCGCGACACCGAGGTGGTCCGCGGCGGCGCCGGCGCCGACCGCATCACCATCGCGCCGGGCAGCGGCGGCGCCTGGATCGAGGGCGGCGGCGGCAACGATACGATCAATGGCGGCGACGGCGCGGACACGATCTTCGGCGGCGCGGGCCAGGACTGGCTGGTGGGCGGCGCGGGCGCGGACCTCTTTCTCTACACGGCGGTCGGCCAGTCCGCGGCGGCGCGGCCGGACACCATCGTGAACTTCAACCCGCTGGACGGCGACGTGCTGGCCTTCGTCGGCATCGCCGACGGCGCCGGCTTCCGCTGGCGCGGCGCCTTCGCCTTCACCCGGGACGGCGGCATCGAGGGCCGCTTCGACGAGGCGACCAAGACGCTGCGCATCGACCTCGACGGCGACGGGGAAGCGGACATGTCCTGGTGGCTGCCGGGCTTCCCGCCCGAGGGCTTCGACGGCAACGCGGTGATCTGGGCGTAAGGCGCGTCAGCGCGCGCCGAGCATCTGCCGCGCCACGATCAGGCGCATGATCTCGTTCGTGCCCTCCAGGATGCGATGCACACGGAGGTCGCGCACGATCTTCTCGATCCCGTAGTCGGCAAGATACCCGTAGCCGCCGAGCAGCTGCAGCGCATCGTCGGCGACGCGCGAACAGGTGTCGGTGACGAAGCGCTTGGCCATGGCGCACCAGGCGGTCGCGTCCGGCGCGCCGGCATCCAGCATCGACGCGGCGCGCCAGAGCAGCGCGCGCGCGGCCTCGAGCTCCGTCCGCATGTCAGCCAGGCGGAACTGCGTGTTCTGGAATTGCGCCACCGCGCGGCCGAAGGCCCGGCGCTGCCGCACGTGGTCCAGCGCGATGTCGAGCGCCGCCTCCGCGCCGCCGAGGGAGCAGGCCGCGATGTTGAGCCGGCCGCCATCGAGCCCCGCCATGGCGAAGCGGAAGCCCTGCCCTTCGGCGCCGAGCAGCGCGTCCGCGGCCACGCGCGCATCCTGGAAGATCACCTGGCGCGTGGGCTGCGCGTTCCAGCCCATCTTGCGTTCCTCCGGGCCGAAGGACAGGCCCGCCGTCTCCTTCGGCACGAGCAGCGCCGAGATGCCGGACGGCCCCTCCCCCCCCGTGCGCACCATGGTCAGGTAGAGATCCGATGCCCCGGCGCCCGAGATGAACTGCTTCGTGCCGTTCAGCACGTAGCCCGCGTTGTCGCGCGCCGCGCGCGTGGCCAGCGCCGCCGCATCGGACCCCGAGCCCGGCTCGGTCAGGGCATAGGAAGCGACGCGCTCCATCGAGACGAGGGAGGGCAAGTGCGCGGCGCGCTGCGCGTCGTCGCCGAAGCGGTCGATCATCCAGGCGACCATGTTGTGGATCGAGAGATAGGCGGAGACGGTCGGGCAGCCGGTCGCCAGCGCCTCGAACACCACGGCGGCGTCGAGGCGCGAGAGGCCGGCGCCGCCGCTCTCCTCCCGCACATAGAGCGCGGCCATGCCGAGGGAGGCGGCCTGGCGCATCTCGTCCACCGGGAAGTGGCGGTCGCGGTCCCAGCGCAGGGCATGCGGCGCGAGAACCTCGCGGGCGAAGTCGCGGGCGACGCCCTGCAGGGCGCGGGTCGCTTCGGGCAGGTCGAAGGCGGTGGTCATGCGGTTGTCTCCCCCGGGACAGCATAGCGGGGGGAGAAGGGAACTTCTCCCCCCGGACCCCCCACAACCTTCTTTGTCACTTGGCGCTTCACCTTCCAGGACCGACGCCAAGTGCCAAAGAAGGGAGGGGGCTCGGGGGAGGCTCCCCTCCCCCGACCTTCACTCCGCCGCCACGGCCGGCGCCTCGATCGCCGCCAGCCGCCCGCGCGTCGCGGCCAGGTTGCGCGCCTTCACGTGCCCGAACCCCTTCACGCCCGCCCAGGCCTCGGCCCAGTCGCAGGCCTGCGCGTGGCGGGCCGGCAGCGCCGCGAGGAAGCCCTCGATCCCGGTGCGGAACTCGCCGGGCAGGGCGCGTTCCATGCGCCGCTCCTCGCTGCGCGCGAAGGGGTCGAGCGCCGTGCCGCGCACCGCCTTGCCATGCCGGAGCAGCGCCATGGCGCGCAGCATCCAGGGGCCGAAGGCGCGCTTGGCCGGCACGCCCGTCACGGGGTCGGGCTTCGACATGACCGGGGGGGCGAGATGCAGCTCGATCCGCTGCGTGCCCGAGAAGCCCTGCGCCAGCGTGTCCCGCCATTCCGGCAGGCTGTGCAGGCGGGCGACCTCGTATTCGTCCTTGTAGGCCATCAGGCGGTGCAGCTGGGTGGCGACGGCGCGCGACAGGCGTTCCTCGCCGGGGATCGCGGCCTGCTCCGCCGCCCGCACCCGCGCGACGAACGCCGCATAGCCCTGCGCATGGCGCGCGTTCTGGTAGGCGGTCAGGTCCGCGACGCGGCGCGCCACCAGCCCGTCGAGCGTCTCGGCGACATCGGCGGCGGGCGCGAGGTCGTCCAGCGCCGCGGCGCGGCCGCGCGCGAAGGCCTCGAAGTTCAGCGCCACCTGTGCGCCGTTCAGCTCCAGCGCGCGGCCGATCGCCTCGGACGAGATCGGCACCAGGCCGCGCTGGTAGGCGATGCCGAGCAGGAAGACGTTGAGGAAGACGGCATCGCCGAGTTCGTCGGCCACGCGCGCCGTCCCCGGCAGCGCGATGGTCTCGCGGCAGGCGGCGCGGATGCTCTCCAGCATCCCGGCCGCCTGGTAGCGGGTGCCCGTGTCCTTCACGAACTGCGCGGTCGGCGCCAGGTCGGCATTGACCACCGCGACCGTCCGCGCCGGGCCGAGCAGCGGGCGTGCCGTGGTGCCATGCGCCACCACCATGTCGGCGGCGATCAGCAGGTCGGCCGAGCCCGCGCCGATGCGCGCGCCGGCGATGGTCTCGGGCGCCGCGCCGGGCGCGCCGATGCGCAGCTGCGCATAGACGCCGCCCCCCTTCTGCGCGAGGCCGAGCAGGTCGAGGCTGCGCACCGGCCGCCCTTCCAGATGCGCCGCCTGCGCCAGGATGGCCGCGAGCGAGGAGACGCCCTGCCCGCCCACGCCCGCCATCAGCAGGTTCCAGGGCTCGTCCGTGACCTCGGGCCGGCGCGGCTCGGGCGGCGCGGCGGCGCCGGCGCCCGGGGCATGCTCGACCGGCCGCGCGCCGACCAGCGTGACGAAGGACGGGCAGAAGCCCTGCACGCAGGACAGGTCCTGGTTGCAGGCGGACTGGTCGATGCGGCGCTTGCGGCCGAACTCGGTCTCGACGGGTTCGACGGCCAGGCAGTTGGAGGCGCGGGAGCAATCGCCGCAATCCTCGCAGATGCGCGGGTTGATCATGACGCGGCGCTCGGCCTTGGGCGCCAGGTCGCGCTTGCGCTTGCGGCGGCGCTCGGTCGCGCATTCCTGGTCGTAGATGATGGCCGTCACGCCCTTCACCGCGCGCAGCTCGCGCCCGACGGCGTCGAGCGCGCTGCGGTGATGGAAGCCCGTGCCCGGCGGGATCAGCGGATGGCCGCGATGGCGGTCGGGGTCGTCGCCCACGACCTCGATGCGCTCGACGCCCTCGGCGCGGAGCTGCGCCGCGATGTGGGGGACGTCGATCTCGCCTTCCGGCGTCTGCCCGCCGGTCATGGCGACGGCGCCGTTGACCAGGATCTTGAAGGTCATGTTGGCCTTCGCCGCGACGGCGAAGCGCACGGTCAGGCTGCCGGAATGGCCCCAGGTGCCGTCGCCGATGTTCGCGAAGACATGCGCCTCGGTCGTGAAGGGCGCCTGGCCGATCCAGGGCACGCCCTCGCCGCCCATCTGGGTGAAGGCGTCCGAGTTGCGGTCCATGAAGCGCGCCAGGTAGTGGCAGCCGATGCCCGCCAGCGCGCGCGAGCCCTCCGGCACCTTCGTCGAGGTGTTGTGCGGGCAGCCCGGGCAGAAATAGGGGTCGCGCAGATGGAGCGGCGCCGCCGCGGCCGCGGCCAGCGCGTCGAGTTCCGCCAGCCGCGCGCGCAGGCGCTCCGTCCGCAGCGCCTCGGGCAGGCGCGCCGCCAGCGCGCGCAGCATCTGCCCGGTGTCGAGTTCCGTAAGGTCCGACAGCAGCGGCCGGCCGGCCTCGTCCGTCTTGCCGACGATGCGCGGGCGGGCGGGGGCGTGGAACAGCGCGTCGCGCAACTGCCATTCGAGCAGCGGGCGGCGGTCCTCGATCACCAGCACCTCCTCCAGCCCGTCGGCGAAGGCGCGCGCTGCCTCGGCATCCAGCGGCCAGGCCAGGCCCACCTTCCAGATGCGCAGGCCGTGCTCGCGCGCCATGGCCTCGGTGATGCCCGCCTCCTCCAGCGCCTGGCGGAAGACGGCATAGGCCTTGCCGCGCACGACGATGCCGAAGCGCGCGCGCGGACTGTCCAGTACCATGCGGTCGAAGCCGTTGGCGCGCGCGAAGGCGACCGCGTGCGGCAGCTTGAAGCGGCGCAGCCGCGCCTCCTGCGCGAGCGGCGTGTCCTGCAGCCGGATGTGCAGCCCGTCCGGCGAGGCGGGCAGCCCGGCCGGGTCGCGCGTCGCATACCGCGCGGGGTCGAGCAGCACGGTCATCGACGCGTCCATCGTGTCGGCCACGCACTTCATGCCGGCCCAGGTGCCCGCGAAGCGCGACAGCGCGATGGCCTTCAGGCCGAATTCCAGCACCTCGCCCACATCGGCCGGGTCCAGCACCGGGATCTCGGCATCCATGAAGGCGTATTCGCAGCCGGAGGTGATGGTCGACGACTTGCTGGCCGGGTCGTCGCCGGCCAGCGCCAGCACGCCGCCGCGCGGCGCCGTGCCGGCCGAATTGGCGTGGCGCAGCACGTCCCCCGAGCGATCCACGCCGGGGCCCTTGCCGTACCAGATGGCGAAGACGCCCTCGACCGTCGCGCCGGGCGTGAGGCCGACCTGCTGCGTGCCCCAGATGGCGGTCGCGGCCAGGTCCTCGTTCAGCCCGGGCTGGAAGACGACGTTGTGGGCGCGCAGCCGCTTCTGCTGCTTCGCGAGTTCACGGTCGAAGCCCCCGAGCGGCGAGCCGCGATAGCCCGAGACGAAGCCGCCGGTCGTCCAGCCCGCCGCCGCGTCCATCTCCCGGCGCAGCATCGGCAGGCGCACCAGCGCCTGGGTGCCGGTCAGCAGCACCGGTCCGCCCGTGGCGTCCCAGCGTTCGTCGAGCGTGGCGTCGGGTCGGATGATGCTGCCCATGGCGGTCATGTTGGTCGGAGCCCGTGCTTCTGCCAATGGCGGAATGATGGACCAGGGCGCGCAGCGGTTTCTTCCGTTTCCTGTTGTGCGATGCCGAAATTACGGAACATCCTTCCGCGATGGACGCCACCGACCGCCGGATCCTCCGCGCCCTCGCCCGCCAGGCGCGGCTGACCAATGCCGAATTGGCCGAGGAGGTGGGCCTGTCGCCCTCCCCCTGCTGGACGCGGGTTAAGCGGCTGGAGCAGTCGGGCGTGATCCAGGGCTATCACGCGGCTCTGGACCAGGCGGCGCTCGGCCTGCCGGACACCGTGTTCGTGGAAGTGATGATGGAGCGCCACGACGAGGACCACCTGAAGCGCTTCGAGGACGCCGTGACGGCCATGCCCGAGGTACTGGAATGCTGGCTCGTGACCGGCGAGTACGACTACGTCCTGAAGGCGGCCGTCGGCGGCACGGCGGGGGCCGAGCGGTTGCTGCGCGAGAAGGTCTATCGCCTGCCCGGCGTGCGCCACACGCGCACGGCCTTCACGCTGCGTTGCCTGAAGCGCGTGCTGTCCCCGGTGCCGTGAGGGGCGTCATACCGGCGGTCGCGCGGCCGCAGGCACCGCCTTGATGTCGCGCGCGGCCGCGCCACCAGTGCTGCGCGCTGATGCGTCCGGCGAAGGGCCAGGCCGTATCAGTGCGCCCGGCCGGCCTCGTCGTAATGCGCGCCGATGGTGCGGTAGGCGTTCAGCACGCCGAACAGCACCAGGCCCCAGCCGAAGATGGTGATGCCGACATCCTGCGCCGCCGCGGCCATGAACAGGCCGAGGAAGGCAAGCACGCCGTAGAACACCAGGAAGAACACGCGGGCACCGGTCATTCCGGGGTCTCCTTGCGGGGTTGGTCGTCGAACAGGATGCGGGCGGCGGCGCCGTCCAGGTCCTCGTACTGGCGCGAGCGCAGCGCCCAGAGGAAGCCCACGAGGCCGAGCAGCCCGAGGAAGAGCGAAACGGGAATGAGCAGGAGCAGGATGTCCATCGCCTAGTCCTTCGCCGCGCGCAGCGCGTTCAGCACGACGACGAGGGAGGAGGAGGCCATCACCACCGCCGCCACCAGCGGCGTGACGAGGCCGGCCACCGCCATCGGCACCGCGAAGGCATTGTAGGCGAGGGAGAAGCCGATGTTCTGCCGCGCGATCGCCTGCGCGCGCCGCGCGATGCGGATCGCCGCCGGCAGCGCCGAGAGGCCTTCGCGCTGCAGCACCAGGTCGGAGGCCGTCTGCGCGAGGTCCGTGGCGCCCGCCGGGCTGGCCGAGACATGCGCGGCGGCGAGCGCCGCGGCGTCGTTGATGCCGTCGCCCACCATCAGCGGCCGGCGGCCCTGGTCCTTCAGCGCGGCGATGCGCGCCTGCTTGGCGGCGGGGTCCGCGCCGGCGCGCCATTCGCCGATGCCGGCCTGCCAGGCGATGGCGGCGACCGCGCCCTCCCCGTCGCCCGACAGCAGTTCCGCCGGCAGGCCGAGCGAGGCCAGCGCTGCGACGGCCGCCGGCGCGTCCTCCCGCATCCGGTCGGCGAAGCGGAAGGCGACGGGCGGCTCCTCGCCCTCGCGCAGCACCAGCGCCATGCCGTCGCTCGAGGCGCCCAGGCCGCAGAAGGCCGGCGAGCCGAGCCGCGCCGCGCCGGCCTCGAGCCCCTGTCCCGGCACTTCCCGCACGCCCGGGGCGAGCGGCGCCTCGGGGCAGGCGCGCACCAGCGCCTGCGCCAGCGGATGGCGCGACGCGCGCGCGATCGAGGCCGCGCGCCGCAGCGCCGCGGGGTCCTGGCCGTCGGGCACCAGCACCGGGCGGCCTTCGGTCAGCGTGCCGGTCTTGTCGAGAACGGCGTGGTCGGCGGTCGCGAGACGTTCGAGCGCGGTGGCGGAGGTGACGAGCACGCCGCGGCGGAACAGCCCGCCCACCGCGACGACCTGCACCGCCGGGACGGCGAGCGCCAGCGCACAGGGGCAGGTGATGAGCAGCACGCAGACCGCGTTGACCAGCGCGCCCTGCCAGGGCGCTTCGAGCACGCCCCACCACAGCACGAAGGTCGCGGCCGCGATGGCATGGACCACCGGGACATAGAACCGCGAGGCGCGATCGGCGATGGCGACGAAGCGGCCGCGGGCCTGCTCCGCGCGTTCGAGCAGCCGCGCCATGGCGGCGAGCGAGCCGTCCTTCGCCGCCGCGGTGACCGTCATGGCGAAGGCGGCGCCCATGTTCACCGCGCCGGCGGGCAGCGCCTCACCGGCCGCGAAGGCGCGCGGCACGCTCTCGCCCGTGGTCGCCGCGGCGTCGAGCAGCGCCGGCCCGGCGGCGACGCCGTCGAGCCGCAGGCGTTCGCCGGCGGCGACCAGCACCTGCTCGCCCGCGGCGATGCGCCCGGCCGGCACCGCCTCGGTGCGGCCGTCGGGCAGCAGGCGCGTGGCCAGCCCGTCCTGCAGCGCCAGCAGTTCGGCGACCGACTGCCGCGCACGGCGCCGCGCCGCGCGATCGAAGACGCGCCCGGCCAGCAGCAGCGCCAGCAGCATCGTGGCGCCGTCGAACCAGGTGTAGGGGCCGTTGCGCAGGGTCTCGGACAACGACATCGCCGCCGTGGCCAGCACGCCGAGCGAGACCGCGAGGTCCATGGACGGCCGCCCCGCGCGCAGCGCCGCGACGGCCGAGCGGTAGAAGGGCATGCCCGCGACCAGCACCACCGGCAGGCCGATCAGCGCCGCCAGCCAGTGCAGCCCGTGGCGCAGCGCCGGGCCCATGTCGGTGCCGACCCAGACCGCGACCGAGATCAGCATGATGTTCATCGACCCGAAGGCCGCGATGCCGAGCGCCCGCGTCAGCGCCCGTCCCTCGGCGTCCTCGGTAGCGCGGAGGCAGGCCGGCGACCAGGGTGCCGCGCGGAAGCCGAGGCGTGCGAGCAGGCCCACGAGGTCGTTGCCGCGCGCCGCGTCCCCCCGCCAGGTGAGGGTGAGCCGGCGCGCCGAGAGCGAGGCGCGCGCCGAGAGCACGTCGGGCTCGGCCGCCAGCGCCTGCTCGACCAGCCAGACGCAGGCGCCGCAACTCAACCCCGCGACGACGAGGTCGAGGCGCTGCACGCCGTCCGGCAGCGCCTCGGCGAAGGGGGCGACGTCGAGGCCGGCCGGCGTCTCCTCCGGCCGCAGCGCGCCGGCGGCCGTCTCCCGGCGCCGGTAGAAGCCGTCGAGGCCGAGCCCGGCGACCAGGGCATGGGCGCCGGCGCAACCCGTGCAGCAGAATTCGTCCTGGCCCGGCGCCAACGGCGCCCCGCAATGCGTGCAGGCGGCGGCCGAGACCGCCGGCGATGCGGCAGGCGCGGCGCGGCCGATCACGCTCATGGGACGACGAACCTCCGCCGGATGTCGAAGGGGGTCTCGTCCGGGCCGAACAGCGTCAGGCGGGCCTCCCACTGGCCGCGCTGCGGCGGCGTGACCTCCGCGGCCCAGCGGCCGCCGCCGGTCGGCGCGAAGCGAAGCGCGATCTCGGTGCCCTCGAGCGGGCGCAGCAGCACGCCCTCGACGCGGCCGGGCACGGCGCGCCCGTCGCGGTCCGTCGCGACCACGGCAAGCCGCCCGCCGGCCAGCGTCACCTCCGCCCGCCAGCCGAGCGCATCCTGCCGGGCGGCCTCGGCCAGAACGGCGTCGTAGCCGCGCCCGCGCTCATAGGACCGCGGCACCGTCACCCCCGTGAAGGTCGTGACCGCGAACCAGACGAGCACGAGGTTCACCGCCACGACGATCGCCATGCCGCCCACGAAGGCCCAGGGAATCCAGCGGCCGCGCCGCGGGTCGTGGTCCTGCACGGTCGCGCTCATCGTCTCGGTGCCTGGAAGGTGCTCGACTGGCTCGTCGCGAGCTGACCGCCCGGCTCGAGCAGGCGAAAGGTGATCGGCGTCGATTCCGGCAGGCGCTGCCCGGGCGGCACCGTGACCAGCACGCGGTACTGCGAGATGCCGTCGGCGCGGCGCGCCAGCAGCGGCCGGCCCTCGGCGTCGTGGTCGGCGTCCTGCACGTCGAGGCGGAACCCCTCCGGCGCGCGCAGCGCCAGCACCAGGGGCGTGTCCTCCCGCCGCTTGTTCACGATGCGGACCGTGTAGCCGTTGCGGATGCCGCCGTCCGAGAGGCGGACATAGAGCGGCGCGCGGTCGCGCAACACCGTCACGTCGAGCGTCGAGCGCAGCAGGAAGGCGAGCAGCATCGCGAGCGCCACCGCCGTCAGCGCGCCCGCATACATGATGGTGCGCGGACGGATGAAGCGGGGCAGCTCGCGCGCCGCCATGCCTGCCGTCTGGCGTTCCAGCCCCGGCGCCATGCCGGCGGTCGCCGCCGCGCTGGCCGAGAGGTTCTTCAGCGTCTCGAAGGCCACGAGCCCCTTCGGCCGGCCGAGCTTCCCCATCACGCTGTCGCAGGCATCGACGCAAAGCCCGCAGCCGATGCATTCGAGCTGCTGCCCGTCGCGGATGTCGATGCCCGTCGGGCAGACATGGACGCAGGCGTAGCAGTCGACGCAGTCGCCCACATTGTCGGCCTTGGCCTTGCCGCGGGGCTCGCCGCGCCAGTCGCGATAGGTCACGACGAGCGAATTCTCGTCCAGCATCGCCGCCTGGAAGCGCGGCCAGGGGCACATGTAGGTGCAGACCTGCTCCCGCGCCCAGCCGGCCAGCAGGTAGGTGAAGCCGGCGAACAGCGCGAAGAAGAAATAGACCGTGACGCCGGCCTCGCCCGTGAAGAACTGCCGCGTGATGGTCGGCGCGTCGTTGAAGTACATGATCCAGGCGCCGCCGGTCGCGGCCGCGATCACCACCCAGACCGCATGGGTCAGCGCCTTGCGCGTCCACCAGTTCGCGTTGCGCGGTCCCTGGTCGAGCTTCATGCGCGCGTTGCGGTCGCCCTGGATCCAGCGCTCGACGAACATGAAGAGGTCCGTCCAGACCGTCTGCGGGCAGGTGAAGCCGCACCACAGCCGCCCGAACAGCGAGGAGACCGCGAACAGCGCGAAGGCGCCGAGGATGAGCGCCCCGGTCAGGAAATAGATCTCCTGCGGCCAGATCTCGATCCAGAAGAAGAACAGGCGGGCATTGGTCATGTCGACCAGCACCGCCTGGTCCGGCAGCCCCGCGCCGCGGTCCCAGCGCAGCCAGGGCACGACGTAGTAGAGCGCCAGGCAGAGCATGAGCACCGCCCACTTCACCGAGCGGACCTTGCCGAAGACGCGCTTCGGATAGACCTTCTGGCGGTCGGCGTAGAGCGCCTGCGCCTCGACCCTGGCCGGCGTCTGCAGCGGCCGGTCGGCCTTGGCGCGATGCGGGGCCTCGATGGTGCTCATGGCTGCTCCGGTCCCGGCGCGGGCCTCAGTTCACCCGGCCGAGCGACTGCACGTAGACGGTCAGCATGTTCACGACCGCCGGGTCGAGCCGCCCCTGCCAGGACGGCATCACGCCCATGCGCGGGTTGTGGATATAGGAAGCGATGGCGCGCCTGCCCTCGCCGTAGAGCCAGATCTGGTCGTTGAGGCGCGGCGCGCCGAACTCCCGGTTCCCCTCCCCGCGCTCCCCGTGGCAGGACGCGCATTGCTCGGCGAAGATGGTGGCGCCGCGGCCGGCCGCCGCCGTGTCCGTCGCGCGGCCCGTGAGCGACAGCACGTGCTCCGCCACGTCGTTGATCTGCGCGGAGGTGAGCAGCCCGTCGGCGCCGAAGCGGGGCATCATGCTCATGCGCTGCTCGTCGCTCTCGTTCGCGCGGATGCCGTGGCGGATGGTGTGCTGGATCTCCTCGAGGCTGCCGCCCCAGATCCACTCGTCGTCCGCGAGCGACGGGAAGCCGCCCACGGCGCCCTGCCCGCCCGCGCCATGGCAGGCGGCGCAGTTGTTGGCGAAGGCGATGCGCCCGCCGGCGAGCGCGAAGCCGCGCATCTCGTCGTCGGCCTGGATGGCGGCCGGCGTCGCCTCGCGCAGCCGCGCCATCATCGGCGCGTGGCGGGCCTCGGCCGCGCGGACCTCCTCCACGATCGCCTCCCGCGCGATCCAGCCGGAGGTGCCGCGCCAGAACGGCAGGGAGGGGTAGATCACCATCCACACGAGCCCGAAGACGATCGTCGCATAGAAGGTCCAGAGCCACCACTTGGGCAGCGGCGTGTTGAGTTCCTTGAGGCCGTCCCATTCGTGGCCGGTGGTCTCCTGGCCCGACAGGGTGTCCTTCTCGATCTTGGTCGGCATCCTCGGATGCTCCTCAGCGTGTGCCGTGGGCGCGACGGGCGTCGTCGTCGTCGCGCAGCGGGATGTCGGCCTGGGCCTCGAAGTGCTTCTTCTTCGAGGGCCGCATCACGAACCACAGCATCCCGAGGAAGAGCACGAAGAACCACACCACCCAGAGGGTGCGGAACAGCGGCAGGAGGTCGCTCAGCGTATCCATCGCATCCTCCTCAGGGCTGGCGCAGCTGTTCGGGCGTCACGTCGCGGAAGTCGACGAGCGTGCCGAGCATCTGCAGGTAGGCCACCAGCGCATCCATCTCGGTCACCACGGCGGGATTGCCGTCGAAGGCGGCCTGGCGGGCGCGGGCGTAGCGGCCCTGGAATGCCGCCGGATCGCTGTCCGGCGTCGCCTGGGCCACGAGATCGGCCCGCGCGTTCTGGATCATCTCATCCGTGTAGGGGACGCCAACCGCGCGCAGCGCCCGCATCCGGCCCTGGATGTCCGAGACGTCGAGCGGACGGTCGAGGAAGGCGTAGGGCGGCATGACCGATGCCGGCACCAGCGCGCGGGGGGACCGCAGGTGCGCCGCCTGCCAGTCGTCCGAATACCGGCCGCCGACGCGCGCGAGGTCGGGCCCCGTGCGCTTCGAGCCCCACTGGAAGGGATGGTCGTACATGCTCTCGGCCGCGAGCGAGAAATGCCCGTAGCGCTCGAGCTCGTCGCGGAAGGGGCGGATCATCTGGGAATGGCAGACGTAGCAGCCTTCCCGGATGTAGATGTCCCGCCCGCGCAGCTCGAGCGGCGTGTAGGGGCGCACCCCGGACACGCGCTCGATGGTGGTCTCCGCCGCAAAGAGCGGGACGATCTGTACGAGGCCGCCGATCGAGACCGTGATGAGCGTGAGCACGCCCATCAGGATCACGTTGCGCTCGATGATGCCGTGGTCGCGAAGCCAGGCGAACATGCCCATGCCCTCCCTATTCCGCCGCAACGGCGATGGCGCGGGACGGTGCGGCCTCGGGCTCCGAGGCCTCGCTGCTGGTCACCGTCTTCCACAGGTTGAAGCACATGATCAGCGCGCCGCTGAGGTAGAGCACCCCGCCCAGCGCCCGGATCACGTAGTAGGGGTGCATCGCCTCCACCGTCTCGACGAAGGAGTACTGGAGGAAGCCGAGCTCGTCGTAGGCGCGCCACATGAGCCCCTGCATGATGCCCGAGACCCACATCGCCGTGATGTAGAAGACGATGCCGAGCGTGGCCAACCAGAAGTGCCAGGCGATCAGCTTCTCGCTCCAGACCGCCTTCTTCCGCCACAGCACCGGGAACAGGTAGTAGAGCGCGCCGAAGGTGATGAAGCCGACCCAGCCCATGGCGCCCGAATGCACGTGGCCGATGGTCCAGTCGGTGTAGTGCGACAGGCCGTTCACCGCGCGGATCGACATCACCGGCCCCTCGAAGGTCGACATGCCGTAGAAGCCCACGGCCGTGACCGAGAAGCGGAGCGCCGCGTTGGTGCGCAGCTTGTCCCACGCGCCCGACAGCGTCATGAGCCCGTTGATCATGCCGCCCCAGGACGGCATCCACAGCACGACCGAGAAGACCATGCCGAGCACCTGCGCCCAGTCCGGCAGCGCGGTGTAGTGCAGGTGGTGCGGACCCGCCCAGATATAGAGGAAGATCAGCGTCCAGAAGTGCACGATGGACAGGCGGTAGGAATAGACTGGCCGGTTCGCCTGCTTCGGGATGAAGTAGTACATCATGCCGAGGAAGCCCGCGGTCAGGAAGAAGCCCACCGCGTTGTGGCCGTACCACCACTGGATCATCGCGCTCTGCACGCCGGCCGGCGCCGAGTAGGAGGCCGAGGAGCCGAGGCTGATCGGGATCGAGATGTTGTTCCCGATGTGCAGCATGGCGATGGTGATGATGAAGGCGAGGTAGAACCAGTTCGCCACGTAGATGTGCGGCTCCTCGCGCTTCATCAGCGTGCCGCCGAAGACCACCAGGTAGGCGACCC
Organism: Roseomonas sp. HF4; assembly: GCF_005222755.1. Taxonomy (GTDB): domain Bacteria; phylum Pseudomonadota; class Alphaproteobacteria; order Acetobacterales; family Acetobacteraceae; genus Neoroseomonas. The sequence continues at coordinate 594,223 of NZ_STGD01000001.1, forward strand.
AGACGATGGTCAGCCAGAGGTCCACGTACCATTCGGGCTCGGCGTATTCCTTGCCCTGCGTGATGCCGAGCACATAGCCGAGCGCCGCCATGACGATGACGAACTGGTAGCCCCAGAACAGGAACCACCCCGCATCGTCGCCCCCGAACAGCCGTGCGCGGCAGGTCCGCTGCACGATGAACAGGCTGGTGCCGAGCAGCGCATTGCCGCCGAAGGCGAAGATCACCGCGCTCGTGTGGAGCGGGCGCAACCGCCCGAAGGTCGTCCATTCGAGGTCGAGGTTCAGCAACGGGAAGGCCAGCTGAAGGGCGATGACCACGCCCACCAGGAAGCCGACCACGCCCCAGAAGGCGGTGATGATGGCGAAGGCGCGCACCGGCGCCTCGACATAGGCCACCTCCCCCGCCCTCGATGCCTGCCCCGGAGCCAGGGCGGCGGTTGCCGTTGCTGCTGCCACGACCGATCTCTCCCACGCCGGCGGCGGGGCGCGATTCGCCCTGCCCGCCATGCCGGGCAAGGAACCCTGGCGGCACCGTTCCGTCCTTGATCCGGATCAAGTCTTCCGCGCTGCAACACGATAGGCTGCAGCCGGAATCGCGGCCGAAGCGTCGCGCTCACAGGGAACGCCTGCCATGCCAAGCGATGCGGAAGCCGCGCCCCATGCGCCCGTCACCATCCGGGCCGTGACCCCCGACCGCCCCTGGGCGTGGGTCACCGCCGGCTGGCGCGACCTGATGGCCAATCCGCAGATCGGCTTCTTCTATGGTGCCGCCCTGACGGTGGCGGGGTGGGTGCTGGCGCTGCTGTTGCTCTGGACTCAGACGGCCTGGGCCATCCTGCCGGCCTCGGCCGGGTTCTTCATGGTGGCGCCGCTGCTGGCCGCCGGCCTCTATGAAGCGTCGCGCCTGCGAGAGGAAGGCCTGCCCGTCACCTTCGCGGCGTGCCTCGGGGGCTTCAGCCGGAACGGCGGGCAGCTTGCCTTCATGGGCGTCGTGCTGCTGGTGCTGCACCTGTTCTGGGTGCGGGTCGCCGCGCTGATCTTCATGCTGATGTTCGGCATCAACTTCGCGCCGTCGCTCGAAGCGCTGCCGATGGCCATGCTGCGGTCCGACATGCTGCTGCCCTTCCTGATCGTGGGCACCGGCGCGGGCGCGGTGCTGGCCACCGCAGCCTTCGCGATCTCGGCGGTCTCGATCCCGATGCTCGTCGACAAGCCGCAGATGACGGCGATCGAGGCGATCATCGTCTCGATCCGGGCGGTGATCGCCAACCCCGGCGCGATGGTGTTCTGGGCGGGCCTCATCGTCGTCTTCACGGCCTTCGCGCTGACGCCCTTCTTCCTCGGGCTCGCGCTCGTCATCCCGCTGGTCGGGCACGCGACCTGGCACGCCTACCGCGACCTCGTGTCCTGAAGCATCGCGCGGCCCGCCGTCACGCGGCCACGCGCACCGCCATCGCCGCCAGCACGATCCCGTTGATCGCAAAGAGCACCGCGCCCGCGGCCCGCATCCCGGGCCCCGCGCGCCGGCCGAAGAAGCGCCCGACCAGCGCGACGCCCACCAGTGCCGGCACCGTCCCCGCCACGAAGGCCGCCATGGCCATCGCCCCGCCGAGCGCCGAGCCGGTCGCCGCCGCCCCCGCCACCGCCCCGTAGAGCAGGCCGCAGGGCAATGCGGAGAGCATGAGCCCGAGCATCACGCCGCGCAGGCCCGTCGGCGCCGCGACCAGGCGGCCCAGGCGACGTTCCAGCGCGGCCGGCAGGCGGGGCGCCGGCAGCCGGGGCAGCAGCGCCGCGACGCGCGAGGATGCCTGCGCGAACATCAGCAGCGCCGCCAGCGCGAGCAGCGCCGCAAGGAGGAAGCGGAACCCGCTGCCGAGCGCGACGATCCCGGCCAGCCCGCCCGCCAGCGCGCCGAGCGCGCCGTAGCCCAGCATCCGCCCGAGGTGATACGGCGCCAGCGCCGCGCCCGAGAGCCGCGCGAGCGCGCCCCCGCCGGCCGCGCGGTCCGCCACCGCCGCCGCCTGCGCCAGCACGAAGGGCCCGCACATCCCGGCGCAATGCGTGGCGCCGCCCGCCAGGCCCGCCAGGAACAGCGCCGCCATCACCGCGGGCAGGCCGCCGGGGCCGAGCGCGGTGAGGTCGTGCAGGCAATTCGCCAGGAACTCCATGCGCGTCTTCTACCATGCGCGCGACGCATCGGCTTGCGGCGCCGCAAGGCCTCGTCAGCCGGCGCGCAAGGCCGTAAACGGCAGGGGTCATGCGACCGCTCGCGATCACCATGGGAGAACCCGCCGGCATCGGCGCCGAGATCGCCGCCGGCGCCTGGGCGGCGCTGCGCGGCACCGGCCCGTGCTTCTTCCTGATCGACGACGCGACACGCCCCTTCGCCGCGCCGGTCCGCGTCATCGCCGCGCCGGAGGAAGCCGAGGCCGCCTTCCCGGACGCGCTGCCCGTGCTGCACCGCCCGCTGCCCCGCGCGCCCGTGCCGGGCACGCCGGATGCCGCGAACGCGCCCGCCGTCATCGCCGCCATCGCCGAGGCCGTGGACCTCTGCAAGGCGCGCCGCGGCGCCGGCGTCGTGACCAACCCGATCCAGAAGGCGACGCTGACGGCCGCCGGCTTCCGCCATCCGGGCCACACGGAATACCTGGGCGAGATCGCGGGCACCGGCGTCCCGCCGGTGATGATGCTGGCCTGCCCGGAGCTGCGCGTCGTGCCGGTCACGGTGCACGAGCCGCTGGCGCGCGCCATCGCCCGCCTGACACCGGGGCTGATCGCGGGGACGGCGCGCATCGCCGCGCGCGCGCTCCGCGAGGAATTCGGCATCGCGCATCCGCGGCTCGCCGTCGCTGGCCTCAACCCCCATGCCGGTGAAGCCGGCACCATGGGGCGCGAGGACATCGAGATCGTCGCCCCCGCCGTGGCCATGCTGCGGGCGGAGGGCATCGACGCGCGCGGCCCGCTGCCGCCGGACACGATGTTCACCGCCCTCGCGCGGCCGACCTACGACGCGGCGATCGGCCTCTATCACGACCAGGTGCTGATCCCGATCAAGACGCTCGACATGGCGGGCGGCGTGAACGTCACGCTCGGCCTGTCGATCGTGCGCACCAGCCCGGACCACGGCACCGCGCTCGACATCGCAGGCACCGGGCGGGCCGATCCGTCCTCGCTCATCGCGGCCATCCGCCTCGCGGCGGAGCTCGCCCGCGCCAGGGGTTTCGCATGACGCATCTCGACCTGTCCGTGAACGTCGACCACGTGGCGACGCTGCGCAACGCGCGCGGCGGCACCTTCCCCTGCCCGGTCGAGGCCGCGCGCGTCGCGGTCGAGGCCGGCGCGGACGGCGTCACGGTCCACCTGCGGGAAGACCGCCGGCACATCCGCGATGCCGATGTCGAGCGCATCCGCGCCGAGGTCGCAGCCCCGCTCAACTTCGAGATGGCCGCGACCGAGGAGATGGTCGCCTTCGCCGAACGCATCCGCCCGCCCTATTGCTGCATCGTGCCCGAGAAGCGCGCGGAGCTGACCACTGAGGGCGGGCTCGACGTACTGCGCGCCGGCTCGTTCCTGGCCGAGGCCATCGCGCGGCTGCGCGCGGCCGAGGTGCGCGTGTCGATCTTCATCGAGGCCGACCCGGCGCAGATCGAGGCCGCCGCCAGGCTCGGCGCGCTCGCGATCGAACTGCACACCGGCACCTATGCCGAGGGGCCGGTCGCGAACCGCCCGGCGCAGCTCGCGCGCCTCAAGGCCGGCGCAGCGGCGTCCAGGGCGGCGGGGCTGCTCTGCCATGCCGGCCACGGGCTGACCTACGAGACCGTCGGCCCGATCGCCGCGATGCCGGAGGTGACGGAGGTCTCGATCGGCCACTTCCTGGTCTCGCAGAGCGTCTTCGAGGGCCTGCCCGCCGTCGTGCGCCGCTTCCGCGCGCTGATCGACGCGGCGCGCGCAGCCTAGGGCGGCGCACGCCACGGGGCAGGCATCCTCGCCCCCGCCGTCCCTCGGTTCCCGCCGGGGTCGCGACCCCGGCCGTCCGGCGTCAGCCGCCGAGGCGCCGCCGATAGAGCGCGACCAGCCTTTCCCAGTGGCGTTCCGCGGCCTGCTTGTCGAAGCACCAGCGCTGCGGGAAGGCGAAGCCGTGGTGTACGGCGGGATGGATCTCGACCTCGCCCGCCGCGCCCGAGGCCGCGAACAGCCGGCGCAGCTCCTCGACCATCGGCAGCGGCGCCAGCTCGTCGTGCTCGGCGCAGGAGATGTAGAGCTCGGCCCGCCCCTGGCCGAGCGTGAGATGCGGGCTTTCCTCGGCGTCGCTGACCAGCCAGGTGCCGTAGAAGGACGCCGCGGCCGCGATCCGCCCCGGATAGCGCGCGGCGGCCGCCAGCGCGTAGGGGCCGCTCATGCAGTAGCCATGGGCGCCGACCGGCCCGGGCGCCGCGATGCCGGTCCGGTCCAGGAAGCCCAGCATCGCCGCGACATCCGCCATCACCGGCGGGATCGTCATATTCGTGCGGATCGCGCGCATGCGGTCGCGCTCCGGGTCGCCCTGGACCAGCACGCCCGGGCCGAACTTCGTGTCGCGGCCCGCGCGGTAATAGAGGTTCGGCAGCAGCACGCAGTAGCCCGAGGTGGCCAGGCGCCGCGCCATGTCGTGCAGTTCCTCGCGGATGCCGGGCGCGTCCATCAGCATCAGCACCGCGGGCGCCGGCACGCCGCGCTCCGGGCGGACGACGAAGGTCTCCATGGCACCGTCGCGCGTCGGGATGTCCTCGGTGGCCTCGATCATCGGTCGGTCCCTCTTGCCCGCGGGACGGTAGCCGCCGCCTGGACGGATGGCGATGGGCGCGGGAACATCGGGCATCCGACCAGGAGGACGCGCCATGAAGCTCGCCTATTCGCCCAACAGCCCCTACGTCCGGAAATGCCATGCCGTCGCGATCAAGCGCGGCATCGAGGACCGGCTCGACCTCTGGTCCGTGCCGACGACCGATCCCGACCTCGCCGCCGTGAACCCGCTGTCCAAGGTGCCGACGCTGCTGATCGAGGACGGCCAGGCGCTCTACGACAGCCCGGTGATCTGCGAATACCTCGACAGCGTGGGCGACGCGCCGCGCGTCATCCCGGCCGAGGGCCCGGCACGCTGGCGCGCGCTGACGCTGGCCGCCCTCGGCGACGGCATCCTGGACGCGACGCAGCCCCGCCGGCGGGAAGTCGCGCTGCCGCAGGACGAGGGGCGGACCAGCTACATCATCCAGCAGCAGGCCAAGGTCACGCGCGCCCTCGACGTGCTGGAGAAGGAAGCGGACAGCCTCGGGGACCTCGACACCATCGGCGAGATCACGGTCGGCTGCGCCCTCGGCTACCTCGACTTCCGCTACCCGCACGAGCCCTGGCGGCCCGGCCATCCGAAGCTCGAGGCCTGGTACGCGCGCGTCTCGGCGCTGCCGCCGCTGGCGCGCACCGTGCCGCCGGGCTGAGAGACTGCGCGAGGATGCGCCCCCGAGCGCATCCTCGCCCCCGGCGCCGGGCGGCTCCCCGATCCTGGATGCCGTCGGCGGGGGGCGGGTGGCGGCCCGGGCCCGGGCCGTTTCCGCCGCCGCGAAAAACGCACTAGCCTCCGCCCAACGAACCCGGAGGAACGACCATGCGCCGTGCCCTGCTCGCCGCCGCCGCGGCGGCGCTGCTCGCCCTGCCTGCCGCCGCGCAGGATCGCAGCATCCGCGTCATCTCCGGCTTCGCGCCCGGCGGCGCGGGGGACCTCATGGCCCGCCTCATCGCCGAATACGTGCCGCCGCAGATGGGCGCGCGCGGCGTGGTCGAGAACCGCACCGGCGCCAATGGCCTGATCGGCGCCGAGGTGGTGGCGCGCTCCGCCCCCGACGGCAATACCGTGCTGCAATGCCCGATGGGCAGCATGACGATCACGCCGAACCTGCCCGGCGCCGCCCTGCCCGTCGACCCGCGCACCGAGATGACGGGGGTCGCGAACGTCGCGCTGTCCACCTACGCGCTGGTCGTCGCGGCGCGCGGGCCGCACCGGGACGTGCCGGGGCTGCTCGCCGCGGCGCGGGCGCGGCCGGGCGGGCTGACCTATGCCTCGGCCGGGGTCGGCTCGGCGCAGCACCTGTCGGTCGAACTGCTGAAGGCGCGCGCGGGGCTCGACATCGTGCACGTGCCCTATCGCGGCGCCGCCGTCGCGGTGATCGACATCCTGGGCGGGCGCACCGACTTCATGATCACGAACCTCGGCGACATCATGCGCCAGGTGACGGGGGGCGAGTTGCGCATCCTGGCCATGGGGGACGATGCGGGCTCGCCGCTGTTCCCGGACGTGCGGCCGATCTCGGCCTTCGTCCCCGGGCTGCAGATGGCCGGCTGGTTCGGCATCTGTGGTCCGCGCGGCATGGGGGAGGAAGCGCTGGCGCGCTGGAGCGAGGCGACGCGCCGCGCGCTCGAGAATCCCACCTTCCGCGAACGCCTGCTCGCCAACGGCCTGACGCCGAACTTCGAGGACACGCGAACCTTCAACGCGCGCATCGCGTCCGACCTGCGGTCCTGGGGCGAGGTGATCCGCGCCGCGGGCGTGCGGGGCGACTGAGGTGCCGCGCATCGCCGCCTTCACCAAGAACGGCGTCAACCCGAACTACCAGGCCTTCCTGCGCGGCGTGGAGCGCGCCGCGGAAGCCGGCGGCGCGGCCGCGACGCGCCACTTCCCCGCGACGCCCGACGATCCCGCCGAGCAGGTCGCACTGCTGCGCCGGGTGGTCGCGGAACGGCCGGACGCCATCCTGTTCGCGCCCGCCGACGACCGCCTGCTGGAGGCCCCGGTCGCCGAGGCGATCGCGACCGGCATCCCCTTCGTGGGCTTCGTCAACCGCATGGCGGGCGGCTTCGTGTCCTTCGTCGGCGCCGACGACGAGGACATGGGCCGCCGCTGCGCCGCCTTCATGATCGACGCGCTGGGCGGCCAGGGCGATCTGGTGCTCATCGAGGGGCCCGACAGCGCGCCCACCAGCCGCGACCGCGGCCGCGGCTTCCGCGCGGCGATCGCCGCGGCGCCCGGCATCCGCCTGCTCGGCACCGCACCGGGGCGCTACCTGCGCGAGCCCGGCCGCGCGGCGATGGCCGCGTTGCTCGCGCAGCACGCGCGCATCGACGGCGTGATCTGCACCAACGATTTGATGGCGCTGGGCGCCCTCGACGCGCTGGACGACGCCGGGCGCACCGCGCTCGTCGCCGGCAACAACGGCACGATCGAGGCGGCGGAGCAGATCGCGACGGGCCGGCTGCTCGCCTCCATGGACTATGACGGGCAGCGCATGGGCGCCGTCGCCGCCATGGCGGCGCTGCGCCACCTGCAGGGCCTGCCCGTACCGCGCGAGATCCTGCTGCCCGCGGCCGTCATCCACCGGGGCAACCACGCCGCCTGGCTCACGCCGATCGAGGCACGTCCCCTGCCCCGCTGGCAGGACGTCGTCGGCGACTGACGCAAGAAACGACACCGGGAGGACCCAGACCATGACCATCGCCATTACCCGCCGCGCGCTCGGCACCGCCGCCCTCGGCGGCCTCGCCGCGCCCGCGCTCGCGCAGGGCGCCTGGCCGAGCCGGCCGGTCCGGCTGATCAGCCCCTTCGCGCCGGGCGGGCCGCAGGACGTGCCGGCCCGCTATTTCGTCGAGCACCTGACGCCGCGCCTCGGCCAGCCGGTGGTCTACGAGAGCCGCGCCGGGGCGGGCGGCCAGGTGGGGATGCAGTTCGTCGCCTCGGCGACGGACGGGCATACCTTCCTGATCACCTCCAACTCCGTCGCGACGTTGCCGGCGCTGAAGCGCAATCTCGGCTACGATCCGCTGGTCGACCTGCTGCCCATGACGATCGTGACCGAGGCGCCGCTGATCTACTGCGTGCGCGCGAACGGCCCGGCCGACCTCGGCGCCTTCCTCGCGCACGCCAGGGAGAACCCGGGCAAGGTCTCGGTGGGCAGCTCGGGCATCGGCTCGGCGACGCACCTGACCAGCGCGCTGCTGATGCAGAAGGCGGGGATCGAGCTGCTGCACGTGCCCTATCGCGGCGCCGGGCTGATCATGAACGCGCTGCTCGCCGGCGATATCGACTGCTTCGTGGGCGACGTCTCGCTCGCGCTCGAGCATATCCGCGCAGGCACGATCCGCGGCATCGGCGTGACGACGGCGACGCGCGCGCCGCTGCTGCCCGACGTGCCGGCGGTGGGCGAGCGCGTGCCGGGCTTCGCCGTGCCCTTCTGGTTCGGCCTGTTCGCCGCCAAGGCGACGCCGCCCGAGGCCATCGCGCGGGTGCTGGCCGAACTCGCGCCGCTGCGCGCGCCGGAAAGCGAGCTCTACCGCCGCATGGCCGCGCGCGGCTCGCAGCTGATGCTGACCGGGCCCGGCCCCCTGGCCGAGCGGTTGCGCGCGGAGATCCCGCAATGGCGCCAGGTGGTGCAGGCGGCGGGGATCACGCCGGAGTAGCGGATCCCGCACCAGACAAACGATCTGGCAGGCGCAGCCGCCTCACGCGCCTGCCGCGGGATGCGCCACGACAAGGCTGAGCGGCGAGCGCGTCGGAATGATCTCGCGCAGGGCGAAGCCGCCCTGCGCCAGCAGGTCGCGGAATTCCGGCCCGGTGCGCTCCAGCGCGGCATACTGGACCATCATGTTTAGGTCGGAGAATTTCCGTTCCGCATCCTCGTTTGGCGGGCCGACAACGCGTTCGATCACGATCAGCGTCGCCGAGGCAGCCATGGCGCGGCGGCAGGTCCGCAGGATCTCGATCGCCTCGCGGCCGTCCCAGTCATGCAGGATCGCCTTCATGACATAGGCGTCGCGCTGCGCCGGCACCGCGTCGAAGAAGCTTCCGGCCACCACCTCGACGCGATCCGCCAGCCCGTCCGCGGCGAATGCCGGCGCGGCCGTCGCGACGACCTGAGCTTGGTCGAACAACACGCCCCGCAGCGCCGGCGCGGCCAGCAGGATGGCCCTGAGCAGGTGCCCCTGTCCGCCGCCGACGTCCACCACCGAACCGAACCGGCCGAAATCGAATGCCGCGAGCACCGCCTCGGCCTCGGCGCGCGAATTGCCGGTCATCGCGCTGTCGAAGATGGCTCGCTCCTCCGGATTCTGCGCGCGGTAGGTCCAAGCATCCACGCCGCAGGTGAACTTCGCGGCGCTTTCACCGGTGCGGATGCAGTGCAGCAGGTTGCCCCAGGATCGCCACTGGCCGGGCGTTCCAATCCAGCGCGCGTAGTTCCGCCGCGATCCGGGCGCGTCGCCCGTCAGGCAGGCGCCAAGCGGCGTGAGCGAGAAGACCCGGTCCGTGCCTTCGTGGAAGACGCCGACGGCAGCCAGCGCGCGCATCAGCCGGTAGAGCGAGGGCATATGCGACCCGGAGGTCTCTGCAAGCGACGCGACGTCCCTCGGTCCGTCGACCAGCAGGTCGGCGACGCCGAGCGTGGCGGCGACATGCAGCGCCTGGGAAACCTGGTAGGCGTTGACCAGCCGCATCAACTCGGCCGAAGGCGACATCTCCTCCGTCGCGCCGGCGTTTGTGGAAGGGGTTGCAGCCATGGCCGTCGCCTCTCCGGCCTCCAGGGAAGGAGGCCGCATAGCGTGCTCCGGCAGACAGGTATGCTAGCCCGGCCGGCACGGCGATGCACGCGCCCCGTCAGGGGCGCATCGTGAAGGCGGCCGTCCCGGTCGCCCGCAGCGGCTCCGCCAGCCGCGCGAATTCGCACAGCAGCCGCCTCGTGTCCCGCGGGTCGATGATCTCCTCCACCCAGAACGCCTCCGCCGTGCGGAAGGGGGACCGCAGCTTCTGCAGCCGCGCCTCGATCTCGGCCACCTTGGCGTCGCGGTCCTCCGCTGCCGTGACCTCCGCCGCGTAGGCCGCCTCCACGCCCCCTTCCAGCGGCAGCGACCCCCAGCGTGCCGAAGGCCAGGCGTAGCGGATCGAGTATCGCCCCGCCGGCTGGTGCACCACGCCCGCGACGCCGAAGGCGTTGCGCAGGATCACCGTGCACCAGGGCTGGCGGCACTGGTTGACCGCCGCCATGGCGCGCACGCCCCAGCGTATGGTGGCGTTGCGTTCCGCCTCCAGCCCCACGGCGAAGCCGGGGCAATCCATCAGGTAGACGACCGGCAGGTGGAAGGTCTCGGCCAGGTCGACGAAGCGGATGATCTTCTGGCAGGCATCGGCGGTCCAGGACCCGCCCTGGAAGACAGGGTCCGACGCCAGCACCGCGACCGCCCGCCCGTCGAGCCGCGCGAGGCCCGTGACCACCGGCCGGCCGAACCAGCGCCCGGTCTCGAAGAAGCTGCCCTTGTCCACCAGTGTCTCGATGATGGGCCGCACCTTGTAGGCGGCGCGCGGGTCGCGCGGGATGGCGGCGATCAGCGCCTCGTCCCGCCGCGCCGCGTCGTCGCGTGGGCGCATGTTGGGCGGCAGCGCGAAGACCGAGGACGGCATGTAGGACAGGAAGCGCCGCGCCAGCGCGAAGGCCTCGTCCTCGGTCTCGGCCGCGTCGTCCACCGCGCCCGCCTTGCATTGGATCTCCCAGCCGCCGAGGTCGCGCTTCTCCAGCGTCTCGCCCAGGCGCGCGACCACCGGCGGCCCGGCCACGAACATCGCCGACGCCTTGGTCATGACGGCGTAGTGCGCCGCCGCGAGCCGCGCGGCCCCCAGCCCCGCGACCGAGCCGAGGCCGAGCGCCACCACCGGCACCAGCCCGAGGTTCGCCGTGGTCTGCGCATAGAGCTGCGTGCCGCCGACGCCGCCCGGCAGGTTGGCCCGCCCCGTCGTCTCGATCGTCTTGACCGACCCGCCGCCGCCCGAGCCCTCGATCAGCCGGATGATCGGCAGGCGGAGCTCGGCCGCCATGCGCTCGGCCATGATGGGCTTGTCGCGGATGGTCGCGTCCGCGCTGCCGCCGCGCACGGTGAAGTCGTCGCCCACCACGACCACGGGGCGGCCGTCCACCATCGCCCGCCCCATGACGCAGTTGGACGGCGTGAACCCCGCGAGGTCGCCCTGTTCGTCGTACTCCGCGCGGCCGGCGATGGCGCCGACCTCGTGGAAGGTGCCGCGGTCGACCAGCGCGTCCACGCGCTCGCGCACCGTGAGGCGCCCGCCATCGTGCTGGCGCTTCACCTTGTCCGGCCCGCCCATGACGCGGGCCAGCGCCTCGCGCCGACGCAGTTCCTCGAGTTCCGGTTCCCAGCTCATGCGCGCGGCGTTCCCTTCTGCCGCGGCGAGTGTCCCGTTGCCGCGCGGCGGCGTAAAGCCGGGCTCAGGGCGCGACGACGTCCTCGCGCAGGAACCAGAGCTCCAGCGCCGGTCCGTTCATCAGCCGGAGCCGGACCAGGTCCTCCTCCGTCCCCTCGAACGCCCATTCGTTGCGCCGGAAGGTGGTACGGCAGCCGCCGGCGAGGCGCGCCTGCGCGCGCAGCCGCGGCGCCGCATCCTCGCCGTTGCGCACGAGGCGGAGCGGCCCGGGCTCCGCGCAGCCGAGCGTGCCGTCGCGCGCGACGCGCCAGACCGGAATGGGTGCCTGTGCCTGCTCCGGCGTGCCTTCGGGCTCATCCCCGTTCATCTGCGCGGCCTCGGCGCCGCCTGGCGGCGTGCCGGCGGCGGGGCGCGCCAAGGGTGGCACGCGCGCGGGCGGCACCGGCGGCACGGGCAGCGGCTCTGGCTCCGGCGCCGGCGGCGCGCAGGCGGCCAGCAGCAAGAACGTCGCCCCGGCAAGACCTGGCAGGATTCGGCTCATGGCTATACCGTAGATTAACTTTTGCCGCCGCGGAATCGCCACGCGGCGGCATCCTCCTGCGCGACCGCCCGACGACGGTATCCAGGATGGGCGGGCGGGTGCCGGTATGCGAAGCATGCTCCGCGCCGGTCGTCGTCGGGCGGCAATCATCCCGTGGCCCCGGCGCCCCGACGGCGGCGGCGCGGCCCCGGATGCCGCGAACGTGATGGCCGGGGCGCGGTCATCTCCCGGGCGGACAACGCTTGGTTGACGCATTCCCGATGTATACACTTGCCATCGGTGGCGGGACGGGCAACGGGTCTCCGGGTGCAGGGCATTCGACAGGGTATGGCCGCGGAGGCCAGAAGCCGACGTGTGCTCGGCCGGCGCCTGCTGGTCGTGGCGGCGGCGGGGCTGCTTCCGCTCGCGCTCGGCGCGGCAGCGCTCGGGCTGGCCTCGCGGCATTGGAACGAGGCCGCGACGGGCCGCGCGGTCGTCGCGGCCGCCGGCCATGCGGCGCAATCCGTCGATGCCGAGTTCGAGGCGCGCCGCACCGCGCTCCGCGCCTTCGCCGCGGCGCTGGATGGCGGCCGCGGCCTCGCGAACCTCGAGGAAGCCGACGCCGCGGCGCGCCGCCTCGCGGAGACGCTGGGCGGGCCGGTCGGCGTGCTTGACCGCAGCCTCGGCCTTCTGGTGGACACGAGCGAGCCCTTCGGCACGCCGCTCGGCTCGACCCCGGCCGTGGCCGCCGGCCTCTGGGCGCTCGAGACCGGCCGCGCGCGCGTGAGCGACGTGCTGCCCGGCCCCGCGGACAGCGCCGGCCAGCCGATGCTGATGCTGCCCCTGCTGCGCAGCGGGCGGGCGGAGGCGGTGCTGAGCCTGCGCATCGACACGGCGCGGCTCGTCGCCGCCATCGGCCCCGGCCCCGCCGCGCTGCTGGACAGCCGCGGGCGCCTTGTTGCGAGCCAGGGCGCATCGGCCGCCGTGCTGCCGGACTGGCCGGTGCTGTCGGGCCTGCCGCGCGGCGAGGCGCGCGTCGTGCCGGGCGCCGATGGCCGCGACCTGCGGCTGGCGGTCAGCTACCTGTCGGAAGCACCGGAATGGCGGGTCGTCGCCTGGCGCCCCGCCTCCGCCGGGCTGCTCCCGTGGATGAACCTGCTCGCCTGGCTGGGCGGGGTGGTCCTGCTCGCGGCGCTGGCGGCGGCGGCCGCGGTGCGCCGGGCGCGCGGCGCGCTGCTCGGCCCGATCGAGGCGCTTTCGCACCATGCCGCGGCCGCGGCCGCGGCGCTGCGCGCCGACGCCATCGTGCCCGCCGTCCCGCAGATCCCGCCGTCGGGGGAGTTCGCCGCCCTCGGCGCGGCGCTGGCCGAGGCGCAGGCGGCGGCCCAGCAGCGCGAACGCCGGCTGCGCGCCCTGGCCGAGGCCGGCGCCATCGTCCTCTGGCGCGCCGATGCCGGCGGTGGCTGGACCGAGGCAGCGGGCTGGGCCGGCCTCACCGGCCAGACCGCGCCCGCCTTCCGCGGCGACGGCTGGATCGAGATGCTGCACCCCGACGACCGCGCGCCGACGCTCGCCGAATGGGGCCGCGCGCTGGTCGCGCGGAGCCAGATCGGCGTCGAGTTCCGCCTGCGCTCCGCGGGGGAGGACGGCACCTGGCGCTGGGTGCGCGCGACGGGCGTGCCGATCGCGAACGACGACGGCACGCCGCTCGAATGGGTGGGCGCGATCCACGACATCACCGATGCGCGGGGCGCGGGCGCCGCGCTGCGCGTGAACGAGGCGCAGGTGCGCCAGACCGTCGCCGAGCTCCGCGCCGTCTACGACACCGTCCCCGTGGGGCTGGCGCTGGTCGATGCCTCGCTGCGCTTCGTCAACGTCAACGCCCGCTTCGCCGCCATCAGCGGATTGCCGACCGAGGCCCATATCGCCCGCGCGCCGCACGAGGTGATGCCCGAGGGCCTGGCCGAGCCGCTCGAGAAGGCGCAGCGCGAGGTGCTCGCGACCGGACGGCCGATGCTCGACGTGAGTTGCACGGGACAGGCGCCGGGCGCGGTGCAGCACCTGCGCCACTGGCTTGCCTCCTGCCACCCGGTGAAGGACGCGGCCGGCGCGGTGACCGGCGTCTCGGCCGTGCTGCAGGACGTGACGGACCGCGTGCGCGCGGAACGCTCGCGCGAATTGCTGGTCACAGAGCTCAATCACCGGGTCAAGAACACGCTGGCGACCGTGCAGTCCATCGCGGCGCAGTCCTTCCGCCGTGCCGGCGCCGGCGCGCCGGGCGCCGCGCGGGACTTCGTCGGCCGCCTGCAGGCACTGACGCGCGCGCACGACCTGATGGCGGGCGAGGGCTGGGACCGCGTCGACCTGCTGCGCGTCGTCCGTGCGGGGCTGCAGCCCTGGCTCGAAGGCGGCCGCGCGGTGCGGATCGGCGGATCCGGACGTATCCAGGTCGATGCCGGCCAGGCCCAGGCGCTCGTCCTCGGGCTGCATGAACTGGCGGCGAACGCAACCCGCTACGGCGCGCTCTCCCGCCCCGGCGGGGAGGTCGAGGTCACGTGGTCGCTCGGGGAGGACGGCGTCGCCGCCTTCGACTGGCGCGAAAGCGGCGGGCCGCCGGTCACGCCGCCGGCGCCGGACCGGCGCGGCTTCGGCATGCGGCTGCTCGAGCGCGGGCTCGCGCACGACCTCGGCCCGGGGGCGGAGGTGCTGCTGACCTTCCCGGAGGACGGCGTGCGCGCGGCGCTGCGTTTCCGCACCGGCCTGCCCACGCTCGTGTCAGAGCCCGCCGACTGACCTGGCCGATGCCCCGGCCAGCCCCGGAATCCTTGCCGCCGGGCGCCCGCCGGGCCAGAAACGCGCCGCGGCGCCGGCACGGCGTCCGTGCGGCCGGTCCGCGGCCATCACGAGGGGAATGACGGCATGATCTCGCGCAAGCGCGTGCTGGTGACGGGGGGCGCGGGGTTCATCGGATCCCATCTGTGCGAGCGGCTGCTCGCGCAGGGGCACCAGGTGCTCTGCGTCGACAACTACTTCACCGGCACGCGCGACAACATCGCCCACCTGCTGCAGCACCCGCAGTTCGAGGCGATGCGCCACGACGTGACCTTCCCGCTCTATGTCGAGGTCGACGAGATCTACAACCTGGCCTGCCCGGCCTCCCCGGTGCACTACCAGTTCGACCCGGTGCAGACGACCAAGACCTCCATCTCCGGCGCGCTCAACATGCTGGGCCTGGCCAAGCGCGTGAAGGCCAAGGTGCTGCAGGCCTCGACCAGCGAGGTCTACGGCGACCCCGAGGTCCATCCGCAGACCGAGGACTACCGCGGCAGCGTCAACCCGCTCGGCCCCCGGGCCTGTTACGACGAGGGCAAGCGCTGCGCCGAGACGCTGTTCTTCGACTATCTCCGCCAGCACAAGGTCCGCATCAAGGTCGCGCGCATCTTCAACACCTATGGCCCGCGCATGCACCCGGAGGACGGGCGCGTGGTGTCGAACTTCATCGTCCAGGCGCTGCAGGGCAAGCCGGTCACGATCTACGGCGAGGGCACGCAGACGCGGTCCTTCTGCTTCGTGGACGACCTGGTCGAGGGGCTGATGCGCCTGATGGCGACCGACGACGACGTGACCGGGCCGGTCAACCTCGGCAATCCGCACGAGATCACGGTGCGCGAGCTGGCCGATCGCGTCATCGCTCTGTGCGGCGACGGCGCCGGTCTCGAGAAGCGGCCGCTGCCGCAGGACGATCCGGTGCGCCGCTGCCCGGACATCGGTCTCGCGAAGCGGCTGCTGGGCTGGGAGCCGAAGGTGCCACTCGAGGACGGGCTGCGCCGCACGGTCGCGTATTTCGACGCCGTGCTGCGGCGGGGGAACGCGCCAGGGTGAGGCGGGGGGAGAAGGGAACTTCTCCCCCCGAGCCCCCCCTCAACCTTTTTTGGCACCCGGCGCCCCACCACCCAGGGACAGCGCCAGGTTCCAGAAAAGGGAGGGGGATCGGGGGAGGTTCCCCTCCCCCCACCTTCGGACCGCCGCCGCTACTTCAGCGGGAAGCCCAGCGAGACCAGCGCCTCCTTCAACCGGTCGCGCCCCGCCAGCGCCTTCATGGTGCCGAGCCGCGCGATGACGCGCTGCGTCCAGCTGTCCGCCCCGCCCATCTCGTTGCGGCGGGAGAAGGCGGCCATGCGCGGGTCGTAGGCGGCGCGGTGGCCGGCGTCGTCGGCGTCGTAGCGTTCGTGGTGCAGCACGGCGGCCTGCGGCAGGCGGGGCTTCACCTCCCCTTCCCGGCCCGGCGCCGCATGGCCGACGCAGAGGCCGAAGACCGGTGCCACGCCCGGCGGCAGGCCGAGCAGCTCCGCCACCCGCTTCACGTCGTTGCGCAGCGCGCCGATGTAGACATTCGCGAGCCCGAGGCTCTCGGCCGCCACCACCGCGTTCTGCGCCGCCAACGCCGCGTCGATCGACGCGACGAGGAAGGCCTCGAGGTAGGGCAGGCCCACGAGTTCCACCTTCTCCTGCTCCGCGAGCCGCGTGTTGCGCGACACGTCGGCCAGAAACACGAGGAAGACCGGGCATTGCTCGATGTGCTTCTGGTTGCCCGCGATGGCCGCCAATTCGCGGCGCACCGCCGGGTCGTTCACCGACACGACCGACCAGGTCTGCAGGTTGGACGACGTCGCGGCGGATTGCGCGGCGGCGACCAGCGTCTCGACCGTGCCGTCCGGCACCGGGTCGGAGGTGTAGCCGCGCACCGAGCGGTGCGAGAGCAGCAGCGCGATGGTGTCGTTCCACGGGCCGGCCTTGGGCTCGGCGCCGGCGCCGTAGCGGGCCGTCAGCGCCGCCTGTGCGGCCGGCATCTGGGTTCCGTCCATATCGATCTCTCCTCGGGAGTTCGCCGGAACCTAGAGCAGCATCCTGCCGAGGGAAACCGGGCGACAATCCGGAGACGGATCGTGCACCGGCGCGATCCGGGCGCGCGAAGCGCGACCGCGCCCAGGCCGCCTGCCGGGCAAGGCGCAGCAGTGCGCGGCGCGAAGCCAAGCCGGCGGATGCCGGCGCGCGGCGCCTGCGCGCGCAACACGACGCTCAGCGCGCGACGGCGGCGGCAGGATGCGGGGCCGCGAGGCGCGGGCCGGCACCGAACAGCTTCTCCCGATAGGTGCCGGGCGCATGGGCGCGCTTGTAGCGCCCGCGCTCCTGCAGCGCGGGCACCAGCAGCGTCACCACGTCCTCCAGGCATTCGGGCGTGACGGTGCGGGAGAGGTTGAAGCCGTCCACATCAGCCTCGTCCTGCCAGGCGATCAGCGCGTCGGCCACCTCCTCGGCGCTGCCCAGGATGGGCGGCTGGCGGCTGCCGAGCACCATGCGGTCGATCAGCGCGCGCTTGGTCGCGCGCGGCGCGGCGGCGCGCAGCGCCTCGACATTCGAGCGGATCGCCTCCGACGCCGACGGCAGCTCGTCATCCATGCCGTACCGCGCGAGGTCGATGCCGAGGGAGGCCGAGGCATGGACCAGCGCCGCCTCCACGCTGGCGTGGCGGCGGTAGTCTTCCAGCCTGTCGCGCGCCTCGGCCGCGGTGCGGCCCAGGATCACGGTGGCGCCCATGAAGGCCCTGATCGGCCGCGGCGCCGCGCGCGCGCGGAGGTCCGCGACCAGCGCCGCGACATGCGGCTTCGGCCCGCCGTTCAGGAACACGCATTCCGCATGCCGCGCGGCGAAGGCGCGGCCGCGATCGGATGCGCCCGCCTGGTAGAGCACCGGCGTGCGCTGCGGCGAGGGCTCGACCAGATGCGGCGCGTCAAGGCGGTATTGCGGCCCCTCGTGCCGGATGCGCGCGACGCGCGCAGGGTCGGCATGGACGCCCGCGGCGCGGTCGCGCTTCACCGCATCCGACGCCCAGGATTCCTCCCAGAGGCGATAGACGACCGTCATGAACTCGTCCGCCATGTCGTAGCGATCGTCATGCGCCATCTGGCGGTCAAGGCCCATCGCCCGCGCGGCGCTGTCGAGGTAGCCCGTGACGATGTTCCAGCCGATCCGGCCCTTGGTGAGATGGTCGAGCGTGGAGAAGCGCCGCGCCAGCAGCGCCGGCGGTTCCCAGGCGAGGTTCACGGTCACGCCGAAGCCGAGATGCTCCGTCGCCGCCGCCATGGCGGGCACGAGCAGCATCGGGTCGAGCAGCGGCACCTGCACGCCGTGGCGGATCGCCGCGTCCCCGCTGCCGCCATGGACGTCGTAGATGCCGAGCACGTCGGCCAGGAACAGCCCGTCGAACAACCCGCGTTCGAGCAGGCGCGCGAGCGATGTCCAGTGGTCGAGGGAGAGGTAGTCGGCCGCATGGTCCCGCGGATGCGTCCACATCCCCTGCTGGATGTGGCCGATGCAGGCCATGTCGAAGGCGTTGAGGCGAATCTCGCGCATGCGGGGAAGGTGGCAGGAAGGGCGGGGGAGGTGAACCTCCCGCACACCCCCTCCCTTCTTTGGGAATTGGCGCCGGTCCTGGGATGCCGGTCACCAGGTGCCGAAGAAGGTTGAGGGGGTTCGGGGGGAGACGTTCCCTTCTCCCCGCGACCTTCAGTTCTCGGGTCGGAACCCGCTGTCGCGCACCACCTGCGCCCAGCCGTCGCGTTCGCGCCGGATCCGCTCCGCGAAGGCGGCGGGCGTGTCGGAGGTGGTCGGCAGGTATTCCAGCCGGTCCAGCGCCGCGACCATCTCGGGTGCCGCGGCGGCGGCGCGGATCGCGCGGTGCAGCGCCTCCACCACCGGCGCCGGCGTGCGCGCCGGCAGCAGCACGCCGAACCATTCATCCTTGTCGAGGTCGGGGTGCCCCAGTTCCCGGAAGGTCGGCACGTCCGGGAAGCGCGGGTTGCGCGCGGCGGAGGATACGGCGAGCAGCCTCAGCCCCGTGCCGTGATGGGGCGAGACATCGCCCAGCACGCCGATGAAGCAGGAAAGCCGCCCCGCGATCAGGTCCTGCACCGCCGGCGCCGCGCCACGGAAGGGCACGTGCGTCATGGCGAGCCCGGTCTTCTTCGCCAGCACGATGCCCATGAAATGCGGCGCCGATCCCGCGGCGGGGGAGGCCCAGGGCAGGTCGCGCCGCTCCGCCTTCGCCCAGTCGATCCAACCGGCGAGCGTCTGCGCCGGATGGTCCTTCGGCACCGCGAAGGCGAAGGGGAAGGTGCAGACGGTCGAGACGGGGATGAGGTCCGTCAGCGCGTCGTAGCGCACCTCCCGCGGGAAGACGTGCGGCTGCAGCGTCAGCATCGATGCGGGCGTCTGCAGGATGACCGTGCCGTCCGCGTCGGCGCCCTTGACGAATTCCACCGCGATTCGCCCGGCGGCGCCGACGCGCCCCTCCACGATCACCTGCGGCGCGAAGGCGCCGCGCAGCCGTTCGGCATAGAGCCGCGCGACGACGTCGGACGACCCGCCCGGCGGAAAGCCCACGATCAGGCGCGCCGGGCGCTGGAGCGTCTGCGCGGCAGCGCCCCCGGCGGCGAGCAGGCCAAGCGCGGCGCGGCGCCCGATGGCGAAATTCATGCGGTGGTCTCCTCCCTGGCCCGCTGCGGAGCCTGCGGCGGACATGCTATGGGCAGGGCGCGGGCGCCGCCACCCCGGCGCGGCCACCGGGGACGAGAGGGACGCAAGCGTGCCGCTCAGCCAGGGCCTGCTCGTCATCATGATCCTGGCGAGCTGCGCGCCGCCGCCGACCGCGACGCGGCACCACTGCGTGGCCATCCCGAACGGCCTCGTGGAATGCCACGAGGTCCCCCCGCCCGCACCCGCGCCGCGCTGAGGCCGCCGGCTACAGCCCGAGCCCTTCCACCAGCATCGCTTCCAGCGCCGCGCGCCGCGTCTCCGGAATCGCGATGGCGCGCCGCGCCGCCAGGTCGAAGGCGACGCCCACCGCCTCGGCCGCCGCGACCGGCGCGCCGGTCTCCCCGTCATGCAGCAGGTGCGTCCAGGTCGTGGTCTTCTCGGCCAGCGCGCGCAGCCCGCTGGTCACCGTCAGCAACTGTCCGGCGCGCAGCGGCGCCAGGTGCACCAGCCGGTATTCCAGCGCCGCGCTGCCGACCCCGTCCTCCTTCACGCCGAGGCCCGTGCCGCGGTTGCGCAGGTTCGGCACACCGTCCCAGACGCGGGCGATGACGCCGTCCGGCCGCATCACACCCGCGGCGTCGCATTCATGGGCGCGGACGGCACCGCGATAGCCCTCCGTCAGGCCCATGGCGCGGGCGGCCGCGCGGTCCGGCAGGGGGCGCGGGGCCGCGAAGGACAGGCCGCGCGGCGCCGCATGCGCGGGCAGCGCCACGCGCAGCGCCTCCGGCACCACGACCGGCGCCCCGGGCGCGATCCAGGTCGCGAAGGTCGCGGCCGGCGCCTCGGTCGCGGTGTTGCGGATCTCGCAGAAGGCGAGCAGCCGGTCGTCGCGCTGCTCCACGACGCCGCCCAGGATGGTGAAGGGCGTGCCCGGCGCCATCTCCCGCAGGAAGCGGATGTGCTGGTCCAGCACCGCGAAGCCGCCCGGATGCCCGGCCTCCAGCAACAGCCAGGCCAGCGCATCCGTCACGCGCGCAACGTAATGACGCACGTTCATGTGCCCCATCACGTCGCATTCCTCCTGCTGCACGCTGCCGCGGCCGATGACGATCATGCAGGGGCTCCATCCGTTCCGGTGCGCCAGATCAGCGCGGCGCGGCCCGCGCCGCAAGCCGTCCGGGGTTGCGCGCGGCCCGCCCTTCGCGTGACCATCCCCGCCAACGAGGGGAAGGAGACGCAGCATGGATGTCGGCCTGTTCTGCCTGATGGGCTACCGCACCCGCGGCACGCCGACGGCGGCGATCTACGACGACGCCGTGGCGCAGGTGAAGGCCGCCGAGCAGGCCGGCTTCGCCATCGCCTGGTTCGCCGAGCACCATTTCTCCAACTACTGCGTCTGCCCGTCACCGCTCACGATGGTCGCGCACATGGCGGCGCACACCTCGCGCATCCGGCTCGGCTCCGGGGTGGTGATCGTGCCGCTGTATCACCCCTCCCGCCTGATCGCGGAGGTGGGGATGGTCGATTCGCTGGCGCATGGGCGGCTCGTGCTCGGCATCGGCAGCGGCTACCAGCCCTACGAGTTCGAGCGCTTCGGCCAGGACCTGCAGGAGGCGCCGGCCCGGCTTCTGGAAGTCATGGCCATGATGGAGAAGGCCTTCGCCGCCGAGACCTTCGCCCACGACGGCGCGCACTACGCCATGCCGCCCGCGCACATCGCGCCGCGGCCCGTGCGCGGCATGCCCGACATCTACGTCGCCGGCGACAACCCCGACCTGCACCGCTACGCGGCCGAGCGGGACTGCGTGGTCATGGTGACGCCGCGCCACTTCACCCCCGCCATGCTCGCCGCCGCCCGCGCCCGCTTCGAAGGCACCCGCGCCCGCGCCGGCAAGCCGCCCGAGACGCTGCGCTTCGGCGCCATGCGCCCGTTCTGCGTCACGAGCGACCGGCAGGAAGCCGCGCGCTTCCTCGAGAACGCCCGCTGGCAGATCCGCCTCTCGCAATCCCTCCGGCGGCGGGAACAGGAGATGGACGGCGGCATGATCGTCGAGAAGCCCTGGGAGGGCGAGCCGACCCTGGAGGAAATGGCCGCCCACATGCTGGTCGGCGACGCCGCCACCGTCGCCGCCCGCATGGCCGCCGAGATCCGCGCCGCCAGCCCCTGCCACTACCTGCTGCAGGCGCAACTCGGCGACATGCCGCCGGGCACCGCGCTCCGCTCCATCGCCGCCTGGCAGGCCGAGGTCAGGCCGATCCTGGAACGGGAATTCGGCCCGCTCGACCGAATCGGGACGCCCGCGGCCGCAGCGGCCTGACGGCGCCGCGCCGCTTGACCGCGCCGGGGCGGATTTGCCACTGATTGCGGCGTGGGGATCCTGGTCAGCGTCCGCGGCGGGGATGACGACACGCTCTGGGCCGTCGTGGCGACGGTGGGGCGGAAGTCCCTCGTGGCCGAGGTGTTCCGATCCCGCGACCAGGCGCTGCGCGACAGCGCCTGGCGGGACCAGCAGGTGAAGGCCTACGCCGACTGGCTGGTCCGCGCCCAGCAACCCATCCCGAACTATTCGGTGGCCCCCATCCGGCGGTCGGACCTGCCGCGCAAATGGTCGCCGCTGCCCGCGCTCGGCTTCCTGCGCGGGCAGACGATCTGACACCCGGCCCACGAAGCACCGACCTGCGGCCCGAAGGGCCCGGGCCGCGACTGCGGCCCGCCGGTTGTCCGGCGAAGCCAAGCGCCGCGTCCGCGGCCCGCCCGGCGCCTGAGGGGCACGAAAGAGGCGCGCCGCGTCAGGCCGGCGCGGCCATCGCCCGCATGAAGCTCTCGCGGAACCGGATCGGGTCGCGATCCGTCTGCGTCCGCCCCGGCTCCCCGTCGATCTTCACGCCGATCACATGCGGCCCGTCGGTCCCGAGCGCCTTGGCCACCAGCGCATCGTACTCCGCCTCGTCCGCCGCCCAGGCGGCCGAGGCGATGCCCGAGGCGCGCGCGATCGCCACGATGTCGGTGCCCGAGGTCCGGGCCGGCGTCCCCTGCCCGCCCGTGATCTGGTAGATGCCGTTGTCCCACACGATGACGCAGAGGTTCCGCACCCCCTGCGCCGCGATGGTGGAGAGACACCCGAGCTGCATCAGCAACGACCCGTCCCCCTCCAGCGCGAAGACGCGCCGCCTGGGCTGCGCGAGCGCCACGCCCATCGCGATCGGCGCGGCAAGGCCCATGCTGCCCAGCATGTAGAAATTCTCGGCCCGCGACTTGTCGGCGCCCCAGAGGTCCCAGTTCGAATTGCCGATGCCGCCGATCACGGCTTCCCGATTCTTCAGTCCCGCGACCAGGCGCTTCGTCAGCGCCGCACGGTTCATCACATGCAGGTTGTCGGTCGTGTCGGTCACTTGCGGCCTCCGCTCAACAGCGGGGAAATGATGAGGCAGGCGGGCCACTTCGTGGCGAAGGCCTGGCGGATGGTGCGGTCGGCCATGAAGGCGGCCTCGTCCAGCCGCGTGATGGTGTGATGCTCGATGCCCATGCTGTCCAGGATCGGCCGCATGGTGCGGCAGACGATCGCCTGGCCGGGGTTGAATTCCCCCATCGTGCCGCGCTCGCTGACCACCATCACCACCGGCACCTGGAACGCGACGGGCAACGAAGCCAGCACGTTCGGCAGCGTCGCGAAGCCCGAGGTCTGCATCAGCACGACACCGCGCATCCCGGCCATGGTGGCGCCGGTCACGATGCCGACGGCCTCCTCCTCCCGCACGCAGGGGAAGGTGGTGAAGAACGGGTCGGCGTGACAGCCCTCGATCAACGGCCTGAGGACATTGTCGGGGACATAGGTCACCAGGCGGACATCATTGTCCTTGAAGGCCTGGCGGAGGATGGCGTGCCAGGTGGCAGGCGCGCCCTCGGCGCTGGTCATGGATGAGGCGTCCTCGCGTGTGGTGGGGGGAGGTATCGCATTGCGGGGTGGGGGCGCCAAGGCGGGGGGTGTGTCTCGCGCGGCGGTGGCCTGGCAGGGGCGCCGCCCCTGCACCCCGGCAGGAAACTCAGTTTCCTGCACCTTCGGTCATGGTGCAGTCTGTCCGGCGGATTGGAATTTCCCGGAAGCAGGGCAACGTTTCCGTCACCGAAAAGGATGCGTGATGCCAACGTTGACCATCGACGGCACCCCGATCGCATACGCCGAAGCCGGTTCCGGCAAGCCGCTGCTGATGGTGCATGGCACGCTTGGCGACCAGCGCTCCTGGGCCGCGCAGATGGCCGCCTTCGGCGCGGCGCATCACGCCATCGCCGTCAGCCTGCGCCATTGCTGGCCAGGGGAGTGGACTGACGGCGGCGACTTCACGATCGCGCGCCACACCGCCGACGTGGCCGGCTTCATCACGGCGTTGGGCGAAGGGCCGGTGCGGTTGCTGGGCCATTCGCGCGGCGGGCACCTTCCGCGTGGCGCAACATCACCCGGAACTGATTTCCGATCTGGTGCTGATGGAACCCGGCGGCGAACTCGACGCCACACTCGGCGGCACGGGGACTGTCAGGAATTCCGTGTGTGGCCGGTCATGATGGGAAAGAAGGAGCTCCCCCATGGCCCGACGGAAAGAGTTGATCATCCCTGACGCGATCCTGGACCAGTTGCTGTCTGGGTCGGAAGCGAGCGCTGCCTTTGATCAAGGCGGCCTGCTGGATCAGCTGAAGAAAGCGCTGGCGGAGCGGGCGCTGAACGCCGAGATGGACCATCACCTGGCGGGCGACGGCGGTGCCGGCAACAGCCGCAACGGCTACGGCCGCAAGAGCGTGGTGACCGACACCGGGCGGATGGCGCTGGAGGTGCCGAGGGACCGGCAGGCGAGCTTCGATCCGCTGCTGATCGCGAAGTACCAGCGGCGCTTCCCTGGCTTCGACGACAAGATCATCTCGATGTACGCGCGGGGGATGAGCACGCGCGAGATCGCGGGCCACCTGCTGGATCTGTACGGCGTCGAGGTCTCGCCCGACCTGATCAGCACGGTCACCGATGCCGTTTTGGACGAGATCGCCGCCTGGCAGGCGCGGCCGCTGGAGCCGGTCTACCCCTTGGTGTTCTTCGATGCGCTGCGGGTGAAGATCCGTGATGAAGGCCTGGTCCGCAACAAGGCGGTGCACATTGCGCTCGGCGTGCGGGCGGACGGAACCAAGGAAATCCTTGGCCTTTGGCTCGAGCAGAACGAGGGTGCGAAGTTCTGGCTGCGGGTGATGAACGAGCTGCGCAACCGCGGCGTCGAGGACATCCTGCTGGCCGTGGTCGACGGCCTGAAGGGTTTTCCCGAGGCGATCGTGGCGGTGTTCCCCGAAGCGACGGTGCAGACCTGCATCGTGCACCTGCTGCGCCACAGCCTGGATTTCGTCTCCTGGAAGGACCGCAAGCCGGTGGCCGCGGCCTTGAAGGACATCTACCGGGCCGTGGATCCCGCCGCGGCCGAGGCCGCCCTGGCGGCGTTCGAGGC
>NZ_STGD01000002.1 GCF_005222755.1 Roseomonas sp. HF4
CAGGCCGCCGCCTTTGCCAGGATGTCGCGCTCCTGGCGCAGGCGATGGTTCTCACGGCGGAGCTTGCTCAGTTCCTCTCGCTCGGCGCTGATCGCGCCGCCATCCCGGCGCTCGCCGGCCTCGCGCTCCGCTTGGCGGACCCAGTGCGCGATAGATTGCGCATTCGGCTCGAACTCACGGGCAAGGTCCTGCGGGGTTCGTCCCGATCGGACCAACTCCACCATCTGCCGCCGGAACTCCGGCGGGTAGGGCACTCTGAATCTCGGCATCTCGAACACCTCCGTCTCAAGCCTCGGGGTGTCCACGAAACCGGGTCAACTTCAACTTCAACTTCATAGAAGATATGTTTTCCAGAGCAGGAAATCCGACCAGATGGACTCCATCTGATCGAATGTTGCTCTAGGCCCTCCGGGCTATGCCGCCTGTCCGGCCGAATTGGGGGCCGCTCCACGCGATCATAGGCGTCGCTTCACGAAGGCATTTCGATGAAGCCACGAAAAGTTTTCAGCGCTCGGGCGCGCATATCTCGCGTGTCTCCGCTCTGATCCTGATGACGCCGGGCGCTCCGGCCCATCCACTGAGGCGCACGCATGAACATCGAAGCCCGCCGCTTCACCATCGACGACGCCAGCGCCGCCAGGGGCTCCTGCCGACTCTGCAGCATGCCGCTGCGCCGCAGCATGGTCGACCTCGGCATGTCGCCGCTCTGCGAGAGCTTCCGCCGGCCGGAAGAACGCGACACGATGGAGGCGCACTTCCCGCTCCATGCGCTGGTCTGCGAGCACTGCCTCCTCGTGCAGCTCAAGGCATACGTGACGCCGGAGCACATCTTCCGCGAATACGCCTACTTCTCGTCCTACTCCACGAGCTGGGTCGCGCACGCGCGGGCCTATTGCCATGCCATCGCGCGGCGCCTCGGCCTCGGCGCCGACAGCTTGGTGGTCGAACTCGCGAGCAACGACGGCTACCTGCTGCAGCACTTCCTGCCGATGGGTATCCCGGTGCTCGGGGTCGAGCCCGCGGCCAACGTCGCCGCCGTCGCCGAGGCCAAGGGCATCCCGACGCTGGTCGAGTTCTTCGGCGTCGACATGGCGCGGCGCATGGCGGGGGAGGGGCGGCAGGCCGACCTCATCGCAGGCAACAACGTGCTCGCGCAGGTTCCCGACCTCAACGACTTCGTCGGCGGCATCCGGATCCTGCTCAAGCCCGAGGGGGTCTGCACGCTCGAGTTCCCGCATCTCGAGCGGCTGATCGCGGAGAATCAATTCGACACGATCTACCACGAGCACTTCTCATACTTCTCCTTCCACACGATCCTGCGCATGGCCGAAATGCATCGGCTCAAGGTCATCGATGTGGAGGAACTGCCGACGCATGGCGGCTCGCTGCGGGTCCACCTGGCCCGCCTCGAATCCGCCCGCGCCGTCTCGCCCGCCGTGGCCGCGCTCCGCGACCGCGAGGACGCGGCCGGGGTGCGCGAGATGGCGACCTACGAGGCCTTCGCGGGCAAGGTGCGACGCACCAAGCGGCGGCTCCTGTCGTTCCTGATCGACGCAAAGGACCGGGGGCGGCGGATCTGCGCCTATGGCGCGCCGGGCAAGGGCAACACGCTGCTGAACTACTGCGGTATCGGCACCGACTTCGTGGACTTCGCGGTGGACCGCAATCCCTACAAGCACGGCCTGTTCACGCCCGGCATGCACATTCCGATCCGCCCGGTGGAGGCGATCGACGAGGCGCGGCCCGACTACGTTCTGATCCTGCCCTGGAACCTGAAGGACGAGATCGTGGCGCAGATGCGCCACATCGGCGACTGGGGCGGGAAGTTCGTCGTCCCCATCCCGGAAGCAATGGTCATCGACCCGAAGGAGATGCCGGCATGAAGGTCGTACTCTTCTGCGGTGGCCTCGGCACCCGCATCCGCGAGTATTCCGAGAGCGTGCCCAAGCCGATGATCCCGATCGGCCAGCAGCCGATCCTGTGGCACGTGATGCAGTACTACAGCCATCACGGGCACAAGGACTTCGTGCTCTGCCTCGGCTACAAGGCGAACGTGGTGAAGGAATTCTTCCTGTCCCACCGCCACGAGGCCTTCGCCGACTGCGTGGTCACCGGCGGTGGCGCGCATGTCGAGCGGCTGGGCGACCAGCCGGACGACTGGCGCGTGACCATGATCGACACCGGCATCTGGCGGAACATCGGCGAACGGCTCTGGGCGGTGCGCGACCAGGTGAAGGACGAGGAGATGTTCCTCGCCAACTACAGCGACGGCCTGACCGACCTCGACCTCGGGGAGGTGCAGGAGCGCTTCCGTGCCAGCGGCAAGCTCGCCTGCTTCGTCGCCGTGCGGCCGCCCCTGACCTATCACCTGGCGGACATCGCCCCCGACGGGCAGGTACAGGCCTTCCGCAGCTCCGACCGGTCGGACATCTGGATCAATGGCGGCTACTTCATCTTCCGACGCGAGATCTTCGACTATATGCGCGACGGGGAGGAGCTGGTGCTCGAGCCCTTCGCGCGACTGATCCGCGACGGCCAGCTCATGGCCTGGAAGCACGAGGGCTTCTGGCGCTCGATGGACACGCTGCGCGACCGGCAGGTGCTCGAGGACATGGTCGAGCGCGGCGAGATGCCCTGGCTGCCCGGCGACTACGCGGGCAAGAAGCAGCCGCGGCTCGTCGCCGCCGAATGAAGGGGCTCGGCCTCGCGCAGCCGGGGAAGGGGCTGAGCGTCCTATGCCTCGGCGCACATTCTGACGATATCGAGATCGGCGCCGGGGGCACGCTGCTCGAATGGCTTGGGCGCGGCGTTCGCCTTGATGTCCATTGGTGCGTCCTCAGCGCGCGCGGCGCGCGGGAGGAGGAGGCCGACACCTCGGCCCGCGCCTTCCTCCAGGGCGCCGCGAAAGCGACCATCGAGTTGCAGACCTTCCGCGACGGCTACTTCCCGGTCGAGCGCGAGGCCATCAAGGAGTGGATGCAGGACCTCGCGCGGCGCGTCGCGCCCGACGTGGTGCTGACGCACCGGGAGGACGACGCGCACCAGGATCACCGCCTGGTGCGCGAACTCACGTGGAATGCCTTCCGGGACCATCTGGTGCTGGAATACGAGATCCCGAAATGGGACGGTGACCTCGGTCGCCCGAATGTCTACGTCCCGCTTTCGGAGACGGCGCTGGAGCAGAAGGTCGCGCTGCTCGAGACGCATTTCGCGACCCAGCGCGGCAAGGACTGGTTCGACCGCGAGACCTTCCTCGGCCTCGCGCGGCTGCGTGGGATGGAATGCCGTGCGCCGGCGCGCCATGCCGAGGGCTTCGTCGCACGGAAGGTGCTCCTGACCTGAGGACGGCCGCATCGGCCCGCGTGATGACGGCCATCACCCGGCGGGACTGGCGCGGGCGAGGCGCCGGCGCGACATACCCTCCTGACCAGGAGGACCGCGATGAGCACCCTCGACGAAACCGACCCGTCCTGCCCGCCGCCCCCGCCCGGGCTCGAGACCGTCATCATCCCGCGCGCCCACGACGTCGGCGGCTTCGAGGTCCGTCGCGCCCTGCCGGCGAAGGAACGGCAGATGGTCGGGCCGTTCATCTTTTTCGACCAGATGGGGCCGGGCGAGTTCCTGACCGGCAAGGGGCTGGATGTGCGACCGCACCCGCATATCGGCCTCTCGACCGTCACCTACCTGTTCGAGGGCGAGATCCTGCATCGCGACAGCCTGGGCAGCGCGCAGCCGATCCGCCCCGGGGAACTCAACTGGATGACCGCCGGCCGGGGCATCGTGCAATACGAGCGGACCGATACGGCGCTGCGGGCCCGGCCGCGGCGCATGTTCGGCATCCAGTCCTGGGTCGCGCTGCCGAAAGCGGCCGAGGACGCCGCACCCGCCTTCGTCCATCACGCCGCCGAGGCGTTGCCCTTTGTCGAAGACCAGGGGGTCGGCCTGCGCCTGGTCGCGGGGGAGGGGTGGGGGCTGAAGGCGTCGGTCGCGGTCTCGTCCCCGCTGTTCTACGCGGACGCCGTGCTGGCGCCGGGCGCGCGACTGCCCCTGCCGGACGGGCACGAGGAACGCGGCGCCTATGTCGTGGCGGGCTCTGTCGAGGTGGCCGGCACGTCCTTCGAGGCCGGACGGATGCTCGTATTCCGCGCGGGCGACGCGCTGGCGCTGACCGCGGGCGGGCAGGGGGCGCGGCTGCTCCTGCTGGGCGGGGCGACGATGGACGGGCCACGCTACCTCTACTGGAACTTCGTCGCGTCCTCCCGCGAGCGGCTGGAACAGGCCAAGGCCGACTGGAAGGATGGGCGCTTCGCGAAGGTTCCCGGCGACGAGGCGGAATTCATTCCGCTGCCGGAGGGCCGCGTGACGGTGAGGGCCGGCTGACGCGCCCGGGCGGTCAGCGCCAGCCGAGGGCGAAGACGGCGGTCTGCGCCGGCCCCTCGCGGTCGCAGCGCATCCCGAGATAGGGCGCGCCCCGCGCATTGATGGCGCGGACAGCGGCGGCGAACGCGCTGCAGGCGAGGCGGGCGGCCAATTGGCGCTCGGTCTCCGGCAGTCCGGGCTGGCCGACGGGCCAGACGTCGTGCAGCAGGCGCCGCGCCTCCGCCGCGTGACCCGCGTAGATCAGGCAGGCGGCCAGCCGCGCGGCCTCCACGCCGGGATGTTGCGTGCCGCGGGCCGGCGTCGCGGTCCAGTCGCGCGCGCGCAGCGCGGCCACCGCGCCGGCGACATCCGGATAGGTCGGGAGGCGCTGTTCCGGCGGCGGCATGTCGTCGGGCGCGGTCATATCGGCGCAGGCGGTGCCGAGCGCCGCGGCCACCGGGCGGCGCATCGCGTCGCGATCCGGCTCCAGGGCGCGGCCGGTCCAGCGGAAGGGGATGGTCGGGTGCAGGTCGGCGGCGAGGCTGGCCGGGGCCTCCCAGAAGTCGAAGGCGGCGTCCGCCAGGCGGATGGCCGTGGCGCCGGGCGGCACGAGGCGCACGACCTCCGGTTCGCGCTTTCCGAGGGGGAGGGAGGCGATATGCGCCAACCCGCCGTCGCCCCGCCGGAACAGGTGCAGCGTCCAGCAGCAATAGGCGCCGCCGGTCCACCCGGTGATGCCGATGGCCGTCTCCCCCGGCGCGATCGGGACCGGGGCGCCATCCCGGAAGGGCTCGAAGCGCTGTGCGCGGGCCGACCAGAGGCGCCGGCCGTCACGCGAGAGGCGCAGCATCTCGTCGCCCGCACTGCGTTGCGGAATAACAACGATCTGCCCGGCGGCACCTGCGTCTTGCAGAACGCGTCGCGGTTGAGCAGCCGTCTCGTTGAAGGAGAAAAGCCAGAAACCGAGGATGACCAGGATTGATATATGCATCAAGCATCAGGCTCCGGCACGTTCACACCGCTTGGCATCGATCCACAATTGCTCCATGCGATCGAGACTGGAATCGGCCGGTGTTTTTCCTTCAATAATAAGTTCTTGTTCAATATGTCGAAAGCGACGCTCGAATTTTCTGTTGGCCCCGCGCAGGCAGGCCTCGGGGTCAAGGTCGAGCTTCCGTGCGAGATTCGCGAGGACGAAGAGAAGGTCGCCGACCTCATCCTCGAGGGCTTTTGGATCAACCTGTTGCGGGGCGCGGTCGAGTTCCGCGCGCAGCTCTGCAGCCTCCTCCTCGAGCTTGTCCAGCACCGAGGCGGCGTCCGGCCAGTCGAAGCCAACCCGGCCGGCGCGGCGCGTAAGCTTGGCCGCGCGGGTCAGGGCAGGCAGGCCGAGCGGGATGCCGGCCAGCGTCCCGGCCTCGGCCCGCGCGGCGCGCTCGGCGGCCTTCTGGACCTCCCACGCGGCGGTCTGCTGCTCGGTGGTGCGGGAATCCTCGGCGCCGAAGACATGCGGGTGCCGCCGGACCATCTTGTCGGCGATGGCGGCGGCGACGTCGGCGAAGGCGAACCAGCCGCGCTCCTCGGCCATGCGGGCGTGGTAGACCACCTGGAACAGCAGGTCGCCCAGCTCGTCGAGCAGGGCGGCGGGATTGCCGCGGGCGATCGCGTCCTCGACCTCGTAGGCTTCCTCGATCGTGTAGGGCGCGATGGTCGCGAAATCCTGCTCCTGGTCCCAGGGGCAGCCGGTCTCGGGATGGCGCAGCCGCGCCATGACGTCGATCAGGTGGGCGATAGCGGTGTTCGGGTCGGTCATGGGGGGGATCCGGCGGCGCGTTTCGGGTCGCAGGGGAGACCGTGGCGGGGGCGCCGGCAAGGCCCGAGCTCATGGCCATGATTACCGCATAAGATATATTATGGAAAATATATGTGCCCGGACAGGGTCAGATTTCCTCGACCTCGGATACGCCCGGCAGCACCTTCATCGCCTGCAGGACCCGCGGCCCGATGTTGAACCCGCCCGGAAGCGCGAGCTCGACCTCCTGTCCCGGCCCCGTCCGCGGGACCAGGACAACTCGCCCCCGGCCACGGCCCTCCCGCGTCAGGATGGCGCGGATCGGGTCCACCGCCGCGATGCCGTCGAGCCAGAGCCGGATCCCGCCGCCGGCGTCGGCCGCGGCCTTCTCGAGGCTCTCGACGTCGTTCGCGGTCAGGCGCAGGGCCTCGCCCTCCATCCGGGCCTCAGCCGTGACCAGCACGGCGCGGCCCTCGGCCAGCAGCTCGCGCGACCGGCTCAGCACCTCCGAAAAGCAGGTCACCTCGAAGGAGCCCTGCGCGTCCGACAGCCGCACCCAGGCCATGCGACTGCCGGTCTTGGTCGTGCGTTCCTTGGCGTTCACCACCGTCCCGGCCAGCTTCAGGCGGGCCGACCCCGCCCGGGCCCGGTCCGCGATCTGCGCGGATGGCGTGACGCCCAGGCGCTGCAGCGCCTTGCGGTAGGTATCCAGCGGATGGGCCGACAGGTGGAAGCCCACCGCCTCGGCCTCATGCGTCAGCCGCTCCAGCAGCGGCCAGTCCGGGATGTCGGGCATCCGCAGCGGCTCATTCTGCCGGGCATCGGCGCCGAACAGGCCGATCTGGCCCGATCCCCGTTCCTCGGCATTGGCCTGGGCGCGGCGCAGGATCGTCTCCGCCCCGGCCATGACGCGCGCGCGGTTGCGGTCCAGGCTCTCGAAGGCCCCGGCGCGGGCCAGGTTCTCGATCTGCATCTTGTTCAGCAGCTTCGGATCGACCCGTGCCGCGAGGTCCGCCAGGGACGCGAAGGGCCCGGCGGTGTCGCGCGCGCGGACCAGGTCCTTCATCGCCGCCTCCCCCACGCGCTTGACGGCGGCGAGCGCGAAGCGGATCGCGGGTTTGCCCTCGGTCGTCGTCTCGACGCGGAACTCGGCGCCCGACCGGTTGATGTCGGGCGGCAGCAAGGGGATGCCGAGCCGCGCGGCCTCCTGCATGTGCCCCGCCAGCTTGTCGGTGTTGGACAGGTCGAGCGTCATCGACGCCGCCAGGAAGGCGACCGGGTGGTTCGCCTTCAGCCAGGCCGTCTGGTAGCTGACAAGCGCATAGGCCGCGGCGTGGGACTTGTTGAACCCGTAGTCGGCGAAGCGCTCCATCAGGTCGAAGATCTCGGCCGCCTTGGCGGGCTCGATGCCGCGCGCCTCGGCGCCTTCGCAGAAGATGGCGCGCTGCTTCTCCATCTCCGCGCGGATCTTCTTGCCCATGGCGCGGCGCAGCAGGTCGGCGCCGCCCAGCGAATAGCCGGCCAGGTCCTGCGCGATCTGCATGACCTGTTCCTGGTAGACCATGATCCCGTAGGTTTCCTGCAGGATATGCATGATCGCCGGGTGCGGCGGCGCCCAGGGCTCGCCCGCCTTGCGCGCGCAATAGGCCGGGATGTTCGCCATCGGGCCGGGCCGATACAGCGCGACCGCCGCGACCAAGTCCTCGAAGCGGCTGGCGCGCATCTGGCGGAGGCAGTCCCGCATCCCCTGCCCTTCGAACTGGAACACGCCGGCCGCGTCCCCCTTGGCCAGCATGGCGTAGGTCCTGGGGTCGTCGATCGGGATGGCCGCGATGTCGACCTCCACCCCCTGCCCTTTCAGGATGGCCAGCGCACGCTCGATCACCGTCAGCGTCTTGAGGCCGAGGAAGTCGAACTTCACGAGGCTCGCGGCCTCCGCGTACTTCATGGAGTACTGCGTCACCAGCATCTCGGAGCGCGGGTCGCGGTAGAGCGGCACGATCTCGATCAGCGGGCGCCTGCCGATCACGACGCCCGCCGCATGGGTCGAGGCGTTGCGGTAAAGCCCTTCGACCTGCAGCGCGATGTCGAGCAGCCGCGCGACCTGCTCGTCCCCGTCGCGCATTTCCTGCAGGCGCGGCTCGCCCTCGATCGCCTGCGCCAGCGTCACGGGCTTGGCCGGGTTGAACGGGATCAGCGAGGCGATCTTGTCCACCTGGCCATAGGGCATGCCGAGCACGCGCCCGACGTCGCGGACCGCCGCCTTCGCCTGCAGCTTGCCGAAGGTGATGATCTGCGCGACGCGGTCCGCGCCGTATTCGCGCACCACGTAGCGGATCACCTCGTCGCGCCGGTCCTGGCAGAAGTCGATGTCGAAGTCGGGCATCGACACGCGCTCGGGGTTCAGGAAGCGCTCGAACAGCAGGCCGAAGCGGATCGGGTCGAGGTCCGTGATCAGCAACGCCCAGGCGGCGACGGAACCGGCGCCCGAACCGCGGCCGGGCCCGACCGGGATCGGCGGGGTCTGCGCCTTCGCCCACTGGATGAAGTCGGCGACGATCAGGAAGTACCCCGGGAAGCCCATCTTCTCGATGACGCCGAGCTCGTAGTCGAGGCGGTCCAGGTACGCCTGCCGCGTCGCCGCGTCCGGCGCGGGGCGCATGGCGTCGAGGCGCTTCTCCAGGCCCTCGACGGCCATGGCGCGCACGGTCTCGGCCTCGGTCTTGCCGGGCTGGACCTTGGGGCAGACCGGCAGCTCGGGCTTCTTCTCCTCCGACATCACGGCGCACAGGCGCGCGATCGCCAGCGTGTTGTCGCAGGCATCCGGCAGGTCGGCGAACAGGTCGCGCATCAGGGCCGCCGGCTTGAACCAGTGCTCGGGCGTCACGCGGCGGCGCTCGCGCTCGGCCATGGTGCGGCCCTCGGCGATGCAGAGCAGCGCGTCGTGGGCCTCGTGCATCTCGGGCTTCGCGAAATAGACGTCGTTGGCGGCGACGATCGGCAGGCGGGCCGCCTTGGCGAGCGCGAGCAGCCCGGCCTCGATCCCGCGTTCCTGCGCCAGCCCGTGGCGGTGCAGTTCCACCGCGAGCCGGTCCGGGAAGGCTTCCCGCAGCGCGTCGAGCAGATGCGCCGCCGCGTCGCGCCGCCCGTCGCCGACCAGCCGCGCAACCGGCCCGAGCGTGCCGCCCGTCAGCAGGAACAGCCCTTCCGCATGGGCGCGCAGCAGGTCGAGCGTGATGGCAGGCCGCCCCGACGGATCGTCGCGCAGGAAGCCCATCGATGAGAGCCGCTGCAGGTTGTCGAGCCCCGCGGCATCCATCGCCAGCGCCACGAGCGGGTCCGGATGCTGGCGCGCGACCTCGGGCCGGTCGGGATCCGCCTCGGCCCGCGTCAGGAACAGCCGGCAGCCCATGATCGGCTGCACGCCCTGCTTGCTGCACGCCTGCGCGAATTCCAGCGCGCCGAACATGTTGGCGCTGTCGGTCAGCGCGACCGCCGGCATGCCCGCGGCAGCCGCCAGCGCGGCCAGCTTCTCGGCCTTGATGGCGCCCTCGCTCAGCGAATAGGCGGAATGGACGTGCAGGTGCACGAAGGCGGCAGGATCGGTCATGCGGGACTCGCCAGGGCGCCGCAGGGTAGCGCAGGCGGCGCGCCGGATGGAACGCGGGACCCCCCGCGCCTTCCATCCGGCCCGAACGACCGCGGCAGCGCGCGGGCCGGCAGCGGTCCCGATCGACGGCGAGCCGGCGCTGCGCGCCTGGTTCGGGAGGCTTCGGTCGGCCGCACGAGACCGGCACGTCACCGTGACCTTCCCCCCTGGCATGCCCCCGCGAAATATGACAGTTGTGTGACGGTGCCGGGAAGACTCCGCCGCGCAAGCTTCGGCGGACGGCACATCGCGAACGGGGAAGAACGACCATGATCGGCAAGCGTTTCCTGGTGCTGGCGCTCGCATCCGGGGCTGTCGCCGCCACCGCGCAGGGCGCGCGCGCGCAGGGCAGCCTCAATCTCTATTGCTCGGTGCAGATCGAGTGGTGCCAGGCCATCGCCACCAACTTCCAGCGCGACACCGGCATCCGCGCCAACATGACGCAGCGCGGGTCGGGCGAGACGCTGGCCGCGATCCGCGCCGAGGCGCAGAACCCGCGCGGCGACGTCTGGTTCGGCGGCACCGGCGACCCGCACCTCGCGGCCGGCGAGGAGAACCTGACCCAGGCCTATGAAAGCCCCAACCGCGACCAGCTCCATCCATGGGCGCTGCGGCAGTGGGAACAGTCGGGCCAGCGCGCCATCGGCGTCTATGCCGGCGCGATCGGCTTCGGCTTCAACACGGAATTGCTCGCCCGAAAGGGGCTTGAGGCGCCGCGCTGCTGGGCCGACCTGGTGCATGAGCGCTTCCGCGGCGAGATCCAGGTGGCCAACCCGAATTCCTCGGGCACCGCCTATGTCGTCATCGCGACGCTGGTGCAGCTGATGGGGGAGGACCCGGCCTTCGACTACATGCGCCGGCTCCATCCCAACGTGAATTCCTACACGCGGTCGGGCACCGCGCCCATCAAGGCGGTGGCGCGCGGAGAGACGGGCGTCTCGCTGTCGTTCGTGCATGACGCGGTGACCGAGCGCAACGCGGGCTTCCCCGTCGCCTACGCCACGCCCTGCGAGGGCACGGGCTACGAGATCGGCTCGATGTCGATCATCCGCGGATCGCGCAACATCCGCCAGGCGCGCGCCTTCTACGACTGGGCGTTGACCGAGCCCGCCGGGCGGCTCGGCTTCGAGGCCGGGCGCCAGCTCCAGACCCCGGCCAACCGCGCGGCGCCGCTGCCGCCCGGCGCGCCCAACCTCTCGGAGATCCGCCTCATCGATTACGACTTCGCCCGCTACGGCCGTGCGGCCGAGCGGCGGCGGCTGATCGAGCGCTGGGACCGCGAGGTCGGCGCGCTGCCGCGCTGAACCGACCGCAACCTCCATCAGGGCGACGCAAATGTCCCTTCGCAGCCTGGCCGCCGCGGCGGCGCTCTCCCTCGCCTTCGCCGGCGGCGCCCAGGCGCAGGGCAGCCTCAACATGCTCTGCGCGCCGGCGGCCGACTGGTGCGAGGCGATCGCCGCCGCCTTCCAGCGCGACACCGGCGTGCGCGTCTCCATGTCGCGCAAGTCGGCCGGCGAGATCCTGGCCCAGATCCGCGCCGAGGCGCAGAACCCGCGCACCGACATCTGGTTCGGCGCCTCGGCCGAGACGCACATCTCGGCCGCCGAGCAGAACCTGCTGCAGGCCTATACCTCGCCCAACATGACGGGGCTGCACGACTGGGCGCAGAACGTCCACCGCATCACGGAAGGCCGCTGCGTCGGCGTTTCCTCGGGCGCCATCGGCATCGCCTGGAACCGCGAATTGATGGCGCGGAAGAACCTGCCCGTCCCGCGGTCGTGGGAGGACCTGCTGAACCCCGCCTATCGCGGCGAGATCCAGCTGCCCAACCCGAATTCATCGGGCACCGCCTACACGATCATCGCGGGGCTTGTGCAGTTGTGGGATGAGGACCGCGCCTTCGCCTATCTCCGGCGCCTGCATGCCAACGTGAACGCCTACACCCGTTCGGGTGCGGCGCCGATGCAGGCCGTCTCCCGCGGGGAGACCGCGCTCGCCGTCTCCTTCAACATGGAGGTCACCTCCATGGCGCAAGCCGGCTTCCCGATCGAGATCGGCTACCCGACCGAGGGCACCTCCTACGAGGTCGCCTGCATGTCGATCATCCGCGGCGCGCGCAACCTGCCGCAGGCGCGGCGCTTCTACGACTGGTACCTGACGCCGGCGGCGATGGACATCGGCCCGCGCGTGAACCAATGGCACGTGCCGGCGCATCGCGGCGCGACGCCCGACCCGCGCATCCCCGACCTCGCGACAATCCGGCTTGTGAACTACGACTTCGCCACCTTCGGCCAGGCGGCGACGCGCCGACGCATCCTGGAACGCTGGGACCGGGAGGTCGGCTCCCTGCCGCGCTGAGCCCGGCATGGGCCGCGCGCCTTCCTCGCTGGTTCCCTGGCTGCTCGCCGCGGCGGGCACGCTGCTGCTGCCGTGGCACATGCAGCAGGACGGGATCACGCTGCGCGGGGTGCTGGCCCTGGGGCAGGAGGATCCTGAAGCGGCCTCGGCCGCCTGGCAGGCCCTGGCGCACGGGCGCTTCTGGTTCTGGCCGGTGGTGGCGGCGGTCGCGATCGGTCTGCCGGCGGTGCAGCCGGGGCGCGGGCGGGCGGTGCTGCGCATGGCTGCGGGCGCGCTCGGGCTGGCCGCGATCGTGGCGCAGGGGCTGGCGATCGGCGTGCAGGGCTGGTCCTTCCCGTGGCTCGAGGCGACCTTCGGGGACCTCGGCGACCGGCAGTTCGGCATCGGGCTCGGCGGCGCGGTCGCGACCGCGGGCTTCCTGTTCCTGCTGACCGACGGGTTGGCGCTGCGTGGGCTGTTCAAGGGCGACCGCTTCGTCGCCGGCGCGGTCGGGCTGCTGGTCGGCTCCATCGTGATCTTCACCGCCTGGCCGGTGCTGACCATGCTCTCGCAGATGTTCACGCCGCGGGAGGGCCTGCCCTGGACCGAGGCACTCGGCGTCAGGGTGCTCGACCGCAAGATCTGGGGCCTCGCCTGCGTCACGGCCAATGTGAATTGCGGCGTGTTCTGGAACACGCTGATGCTGGCGAGCGCGTCCGCCACGGCGGCCACCGCGCTCGGCCTGGCCTTCGCGCTGATCGCGACCCGCACGGGCTTCCGCGCCAAGAAGGCGCTCAGGCTGCTGACCGTGCTGCCGATCATCACGCCGCCCTTCGTGATCGGCCTCGGGCTGATCCTGATCTTCGGGCGGTCGGGCGTCGTGAACCAGGCGGCGGATGCAATGTTCGGCGTCGAGCTCGGGCGCTGGATCTACGGCTTCGGCGGCGTCTGGCTGGCGCAGGTGTTCTCCTTCACGCCCACCGCCTTCCTCGTGCTGATCGGAGTGGTGGAGGGCATCTCGCCCTCCATGGAGGAAGCCTCCCAGACGCTGCGGGCCAGCCGCATGCGGACCTTCCGCAGCGTGACGCTGCCGCTGATGCTGCCAGGCCTGGCCAATGCCTGGCTGGTCGTGTTCGTCGAGAGCCTGGCGGATTTCGGGAACCCGATCGTGCTCGGCGGGTCCTTCGGCGTTCTGTCCACCGAGATCTTCTTCGCCGTGGTCGGCGCGCAGCAGGATTTCGGGCGCGCCGCGGCGCTGGCCGGCGTGATGCTGGTGGTGGCGCTGGCCGCCTTCGTCGCGCAGCGGCGCGTGGTCGGCCGGCGGTCCTACGTGTCGATGACCGGCAAGGGCGATGTCGGGCTGCCGGTGCCGCTGCCGGACGGCGTGCGCCGCGCCGCCTTCGCCATCGCCCTGCCCTGGGCGCTGCTGACCGCGGTGGTCTATGTGATGGCGCTGGCCGGGGCCTTCGTGAAGGTCTGGGGGCGCGACTGGACGCCGACGCTCGAGCATTTCCGCCGTGCCTTCGCGGTCGACTGGGCGCCGGACGGCACGCTGCTGTTTGCGGGCGGCGCCTGGCATTCGCTCTGGACCACCATCAGCCTCGCGGCCATCGCCGCCCCGATCACCGCGGGGCTCGGGCTGCTCGCGGCCTGGGTGCTGTCGCGCCAGGTGTTCCGCGGGCGAACCGCGCTGGAATTCGCGCTGATGCTGACCTTCGCCGTGCCGGGTACGGTGATCGGCGTGGCCTACATCCTGACCTTCAACATCCCGCCGCTCGAGATCACCGGCACGGCCGTCATCCTGGTCGCGTGCTTCGTGTTCCGGAACCTGCCGGTCGGCGTGCGGTCGGGCGTCGCGGCCATGAGCCAGCTCGACAAGTCGCTGGACGAGGCGGCGGTAACGCTGCGCGCCTCCACCTTCCGGGCGCTGCGCACCGTCGTGCTGCCACTGCTCAAGCCCGCCATCGTCACCGCGCTGGTCTATTCCTTCGTGCGTGCGATGACGACCGTCTCGGCGGTGATCTTCCTGGTTTCGGCGGAGTACGAGATGGCCACCGTCTTCATCATCAACCGCGTCATCAACGGCGACTACGGCCTGGCCATCGCCTATTGCGCCGTGCTGATCGTGCTGATGATGGCCGCGATCGGGCTGATCCAGTTGCTGGTCGGGCGGCGCCGGCTGGGACGCCGCAGCGCGCCTGCCGCGATCCCTGTCGGAGGCCGGGCATGAAGGCGGGCAAGACCGGCGCGGAGGTCCGCCTGCAGGGCGTCGCCAAGCGCTATGGGCAGGTCACCGCGGTCAAGCCGCTCGACCTCGTGATCGAGGGCGGCACGCTGGTCACGCTGCTCGGGCCGTCGGGCTGCGGCAAGACGACGCTGCTGCGCATGATCGCCGGGCTCGAGCAGGCGAGCGAGGGACAGGTCTTCATCGGCGGGGAGGACGTCACGCTGCGCTCGGCCGGTGAGCGCAACGTGTCCATGGTGTTCCAGTCCTATGCGCTGTTCCCGCACATGTCGGTGCTGGACAACGTCGCCTATGGCCTTGTCTCCTCCGGCCAGCGGAAGCGGGACGCGCATCAGCGCGCCGAGACGGCGCTCGAGACGGTGGGGCTGAAGGGCTTCGGCGGACGGCTGCCGTCGGAACTGTCGGGCGGCCAGCAGCAACGCGTGGCCGTCGCCCGCGCACTCGTGCTGGAACCCGACGTGCTGCTGTTCGACGAGCCGCTGTCCAACCTCGATGCCCGGCTCAGGCGCAGCATGCGGGAGGAGATCCGCGCCCTGCAGCAACGCCTCGGCCTCACGGTCGTCTATGTCACGCACGACCAGGCGGAGGCGCTGGCGGTCTCCGACCGCATCGTGGTGATGCGCAACGCCGGCATCGCGCAGGCGGGCACGCCGGAGGAGCTGTATGCCCGGCCCGGATCGGTGTTCGTTGCGACCTTCATGGGGGAGGCGAACCACCTGCGTGGCCGCATCGAGCGCGTGGCGGACGGCGTCGCGACGGTAGCGCTGGATGCGCTGCGGATCGAACTGCCCGACCGCGGGCTGCCGCCGGGGGAGGCCGACCTGGTGGCGCGGCCGGAGGCGCTGATCGTGGGCGATGCGGGAGGGCCGGGCCTGCCCGGGCGCATCCTGCGGGCGATCTACATGGGCTCCCACGCCGAAGCGCATGTCGAGACACCGGTCGGGGAGGTCTTCGTGATCGGGCCGCGGGCGCTGGCGCGCCGGGCCCCGGGCAGCGCGGTGAGCCTCACCTTCGGCACCGAGGGCGTGGTGCTGGTGCAGCCCTGACGCGGCGCCGGGCACGCCGTCGCATACTCAGCGCACGAAGTTCCGACCTGCGGCCCGAAGGGCCAAGGCCGCGACCGTGGTCCGCCGGTTGTCCGGCGAAGCCAAGGGCCGCGGAGGCGGCCCGCCCGGCGCTTGGTATCACCCCGCGACGACGCGCCCGTCGCTCAGCGTCACGATCCGGTCCATCCGCCGCGCAAGCTCCGGGTTGTGCGTCGCGATCAACGCCGCGACGCCGTGGTGCCGCACCTGGTCGAGCAGTTCCGCGAAGACGCGCTCGGAGGTTCCCACATCGAGGTTCCCCGTCGGCTCGTCCGCCAGCAGGATGCGTGGGCGGTTGGCCAGCGCGCGCGCGATCGCGACCCGCTGCTGTTCGCCGCCCGAAAGCTTGCCGGGGCGATGCGCCTCCCGCCCCTTCAGGCCGAAGGCCGCGAGCAGCTCCCGCGCACGGGCGCGCGCCGCGCCGCGCGCGACGCCGGCGGCCATCTGCGGCAGGGCAATGTTCTCCTCGGCCGAGAATTCCGGCAGCAGGTGGTGGAACTGGTAGACGAAGCCGATCGTGCCGCGGCGGATCGCCGTGCGCGCATCGTCGGACAGCGTGCCGGCGGGCCGGCCCTCGATGAAGACCTCGCCGCCATCGGGCTTCTCCAGCAGCCCCGCCAGGTGCAGCAGCGTGGACTTGCCGGTGCCCGACGGCGCGACCAGGGCGACGATCTCGCCCGCCGCCAGCGCCAGATCGGCGCCGCGCAGCACGGGCAGTTCGCCGGCCTCGGTGCGGTAGCGGCGTTCGACGGCGGCCAGGCGCAGCGGGGGCTCATTCATGGCGCAGCGCCTCCACGGGGTCGAGCCGCGCGGCGCGCCAGCTCGGGAACAGCGTCGCCAGCAGCGACAGCAGGAAGCCGAGGCCCGTGACCTGCGCGACCTCCCACCCGTCCACCACGGCCGGGATCTGCGTCAGGAAGTAGATCTCGGGATCGAAGATGGTCGTGCCGGTCGCGGCCATCAGCGCCTGCCGGATGGTCTCGATGTTCGCGCAGAACAGGAGGCCGAGGCCGAGCCCCGTGAGCGTGCCGAGCCCGCCCACCGCCGCGCCGCAGAGCAGGAAGATGCGCAGCACCGCCCCCCTGCCCGCGCCCATGGTGCGCAGGATCGCGATGTCGCGCCCCTTGTCCTTCACCAGCATGATCAGGCTCGAGATGATGTTGAAGGCGGCGACGAGGATGATCAGGGTCAGGATGAGGAACATCACGTTCCGCTGCACCTGAACGATCTGGAAGAAGCCGCTGTTGGCGCGCTGCCAGTCGAGAACGCTGACCGGATGGTCCGGGAGCGCGCGGCGGATGGCGTCGACCGCGGCGGGCGCGGCGGCGGGGTCGCGCAGATGGACCTCGATCTGGCTGGCCAGGCCACGGCGCTGGAAGAACACCTGGGCGGCGGGCAGCGGCAGGTAGACGAAGGTGCCGTCGTAGTCCTGCATGCCGACCTCGAAGATCGCGGCGACGGTGTAGGGGCGGAGCCGCGGCACGGTGCCGAAGACCGTGGTGCGGCCCTCGGGCGAGACGAGCGTGATCCGGTCCCCCACGCCGACATCGAGACGGCGGGCAAGGACAGTGCCGATGACGATCGCGTCCTCCCCCTCGAAACCAGCGAGACTGCCGGCGCGGATGTTGCCGGCGATGATGGGGCGCGCGCGGAGTTCGGCGGGGGCGATGCCGCGTACCAGGCCGCCGGCGGAGGCGCCGGCATCGGTCGTGATCAGCACCTGGCCTTCGAGCGTCGGCGCCGCCTGCGCCACCTGCGGCAGGGCGCGGATGCGGGCGGCGATCGCCTCGTACTCGCGCAGCG
This sequence comes from Roseomonas sp. HF4, assembly GCF_005222755.1. Taxonomy (GTDB): domain Bacteria; phylum Pseudomonadota; class Alphaproteobacteria; order Acetobacterales; family Acetobacteraceae; genus Neoroseomonas. Next base: position 17,268 of record NZ_STGD01000002.1, read on the forward strand.
CCCCGTCGGCCGCGATCACGCCGAGATGCCCGTTCAGCCCGAGGATGCGGCTGAGCAACTCCTGGCGGAAGCCGCCCATGACGGACAGCACCACGATCAGCGTGCCGACGCCGAGCGCGATGCCAGCGAGCGAGAAGCCCGCGATCAGCGAGACCGCGCGTTCCCCCTTCCGCGCGCGGAGGTAGCGCCCGGCGACGGCGCGCTCGAACGCGCCGAAGATGCGCGCCTCAGCCATGTCGCAAGGCTTCCGCCGGGTCGATCCGCGCCGCGCGCCAGGACGGCCAGAGTGTCGCCAGCAGTGACAGCGCGAAGCCCATGGCGACGATCACCGCGACCTCGCGCGGTTCCACGACCGATGGCAGGTTCATCAGGAAGCGCAGTTCCGCGCCCGACAGGCCGGCATCCTCCAGCGCCCGCAGCCAGCCGCGCAGCGTGTCGAAATTGGCCGCGATGCCGAGCCCGAGGGCGAAGCCCATCAGCGTGCCGCCGCAGCCGATCGTGGCGCCGCAGAGGATGAAGATGCGCAGAACCGCGCCGCGCCGCGCGCCCATGGTGCGCAGGATGGCGATGTCGCGCCCCTTGTCCTTCACCAGCATGGTGAGCGAGGAGATGATGTTGAACGCGGCCACCACGACGATCAGCGTCAGGATCAGGAACATCACCTGGCGCTCGACCACCACCGCCGCATAGATGCTGCTGTTGGTGCCCTGCCAGTCCGCGATACGGAGCGGGCGGCCGGCAAGCGCGGCCTGCACCGCGGCCCGTGCGGGCCCGACGCGCGCGGGGTCCGCGACCAGGATCTCGACCTCGTTGACCGCCTCCCCCAGGCGGAACAGCGCCTGCGCGGTGGCGAGCGGCACGAACATCGCGCGGCTGTCCACTTCCGGCATGCCGACATCGAAGGTCGCGACGACGCGCAGCGTCCGCTGGATCGGCGCGGCCGTGAAGTCGCCGCCGCGCGCCTGCGGCAGCACCAGCGTGACCGTGCCGCCGACCGGCACGCGCAGCCTCTGCGCCAGCCTTGCGCCGAGCACGGCCGTATCCTCCGCGCCGAAGGCCTCGAGATCGCCGACGCGAAGCGCGTCCCGCAGCACGGGTCGCGCGAGCAGCGCCTCGGCCGGCAGGCCCCGCAGCTGCGCCGCGGCCGCGCCGCCGCCGGGCGCGGTCAGCAGCACCTGGCCCTCGACCGCCGGCGCCGCCTGCGCGATGCCCGCCACCGCGGCGATCCGCGCGAGGATCGCGCCGGGGTCGTCGATCGTCCGGCCGCGCTCGGCTTGCACGCTCAGGTGGCCGTTCAGCCCGATGATCCGGTTCATCAGGTCGGTGCGGAAGCCGTTCATCACGCTGGTCACGATGATGAGCGTGGCCACGCCGAGCGTGATGCCGACGAGCGAGAAGATCGCCGTGACCGAGACGAAGCGCTCCCCCTTCCTGGCGCGCAGGTACCGGAAAGCGACGGCGCGCTCGAAGGCGTCGAACACCGGCGGGCTCAGCCGCCGCGGATCTTCGCGATCGCGTCCTCGAGCGAGACCTCGGCGCGTTCGCCGGTCATGCGGCGCTTCAGCTCCACGCGGCCGGCGGCAGCGCCGCGCGGGCCGATGATGGCCTGCCAGGGCAGGCCCATCAGGTCGGCATCGGCGAATTTCTCGCCCGCACGGGCGGCGCGGTCGTCATAGACCGCGTCCCCGCCGAGCCGGGCGTAGAGGTCCTCGCACATCGCGTCCGTCGCGGCGTCGCCGGGGCGGAGGTTGAGGATGGCGGCGGGCCAGGGCGCCACGGCATCGGGCCACCGGATGCCCGCCTGGTCGTGGTTCGCCTCGATCAGAGCGCCCACCAGGCGGGAGACGCCGATGCCGTAGGACCCCATCTCGGGCACCACCGGCACGCCGTCCTGCCCGGCGACGGAAAGGCCCATCGCGGCCGAGTACTTGGTGCCGAAGTAGAAGATGTGGCCGACCTCGATGCCCCTGCCCTCGCGGCGGCGGTCCTCGGGCACCTGAGCCCAGGCGCCCGCGTCGTGCATCTCGTCCGTCGCGGCATAGGTCGAGGTGATACGATCGAAGAAGGCTTTCAGGCCGTCGACGTCGTCGAAGGCGACGTTGCTGCCGGCCCAGTCGGTCGTCTCGTAGGCGGCGTCGTAGAAGACCGCGCTCTCGCCCGTCTCGGCCAGGATGATGAATTCGTGGCTGAGGTTGCCGCCGATGGGCCCGGTGTCGGCGCGCATCGGCACCGCTGTCAGGCCCATGCGCTGGAAGGTCCGGAGGTAGGCCAGGAACATCTGGCGGTAGGAGTGCTGCGCGCCCTCCGGCGTCGTGTCGAAGGAATAGGCGTCCTTCATCAGGAATTCCCGGCCGCGCATGACGCCGAAGCGCGGGCGCACCTCGTCCCTGAACTTCCACTGGATGTGGTAGAGGTTGCGCGGCAGGTCGCGATACGACTTCGCGTAGGACTTGAAGATGTCGGTGACCATTTCCTCGTTGGTCGGGCCGAACAGCATGTCGCGCTCGTGCCGATCCCGGATGCGCAGCATCTCCTTGCCGTAGTCGTCGTAGCGGCCGCTTTCGCGCCAAAGATCCGCCGGCTGGATGGTCGGCATCAGGATTTCCTGCGCGCCGGCGCGGTCCTGTTCCTCGCGCACGATCTGTTCGACGCGGCGGAGCACGCGTAGCCCGGCGGGCAGCCAGGCGTAGATGCCCGCGGATGTCTGGCGGACGAGGCCGGCGCGCAGCATCAGGCGGTGGGAGGCGATCTGCGCCTCGGCAGGGGTTTCCTTGAGCGTCGGCAGGAAGGCGCGGGAGAGGCGCAAGTGAAAGTCCTTTGCGGCATCGGGCGTGACGGGCGGACCCTAGAGCAAAGCGCCGCCGGGTGAAATCACCCGATCCAAAGTCCCTTGCCGGAAAACCGAGGCTCTTGAGCGGCTTATGCCCGGGCTGGCATGGCGTCGAGATCCCGTTGCGGGAAAGATGCCGTCGCAACCGCAGCCGGACGCGACATTTTGATGCGCCAAACGGCCACGTAGCCTCATTTCCTACTTGTCACCGCCAGAGGCCCCATCTAAACAAAGAAAGGGCCGCGCCCCGAAGGTCGCGGCCCTAGTTTAGGGAGGAAACGCCAGTCACACGGCAGGAAGAGAACCAAACTCTTCCTGAAGCCAGGATGGCCATCCGGGGCTCGGCGGACAACGGAAAACACCAAACTGCAGGATGAAAAAAGCGGCGCTCAACCGCTTCCTGCCCTATTTCTCCTCAGCCGGCGCCTCGGCTGCCGATTTACCGATCAGCCGGGCGGCAGGGCGAACGGGCCGCTGCGGAACGAGAGCCAGTCGGACTCGACCAGCAGCCATATCCCGCCCCAGATGACGGCGGTGAGCGCCGTGGTGCCGAGAAGCTTCCAGCCAAGGTGAACCGCAACGGGTGCCCCGCGCCAACCGCCTGCGGCGGGGTCGCCATCGACGTCTGGGCGCGTGCCGATCGGCAGGACGCAGAACAGCGCGACCCACCAGACCAGCAGAAAAACAACGATTCCCGTGAACCAGGTCATATTTTATGGTCTTTCCTCGGATTAACGTCCGCGATCATGTGCGCCGCTACAGCTGAGGTATCGGCGCGGCCGCCCTGGGGAATTGACAATGATCGGCGCCAAGTCGCTCGGCCTGACCACTCGCGCCCTTCTGATCACCGCGGCCGCGACCCTCGTGTTGCCCGTGGTGCTGCCTAGTCTCGTTGCCGCCGCACACGCAAGTGGCGGCGGTGGAGGCGGCGGCGGCGGCGGTGGAGGCGGCGGTGGCGGTGGTGGCGGCGGTGGTGGCGGCGGTGGTGGCGGCGGTGGTGGCGGCGGTGGTGGCGGCGGTGGCGATGGCGGTGGTGGGGCCGGCAGCGGTGGTGGTGGAGGCGGCGGTGGAGCCGGCGGCGGCGGCGGTGGAGCCGGCGGTGGCGGCGGTGCAGCTGGCAACGGCCAGGGCGCCGGCGGCGCCAACGCGTCCGGCCGGGGCAATGGCCCTGGCCAGGCCGGCGCGGCCGCGGGCACGACAGATCGCTCCGCCCTTTCGGGCGCCTTCGGCAGCGGCGCCGCGGCAGGGCGCGCGGCATCCGGGCGCGGTGCGCCCTCGGCGGCCGGGGCGCCCGGCCGCTCGCAGCCTCAAACCCAGGCGATGATCAATGCCCTGGCCATGCCGACGGAAACGCCGCAGCAGGTCGCCCTGCGCGAACGCGCCATCGCGGACGCGCGCACGGCGGCTCTCACCGCGGCGAGAAGCCGCCCGGTGAGCGAGGACATCGCCACCCGCGTCGATCGGTTGCTCGGGCTGCCCGCCGTGGATCCGACGCTCGGCCTGCCGCGTTGACCGCCGGGCCGGCGTCGCCGCGCCGCCACTTCTTCGCTCCCGCCCTCCGGGCGATCGCGTGGCTTCGGACGCCTATCCCGAGCCGCCCAGGCGCCGGCACCACTCGCAGCATAGAACGGCGCGGGGAAGTTGACGGAGGGACACCGCCTCCAACCGGAACCCCAAGCCCGCTGCCGCGCAAACGCGTTGTGATGCCAAGCCCTCCGTTCCCGATCCACCCAGGCTCGCCCTCTCGGGCGGCCGGGATCAGGCGCCCGCGGGCCAACGGTCGCGCAGCCGATCCAGCACGGCGGGTGCGAAGGGGTCGTCGGCAGCGCCGAGCCGCTCCCGCCGTGCGAACGTCATGAGGGCCGCGCGCACCGCCTCGCCATCCTCCCCGTCCACCCGGCCTGGCCAGTCGCCCTGCCGTGCCAGGCCAGACTGGACGAAGCGGAGCAACGGACGATCGGGCTCGTGGACCGGTCCGCGCGACGTCTCGCGCCGCAGCCGCGCCTCCGCCGCGTTCGCAGCGGCCCTTGGCACGCGCCGCTCGAGCGCTTCGCGGTAGCGACGGGCCGGCGCCACGCCACGGCGTTCGGCAAAGCGCAGGCGCGCCAGCGCATCCGCCGGGTCGGCTGCGATCCCTTCACCCAGGATGCGCAGCAGCGCCAGCGCGAACTGCGCCTGCGGGTGGCCGCGCTCGGCAGCCCGGCCGAACCAGACCGCGGCCCAGGGGATGTCGCGGCGAACGCCGTCCCCGCCTTCCAGCAGCTGCGCCAGGCGATATTGAGCCTCCGGTTGCCCCTGCTGCGCGGCGCGATGGAGCCAGGGCAGCGCCGCCGCGACATCCCGCCGGTCGCCGGCGTCGCTGAGGCGGCCGAGCGCGACCAGCAATTGGGCGTCGGGATCGCCGCGCTGGGCGGCGGCCTCGATGAGGGCCGCGGCGGCATCGGGGTCGGCCTCGCCACGCCGCGCCGCGGCGAGCGCGGCGACCCCCGCTCGCTTCAGGCGCTCGGCCTCGCGGCGGTCCGCGGCGGCCGGCAGTGGGGGTGGCGCGCTGGGCAGGGCGCCGACCAGCGGTGCCGCCATGCAGCCTGCCACGACCAGCATCAGGGCAAGGACCGCGCCACGCCGCCACCGAAATCGGGGCTTCGGGGAAACGCAGCCACGCAGTGTCATTCCGACCGTGTAGGCTGCTGGCGCCATGGCCGCGAATGCAATCTTCGTGATCGCCCGCCGTCGGGGCGGCCGGTCGTCACACGCGCAGGAGATGGACCTCGACCGTCGGGCGCTTGCGGAGCCGCCGGCCGACCGACTTGCGGAGCGCGCTGCGCGCGGCTTCGCGCAGCTGGTCGTCCTCCCGCCGCAGCGCCGCCGGCAGGTCGGCCACGACCCGGCGCAGGTCGGCCGCGATGATGCCCGGTTCCGGATCGCCCGGCTCGAACAGGCCGGGTGCCGAGATCTGCGGCTCGCCCAGCACCCTGCCCTGCCCGTCCACCGCGAAGGAGGCCATGACGACGCCGTTGAACATCATGCGCCGGCGCGCGGCGAGCAGGCCGCCCTCCATCGGAATGAGGCGGTCGCCATCGATCGCCAGGCGGCCGGCGGGAACGCTCTCCACCACCTCCGGGCGGTTGCCGGAAAGGCGGAGCACGTCGCCGTCCTCGATCAGGAAGGGCATGGACCCGCATTCGGTCGCGAGACCGGCGTGGTCCTGCATGTGGCGCCATTCGCCATGCACCGGCACGGCGAAGCGCGGCTTCACCAGCGCATAGAGACGCCGGAGTTCGTCGCGCGCCGGATGGCCGGAGACATGGACCATGTGGTCCTCGTCCGTCATGACCTTGCAGCCACGGCGCACGAGGCCGTCCTGGATGCGCTGGATCGCGCGTTCGTTGCCCGGGATGCGGCGGGAGGAGAAGATCACGGTGTCCCCTTCCCCCAGCGCGATGTTCGAGTGGGTGTCCTCGGCGATCTTGGCCATGGCGGAGCGCGGCTCGCCCTGGCTGCCGGTGCAGATCAGCAGGATCTCGTCGTCCGGCAGGTAGCCGGCTTCCTCCTCCGGCACGAAGGGAGGGATGGACTTCAGGTAGCCGCAGTCACGCGCGGCGGTCTCGATGTTGCGGAGCGACCGGCCGAACAGCGAGACCTGCCGCCCCGCGGCACGGCCCGCGAGCGCAATGGATTCGAGCCGAGCGACGTTGGACGCGAAGCCCGTGACCGCGACCCGCCCCTTCAGGCTGCGGATCAGCGCAGCCAGGTTGCGCCGCACCTCGGCCTCGCTGCCGGAATGGCCCTCCACCATGGCGTTGGTGGAATCGCAGACCATGGCGAGGACGCCTTCCTCCCCCAACGCCGCGAAGGCGGCCTCATCCGTGCGGGGGCCGATCAGCGGGTCGGGGTCGAGCTTCCAGTCGCCCGTGTGAAGCACGGTGCCGTGGCGCGTGCGGATCGCGAGCGCCTGCGATTCCGGCACCGAGTGGGCCACGGGGATGTATTCGCAGTCGAAGGGGCCGAGGCGGAAGCGCGCGCGCGGCTGCGTCACGACCAGCGGCACCTCGTGCAGCAGCCCGGCCTCGCCGAGCTTGCGCGTCAGCACCGCGGCGGCGAAGGGCGTCGCGAAGACCTTGCAGCGGAACTGCCGCCAGAGATGCGCGACGGCGCCGATGTGGTCCTCGTGCGCATGGGTGATGACGAGGCCCACCAGCCGGTCGCGGCGCTCCGCGAGCCAGGCCGGGTCGGGGACCATGACGTCGACTTCGGGGTTGTCGCGCCCCGCGAAGCCGATGCCGCAATCGACGGCGAGCAGCGCATCGTCGCAGCGGTACACGTTCAGGTTCATGCCGATCTCGCCGGTGCCCCCGAGGGGGATGAAGGCGAGGTCGCCGGAGACGGCGTTCATGGGGGTCAGTCGGAGTCCGATCTCAGGGGGTCGCGCAGCGCGCTGTGGTGAAAGACGGGAACCGGGTTGCGGTCGGTCAGAAGCCGCAGCCCCTCTAGCGTGATGTCGGGGTCGGTCTTCTCTATGACAAGTGTGCCCTCGGCGAACAAGGGTGCCAGGCCCCCGGTCGCGATCACCTTCAGCGGACCGCCGTATTCCGCCTTGATGCGGGAGACGATGCCCTCGATCAATCCGACATAGCCCCAGTAGATGCCGGACTGCATGGCGGGCACGGTCGAGCGGCCGATCACCGCCTGCGGCCGGCCGATGCCGATGCGCGGCAGACGGGCGGCGGCGCGGTGCAGCGCCTCGATCGAGAGGTTGATGCCGGGCGCGATGGCGCCGCCGAGATAGGCGCCGTCCTTGTCCACGACATCGAAGGTCGTGGCGGTGCCGAAGTCGATCACCACCAACGGGCCGCGATAGTGCGTGTGCGCGGCCAGCGAGTTGAGCAGGCGGTCGGCGCCGACCTCGTTCGGCTGGTCGACGCGGATGTCGAAGCCCCAGTTCAGCGAGGCGCGGGCGATCAGCGGCTCGGTGTCGAACCAGTCCCGGCAGATCCGGCGGAGGTTGTACAGCGCCGCCGGCACCACGGTGCCGATGACGCAGCGCGTGACGTCGTTCGGATTGACCCCGGCGTGCTGGAACAGCGCGAGCAGCCAGACCGCGTATTCGTCCGAGGTGCGGTCGGCGCGCGTGGCGATACGCCAGCGGCCGCGCCATTCCGTCCCGTCATGAACGGCGAAGACGACATTCGTGTTGCCGGCATCGATGGCGAGCAGCATGGGTCAGGCGACCTCACCCGAGGCGATCGCGTGGACGCGCCCGCCGGTGGACAGGAGCAGGCTGCCGTCCTCGGCCAGGCCCGCGAAGGAACCCGCGGTGTCGGCGCCTTCGCGCCGGATGGCAAGATGGGTGCCGAGCGCGGGCCCGCGCGCCAGCCAGGCGGCGCGGGTGGGCGCGAAGCCGTCGGTCGCGCGCTCCAGCCGGCGGCGCTCGAGGGCGGCGAGCAGGCGTTCGGCGAAGGCTTCGGGCGCTGGCGGCGCGATGCCGGCATCCGCCAGGCAGGCGGTCGCGCGGCCGGGAATGGCGGGCGCATGGGCCAGGTTCACGCCGAAGCCGAGGCAGAGCCAGGCGATCCCGCCCCCGGACGTGGCGCTGGCCTCGACCAGGATGCCGGCGGCCTTGGCGTCGCCGAGCATCAGGTCGTTCGGCCATTTCAGCGCGAACCCGGTGCCGCCGGGCAGGATCTCCGCCGCCGCATCGGCCAGGGCGACCGCGGCGAGCAGCCCCCATTGCGGCGCGTGGCGGATGGGATCGGCGGGGCGGAGCAGGACGGACAGGTGGAGGTTGCCCGCCCGCCCCTCCCACGCGCGGCCCTGCGTGCCGCGGCCGGCGGTCTGCCGGCACGCGAGGATGGCGAGCCCCTCGGGCTCCCCCGCCGCCGCCAGTTGCGCGACCAGGTCCGAGGTGCTGGGCAGCGCCTCGTGCACGCGGAGCCGGAAGCGGTGCGGCGCCGTCACCCGAGCAGGGCGGCGACGGCAGCCTGCGCCGCGGCCACCAGCGGCGCCGGGTAGAGGAAGAACAGCGCCGTGAAGAGGCCCGACGCCGCCATCACGAAGGACACGCCCGCGGGCCGCGGGTCGAGCGCGCCGACGGCTTCGTCGAAGAACATCACCTTGACGATGCGGAGGTAGTAGAAGGCCGAGACGACCGAGGCGAGCACGCCGACGATGGCGAGCGTCCAGAGGCCCGCATCGACCGCCGCCTTGAAGACGAACATCTTGCCGAAGAAGCCCGCGAGCGGCGGGATGCCCGCCATCGAGAACATGAAGATCGCCATCCAGACCGCCATGCCGAGGTCGGTGCGCGCCAGGCCGGCGAGGTCCGTGACCTGCTCGACCGCCCTGCCCTGCCGGCGCATCGCGACCAGCACGGCGAAGGCGCCGAGGTTCATCAGCAGGTAGATGGCCATGTAGACCAGGAGGCCGCGCATGCCGGCCTCCGACGCGCTGGCCAGGCCCACCAGCGCGAAGCCGACATGGCCGATCGAGGAATAGGCCATCAGCCGCTTGATGTTGGACTGGCCGATCGCCGCGAAGGCGCCGAGCAGCATGGACAGCAGCGAGACCAGCACGATCACCTGCTGCCACTGCCCCGCCAGCCCGCCGAAAGGCCCGCCGAGAACGCGGGCGAACAGGCAGATGGCGGCGACCTTGGGCGCGGCCGCGAAGAAGGCCGTGACCGGCGTCGGCGCGCCTTCGTAGACATCGGGCGTCCACATATGGAAGGGCACGGCCGAGACCTTGAAGGCCAGGCCCGCGATGACGAAGACGAGGCCGATGACGAGGCCCGGCGTTGCCTTGGACGGGTCCGACAGCGCCTCGGCGATGCGGTCGAAGTTCGTGGTGCCGGTGAAGCCATAGACCAGCGAGGCGCCATAGAGCAGCAGGCCCGAGGCAAGCGCGCCGAGCACGAAGTACTTGAGCCCGGCCTCGGCCGAGCGTTCGTTGTCGCGGTTGAAGGCGGCGACCACATACAGGCTGAGCGAGAGCAGCTCGAGCCCCATGTAGAGCGACATCAGGTCGTTGGCCGAGACCATGACCATCATGCCGAGCGTCGCGAACAGCAGCAGCACCGGGTATTCGAAGCGGTCGAGGCCTTCCCGCGCATTGAAGTCGATGGCGAGCGCGACGCCAGCCGCGGCGCCGACCAGGATCAGCACCTTGGCGAAGCGGGAGAAGGCGTCGGAGACGACCTGGCCGCCGAAGCCCGTTCCCTCCGGCGTGCCGAGCGCCAGCGCCGCGGCCAGGACAAAGGCGCCGATCACAGCAATGGCGCAGGGGAAATGGGTGTTGCGCTTCGGCAGCACGCCGATGCCGAGGATAGCGAGGCCGGAGACGGCGAGGACGATCTCCGGCAGGGCGAGGGTCCAGTTCATCGGATCACATCCCGGCCAGGCGCGTCGCCGCCAGCGCGGCCTCGTGCCGCACGACCAGCACGGTGACCGAGGCCTCGAAGAACGACAGGAAGGATTGCGGCGAGACACCCATCCAGACCGCCAGCGCGATCAGGGGGGCGAAGACCGCGTGTTCGCGCGGCGACATGTCGATCAGCCCGCGCAGGTCGTCGCGCGTCACGCGCCCGAAGGCGACGCGGCGATAGAGCAACAACATGTAGGCCGCGCCCAGGATCATGCCGAGCGCCGCGCCGAAGGCGACCCAGGGGTTCACCTTCCAGGCGCCGACGATGACCAGGAGTTCGCCGGGGAAGCCCGCCAGGCCCGGCAGTGCCACCGAGGCCATGGTGAAGACCATGAAGACCAGCGCATAGGCCGGCATGATCTTGGCGACGCCGCCGTAGCGCGCGATCTCGCGCGAGTGGACGCGGTCGTAGAGCACGCCCACGCAGAGGAACAGCGCGCCCGAGACGACGCCGTGGCTCAGCATGGTGAAGAGCGCGCCCGAGATCCCCTGCCCGTTGAAGGTGAAGATGCCGAGCGTGACGATGCCCATGTGCGCGACGGAGGAATAGGCGATGAGCTTCTTCATGTCCTCCTGCGCCAGCGCCACCAGCGAGGTGTAGACGACCGCGATGACGGACAGCGCGTAGATGAAGGGCGCGAAGTCCGCGCTGGCGTGCGGCAGCATGGGCAGGCTGAAGCGCAGGAATCCATACGCGCCCATCTTCAGCAAGACGCCGGCCAGGATGACCGAGCCCGCCGTCGGCGCTTCCACATGCGCGTCCGGCAGCCAGGTGTGGAAGGGCCACATCGGTACCTTGACCGCGAAGGACGCAAAGAAGGCGAGGAAGATCCAAGTCTGCAGCGCCGGCGGCACGGCGTGGCGCATGAGTTCGGGGATATCGGTCGTGCCCGCGCGGTACCAGAGCAGCAGGATCGCGAGCAGCATCAGCACCGAGCCGAGCAGCGTGTAGAGGAAGAATTTGAACGACGCGTAGACCCGCCGCTTGCCGCCCCAGATGCCGATGATGAGGAACATCGGGATCAGCACGCCTTCGAAGAAGACGTAGAAGACGATGAAGTCCAGCGCGGCGAACATGCCGACCATCATCGTCTCGAGCACGAGGAAGGCGACCATGTATTCCCGCACGCGGGTCTGGACCGAGTCCCACGATGCGAGGATGCAGATGACCGTCAGCAGCGTCGACAACAGCACGAACAGCACCGAGATGCCGTCCACGCCCATGTGATACGTGATGCCGAATTCCGACAGCCAGTCGAGGCGCTCCACGAACTGGAAGCCGGCATCGGCCTTGTCAAAGCGGAACCACAGGATGAGCGACAGCGCGAAGACGATGAGGCTGGTCCAGAGCGCGGCCCAGCGGGCGTTGTCGGCCAGCGCCTTCTCCTCTCCGCGCAGCGTCAGGATGAAGACCGCGCCCGCCAGAGGCAGGAAGGTGAGCAGGCTGAGCAGCGGGAAGCCGGCGGCGTTCATCGGGCGGTTCCGAAGGCGAGCATGGTGACGATGACCGTGAGGCCCGCGATCATCACGAAGGCATAGGAGGCGACGCGCCCGGTCTGCAGCCGCACGGCCCCCGCCGCGATATCGCTGGCCAGCGAGGCCGCACCGTTCGGCACGCCGTCGATGATGCGGGCATCGGCCGTCTGCCAGAGCATGCGGGCCAGCGCCTTTGTCGGGCGGACGAAGATCGCGTCGTACAATTCGTCGAAGTACCACTTGTTCAGCAGGAAGCGGTAGACGCCGCCGAAGGTCGCGGCGAGCTTCGCGGGCACGCCCGGCGCCAGCATGTAGAGGATGTAGGCAAGCCCGATGCCCCCCAGCCCGACGACGGTCGGCGCCAGCGGCACCCAGGACGGCACCTCATGGACCGCGTGCATGATGTGGTTGTGCGGCGCGTTGACGATGGCGCCGTTCCAGAACTGTTCCCAGTGATGTCCGACGAAGTTCTCGGCGAACAGCGCGCCGATGCCGATGGCGCCGGCCGCCAGCACCAGCAGCGGCACCAGCATCACCCAGGGGCTCTCATGGACGTGGTCCATGGTGTGCTGGTCGGCGCGCGGCGTGCCGTGGAACGTCAGGATGATCAGGCGCCAGGAATAGAAGGCGGTCAGGAAGGCGGCGAGGATGCCGCAGGCGAAGGCGTACATCCCGACCGTCGAGTGCGCCGCGAAGGCCGCTTCGAGCACGAAGTCCTTCGAGTAGTAGCCGGCGAAGAAGGGCACACCCGCCAGTGCGAGGGACCCGATCCACATCACGGCATAGGTGATCGGGATCTTGCGCCAGATGCCGCCCATCTTCCGGATGTCCTGCTCGTCCGACATCGCATGGATGACCGAGCCGGCGCCCAGGAAGAGCAGCGCCTTGAAGAAGGCATGCGTGAAAAGGTGGAAGATCGCGCCCTGGTAGGCGCCGACGCCGGCCGCGAAGAACATGTAGCCGAGCTGCGAGCAGGTCGAGTAGGCGATGATGCGCTTGATGTCGTTCTGCACGCAGCCGATGGTCGCGGCGAACAGCGCGGTCGAGGCGCCGACGACCGTGACCAGCGCGAGCGCGGTCGGCGCCCATTCGAAGATGGGCGACATGCGCGCCACCAGGAAGACGCCAGCGGTCACCATCGTCGCGGCATGGATCAGCGCGGAGACCGGCGTCGGACCCTCCATCGCGTCCGGCAGCCAGGTGTGGAGGCCGAGCTGGGCGGACTTGCCGCAGGCGCCGAGGAACAGCAGGACGCAGATCACCTCATAGGCCGGCAGGCCGGCGAAGGTCGCGTCCTTGTGCTGCTCGACGCTGCCGAAGATGGTCGCGAACTCGACGCTGCCGAAGACCCAGAAGGTCAGCGCGAGGCCGAGCATGAAGAACAGGTCGCCCACGCGGTTCACGATGAACGCCTTCATCGCGGCGGCGCAGGCGCTCTCCTTCTCGTACCAGAAGCCGATCAGCAGGTAGCTCGCGAGGCCCACGCCCTCCCAGCCGAAGAACAGCTGCACCAGATTGTCGGCGGTCACCAGCATGAGCATCATGAAGGTGAACAACGACAGGTAGGCGAAGAAGCGCGGCCGGTCCGGGTCGTGCGACATGTAGCCGAGGCTGTAGACGTGGATCAGCGTCGAGATCAGCGTGACCATGCCGACCATGACGGCGGACAGCGTGTCGTAGCGCAGCGCCCAGGACACCTCGAAGCCGCCGACGTCGAGGAAGGTCATGATCTCGACCGTCGCGGGCGCATGGCCGAGGGCGACCTGGAAGAACGCCGCGACGCCGCAGATCGCGGCCAGCACCATGCAGACGACCGAGGCCATCTGCGCGGCCTTGTCGCCGATCCAGCGGCCGAGGAAGCCCGCGATGCTCGCGCCCAGCAGCGGGAAGAAGACGGCGCCGACGAACATGCGCTCAGCCCTTCAGGGTCGAGATATCCTCGACCTCGATCGTTCCGCGGTTGCGGAAATAGATGACGACGATGGCAAGCCCGATCGCGGCCTCGGCCGCGGCCACCGTCAGGATGAACATGGTGAAGACCTGGCCCGTGAGGTCGCCGAGCGAGGCGGAGAAGGCCACCAGGTTGAGGTTCACCGCGAGCAGGATCAGTTCAACCGACATCAGGATGACGATGACGTTCTTCCGGTTGAGGAAGATGCCGAAGATACCCAGCACGAGCAGGATGGCCGAGACGGTCAGGTAATGGGCGAGCGAGACGGCCATGTCAGTGGTGCCCCCCATGGTGCTCGACCTGCTTCGGCGCCTCCTCCTCCGGCGACGGTGGCCGGAGGATGCCGATCTCCTTCAGCCCGGCGCCGGTCGGGACGCTGCGCAGGTTCACGCTGCCCGAGCGGGCGACCTGTTCGGCGATGTTCTGCCGGCGCGTACCGGGGCGTTCGCGCAGCGTCAGCACGATGGCGCCGATCATGGCCACCAGCAGGATCAGGCCGGACGCCTGGAACAGGTAGATGTAGTCCGTGTAGAGGATCCGTCCGATCGCCTCGGCGTTCGTGACGCCGGTTGGCGTCGGGCTCAGCAGCGGGGGCGCGTCGGGCGCCAGGCGGCTGACCGAGAGCACCATCAGCAGTTCCAGCAGCAGGATGCCGCCGATGATGGCGCCGACCGGCGCGTAGCGCTGGAAGCCCTCGCGCAGCTGGACGAAGTCGATGTCGAGCATCATCACGACGAACAGGAACAGCACCGCGACCGCGCCGACATAGACGATGACCAGGATCATCGCGAGGAACTCGGCCCCCGCGAGCAGGAAGAGCGCCGCCGCGTTGAAGAAGGCGAGGATCAGGAACAGCACGCTGTGCACGGGATTGCGGCTGGCCACGACCATGACGGCCGAGGCGATCAGCACCGCCGCGAAGGCGTAGAAGGAAAGCGCTGCGATCATGGGGCGGCCTTACCGGTAGGGCGCGTCGAGGCGCAGTCGCTCGGCCAGCATCGGCTCCCAGCGGTCGCCGTTATCGAGCAGCTTCTCCTTGGTGTAGATCAGCTCCTCGCGCGTCTCGGCAGCGAATTCCATGTTCGGGCCTTCGACGATGGCGTCCACAGGGCAGGCTTCCTCGCACAGCCCGCAATAGATGCACTTCGTCATGTCGATGTCGTAGCGCGTGGTCCGGCGGGACCCGTCCTCGCGCGGCTCGGCCTCGATGGTGATGGCCTGCGCGGGGCAGACGGCCTCGCAGAGCTTGCACGCGATGCAGCGTTCCTCGCCGTTCGGGTAGCGGCGGAGCGCGTGCTCCCCCTTGAAGCGCGGGCCGAGCGGGCCGCGTTCATAGGGGTAGTTCAGCGTCACCTTCTTCTTGAAGAAATACTTCAGCGTCAGCGCCATCCCCGAGACGAGCTCGGAGAGCAGGAGGCTGCGGGCGACGCGATCGAGGCTTGCCATGGTCAGCTCCTCACGCCGGCAGCCAGCCGGTGAGCTTCAGCACCAGCGCTGTCAGCACCAGCCACACCAGCGAAAACGGCAGGAACACCTTCCAGCCGAGGCGCATGAGCTGGTCGTAGCGATAGCGCGGGAAGGTCGCGCGGACCCAAATGAATACAAAGAGGCAGAGGCAGATCTTGAGTACGAACCAGATCGGCCCGGGCACCCAGTTGAAGGGCGCGATGTCGAGCGGCGGCAGCCAGCCACCGAGGAACAGGATGGTCGTCAGCGCCGACATCAGGATCATGTTCGCGTATTCGCCGAGGAAGAACAGCGCGAAGGACATCGAGCTGTATTCGACGAAGAACCCGGCCACGAGCTCGCTCTCGCCCTCCGGCAGGTCGAAAGGCGCGCGGTTCGTCTCGGCCAAGGTCGAGATGAAGAAGATCACGAACATCGGGAAAAGCGGGATCGCAAACCAGATGGTGGACTGCGCCCGCACGATCTCGGTCAGGTTCAGCGAGCCGACGCAAAGCAGCACCGTCACGATCACGAAGCCCATGGAAACTTCGTAGGAGACCATCTGCGCCGCCGAGCGCAGCGCGCCCAGGAAGGCGTATTTCGAATTCGACGCCCAGCCCGCGATGATCACGCCATAGACGCCGAGCGAGCTGATCGCGAACAGGTACAGGATGCCCACGTTGATGTCGGCGATCGCCCAGCCGTCGTTCACCGGGATGACGGCCCACGCCAGCATCGCCAGCATGAAGGTCAGCATCGGTGCCAGCAGGAACAGGACACGGCTCGCGCCGGTCGGCACGATCGTCTCCTTCATCAGCATCTTGATCGCGTCGGCGAAGGGCTGGAACAGGCCGAAGGGGCCGACGACGTTCGGGCCCTTGCGGAGTTGCATCGCCGCCAGGACCTTGCGTTCCGCGTAGGTCAGGTAGGCGACGCCCACCAGCAGCGGCACCAGCAGCGCCAGCGCCTTCACGACCGTCAGGATCAGGATGCCGAGCGGGTTCTCGAAGAAGAAGCCCATGGGTCTACTCCGCCGCCAGGGCCGGCTGCGGCCCGTAGACCGCGGCGCATTGCGCCATGGTGTCCGAGGCGCGGCTGATCACGTCGGCCTGGTGATAGACCTCGATGGGTAGCGCGAAGGGCGCGTCGGACGGCTTGCCCTTCGCCGCCGGACCGGAGGTGTCGGCGCAGCCGCTGCGCGCGACCTCGCCCACCCGGGCGAAGACCGGGCTCGCCTGCGCAAGCCGCGCACGGATCGCCCCGGTGTCGTCATAGGGCAGCGCCTTGCCCACGCCCTCGCTGAAGGCGCGGATGATGCGCCAATCCTCGCGCGCCTCGCCGGGCGGGAAGATCGCGAGGCGCCCGCGCTGCGCGCGCCCCTCGGTATTGACCCAGGTCGCGTCCTTCTCGGTATACGCGGCACCGGGCAGGATCACGTCGGCCCGCGACGCCATCGCGTCGCCATGGTGGCCCTGGTAGATCACGAAGGTGCCGGCCGCGATGCGCGCCGGGTCGAAGCCGTCAGCGTTCAGCAGCCACAGCGCATCGACGCCGCCGGCCAGCATCGCCGCGAGGTCCTTCCCTCCGGCGCCCGGCACGAAGCCGAGTTCCAGCGCACCGGCCTGGCCGCCGAACAGGTGCAGCAGGTTGAAGCCGTGCCAGTCGGGCGCCAGCGCGCCGGCCTGGTCCGCCAGCGCCCAGGCCGCCGCGAGCACCGCGGCGCCGTCCGGGCGCGTCAGCGCACCGCGGCCCAGGATGATCATGGGCTTCTTCGCCGCCTTCAGCGTCTCGGCGAAGGCGCCCATCGCGCCGGGCCCCTCGCCCAGGTGCTGCGCGGGATAGGTCAGGTCCACCCCGCGCGGGCCGACGAAGCCCACGGGGAACTTCCCCGCGGCCCAGCGCTTGCGGATCCGCGCATTGAGCACCGGCGCCTCGCGCCGCACATCGCTGCCGATGATCAGCAGCGCGTCGGCCTCGTCGATGCCGGCGATGGTCGTGTTGAAGCGGTGGAAGTCGGGCCGCGACGCGTCGATCGCGGCGAAATCATCGCGGCAGTCGAGGTTCGCCGAGCCATACGCCGCCATGAGGTCCTTCAGCGCCAGCGTGCTCTCGGCATCGGCCAGCGCGCCGGCGACGGCGCCGATCCGATCGCCCGGCAGCGCGGAGAGCTTCGCCGCAATGGCCGCGAAGGCTTCCGGCCAGGTCGCCGCGACCAGCTTCCCGTCGCGCTTCACCCAGGGGCGATCCAGCCGGCGTCGCTTCAGCCCGTCGAAGGAAAAGCGGCCGCGGTCGGCCATCCATTCCTCGTTCACCACTTCGTTGATGCGCGGGATGATGCGCAGCACCTCGGGCCCGCGCGCATCGACGCGGATATTGGCGCCGACCGCATCCAGCACATCCACGCTTTCTGTCTTGGACAGTTCCCAGGGGCGCGAGACGAAGGCGTAGGGCCGCGAGGTCAGCGCGCCCACCGGGCAGATGTCGATCAGGTTGCCGGAGAGTTCGGAGGTCAGCGCCTTCTCGACATAGGTGCCGATTTCCATGTTCTCGCCGCGGTTGGTGCCGCCGAGCTCCGGCGTGCCAGCGACCTCGGCCGCGAAGCGGACGCAGCGCGTGCACTGGATGCAGCGCGTCATCACGGTCTTGATGAGCGGGCCGATGTCCTTGTCCTTCACGGCGCGCTTCGGCTCGCCATAGCGGGACTTGTCGTGGCCGTAGGCGTAGGCCTGGTCCTGCAGGTCGCATTCGCCGCCCTGGTCACAGATTGGGCAGTCGAGCGGATGGTTGATCAGCAGGAATTCCATCACGCCGCGGCGCGCGTTGCGCACGACGGGCGTGTCGGTGAAGACCTTCATGCCGTCCGCGACGGGGAACGCGCAGGAGGCAACGGGCTTCGGCGCGCGCTCGACCTCCACCAGGCACATGCGGCAATTGCCGGCGACCGACAGGCGTTCGTGGTAGCAGAAGCGCGGGATCTCCTTGCCGGCCGCTTCGCAGGCCTGCAGCACGGAGGCGCCGTTCGGGACCTCGACCTCGATGCCGTCAACGGTGACCTTGGCCATCGCGCTACTCCGCCGCCAGGCGCGTGCTGCGCGCCTTGAACGCCGCGATCCGTTCTTCCATCAGCGGCCGGAAATGCCGGATCAGCCCCTGCACCGGCCAGACGCCGCCATCGGCCAACGCGCAGATGGTGTGGCCCTCGATCCGCCGCGTGACGTTCTCGAGGACGTCGATCTCCTCGACCTCCGCATCGCCCGTCACCATGCGGTCCATCATGCGCTTCACCCAGCCCATGCCCTCGCGGCAGGGCGTACACTGGCCGCAGGATTCGTGCTTGTAGAAGGCCGACAGGCGCGCGATCGCCTTGATCACGTCGGTCGACTTGTCCATCACGATCACGCCCGCTGTGCCGAGGCCCGAGCGGTGCTCGCGCAGCGCGTCGAAATCCATCAGCACGTCGTCGCAGATGTGCTTGGGCAGCAGAGGCGTCGATGACCCGCCGGGGATCACACACAGCAGGTTGTCCCAGCCGCCGCGCACGCCGCCCGCATAGCGCTCGATGAGTTCCCGCATCGGGATGCTCATCTCCGCTTCCACGTTGCACGGCTTGTTCACGTGCCCCTGGATGCAGAAGATCTTGGTGCCGGAATTCTTCGGCCGGCCGAAGGCGGCGAACCACTCGCCGCCACGGCGCAGGATCTCGGGCACCACGGCGATCGTCTCGACGTTGTTCACTGTGGTGGGGCAGCCATAGAGCCCGACGGCAGCGGGGAATGGCGGCTTCAGCCGCGGCATGCCCTTCTTGCCCTCGAGGCTTTCGATCAGCGCGGTTTCCTCGCCGCAGATGTAGGCCCCTGCCCCGCGATGGACATAGAGGTCGAAATCGTAGCCCGACCCGGCCGCGTTCTTCCCGAGCAGGCCGGCCTCATAGGCCTCGGCGATCGCGGCCTCGAGGATGACGCTCTCGTTGTAGTACTCGCCGCGGATGTAGATGTAGCCGGCGATGGCACCCATCGCGAAGCCCGCGATCAGGCAGCCCTCGATCAGCGTGTGCGGATCGTGGCGGATGATGTCGCGGTCCTTGCACGTGCCGGGCTCGGATTCGTCGGCATTCACCACGAGATACGAAGGCCGGCCATCCGACTGCTTCGGCATGAAGGACCATTTCATGCCGGTCGGGAAGCCGGCGCCACCGCGCCCGCGCAGGCCGGAATTCTTCACTTCCTCGATGATCGCATCCCGCCCACGCGCGAGGATCGCCGCCGTGCCGTCCCAGTTCCCGCGCATGCGCGCCGCCGGAAGGTTCCAGGGCTGCGTGCCGTAAAGGTTCTGGAAGATCCGGTCCTTGTCGGAAAGCGCCATGGTCAGTCCTGCTCCGCGCCCGTGAGAACCGTGGGGCCGCCCTCGGGCGCGCTGGTCTGCCGGCCGATCACGCTGCCAGGCGCCGGCCGCTCGCCACGCTTCAGCGCCTCGATCAGCTTCACGGTGCTCTCGTAGTCGAGGTCCTCGTAATAGTCGTCATCCACCGCGATCATCGGCGCGTTCACGCAGGCGCCCATGCACTCCATCTCGGTCAGCGTGAACAGCCCGTCCGCGCTGGTGTCGCCATAGCCCTTGAGGTGACCGGCATCCTTGCACGCGCGCAGCACCTCGTCCGACCCGCGCAGCCAGCAGGGTGTCGTGCCGCAGACCTGCAGGTGGAAGCGCCCGATCGGCTTCGTGTTGAACATGAAGTAGAAGGTCGCGACCTCGTAGACGCGGATCGGCGGCATCGACAGGCGCTCCGCCACCACGTCCATCGCGACGCGCGGCACCCAGGCGCTGCCGGTCTGCCGGCCCATCTGCTTCTGCACCACGTACAGCAGCGGGATGACCGCGGAAGCCTGCTTGCCGGCGGGATAGCGCGGCAGGATGGTCGCGATCTTCGCCTCGCTCTCGGCGTCGAAGGCGAAGCCGGCGGGTTCGTCGTGCTGCTGGGCGCTCACCGGTCGATCTCCCCGAACACCACGTCGAGCGAGCCGATCACCGCCACGGCATCGGCCAGCATGTGGCCCTTGGACAGCGCCTCCATCGCCTGGAGATGCGCATAGCCCGGCGCGCGGATCTTGCAGCGGTACGGCTTGTTGGTGCCGTCGGCCACGAGATAGACGCCGAACTCGCCCTTGGGCGCCTCGGTCACCGTGTAGGTGCTGCCGGCGGGCACGTGGTAGCCCTCGGTATAGAGCTTGAAGTGGTGGATCAGCGCTTCCATCGAGCGCTTCATCTCGCTGCGCTTCGGCGGCGCGATCTTGCTGTCGAGCACCTTCACCGGCCCGGGCTTCATCTGGTTCAGGCACTGCTCGATGATCTTGAGGCTTTCCCGCATCTCGAGCATGCGCACGAGGTAGCGGTCGTAGCAGTCACCGCGCGTGCCGACCGGCACGTCAAATTCCATGCGGTCATAGACGTCGTAGGGCTGCGACTTGCGGAGGTCCCACCCGCAGCCCGACGCGCGCAGGCAGGGCCCGGAGAAGCCCCATTCCATCGCCTGCTCGGCGGTCATGACGCCGATGTCGACCGTGCGCTGCTTGAAGATGCGGTTCTCGGTCAGCAGCCCCGCCAGGTCGTCGAGGAAGGCCGGGAACGTCCGGGCCCAGGCGCCGATCTTCTCCTCCATCCCGGCCGGCAGGTCCTTCGCCACCCCGCCCGGGCGGAAGTAGTTTGCGTGGTAGTGGCTGCCGCTCACCTGCTCGTAGAATTCCAGCAGCGTCTCGCGCTGCTCGAAGCCCCAGAGCGCCGGCGTGATCGCGCCGCAGTCGAGCGCGTAGGTCGTCACGTTCAGCAGGTGGTTCAGCACGCGCGTGATCTCGGCGAACAGCACGCGGATGTACTGCGCGCGCTCCGGCGCCTCGATGCCGAGCAGCCGCTCCGTCGCCAGTGCGAAGGGGTGCTCCATGCACATCGGGCTCACGTAGTCGAGCCGGTCGAAATACGGCAGCGCCTGGATGTAGGTCTTGTGCTCGATCAGCTTCTCGGTGCCGCGGTGCAGGAGGCCGATATGCGGGTCGGCGCGCTCGACCACCTCCCCCTTCATCTCGAGGATGAGGCGGAGCACGCCATGCGCGGCGGGGTGCTGCGGGCCGAAGTTGATCGTGTGGCTGTCCACCTCGATCTGGCGCTTCACCGTCTCGGCAGGCGTCTCGCCCAGGGCGGGAAGGCTGCTCATTTCGGGCCCTCCAGGCGGTTGAGGTGGACCTTCTCGTCGCCGGGCAGCGTCGTCATCGCCTCCCACGGGCTCATGAAGTCGAAGTCCCGGAATTCCTGCGCGAGCTGTACGGGGCTGTACGCCACGCGCTTCAACTCCTCATCGTAGCGCAGCTCGACGAAGCCGGTCAGCGGGAAGTCCTTGCGCAGCGGATGGCCCTCGAAGCCGTAGTCGGTCAGCAGGCGCCGGTGATCGGCCAGGCCCGCGAAGACCACGCCGTACATGTCCCAGGTCTCGCGTTCGTACCAGGTCGCGCTCGCCCAGATGGCCGCGACGGAGGGCACCGGCGTCGCGGCATCGGTGGATACGATGACGCGCGCGCGATGGTTATGCGCGAGGCTCAGCAGGTTGTAGACGACCTCGAAACGCTCGGCGCGCTCGGGCCAGTCGACGCCGCAGATGTCGACGCATTGCTCGAAGGCGAAGCGCGGGTCGTCGCGCAGCAGCGCCATCAGCGCCGGCAGTGCGTCGCGGCGCGCATGCAGCACCAGTTCAGCCCCGCCGCGCGCGAGTTGGACCTCGTGCACCGCACCGCCGGCGGCCGCCGCGATCGCGACGCCCAGCGCGCGGAGCGGGTTCTCGGGCGCGGCCGGCTCGGCCGTCGCGATCTCGTTCTCAGCCACGCAGGATGGTCCCCGTCCGCCGGATCTTCTTCTGGAGCTGCAGGATGCCGTAGACGAGCGCCTCGGCCGTCGGCGGGCAGCCCGGCACGTAGACGTCCACGGGCACGATCCGGTCGCAGCCCCGCACCACGCTGTAGGAGTAGTGGTAGTAGCCGCCGCCATTGGCGCAGGAGCCCATCGAGATGACCCAGCGCGGCTCCGACATCTGGTCGTAGACCTTGCGCAGCGCGGGGGCCATCTTGTTGGTCAGCGTGCCGGCCACGATCATCACGTCGGACTGGCGCGGCGAGCCTCGCGGGATGATGCCGAAGCGGTCGAGGTCGTAGCGCGCCATGTAGGCATGGATCATGGGCACGGCGCAGCAGGCGAGCCCGAAGGTCATCGGCCAGAGGCTGCCGGTGCGCGCCCAGTTCACGACCTTGTCGATGTTCGCGACGACGAAGCCCTTGTCCTGGATCTCGTCGGTCACGGCGCCGATGACGCCGTCCTGCGCCATGCCGGGCGGCAGGGCCTGGCTGTT
This sequence comes from Roseomonas sp. HF4, assembly GCF_005222755.1. Lineage (GTDB taxonomy): Bacteria > Pseudomonadota > Alphaproteobacteria > Acetobacterales > Acetobacteraceae > Neoroseomonas. Next base: position 39,774 of record NZ_STGD01000002.1, read on the forward strand.
CCAGGCGATGTCGTTGGTGCCGCTCATCGCGTCACTCCCAGTCCAGGGCGCCTTTGCGCCACTCGTAGACGAAGCCGACCGTGAGCACGAACAGGAAGGCCATCATCGAGCCGAAGCCGAGCCAGCCGATGTCCCCCAGCGCCACTGCCCAGGGGAACAGGAACGCCACTTCCAGGTCGAAGATGATGAACAGGATCGCGACCAGGTAGAATCGCACGTCGAAGCGCCGGCGGGTGTCGTCGAAGGGCGCGAAGCCGCATTCGTAGGTCGAGAGTTTCTCGGCATTCGGCTTCTGGCGCGCCGCGATCATGGCACCGCCGACCATGGCGATCGCGATGCCCGCGGCGATGCCCAGGAAAACGAGCACCGGAAAATACTCGGCCAGCAGCGGCTGGGTCATCTCAACCTAAGCTCCCCTGCCCTTTTGGCGGGCATGTGGTTGCTGCGTTCGGCGTCATGCCGCACCGCAGCGCGGGCGGACATTAGCCGCCCTCGTGGCACTTCGCCATAGGGCGCGGCAGGTCGGATTCAAGCGTTTTGCACGGGCCTGCCGTGGCCCGGAATCGAAAGCGGCGCCCCCAGAGGAGGGCGCCGCATTTTCGATGGCTTCCGTCGCGTGGCGCGAGTGACGGGGCTCGAACCCGCGACCTCCGGCGTGACAGGCCGGCGCTCTAACCAACTGAGCTACACCCGCTTACGCGACAGGTGGCGGGGGATAGGGCCAGGCGGTGGGATAGTCAAGCGGGTGCGTGGGGTGGGAAGGACTGGTTTCATCGACGACCACGCCGCACCGCGGCGCGGTGCGTCGCGTCCCTCTCCCTCCGGGGGATGCCTTCCCGGCCCCGCGCGAGGGGCCGGGAAGGCATGGGCACTGACGGGTTCGAACCGCCGACATCCTGTGTGTAAGACAGGCGCTCTACCGCTGAGCTAAGTGCCCGCGCGTCCCCCAATAACACGAAAGGCCGGCCCTTGCGGACCGGCCCCTCGGCATCCCGTCCCGAAGGACAGGATCAGTTCACCGCGTCCTTCAGGCCCTTGCCGGCCTTGAAGCGCACGGTCGTGCTGGCGGGGATCTTGATCTCCTCGCCGGTGCGCGGGTTGCGGCCCTTTCCGGCCTTGCGCTTGGACGTCGAGAAGGTGCCGAAGCCGACGAGGCGGACTTCCTGCTTCTTCTTGAGCGCCTTCTGGACCGCTTCGAAAACCGCGTCCACGACGTCGCCGGCCTTGGCCTTCGGCAGATCGACTGCCTCGGCGACGGCGGTGATGAGATCCTGCTTGTTCACCTGGGTATCCCCCTCCGTTGGTGCGAGGATGCCGGAGCGGCGAGTTGGGCCGACCGGATCGGCGGGAGAGTAGGTTCGCGCATTTCCGAGCGTCAACGACATCGCACCCGATTCGGCCCGGAAATCCGGGCTTTCCACGACGAGATGCGGCAAAAACGCAACGGTTGCCTGGGTTTTCCACAGAAAAACCCCGGCGAAGCCATGCTCCGCCGGGGTTTCTGGCAGCCTCGGGACCGGTCGAGGCGTCAGTGCGGCAGGGCCGACTCGGCCTTGCCCGTATCGGCCTTGGGCGGTGTCGGTGCCTCCTCGGGCTCCTCCCAGGTGATCGGCTCGGGCTTCCGCGCCAGCGCCTTGCTGATCACCTCGTCGACGTGGGAGACCACGATGAGCTCGAGGTTCTTCTTCACGTTGTCCGGGATCTCGGCCAGATCCTTCTCGTTGTCCTTCGGGATGAACACGGTCTTGATGCCGGCGCGCAGTGCCGCCAGCAGCTTCTCCTTGAGCCCGCCGATCGGCAGCACGCGGCCGCGCAGCGTGATCTCGCCGGTCATGGCGATGTCGCGCCGCACCGGGATGCCCGTGAGCACCGAGACGATCGACGTCGCCATGGCGATGCCGGCCGACGGGCCATCCTTCGGCGTCGCGCCCTCGGGCACGTGCACGTGGATGTCGCGCTTCTCGAACATCGTGGGCTTGAGGCCGAAGGTGGTCGAGCGAGACCGCACGTAGGACATCGCCGCCGAGACGCTTTCCTGCATCACGTCGCCGAGCTTGCCCGTCTGCTTCACATTGCCCTTGCCGGGCAGCATGACGCTCTCGATCGTCAGGATCTCGCCGCCGACCTCGGTCCAGGCGAGGCCCGTGACCACGCCGACCATGTCCTCGGCCTCGGCCTCGCCGTAGCGGAACTTCCGCACGCCCGCGAACTTCTCGAGGTTCTTGTGCGTGATCGCGACCTTGCGCGACTGCTTGGAGACGATCTCCTTGACCGACTTCCGCGCCAGGCCCGCGATTTCCCGCTCCAGGTTCCGCACGCCGGCTTCGCGCGTGTAGTAGCGGATCAGGTCGCGGATGGCGCCGTCGGAGACCGACCACTCGCCGTCCTTCAGCCCGTTCGCCTCGCTCACCTTCTTCATGAGATGGCGCTTGGCGATCTCGACCTTCTCATCCTCGGTGTAGCCTGGGATGCGGATGATCTCCATGCGGTCGAGCAGCGGCTGCGGCATGCGGAGGCTGTTCGCGGTCGTCACGAACATCACGTCCGACAGGTCGTAGTCCACTTCCAGGTAGTGGTCCGCGAAGGTCGAGTTCTGCTCGGGGTCCAGCACCTCGAGCAGCGCGGAGGACGGGTCGCCCCGCCAGTCGGCGCCGAGCTTGTCGATCTCGTCCAGGAGGAACAGCGGATTGCTGGTCTTGGCCTTCTTCATGCCCTGGATGACCTTGCCGGGCATGGAGCCGATATAGGTCCGCCGGTGGCCGCGGATCTCGGCCTCGTCGCGCACGCCGCCCAGCGACATGCGCACGAAGCTGCGCCCCGTCGCCTTGGCGATGGACTTGCCGAGGGACGTCTTGCCGACGCCGGGCGGGCCGACCAGGCACAGGATGGGGCCGCGGATCTTCGGGCTGCGGCTCTGCACCGCCAGGTACTCGATGATCCGCTCCTTCACCTTCTCGAGTCCGTAATGGTCGGCCTCGAGCACGGCCTCGGCGGCCACGATGTCGTTGCGGACCTTGCTGCGCTTCTTCCAGGGGATGGAGAGCATCCAGTCGAGGTAGTTGCGCACCACCGTCGCCTCGGCGCTCATCGGGCTCATGCTGCGGAGCTTCTTGAGCTCCTGCATCGCCTTCTCGCGCGCTTCCTTGGACAGCTTGGTGGCCTTGATGCGGGCCTCGAGCTCGGCCGCCTCGTCCTTGCCGTCCTCGCCCTCGCCGAGTTCCTTCTGGATCGCCTTGAGCTGCTCGTTCAGGTAGTACTCGCGCTGCGTCTTCTCCATCTGCCGCTTGACGCGGTTGCGGATGCGCTTCTCGACCTGCAGCACGCCGATCTCGCCCTCCATATGGGCGAAGACGCGTTCGAGGCGCGCCGAGACGGAGGACGTCTCGAGCAATTCCTGCTTCTCGGGGATCTTCAGCCCGAGATGGGAGGCGACGGTGTCGGCGAGCTTGGCCGGCTCCTCGATCTGGTTGATCGAGACCAGCACCTCGGGCGCGATCTTCTTGTTGAGCTTGATGTACTGCTCGAACTGGGAGACCACGGTGCGCGCCAGCGCCTCCGCCTCGCGCGGCTCGCCGGAGGTCTCCTCGACCGGCTCGGCGAAGGCCTCGAAGTAGTTCGCCGTCTCCTTGAACGCGGCGATCTTCGCGCGGCGCCCGCCCTCGACCAGCACCTTGACCGTGCCGTCGGGCAGCTTAAGCAACTGCAGCACCGTCGAGATCGTGCCGACCTGATAGAGGTCGTCCGCGCCAGGGTCGTCCTGGGCGGCGTTCTTCTGGGCGACAAGCAGGATCTGCTTGTCGTCCTTCATCACCGCTTCGAGCGCGCGGACCGATTTCTCGCGGCCGACGAAAAGCGGGACGATCATGTGCGGGAACACCACGATGTCCCTCAAGGGGAGCACCGGAAGGAGTTCGCCGCGGATGGTATCCGTCATGTGACCTCACTGGGGACAGTCGACGCCCGGCCCGCCCAGGGAGCGGCTCGGGCGGGGCGCCGCGGCATTCCCCGGATGTGGGGCTGCGCGGCGCCCGCTCAAGATCTTGACAGGGCGCCGGGCGGCGCCCCGGGGCATCAGGCAGAACTCTGCTCCGCCGCCCGCTCGGCGTGGATGAACAGCGGTTGGGCACGGCCCTCGGCGACCTCGCGGTTCACGACCACTTCCTCGACCGATTCGAGGCCCGGCAGATCGAACATCGTGGTCAGCAGGATCGCTTCCATGATGGAACGAAGACCCCGCGCGCCGGTCTTGCGCTGGATGGCGCGTGTCGCGACCGCCTTCAGCGCGTCCTCAGTGAAGGTGAGCTTCGCGCCCTCCATCTCGAACAGACGGCCGTACTGCTTGACCAGGGCGTTCTTCGGCTTGGTCAGGATCTCGATCAGCGCCTTCTCGTCCAGGTCGTCCAGCGTGGCCACGACCGGCAGGCGGCCGATGAATTCCGGGATCAGGCCGAACTTCAGCAGGTCCTCAGGCTCGACCTCGCGCAGGATCTGGCCGGTGCGGCGCTCATCCGGGTCGCGGACCTCCGCGCCGAAGCCGATGCCCGAGCCCTTGCCACGGGCGCCGATGATCTTCTCGAGCCCCGCGAAGGCACCGCCGCAGATGAACAGGATGTTGGACGTGTCCACCTGCAGGAATTCCTGCTGCGGATGCTTCCGGCCACCCTGCGGCGGCACGGAGGCGACGGTCCCTTCCATGATCTTGAGCAGCGCCTGCTGCACGCCCTCCCCGCTCACGTCGCGGGTGATCGAGGGGTTGTCGGACTTGCGGCTGATCTTGTCGACCTCGTCGATGTAGACGATGCCGCGCTGCGCGCGCTCGACGTTGTAGTCGGCCGACTGAAGCAGCTTGAGGATGATGTTCTCGACATCCTCGCCGACGTAGCCGGCCTCGGTCAGCGTGGTTGCGTCAGCCATGGTGAAGGGCACGTCGAGGATGCGCGCCAGGGTCTGCGCCAGCAGCGTCTTGCCCGAGCCCGTGGGGCCCACCAGCATGATGTTCGACTTGGCGATCTCGATGTCGGGGTTCTTGCCCCCGTGCGCGAGCCGCTTGTAGTGGTTGTGGACCGCGACGCTCAGCACCTTCTTCGCGTGGTCCTGGCCGATCACGTAGTCATCGAGGACCTTGCAGATCTCCTTCGGCGTCGGCACCCCGTCGCGGGACTTGACCAGCGTGGTCTTGTGCTCCTCGCGGATGATGTCCATGCAGAGCTCGACGCATTCGTCGCAGATGAACACCGTCGGGCCGGCGATCAGCTTCCGCACCTCGTGCTGCGACTTGCCGCAGAACGAGCAGTAGAGGGTGTTCTTGGAATCGCCGGACTTGCTCATGCCGTCTCCGTGTTCCCCGGAAGTGCGGGGAACTGCAACAGGATTGTAGCCCCCGGCCGGGCCGGGGGAAAGCGAAAGCGGCCCCGCAGGGCGCCCCGCGTCACGTCTTGGCGGCTTCCGAGGCGGTCACGGGCCGCTCCTCGACCACATGGTCGACCAGGCCGAAGTCGCGGGCCTCCTCGGCCGACATGTAGCTGTCGCGGTCGAGTTTCTTCTCGATCGCCTCGATCGGCTGGCCCGTGTGCTTGACGTAGATCTCGTTCAGCCGCTGCCTCAGCTTCAGGATCTCGCGGGCCTGGATCTCGATGTCGGCCGCCTGGCCCTGCGCGCCGCCGGAGGGCTGGTGCACCATGATCCGGCTGTTCGGCAGGGCATATCGCTTGCCCTTGGCCCCGGCGCAGAGCAGCAGCGACCCCATCGACGCCGCCTGGCCGATGCAGACCGTCGAGACCGGCGCGCGGATGTACTGCATGGTGTCGTACATCGCGAGACCGGCCGAAACCACGCCGCCCGGAGAATTGATGTAGAAGGCGATGTCCTTCGACGGGTTCTCGCTCTCAAGGAACAGAAGCTGCGCGCAGATCAGCGAAGACACCTGGTCGAAGACCGGACCCGTCAGGAAGATGATCCGTTCCTTGAGCAGGCGCGAATAGATATCGAAGGCGCGCTCTCCACGGGCGGTCTGCTCGATGACCATGGGCACGAGGGTGTTGTTGTAGACTTCGACCGGGTCGCGATCCCAAGCCATTGCGGTATCCTTTCGTCCCGGCGGTGCCGAATCAGCCCGCCGTCGTTTCTGCGAATGTGGGGCATCCCTCGCCGCCGCGAAAGGGCTGCCACTCCGACCCTCAGCCGGGCAGGCCGAGGACCATCCCGTCATGCCCCGGCTCGACCCCCGGCGGCAGGTTGGCGGCCAGCCAGCCATGGTCGAGGTCGGGGCTCATATGCGTCAGCACCGTGCGCCGGGGCCTCAGCCGCCCGACCCAGGCCAGCACCTGATCCAGATTCGCGTGCACCTTGTGCGGCCGCCGCTGGAAGCATCCGACAACCCAGGTATCCAGCCCGTGAAGGCGGGCCATACTTTCCTCCGGCAGGTGCACCAGATCGGTCGAATAGGCGAAGGTCCCGATCCGGAAGCCCAACGTCTCCATCACCGCATGGTCCTGCGCGAAGGTCTGCACCGCATGCCCGGCGATGCTCACGGCATCCCCGGCGGCGAGTCGGACGGGCTCGACCGCCGGGCGGTAGAAGACCGGGCCGGTCGAGGGCAGGAAGGCATAGTCGAAGCGCTGGCGCAGGATCCCGAGCGTCCGCTCCGTCGCGAAGGCCTCGAGCGGCCGGCCGACCAGCCGGTTGAGGATGCGGACTTCGTCCATTCCCATGATGTGGTCGGCGTGGTCATGGGTGAAGAGGATGGCATCGACGCCCCCGACGCCGCAGGCGAGGAGTTGCGCCCGCAGGTCCGGCCCGGTGTCCACCAGCAGGCGCCCGCCGCCGCCGCCTTCGACCAGGATGGAAGACCGCGTGCGGCGGTTGCGCGGATTGGCCGGGTCGCAGGCGCCCCACCAGCCGTGGCCGTCCTCGCCGCCGATCTGCGGCACCCCGCCAGAACTGCCGCAACCCAGGATCGTGATTTTCAGCAAGAGGTTATGCGGCCTTCCTGAACAGGCGATGGAAGTTCGCCGTGGTCAGCTCCGCGAGCGCCTTCACCTCGATCCCCCGAACCTCCGCCAGCACCTTCGCGGTATGGGCCACCATGGCAGGCTCACAGCGCTTGCCGCGGAAAGGCACCGGGGCGAGATAGGGCGCGTCGGTCTCGACCAGCAGGCGGTCGGCTGGAAGATCGCGGGCTATGTGTCTGATCTCCTGGGATTTCGGGAAGGTCAGGATGCCGGAGAAGGAGACGTAGCCACCCATCTCCACCGCCCGTTCCGCCAGGTCCCGGCCGCTGCTGAAGCAGTGCAGCAGGAAGTCGAAATCCCCGCCAGCCGCGCGTTCGTCCCGCAGGATGCCGAGGATGTCGGCATCCGCGTCCCGCGCATGGATGCAGAGCGGCAGGCCCGCGAGGCGGGCGGCGCGGATGTGACGCCGGAAATTCTCGGCCTGCGCGTCGCGAGGCGCCTTGTCGTAGAAATAGTCGAGCCCTGATTCGCCGATGCCGATGATGCGCGGGTGGCTGGCCTCGGCGGCGATCTCCTCCGGCGTGGGCAGCGGGCCTTCCCCGGCGTTGTGCGGGTGGATGCCGACGGTGCCCCAGACCTCTGGGAATCGTTCCACCAGCGCCTTGACCGCCGCCGCCTGGGACATGCGCACGCCGATCGTGACCATCCGGCCGACGCCCGCCGCCCTGGCGCGGTCGATCACCTGCTCGATCTCGGCCTCGACGTAGTAGTCGAGGTGGCAGTGGCTATCGACGAGCATCAGGCGGCCGCGAGGTCGATCTTGCGGAACAGGGGCGTAGGGGGCGGCAGGGGCGTGCCCTCTGGGAGCGGCATTGCGAGCGCCGCGAAGTCCCGTGCGTCAGCCGGCACGCCGAGCTGATCGAGCAGCGCGGCCATGGTGCCCGGCATGAAGGGCTGCAGCAGCGTCGCATAGGCGCGCAGCGCCGAATGCAGGCGACGCAGCACCGCCGCCATCCGCACCGGGTCGGTCTTCTTCAGGGCCCATGGTGCCTCATGCGTGATGTATCCATTGGCATCGCGCACCGAGGCCATCACGGCCTCCAGCGCCAGGTGGAATTCCTGGCGGTCGAGCCGGTCCCTCACCTGCCCCGTCAGCGCCTGCACCGCCCCGGCCAGCGCCCCGCCCACGGCCGGATCGCCGGCACCCGGCAACATCCCGCCGCAATTCCGCTGGATCAGCGACAGCACCCGGTTCGCCAGGTTCCCCAGCGCATCCGCCAGTTCCCCATTCAGCCGGTTCGCCAGCGCCTTGCGTGAGAAGTCGCCATCCTGCCCGAAGGGCACCTCCCGCAGCAGGAAGTACCGCACGGGATCGAGCCCGTATTCCTCGACCAGCGCGACCGGGTCGATGACGTTGCCCAGCGACTTGCTGATCTTCTGGCCTTCATTCGTCCACCAGCCATGGGCGAACACCCGCTTCGGCGGCGCGATGCCGGCCGCCATCAGGAAGGCCGGCCAGTAGATGGTGTGGAAGCGGACGATGTCCTTGCCGACGAAATGCACGTCCGCCGGCCAGAACCGCCAGCGCGGATGGGACGTGTCCGGATACCCCGCCGCGGTGATGTAGTTCGTCAGCGCATCCAGCCAGACATACATCACATGCGCCGGATCGCCCGGCACCTTCACCCCCCAGGTGAAGGAGGTGCGAGAGACGGAAAGATCGAGCTTCTCAGGTCGGTCGGCGAAGTCCTTCAGCCCCTGCTGGATGAAGGCGCGCACCTCGTTGCGCCGGCTCTCGGGCTCGATGTCGATGCGATCCGGGGCGCCGGCGGGCAGGTCGTAGCGCCGCAGCAGCTCGGGCAGCCACTTCGACAGGCGGAAGAAGTAGGACGGCTCCCGCACCCACTCCACCGGCGCGCCGGACGGCGCGTATTTCACGCCATCGCGCTCGACCAGCTCGTCCGGTCCGTAGAAGGCTTCATCGCGAACGGCATACCAGCCCTCGTAGTCGCCGAGGTAGATCTCGCCGCGCTCCGCCAGCACCTTCCACAGCGCGACACAGGCCGCCTTGTGGCGCGGCTCCGTCGTGCGGATGAAGTCGTCGTTGGAAAAGCCCATCGTCGTCGTCAGGTCGCGGAAGGCCTGGCTCACGCGGTCGGTGAAGGCCTGCGGGTCCTCCCCCGCGTCCTGCGCCGCCTTCTCGACCTTCTGGCCGTGCTCGTCGGTGCCGGTCAGGAAGAAGACCTCGTGCCCGTCCAGCCGCTTGAAGCGCGCCAGCACGTCGGTCGCGAGGGAGGTGTAGGCGTGGCCGATATGGGGCCGGTCGTTGACGTAGTAGATCGGCGTCGTGAGGTAGATGGTCGGTTTCGCCATGGGCTGTCCGCTCAGGGGGTCGTCTGTTGGGTCGCGTTCCACCGGTCGCCTGGCGAAGCCGCCCGACCCAAGAACGCTCCGCGCTCCGCTCAGGGCCGCGCGAGCCAGGAAAGACCCGTGAGCACGGCCTGCTTCCGGTCGAGATTCAACCGCTCGGTATCGTCCGCGAGGGTGCCGAGCCTATCCCACAGCGACGCCCAGACGGCAAGCGGATGGCGGGCGAGCCAGGGCGGTGCGGCGCGGCCGCGCGCGGCCTCCCGCAGCGCCGCGGCGATCGCGCCGCGCAACAGCCCCATGAAGATGCCGAAGGCGCCGCCGCTGCGGTCCATCGCGAGCCGGTCGGCCAAGGCATGGTCGCGCGGCGGCTCCGGACGCGCGAGCGCGACGAGGCTCGCCTCGACCATGCCCTGGAGGTCGAGCCCGCCGGCCTCCAGCAGCGCGAACGCCCGGCCGGGCGAGCCCGCGGCCAGCCCCGCGAGCGCGCCACGCTCGGCCGCCGCGAGGTCGGGGCGCAGCCGCGCGAGCAACGCCTCCATCTCGGCCGGCGCCAGCGGATTCAGGTCGAGCCGCCGGCAGCGGCTGCGGATCGTGGGCAGCAGGCGCTGCGGCGCCGAGCACACGACCAGCAGCACGGTCCTGGGCGGCGGTTCCTCCAGCGTCTTGAGCAGCGTGTTCTGCACCGCGGCCTGGTCGGCGCGCTCCGCCTCGTCCAGCACCACGACGCGCCAGCCGCCCTCGGCCGCGGTCTGGGTCAGGAAGCGCACCGCCGCGCGCGCATCCTCGACGCGGAGAACGCGCTTGGTGCCGCGCTCGCCCGTATTGGGCTCGAGGGTGAAGCAATCCGCATGAGTATCGGCGGCCACGCGGCGGAAGACCGGGCTGGCCGGATCCACCGCCAGCGGTGCCTCGCCCGCCGGCATGCCCGCGAGCAGCCAGCGCGCGAACCGCCAGGCGAGGGTCGCCTTGCCGATGCCGGGCGGGCCGGCGATCAGCCAGGCATGGTGCATACGCCCGGAACGCGCGGCCGCTTCAAGCGTGCGCGCAGCCTGCTCGTGGCCCACCAGGTCGGGATTGGCGCGCGGCTCGGTCACGGCGGCAGCGGCGCTCCGGCGCGGAGGCGCAATTCGCGTGCGATGTCGGCGAAGACCGCATCGGGATCGCGTGCCGCATCCACCACCGCGCAGCGCGACGGCTCGGCGGCGGCGATGGCCAGGAAGTTGGACCGAACCTGCTCGTGAAAGCCGGTCCCCATCCGTTCGTAGCGATCCGCGTCGCCAGCCTCCAGGCGGCCGGCCTGGGCGTTGCTTCGCGCTTCCACGCGCGTCAGCCCGGCGCGGACCGGCAGGTCGAGCACCAGGGTCACATCCGGCGCGACGCCATCCAGCGCCACCTCGGCGAGACGCGCCCAGACCGAGCGCGGCAGCCCCTGCGCGCCCTGGTAGGCGAGGGTCGAATCGGCGAAGCGGTCGCAGACCACCCAGCCGCCGGCCGCAAGGAAGGGGCGGATCGTCCGCACCAGGTGCTCGCGCCGCGCGGCGAACATCATCATGGCCTCGGCCACCGGATCCCACGGGCCGTGCCCGAGCAGCAGGGACCGGATGCGCTCGGCGCCCGGGGTGCCGCCCGGTTCCCGCGTGCGCAGCACGGGCAGGCCGGCGGCGGCCAACGCGGCGGCGAGCCGCCGGGCCTGGGTGGATTTCCCAGCCCCCTCGCCGCCCTCGAGGGTGATGAATCTGCCGCCTGACGCCATGAAAGCGGTGTGGCGCCACGGCGGCGCGACGTCAAACGGGCCCGTGCCGGGCTGCCTGAACACGAAGGCGTGGTGATTTTTCAGCACTGAGCCAGATTCACGACTATAATCTTTATTTTCGCTCCTTTTATTTTTGCGGTATTGTCTTGCATGTGCTGAGGAACCGCGCGGGCCTCCCCCGCCGAGCCAGTCGCACGACGCATCGCCGTGGCGCCATCGCCACCGCTTTCGCGGTCGCGGCCACGGCCATGCTCGGCATCGCCGCACTGGCCACCGAGTCCGGGGTCTGGCTCCTGGCCCGGCGCAATGCCCAGAACGCCGCGGATGCCGCGGCCTATGGCGGCACCCTGGTGCTCGCGCAGCGGCCGCCGCTGCGCACCGTCGCCATGGCCGAGGGCGCGGCCCGGGAAACCGTCACGCTGAACGGCTTCACCGCAGGCACCGGAACGACGGTCACGGCCGCGGCCGGCACATGGAACCCGGCGGCCCGCACCTTCACGGCCGGCGGCACGCTGCCGAACGCGATGCGCGTCGACATCACGCAGAACCAGCGGGGCGGCTTCGCACGCCTGATCAGCACCACGGCGCCCCAGGCCTGGGGCGGCGCGACGGCGGCGCTCGTGGATGCCGGCGTGGCCTGCACGCTGTCGATCCCGCCGCCCGGCGGCAGCACCTCCCAGGTGAACGGCACCACACTGATCACGGGTTCGGCTTCGCTCACCGCGCCGGATTGCGTGATCGTCTCGAACGCCGGCGCGCTGCGCTCGGTCGACATCGGCACGAACGCCGCGGGCAGCCTGCGCGCCGCGCAGATCCGCGCGAGCGGCGAATGCGAGAACTGCGACGCCATCCCGCGCGACCAACTGCCCGGCGGCGTCCTCGACTACCATCCGCCGGCGACGAACCCCTACACGGCGCTCGACGACCGTGCGGCGAACCCGATGTCGGGCCTGGTCTGCACCAATCCGGTCTATCGGGATGCCGCCGGCGTCATCCTGCCGCGGGTCCAGCGCGGCAACCGGAGCCTGCCGCCGAGTGGCTGGGTCACGGTGCAGCCGGTGCCGCGCACCTCCGCAACCCCCGCCGGCGTTATCCCGGCCATCTGCGAGGACATCTCCCCGGGCAACGGCCAGCGCGTCCACTTCGCCCCGGGTACCAATTACTTCGACGGGCAGAGCCTGCAGATGTCGTCCCCAGGCGCCTCGGTCACCGGCACCGGCGTGACGCTCGTCCTGACGGGCAGCACGGCTGGCGACGTCGGCAACATCCAGCTTTCGGGCGGCACCTTTACGCTGATCGCGCCTACCGCCGGTTCCGGCGTGCCCGGGGTCTACGACGGGGTCGTGATCTACCGCGACGTGCTGGGCGAGGTGTCGAACTCCGCCAATGACGCGATCCGGATCGAGGGCAACACCACAAGCACGCTGTTCGGCGGCGTCTATGCCCCCACCAGCGAGATCCAGATCAGCGGCAACACCAACACCAACCCGCCCGCCGGGGCCTCGGGCGGGTGCACCGCCTATGTGGGCGGCCGCATCACCTTCACCGGCAACTCCACCATCGACATCACCGCCTGCCCGCTGACGGGCACGAACGTGCCGGTCATCCAGAACGTGGTGCTGGTCCAGTGACGCGCCGGCCCGCTTTGCGCCGCGACCGGCGCGGCGCCGCCGCGCTGGAATTCGCGCTGATGCTGCCGGTCGTGACCTTCATCATGCTGGGCGTCGCCGACTACGGCAGCGCGCTGCAGCAGGTCATCCGCCTGGAGGCCGCCGCGCGGGCTGGGGCACAGGTCGTTATGTCCCGCCCGAACGACACGGCCGCGATCAGGGATGGGGTGCGCGCCTATGTCAGCGACTGGCCGCTTGCGACGAATTGCGCGGCGGCGAGCCCGAGCGGGCTTTGCATCACGAGCGGCCAGCGCTGCCGGGCGGTCGGCGCCACCAGCGAAGTCGCCTGCACCACGCGCTTCACCACGGATTTCCAGCGCTATGCCTGGGTCACCGTGACGCGCGACTACACGCCCCCATTCATCGTTCCGCAGAGGACGCTGCGCGGCAATGTCGAAATCCGCCTGCGCTAGCCCGCCGCGCCCCGCATCGGCGCGCGCCGCGTTGCGCGGGCGCAGCGGCGCCTCGGCGCTCGAATTCGCGCTGGTGGGCGCGCTGTTCTTCGTCACCGTCCTCGCGGTCCTCGACATCGGCCGCTATTTCATGACCGTCGAGGGGCTGCGGAACTTCAGCGCGGATGCGATGCGCCACGGCATCGTGAACCTGCGTTCGAGCCGGGGGCAGGTGTGCCGCGACGCGCTGGTGCAGGCCATGGGCCGGAGCGGCGTCGTGCAGGGCCTCGTCACCGCGGATCCCGGCGTCTGCGTCACCCGGACCGAAACCACGGCCAGCGGCATCACCACGGTGAAGGTCCGCGTGACCACCGACGTGACGTTCCGCTTCGTCATGAACGTATTCGGCATCGGGACGCAGCGGATCAGCCACGACACCACCTTCTCCTTCCAGGAATAGGCGCGGCAGGCGTCCGGCGTTGCGGCCGGGCGTCAGGCGCCGTCCGGGCGCAGGATGCGCGCGTCCGCCCCCGGCGCGAGCCAGCCGAGGCGCCCGGCGGCGAAGACCGCGACCGGCGCGCCGGCTTCGGGATCGGCCACCACCACGTCGCCGCGCAGCCCGGAGTCGAGCCGGCCGCGGTCATCGAGGCCGCAGGCCTCCGCCGGGTTCGAAGACACAAGCGTCCAGGCCCGCGGCAGGTCCATGACACCGCGCCGCACCATGGCGAAGGCCGCCTCCATCATCGCGGGCCAGACGTAGTCGGAGGCGAGCACGGTGACGATCCCGCGCTCGGCCAGCGGCGCGGCCGAGGCCCAGCCGAGGTGGCTGCCGCCGCGCACCACGTTGGGCGCGCCCATCACCACGTGCTCGCCCGCGGCGCGGGCCTGCGCGGCGACCTGCTCCGCCATCGGGAACTCGCAGATCGTCGCGCCATGGGCGCGGTAGTGCAGCCGGTCCTCGATGGTCGCGTCGTCGTGGCTCAGCATCGGGATGCCGGCGCCCCGCGCCGCGGCGGCAAGCCTTGCGCGAGCGGCCGGGATCTCGTGCCGGCGCGCGGCGACGGCCTCGGCCAGGGCGCGGAACGCGTCCGCCGCCATGCCCGCGCGCCCGGCGTATTTCGCCGTCTGCACCGGGTCACCGAGCTTCTTCACGATGCTCGGCGTGTGGTCGTTGAAGCCGAGCAGGTGGACGCTACCGTCCGCGATGCCCTCCAGCGCATCGTCGAGCGCCGCCAGGTTGTCGGCCTCGAAGCGCAGGTGGACGCGGATGTCGGTCGCCGCGTGGCTGCGCGCGGCGGGCAGCGCGGCCTTCAGCGCGCGCCACGCATCGCGCGACCGCAGCCCCGGCTCCCAGGACAGCGTCACGCCGAGATAGGCCGTCGTGATGCCGCAGGCGATGAGCTGTGCGGCCGAATCCCGCAGCGCCAGCGGCGCCGGGATGTCGACGCCGGGTCGTGGCTGGAGTTGCCGTTCATGCGCATCGCCGTGGATGTCGACGAGCCCCGGCAGCACGAGCAGCCCGCTTGCGTCGAAGCGCGCCGCGCAGGGCGCCGCCTCCGCCGCGATCCGGCCCTCGGCGAGCGCGAGCGCGCCCTCCGCCATCGCGCCGTCCCGCAGGACCGCGCCCCCCGTGATCGTCCAGGCCATGCTGTCAGGGCTCCACGAGAAGCTGCACGCGGCCGGCGGCATAGACCGCCAGCGTCCAGTCCACCGGCAGCCCCGCGGCATCAACGTTGAGCGATTCCGCGACGAGCACGGGGCGGGACCGGGACTGCTGGAGCAACTCCGCCTCCTCCGGCGTCGGCAGGCGGGCGGTGATGCGGGACGACCGGCGGCGGTAGTCCGGCACGCCGCAGGCGGCGAGCGCGGCGCTGATCGAGGGATCGTGCTCCAGCGCCTCAGCGGCGGCGGCGAAGCGCGGCAGCGGGAAGTGATGGTGGCCGACGACCACCGGCCGGCCGTCCGCCAGGCCCAGCCGCTCGACGCGCAGCACCGCCCGTCCGCGCCGGATGCCGAGCGCCTCGGCCAGCAGGGTCTCGGCCGGCATTTCCGCCATGTGCAGGATCCGCCCGGCCGGCTCGCGGTTCTGCCGGCGGATCAGTTCCGAGAAGCGCGTGCGCGGGCCGAGCCGGTAGTCCAGCACGTCCTCGGCGACGAACGCCCCGCGGCCCTGCTCGACGCGGATCAGGCCGCGGGCCTCGAGGTCCTCGAGCGCGCGGCGGACGGTGTGGCGGTTCACGCCGAAGCGCGCGGTGAGCACGGCCTCGGTGGGCAGCCTCTCCCCGGCGGCACGGCCGCCGCCGGCGATCTCGGCCTCGAGGCTGGCCGCGATCTGGCGCCAGAGTGCGACCCCCTGGCCGCGCGCGAGCGGGCCGCCTGTCATCGAAACTTCAACCATCCGCGGCCATGTCCGTGGGATATCCGTGTGGACTTTGTGCCGGTCAGATGTCTATCTGTCTAGACAAATCCGATGACCGACATGACCCCTGACCCGATCGCCGAACGCCGCCGCTGGATGGCGGTCCTGGCCCGCGCCGAAGCCGACGAGATCGCCGCGCTGCTCGCCGCCCTGCCCCCGCTGCCCCCGCATGAACGCTTGCGCGCGCCCGAGACCGGCCTGGTCATGGTCCGCGGCCGCGCCGGCGGCGATGGCGGCGCCTTCAACCTGGGCGAGATGACGGTCACGCGCTGCGCGGTGCGGATCGGCGGCGTGGTCGGCCACGCCTACGTGGCAGGGCGCGACAAGCGGCAGGCGGAACTGGCCGCGGCGCTGGACGCGGCGTTGCAGGACCCGGCCCGCCGGGCGGCGCTGATGGACGGCGTGATCGCGCCGCTGGACGCGCGCCAGCAGGCCGCGCGGGACGCCGAGGCCCGGCGCGCCGCCGCGACGAAGGTGGAGTTCCTCGCCATGCAGACGACCCGATGACCGCCCTGACGCCCGGCTTCGCAGATCCGGTCCTGGACGCGCAGGCCGCCTTCCGGGCGGTGCTGGAGGCGATGAGCCGCCCGGGACGCGTGCAGCGCGCCGGCGCGGGGCTCGCGCCGCCGGCGCCACTGATGCCCGCCGCCGCGGCCGTGCTGCTGGCGCTGGCCGATTCCGGGACGCCGCTGGTCCATGATGGCGGTGAGGATGCCGACGCATGGCTCCGCTTCCATGCGGGCGCGCCGGTGTCGCCGACGCTCGCCGAGGCCGCCTTCGTCCTCGCCACGGGCGCGCCACCGGCCCTCTCCGCACTGGGGACGGGCACCGAGGAGGAACCCGAACGCGGCGCGACGCTGGTCGTGCAGGTCGCGTCGCTCGCGGAAGGCGACGGCTGGCGGCTCATCGGCCCGGGAATCGAGCGCGAACATCGCCTGGCGGTCGAGGGCCTGCCGCCCGGCTTCGTGCAGGCCTGGACCGCCAACCGCGCGCTGTTCCCGCGCGGCGTCGATGTCGTCCTCTGCGCGGGGGAGCATCTGGCCGCCCTGCCGCGCGGCATCACGATCGCGGAGGGCTGACGCATGTATGTCGCGGTCAAGGGCGGGGAGCGTGCCATTTCCGCCGCGCATGCCTGGCTCGACGAGACGCGGCGTGGCGACCCCGCCGTGCCGGAACTGACGGTGGCGCAGGTCGAGCAGCAGATGCCGCTGGCCGTCGATCGCGTCATGGCGGAAGGGTCATGCCACGACCGCTTCCTGGCCGCGCTCGCGATCAAACAGGCCAAGGGCGACCTGATCGAGGCCGCCTTCCTGCTGCGCGCCTATCGCACCACCCTGCCCCGCTTCGGCGCGTCCGCGCCGCTCGAGACCGGCGCGATGCGACTGCGGCGGCGGATCAGCGCGACCTACAAGGACCTGCCCGGCGGCCAGGTGCTGGGGCCGACCTTCGACTACACGCACCGGCTGCTCGACTTCGCGCTGGCCGCCGAGGGCACCGAGCGCGCCACGGCGCCCGAGGCCGACGCGCCGGTGCCCGCGGTGCCGCGCGTGACGGAACTGCTGGCGCGCGAGGGGCTGATGCAGCGGGAGGACCCCGGCGACGGCGAGCCCGGCGACCTGACCCGCGAGCCCCTGGCCTTCCCCGCGGCGCGCGACGTGCGGCTGCAGAACCTGGCGCGCGGCGACGAGGGCTTCGTCCTCGCGCTCGGCTATTCAACGCAGCGCGGCTATGGCGGCAACCATCCCTTCGTGGGCGAGATCCGCGTCGGCCACGTGGCGGTGGAATTCACGCCGCCCGAACTGGGCTTCCCGATCGAGATCGGCGAGATCGCCGTCACCGAATGCCAGATGGTGAACCAGTTCAAGGGCAGCCGCACGGAGCCGCCGCAATTCACCCGCGGCTACGGGCTGGTCTTCGGGCACGGGGAGCGCCGCGCCATGGCGATGGCGCTGGTTGACCGAGCACTGCGCAGCGCGGAACTCGGGGAGGACGTGACGGCGCCGGCGCAGGACCAGGAATTCGTGCTCTATCACTCGGACAACATCGAAGCGACCGGCTTCGTCGAGCACCTGAAGCTGCCGCACTACGTCGATTTCCAGTCGGAACTGGAGAACCTGCGCACCATCCGCGCCGCACTCGTGCGCGAAAGCCTGCGGGAGGCGGCGGAATGAACGCGCCATTGGAAGGCTACAACTTCGCCTACCTGGACGAGGCGACGAAGCGCATGCTCCGCCGCACCATCCTCAAGGCCGTGGCGATCCCGGGCCACCAGATCCCGTTCGGCGCACGGGAGATGCCGCTGCCCTATGGCTGGGGCACGGGCGGCATCCAGGTGACGGCCGCGATCCTCGGCCCCGCCGACACGCTGAAGGTGATCGACCAGGGCGCGGACGATACCACCAACGCCATTTCCATCCGCCGCTTCTTCACCCGCGTGGCGGGCGTGGCGACGACCGAGCGCACGGCGGAGGCGACCATCATCCAGACCCGCCACCGCATTCCGGAGGCGCCGCTGCGCGAGAACCAGGTCCTGGTCTACCAGGTGCCGCAGCCCGAGCCGCTGTCGAAGCTCGAGCCCCGGCGCGCCGAGACGAAGCGCCTGCACGCCCTGGCCGACTACGGGCTGATGCATGTGCGGCTCTATGAGGACATCGCGCGGCTCGGCCACATCGCCAAGGCCTACGACTATCCGGTGATGGTCGGCGGGCGGTACCTGATGTCGCCCTCCCCCATCCCGGCCTTCGACAATCCGAAGATGCACCGCATGGCGGCGCTGCAATTGTTCGGCGCCGGGCGGGAGAAGCGGATCTACGCGATCCCGCCGTATACGGACGTGCGCAGCCTCGACTTCGAGGACCACCCCTTCCGCCCGATCCGCGCGCCGCAGGATTGCGCGCTGTGCGGGTCGCGCGAGAGCTACCTGGACGAGGTGATCACCGACGACCGCGGCGGGCGGCTCTTCGTCTGCTCGGACACGGATTACTGCGGCGAGCGCGTCGCGGCCCGGGGGGCGGCGGCATGCTGACGGCCGAGGGGCTGACCCTGCATTTCGGCGTCATCCCCGCGCTGGTCGATGTCGCGATCGAGGTCGCCGAGGGCGAGGTCGTCGCCATCGTGGGCGAGAGCGGTTCGGGCAAGACCACGCTGCTGCGCGTGCTGTCGGGCCTGATGGCGCCGGATGCAGGCAGCGTTCGCTGGCTCGGCGCGGACGTGCACGCCATGGGGGAGGCCGCGCGGCGGCGCCTGATGCGCACGGACTGGGGCTTCGTGCACCAGAACCCGCGCGACGGCCTCCGCCTCAACGTCTCGGCCGGCGGCAATGTCGGCGAACGGCTGATGGCGGTGGGCGCCCGCCACTACGGCAATATCCGTGCGCAGGCGATCGAATGGCTGGCGCGGGTCGAGGTCGACGCGACGCGCATCGACGACCTGCCGCGCACCTTCTCGGGCGGAATGCAGCAGCGGCTGCAGATCGCGCGGACGCTGGTGACGAATCCGCGCCTGGTGTTCATGGACGAGCCGACGGGCGGGCTCGATGTCAGCGTGCAGGCGCGGCTGCTCGACCTGATCCGGACCCTGTCGCGGGAGCTGGGGCTTTCGGTGCTGATCGTGACGCACGACATCGCCGCCGCCCGGCTGCTGGCGGACCGCATCCTGGTGATGCGGCGGGGCCGCGTGGTGGAACAGGGGCTGACCGACCGGGTGCTGGACGACCCGCAGCATCCCTATACGCAACTGCTCGTCTCCTCGGTGCTGGCGGCATGAGCGCAGCGCTGCGGACCGAGGGACTTGCCAAGGCCTTCACGCTGCACCTGCAGGGCGGCGTGCGGATCCCCGTGCTGGGGGGCGTGGACCTGGCGGTGCATCCGGGCGAATGCGTCGCCCTGTGGGGGCCGTCGGGGGCGGGCAAGTCCACGCTGATGCGCTGCCTGTACGGCAATTACGGCGCCGGGGCGGGACGCATCCTGCTGCGGCATCGCGGCGCGGAGATGGACCTCGCGACCGCCGAGCCGCGCGCGGTGATCGCGGCGCGGCGGGAGACGATCGGCTATGTCTCGCAGTTCCTGCGCGTGATCCCGCGCGTGGCGACGCGCGACATCGTGGCCGAGCCGATGATCGCGCGCGGCATGGCGCGCGAGGAGGCGCTGGCGCGCGCGACCGCCCTGCTCCACCGGCTGAACCTGCCCGAGCGCCTGCATGGCCTGCCGCCGGCCACCTTTTCGGGCGGGGAGCAGCAGCGGGTGAACCTCGCGCGCGGCTTCGCGCCGGGCTATCCGGTGCTGCTGCTGGACGAGCCCACCGCAAGCCTCGACGCCGCCAACCGCGCCGTCGTCATCGCCATGATCAACGAGGCGAAGGCCGCCGGCGCCGCCATCATCGGCATCTTCCACGATGCCGAGGTGCGCGGGGCCGTGGCCGACCGCCTGTTCGACGTATTGCCCCACCAGGACGCCGCATGACCATCGAGACCATCCTGACCAACGCCATCCTCGTGCTGCCGGAGGAAGCGTTCCCGGGCACGCTGGTCCTGCGCAGCGGGCGCATCGCCGAGGTGCAGCCGGGTCGCAGCCACGCGGCCGGCGCGCGGGACCTCGAGGGCGACCACCTGATCCCGGGCATCGTCGACGTGCACACCGACAACCTCGAGCGCCAGGTGCAGCCGCGGCAGAATGCCCGCTGGCCGTCCCGTTCCGCCATGCTGGCGCATGACGCGCAATGCGCGGCCGCCGGCGTGACCACGGTGCTGGATGCGCTCTGCCTCGGGGACCTCGGCTTCGACACCGGGCGGCACCAGACCTTCCTCGACGGCGTGGCGGACCTCGATGCGCTGGCGCATACCGGGGCGCTGCGGTCGGAGCATTTCCTGCATCTGCGCTGCGAATTGCCCGCCGCCGACATGGTCGCGGCCATGGAGCCCGTCGCCGACCACCCGCTGGTGCGCATGGTCAGCCTGATGGACCACTCCCCAGGCATCGGCCAGTACCGGAACCTGGAGCGCTACCGCGCCATGCGCGTGCGCCAGGCCAACCTGACGCTGGACCAGGTGGAGAAGCGCATCGGCGAGCTGCTCGACCAGCGCGCGCGGCTGCGCGAGCCGCAGCGCGCCTGGCTGCTCGGGCGCATCCGCCACCGCGACCTGCCCATCGCCTCCCATGACGACGAGACGGCGGAGGATGTGCGCCGCAACCTCGCCGACGGCATCCGCATCAGCGAGTTCCCGGTGACCATGGTCGCGGCCGAGACGGCGCGCGACGCGGGGGTCGAGGTCATCGCCGGCGCGCCCAACATCGTGCGCGGCGGCAGCCATTCGGGGAATGTCGCTGCGGCCGACCTCGTGCGCGCGGGGGCGGCGGACGCCTTCGCGTCCGACTACGTCCCGGCGGCGATGCTCGAGGCGGCCTGGCGCACGGCTGAGGAGACCGGCGTCTCCCTGCCCGTGGCGGTGGCGATGATCACCGACCGGCCGGCGCGGATGGCCCGGCTCGACGACCGCGGCCGGCTGGCGCCGGGGCTGCGGGCGGACCTGGTGCAGTTGCGGCAGGTGGCCGGCCATCCCGTCGTGCGCCGCGTCTGGCGCGAGGGCGCGCGCGTCGCATGACGGCACATCGCGTCGCGCTCTACTGGGCGCCGGAGACGGACGACCCGCTGCATGCCCGCGGCAGCGCCTGGCTCGGGCGGGATGCCGCGGCGGGTGCCGCGCTGGCGCAGCCCGTGGTGCCCGGCATCGACCTTGCCGAGGTCACCGCCGACCCGCGTGGCTACGGGCTGCACGCGACGCTGAAGCCGCCGTTCCGGCTGGTGCAGGATTACGCCGCGCTGCTGGCCGAGGCGACGGCCTTCGCGGCGCGGGTCGCGCCCTTCGACCTGCCGCCGCTCGCGGTCCACGACCTCGACGGCTTCCTCGCGCTGCGCGAGACGGCGCCCTGCCCCGCCCTGCACGCGCTGGCGGATGGTTGCGTCGCGGCGCTTGACGCCCATCGCGCGCCGCCGGATGCGGCCGAGGTGGCGCGTCGCCGGCCCGAGCGGCTGGGCGCGGCACAGCGCGACAATCTCGACCGCTGGGGCTATCCTTATGTGTTCGGGGAATGGCGGTTCCACGTGACGCTCACGCGCCGGCTGGCCGCTGCCGAGAAGGCCGCGGTGATGCCCGCGGTCACCGACTTCCTGGGCGATGCGCCTGCCCGGCCGCGGCGCGTCGCGGCGCTGTCGGTCTTCGTGCAGCCGGCGCCGGGCGCCCACTTCACGATCGTCGCGCGTCTTCCGCTGCGCGGCTGAGCGCTTCGATGACCCGCGCGGCGCCGTCCTCCGGCGTCGTGTCGTTCGTCACGGTCGCGACATCTAGGCCCGGCGGCAGCGTCGCCTCGCGCGCCAGACGCGCGGCGATGTCGGCCGCGTCCTCCCGCCCCCGCGCGGCGAGGCGCGCGGCCAGAACGGCGACGGGCGCGGTGATGTTCAGCACGCGCAGCGGATAGCGCGCGGCGGCCTCGGCCAGCACGGCACGCGACAGGTTCGCCACCACCACGCGGCGCAGCGCGATGTCGGCCTCGATGTCGCGCGGAATGCCGTAGGACAGGCCATGCGCGCCCCACCACAGCGCGAAGGCATCGGCGGCGCGCTCGGCCTCGAAGGCGGCGGCGTCGAGGGCCCGGTGCGCCTCCCCGCCCGCTTCAGCCGGGCGCGTGATGGCGCGCTGCACGAAGCGGAAGCGCGCGTCCCCCGCAAGCCGCGCACGCGCCAGGCCCATCAGCGTGTCCTTGCCCGCCCCCGAGGGCCCGACCACCGCCAGCAGCATCGCCCTTCGCCCCCGCAGGATTGACGCGCCCCCTGTGCTGCGCGACGAACTTCCGCGCAAGTCCCCGAGGATGCACGCCGATGCCCGACGCCCGTCTGGAGATGATCGGCTTCCCCGCCAAGGAACCGCCCAGCATGTTCACCACCCGCCCCGAGATCATCGGCACCTTCGGCGCCGTCGCCTCCACCCACTGGCTCGCGAGCCAGGTCGGCATGGCGGTGCTGGAGCGCGGCGGCAACGCCTTCGACGCGGCCGCCGCGGCGGGCTTCACGCTGCAGATCGTGGAGCCGCACCTGAACGGCCCGGGTGGCGACTGCCCGATCATCCTGCACAGCGCGCGCACGGGCGGGCAGCAGGTGATCTGCGGCCAGGGGCCGGCGCCGGCGGGGCTGACCGTGGCGCACATGCGCGCGTTGGGGCACGACATCATGCCGGGCACCGGGCTGCTGGCAACGCCCGTGCCGGGCGCCTTCGACGCCTGGATGCTGATGCTGCGCGACCACGGGACGTGGAGCGTTCGGGAGGTGCTGGCCTACGCCATCGGCTATGCCCGGCACGGCGCGCCGATGGTGCCGCGCATCCGCGCCACGATCGACAGCGTGCGGCCCCTGTTCGAAAGCGAGTGGCCGACCTCGGCCGCGCTCTGGCTGCGCGATGGCGGGCCAAAGCCGGACGGGCTCTATGCCAACCCCGCGCTGGCCGACACCTATGAGCGCGTGGTGCGCGAGGCGGAGGCCGCCGGCGGCAGCCGGGAAAAGCAGGTCGATGCCGCGCGCGCCGCCTGGTACCGCGGCTTCGTGGCCGAGGCGATCGGCCGCTTCGCCGCCACCACCGAGGCGATGGACACCTCCGGCCGCCGCCACCGCGGCGTCATCACCGCCGACGACATGGCGCGCTGGTCGGCCACCATCGAGGCGCCGCTGGCCTTCGACTACCGCGGCCACACGGTGCTGAAATGTGGCCCCTGGAGCCAGGGGCCGGCGATGCTGCAGACGCTGGCGCTGATGGCCGGCTTCGACGTCGATGCGATGGACCCGGTGGGCAGCGACTTCATCCACCACGTGGTCGAGGCGCAGAAGCTCGCCTTCGCCGACCGGGAAGCCTTCTACGGCGATCCGGACTTCGTCGACGTGCCGATGGCCACGCTGCTGTCGCGTGCCTACGGCGATGCACGCCGGGCGCTGATCACGGACCGCGCCTCAATGGAATTCCGCCCCGGCAGCCCGGACGGATTGGCGCCGCGCACCGACTACGCGGCGGCCGTGCGGCGTTCGCAGGACATGGCGGCGGCAGCCGGGTCGGGGGAGCCGACGGTATCGCGCCTCGGCGCCTCGGGCGGGGATACCTGCCATGTCGACGTGATCGACCGGCACGGCAACATGGTGAGCGCGACGCCATCGGCCGGCTGGCTGCAATCCTCCCCAGCCATTCCGGAGCTCGGCTTCTGCCTCGGGTCGCGCTGCCAGATGTTCTGGCTGGACGAGACGCTGCCGAACGGCCTTCTGCCCGGCAAGCGACCGCGCACGACGCTCTCGCCGTCGATGGTGCTGCGCGACGGCGCGCCCTGGCTGTCCTTCGGCACGCCGGGCGGCGAACAGCAGGACCAGTGGCAGCCGATCATGCTGCTGCGCATGATCCACCACGGGATGAACATCCAGCAGGCGATCGACCTGCCGTCCTTCCATTCCGAACACTGGATCAGCAGCTTCTGGCCGCGCGGGGCGAAGCCCGGGAAGGTGGTGATCGAGGGGCGCTACCTGCCGATCGTGCTCGAGGAGCTGATCGCGAAGGGCCATGCGGCCGAGATGGGCGGCAATTGGTCCGAGGGCCGGCTGACCGGCGCGCGGCGCGAGCCGGACGGCACCATCCGCGCCGGCGCCAATCCGCGCGGCATGCAGGGCTACGCGGTCGGCCGCTGATGCGCGCCCTCGTCGCGCTGGTGCATTTCTTCCGGGCGGAGGAGGGCTCGACCCATTCCTCGACCGATGCGCATCGGCGCGACCAGCGCGCGGCCACGCTGAAGCGCGTGATCGACGGCTGGCGCGGCACCTTCGGCCCGACCACGGTCCTGAACATCGAGCACAAGCGCTTCGAGCGCCTGCGCGGCGTGGCGGACGGGCTCGACATCGTGGTGCTGACCAACGGCCAGGACCACCTGCTGGACGAGTCGCATGCGAAGGCGCGCGGGGTCCGGCACGTGCGCGTACAGCTCGACGACCCGCGCATGCTGGGCTTCGCGGCGCGGCGCCTCTTCGCCGATGCGCGCCATGCCTACGACCTGTTCTGCTATTCCGAGGACGATCTCCGCGTCGCCGACCCGGGCTTCCTGGCGAAGATCATGGCCTTCCAGGACGCGCACGGCCCGAAGCGCCTCCTGATGCCGAACCGCTTCGAATGGAACCCGGCGGGGCCGACGCTCAAGACCTGGATCGACGGCGACCTCCGCCCCGGCGCGACCGCCGCCTGGCGCGACCCGCTGCCGGACGAGGAGATGCTGCGCCTGCCGGGGGTCACCTTCCGCCGCGCGCTCAACCCGCACAGCGGCTTCCATGCCCTGACCGCCGTGCAGCTCGCGCACTGGATGCGCCAGCCGCATTTCGCCGACGGGGACTGTTCCTTCATCTCGCCGCTCGAGAGCGCGGCGACGCTCGGGGTCATGAAGGCCTTCCCGATCTACAAGGCCTTCGGGGCGGATGCGGGGTTCCTCGAGATCGAGCACCTCGACACCCGCTTCTCGTCCATGCCGCTGCCAGGAGGATGAGCATGAGGATCGTCGACGCGCAGATCCATATCTGGGCCAGCGGGACGCCGAGCGGCGACCACCGCCAGGTCCCGGTCTTCACGGCCGAGGAGGCGCTGGCCGAGATGGACGCGGCCGGGGTGGACGCCGCCGTGCTGCATCCGCCGGTATCCTGGGACCCGGGCGCGAACGCGGTGTCGGAAGCCGCTGCGGCGAAGTATCCGGCTCGCTTCTGCATCCTCGGCCAGGTGCCGCTCGATACGCCCGAGACGTCCCGCCCGCTGCTGGCCACCTGGCGCGAGAGGCCCGGGCAATGCGGCCTCCGCTACCCGCTGGTGCGCGCGGACCAGGAACGCTGGCCCTTCGACGGCACGATGGACTGGCTCTGGCCGGCGGCGGAGGCGGCGGGGCTGCCGATCGCCACCATGGCCTGGCGCTATCTGCCCGAATTCGCCCGCATCGCGGAACGCCACCCGCGCCTGCGCCTCATCATCGACCATTGCGGCGCGATCCGGCACGAGAAGGGTGCGGAGGCCTTCGCGAACATCGACGCCGTGACGGACCTCGCGCGCCTGCCGAATGTCGCGGTCAAGGCGACCGGCGCGCCGGGCTATTCGCGGGAAGCCTACCCGTTCCGGGACATCCATGACGGGCTGCATCGCCTGTTCGATGCCTTCGGCCCGGATCGCTTCTTCTGGGGCACCGATATCACGCGCATGCCGTGTTCCTGGACGCAGTGCATCACGCTGTTCACCGAGGAACTGCCCTGGCTGCAGGGCCCGGCGATGCCGCGCGTGATGGGCGGCGCCGTCTGCGACTGGATCGGCTGGCGGGCGCCCAGCGCCTAGAACATCCCGATCGAGAGGCCGGCGCCGAGGGTCGCGCCGAGTTCCTCGCAGCGGGCGAGGTCCTCGGCCGCGATGGTCTTGGGCGCGAGGATCGCTTCGGGCGTCTGGGCGTCGGTGCAGACGATGAGCGGTTCCGCGACCATGCGCAGGCGCCACCCGGTCGCGATGCGGGCGACCTGCCGTGCGGCGTTCGTGCCGTCACTGCCCGCGCAGATCATGGCGGCATAGGCCCGGCCTTCGATCCGCCCGAGCACTGCGTAGTAGGTTCGGTCGAAGAAATCCTTCATCAGCCCGGCGATCGCCGCGAGGTTCTCCGGCGTCGCCAGGACATAGCCATCCGCCGAGATCAGATCCGCTGCACCCGCATCCGGGGCGTGGAGGAGGCGCACGCGCACCCCCTGCCCTTCCGCGCCGCGCGCGGCGGCCTCGGCCATCTGCCGCGTGCCGCCGGTCATGCTGTGGAAGACGATCAGCAGCGTCTTCGTCATCCGCTATGCTCCCGCGCCACATCAACGGAGCGGATACGATGACGGACGAAACCGCGCATGGCGCGCTGCGCAGCACGGGCCGGCAGGCAATGCGGGAGGTGCTGGGCGAGGCTTATATGGCGCGCCGCGACGCAAGCACCACGCCGCTGAACCAGGCGCTGCGGCACCTCTCCGAGGAATTCCCCTATGCCAGCCTCTGGACGCGCGGCACGCTGACACGTCGGGAGCGCAGCATGGTGACGGTCGGCATGCTGGTCGCCATGAGCCAGCATCACGAACTCCGCGGCCACCTCGTTGGCGCCCTCAACAATGGCTGCACGCCGGAGGAGATCGCGGAGGTCATCACCCATGCCTGCGCCTATGCAGGCTTCCCCGCCGCCATCGCCGCCATGCGCACGGCCGAGGAGGTGCTGCGCGAGGTCGCGCCGCCCGCCGCGGGCAGCACCTGACCCCCCGGCGATCGCGCGGCATGGCGCCGCGGTCGCCATGGATCCGCCCTGGCCGCCGCCTGCCGTCATGGCCGCGACCCCGGGAGCCCTCCCGCCCGATCCGAGACCGCCCCGTCGGGCACGGCAGCCGCGACCTCCGTCGCGAGGCGCGCCAGCACGCCCAGCGCGCCATGCCACGGGCTGCCGCGCAGGCCGTCCGCGATCTCCGCCAGCCGAGGCGCGCAGGCGGGCTCCGCCAGGCAGGCGCGCAGCGCCACGGCCTCGGGACATGCAAGCACGTCGCCGGCGTCCGGCAGCAGGCCCGTCAGGCCATCCGTCCCGAGCCAGGCCGCGACGCGCCGCGCCATCGGCGCGGCTCTCAGGAAGGGCCACGGATCCGCGCAGTCCAGCAGCCGCAGCAGCGCCGCGGCGGCAACCAGGCGTACCGGCACCCGGCCGCCGGGCAGGCCATGGCTCGCGCGACGCGCCATGCGGTCCAGCACCGCGATCCCTGCCGCGAAATCGGTCTCCGGAGGCAGGCTCCACCAGGCGCCATGGGTGTTACGGTCGTGATAGCGCTTGCGCACCAGGATCCGCGGCACCCGGCGCAGCGCACCCCGGCAGGCGAGTTCCATCAGCCAGGCCGTATCCGCCGCGATGTCCCCCGGCAGCCCGGCGGGCAGCAGCGGCCGGGGCTGCCCGGGACGCAGGCGGAACAGGCCGCGAAAGGCGACGCAGGCACATTGGTGCAGCATCGTCTCGAGCCTGCGCGCAAGCCCCGGCCCGACAATCTCGGGCTGCGCGAAGGTGAACTCGCTGGTCCCGAAGGCCTCGAGGTCGGCATAGGCGCCCACCGCATCCGGGTCCGCGGCCAATGCCGCATGCAGCGACACGAGCCAGTCATCGGCCGGCAGGTCGTCATGCGGCATGATCGCGACGTGCTCGGTCTCCACCGCCTCGATCAGCGCGTTCGTATTGCCCACCCAGCCGAGCCGCCGCGGCTGGACAATCCGCGCAAAACGCGCATCGCCCAGGAAGGCGTCGCACACGGCCGCGGTGCCCGCATCGGCCCCGTCGATCGAGACCAGCACGCGCAGCCCGGGCACCTGCTGCCGCGCCACGGCCTCCAGCGTCTCGGCGAGGAAGGTGGTGGCATTCCAGGCCGGAACGCAGAGCGTGGTGCCGGGCAGCAGGCGCCCGGTCATGGCCTCGCCGTCCCCGCGCCAGCCGCGATCCGCGTGGCGAGGTCCTCGGCCAGCAGCGGCGCCAGCGTGTACTTGCCCGTGTCCACGGAGTGGTAGCCGTCCTGCGCCGCGACCAGTCCTACCTCGCTGCGCTGGTGCAGCCGGCTGCGGGGGTCGTCGATGTCCGTGGCGCCGAGCGCATAGATCGCTCCGCCATCCACGACGGGCCGCGCCCCCGCCACGACGGCGGCGAGGCGGGGACACAGCCGGGCGAGCGCCGCGATGGTCGCCGCCGCGATGGCCGGAGCGTCCAGCCCGGCGCGCACGGCCCTCCAATCGGTCCGCGCGACCTGCCTTGCAACGCCGACCATCCCGGCGGGGTACCAGGCCAGGTAGAGCCTGCCGCATGGCCAGGCGACGATGTCGCCGAAGGGCCCGAGCACGAAGGTGGTCGACGGCGCACCCCGGTCGGCCCCAGCCTCGGCCTGCAGGAAAAGCCCGACCTTGTGGCGTATCATCGCGGCCGGCCGCGCCTCGAGGCCGGACGCAACATCCACGGCCGGCCGGTTGGCCCAGAGGCAGTTGACGATCTGCGCGAAGGGGCCGTCCCGGCATGCCGCGCCCTGCACCGTGCCATGGACCCGGAAGGCGCCGGCCGTGCCGGCCACCGCGGCCACGTCGAAGCCCGTGCGCAGCTCGACGCGCGGGTCCGCGCGCAAGGCGTCTCGCAGGAGTTCCGCGACGCGCCCGGTATCGACGGCGCGCTCGCCGGTCCGATAGGCGGCCCGCACCAGGCCGGGGTCGAAGCTCGCCTCGAGTTCGCCGGGCGAAAGGCGTCGCCAGGCGGCCTGCTCGGGCGGCCCTGTCCAGAGCGCCTGCACCCGCGCGAAATGCGCCTCGATCGACGGCACCGACAGCTGGCTGTCCCGGTGCACCGCGTAGACGAAGGGCTCGGACTGCAACGGGTCGAGCACGCCTGCGCCAAGCCAGCGCTCGAGGATCGCCGCGAAGCAGGCCGCCCCGCGCTGCATCAGCGCCGCGGTGCGCAGCGACGGGTCCGCCGCATAGACGAAGCCGAGGTGCAGCTTTCCCTCGCTGTGCAGGCTGGCCTCGAGCATCGCTGCCTCGCGCCGCTCGAAGACCACGACCTGCAGGCCGCGCCGCGCGAGGGCAAGCGCGAGGCAGCAACCCATCAGCCCCGCGCCGAGAACCGCGATCCGCCCCGCCATCATGGCGGAAGCACCGCCGGGACGCGGGGCGCCCACGTTACCGCGTGCGCGGGCCGGTGCGGCGCGGCGCGGGCGTGCGCGCCGTCTTGGCGGTCGCGGGCTTGGCGACCGAGGCCGCCGCCTTCGCCGCCTGCGCCCGCAGGTCCGAGATGGTCGCGCGGTTCGTCACCTGCTCGGGGTTGGTGCGGATCTCGACCACCGCCGGCTTGCCGGAGGCCAGCGCGCGCTTGACCGCGGGCACGAGTTCCTCCGTGCGCTCCACGATCTCGCCATGGCCGCCGAAGGCCTCGATGAACTTGGCGAAGTCGGGGTTGGTCAGCGCGGTGCCTGAAACGCGGGCCGGGTAGGTCCGTTCCTGGTACATGCGGATCGTGCCGTACATCTGGTTGTTGAAGACCAGGATCACGGGGTTGACCGCATGGTGGAAGGCGGTCGCGATCTCCTGGCCCGTCATCAGGAAGCCGCCATCGCCCACGAAGCCGATCACCGCGCGCCCGGGCGCCGTGATCTTGGCGCCGATCGCGGCCGGCACGGCATAGCCCATGGCGCCGTTGGTCGGGCCGAGGAAGTCCTGCTTCTCGCCGAAATGCATGAAGCGGTTGGGCCAGGTGGCGAAGTTGCCGGCATCCGTCGTGAAGATGGTGTCTGCCGGCAGTTCCTTCTCCAGCGCCTGCAGCGCGCTGGCGAGGTTGAGCGGCCCCTCGTAGTCGGGCGGCACGGCCTGCGCGACGCGGGCGGCGCGGAGGTCCTTCGTCCAGGCGCCCCAGGCCGGCTTCTTCACCGCGCCCGCAGCCTTCGCCGCGGCGGCGAAGGCGTTGACCTCCGCGACGATGCCGAGCGCCGGGCGATAGACGCGCCCGATCTCCGCCTGGTCCGGGTAGACATGGATGATGGGCGTGGCACCCGCCATGTCGAGCAGCGTGTAGCCCTGGCTCACCGGCTCGCCGATCCGGGTGCCGATCGCGAGGATCAGGTCCGCGTCCTTCGCCTTCGCCACCAGCGCGCCGTCGGCGCCGACGCCAAGGTCGCCCACGTAGTTGGGCGAGGTGCCGTCGAAAAGCCCCATGCGCCGGAAGGCGACCGAGACCGGCAGGTCGTTGGCCAGCAGCCAGTCGCGGATGTCCGCCTTGCCCTGATCCGACCAGCGGGAGCCGCCCAGGATGGCCAGCGGCTTCTTTGCGCGTCCCAGCATCTCCATCAGCCGCGGCAGCGCCTCGGGCGCCGGGTGGGGCGGCAGCACCTCGGCCGGGCCGATGTCGGCCACGTTGGCCAGGCGCTTCTGCATCTCCTCGCTGATCGCGACGACCACGGGGCCGGGGCGGCCGGAGGTCGCGACATCGAATGCATGCGCCATGAGTTCGGGGATGCGGCGTTCGTCGTCGATCTGCGTGACCCACTTGGCCAGCGGGCCGAACATCTGGCGGTAGTCGACCTCCTGGAAGGTCTCGCGGTCGGTTTCCTCGACCGGGATCTGGCCGACCAGGAGCACCAGCGGCGTCGAATCCTGGAAGGCGACATGCACGCCGATCGCGGCATGGCAGGCGCCGGGGCCGCGCGTGACGATCGCGACGCCCGCCCGGCCGGTCAGCTTGCCGTAGGCCTCGGCCATGTGGACGGCCCCGGCCTCGAAGCGGCAGGTGACCAGTTGCAGCCGGTTGCGCACCGAATAGAGGCCATCCAGCAGGTCGAGGTAGGATTCGCCCGGCACGCAGAAGGCGTGCGTCACGCCCTGGGCCACCAGCGCATCCGCCAGCAGCTTGCCACCCGTGCGCCCGGTCGTGGCGCCACGTCGCTCGGTCATCCGGCCTTCCTTCCCAATCGCCCGGTTCAGATGCGCGGGAGGCTAACCTCTCCCGCGCGCCGCGTCACTCCGCCGGCTGCGTATCGTGCCGGACCGGACGCCGTGATTCGAGGTCCGCCAGCCGTGCGGCGATGGCCCCGATCGGTTTCGTGTAGGGGGCCAGCAGCAGGTAGAGCGCGGGGACCGCATAGAGCGTCACGAAGGTCGAGAAGGTGATGCCCCAGGCGATGACGATGCCGAGCGCCGAGCGGCTTTCCGCCCCCGCCCCGGTCGCCATGGCGAGAGGAAGCGCGCCGAGGACGGTCGCGATCGAGGTCATCAGGATCGGCCGCAGGCGCACCACGGAGGCTTCGAGCACGGCATCGCGCACGCTCATGCCCCGGTCGCGCAACTGGTTGGCGAATTCCACCACCAGGATGCCGTTCTTCGCCATCAGGCCGATCAGCAGGATCATGCCGATCTGGCTGAAGACGTTGAGCGACTGCCCCGTCCACCAGAGGCCGAACAGCCCGCCGGTGATGGCGAGCGGCGTCGAGAGCAGGATCACAAAGGGGTGGACGAAGCTCTCGAACTGCGCGGCGAGCACGAGGAAGACGACCAGCAGCGCCATGGCGAAGGTGACGTAGAGGGCGCTCGAGGATTCACGGAATTCGAGCGACTGGCCGCGGTAGGAGATGCGGGCCTCCTGCGGCAGCGCGGCGCGCGCGGTCGCGTCCATGAAGTCGAGCGCCTCGGCCAGCGAATAGCCGGGGGCCAGGGAGGCGGTGATGGTGATGGCGCGCACCCGGTCCTCGCGCGCCAGGGTCTGGGCGCGGGCGCGTTCCGAGAGGGTCACGACGTTGGACAACGGCACCAGCCCGCCCGAGGACGACCGCACGAAGACGTTCTGCAGGTCGTAGGGCGACAGCCGCGCTTCCTCCGGCGCCTGCAGCAGCACCTTGTATTCCTGCCCGCCCACGACGTAGGTCGTGACCTCGCGCGAGCCGAGCATGGTCTCGATGGTGCGGCCGACGGCCGCGATCGAGATGCCGAGGTCGGCCGCGCGCCGGCGGTCGATCTCGACGCGGATCTCGGGCTTGGTTTCCTTGAAGTTGTGGTCGAGGTTCACGAGCCGCGGGTTCTGCCGGGCGCGTTCCAGGAACAGGTCGCGCCACTGGATCAGGGTGTCGTAGTCCGGCCCGCCGATCACGAACTGCACCGGCGGCTGGAAGCCGCGCTGGCCCAGCGAAGCCGGGTTGAGCGCGAAGCCGCGCACACCCGGGATGGCCGCGATGGTCGGGAAGATCTCGGCGGCGATCTGCTGCTGCTTGCGCTCCCGGTCGGCCCAGGGGGCCAGGCGGACGAAGATATTGGCGACGTTGCCGACCGCCGGCCGCTGGAAGCCGCCCACCGTCGCGAAGACCGCGACCGCCTCCCCGCTGTCGACGTAGCGCTGCAGCAGGCGCTCGATCTGGTAGACATGCTCGAGCGTGTAGCCGAAGGACGCGCCTTCCGGTCCCGTCGTCGGGATGATGACGACGCCGCGATCCTCGGTCGGCGCGAATTCCTTGGGCAGCACCGAATAGAGCACCGCCGCGAAGCCCGAGATTGCGACGACGCCGCCCATCACCAGCAGCGGCGCACGGAGCGCCCGGTCGAGCGACCAGCGCAACGCCGCGTTCATGCCGAGGAAGACCGGCTCCGTCGTGCGGATCAGCCAGCTTTCGCCCTCGTGCGACTTCAGCAGCTTCGAGCACATCATGGGCGTCAGCGTCAGCGCGACGAAGCCCGAGAAGACAACCGAGGCCGCCAGCGCCAGGCCGAACTCGACGAAGAGCCGCCCCGTGTTGCCCCCCATGAAGGACAGCGGCACGAAGACGGCGACGAGCACGAGCGTCGTCGCGATGACCGCGAAGGCGATCTCGCGCGCGCCGCGGAGCGAGGCGAGCAGCGGCTCCTCCCCCTCCTCGATCCGGCGGTGGATGTTCTCGAGCACCACGATCGCGTCGTCGACCACGAGCCCGATCGCGAGCACCAGGCCGAGCAGCGTCAGCACATTGACCGAGAAGCCGAGCGCGGCCGTCGCCATGAACGAGGCGATGATGGAGACCGGGATCGCGACGGCCGGGATGATCGTCGCGCGCACGCTGCGGAGGAAGATGAAGATGACGCCGACCACCAGCGCCAGCGCGATCATCAGCGCGTGCTCCACCTCGTAGATGGACTGCGCGATGAACAGGCTCTCGTCGTAGCCGACCTGGACGGTGATGCCCTCGGGCAGGCTGGCGCCGATGCGCGCCATCTCGGCCTTCACGCCGTCGGCGACCGAGAGCGTGTTGGCCGTGGACTGGCGCAGGATGCCGAGGCCGATGGCGGGCAGGCCGTTGATCCGGTAGGCGCCGCGGGTGTCCTCGGCGGCGACCTCTACGCGCGCGACCTCGCCCAGCAGCACCTGCGCCCCGCCGGCGCCGCGCGCGATGACCAGTTCGCGGAACTGCTCGGGCCGGGACATGCGGGAATCGGTTCGGACAGTCAGTTCCCTGGCTGTGCTCTCGATCCGGCCACCGGGCAGTTCCACGTTCTCCCGCCGGATCGCCTCCTCGATGTCCTGGACGGTCAGGTTGCGAGCCGCCAGCGCCTGGCGGTCGAGCCACACGCGCATGGCGAAGCGCCGCTCGCCCGAGATGATGATCTGCGCGACGCCTTCGACGATCGCCAGGCGATCCACGATCCGCCGCCGCGCGATGTCCGTCAGGTCGAGCGGCGAGAGCGTGTCCGACGACAGCGCGATCCAGAGGATCGGTCGGCTGTCGCCATCCACCTTGGCGACGATGGGCGTGTCCGCCTGTTCCGGCAGGCGGGCCAGCGCGCGGGCCACGCGGTCGCGCACGTCGTTGGCGGCCGAATCCACGTCGCGCGAGAGCAGGAACTCCAGCGTCACCTGGCTCCGTTCGTCGCGCGACTGGGAGGACATGACCTTCACGCCCTCGATCCCGGCGACGGCGGCCTCGAGGATCTCGGTGATCTGGCTGTCCACCACAGGCGCCGAGGCGCCGCGGTAGGTGGTCGTGATCTGGATGACCGGCGGGTCGATTTTGGGATATTCCCGGATCGGCATCCGCTGCAGGGCGAACAGCCCGAGCACGGTCAGCATGAGCGAAATGACCGTCGCGAAGACCGGCCGCTTGATCGAGATGTCGGAAAGGACCATCGGCGCCGCGCCCTTGTCAGCTGGTCGGCCGGGCGCGGGTCTCGACCACGCGCACGGGTGCGTCGTTGCGTAGCCGCTGGATGCCGCGCACGATCACGGGCTCACCGGCCGCGAGGCCCTCGCGGATCTCGACCTCGCCCGGCAGGCGCAGGCCGAGCCGCACCTCCTGGCGTCGCGCGCGCCCGTCGCGCACCACGTAGACGAAGGCGCGGTCGCCCACGGGGTCGATCGCCTCCTCGGCCACCAGCAGCGCGTTCGGCCGTTCCTCGAGCACCAGTTCCACGGTCAGGAACAGGCCGGGGCGCAGCGCCTCGTCGGAATTGTCGAATTCGGAGATGACGCGGATCGAGCGGGTCGCGGGGTCGATCCGGGTGTCCACCACCGCGACCTCGCCCCGGAAGCGCCGCTCGCCATAGGCGGCGCTGCGCGCGGTCACGCCGCTGCCGACCCGGATGCGCGCGAGATGCACCTCGGGCACCGAGAACTCGACCCGGACGCGCGACGTGTCGTCCAGCGTCGTGATGGTCGTCCCGGGCTGGATCAGTGCGCCGGGGCTCACCTGGCGAAGGCCGACCCGGCCGGAGAAGGGCGCGATCACGCGCAGTTCCTCGAGCCGCGCGCTCGCCTGGCGCACGCGGCCCTCGGCCTGGCGCGCCAGGGCCTCCAGCGTCTCGAGCCGCTGCGCCGCGATGGTCTGGCCCGCCTGCAGCTGCCGGGCGCGGGAGAGCTGGTTGCGCGCGTCGTCCAGCAGCGCCCGCGCCTGGTCGAGCTCCGCCCGCAGCGCCGCGGCATCGAGCTGCACCAGGTCCTCGCCGGCCTCGACCCGCTGGCCCTCGGCGAAGCGGATCGTCTCGACCATGCCGGCGACCTTGCTGGTGATGATCACCGCTTCGCGGGCGCGGACAGTGCCGACGCTCTCGACCCGGTCGACCACCGTCGCTGTCCGGACCGGCTGCACCACCACGCCGACGGGCCCGCCCGCGGCGCCGCGGCGCCCCGCCTGCTGGTCCGCGGCCTCGAGCCCCAGGAGCCTGAGGGGCGGCGGCAGGCCAATCTGTTCCCCATACATGTGCCAGCCGACGGCGCCGCCGCCGAGCAAAGCCAGCACCGCAACCTGGGTCATCATGCGCATTGGGCGGAAGCCTCTTGACCACCAATATGTGAGGGCAGACGCAAGTCCCGGCAAGTTGCGACTTGTTGCGCCCCCTCAGGCGGCGGGAACCCGGATGCAGCGGGCCGTCCGGCCCGGTCCGGCGGGCCTGGCCTCGGGCACCCCCGCGAGGCACGCGGCCTCGGCCCATTCGCAGCGCGGCGAGAAGGCGCAGGTGGTGGGCTCCGTCTCGAGGCTCGGCGGCGCGCCGGGAATGGTTGTCAGGCGCTTGCCACGCATCCCGGGATGCACGGTGGCCCCCAGCAGGCCCTGCGCGTAGGGGTGCAGCGGGCCGGCCATGAAGGGGCCGATCGGCGCTTCCTCCACCACGCGCCCGGCGTACATGACCGCGACGCGGTCGGCGATCTCCCCCGCCACGCCGAGGTCGTGGGTGACGAAGATGACCCCCATGCCGAGCTTTTCCTGCAATTCGCGCAGCAGCAGCAGCACCTGGATCTGGACCGTGGCGTCGAGCGCGGTGGTCGGCTCGTCCGCCAGCAGCAGCTTGGGCCGGCAGGCCAGCGCGACCGCGATCATGGCGCGCTGCCGGAGCCCCCCCGACAATTCGTGCGGGTAGGCCGCGAGCCGTCGCTTCGCCGAGGGGATCTGCACCAGCTCCAGCAGTTCCAGCGCCCGCGCGTCGGCCGCGCTGCGGGACGCGCCCTCGTGCCGCTGCACCGCCTCGGCGATCTGCCGGCCGATGGTGAAGACGGGGTCGAGCGCCGTCATCGGTTCCTGGAAGATCATGGCGACGTCGCCGCCGCGGAAATCGGCCAGCTCGCGCTCGTTCATCGCCTGCACGTCGCGCCCGGCGACCTCGATCGAGCCGCCGACGCGCGCCTGCCGCGGCAGCAGCTTCATCAGGGCGCGCAGCGTGACCGACTTGCCCGACCCCGATTCGCCGAGCAGGCAGAGCACCTCCCCTTCCGCGACATCGAGGTCGACGCCGTTCACCGCATGGACGGTCGTGTCGCGGTTGACGAAGCGGACCGTGAGGTCGCGCGCGCGGACCAGGGGCGCGGGGGCGGCGGGTTTCATGGCGGCACTCATGCGGCAACCCCCGGGGCGGCGGAGTGCCCGGATCCGGGCGTCACGGCGTGGCAGGCGGCGTCGTGGCCGGGCACCAGCCGGGCTGCGGCGGGCTCGCGCGCCGCGCAGACATCCTCGGCCATCACGCACCGGGTGCGGAAGCGGCAGCCCGAGGGGGGGTTCACCGGGTTGGGCGGGTCGCCGGTCAGCGGCGGCTCGGTGCGCCGGTTGGCGGGGTCCATCGAGGGGCGGGACGCCAGCAGCGCGCGGGTATAGGGGTGGGCGGGACGGTCGTAGATTTCCTCGACCGGGCCCTGCTCGGCCACCTTGCCGAGATACATCACCAGCACGCGGTCGCTGATGTACTGCACCACGTTCAGGTCGTGGCTGATGAAGGCGTAGGTCAGGCCGAACTTGTCCTTGAGGTCGACCAGCAGGTTCAGCACCTGCGCCTCCACGGATTTGTCGAGCGCCGAGACCGGCTCGTCCAGGATGACCAGGCGCGGCTGCAGCGCCAGCGCGCGCGCGATGTTGATGCGCTGGCGCTGGCCGCCCGAGATCTCGTGCGGGTAGCGCCGCGCGAACTGCGCGGGTGCCAGGCCCACGGCGGCGAGCAGGTCGTGCGCCCGCGTCCGTGCCTCGCGCGCGCCCACGCCATGTACCTGGGGCGCGAAGGCGATGGTTTCCTCGATGGTCAGGCGCGGGTTCAGGGAGGCGTAGCTGTCCTGGAACACCATCTGGACCTGCCGGCGATAGTCGCGCAGCGGCAGGCCGCCCGCCTGGTCGTTGCCGCCGACGCGCTCGCCGTCGAAGACCATCTCGCCCGCATCGGGGTCGAGCAGGCGCATCAGCAGGCGCGCGGTGGTGGACTTGCCGCAGCCCGATTCGCCGACGATGCCGAGCGTCTCCCCCTTGCGGATCGCGAGACTGATCCCGTCCACGGCGCGCACCGTCGCGACCTTGCGGCCGAGCAGCCCGCCGCGGATGGGAAAGTGCTTCACGAGGCCGGTGACCTCGAGCAGCGGTTGCGCCGGGCCGCCGCGGTCGGGCGTCTGGGTGAGTGCGATCATGTCGTCGGGCGATGCAACCATCGTGCCGATGCTCCGTGCCGCCACGACTCTGCCATTGGTGGGCCCGGCGCTCAAATTCCGGGCTGGCTGCTCTTCTCGCGGGCACAAGCACAACCCGGCCTGTGACTGCGTCTCGGCCGAAAACTTTGCCGGTCGAGCATTCGCCGTCGCGCACCAGGCGGAACACACTTCGCTGGGCTCGGAGCGCCGCAGGATGCAGAAGGGAACCGCCGGCTACGACCGATACCAGTCCCTCAAGGGATAGCATGAATCCGAGCTCTTCACGCTTCGGGACGAGGATTACTACCGGGCCGAGTTAAGCGGGTTCCGCATTCGTGGCGCCCGCGTCGTCGAACTCGGCTTCGGGGCTGGCCATTGCCTGGCATGGCTGCGCGAAACGGGGGCCGTGGCAAGCGGGATCGAGGTGCAGGAGGCGCTGGTGACGGCCGGGCGGGCGAAAGGGTTCGACACCCATCTCCCGGAAACCTTCGACTCTCCCGAAAACCTTCGACTGGACGTCGCTGCAGGGGTCCGTGGACCTGATCCTCGGGTTCGACGTGTTGGAACACCTGACCGACGCGGACATCGTGGCAGTCCTCCGCAGGGGCGCCGACGCACTTCGCCCTGGCGGTGCCATGGTGTTTCGGTTCCCGAACGGATCCTCACCATTCGGCCTGCATTATTTCGCGGCCGATCCCACGCACCGCACACCGGTCAGCGGACCGCGCCTCACGCACCTCCTCACCGAGAACGCGATCGATGGGCTCACTGTCGAGGCTTGGCGCGACCCGTCCCTGCCGGCGGCGCGCGGCTTCCAAGGACGCGCCCGGAGGGGCCTTTCATCTGCCCTTCGAGCCGCCACCCGGGCGGTTCTTCATCATGGATACCTGCGAGGCGAGCCAATTCCGCTCGCGATGAATGCCGTCGCGGTGATCCGCAAAGGCCCGCGCGGCGGCCGGTCAGCAGAATGGCCGCCGAAGGGACTATCCCAGGACGGGGCCGCATGCTGCTGTTGCGCCGCGGGCAGCGTGTCCGGTGAACGACGCGACCCCCGGGCTGCAACAGGATGTTCCGATGCGCGCGATATTCGTGATGATCAAGTGCGAGATGGGCCAAGCCTACCGCGTGGCCCGCGAGATGGCCGACGGGATCGAGGAACTCTCGGAGATGCATTCCATCTCCGGCCAGTATGACCTGCTGGGCAAGTTCTACCTGGAGGCCGACCGCGACATCGGTTTGTTCGTGGTCGAGAAGGTGCAGACCGTGACGGGCGTGAAGGACACCTACACGCTGCAGACCTTCAACGCCTTCTCCGGCGCGCGGGGCTGATACAAAGCCCCATCGTTCCGCCATGTTTCGGCCCTGGCACCTCCGCAGTCGGGGCGTCTGATGCCTCCACGACGCCGGAGGACCACGACCATGCCGACCACGCGGAAACTGCCGATCCTGGCCCTCGGGGCCATGCTGCTCACCGCGGGTTGCTACGACCCGTACGGCAACCTCGACCCGGGGCGGACGGCGCTGCTCGGCGCGGGCATCGGCGCGGCCGCGGGGCTCGGCATCGCCGCCGCCTCGCAGCCGCCGCGCCGGCACTACCAATACTACGAACCGCGCCCGGCCTATTACGGGCGTCCGCGCGGCTACTACGCACCGCGCCCGGGCTACGCCCATGCCGGGCCGCCGCAGCCGATCTACGGGCGGCCGCGGCCCTACTACGACCGGTGGTAGGCGCGGTCAGTCCCAGCCGATCGCGCCCGGCATCCCCGTGATCGGCGCCGCAGCCGCCAGCGCGGCCAGGTCGGGCGCAGGGCGACGGAACACCGGGTCGTGCGCGAAGGCCTCCTCGATCGTGGCCGCGACGCGCAGCACCAGCGCATCGCCGCCACGGGGCCCCACGATCTGCAGGCCGAAGGGCATGCCTTCCCGGTCGAGGCCCATCGGCAGTGAGATGGCCGGGTGGCCGCAGAGCGTCACGTAGTAGGCGAGCGCCAGCCAGTGGAAGTAGGTCCGCGTCGGCTGGCCGTCGATCTCGGCCGGGTAGAGCTCCGTCCACGACCGGGGGGAGATGGTGATCGCCGGCGTGATCAGGATGTCGTGGCGCGCGAAGAAATGCTGCCAGGCGCGGTACATGCGCGTCTGCGCAGCGGCCGCCTTCGCCCCGTCCTCCAGCGTGTAGCGCAGCCCTTCCTCGACATTGGCGCGGACGTTGGGGCCGACATCCTGCGAGCGGGTGCGCACCTTCTCGGCGTGGGCGGACAGGAAGGCCTGGGCGCGCAGCACCTCGAAGGCCTCGTCGCCGCCGCGGCAGTCGGGCGCCGCCTCCTCGGTCGATCCGAACAGCTTCGCGACCGCGCGCGCACGGCCGGCGAAGACCTCGCGGATGTGCTTCTCGACCGGCGCCTGGCCGAAATCGGCGCTGACGGCGAGGCGAAGCGAAGCGAGGTCGACCGGCGGCAGCGGGTGGAAGCGGCCGGGGACGCCGCGCACCGCCTCGTGCTGCAGGGTGTAGGCCAGCGGGTCCATCGCATCGTCGGACGCCATGGCCGACAGCATCAGTGCCGCATCAGCCACGTTGCGCGCCATCGGCCCCAGCACCGGCAGCGGCGACCAGCCATGGCCGCGTTTCTCGGACGGCACCAGCCCCGGCGACGGCCGGTAGCCCACGATGCCGTTGAAGGCCGCGGGGTTGCGCAGCGAGCCGCCGGTGTCGGATCCCGAGCAGATCGGCACCATGCCGCACGCCAACGCCACGCCCGAACCGCCCGAGGACCCGGCCGCGGACTTCGCGGGATCGAAGGGATTGCCCGTCACGCCATAGACGGCGTTGCGGGTATTGGCGCCGGCGCCGAATTCCGGCGTGTTGGTCTTGCCCACCACCACCGCGCCGGCGCGGCGGAGGTTCGCCACCATCCCGCAATCGGCCTCGGGCACGAAGTCCTTGAAGATCGGGCTGCCATAGGTGGTGACGAGGCCCCGGGTCTCCTCGAGGTCCTTGATGCCGACCGGCAGGCCGTGCAGCACGCCGAGCGGGTCGCCCTGCATCACCGCCGCCTCGGCCGCCTTCGCGCGGGCGCGCGCGGCGGGTTCGTCGATCGCGACCATCGCGTTGACGGCGTGGTTCACCTGGCCGATCCGCTTCAGGCAGGACTCCAGAAGTTCCACCGGGGAGAGCGCGCGGCGGCCGATCAGGCGCCGCGCCTCGAGCGCGCTGAGGTCGCAGGGTTCCGTCATGGACCGAGTTCCTTCCGGTAGGTGTCGAGCGTGTGCTGGTCGAAGCACGCGAAGATGATGTCGAGGTCGCTGTGGGCGGCAATCTCCTCCCGCGTCGTCGCGACGGCAATCCGGGTCGCGGCCGCCAACGGGTAGCCGAAGATCCCCGTGGAGATGGCGGGGAAGGCGATCGAGGTGCCGCCGGCGTCCCGCAGCAGGCGCAGGCTGTTGCGGTAGCAGGCGGCGAGTAGTGCCGCCTCCCCTGCCCCGCCGCCCTGCCAGACAGGACCGACGGCGTGGATGACGTGGCGCGCCTTCAGCGCGAAGCCGGGCGTGATGCGCGCCTCGCCGGTCGGGCACGGCGCCAGCGGCGCGCAGGCCTGGCGCAGCAGGTCCGGCCCGGCCGCGCGGAAGATGGCGCCGCAGACGCCGCCGCCCATCGCGAGCCCTTCATTCGCGGCATTGACGACGGCATCGACGTCGAGGGTCGTGATGTCGGCGAGGATGGCGCTGAGCGGCATGGCCCGTCCCCCGTCACGCGGCGCGGTGCCCGGCGCGTGGGCCGAGCACCGCGGGCGCATCAGTAGCCCATCGCGCAGCCATCCTTGCGCGGGTCGGACCCGCCGACGAGGCAGCCCTTCTCCCGGTCGATCAGGATCGCCTGGCCGCCGCCATGCGGCTTGTCGATGAGCTCGCAGGCATGGCCGAGCCGGTTCAGCCGGTCCACCACGCTGCCGGGGATGCCGCGCTCGATCTGCACCTTGCCGTCCTGCGGCATCAGGCGCGGGTGGTCGATCGCCTGTTGGACGTCCATGCCGAACTCGAAGTGGTTGGTCAGGAACAGCGACTGGCCCATCGGCTGGAAGCGCCCGCCCATCACGCCGAACGGCATGACCGCCTGGCCGTCCTTCATCACCATGCCGGGGATGATGGTGTGCAGCGGGCGCTTGTTGGGCGCGATGCAGTTCGGGTGGCCTTCCTGCAGGCGGAAGCCGAAGCCCCGGTTCTGCAGCATGACGCCCGACTTCTCCGCCAGGATGCCGGTGCCGAAGCCCTCGAACAGGGAATTGATGAAAGAACAGGCGTTGCCGTCCCTGTCCACCACGCAGAGGTAGACGGTGTCCTTGTGCTTCGCGAGGTCGCTCTCGCCGGCGGGCGGCAGCTCGGCCATGGCGGCCTCGTCGCGGATCAGGCCGGCGAGCCGCCCGAGATATTCGTCCGCCAGAAGCCGCGCGACCGGCACGTCCACCTGGGACGGGTCGGCCAGGAAGGCATCGCGGTCGCGGTAGACCAGGCGCGCGGCCTCGATGTGGCGGTGGAAGCGCTCGGCGCTCAGCGGCCCCTGCTCGGGCGTCGTGAACTTCGCCAGGATGCCCAGGATCTGAAGCACGTGCATGCCCACGCCATTGGGCGGGCACTGGAAGACCTCCATGCCGCGCCACTTCAGGGAAATCGGCTCGACGAATTCCGCCACGTCCGCGCCGCGGGCGAAGTCTTCCTCGGTGTGCAGGCCACCCACGGCGCGTAGCGTCGCGACGATGTCGGTCGCGACCTCGCCCTCATAGAAGGCGGCCTTGCCGCGCGCGGCGATGGCGCGGAGCGTGCGCGCGAGTTCGGGCTGCACGAAGCGGGAGCCCAGCGCCGGCGCCTCGGCCCCGCGCAGGAAGCGCCGGGCGGAGGCCTCGTGCTTCGAAAGCTTGCCGACCGAGCCCACCCAGTCGCTGTGTACGCGGGGCGAGATGGCGAAGCCTTCCTCGGCATGGCGGATCGCCGGCTGCAGGATCGCATCGAGGCCGAGCCGCCCATGGGTGCGGTTCAGCAGGTCCCAGGCGCTGATCGCGCCGGGCACCGTCACCGAATGGGCGGAGGTGTTGACCATGGCGGTCAGGCCGGCGGCGCGCAGCGCCTCGGGCGTCGCGGCCGCCGGCGCGCGGCCGGAGCCGTTCAGCGCGATGACTTTGGACGATCCGGCCGGGACGTAAAGGCAGAAGCAGTCGCCGCCGATGCCGGTCGATTCCGGCTCGATCACGCATTGCACCGCGCAGGCGGCGATGGCCGCGTCGAGCGCATTGCCCCCGGCGCGCAGGATGTCGAGGGCAGCCAGCGTCGCCTGGGGCATGGAGGTGGCGGCCATGCCGTTGACGCCATAGGCCGGGCTGCGCCCGGGCAGGTGGAAGTCGCGCATCCTGGTATCGTTCCCGTGAGGAAGTTGCCCCCTTCCTGCAACGGCCGGGCCGCCGGGGAAAGCCCCCCACGGCCCGCGGGCGGGCATGGCAGGGGTGCGCGGGCGCGTCAGGCCGCCGAAAGCGCCCGTCGCACCAGGGGAGTTCCCAGGTCCCGGACCGTGCTCTAGACGCTGGCCATGGACCCGAACGCCACGATCGAAGATTTCGACCGCATCGACATCCGCGTCGGCACCGTCGTCGATGCCCAGCCCTTCCCCGAGGCGCGCAAGCCCTCGATCCGGCTCTGGGTGGATTTCGGCGGCAGCCTCGGGGTGAAGCGATCTTCCGCGCAGGTCACGGTGCACTACGCGCCCGACCGGCTGATCGGCCGCCAGGTGATGGCCGTGGTGAACTTCGCGCCGCGCCGGATCGCGGGGTTCGAGAGCGAGGTGCTGGTTCTCGGCGTGCCGGACGAGAATGGCGCCGTGGTGCTGCTGAAGCCGGACCTGCGCGTGCCCAACGGGGGGAAGATGTTCTGATGGCCGAGAAGTACTACACGGTCAGCTGGGACCAGCTGCACCGGGACAGCAAGGCGCTGGCCTGGCGGCTGCTGGAAAAGGGCCCCTGGCGCGGCATCGTCGCCATCACCCGCGGCGGCCTCATCCCGGCCGCGATCATCGCGCGGGAACTGGATTGCCGGCTGATCGAAAGCGTCTCGATCCTGACCTACGAGGAGGAGGCGCGCGGCGAGCCCCGCGTGGCCAAGGCGCCCGTCGCGGCTGGCGACGGCGCGGGCTGGCTGATCCTCGATGACCTTGTCGACACCGGCACCACCGCGCGCGTCGTGCGCGGCCTGCTGCCGAAGGCGCATTTCGCAACCATCTACGCGAAGCCGGCCGGAAAACCCGCGGTCGACACCTTCATCACCGAGGTTTCGCAGGACACCTGGATCCTGTTCCCCTGGGACACGGAGCCGCAATTCATCGCGCCGATCGCGAAGTCGGCGGCGCGGTAGTCACGCGGCCGCCGCTTCCTCCCGGCTCGCCAGTACCTTGTCGACGCGCCGCCCGTCCATGTCCACGATCTCGAAGCGCCAGCCGGCCCAGACGATCCGGTCGCCCTCCTTCGGCACGCGCTTCAGCAACGCCAGCATCAGGCCGGCAACCGTGTGGTAGGTCCCGCTGCCGGGCAGTTCCGGCAGGTCGAGCCGCGCGCGCAGCTCATCCGACGGCATCGAACCGTCGAGCAGGAGCGATCCGTCGTGCCGTTCGATGGCCGTCCCGTCCGTTGCGGGCTCGGGCGGTCCGAGGTCGCCCACGATCGCCTCCAGCAGGTCGGAGGCCGTGACGACGCCCTCGAAGGACCCGTATTCGTCCATCACCAGCGCCATGCCGAGCCGGTCGCCGCGCAGCCGTTCCAGCGCATCGAGGGCCGAAAGCGTGTCGGGCAGCACGAGAGGCTGGCGGAGCACGGCCGCCACCGACATGGTCGCGCCCTCCAGGATCTGGTCGAGCAGGTCCTTGGCCACCACCACGCCCACCACGTTGTCCACGCGCCCGTCCGCCACCACGAAGCGCGTGACGTCGGAGGCGCGGAGCCTGGTCGCGATCTCCGCCGGGGTGTCGGAACGGTCGAGCCAGGCGAGGTCGTTGCGCGGCGTCATGAGCGCGCGGACCGGCTTGTCGGCGAGCCGCAGCACGCGCTCGATCATGTCCCGTTCCTCGTGCTCGAGCGCGCCGGCCTCGGCGCCCTCGGCGACCACGGCCTTGACCTCCTCCTCCGTCACGTAGTTCGCGGTCGGGTTGGCCGGACCGAACAGGCGGAGCACGACGGCCGAGGACTGGCCGAGGACCCATACGATCGGCCCCGACCAGCGCGCCAGCGCCGTAAGCGGAAGCGCGACGACCACCGCGACCTTCTCGGGATTACGCAGCGCCACCTGCTTCGGGACCAGCTCCCCCAGGATCAGGCTGAGGTAGGTGATGGCGATGACGACCAGGGTGAAGGCGATCTCGCCGCCATAGGGCGCGATCCAGGAAATGGTGTTGAGCGCCCCCCCCAGCGTCCCGGCCAGGCG
This sequence comes from Roseomonas sp. HF4, assembly GCF_005222755.1. Classification (GTDB taxonomy): domain Bacteria; phylum Pseudomonadota; class Alphaproteobacteria; order Acetobacterales; family Acetobacteraceae; genus Neoroseomonas. The sequence goes on from NZ_STGD01000002.1 coordinate 84,730, forward strand.
GGCGCCGCCGAAGGCGCCGGCGAAGATGCCGACCAGGGTGATGCCGACCTGCACCGTGGGCAGGAAGCGCTGCGGGTCCTCGGCCAGGGCGAGCGCCGCCTGGGCGCCGAGGCTGCCCTTGCGCTGCAGCGCCTGCAGCCGCGCCCGGCGGGAGGAGACGATGGCCAGTTCGCTCATGGCGAAGGCGCCGTTCAGCAGCACCAGCACCAGGATGATCGTGATCTCTAGGGCGATGCCCATGGGTGTTCCACCTCCGGCGCGGTCATAGAGCATCGGCGGGATGGCGGGAAACCACGGGCCATCAGGGTCGGCCTCGCGGCCGATTCGCCCAATTTCGCGACAATTTCTTGAATTCGAGAATTTTTGCGCTCGTCTTCGCCACACAGATTTGCTAACTCTCGGTTAACGCGCAGCGCCGAGGTCCCATGCAATCCCCCCCCGACACCGCCCAGACCGACGCAACACAGTCGAGCATCGCCGTATTCCCCACGCGTCCCGAGGACCGCCTTCGCCTGGCGCTGCGCCGCCTCGACGAGGCCATCGGCGAGCAATCTGACGCCGTCGCAGGCCTGCGCGAGGCGATCGGCGACCTCTCCGGCACGATGGCGCGCCTGGGCGCGAGCGTGGTCGGCTACCGCGGCGCCCTCGACAGCACGGCGCTCGAGATCGAGCGCGCCCTCGCCAGCGCCCGCACACTGCACGCTACCGCCGACCGCATGGTCGTCTGACGCGGGCGCGCCCGGGCCTTGCCGCGGGCGCGCTGCCGGCCAAGCATGGCGGCCGGAGGCCCTGACGCCATGCACCACATCGTCCCCCGCCTGACCGCCGCGCGCATCGTCCCGGTGGTGCGCGCCTCGACCGCCGCCCGAGCCGCGACCGCCGTCGCCTGGCTGCAGGAAGCAGGCATCACGACCTTCGAGATCACGATGACCGTGCCCGAGGCGCCGGCCCTGATCCGCGCCCTGGCCAGTGACCCTTCGCTGCTGGTCGGCGCCGGCACCGTGCCCGATGCCCGCACCGCGGACGCCTGCCTCGAGGCCGGCGCGCGCTTCATCGTGGCACCCTGGGTGGATGCGGACCTCGCCGCGCCCGTGAAGGCCGCCGGCGCCTGCCTGATGCTGGGCGCGCTGACGCCGACCGAGGTGCGCGCCGCCCTCGCCGCCGGCGCCGACGTCGTGAAGATCTTCCCCGCCGCCTCAGCCGGCGGGCCCTCGCATATCAAGGCGTTGCGCGCCGTCTTTCCGGATGTCGCCTTCTGCCCGACCGGCGGCGTCGATGCGCGCAACGCGACCGACTACCTCGCGGCCGGCGCCGCCTTCGTGGGCATCGGCGGCCGGCTGGTGGACGAGGCGCTGATCGCCGCCGGCGACCGCGCCGCCGTGCAGCGCGCGGCGGAGGATGCGCTCGGCATCATGCGGGCCTGAGATGCCCGACCTTCTCTGCCTCGGCGAGCCGATGCTCGAATTCAATCGCCAGCCGCCCGGGCCGGACGGGCGAATCCTGTATCTCGAGGGACATGGTGGGGATACTTCCAACACCGCCATCGCCGCAGCCCGGCAGGGTGCCTCGGTCGGATACGTGACCGCGATCGGCCGGGACGGGCCGGGCGATGCCTTCATGGCGCTCTGGGCGCGGGAGGGAGTGGACACCGCGACCGTGCTCCGCCGCGCCGATGCGCCGACCGGCATCTATTTCGTCACGCATGACGCCGGCGGGCACCATTTCACCTTCTACCGCACGGGCTCCGCCGCCGCGCGCTACCGGCCGGAGGACCTGCCGGAGGACGCGATCGGCGCGGCGCGCATCCTGCACGTCTCGGGCATCAGCCAGGCCATTTCGGACAGCGCCTGCGACGCAGCGTTCCGAGCCATCGCGGCGGCACGCGCGGCTGGGGTGCGGGTGTCCTACGACACCAACCTCAGGCTGCGCCTCTGGCCCGCGGCACGCGCGGCGGCCGTCATCCATGCAGCGATCGGCATGGCGGACATCGCGCTCCCCTCGCTCGACGACGCGACCGCGCTCACCGGCCTGACCGACCCGGAGGAGGTTGCGGCGTTCTACCTGCGGCTCTGTCCCCTGGTGGTGCTGAAATGCGGCGCGGCGGGATGCCTGCTGGCCACGCGGGACGGGACGCGCCTCAGCCTGCCGTCGCATCGCGTGGCGGCGGTGGATGCGACCGGCGCCGGGGATACCTTTGCCGGCGCGTTCCTGGCCCGGCTGCTGGCGGGTGATGGCGCGCCGGACGCCGCGCGCTACGCCAATGCGGCGGCGGCCCTGTCCACGACGGGATACGGGGCGGTCGCGCCGATCCCCCGCCCCGCCGAAGTGCGCCGCCTGCTGGCAGGCGCTCCGTGACGCCGGGCGCCCGGCCGGCCGGGCCGGGGCCTTTTCGGGCGGTCGCACCGCGAAGCGCATGAACGCCGTTCCGGGGCGGATGGCCCACGGGCCAGCGAGGCCGACCGAGCCTTTGCCGCAGCACCACGCCGGCGTTGGCCTGCGTCTCGACGGCCGCGGACGCGGCGTCGCGGTCGGGCCGCGAGAGGCGCGCGTCCCGTGCCTGGATCAGCAGGATGGGCAGGATCATGACTGCCGAGCCCAGGGCCAGGACGACCCATTGGCCGCGATGGATGACGCCGAACACCAGGTCGATCAGCAGGATGGCGCCGAAGACGACCGCCAGCACGAAGCCGAGGCCGCCGAGGCCATCCAGCAGGTGGGGCCGCAGCGCTCCGGCCTGCGCCGCGGCAAGGGACCGAATCCGCGCGCCTTCCTCGGCCGTCGCGGGCGCGGCCAGCGTCGTGTATCGATGCGGCTCACTCGCCAAGCGCGACCCCCTCCCGCCGCAGATCCGCCCCGCCCAGCAGCCCGTCCCGCGTCACGCGGATGATCTGCAGGCCGGAATTCATGTCCCGCACCTGCACCTCGTGCCCGCGCGCGCGCAGCGCCGGCGCCAGCGCCGCGGCCGGCGTCTCGGCCTCCAGCTCCACCGCGCCGCCGATCGTGCCGACATGCGGCAGGCCCGCCGCCTCCTGCGGCGTCAGGCCCCAATCGAGCAGCGCGACCAGCGCCTGCGCGACGTAGCCGATGATGCGCGCCCCCCCGGGCGAGCCCACCACCGCCTGCAGCCGCCCCTCCCCGTCCAGCACGATGGTGGGCGACATCGACGACCGCGGCCGCTTGCCGCTCTCGACGCGGTTGGCGACGGGGCGGCCGTCGCGTTCCGGCAGGAAGGAGAAGTCGGTCAGCTCGTTGTTCAGCAGGAAGCCGCGCACCATGACGCGCGCGCCGAACAGCGCCTCGATGGTGGTGGTCATCGAGACCGCGTTGCCCTCCCCGTCCACGATCGAGACATGGCTGGTGCCGGCCTCGAACTCCTGTGCCTGGGGGGCGAAGCGGGTCTCGCGCCAGGGCGGGTTGCCGGGGCGCGGCGCGGCGATGGCGCGGTCTCGGTCGATCAGCTGCGCGCGGGCCGTGAGGTAGCCGGCGTCGAGCAGGCCGCGCACCGGCACGGGGACGAAGTCGGCATCGGCCACGTAGGCGTTGCGGTCGGCGAAGGCGAGGCGCCCGGCCTCCCCCAGCAGGTGAGCGGCCTCTGCGCCGCGCGGGTCGAGCCGCGCGACCTCGAAATGCCCGAGCAGCCCCAGGATCTGCCCGACCGCGATGCCGCCCGACGACGGCGGCGGGAAGCCGCAGACCCGGAAGCGTCGATACGGCAGGCAGACCGCCTCCCGCCGCCGCGGCGCGTAGGTCGCGAGGTCTGTGGCGGCCATGACCCCCGGATTGGTCGGGTGGCCCGTGACGGCGGCCAGGATCTCCGCGGCGACCGGCCCGCGCGCGAGCGCGCCCGCGCCCTCCGCGGCGATGGCGCGCAGCGTCGCGGCCAGCGCGGGGTTGCGCAGCCGGTGCCCCTCGGGCAGCGGCAGGCCGGCCTCGCTGAAGAAATAGGCCGCGGCGCCGGGATCGCGGCGCAGCAGCAGCATGTCCGAGGCGATGTCGCGCGCGAGCCGCGCGCTGACCGGGAACCCCTCCTCCGCCAGGCGGATGGCGGGTTCGATCAGCCGCGGCCAGGCCAGGCGGCCGTGCTCGCGATGCGCGGCCTCCAGCACCGCGACCGTGCCCGGCACGCCGACCGCGCGGCCGCCCACCATCGCCTGCAGGAAGGGCATCGGCCGGCCTTCGCGCAGGAACAGGTCCGGGCCGGCGGCGGCGGGCGCCGTCTCCCGCCCGTCCCAGGCCGCGATGCGGCCGCTGCCGGCGTGCAGATGCAGCAGAAGCGCGCCGCCGCCGATGCCCGAGGATTGCGGCTCGACCAGCGTCAGGACCATCTGGATGGCGACGGCGGCATCGACCGCGGTGCCGCCGTCGCGCAGCACGGCGAGGCCGGCCTCGGCCGCGAGCGGGTGCCCCGCGGCCACCATGTGCCGCCGCGCGGGCTCGCTGGCGGCCACGGTGCCGGTGAGGAGGAACAGGACGAGGATGGCGCGGCGCAGGATCATGCCGGCAGGATAGCCCGCATGAACGGGTTCGGGGACGAAACGCGCCGCCTTTTGCGCGGACGGCGCGCCGAGGCGGCCGGGCGCGACGCGGAGGCGGTCGCGGCGGCGGCGCTGGTGCGGGATGGCTGGGACGTGCTCGCGCGGCGCGCGCGCACGCCGGCCGGGGAGATCGACCTCGTGGCCGAATGCGCGGGGGTGCTCGCCTTCGTCGAGGTAAAGGCGCGGCCCTCCCTGGCCGAGGCGGCGCACGCGCTCGGCGCGCGGCAGCGGGCGCGGCTGGTGGCGGCCGCGGAATGCTGGATGGCGGAGAATCCGGGGCACGGCGCGGCCGGGGTGCGCTTCGATGTCGTGATCGTGGCGGCGGACGGCACGGCACGGCGGATCGCCGATGCCTTCCGGATCGGGGACTGACGGCGCCGCCTTCAGCCCGGCAGCGTCACGCGCACCCGCATCCCCTGCCCCGGCGCCGTGTCGAAGGCGATGCCCGCGCCGAGCGCCGCGGCCTGCTCCGCCACGATGGCCAGGCCGTGGAGCGCGACCTTCGTCCGTTCGGCATGGGATCCGCGTCGCGCGGCGCGTTCAGGCCGCGGCGCGGCCCGGCATGCGGTGCCGGAAGGCCAGCGCCTCGGCGACATGCGCGCGCCGGATCGTGGCGCTGCCCGCGAGGTCCGCGATGCTGCACGCGACGCGCAGCGTCCGCACATGCCCGCGGGAGGACAGGCGCAGCCGCACCGCGGCCGTCTCCATCAGCGCCGCGGCATCCGGTTCGAGCAGCGGCATCAGCGCCTCGATCCCCGCTTCGGCGTTGCTGGCGGGGCCGCCGGCGCCCCACCGCGCGCGTTGCGCGTCGCGCGCCGCCTGCACGCGCGCGGCGACGCTGGCGCTGGTCTCGCCGGACGGCGCGCGGGCGAGCTCGGCCGCAGGGATCGGCATGACCTCGATGGTCAGGTCCATGCGGTCGAGCAGCGGGCCCGAGAGGCGCCCCTGGTAGTCCTCCCCGCAGCGTGGGGCGCGGCCGCATTCCCGGCCCGCCTCGCCGAGATGCCCGCAGCGGCAGGGGTTCATCGCCGCGATGCACTGGAAGCGCGCGGGATAGGTGACATGCGCATGGACGCGGCTGATCACGGTGCGCCCGGTCTCCATCGGCTGGCGCAGCGCCTCCAGCGCGGGGCGGGGGAATTCCGGCCATTCGTCGAGGAACAGCACGCCGCGATGCGCCAGGCTGATCTCCCCGGGGCGCCCGCGCGCGCCACCGCCGACCAGCGCGGGCATGGAGGCCGAGTGGTGCGGGTCGCGGAAGGGCGGGCGCGTGACGAGGCGCCCGCCCTGCAGCAGGCCGGCCACGGAATGCACGAGTGAGACCTCCAGCGCCTCGGCCGGCGAGAGGTCTGGCAGCAGCCCGGGCAGGCGCGCGGCGAGCATGGACTTGCCCGCGCCGGGCGGCCCGACCATCAGCAGGTTGTGCGCGCCGGCGGCCGCGACCTCGATGGCGCGCTTGGCGCTTTCCTGCCCCTTCACCGCAGACAGGCACGGGGCCGCCCGCGTCGGAAGCGGCGCCGGCGGCGCCGGCGGGGCCAGCAGTTGCACCCCGCGGAAATGGTTCAGCAGCGCGGCGAGGTCGGGCGCCGCCAGCACCTCGATCTGCCCGGCCCAGGCGGCCTCGCCGCCCTGCGCCGCAGGGCAGATCAGGCCGAGGTCGCGCGCGCTGGCGCCGAGCGCGGCCGGCAGCACGCCGGCGACCGGCATGATGCCGCCATCGAGCGAGAGCTCGCCGAGCGCCGCGTAGCCGGCCGCTTCCTCGCGCGGGACGATCTCCATCGCGGCCAGCAGCGCCAGCGCGATGGGCAGGTCGAAATGCGACCCTTCCTTCAGGATGTCGGCCGGCGCCAGGTTCACGAGCACGCGCTTGGGCGGCAGCGACAGGCCGAGGCCGGTCAGCGCGGCGCGCACCCGCTCCCGGCTTTCGGCCACCGCCTTGTCGGGCAGGCCGACCAGCAGGAAGGCCGGCAGGCCCTGGGCGATCTGGACCTGCACCTCGACCGGCACGGGCTCGATACCGGAGAAGGCGAAGGTCGCGATGCGGGCAATGGCCATGGCGCGCGAGAGTGGCGTGCCATGGGCTGTTTATCAACCTGAAGTTATACGGCGCCGCGCTGCACCAGCCGTCGCACCCGCCGGAAATTGCCCGACCAGAGCAGGTCGATCTCGCGCGCGCCGTAGCCGCGGCGGTGCAGTTCGGCGGTCAGGTTGCCGGTCTCGGAGGCATCCCGCCAACCCGGCACGCCGCCGCCGCCGTCGAAGTCCGACGAAAGGCCCACATGGTCGATGCCGATCCGCGCCACCGCGTGGTCCACGTGGTCCACGATGTCGGTCACCGTCGCGGGGGAGCGGCCGCCCTGCGGCGCCGGGCGCAGAAACACGTCGAGCGCGGTGATCTGAATGAGCCCGCCCGTGGCGCGCAGCATGTCGAGTTGTTCGTCGTCGAGGTTACGCGGATGATCGCAGAGCGCGCGACAGCAGGAATGCGTCGCCACCACGGGCACGCGGGAAAGCTCCGCCGCCTGCATCATCGAGGATTTCGCGCTGTGCGAGACATCGACCAGCAGCCCGACGCGGTTCATCTCCGCGATCGCCTGGCGGCCAAGGGCGGAGAGCCCGCCATGCTCCGCGACGCCGTCGCCGAGGTCCGGCTTGGGGCGCGCCGCATCCGCCAGGTCGTTGTGCCCGTCATGGGTGATGGTGACATAGATGGCGCCGAGGTCGCGCCAAAGCCTGAGGCGCGACAGGTCGCGCGCCATGGCGTTGCCGTTCTCGACCGCCGAGAGCACGGCGAGCGCACCGGCGCGATGCGCCGCTTCGAGTTCGTCGGCCGTCGTGCAGAAGCGGCGCGCGGCGCCGTCGGCGCGGGTGCGGATGTGGCGCAGCATCGCCTCGGCGCGCGCGGCGGCGGTCGCCAGGCCCTCGGCGTCGCGCTTGCCCTGCGGCGTGAAGGCGATGAAGACCGCGGCCTTCAGCCTGCCGCGCAGCATCTTCGGGAAATCGACGCGGCGGTCGGTCTCGGCGGTCGCGTCCGGCGGATCGGGCCAGCGGATGTCGATATGCGTGTCGAGCGTCAGCGTCGCGGCGTGGATCGCGGCGGCATCGGTTGCCGGTAGGGTGGCGACGTCATCGGTCATGCGGCACTCCAGCCCGTGAGGAAGCGTTCCAGGAGGGTGCCGATCACCTCGACATTGTAGCCACCCTCCTGGGTGATGGCGGTCGGCAGGCGGAGCGCGCCGATCATGGCACCGGCGCGCAGGAACCCTTCCCCGGTGACCGCCAGCGCGCCGAGCGGCTCGTCCTTCGAGGCATCGAAGCCCAACGCCACGACCAGAGCATCCGCCTTGAAGTCCCGGATCGGCGCGAGCGCGTAGCGCAGCGCCTCGAGCCAGCCCTCGTCGTCGGTGCCGAAGGGCAGCGGCATGTTCATGTTGCGCCCGTCCCCCGCCCCTGCCCCGCGTTCGGCCGTGCGACCGACGAACCAGGGGTAGTAGCGATCCGGGTCGGCGTGGATCGAGATGGTGAGCACGTCGCCACGCTCCCAGAAGATGCCCTGGGTGCCGTTGCCGTGGTGGCTGTCGATGTCAAGCACGGCGACGCGCGCCGCGCCGGCGTCGCGCAGGCGCTGCGCCGCCAGCGCCGCGTTGTTCACGTAGCAATGCCCGCCCGCGCGCCCCGCATAGGCGTGATGCCCGGGCGGGCGGCAGAGCGCATAGGCGGTGCCGCCGCGCGCGGCTTCCTCCGCCGCGGCCAGGGCGCAGGCCGCGGCGCCGCGGATCGCCTCCCACGAACCGGGGCCGATCGGGCAGGCGGTATCGGCCGTGTACCAGCCGGCGCGGGCGATGATGTTGCCGCCGACGCGGGCGCCCTGCGCGACCATCTCGGGCACCGGGTGGATGTTCGCGACCACCTCCGGCCCCGGGTCGGGCAGCGCCGCCCAGTCGGCCGCGGCGGTGGCGAGGAAGTCGAGGTAGTCCGCCCGGTGCACGGCCTCGAGCGCGGCGGCGGTCAGCGCCGGCGGCGCCGCGGGCGCGAGGCCCATGCGGTGCAGCGCGGCCTCGAGCGCGGCGGCGCGGGCCGGCACCTCGAAGTTACGCCGCACCTGACCGCGCTGGAGGAAGAAGGACGGCGTGTGCGCCGCCTGGGCGGGATGCGCGAAGGTCTTCATACAGGACGGAACGCTAGCCCGGATGGCGCGCGCAGGAAACCGGGCCGCCTTGGCGCGGGGACGGGCGGGCGATAGCGTGGCGCCCATGCCCGATCCGATGAGCCCTCCCCTCGACCCCGGTGCGCGGCGCGCGATCCTGGAGGCGGCCGATGCGCTGCGCGAGGACGCCGTGCGCATGCTGGAACGCCTGGTGCGCTGCCCCTCGACCCTCGGCAACGAGCAATCCGCGCTGGCCGAGATGGCGCGCATCTACGAAGGGATCGGGCTTGCCCCGCGCCGCGTGCCGACGGACCCGGCGGCGCTGGCGTCGCATCCCGGCTTCTCGCCGCCGCTGGTGTCGTATAACGGCCGCGACAACGTCGTGGCGGTGCATGCGCCGCGCGAGAGGCGTGGCCGCAGCCTGGCCTTGCAGGGCCATGTCGACGTCGTGCCTGAGGGCGCGGCCGACATGTGGGAAACGCCGCCCTACGAGCCGTCCATCCGCGGCGGGCGCATGTACGGCCGCGGCGCGGGGGACATGAAGGCGGGCATCGTCTCCTACGTCACGGCCTTCCGCGCGCTGCGCCTCGCCGGCCTGCAGCCGGCGGCCGAGGTGCAGATGCAGTCGGTGATCGAGGAGGAGTGCACGGGCAATGGCGCGCTCGCGGCCATGCTGGCGCTGCCGCGGACCGATGCCGTCATCATCCCCGAGCCCGGCCCCGGCCTGCCGGCGATGTATGCGGCCGAGGTCGGCGTGGTCTGGGCCTGGGTGACGGTGTCGGGCCGCCCTGCCCATGTGCGCGACATGCAGGCGGGCGTGAACGCCATCGAGGCCGCCGCCGCCGTCGCCGCCCGCTTCAAGGCCTACCAGTCCGAGATGAACCGCGCCGAGCGCATTCATGCGTCCTTTCGCGGCGTTAACCACCCGGTCAACGTGAACCTCGGCACGATCGAGGGCGGCGAATGGAATTCCTCGGTCGCGACGCGCTGCCGGATCGGCATGCGCGTCGGCGTCATGATGGGATACACAGCGGCGCAGACGAAGGCGGACATCGAGCGCCTGGTCGCCGAGGCCGCCGCCGACCCCGCGCTGAAGGGCGCGACGGTGAAGCTGGAATTCAAGGGCTTCATGGCCGATCCCTGCGTCTTCGACATGGACGCGCCGATCGTGGCGCTGGCGAAGCGCAACTTCGCCGATGTCTCGGGCGCCACGCTGCGGGACTACCCCGCCACGGGCCTGACGGACGGCCGCTTCTTCGCGCTGTACCAGGCGACGCCCGTCGCCTGCTTCGGCCCCGACGCCCAGGAGATCCACGGCATCGACGAGAGCGTCGGGCTGGACAGCATGCACGACATCACCCGCACCATCGCGCTGACCATGGCCGAATGGTGCGGGGTGGAGGCTTCAGCATGAGCACGACGAACATCCCGCTGTCCGGCGAGCGCCTTTGGGACAGCCTGATGGAGATGGCGCGGATCGGCGCCACCGCCAAGGGCGGCTCGAACCGCCAGACGCTGACGGACCTCGATTCCGAGGGCCGCCACCTGCTCCGCCGCTGGGCGGAGGCGGCGGGCTGCAGCGTCGCGGTCGACCGGCTCGGCAACATGGCGCTGACGCGACCAGGGCGCGATCGGGCGCGGAAGCCCGTCGCCTTCGGCAGCCACCTCGACACCCAGCCGACGGGCGGGAAGTTCGACGGCGTGCTCGGCGTGCTGGCGGGGCTCGAGATCCTGCGCGCGGTGCACGAGGCCGGCATCGAGACCGAGGCGCCGCTCATGCTCATCAACTGGACGAACGAGGAAGGCGCGCGCTTCTCGCCGCCCATGATGGGCAGCGGCGCGGCCATGGGCATCTTCACCGAGGCCGAGGTGCTGGCGAAGCAGGACCCGGAGGGCAAGGCCTTCGGCGCCGAACTCGCGCGCATCGGCTGGCAGGGCGACGCCGACCCCGCCGCGCTGCAGGATATCGCCGCCTATTTCGAGCTGCACATCGAGCAGGGCGCGCTGCTGGAGCGCACCGGCCTCGATGTCGGCGTGGTCACGCAGGCGCTGGCGCAGTCCTGGTACGAGGTGACGGTCGAGGGCGAGGAAGCGCATGGCGGTTCCCCCATGGCCGGCCGGCGCGACGCGATGATGGCAGCCGCGCCGCTGGTCGCGGCCATCGAGGAGATCGCGCTCGGCGCCGTCGGTGCAGCAGGCGAGCCGGGGCGCGCGACGGTCGGGCGCCTGACGGTCTATCCCGACAGCCGCAATATCGCGCCGTCGCGGGTCTGGTTCTCGATCGACACGCGCCACGGCGACCCGGCGCTGCTGGCGCGCATGGGCGAGGAGATCCGCGCCCGCGCCGCCGCCATCGCGGCCGCGCGCGGCGTGCGCATCGCGGTCGAGGATTTCTGGCATTCGCCGCTGACGCCCTTCGACCCGGCGCTGGTCGGGCGGGTGCGCGATGCGGCGGTGCGCCTCGGTATTCCGCACATGGACATGCCGACGGGCATCGGCCATGACGCGGTCTATGTCGCGCGGAAGGTCCCGGCGGCGATGATCTTCTGCCCCTGCCACGGCGGCATCAGCCACAACGAGGCCGAGAGCATCACGCCCGCATGGGCCGAGGCCGGGCTGCGCGTGCTGGCCGATGCCGTGCTCGCCACCGCCGGCATCGCGAAAGGCTGACGCGCCCGGTGACCGGAGCGCCGAAGGGCACGAAGGCCTGAACCGGTCGCGCAAACGGAGGAAAGATGACCCGCATCGCCATCGGCGGATTCCTGCACGAGAGCCATTCCTTCGCGCCGCTGCCGACGGGCTGGGCCGAGTTCGTGAAGCCCGGCGGCTTCCCGCCGCTGCAAAAGGCAGCGACGCTGGTCGAGGCGCTGCGCCCGACCTCCTGCCCCGCCGCGGGCGCGATCATGATGGCCGAGCAGGAAGGGGTGGAGATCGCGCCACTCGCCTGGTGTTTCGCCAACCCGGCCGGCCCCGTGACGGCCGAGGCCTTCGAGCGCATCGCGGCCCTGCTTGTTGCCGCGCTGTCGGATGCGCTGGAAGCCGGCCCCCTCGACGGCGTCTATCTCGACCTGCACGGCGCCATGGTCGCGGTCGGCTTCGATGACGCGGAGGGGGAGGTGCTGCGCCGCGTGCGCGCCGTGGTCGGCCCGGACGTGCCGATCGCCGCCAGCCTCGACCCGCATGCGAACAAGACCGCGCTGATGGTGCTCCATTCCGACGTGCTGGTGCCCTTCCGCACCTATCCGCACATCGACATGAAGCCCGCCGGCGCTGAGGCCGCGCGGCTGCTGCTGCGCATGATCCGCCAGGGCCGCCGCCCGGCCAAGGCGTTCCTCGAGCTCGACTATTGGACCCCCCTGCCCGGCCAATGCACAATGGTCGCGCCGATGGCCGACGTCATGGCCGAGCGCGCGCGGATCGCGCTGGCGCCGGGCGTCTGGGAACTCGGCTTCTGCTTCGGCTTTCCCTACGCGGATTTCCCCGGCTGCGGCATGGCCATCGCGGCCTATGCCGACACGCTCGGCCAGGCGGAAGATGCTGCCGCCGCGCTCGCCGCCGTCATCGCGGCGAAGGAGACGGAGTTCGCGCTCGGCGTCCTGCCCGCGGCCGAGGGCGTAGCGCGGGCCATGGCGAACCGCGACACGCAGGGGCCGGTCATCCTCGCCGACACGCAGGACAATCCCGGCGGTGGCGGGCATGGCGACACGACCGGACTGCTCGCGGAACTGATCCGCCAGGACGCGCAGGGGGCCGTGCTGGCGCCGATGAACGACGCGGAGGCCGCCGCGCTGCTTCACGCGGCGGGCGAAGGGGCGACGGTCGAACTCGACCTCGGCGGCCGCAGCGACGGCGCGCCGCTGCGCGTCACCGCGCTGGTGGAACGCCTGACCGACGGGCGCTTCACGCTGACCGGGCCGATGGGCCAGGGCAATCCCGCCGATCTCGGGCCCAGCGCGCTGATCCGCGTGGCGCCGGGCGTGCGCGTGGTGGTGGTCAGCCGCAAGATGCAGGCGCATGACCAGGCGCTGTTCCGCCACATCGGCATCGAGCCGGCCGAGCAGCGCATCGTGGCCGTGAAGTCGAGCGTGCATTTCCGCGCCGACTTCCAGCCGATCGCGAGCGAGGTCATCGTGGTGACGGCGCCGGGGCCGGTGGTGGCCGATCCTGCGGTGCTGCCCTTCACGAACCTCCGCCCGGGGCTGCGGCTGCGGCCGGGGGACAACAGGCGGACGGGCTGACGCCTCAGGCGGCGTCGCGCGCGATGGCGGGCAGCGGCATGGCGTCGTCGCGCTCTTCCTCGACCGCGTGGCACGCCACAAGCGCATCGCCGGCCGGCTTCATCTCCGGCCGTTCACGCTTGCAGCGGTCATTCGCCAGCGGGCAGCGCGGATGGAAGGCGCAGCCGGAGGGCGGCGTGATCGGCGACGGCACCTCGCCACCCACCGGGATGCGTTCCCGCCCCGTCATGTCGAGGTCCGGGATCGCTTCCATCAGCGCGCGCGTATAGGGGTGGCGCGGGCGGCGGAACAGCGTCTCGGCCGGCGCGAGTTCCGCCAGCCGCCCGAGATACATCACGCCGATCCGGTCGCTCACCTGGCGCACGACGGCCAGGTTGTGGCTGATGAACAGGAAGGTCAGCCCGAGCCGCTGCTGCAGTTCCTTCATCAGGTTCAGGATCTGTGCCTGGACGCTGACGTCGAGCGCGCTGGTCGGCTCATCGCAGACCAAGAATTCCGGGTTCGAGGACAAGGCGCGCGCGATCGAGATGCGCTGGCGCTGCCCGCCCGAGAACTCATGCGGGAACTTCACGCGATCGAGCGGCGAAAGCCCCACCTGCGTCAGCAGTTCCGCGACGCGGTTCTCCTGCTCGGCCCGCGTCCGAACCAGGCCGAAGGCGCGGATCGGCTCGGCGATGATGTCGCCGACCCGCCAGCGGGGGTTCAGGGACGCATAGGGGTCCTGGAAGATCATCTGCATGCGCCGGCGCTGGTCCGCCAGCGCGCGCGCTTCGGCCAGGTCCCTCCCGTCGAAGACCACGGCGCCCGCGGTCGGCGCATAGAGCCCGACGCAAAGGCGCGCGACGGTCGACTTGCCGCAGCCGGATTCGCCCACCAGCGACAGCGTCGTGCCCTTCGGGACCGCGAAGGAGATGCCGTCCACGGCGCGGAGCGTGCGCTTGCCTTCCCGCGCCACCAGGCGCTGGAGCAAGGGGCGGGAGACGTCGAAATGCCGGGCGAGGTCCAGGACCTCGAGCATCGGTGGCGCGTCAGCCACGGGCGGCCTCCGTCGCGTAGAGCCAGCAGGCGGCGCGCGTCGTGCCCGCGTCGATCAGGTCGGGCCGGTCCTCGCGGCACTTCGCGAAGACCTGGGGGCAGCGCGGGTTGTAGGCGCAGCCCCGCGGGATGGCGGAGAGCCGCGGCATTGCGCCGTCGATCTGCGCGAGGCGCTCGACGCGCCGGTCGAGCGGCGGGATCGACGCCATCAGCCCCGCGGAATAGGGGTGGCGGGCGTGCTTCACGACCTCCCGCACGGGACCGATCTCGGCGATCCGGCCGGCATACATCACGGCGACGCGGTCGGCGGTCTCCGCGATCACGCCCATGTCGTGCGTGACCAGCATCATCGCCGTCCCCTTCTCCCGCGCCAGGGTCTTGAGCAGCGCGATCACCTGCGCCTGGATGCTGACATCGAGCGCGGTGGTGGGTTCGTCCGCCACGATCAGCTTCGGTTCGGCGCAGAGGGCCAGCGCGATCACCACGCGCTGGCGCATGCCACCCGAGAACTCGTGCGGGTAGCTGTCAATGCGCTGTGCCGCGGCCGGGATGCCGACCAGCTCCAGCCATTCGATCGCACGCTTCTTCGCCTCGGCGGGGCCGATCGGCAGGTGCGTCGTCATCGTCTCGGCCAGTTGCTTCCCCACGGTATAGAGGGGGTTCAGCGTGGTCAGCGGGTCCTGGAAGATGGCGCCGATCTCGCGCCCGCGGATGCGGCGCATCTCCTCGTAGCGGAGATTGTCGATGCGCTTGCCGTTCAGCAGGATCTTTCCCCGTGCGATGCGCCCGGGCGGTTCGAGCAGGCCGATGATCGCGGCGCCGGTCATCGACTTGCCGGCGCCGGATTCGCCGACCACGCCCAGCACCTCGCCGGGGCTGATCGCGAACGACACGTCGTCGAGCGCAACCAGCGTTCCCCGCCGCGTCGGGAACTCCACGCGCAGGTTCTGCACTTCGAGCAGGGGGGGCGTGTTCGACATCAGCGGAGCTTCGGGTTGAGCGCGTCGCGCAGCCAGTCGCCCAGCAGGTTGACCGACAGCACCATGGCAATGAGGGCGAGGCCCGGGAAGATCGTGATCCACCACTCGCCCGAGAACAGGAAGTCGTTGCCGATCCTGATGAGCGTGCCGAGGGAGGGCTGCGTGGGCGGCACGCCGACGCCGAGGAAGGACAGCGTCGCCTCCGACAGGATCGCGAGGCCGAGGTTCAGCGTGGCCACCACGAGCACCGGCCCGATCACGTTGGGCAGCACGTGGCTGACCATGATGCGCGCCCGCTTCACGCCGATGACGCGCGCGGCCTGGACGTATTCCTTGTTGCGCTCGACGAGCGTCGAGCCCCGCACCGTGCGCGCGAATTTCGGCCATTCGCTGATGCCGATGGCGAAGATCACGACGAACAGCGCGATCTGGTCATGCGATTCCCGCGGCAGCACGGCGCGCACCACGCCGTCCACCAGCAGCGCGACCAGGATGGAGGGGAAGGTCAGCTGGATGTCGCAGATGCGCATCAGCAGGCTGTCGAGCGCGCCACCCACATAGCCCGCCAGCAGCCCGAGCGTGACGCCGAGCAGCGTCGCGAAGATGGTGGCCGAAAGCCCGACCAGCAGCGACACGCGCGCGCCATACATGATGGCCGAGAGCACGTCCCGCCCCTGGTCGTCGGTGCCGAGCAGGTATTCGCGCGCGCCATCCTCCTCCCAGCTCGGCGGCTTGAAGGCATCCGACAGGTTGAGCGACGCCAGGTCGAAGGGATTGTGCGGCGCGATCAGCGGCGCGAAGACCGCGCCCAGGATGCAGATGGCGGCGACGATCGCGGAGACGACCGTGACCGGCGACCGCGTGAAGGACCACCAGAGGTCGCTGTCGAAGAAGCGCCTGACGGCAGCGGCCATGGCTCAGTGCCCCCCCTTGCCGCGGCCGATGCGGAGCCGGGGGTCGACCGCGTAGTAGAGCAGGTCGACGATCAGGTTGATGGTCACGAAGACCAGCGATATCAGCAGCAGGTAGGCGCCCATGATTGGCACGTCGGCGGCGCCGACCGACTGGATGAACAGAAGCCCCATCCCCGGCCACTGGAACACAGTTTCGGTCACGATCGCGAAGGCGATGATGGCACCGAGCTGCAGGCCCACGATGGTGATGACCGGCACCAGCGTGTTCTTGAGCGCATGGCCGAAATGGACGGCACGGTTCGGCAGGCCCCGGGCGCGGGCGAACTTGATGTAGTCGGTGCGCAGCACTTCCAGCATCTCGGCCCGCACCAGGCGCATGATCAGCGTCAGCTGGAACAGCCCGAGCGTGATCGCCGGCAGCACCAGCGCCTTGATCCCCGACCAGGTCAGGAACCCCGTGCTCCACCAGCCGAGCGCGACCGTGTCCCCCCGCCCGAATGACGGCAGCCAGCCGAGCCAGACGGCGAAGACCAGGATGAGCAGGATGCCGATCAGGAAGGTCGGCAGCGACACGCCGATCAGGCTGAAGGTCAGGAAGAAGCGGCTCAGCCAGGAATTCCGGTACAGCCCCGTGTAGACCCCCATCGGCACGCCGACGAGAAGTGCCAGTGCCGCCGCGGTGAACGCCAGTTCCAGCGTCGCCGGCGCGCGTTCCGCGATCAGGTCGGCCACGGGGCGGGACAGGCGGTAGGACAGGCCGAATTCGCCCTGCGCCGCATTGCCGAGGAAGACGCCGAACTGTACCCAGAAGGGCTGGTCGAGCCCGAGTTCCGCCACCAGCGCGTCGCGCTGCGCCTGCGTGTAGTCCTGGCCCAGCATGATCGCCACCGGATCGCCCACATAGGCGAACATGGCGAAGGAGATGAGGGCCACCGACAGCAGGACCGGCAGCGCCTGCATGATGCGGCTGATGATGAAGGCGAACATCGGGTCACTCCGCCAGGGGCGCGGCAGCCGGGGCCGCCGCGCCCGCGGCCAGGGTCAGTTCATGCGGGCCCAGCGGAAATACGGCTGGTTGTTCGCCATGTGCGGGATCTGCACATTCGACCGCATCGCCCAGGGGATCATCTGGTGATGCAGCGGGATGTGCGGCACGTCCTCGCGGTAGATGCGCAGCGCCTCGCGGATCGCGGCGTTGCGGGGCTCGCCGGACTGCGTGACCATGACATTGATCAGCTCGTCCATGCGCGGGTTGGAATAGCGCCCGTAGTTCCAGATCCCGTTGCCCTGGCCGCCGTCGCGCGAGCGCAGCAGCGACTGGAAGGAATAGAGCGCATCGAGCGTCGGCACGCCCCAGCCCAGCAGGTAGATCGAGCTGTCGTCGCGCTGGATCTTCGGGAAGAACAGGTTGAGGGGCATGGCGTTGAGCTGCGCCCGCACGCCGATCCGCGCCCACATGGCGACGATCGCCTGGCAGATCTGCTCGTCGTTGATGTAGCGGTTGTTCGGGCAGTCGAGCGTGATGCCGAAGCCGTTCGGGTAGCCGGCTTCCGTCAGCAGCGCCCGCGCGCGTGCCTGGTCGTAGGGCAGGCGCACGTCCTCGGACTGGGTGTAGCCGTTCACCTGCGGCGGGAAGAAAGTGCCGGTCACGACCGACTGGCCGCGCATGGTGGTGCGATGGATCGCCTGGATGTCGATCGCGTGATAGAGCGCCTGGCGAACCCGCAGGTCCTTCAGCGGATTGCGGTCCGTCACGTCCGAATAGAGCAGCCGGTCGCGGTGCAGGTCCATCGCGAGGAAGATGGTGCGGACCTCGGGGCCCTCGAGCACCCTGATGTTCTGCGCCTGGCGCAGCCGGTTGAGATCCTGCAGCGGCGGGTCGAGCACGAAGTCGACCTCGCCCGACAGCAGGGCGGCGATGCGCGTGGCGTCCGAGGAGATCGGGCGATAGACGATCTCCGTCACGTTCGCCTCGCGGCTGGACGGCTCGCTCCAGCCCCACCAGTCGGCGTTGCGCGCCAGCACGGTGCGCACGTCCGGCTCCCGGGTCTGCAGGCGGAAGGCGCCGGTGCCGTTGGTCGCGCGGACGGTGTGCATTTCCTCGCGCGCGCGAGTGTTCTGCGGGCGGGTCGCGTTGTTCGCCTCGGACCAGGCGCGCGACATGATGAACAGCGACGCGACCTTGTTGGGCAGGATCGGGTCCGGCACGCGGGTGATCACGTCGACGACCATGGGCTCGACGGCCACGGCGCGCTCGATCGTGTCGACGAAGATGCCGTAGTTGGAGGTCGGCGCCTGCGCGCGGGTGATGCTGAACACCACGTCGTCCGCGCCGAAGGCCTGGCCCTCGTGGAACTTCACGCCGTCGCGCAGCCAGAAGCGCCAGCGGTTCGGCTCGACCTGCTCCCACCGCGTGGCCAGGCCGGGCGCGAGGCCGAGGTCCTGCGTACGGCTGATCAGGGTGTCGTAGATCTGCTGCAGCACCATCGTGACGGTGCCGAGGTTCTGGCTGTGCGGGTCCATCGTGTTCGGATCGCCCGAGGCGGCCCAGCGCACCGTGCGCGCTTCCGCCATCCCGGCGCCGAGCCCCGCGGCGAGCGCCGCGGCCATCAGCAGCTTCCGCATTCCCTTGCTCTCCCCTTGTTTGGAAACCCGGCCCCGCCGCCATGGCGGCTCCCGGCCATCGGCGCCTATAGGGCGGCCGGCGGCGGCGGGGAAGGGGTTTGCGCGTCCCCGGCGACGGCGCCGGCGAATTCCAGCATCAGCGTGTAGCCCACCGCCAGCACCACCGGGCCGAGGAAGAGGCCGAGGAAGCCGAAGGCGAAGACGCCCCCGAGCGCGCCCAGCAGCGTGAGCAGCAGGGGCAGGTCCGCCCCCCGCGCGATGGCCCAGGGGCGGATGAAGTTGTCGACCGAGGAGATGACCAGCCCGCCATAGAGCGCCATGAAGATCCCCCACCCCGTCTCCCCCTGGGTGAACAGCCAGAGGGTCGCGGGGATCCAGATGAGCGGCGCGCCGACCGGGAAGATCGAGATGACCCCCGTCACCACGGCCAGCAGCCCGGCCTGCGGCACACCGGCAATGCTGAGTCCGATCCCGGTCAGGATGCCCTGCGCGACGGCCGTGCCGATCAGCCCCCAGACCACGCCCCGCGTCACGTCCGCGGTCAGGCGCAGCATGCGCGTGCCCGTGTCGCCGCCGAGGCGCCCCATCAGCGCCTTCAGGCGTTCCGCCATGGCTGGCCCGTCGCGGTAGAAGAAGAAGGCCAGCAGGATCGCGAGCAGCAGTTCCGCCAGCCCCGAGAGCACCGCCAGCAGCACCGCCACCGTGTGCTGCGTGATGGTCCCCGCATAGGGCCGCAACAGCCCCGCGACGCCGAGGAGGTCGAACTCCCCTTCGCCGATCCAGGCCATGACGTAGGGCCCGACCACGGGCAGCGACGCGAGCCAGGCGCCAAGCCCAGGCAGGCCGCCCACCAGCAGGCGCTCGATCGAGGCGCTGAGCGCCTCCACCTCCCCGCGCCGGGTCGGCGCAGCCAGCACGATCGGCAGCCCCACGAGCAGGAACATCGCGAGCACCATCAGCCCGGCCGCCCAGGACGGGCGGATGCCTGCCCGATCGCGCAGGACGGCGAAGACCGGCCAGGTCGAGAACGCCAGGATCGCCGCCCAGAGCAGGGCCGAGATGAAGGGTCGGAGCACCAGGAGGCAGGCGACGGCGAGCGCCGCCAGCGCGGCGAGGCCGACCAGGCGGGCGGCGCGCTGGGTTTGCAGGGCCATGGCAGGCATCCTGCCGCAAGCGCCCGCGGGTGGCGAGGCCGGGCTGGCGGCCAGGCGCCTGCCGATCTAGCCTCGGCGCCTCAGGCCACAGGGGACATGCCGGAATGCCGCGCTTCGCCGCGAACCTCTCGATGATGTTCAATGAGGCCCCGTTCCTCGACCGCTTCGCGCTGGCCGCGGATGCCGGCTTCAAGGCGGTCGAATTCCTGTTTCCCTACGACTTCCCCGCCGCGGATATCGCCACCCGGCTCAAGGACAACGGCCTGTCGCAGGTGCTGTTCAATGCGCCGCCGGGCGACTGGGCGGCCGGGGAACGCGGCATGGCCGCCCTGCCCGGCCGGCAGCAGGAATTCCGCGACGCCATCCTGCGCGCGCTCGACTACTGCGCGGCGCTGTCCTGCCCGCGGCTGCACGTCATGGCGGGGGTCGTGCCCGCGGCGGGCGTGCCGCACGACACGCTGACCGCGACCTACGGCGCGAACCTGGCGTGGGCAGCGGAGGAATGCGGCAGGGCGGGCGTGAAGCCGGTGATCGAGCCCATCAACCACCGCGACATCCCGGGCTTCTTCCTGAACACCACCGACCAGGCGGCCGCCGTCATCCGGGCGGTCGGGCCCGAGAAGGTCGGCATGCAGTTCGACCTCTATCACTGCCAGATCACCGAGGGGGACCTCGTGAAGCGCGTCGAAAAGCACCTGCCGCTGATCGCGCACATGCAGGTGGCCGACAATCCGGGCCGCAACGAGCCCGGCACGGGCGAGGTCAACTGGCCCTTCGTGTTCGAGCGGATCGACGCGCTCGGCTTCCGGGGCTGGATCGGCTGCGAGTACCGCCCGGCAGGCGAGACGGCGGCGGGGCTCGGCTGGTTCCAGCCCTGGCGGGGCTGACGCGACCGCCTCAGCCGGCCCGGCGCGCCAGGGCCGGGCGGCGGGGCGCATCGCAGGCGCGGGCGAAATCGGTCATCTCCCGCACCAGCGCATCGCGGCCGACCGAGACGCCGACCGCCTCACCGATGACGAGCCGCGCCTCGGCGTCCCGGGCGTCGGGGTAATCGGCCCGCGCCTGCGCGAGCGCCACCCGGAAGGCCGCCCGGTCGAGGCTGAGGCTGATGCTCCGGTCGTGGTAGCCGGCCGGAACGACGCGCACCTCCGCCCAGCCGCCGGCGGGGTCGCCGAAGCCGAAGGCCACTGCCGTGCCGTCGGGCGCGCGGACGCCCTTCACCGCGATCGTCCAGGCGTCCGGCCGGGGGCATGCGAGTTCTACGGTCAGGCTGGCAAAGGGAAGTCCGAGGCCGGTGCCGAGCACCGACAGCACCGGCCGCCCGGTCGCCGGGTCCTGGTACCGCACGAAACTGTCCTGCGCAGACGCCATCGCCGGGGCGCCGAGCAACGCCGCGGCCAGCGCCACCCCGCGGAGGCACGACCGCCGCGACACGACGCAGAAAGGAATGACGCTCATTTTTTGGATCATCCTCCATGGTTTTTCTACCATTGGGATGGTCGCGATGCACGCCCTAACTTTCCCCGCATCGCGTCGCCGCCCGGCTGCGGCATGTTCGGCGCCGCGCTCCTCGGCTATGTCTCGCGGCGGCGGCCCGTCGGCCCGCCGCACGCACCACGCGCCGCTTCGGAGAGAAACGCATGAAGATCGCCTTCATCGGCCTCGGCATCATGGGCCGTCCGATGGCCGGACACCTGAAGGTCGCAGGCCACGACATCACCGTGGTCGAGCGCGCGAGCCTGACGGCCGAGGACCGGGCGAATTTCGCCGTCGCCCCGGACGCCGCCGCGGCTGCGGCCGGCGCCGAGGCCGTCATTCTTATGGTGCCCGACACCCCCGACGTTGAGGCGGTGCTGTTCGGCGCCCGGGGCGTGGCCGAGGGCGTGAAGCCCGGCGCCCTCGTGATCGACATGTCCTCGATCAGCCCGACCGCGACCAAGGGCTTCGCCGAGAAGCTCGCGGCAAGGGGGGCCGACTACGTCGATGCCCCCGTCTCGGGCGGCGAGGTCGGCGCGAAGCAGGCCACCCTGACCATCATGTGCGGCGGCACCGAGGCCGCCTTCGCCCGCGCG
The DNA here is from genome assembly GCF_005222755.1 of Roseomonas sp. HF4. Classification (GTDB taxonomy): domain Bacteria; phylum Pseudomonadota; class Alphaproteobacteria; order Acetobacterales; family Acetobacteraceae; genus Neoroseomonas. The sequence goes on from NZ_STGD01000002.1 coordinate 106,430, forward strand.
AAGCCCCTGTTCGAGGCGATGGGCAAGAACATCACCCTGGTCGGGCCGGTCGGCGCCGGGCAGACTTGCAAGGTCGCCAACCAGATCATCGTCGCGCTGACGATCGAGGCGGTGGCCGAGGCGCTGACCTTCGCCTCCAAGGCCGGCGCCGATCCGGCCAAGGTACGCCAGGCGCTGATGGGCGGACTTGCCACCTCCCGCATCCTGGAACTGCACGGGGAGCGCATGATCAAGCGCACCTTCGCGCCCGGCTTCCGCATCCGGCTGCACCAGAAGGACCTGAACCTGGCGCTACAGGCCGGGCGGGACCTCGGCGTGGCGCTTCCCAACACCGCCTCCACGCAGCAATTGTTCGCGGCCGTCGCGGCGGCGGGCGGGGCCGATCTCGACCATTCGGGGCTGGTCAAGGCGCTCGAGACGCTGGCGGCGCACAAGGTGGCCGAGGACAGCTGAGCATATCCCGGGCGCGGCACCCGGCCCCGCCCGATGGAGGCTGCGGAATAGTGTCTCGAAAACCGATGCGTTATCGCTTATCCTGATACGGGCTTCGTGTCCGGAGGGTGAGATGCGGTTTGCGGAAATCGGTCAGCAATTGCGGGCCTACCGCCTGGAATCGGGATTGCGGGCGGAGGAAATCGCCGCCCGCCTCGGCGTGTCGCGCGCGGCCCTCTACCGTTACGAGAAGGGGGAGGTGATCAAGCTCGACACCATCCGCCGGCTCGCGGAACTGCTGAAGATCTCGCCACTGTCGTTGCTCGGCATCGGCGTCGAGTATTTCGCCCGCCCCGCCGCCTTCCAGGAACGCCTCCGCCAGGTCGAGGAGCAGTCCGACCAGGTACTGCAGGTGGGCGGTGCGCTCTGCTACCCCGTGACCACCGACGCCTTCGACGGCGCCATCGGCGAAGCCTGGACCGAAGCGGCGGAAGCCGCGCCCGACCGTCTGCTCGCGCGCACGCAGGTCGAGCAGATGCTCGGTCTGCTGACCGCGCGGAAGCGCCTGCAGCAGGCGCGCAAGCCCAACATCACCGCCATCCTGGGCGAGGGCTCTCTGCGCCGGATGCTCGCCGACGGCGTGGCGCCCGGCCTCTCGCTCTCGGAGCGTGCGCGCACGCGCTGCCGCCTCGCCGCCCGGGCTGAGGTCCAGGCCATCGCCGACCAGATGGAAAGCGTGCCGATCGGCCTGCAGCTCGGCCTGATCGCGGGCGTCGAGCCCTCCGGCCCCTTCGCGGTGCTGCGCGGGCGCGAGCGCGCCCATGTCGTCGGCAGCGCCTTCCCGCCGGACACCCATCCCGCGGCGGCAGCCGGCGTATCCTTCATCACCTCGGCCGACGAGGCGATCGGCACCCACCAGCGCGTGGCCGAGACCGCGTGGCGGGAGGCGCTCAAGGGCAGCGAGGCGGCCGCACGGGTCCGCGCCATCCTGGAGGAGGTGCCGGTCGCCTGAGGGCGGCGCGGCCCCGCCCGGGCGCGTCCCGGGGACAGCCGCCGGTCGGCGACCATCGCCCTTGGCGTGAAGCCAGGGAGGATCCACAGGCCGGCAGCTTGGATCGAATTTCAGGCTGGCCGTTCAAGACAATGATTTTTCTATATATATAACGATTCCAGGGGCGCCGTCCGCGTCACAGCCCGCGCCGCGCTTCCATCACCTCGGCATCCTCGGCGCTGGCCCGCACCCGGAAGCCGAGCGCCCTGACGAAGCCCAGCATCGGGGCGTTGTCGGCCAGCACCGAGCCGACGACCTCGCGCACGCCGACCTCCTGCCCCCATTCGAACAGGCGCTCCATCAGGTGCCGCGCGAGGCCCTGGCCCTTCCACGACGCCTCGACGATGACCGCGAATTCCGCCTCCGCCCCGCCGGGCTCCCGGATCAGGCGCGAGACGCCGACCGTGCGGTCCGGCGCGCCGGGGACCGCCTCGACCGCCACGAAGGCGATCTCCCGGTCGTAGTCGATCTGCGTCATCCGCGCGATCTGCGCAGGGCTGAGTTCCGCCAGCGCCGAGAAGAAGCGATATCGGATGTCCTCCGGCGTCAGGCGCGCGAAGAACTCGGCATGGGCCGCGGCGTCCTCGGGGCGGATCGGGCGCACCATCACCTGTCGGCCGTCCCGCCCGCGCCAGGGGCGCGCGAGCTCAGCCGGATAGGGCGGGATGGCGAGCAACGCCCGCTGCCCCTCCGGCCGCATCCTGACGGCGGCATCAAGAGCGAGGACACCTTCGGAATCCGCCAGCAAGGGGTTGATATTGCAGCATTCGATCTCGGGGAAGTCGACCGCGATTTGCGACAGCCGCACCAGCGCATCCGCGATCGCCGGGACATTCGCCGGCGCCAGGTCACGCCACCCCGCGAGAAGCCGCGCCGTGCGCGTCCGCCCGATCAACGCCCGCGCCAGGGTGAGGTTCAACGGCGGCAGGTCGAAGCCCTCGTCGGGGTCGATGTCCGCCGCCGTGCCACCGCGGCCGAAGCCGATCCAGGGGCCGAACATCGCATCCTCGCCGAGGCGCAGCCGCAATTCCTGGCCCCGCCCCGCCTGGCGCTGCACCAGGAAGCCCGACAGGCGCGCATCAGGCCGCGCCGCCGCGATGCGCGCCGCCATCGCCGCCGCGGCCTCCCGCACAGCGGCGGCCGATGCGAGGCCGAGCACGACGCCGCCCACCTCCGTCTTGCGCGGAAGATCCGGGCTCAGGATCTTGAGGACGATCGGAAAACCGAGCATGGCGGCGGCGGCCCCCGCTTCCTCGGGACCGGGGACGGCGCGACCCGGCACCGTCGGCACGCCATAGGCGGCGAGCACCGCGAGCGCCTCCTCCTCCGTGAGGTCGTGCCGGCCCTGCGCCCGCAGCCGGGCCAGCAGCGCCGCGACAGTCACCCTGTCGGGCGCGAGATCGAGCACGTCCCGGGCCGGCAGTTCCGCCGCGACAGCCCGGTTGCGCCGGTCATCGGCCAGGTGCAGCGCGCCGCGCACAGCGGCCTCGGGCGTGTCGAACACCGGCACGCCCGCGGCGGCGAGGCGCGCCCGCTGCGGGCCCGCCGTCGCCTGCCCGGGCCAGCCGACCAGGATGGGCGCGCCGCGGCTCGCCGCGACCGCGGCAGCCAGGCCTTCCCGCACGAGGTCGGGGTCGGCGTCGGCCATCGGGGCATGCAGCGCGACAACGGTGTCGACCTCCGGCAGGGCCGCGACCATGGCGGCAGCCTCCCCGAGCCGGGCTGCCCCCGACGGGCCGAGCGCCAGTGGATTGCGGCCGCTCCAGCCCTCCGGCAGGCCGAGCGCGATGGCGGCGAGCCCCGGGTTCCCCAGTTCGGCGAGCCGCCCGCCGCCGGCCAGGACCGCATCGGCGGCGAGCGCGCCGAGCCCGATGCCGTCCGTCACAACCGCGATCCGGTCGCCCGGCCCGGTGCGTCGCAGGCTCCGCCGCGTCAGCGCAAGTGTCTCGGCGGCCACGAGGAAGGCCTCGAGCCCCGCGACGCGCAGCACACCCGCGCGGCGGAGCGCCGCCTCCATCACCTCGTCCGCCAGGCCGCTGCCATCGGCCAGGCGCCCCCCGGCGCGGATCGCGACCACCGGCCGGGTGCGCGCCGCGGCCCGGGCGGCCGAGACGAACATGCGCCGGTTCTTGATCCGCCGGAGGTCAAGCAGGATCGCCGCCGTCCCGGCATCCCGCGCCAGCCAGTCAAGCACGCCGGCGAAGCCGTAGTCCTGGTTGCCGCCGATGCCGACGACATGGCTGAAGCCGACGCTTTCCGCCGCCGCCCAGTCGAGCACGGTTCGCGCGATGGCCGAGGATTGCGTGACCAGCGCCAGCCGCCCCGCGGCGGGGGCGATGTGGCTCAGCGTCGCGTTGAGGCCGATCGCGGGAACCGCCACGCCGAAGGACCCCTGGCCGAGCGCGCGCACGCCCGTCTCGGCCGCGATCACGCCGAGGTCGGGCGCCGCGCCCGGCACAACGGCCGCGTGGCAGCCCCGCGCCGCGAGGTCCCGCATCGCCGCCGGCAGCCGCGCCGCCGGCAGGCAGAGCACCGCGAGGTCGGGCGCGACCGGGAGCTCCGCGATGCTCGCAGCCGGCTCGAACCCCGCGGGCTCGCCGCCCACGGCCATGAGGCGCCCGCGGAAGCCCCCGCCGGCCAGGTTGCGCGCGAGGACCGGCGCCTCGGCACTCGCCGCGTCGAGCAGCAGTACGACGCTCTCCGGGCGGAGCAGCGCCCGGTCGCGGAAGCCCCCGGCGCGCGCGGGCTGGATGAAGGCATCCGGCATTGTGCGGTGCAGCATGACGCTCGCATCCCCATCCCGCAACCACCTCAAGGTGCCAGCGGCCCCGCGCCCGCGCCACCCCCTTGCCGTCGCGCCCCGCCGGGCTTCCACTGCGGCCCTGCACAGGGAGCGATGCATGAGTCAGGACCGCTGGGACCCCGAGATGCGCGCCTTCACGGCGATGATGGAAGACCGCGCCCGCGCCTTCCCGCCCGTCGACATGACGGGGCCGATGGATGCGGCGCGCGCCGCGAATGACGGTCCGGGGTTGACGCTCGCCGCCGGCGGGCCGCGCATGGCCGAGAGCACCGATCGCTGGCTGTCCGTCCGCGGTCGCCGGCTGCTCTGCCGCGTCCACCGGCCGACCACGACCGGCCCCCTGCCCGTCATGGTCTATATCCATGGCGGCGGGTGGGTCTGGGGCAGCGTGGACACGCACGACCACATCATGCGGGGCTATGCCATGGCCGCGAATTGCGCGGTCGTCGGCCCCGACTACGCGCTGAGTCCCGAGGCGCCCTTCCCCCAGGCGCTCGAGGAATGCGCGGCGGTGGTGCGCTGGGTGGCGGCGCACGGGGCCGAATGGGGCCTCGACACCTCCCGCATCGTGGTGGGCGGCGATTCGGCCGGGGGCAACCTGGCCGTGGCCACGGCGCTGCTGCTGCGCGAGACGGACCCGGCGCTGGCGCTGCGCGGGCTGCTGCTGAACTACGGCGTCTTCGATTCCCGCACCGACACGGCGTCCTATCGAGACTTCGGCACCGGCCACACGCTGACGCAGGAGAAGATGGACTTCTACTGGCGCTGCTACGCGCCGCGGGAGGCGGACCGGCTGCACCCGCTGGCCGCGCCGCTCCGCGCCGACCTGCGCGGCCTGCCGCCCTGCCTGCTGCATGTCGCGGAACTCGACGTGCTGGCCGCCGAGAATGCCGCGATGGAAGCCCGCCTGCGCGAAGCCGGCGTCGCGGTGGAGGCGACGACCTTCCCCGGCGTGCTGCACGGCTTCCTGCGCGCGGCCGGGCATGTGGCCGCCGCCGACCGCGCCATCGCGGAAGCGAGCGCCTGGCTCGCCCGGCGCCTTGCCTCCTGAAGCCGAACCCGCTTCGTCGAGATGCAGCCCGGCTTCGCGCGGTAGGATGCGGCGGACGGGCGCCGCCCGCCGGCCATGGCGAACCCGGATGCCGAAGCGATCCGGGTCCGCCGCGCGCAGGGTTTATGGGCCGGCTCAGCAGAAATGGGCGCCGCGGGTCTCGACCGGCACCATGTAGAGCGACTGGCTGGCCGTCATGAACAGCCGGTTGCGCCGCGTGCCGCCGAAGCAGACGTTGGAGCAGATCTCGGGCAGCCTGATCAGCCCGATGCGCGCGCCGTCCGGGGCGAACACGTGCACCCCGTCATAGCCATCGCCTACCCAGCCGGCGCCGGCCCAGACGTTGCCGGCCTCGTCGCAGCGGATGCCGTCGGCGAAGCCGGTCTTGCCGTCCATGGTCATGTCGGCGAAGGCGCGCGGATTGGTCAGGCGCGCCCCGTCCACGTCGAAGGCCCAGATGATGCTGCGCGCCTGCTCGTAGTGGCTCTTCCCGGTGTCCGCGACATAGAGGATCCGGTAGTCGGGCGAGAAGCAGAGCCCGTTCGGCTTGAACGGCTGGTCGGCCACCTTCGCCACCTGGCCTGTCGCGGCGTCGATCCGGTAGATTGCCTCCTTGATGAAGGGGCGCGGGCTGGCGGATGATTCAGGCACGCGGTTGCCCTCGTAGTCCATCAGCCCGCCATATCCGGGGTCGGTGAACCACAGCGCGCCGTCGGCCGGGTGCACGACGCCGTCATTGGGCGCGTTGAAGGGCCCGTCCGGGCCGCGCGCGGCGAGCACCGTGACATTGCCGTGGGGCTCGTAGCGCACGACGTCGCGGTGGAAGTGGCGGAAGGCGATCTGCCGCCCCTCGCGGTCGAAGGTATTGCCGTTCGAATAGCCGGCGGGGCTGCGGAAGCGACGGGAGGTGCGCAGGTCCTCCTCGGTCACGCGCAGGCATTCGTCGTTCGGGATGTCCGACCAGATCAGGAAGCGGCCGGTGGCATGCCAGGCCGGCCCTTCGGCCCAGCCCATGCCGGTGTGCAGCCGCCGGATCGACGTATTGCCGAGCCGGGCCGAGAAGCGCCGCGGGTCGAGGGCGACGATGTCCGGGTCGGGGTAGCGCGTGGGCGGTGCGCCGGGCCCGTAGGATCGCTGCGCGACGGCAGGCGCGGCAGCGAGGGATGCGGCGGCGGCAACGAAGCCGCGCCGCGACAGCGGTGCGATGGCAGTCATTGGTCGTCCTCCCACGTCCGCGGCCATGGGCCGGCCGCGGTGGAGGCATCATGCGCCTTGCCGGCTGCCGGCGGCCGATGACATGCGCGTGAGAGCGCCGACGATACCGACGGGCGACGCCGCCCCGCCCGGGGACGGCGCGGCGGGCGGGACGGACGCCCCTGCCCCGGTGCCTTCAGGGGCCGCCCAGGGCCAGGTTCCGCTCAGGCATTGCCCGAAAGGTACTCCATCGCCGCCAGGACGCCGCCCGCCTTGTATGGCACGCCGGCCGCTCGCAGCCCCATCTCGACCCCGCCCAGCGTGCCGACCAGCTGCAGGTCGCCGAAATCGCCGAGGTGGCCGATGCGGAACACGCGGTCGTTGAGCTGCCCGAGGCCGTTGCCGAGCGACATGTTGTGCCGTTCCAGGATCGTCGCGCGCAGCGCGTTCGCGCTGTGGCCCTCGGGCAGGCGCACCGCGGTCAGCGCGGAGGAATAGTGCCGCGGATCCGCGCACTGGATCTCGAAGCCCCAGTGCCGCACGGCGCGGCGCGTGGCTTCCGCGTGGCGGTCATGGCGGGCGAAGACGTTGTCCAGCCCTTCCTCCAGCAGCATGTCGACGGCGGCGTCGAGGCCATAGAGCAGGTTGGTCGCCGGCGTGTACGGGAAATAGCCGGTGGCGTTGGCCGCCAGCATCGGCTTCCAGTCCCAGAAGGACCGCGGCAGCCTGGCGGTCTCGCTTGCCTTCAGCGCCTTGGCGGAGATCGCGTTGAAGGACAGCCCCGGCGGCAGCATCAGCCCCTTCTGGGACCCGGCCACGGTGACATCCACGCCCCATTCGTCGTGGCGGTAGTCGATCGAGCCGAGCGAGGAGATGGTGTCCACCAGCAGCAGCGCCGGGTGCCCCGCGGCGTCGATGGCGCGGCGGACCTCGTCGACGCGCGAGGTGCAGCCGGTCGAGGTCTCGTTGTGCACCACGCAGACCGCCTTGATGGCATGCGCCTTGTCGTCGCGCAGGCGGGCCTCGATCTGCGCCACGTCGGCGCCGCGGCGCCAGTCGGTCTTCACCAGGTCGGTCACGATGCCGAGCCGGTCGGCCATCTCCTGCCAGAGATGCGCGAACCAGCCGGTCTCGCACATCAGGACCCGGTCGCCTGGCGAGAGCGTATTGGCGAGCGCCGCTTCCCACGCCCCGGTGCCCGAGGCCGGGTAGATGATGACATGCGACTGCGTCTTGAAGGCGTGCCGCACCTTCTCCAGCAGCTGCGTGCCGAACCGGCCGAAATCCGGCCCGCGATGGTCCATCGTCGGGTTGTCCATGGCGCGCAGGACCCGGTCCGGCACGTTGGTCGGGCCAGGGATCTGCAGGAAATGACGGCCGGCGACGGGCTTGGACTGGAAATAGGCCATGGGGCGGTTCCCTCTCTCTCGGGGCGCTTCATGCCCCGAAGCACCGCGCCGCGCCAATGAGTTCGGCTTGTGCGATCCATCAGGAGTATCCATTCGTGGACCACGCGCGCGGGCGGTAGGCTCGGCGCGTCGCCAGCCTCGGGACCGCGCCGCATGAATGTCGTCACCAGCACCCGCCCGACCCTCGGGGACAGCCGCCTCGCCGCCCGCCTGCGGCGAGAGACGCGGGGCGAGGTGCTGTTCGCCGCCGCCGACCGCGGGCGCTATGCGACGGACGCCTCGATCTACCAGGTCGAGCCACACGGCGTGCTGGTCCCCCGCTCGATCGAGGACGTGCAGGCGGCCATGGCACTGTGCCGGGAGGACGGCATCCCTGTGCTGCCGCGTGGCGGCGGCACCAGCCAGTGTGGGCAGACGGTGAACCGTGCGCTGGTGCTGGACTGCACGAAGTACCTGCGCGACGTCATCGAGGTCGACCCGGCGGCGCAGCGCGCGCGCGTACAGCCCGGCATCACGCTGGGCGCGCTGAACGACGCGCTGAAGCCGCACGGCCTGTTCTTCCCGGTCGATCCCTCCACCTGGCAGCGCTGCACGATCGGCGGCATGGCGGGGAACAATTCCTGCGGGTCGAAATCCATCCGCTACGGCCTGATGGCCGACAACGTCACCGCCATCGACGCGCTGCTGGCCGACGGCTCCCGCTTCACCTTCGCCGACCTGCCCGACAACCTCGGCGGCGACGTTCCCGCAACGACTGCCGACCTCATCCAGCGCCTGCGCGCCCTCGGCGCGCGGGAAGCGGAGGAGATCGCCGCCCGCTTCCCGAACCAGTTGCGCCGCGTCGGCGGCTACAACATCGAGAGTCTGACACCGGCCGCCCGCGCCGAGGGCCGTGGCAACCTCGCGCGCCTCCTGGTTGGCTCCGAAGGCACGCTGGCCTTCTCCGCCGCGCTCGACCTGAAACTGTGGCCGATCAAGCCGCGCAAGGCGCTCGGCATCTGCCAGTTCCCCACCTTCCGCGCCGCCATGGCGGCGTCCCAGCACCTGGTCACGCTGGACCCGGAGGCGGTGGAGCTGGTGGACCGGACGATGATCGACCTCGGCCGTTCCATCCCGATCTACCGCGCCACCATCGACCGGATGTTGAAGGGCGAGCCGGACAGCCTGCTGATCGTCGAATTCCACGGCCACGACGACGCGCCCCTTCTGCAGGCGCTGGACCGGCTGGAGGAGATGATGGCCGACCTCGGCTTCCCCGGCGCGGTGGTGCGCGCGACCGACGCCGGCTTCCAGGCCGCGATCGCCGAGGTCCGCGAGGCCGGGCTCAACATCATGATGTCCATGAAGGGCGACGGGAAGCCGGTGTCCTTCATCGAGGATTGCGCCGTGGCGCTCCCCGACCTCGCCGACTACACCGAAAAGCTGAACGACGTGTTCGCGAGGCACGGCACCAAGGGCACCTGGTACGCGCATGCCTCGGTCGGCTGCCTGCATGTCCGCCCCGTTTTGAACATGAAGGACGGCGAGGACGTGCGGAAGATGCGCGCCATCGCCGAGGAATGCTTCGCGCTCGTGCGCGAATACAAGGGCAGCCATTCCGGCGAGCACGGCGACGGCATCGTGCGGTCCGAATTCAACGAGACGATGTTCGGCCCCCGAATCGCCCGCGCCTTCGAGGCGGTGAAGGACGCCTTTGACCCGGCGGCCCTTATGAACCCGGGGCGCGTCGTGCGCGCGCCGCGGATGGATGACCGTTCCCTGTTCCGCTACGCGCCCGGCTATGCGGCGGACCCGCAGGTCACGCCGGTGCTCGACTGGTCCGAGCACCCGGGGCCCCTCGGCGGCCTGCTCGGCGCGGTCGAGATGTGCAACAACAACGGCACCTGCCGGAAGTTCGACGCGAACGTCATGTGCCCGTCCTGGCGCGCGACGCGGGACGAGCAGCACCTCACGCGCGGGCGCGCCAACACGCTGCGCCTGGCGCTGACCGGCCAGTTGGGCGCGGGCGCCCTCGCCTCGGATGAGGTGGCCGCGGCGATGGCGCTCTGCGTCTCCTGCAAGGGCTGCAAGCGCGAATGCCCGACCGGCGTCGACATGGCGCGCATGAAGATCGAGGTGCTGGCAGCGCGCGCCAAGGCGCACGGCATCTCCTGGCGGGACCGGATCGTCGCGACACTGCCGCGCTGGGCGCGCTTCGCCTCGCTGCTGCCGCCGGTCGCCAATGCGCGCGACAGCATCCCGGGCCTCGCCGCGCTGTCGGAACGCGTGCTCGGCCTCGCCGCCGAACGGTCGCTGCCGCGCTTCGCCTGGGGAGCCTTCCACGACGCCGAACTGCGCGCGCCCGATGGCCGCGCGGGCGAGGTCATCCTGCTGCCCGACGCCTTCAACCGCTATTTCGAGCCGGAGAACCTGCGCGCCGCCATCCGCGTGCTGCGCGCCGCCGGTTACGACCCAGCCGTGGCCCGGCCGCCGCGCGGCGCCCGGCCGCTCGACGAAGGGCGCACGCTGCTCGCCGCCGGGCTGGTCGAGAAGGCGCGCGCCGAGGCGCGGCGGACGCTGGAGGCGCTGTCCGCCTTCACCTCCCCGGTCATCGGAATCGAGCCTTCCTCGCTCACCACGCTCCGCGACGAATTCCTCGCGCTGCTGCCGGGCGAGCCCGCGCGCGCCCTGGCCGCCCGCGCCTTCCTGCTGTCGGAGTTCCTCGACCGCGAGAAGGCGGTGCTGCCGCTGAAGCCGCTGGAGGCCGAGGCCCATATCCACGGCCATTGCCACCAGAAGGCCTTCGGCGCCTTCACCCCCGCGGTGGCCCTGCTCAGGCGCATCCCAGGGCTGAAGGTGACACCCATCGCATCGTCCTGCTGCGGCATGGCGGGCGCGTTCGGCTACCAGGCGGAAACGCTCGGGGCCTCGAAGGCGATGGCGGAACTCGCGCTGCTGCCGGCAGTGCGCGCCGCGGCGCCTGGCGCCTTCATCGTCGCCGACGGCACCTCCTGCCGTCACCAGATCGCCGACCTCGCCGGCCGCGAGGCGCTGCATTCCGTCCGACTGCTGGAGAGGGCGCTCACATGACGACACCGCAGGATGTGCTGGCCTTCTGGTTCGCCGACGGCCCCGATGCCTGGCGCGAAGCCTGGTTCAAGCGCGACGATACCTTCGACGCCGCCATCCGGGACCGCTTCGGCGCCGACGTCGCCGCAGCGCGCACCGGCGCCCATTCGGGCTGGGCGGACACGGCCGAGGGCGCGCTCGCGCTCGCCATCCTGCTCGACCAGTTCCCGCGCAACCTCTACCGCGGCGCCGCCGAGGCCTTCGCGGCCGACCCGCTGATGCGCGACATCGCGCGCGACGCGGTCCTCGCCCGGCGCTTCGACCGCGTCCTCACGCCGACGCAGCGCGCCTTCCTCTACCTCCCCTTCGAGCACTCGGAATCGATGGCCGACCAGGACCTCTCGGTCGCGCTGTTCGAGGGGCTGCGCGACGACCCCGCGCACGCCAGGCCCGGGGGCACGATCGACTACGCCTGGCGGCACCGCGCCGTGATCGCCCGCTTCGGCCGCTTCCCGCACCGCAACGCGGCGCTCGGGCGCGAGAGCACCGCGGCGGAAGCGGCCTGGCTCGCGGCCGGCGGCGGGTTCTGACGCGGTCCGAAAGGCTTCACTGACGGTCGCGGCGGGATGCGGCAATCTCGCGCGCAGCGATCAACCCGCAGCGACGAGCTATCCGAGCCATGCCCGCCTTCATCCCCTTCCGCAGCTTCGCCGCCCTTTGCGTCGCCGCCTATGACATCCAGGCCAGCGCCGTCGGCGCCTACGCGCGCTTCGGCGAGACCGACCAGCGAATGTCCGGCTTCCAGGGCGCCATCTACCGCGCCGCGAATGGCGGCGGGCTCGACTGGGTGGTGGCGGTGGCCGGCACGCAGCCGACCGACACCGGCGGCGCGGACCTCGTCGCCGATGCCGGCTTCGGCGGCGGCCTCTCGACCATCGTGAGCCCGCTGGTGGCGCTGGCCGGCACCGCCGTGCTCTGGCACCAGATCGCCTGCGCCGAGGACCTGGTGCGCAATGCCCGCGCCGTCATGGGCCGGGGCGACCGGCTCTACATCACCGGCCATTCGCTCGGCGGCGGCATCGCACAATGCGTCGCGGCGCGGATGGGCGTGGATGCGGTCGGAATCTCGGCCCCCGCCGTCACGCGCGTCACCGGCGTCGAGTCCGCCTATCTCCGGAACCGCCCGCGCATCACCTGCCTGAAGGTTCGCAACGACCCAATCAACCACACCGGCATGGTCGGCAACTGGCTCGGGCGCGTGGTTCCGCTCGAAAGCCCGCGCACCGGCGGCGACGCGCATTCGATCGACCAGACCCTGGCCGAGCTGAAGCCTGCGGGCAGCTTCAGCACGCTCGGCGCACGGGACCCCTTCGCGGCCTGACGTCGCGCCGGCCGGCGGCACTGCCCCGGGTGATCCCCGGGGCGCCTGCCAAGCGAAGATTTCTGTTGCGACGCAGCACAAAGTTCTGCGATTGTTCTCCTTGCGCCCTCGGTCACGACGGCGTCAGGGAAGGACAGACCGCCGGACGCATGGCCCCCATCCAGGAGGGTTCCATGCCGCGTCCCCTGTCCCGCCGCCTCCTTCTTGCCACGACGCTCGCCACGCCCGCGCTGCTCGCCGGACGCCCCGCCCGCGCGGTGCAGGAGGTCGATGTCGAGCTCGTCCTCGCCGTCGATGTCTCGCGCTCCGTCGATGCCGAGGAGATGGAGATGCAGATGCAGGGCTACGCCACCGCCTTCCGCGATCCCCGCCTGGCCGAGGGCATCGCCGGCGGCCCGCTCGGCGCCATCGCCGTCACGCTCTTCACCTGGTCGGACTGGAACTACCAGCGGACGCTCGTGCCCTGGACGCGCCTCGACGGCGCGGCAGCCTGCGAGGGCTTCGCAGCCGCGCTGGACGCCGCCCCGCGGGAGACGCATCTCTACACGTCGATCTCGGGCGCCATCGACTTCGCCGCGCGGCGCTTCGGGGAACGGTTCGAGGGGCTGCGCCGCGTCGTCGACATCTCCGGCGACGGGGTGAACAATTCCGGGCGGCCGCTCGCCGCCGCGCGCGACGAGGCACTGGAGCAGGGCATCGTGCTGAACGGGCTCGCGGTGCTGGACCGCACGCCGCAGCCCTCCGTGCTGCTCGCGGGACTGCCGCCGGTCGACGAATACTTCCGCGACCAGGTGATCGGCGGCCCCGGCGCCTTCCTCATGGTGGCCGAGGGCTATGCGAGCTTCGCCGGCGCGGTGCGGCGCAAGATCATCCGGGAGATCGCCGCCCTGCCCGGACAGGGCCCGCGCGTTGAGCGCGCGACAACCTGATCCGCGGCCGGCCCGTCGGCCTGGACGGCCGGCGGGCTTGCGCGCGGCCAGGATCACGCCATACCCGCGGGCATGACCGACTGCATCGCCATCATCGGCGCCGGGCTCGCCGGCATCTCGGCCGCCCGCAGCCTTGCCGCGCGCGGCCATGCCGTGCGCCTGTTCGACAAGGGCCGCGCCGCGGGCGGGCGCCTCGCGACGCGGCGGGCCGAGCATGGCGGGCAGCGCCTGCAGTTCGACCACGGGGCGCAGTACCTGCGCGCCGCCGGCCCCGGCTTCGCCGCCGCTCTGGCCGAGGCCGGCGCGCAGCCCTGGCCGGATGCGGAACGCCGGGTCGGGATGCCCGGCATGTCGGCGCTGCCGCGCGCACTGCTCGGCGCCCTGCCGCTCACGGCCGGGCGCCATGTCGGCGAGGTCAGGGGCCGCCCCGGCGCCTGGACCATCCGCCACTGGGACGCGAAGGAGGCCAGGCCCGGCGCGCCCCTGCCGGTAACGGCGCCCGTCGAGGACGGCCCATTCTCCGCCGTGCTCGTCGCCCTGCCGGCGCCGCAGGCGGCAGCGCTCCTGCCTGCCTTCGGCGCCGCGCTCGCCCCCGTCCGCTACGCCCCCTGCTGGACCGTCATGGCGCATTTCGACGCGCCGCTGCCGCTGCCCGATACGCTGCGGCCCGAGGGCCACGCCATCGGCTGGGCGGCGCGGGACTCCGCCAAGCCGGGGCGTGATGCCGGCGCCGGATGCTGGGTCGTGCAGGCGGGGCCGGCCTGGACCCGCGCCAATCTCGAGCGCCCGGCCGCCGAGGTCGTCGCGCCGCTGCTGGCCGAACTCGCGGGCCTCGCGCGTGTGCCACTGCCCGCGCCGGCCTGGGCGGCGGCGCATCGCTGGCGCTATTCGCTGCTGGAGGCGCCGCTCGGTGCGCCCTGCCTCTGGGATGCCGGGTCGCGGATCGGGCTGGCGGGGGATTGGTGCCTGGCCGGCCGCGCGGAGGCGGCCTGGGACAGCGGCGCGGCACTGGCCGCTCTCTTGGCGCCATGACCGCCCCCGCCCCACCCGCGACGCCGGAGGGCGCTCTGGCGCAGGCCTTCGCGCTGCTCGCGCGCGGCGTCGCCGACCGGCGGAGCCCCTTCCATACGCCGACGCTGGCGACGCGCGGCACGGACGGCACGCCCAACCTGCGCACCGTCGTGCTGCGTGCCTTCGACCCCGCGGCGCGGCGCCTGCGCATCCACACCGACCGGCGCAGCGCCAAGGCCGCCGAGGTCCTGACCGAGCCGCGCGTCATGCTGCACGGCTACGACGCCGGCGCCCGCGTGCAGCTGCGCCTCGGCGCCAAGGCGACGCTGCACCTGGACGATGCCGTGGCGGACGAGGCCTGGACCGCGAGCCGGGCGATGTCGCGCCTGACCTACGCGACCGAACACCCACCCGGCGCCGAGGTCGCGGCGCCCCCGGCCTCGCCGGCCGAGGTCGGCACCGCCCGCGACAACTTCGCCGTGCTCGTGCTCCGGATGGACAGCCTGGACTGGCTGCTGCTCGCCCATGCGGGGCATCGCCGCGCGCGCTTCGCCTGGGATGCTGCGGGGCGGCTCGCCGCAAGCTGGGTCGCGCCATGAGCGAGCCCGCGATCCGCGACGCCATCCTGGCGCTCACCGCCGAACGCGGCGCTGACAGGAGCATCTGCCCGTCCGAGGTCGCGCGCGCACTCTCGCCCGAGGACTGGCGCCCGCTGATGGCCCGAATCCGCCGGGAAGCCACCGTGCTGGCGCGCGAGGGCCGGATCGATATCCTGCGCAAGGGGAAGCCCGTGGATCCGGCGACGGAGATTCGCGGCGTCATCCGCCTGAGGACCCGCTGATGCTCGGATTGCTGTTCTCCCGCGGCGCCGCCGGCGTGCCGCCCGCCGCGCCGGTCGACTTCGCGACGCTCGCGCTGCCGCCCTCCCCCAACACCTGCCTGCTGACGCCGAGCACGGCGCCGGGCGCGGGGCACCTTCACCACGACCCCTTCCCCGTGACGGCGGACGAAGCCTTCGCCGCGATCCGCGCGACCGCGGCCGCGCAGCCGCGCACCTTCGCCCTGGCCGAGTACCCCGAACGCCGGCAGGCGCAATGGGTCGCTCGGACGCGGCTGATGAACTACCCCGACATCGTGGTGGCCGAGGTCGCGCCCATCGGCGACGGCACCGGCCTCTGGCTCTATTCGCGCAGCCTGCTGGGCTGGTCGGACCTCGGCGCCAACCGGGCGCGGGTGATGGCCTGGCTCGTGGCCTTCGAGGACCGGCTGCGCCAGCGCTGAGGGACCGCGCCATGCGCCGCATCGGCCCCTTCCTGCGCGATGCCTGGGCATTGGCGCGCCCCTATTGGTCGAGCGAGGAGCGCTGGGCCGCGCGCGGGCTCCTCGCGCTCGTCGTCGCGCTGAACCTCTCGCTGGTCGGCATGACGGTGCTGCTGACCTACTGGCAGCGCGCCTTCTACAACACGCTGGAGGCGAAGGACCCCGAGGGCTTCGCCGCCCTGCTGTTCACCTGGCACCGCACCGCGGACGAAGGGCTGCTGCCCGGCTTCGCCGTCATCGCGCTGCTCTACATTCTGATCGCGGTCTACCAGCTCTATCTCCGCCAGGCGCTCGAGATCCGCTGGCGGCGCTGGCTGACCGAGGTCTACCTGGCGCAGTGGCTGGATAAGCGCGCCTATTACCGCATGTCGCTGACCGACCAGGCGACGGACAACCCCGACCAGCGCATCGCCGAGGATGTGCGGATGTTCGTGGACGACACGCTGGCGCTCGGCCTCGGGCTGATGAATGCCGTGGTCACGCTCGCCTCCTTCGTCGTGGTGCTCTGGTCGCTCTCGGGGCCGCTCAGCGTGCTGGGCGTCGAGATCCCGGGCTACATGGTCTGGGTCGCGCTGCTCTATGCCGCGCTCGGCACCTGGCTCGCGCATCTGATCGGTCGGCCGCTGATCGGGCTGAACTTCCTGCAACAGAAGGTCGAGGCCGATTTCCGCTACGCGCTGGTGCGCTTCCGCGAGAACGCCGAGGGCATCGCGCTGCATGGCGGGGAGGCCGACGAGCGGCGCGGGCTGACCGAGCGCTTCGGCGCGCTGGTCGCGAACTGGCGCGGGATCATGACGGCCACCAAGCGCCTGACCTTCTTCACCGCGGGCTACGGCCAGGTCGCGGTGGTCTTCCCGATCGTCGTCGCGGCGCCTGCCTATTTCGCCGGGCGCATCCCGCTCGGCGGGCTGATCCAGACGTCCTCCGCCTTCGGGCAGGTGCAGGGGGCGCTGTCCTGGATCGTCGAATCCTACGCGCGGCTGACCGCATGGCGCGCGACGGTCGAGCGCCTGACGGGCTTTGCCGCCGCGGTCCGCCGCGCACGGACGGCCGAGGCCGGGCCGGTCGCGGCCCCCGGCACGGCGCCAGGCCTCGCACTGCGCGACGTGACCTTGGCGCTGCCCGATGGCCGCCTGCTGATCGAAGGTGCCGCGGCCGAGGTGGCGCCCGGGCAGTCGGTGGTCCTCACCGGCGCCTCGGGCCTCGGCAAGTCGACGCTGTTCCGGGCCATCGCGGGCATCTGGCCGTTCGGCGCGGGGCGTGTTGACCTGCCGGCCACGGGCCGCGCCCTGTTCCTGCCGCAGCGGCCCTATTTGCCGCTGGGGACGCTGAAGCGCGCCGTCTGCTACCCCGAGGACGCAGCCGGCTTCACCGACGCCGAGGCGGCCGCCGCGCTGGAGGCGGCGGAACTGCCGCATCTCGTGCCGCGTCTGCAGGAGGCCGGCGCCTGGGCGCAGCGCCTGTCGGGCGGGGAACAGCAGCGGCTCGCGCTGGCCCGCGCCCTGCTCCTGAAGCCCGACTGGCTGTTCCTCGACGAGGCGACGGCGAGCCTCGACCCCGAGGCCGAGGAACGGCTCTATGCACGCCTCAAGGCCGCGCTGCCGGGCACGGCCATCGTCTCGATCGCGCATCGCCCGGCCGTGGCCCGGTTCCACGACAGGACGCTGCGCATCGAGGGCGGGCGGCTGCGGGAGGACTGACCGCGCGAATCAGGGCGGCAGGATGATCGGCACCAGCAGCACGGCGATGGCCAGGACCACCACGGTGAAGGGCACGCCGACCTTCACGAAATCCACGAAGCTGTAGTTGCCGGGACCGACCACGAGCGTGTTCACCGGGGAGGCGATGGGCGTGATGAAGGCGGTCGAGGCCGCGAGCGCGACCACCATAGCGAACGGATAGGGCGAGGCGCCGATATCCTGCGCGATTGCCAGCGAGACCGGCGCCATCAGCACCGCCGTCGCTGTGTTCGATATAAAGAGCCCGAGCAGCGCCGTGACGACGAAGATGATCGCGAGGAGGACGCGCGGCGCTGCCTCCCCGGCCACCGAGACCACGAACTCCGCCGCCAGGTCGACGCCGCCAGTCCGCTGCAACGCGATGGCGAAGGGCAGCATGCCGACGATCAGCAGGAGGCTTTTCCACGAGATCGCGGCGTAGGCGCTGTTCAGGTCGATGCAGCGCGTCAGGCCGAGCAGCAGGCAGGCGATCAGCGCCGCATGGACGGTCGGCAGCCATCCGGCAACGATGGTGACGACGAACAGCCCCAGGATACTCGCGGCGAAGGGCGCGCGGCCGGCCGCGGGAAGGATCTCCGCATGTTCGGCCGGCAGGTTGAGCACGACCAGCTCGTGCCCATCCGCCCCGAGGCGCCTTATGTCCGACCAGAACCCCGTCAGCAGCAGCGTGTCGCCGGCCTTCAGCTTCTCCTCCAGCAGTTCGGGTCCTGCAACCCTGTTGCCGTGGCGCAGCCCGACGACGGTGAGCCCATGCTCGCTGCGTATCCGCGCCTCGAGCACGGTGCTGCCGATCAGGGGCGAGTCGGGCGGAACCAGCGCCTCGACCATGCCGATCTCCTGCGACGGGATGGCGGAGAAGACGCCGCCCTCGATCGGCAGCATCTCGGCCGCGTGGAGGACGAGAAGCTCCTCGATCCGCGCAGTGCTGGCGCGCACGTCGATCAGCAGGACATCGCCCGCCAGGATCTCGATGCCCGGCGCCGGCTTGACGATTTCGGTCGCGAGCCTGCCCCGGCGTTCGATCGCGAGAAGGCTCACCCCCTCCCGTCGCAGCCCCTCCCCCTCCGGCAAGCGGCCCACCAGGTCGGATCCCGCCGTCACGCGCACGCGACAGATCCGCCCCTCGAGGCTGTACTTGGCGACCCACTCCGCAAGGCTCGGCGCCGGGCGGCGGCGGCCCGCGGTCACGCGCCGGTCGGGCAGCATGCGTCGCGCGAAGAGCATGTAGGCCACCGCCAGCGCCAGGATCGGCACGCCGAAGGGCGTGAAGGCGAAGAAGGCGAAGGGCTCGTGCCCCTGGCGCACTAGCTCGGCACTGACGACGAGGTTCGGCGCCGTCGCGACCAGCGTCATCATGCCGCTGATCAGCGCCGCGACCGAGAGGGGCATCATGAGCTGGCTCGGGGCCAGGTCCAGAGAGCGACAGATGCGCAGCCCGATCGGGATGAAGATCGCGACCACGGCGGTCGAGCTCATGAAGGCGCCGAGGATCGCCGGCGCCACCATCATCATGATCATGAGCCGCGTGGGGCTGCCGCCGGCGCGCGCGCTGATGAGGTCGCCAACGCGTTGCGCAGCGCCGGTGCGCACGAGCGAATCCCCGATGATGAACAGCGCCGCGAGCAGCACGACGACCGAATCCGAGAAGCCGGCCAGGGCCTCGTTGATCGTGAGCACGCCGGTCAGCGGCAGGGCCACGATCATGAGCACACCGACGACGTCCATGCGCGGGCGGTTCGCCACGAACATCGCGATGGCGGCGCCAAGCAGGGCCAGGACGATCAGCAGGTCGTTGTTCATCGGCATTCTCCCGGTGCGCGGTCCGTGGTCACGCGCGCGCGGCCAGCAGGAGCCGCAGGGCGTCGGTCACCCCGGTCAGGATGATCTGCACGCCGATGCAGAGCAGCAGGAAGGCCGTGAGCTTGGTCGCGACCAGCGTCCCCTGCGGGCCGATCCGCCGCGCGATCGCCTCGGAATAGGCGTAGGCAATCCAGACGCAGGCCGCAACCGAGGCCGCGACCAGCACCGAGGAGATCGCGCTGACCAGCAGCACGCCCTGCGTCTCCGCCGTCCGCTCGGCACCGAGCGCGATGGAGGCCGCGATCGACCCCGGCCCCGTGGTCAGCGGCAGCGTCAGCGGGAAGAAGGCCATTCGCTCGATCGGCGCGGTGTCCATCGCCTGGGGGGCCTTCGACGCCTCGGGCTGCGCGCGCAGCATGGTCCAGCCCGACGCGGCGACGGCGAGCCCGCCGCCGATCCGCAGCGCCTCGAGCGAGATGCCGAAGAAGGACAGCACGCGCGACCCCAGGAACAGCGCCACCACCAGCACGACGAAGGAATTGATGCCGATCTGGCGCGCCAGCCGCGCACGCTCGCGCGCCGTCAGCCAGCGCGTCATGTCGTGGAAGACGAAGGCGATCCCGAAGGGATTGATGATGGTGATCAGGGTCGAGAAGCCGAACAGCCAGAAGCTGATCAGCTTGGCGACGAGGAAGCCGTCGATCATCGGTCGCGGCCCATCAGCGGAGCTCGATCGTGATCCCGGCCTCGTTGAAGCGGAGCTGCCCGCCCGACCGCTCGGTCCGCAGTCGGAGCCGGACGCCGGCGGCATTGCGCAGCCAGCGCGTCTCTGGCCCCGGGCCGACGGCGCGGTCGCGCGGCTCCACCTGTTCGGTGTAGCGGCCGGCGAAGTCCTCGAGCCGCCGCAGGCCGAAAACCTCCCCCCGCGCCGAGAGCGAGGAGACGCCGACGCTGCCGAATTCGAGCCCGCGCACCGTGAAGCGGTGTTCCTCCCCGCGGAAGCGGAGCCGCCCGCCGCCGACCGACCCGCCCAGCGCCAGCACGCCGACCCGGACCTGCTCGATCTCGATCGAGGCGTCCGGGTTCGGGTCCGGCCGGCCGCGCTGCTGCGCCGCGGCCGGGGCCGCCGCGAACGCGAGGCACGCCGCGAGGATGGCGCGTCGGGTGGGGCGTGAGGACGCCATGCATCAGAGGCCCCAGGGCAGGGCAAGCAGGTGCCATGCCGCGAGGAAGGCCGTCCAGACCACGCAGATCACCATCACGTAGGGCAGCATCAGCGCAATGACCGTGCCGACGCCCGCATCCTTCTGGTACTTGATCGCGAAGGTCACGATCATCGCGAAATAGGCGTTGAGCGGCGTGATCGAGTTCATCGGGCTGTCGCCCACGCGATAGGCCGCGAGCACCGCCTCGGGCTCGACGCCGAGCTGCATCAGCAGGGGGACGAAGATGGGCGCGAAGATCGCCCATTTCGCGATCGCCGCCGTGATCACGAGGTCGAGCAGGAACACCACCAGCACGAAGCCGATCAGCAGCCAGAGCGCGTCGAGGTTCATCTGCTGAAGCACGCGCGCGAGCGAGACGGCCGCAAGCGTCGCCATGTTCGTGTAGTTGAAGAAGGCGATGAACTGGCTGATCACCAGCAGAAGCAGGATCAGGCCAGCGAGGCCCGAGATCGCCTTCTGCATGGCCGCCACGACGTCGTTCGTCGTGGTCATGGTGCGCGCACCGAGCCCGTAGCCGACGCCGCAGACCAGGAAGACCAGCGCGATCGAGACGATCAGGCTGTTCATGAAGGGCGAGGCGCCGATGATCGCCCCGGTCTCCGGGTGCCGCAGCGGCGCGCCCGGCGGCAGCGTGAGCAGCGCCAGGAAGGCGAAGACGCCCAGCAGGCCGAACAGCGCGTAGCGCAACCCGCGGTACTCGTCCTCCGAAAGCCCGGTCTCGCCCGGCACCTGGTAGTCGCCCGTGTAGGGGCCGAGGCGGGGCTCGATCACCTTCTCGGTGATCACGCCGATCAGGATGGTCAGCAGCACGACCGAGCCGATCGAGAACCAGACGTTGGCCGCGAGGTCGATCGAGACGTTCGGGTTCACCAGGCGGATCGCGTCGTTGGTGATCTCCGTCAGGATGCCGTCGGTCGGCACGATCAGGATGTTGACCAGGAAGGCCGAGGCCACCGCCGCGAAGGCCGCCGCCAGCCCCGCCAGCGGGTGGCGGCCCACGCTGATGAAGGCCGCCGCCGCCAGCGGGATCAGCACGAGGTATCCGGCATCGGCGGCGATGGAGGAGACGATGCCGACGAAGACCAGGATGTAGGTCAGCGCCCCGGCCGGCGCCACCACCACGAGCTTGCGGATCAGCGCCTTGACCAGGCCCGCTTCCTCGGCAACGCCGACGCCGACCATGGCCACGATGATGACGCCGACCGCGTTGAAGTTCATGAAGTTCTGGACGACGCCCGTGAACATGAAGCGGATGCCGTCCACCGTCAGCAGGCTGCGCGCCGCGGTGTAGGCGGGCTCGATGTCCCCCGTCGCGGGGTTGTAGGCCTGGTAGCGGACCTCGACGCCCATCAGGCCCAGCACGGCCGAGAGCGCGATCACGATCACGATGAGGTAGACGAAGATCATGACCGGGTGGGGCACGCGGTTGCCCACGCGCTCGACCGCGTCGAGCAGTTTCTGCATCGCCGTCTTGGGCGCCTCGGCTGCCGTGCTCACGTCAGGAGGCCAGCGCGTGCAGGATGCGCGCCCAGGACCGCATGCCGTGTCGGAAGCAGTGCAGGTCGTATTTCTCGTTCGGGCTGTGGATCCGGTCGTCCTCCAGCGCGAAGCCGGCGAGGATCACGTCCATGCCGAGCGCCTGCTTGAGTTCCGCCGTCACGGGGATGGAGCCGCCGCCGCCGATGAAGACCGCGGGCTTGCCCCATTCCGCGGTCAGCGCATCCCGCGCCTTGCCGAAGGCCGCGTCCTCGATCGGGAAGCGGATGGCGCTGCCCGAGCCGTGCTCGAGGAACTCGACCTTGCAGTCGGCCGGCACGCGGGCGCGCACGAAGTCCCGGAACGCCGCGCGCACCTTGTGCGGGTCCTGGTCGAACACCAGCCGAAAGGAGATCTTGGCCGAGGCGACCGAGGGGATCACGGTCTTGAAGCCCGCGCCCTGGTAGCCGCCGCCCATGCCGTTCACCTCGCAGGTCGGGCGCGACCAGGTCATCTCCAGCACGCTGCGCCCCTTCTCCCCGGCCGGCACGGACAGGCCGACCGCGCCGAGGAAGGCGCCGGCGTCGAACTCCAGGCTGTCCCACTGCCGGCGCAGCGCCTCGGGCAGTTCCGGCACGCCGTCGTAGAAGCCGGGCAGCGTGATCCGGCCGTCCGCGTCACGCAGGTCGGCGATGATCCGCGCCAGGATGTGGTTCGGATTTGCGGCGGCCGATCCGTAGAAGCCCGAATGGAGGTCCCGGTCGGCCGCGGTGATGATGATCTCCTCCCCGCAGAGGCCGCGCAGCATGGTCTGGATGGCGGGCGTCGCCGGGTCCCACATGTTGGTGTCGCAGATCAGGCCGATGTCGGCCTTCAGCTCCGCCGCGTTCGCCCGCAGGAAGGGCGGCAGGTTGACGCCGCCCGATTCCTCCTCCCCCTCCAGCAGCACCGTCAGCGGGACGGGCAGGCTGCCCGTCACCGCCTTCCAGGCGCGGCAGGCCTCGATGAAGGTCATCACCTGGCCCTTGTCGTCGGACGCGCCGCGGCCGCGGATCACCTTGGTGCCGTCCGCGCGCGTCTCGATCCTGGGCTCGAAGGGGTCGTGGTCCCAGAGGTCGAGCGGGTCGACCGGCTGCACGTCGTAATGGCCGTAGAACAGCGCCGAGGGGCCGTTCCCCGCGCGATGATGGCCGACCACGATCGGATGCCCCGGCGTCGGCCGCGCCGTCGCCTCGAAGCCGATCGAGGCGAGGTCGGCGGCGTGCCAGTCCGCGCAGGCCTTGCATTCGGCCGCATAGGCCGGGTCGGTCGAGATCGACCGGATCCGCAGCAGCGCGAAAAGCCGCTCGAGGGCGGCATCGGCATCGGCGTCGATGCGGGCGAGGACGGCATTGAGCGTGTCCATGGTCTCTCCGGACGTCGGTCTTCAGGCGCGCGCAGGCAGAGGGCGATGTGGAGGGGACGATAAGCGTTGTCGCGTCATGCCGTGCGGTCCTCCCCCGTGCCGCCATGGGGCGACGCCCGGTCATCCAGCCCGAGCCAGACTAGACGCCTTTGCGCCGCACTCGCATTTGCCCCGCGTTCCCCGGCTTGACGTGACGTCCCGCACCCTCGTCCGAAGGTCGGTATCCGATCGCAGAAGCCGCGAAGCCGCTCCGTGCGACAGGCGCCACCTCTAAGGCGCCGGACGCGCGGGCTCGATCGAGCCGATGGTCCGCACCCTGTCCCGCCACCGGTCGCCGGCGCGGCCCTGCGCCTCCCCATGGGCAAAGAGTGCCCGCATGAAGCGGTTGTCGAAGGGCTCGTCGCGCGTCTCCTGGAATTCCGGGCCGATGTAGGCGAGGCGGAAGGCGACCCCGTCGCGCTGCGTCGCGAGGTAGATGCGCAGGATGTCGTTCACGGCGCTGAAATGCAGCAGCGTCGATGCCGACCGCCCGGTGATGGACAGGATCGACCGGTTCGTCGTGGCCCATTCCACGTCGAGCCGCCCGTTCCGCACGATCCAGGCGGTGCGTTGGCGCCGCGACCGGGGCTCCCGGCCGTCGACCAGCGTCGGGTAGAGGAACATCTGCAGCGCGGCGCCGCCGTCAACGTGCATCTCCTGGTAGCGGCGCCCGGCGTCCTCGACGTCGATCAGCACCGGCGGGAAGGCCCCGGGGATGGAGGCGGAGGCGAGCAGGATGCGGCGGAACAGGTCGAGCGACCCGGGTTGGCCGCTCGCCGCGATGGCGCCGATGTTCCAGAAGACCGGCCGGCCCAGGTCGAGGTTCGTCGTGCCGATCAGCAGCAGCCGCCCCTTCCCGTATTCGCGCGCGACGGCGGCCATCATCGCGTCGTTCACATGCCGCTCGATCAGGGCATAGAGCGGCGAGGTGTCGGCCAGCGCCTCCCCGAACAGTACGGCGCGCAGACGGCCGCGCAGCAGGACGACATCGCGCGGCGCGACCTCGGTGAAGACCTCCCGCAGTTGTGGGTCGTAATCCGGGCCGAGGAAGGCGAAGGGCGCGATCAGCGCGCCTGCGGAGATGCCGGTCACCAGGTCGAAGACCGGCCGGCGGTCGGTTTGCGTCCAGCCCGCCATCAGCCCGGCGCCGAAGGCGCCATTGTCGCCGCCGCCGGACAGCGCCAGGTAGTTCGCGGGCGGCAGCCCGCCGCGCCGGCCCGCGGGCAACGCCGCGGCCTGACGTTCCTCCATCATGCTGATTTCGCGGCTGATCGCGCCGGGGTCCGAATCGAACCAGAACCGGGCATTCGGCAGGCCGAGGATCCGGATGCTCTCGGCCGTGCGGCCGGGCGGCGGGTCACCGCGGTCGATGTTCGCGCAGGCCGTCTGCAGCAGGATGGCGAGGAGGAGCGGAAGCCGCCAAAGGACGGTCGCCGCGCATCTCGCATCGTTCCCTGCCGTCCTGTTCCGTACCGTCATATCCCTCGTGGCTCCCTGGCGCTTCGGCCGGCTGCGGGCGGGACCCAGCGGCGGCGGTAGGCTAAACGCATGTGCAATAAAACGGGATTATGCGATCGCGCGTTCGTCTGCGCGGAAGGGCCCCGGCCCGCCATCAGAACCGGGCGATGGCCGCAAAGAGGATGCGGTTCGCGATCCCATGTCCGACCCCTGCCGCCCCCGCCGCGGCCGCGCCGCCATAGAGGTCGCGCCGCGTGAACACGTATTCCAGTCCGACATCGAGCCAGCCGCTGCCGAAGACGCCGTTGCGCACCTCGGCGAAGGGACTCCAGATGAGGTTCACGATCGCCTGCTGCGTCTCCCGGTTCAGGGAGAGCGCCGGCGCCGAGCCCGGCGCGAAGCCGAGCGCATAGGACGGATAGTCGGCCCGCGCATAGGCATAGGAGAAGGTGCTGCGCAGCGTCGTCGCCCAGAACCGCCGGTAGGCGACGGTCGCGCCGTAGGAGGCGACGGTGTCGAGCCCGGGCGCCACGACCCCCGGAAGGCCGAGGTCCGTCAGCGCATCCTGCCCCGAGCTCTGGCCGGCGAAATAGCGGCCGATGCCTTCGCCGTAGAAGGCCATGGCGGCGATCTCGTCCGTCCCCAGAGCATCCCAGAGCAGCGCCATCGGCAGCCGCGCGTGGCCGGCGAAGCCCCATCCAGGCGCGGTTTCCGACACCGGCTGCGCCGCGGCCGCGGTGCCGTCCGTGCGGATCTCGATCTGCCTCAGCATGCCGCGCAGGCCGAGCTCGATCCCGTCCTGCCGCCAGGTCAGGCGCCCGAGCAGGTCCGGCACCGAGGAGACCGCGGGGCTGGCACCGCCCTGCAGGCTCGCCCCCGGCGTGAAGACCCCGCCCGCCGAGGTGTAGGCGGTCTCGGGCGCCTCGATCGAGACCTGCCCGGTCAGCCCCTCCGTGAGCCGGCCCGTGAGGCGGATCTGCGCCTGGCGGACGAAGGACTGGTTGAGGTTTGTGGCGTCGATCAGCGTCTCGAAGACACCCTCGTTCCACAGCGAATTGGCTTGCCCAATCAGCACGCGTAGCCGTTCGTCGCCCAGTTCCGCCCAGGCTTGGCGCAACCGGAAGACGGCATTGTTCGAGGTCGCCGCGCCGCCGCCGAAATCGCCCTCGAGCCGCGTCTCCAAGGTACCCCAGGACGTCAGCGTGCGGGTGTCGACGCCGAAGCGGCTGAAGCGCGCGCCCATGATGAAGTCACCGCCCTGGCGGTCCGCCGCACTGCCCGTGAGAGGGACGGTCTGCGGCGCCGGCGCGTCGGTCTGGTTGCGCGGACCGAGGTCGTAATGCGCGGTCAGCTTGGCGAAGCCATAGAGCCGGACCTGCGTGTCGGCGCCGGGCACGCGGAAGGCGACGCCGGGCAGGTCGGCCCGCAGCGCCTCCTCGGTCGCGAAGGGGCGGCCCATCGGGTCGGGCGGCGCGAGGCCGGGCGGGCCTGCGGCCGTCGAGGCGGCGGCGGCCAGATCGCGTTGCGCCGCGCGCGCCTCGGCGGCAGCGGCGCGCGCCTCCGCCGCGGCGGCGCGGGCCTCGGCGTCGGGTGCGGCGGCGGGGCGGGGGGCGAACGGGCGCGGTCGGGCCGGCACCACCGCGGCCCGGGCGGCCGGCGGCGGCGCGCTGCGGGCTTCGAGCTGGTCCAGCCGGCGCCGCATCTCCTCGAGCTGGCGGCGCAGCTCGGCGATGGTCGCCGCATCGGCGGCGCTGCCCTGCGCCGCGGCCGGCAGCGGCAGGACGGCGAGGGCCACCGCGCAGTGCAAGGCCAGCCTGCGCGCCGCCGGCCTCATGCCGAGGCGACGCCTGCGCGTCCCCTGCCGATCGGTGGGCTCATGGCCCGGCCACCTTGTCCCGCGATATTCACGCCGCGACGGTAGGGGGCGGCCTTTGCCGGCAACAATATGCACCTCATGCGCCACCTGTGCCGAGCGTCCCGCACGACCGCGCAGCCTTGGTCTCGTCACGCGGTTTTGGTTTCACGGAAGGATTCCTGCGGCTACAGGAAACGCGCATTGTGCAGCGCACACATCCCGGCTGGAGACCCGCATGCCCGCCAAGACCGCCCGCGCGCCGGCGAGGACCACCGCGACCGGGAAGCCGGCTGCGGCCAGGTCCCGCGAGA
Organism: Roseomonas sp. HF4; assembly: GCF_005222755.1. GTDB lineage: Bacteria > Pseudomonadota > Alphaproteobacteria > Acetobacterales > Acetobacteraceae > Neoroseomonas. The sequence continues at coordinate 133,368 of NZ_STGD01000002.1, forward strand.
CCCTGCTCGTCGACCTCGCGCTGCAGGGCGGCGGCAGCCACGGCGCCTTCACCTGGGGCGTCCTCGACCGGCTGCTGGAGGAGGATCGGCTCACGATCGAGGCGGTCTCCGGCACCTCGGCCGGGGCGATGAACGCGGTCGTGCTCGCGCATGGCCATCTCGAGGGCGGGCGGGAGGGTGCCCGCGCCGCGCTCGCGGCGTTCTGGCGGCGCGTTTCCGAGGCCGCGGCGCTGAGTCCGCTGAAGCGCAGCCCCCTCGATGCCCTGCTCGGGCGCTGGACGCTCGACAACTCGCCCGCCTACCTCGCGATGGACATCGCGACGCGGGTCTTCTCCCCCTACGACCTCGATTTCGGGCTGCCGAACCCGCTGGCCGCGATCCTCGCGGACCTCGTGGATTTCGAGCGGCTACCATCCTCCCCCATCAAGCTGTTCGTCACGGCGACGAACGTGCACACCGGGCGCCCGCGCATCTTCCGCAACGCGGATCTGTCGCCCGACGCGCTGCTCGCCTCGGCCTGCCTGCCGCTGATGTTCCAGGCCGTCGAGATCGACGGCCAGGCCTATTGGGACGGCGGCTATTCCGGCAACCCGACCATGACGCCGCTGATCAACGAATGCGTGTCGGACGACACCATCATCATCGGCATCAACCCCGTCGAACGCCCGGGCGTGCCGAAATCCGCCCGCGACATCCTGAACCGGCTGAACGAGGTCGCGTTCAACGCGGTGCTGCTTAAGGAATTGGCCATGATCGCGCTGCTGCGCGACGTCGCCGACCCGGGCAACGAGAAGAACGCGCATTGGGCCAGGATGCGCGTCCACCTGATCCGGAGCGACATGCTGGCCGCCCTCGGCGCGTCGTCGAAGCTGAACGCCGAATGGGACTTCCTGACCATGCTGCGCGACGAAGGCCGGGCCGCGGCCGACGCCTTCCTCGGCACCCATGGCGACGCGCTCGGGCACCGCTCGACGCTGCCGATCGAACATCTGCTGGACCCGAGGTGACACGATGGGACTGATCGGAATCCTCGCGGGTCTCGCGGTCCTCGTCTGGCTGGCCTATCGCGGCTGGTCCGTGCTGCTGCTGGCCCCGGCGGCGGCACTGATCGCGGCCGCCTTCGCGGGCGAACCGCTGCTCGCGCACTGGACGCAGACCTTCATGGGCAGCGCCGGGCGGTTCGTCGCGCAGTTCTTTCCGCTGTTCCTGCTGGGCGCGCTGTTCGGCAAGCTCATGGAGGACAGCGGGTCGGTCAACGCCATCGCCGCCTTCATGACCGAGAAGCTCGGCGCCGAGCGCGCGGTGCTGGCCGTCGTGCTGGCCGGCGCCATCGTGACCTACGGCGGCGTCAGCCTGTTCGTCGCGTATTTCGTGCTGGCCCCCATGGCGACCGCGCTGTTCCGCGCCGCCGCCATCCCGCGCCGGCTGATGCCGGCCGCGATCATTGTGGGCTCCTCCACCTTCACCATGTCGGCGCTGCCGGGCACGCCGGCCATCCCGAACACCATCCCGATGCCCTTCTTCGGCACCACGCCCTTCGCGGCGCCGGGGCTTGGCATCATCGCCTCGGCCGTGATGCTCGGCATCGGCCTCTGGTGGCTCGGCCGGGCCGAGGCCGCCGCGCGTGCCCGCGGCGAGGGGTTCGGCGACGAACGCGCCGTCAGCGCCGACGATGTCGTGGACGACCCCCTGATCCGCGAGCGTGCCGTGACCGCCCGCGAATTCGACCCGGCCGAGATCCACCGCAGCGAACCGACGGAGCGCATGCCCGGCATCGCCGCCGCCGCCGCACCCCTGGTGGTGGTGGTGGTCGTGAACCTGCTGATGTCCTTCGTCGTGCTGCCCCGCGTCGATGCCGCCTTCCTGGCCGAGCCGCGCTGGGGGGGCACGACGCTCTCGGCCGTGGCCGGCGTCTGGGCGGTCGCGACGGCGCTGGCCGCCGCCATCGTGGCGCTGCTGGCGCTGAACGGGCGGCGCATCCCGTCGCTCCGCGCAACCATGGATGCCGGCGCTAATGCCGCGGTGCTGCCGATCTTCAGCGTGGCCAGCCTGGTCGGCTTCGGCGCGGTCGTCGCCGCCATGCCGGCCTTCGAGGCCGTGCGGGACTGGGTACTCGGCATCGGCGGCGGGCCGCTCGTCTCGCTCGCGGTCGCGACCAACGTGCTGGCGGCGCTGACGGGCTCGGCCTCGGGCGGGCTCACCATCGCGCTGGAGGCGCTGGGGCCGACCTTCATGGCGCTGGCCGCAGCCGAGGGGATCGACCCCGGCCTGCTGCACAGGATCGCCGTGATCGGCGCCGGCACGCTCGACATCCTGCCGCACAACGGCGCGGTCATCACGCTGCTCGCGGTCTGCGGCTGCACCCACCGCGAGAGCTACATGGACATCGTGGTGGTGGGCATCGGCGGGTCGCTCGCGGCGCTCGTCGTGGTCATCCTGCTGGGCGGGATGGTCGGGTCCTTCTGATGGCGGGCGCGCCTTTACCCGTCTTCCGGCACGCGCCCCGACAGCAGCCGCGCGACCCAGCGGCTGCCCTCGAACTGTTCGCACAGCGTCAGGACCGCGATCAGCACCGGCACGCCGATGAAGGCCCCCGGGATGCCCCAGAGGAAGGCGCCGAGGAAGACCGCGACCAGCACCATGAAGGGCGAGACGGCGAAGCGCGCCCCGGTCAGCCGCGGCTCGAGGTAGGAGCCGATCAGGAACTGGATTACCTGCAGCGCGGCGAAGATCGTCACCACCGCCTGCCAGGATCCGAACTGCAGCAGCCCGACCGCGGTCGGGAAGATGGTCGCGATCAGCGGCCCGATGAACGGGATGTAGTTGAGCACGAAGGCGATGACGCCCCATTCCGCCGCGAGGTCCAGCCCCATGTAGCGGGCGAAGGCCCAGACCGCGACGCCGGTCAGCACGCTGGCGAGCGTGCGCACGCCCATGTAGACGCGCAGCTTCTGGCCCGTCGCCGCGAGGCCCGCGACGACGCGCCGCGCGCCGGGCTTGCCTTCCATCCGTTCGAGTTGCGCCGACGCCTGCCGCACTTCCAGCAGGCCGAGGATGACGAAGACCGCCGTCACCACCGCGAAGCTGATGATGCCCTGCATCTGCGCGAGCACGCCCTGGGCGATGCGCACCAGGAAGCGCACGTCGAACTGTTCCGCCAGCGCGCCCGCGGCCGCGATTCCCTGGTCGTCGAGCCACGCGAGCTTCGCGGCATAGAGCGCCTGCAGCCGCGCCGCATTGGCCACCACCCATTCCGCGACGCGCCCGAAGCCCCAGGCGATGGCAAGCGCCAGCCCGGCCACGACGACCAGCGTCACGAGCACCGTCGCGACCACCGCAACCCCGGCCGGCAGCCGCGACTGCACGGCGCGCTGGACCGGCCAGACCAGCGCGATCACGAACAGCGCGAAGACGATGGGGGCGAAGATGGCCTGGCCCGCCTGCAGCGCGGCAGCGACAAGCACCGCCGCGCAGAGGCCGAGCATGGTGCGCGTTCCGCCGTCGCCGATCATTCCTGCCCGCCCTGCCGTCCGGTGTCGCCTCCGCCACCCTCCGACGCGCCGCCGCACCGTGCAAGACTGGTGCGCCGGCGGCCGGGCCGCCCCGCGTCCCGGCGGGACGCCGGGCACAGCATGAGGAGCTGACGATGCTGTCCTTCTCACGCCGGATGCTGCTGCGCGGCGGTGCGGCCGTGCTTGCGCTGCTGCTGGTCGTGCTCGGGCTGCGCATCTACGACGTGCAGCGCGGCCCGCCGCTCGGGCCTTGGCATACCTTCGTGCCCGAGGAACTGCCGCGCGCGGCGATCGACGCCGCCGACTGGCCGGTCTACCTGGCGGCGGAGGACGCCATCCTCCGCACCGTGCGGACCGAGGTCACGGACCAGCTGGAACGCGCGGACCGGGTCAGGGCGAACCGCTACTACGCGGGGAGCCCGGTCAACCCGATGCGCTTCGCGCAGGACTGGAATCGCTCCTTCGTGCTGGAACCCGCGGGGCCGGTGCGCGGCGCGGCGGTCTTCCTTCATGGCCTGACCGACGCCCCCTTCAGCCTGCGCCACCTGGCCGAGGCGTATCGCGCGCGGGGCTTCGCGGCCGTCGCCATCCGCATGCCGGGGCACGGCACGGTGCCAGCGGGACTGATCAGCGCGGCGTGGGAAGACTGGATGGCCGCGACGCGGCTCGCGGTGCGCGAGGCTCGGCGCCGCACGGGGCCCAACGCTCCCCTCCACCTGGTCGGCTATTCGAACGGTGGCGCGCTGGCGCTCATGCACGCGCTGGACGCGATCGACGACCCGGCCTTGCCGCGGGCGGACCGGATCGTGCTGCTCTCCCCCATGGTGGGGGTCACGGCCTTCGCACGCTTCGCCGGCATCGCCGCCCTGCCCGCGCTCCTGCCGCGTTTCGCCAAGACCGCCTGGCTCGACCTCCAGCCCGAATTCAACCCGTTCAAGTACAATTCCTTCCCGGTCAACGCGGCGCGCCAGACGCACCGGCTGACGGCGGCCCTGCAGGCGCGGCTCGACCGGCTCGCGGCGGCGGGGCGGCTCGGCGGGCTGCCGCCGGTCCTGACGTTCCAGTCGGTGGTGGATGCGACCGTCTCGACGCCTGCCGTGCTCTCGCACCTCTATGCCCGGCTGCCGGCCAATGGCAGCGAGATCGTGCTGTTCGACCTCAACCGCAACACGCGGTTCGGACCTCTGTTCGGCGCGACCGATGCCTCGGTCGCGGCGCTGGAGCGGCTGCTGCCGCCGGCGCCGCGCGCCTTCGCCGTCACCCTGCTGGCCAACGCCGCACCGACCACGGTGGAGACCGTCGCGCGGCGCGTTGCGGCCGACGCGACGGAGGAGGATGTGGCGCCGCTTGGACTCGCCTGGCCGCGGGACATCTTCTCGCTCTCCCATGTCGCGCTGCCCTTCCCGCCACGGGACGGGCTCTACGGCGCCGAGCCCGACCCGGTCGAGAATTTCGGCGTGCGCCTCGGGGCCATCGCGATTCGCGGCGAGCGGGGCGTCCTGGCGGTCGGGCTCGAGAGCCTGTCCCGCGTCACCTCCAACCCGTTCTTTCCCTACCTGATCGGCCGCGTGACCGAGGGCTTGCCCGGCGTGGCGCAACCGTGACGGGCGTTTGGGACGCGTCGTGCAGGCAGGGGACGAGCGGCCCATCACGGCGGCAGGCCGGCACCCTAGTCTCGCGCCCAATGCGCGTACCGTCGCCGGAATGCCCGCCACGTCCCGAGGCCCGTGCCGGGCGAAGTTCCGCTTCCGGTTCGCTTCATGGCCCGGGCATGTTGCCAGGCCGTCGCCACCAGGACCCTCTGCCCCCGACCCGGGATCCCGCCATGCCGCCCCTGCCCATCCTCGCCAAGCCCCTCGCCCTGCCGCTCGTCCTTGTGCTGGCTCTCGGCGCGCTGGCCGCCTGCGACGGCGGTCCGCCGCCGGCGCCCCCCGAGATCCGGCCGGTCCGTGTCGCGACGGTGGAGCGCAGCACCGGCGGCGAGGTCGTCTCGCTGACCGGCACGGTGCAGGCCGAGACCGAAGTGAATCTTGCCTTCCGCATCGACGGACGCATGGTCGAGAGGCTGGTCAATGTCGGCGACGCGGTGCGCCCGGGGCAGGTCGTGGCGCGGCTCAACCGCGACAACGAGGAGAACAACCTGCGTGCCGCCCAGGCCTCCCTGACCGCGGCCCGCGGACAACTCACCGAGGCCTCCAACAACTATTGGCGCCAGTCCGAATTGCTGCGCGACGGCTGGACCACCCGCGTGCGCTTCGACCAGGCGGCGCAGGCGCGCCAGACGGCGCAGGCCGCCGTCGATGCCGCCGTGGCCCAGGTCGGCATCGCCGAGACGCGGCTGTCCTACACCGAACTCGTGAGCGACGTGGATGGCCGCGTCACCGCCCGCGGCGCCGAGCCCGGTGAGGTCGTGCAGCCCGGCCGCATGATCGTGCAGGTGGCGCGCGACGAGGGCCGCGATGCGGTATTCGATGTGCCCCCCACGCTGAAGGACCAGACCCCGGCCAACCCGGTGATCGAGGTGCTGCTCACCACCGACCCGAATGTCCGCACCACCGGCCGCGTGCGCGAGGTGGCGCCGCGCGCCGACCCTGTGACAGGCACCTTCCAGGTCCGCGTGGGCCTGGTCGAACCGCCGGCGGCGATGCGGCTCGGCTCCACCGTCACCGGGCGGATGACGCTCGGCGCCAGCGCGGGCTACGCCATTCCGGCTTCGGCACTGACCCGCGCCGATCGCCAGCCGGCCGTCTGGGTGGTCGACCCGCGCACCGAGACGGTGGCGGTACGCACCGTCGAGCTGGTTCGCCACGACGCCGGCCACGTGGTGGTGGGCCAGGGGCTCGAGGCGGGCGAGGTGATCGTCACGGCGGGCGTTCAGGCGCTGCGACCGGGGCAGAAGGTGCGCCTGCTGGGCGTCGCGCGATGATCGCGCGCATTAGAGAAAGTCGCGCGATGATCGCGCGCAGTGGAGGAAGTCGCGCGATGACCGCGCGCGTGAAGGACGTCGCACGATGATCGGGCCGAACCTCTCGGCCTGGTCGATCGGCAACCGCTCGCTCGTCGTCTATTTCATGATCGTGGCGCTGGTCGCCGGCGCCTTCGCCTTCGTCAAGCTCGGCCGCAACGAGGACCCGGCCTTCACCTTCCGCACCATGGTGGTCTCCGCCGTCTGGCCGGGTGCCTCGGTCGAGGAGACCATCCTGCAGGTGACGGAGCGCCTGGAGCGCACGCTGCAGGAAACGCCGAACCTCGACAGGCTGCGCTCCTACACCGTCGCGGGGCAGACCACGATCTTCGTCGACCTCAAGGGCACGACGCCGCCCGCGGTGGTGCCGGACACGTGGTACCAGGTGCGCCGGCGCGTGGCCGACATGCGCCACACCCTGCCCCAGGGCGTGCTCGGCCCCTTCTTCAACGATGATTTCGGCGACACCTTCGGCATCATCTACGGCTTCACCGCCGACGGCTTCACCCAGCGCGAACTGCGCGACTTCGTCGAGGATGCCCGGTCCCGCCTGCTGCTGGTGCCCGATGTCTCGAAGGTCGAGATCCTGGGCGCGCAGGACGAACGCATCTTCATCGAGTTCTCGACCGAGCGCCTGGCCGGGCTCGGACTGAACTACGGCGCGCTGGTCGCCGCGCTGCAGGCGCAGAACCTGGTGCGCCCCGCCGGGGTGATCGAGACCGGGCAGGAACGCCTGGCGGTGCGCGTCTCAGGCGCCTTCGAGAACGAGGCGGACATCCTCGCGGTCAACTTCGTGATCGGCGAGCGCATCTTCCGACTGGGCGACCTCGCGCAGGTGCGCCGCGGCACGGCCGATCCGCCGCAGCCGATGTTCCGGGTGAACGGGACGCCCGCCATCGGCCTCGCGGTCGCGATGCGCGCCGCCGGCGACATCCTGGCGCTGGGCCAGAACATCAAGGCGGAGATGGCGAGGATCCGCGCCGAACTGCCGATCGGCATCGAGCCCATCCTGGTGGCCGACCAGGCGGTCACGGTTGACGAGGCGATCGGCGACTTCACCGAAAGCCTGTGGCAGGCGATCCTGATCATCATGGCGGTGTCGTTCCTGGCGCTCGGCATGCGCGCGGGCGCGGTGGTGGCGCTATCGATCCCGCTGACGCTCGCCATTGTCTTCCCGCTGATGTCGGTGTTCGGCATCGACCTGCAGCGCATCTCCCTTGGCGCGCTGATCATCGCGCTGACGCTGCTGGTCGATGATGCGATGACCACCATCGACGCCATGATCCGCCGCCTGTCGGCGGGCGACACCAAGGAAAAGGCGGCCACCTTCGCCTATTCCTCGCTGGCGTCGTCGATGCTGACCGGCACGCTGGTGACCATCGCGGGGTTCCTGCCGATCGGCTTCGCGCAATCCTCGGCCGGCGAATACACCTTCTCGATCTTCGCGGTGGTCGCCATCGCGCTGATCGTGTCGTGGTTCGTCGCCGTCGTCTTCGCGCCGCTGCTCGGGATGGCCATCCTGAAGGCGCCCGCCGGCGGGGCGGAACCGGCGCAGCCCGGGCGGCTGATGCGCGGCTACGTTGCCTTCCTGTCGCTGGCAATGCGCGCCAAGTGGATCACGATCGGCATCACGGTCGCAGTGTTCGGCCTTGCGATCTTCGCCTCCCAATTCGTGCCGCGGCAGTTCTTCCCCTCCTCCGACCGCACCGAATTGCTGGTCGACGTGACGCTGCCGCAGAACGCATCGATCTTCGCGAGCGAACAGGCGGCGCTGCGGCTCGATGCCGCGCTGGCCGCGGACCCGGATGTCGCGCGCTGGTCGACCTATGTCGGGCGTGGCGCCATCCGCTTCTACCTGCCGCTGAACGTGCAGCTGGCGCTGCCCTTCTTCTCGCAGGTGGTGGTGGTGGCGAAGGACCTGCCAGGGCGCGAACGCCTGCAGCAGCGGCTCGAGACGCTGCTGGCCGAGGAATTCCCAGCCGCGGTCTCGCGCGTCTATCCGCTCGAGCTCGGCCCACCGGTCGGCTGGCCGGTCCAGTACCGCGTCAACGGCCCCGACATCGAGCGCGTGCGCGACATCGCGCAGGAGGTGGCGGGCATGATGGCCGCGGCGCGCGGCGCCCGGCAGGTCCATTTCGACTGGATGGAGCCGGCGCGCGAGATGCGCGTGCGCGTCGACCAGGACCAGGCGCGCCTGCTCGGCCTGTCGTCCGCGCAGGTGGCCGCGGCGCTCAACGCCGCCGTCACCGGCACCACGGTCACGCAGCTGCGCGACGACATCTACCTTATCCCGGTGATCGCGCGCGCCACGGCCGAGCAGCGCCTGTCGCTCGACACGCTGCGTGAGATCCAGGTGCCGCTGCCCGGCGGGCGGACGGTGCCGCTGACGCAGCTCGCCCGCTTCGAATACGCGCAGGAATTCCCGCTGATCTGGCGGCGGAACCGCGTGCCCACGCTGACCGTGCGCGCCGACGTCAACCCCGGCGTGCTGCCCGACAGCGTGGTGGCGCAACTCACGCCGCAGATCGCCGCGCTGAACGCGCGGCTGGAAGCACCCTATCGCGTCGACCTCGGCGGCATCGCGGAGGAGAGCGCCTACAGCCAGGCGAGCGTGCTGGCGGTGGTGCCGATGATGCTGGTGCTGATGCTGACGCTGCTGATGTTCCAGCTGGTGTCGTTCCGCCGCCTCGGCCTGGTGCTGGCGCTGCTGCCGCTCGGCATCATCGGCGTGGTGCTGGCGCTGCTGGCCTTCGGCCGGCCGCTGGGGTTCGTCGCGATCCTGGGCATCCTCTCGCTGCTCGGCATGATCGCGAAGAACGCCATCATCCTGATCATCCAGATCGAGACCGACCGGGCGGAGGGACGCGAGGTGCGGGAGGCCGTCGTCGCCGCCGCCTCGTCGCGCCTGCGGCCGATGATGCTGACCGCGCTGTCGACCATTCTGGGGCTGATCCCGATCGCGCCCACGGTGTTCTGGGGGCCCATGGCCTTCGCCATCATGGGCGGGCTGCTGGTGGCCACGCTGCTGACGCTGGTCTTCCTGCCGACGCTCTATGTCGCCGTCTTCGGCGGCCGCCCGCCGGCCCGCGCGGCCGCGGCGACCGAGGCGTGACATGGCGGCGGCGGCGGCGCTCCGCTTCGCCATGCTGCTGCTTTTCTGGCTCGCCATCGCGGGCACGGCGGCGCTGCCGGTCGGGCTGATCGCGGCGGCGCTCGGGACCGCGGCCAGTCTGCAGCTCATGCCGCCGGCGCGGTTGCGCCCACGCCCGGCGGCGCTTGCCCTGCTGGTCTTGCGGTTCCCGTGGCAGGCGCTGCGCGCCGGCCTCGCGGTCGCGAGGATTGCGCTCGACCCGCGCGCCGCCCCGCGCCCGGGAACGATCGAGTGGACGCCGCGACTGCCGCCGGGCACGGCGCGCGACGCCTTCCTCGCCTATGCAAGCCTGCTGCCCGGAACACTGCCCGCGGGCGGGCTCGCTGGCGGCGCCGTCCTCATCCATGCGCTCGAGGCCGAGGGCGCGGTGGCGGAGGCCATGACGGCGGAGGAGGCGCGCTTCGCCCGCGCCTTCGGCCTCGATGGCTGAGGCGCTCGGAGCCGCGGCGTTGCTCGTGCTGGCGACGGTCGTGGCCGGATTGGCGCGCGTCCTGCGCGGGCCGGGCATCGCGGATCGCGTCATGGCGGCGCAGCTGCTCGGCACGGGCGGCATCGCCGTGCTGCTCCTGCTCGGCGCGGCGACCGGGACGCCGGGGCTGACGGATGCGGCGTTGACGCTGGCGCTGCTCGCGGCCTTCGCCACCGTAGCACTGGCACGCGGCGCGCCCGGCGAGGACGGGGACCCGCCAGCATGACCCTGCTGCTCGATGCCTTCACCGTGGCCGCGGTGCTGGCCGGCCTGCTGTTCTTCGTGGCCGGCACGGCGGGGCTGCTCCGCTTTCCGGACACGGCAAGCCGCCTGCATGCGCTGACCAAGGCGGATCATCTCGGCCTCGGGCTCATCGTGCTGGGCCTGGCGGCGCAGGCGGAAAGCGCGGGCGGCGTCCTGCGCCTGTTCGCGGTCTGGGCGCTGGTGCTGCTGTCGAGCGCGGCCTCCGGCCCGATCCTCGCGCGGCTGGCGCGGCGCGGGGGGGCGGGCGGATGACCGCCGGGCATCTCGCAGACCTGCTGATCGCGGCAGCGATCCTGGCGCTCGCGCTCGGGGTGGTGCTGGCCCGGCAGGTCTTCACCGCGGTCGCGCTGTTTGTCGCCTTCGGGCTGCTGATGGGCTTCGCCTGGGTGCGCCTCGAGGCGCTGGACGTGGCGCTGACCGAGGCGGCGATCGGGGCGGGACTTTCGGGCCTGCTGCTGCTCGGCGCGGCGCGGCGGCTTGCCCGGACGGGCGCGCCAGTCGATGAGAAGCCGCCGAGGCGCGCGCAGGTCGTGGCTATCGGGATCGCCTGCGCCACCGTCACGGCCGCGCTCGGCGCCGCCATCCTGGCGCTGCCGGATCCTGCGCCGAGCCTCGCGCCGATGGTGGTGGCGAGCCTCCCGGCGCTCGACCTCGGCAACCCCGTGACGGGCGTGCTGATGGGCTTCCGCGCGCTCGACACGCTGCTGGAGGCCGCGGTCCTGGCGCTCGCGGTCATCGGCATCTGGGCCCTGACGCCGAACCGCGCCTGGGGCGGCGCGCCGGGATGGACGCAGCCGCGCGCGACGGAAGGGCCGCTCGCGCTGCTCGCGCGGCTGCTGCCGCCGTTCGGCATCGTCGTGGCCGCGCATGTCCTCTGGGTCGGCGCGGATGCGCCGGGGGGGAAGTTCCAGGCGGCGGCGATCCTGGCGGCGATGTGGCTGCTGCCCTGGATGGCGGGGCTCGCCGCGCCGCCGCCGACGGGCGCGGCCTGGCTGCGCGCCGCGGTCGCCGTGGGGCCGCTCGCCTTCATCCTGGCGGGGTTCGGCGGGCTGCTACTCGAAGGCGCCTTCCTCGCCTATGCGCCGGGTGCTGCGAAGGCGACGATCCTGGCGGTGGAGGTGGTGCTGACGGGCTCGATCGCGGTCGCGCTGGCGCTGCTGGTGCTCGGCCCCGCGGTGGCGCGATGACGGCCACCGTCTTCGGCCTGCTCGGCGCCGCGCTGGTCGGCATCGGCCTGTTCGGCCTGCTGGCGAGGCCGGAGCCGCTGCTGCGAATCCTGGCCTTCAACCTGCTGGGCGGCGGCGTCTTCCTCGTGTTCGGCGCCGTCGCACGGCGCGGCGCGGCCGCCGGGCTCGCGGCCGACCCCGTGCCGCAGGCGATCGTGCTGACCGGCATCGTCGTCGCCTTCGCCGCCACGACGCTGGCCGTCGCGCTGGTGCTGCGCCTGGCCGAGGCCGAGGACCGGCCCTGATGCCGCCCGACGGGGCGACGCCATGGGGCTTCCTGCCCCTGCTCGCGGTCATGCTCCCGGTCGCGGGCATGGTCGCTGCGCTGCCGCTCGGCGCGCGGTGGGCGGAACGGCTGGCGCTGGCGCTCATGCCCGTGGGGCTGCTGCTCGCGCTCGGCACCGCCGTCGCGGTGCAGGCCGCGGGTGCGCCGCTCTGGCATGCGCTCGGGCACTGGGCGCCGCCGCTCGGCCTGGCGCTCAGGGCGGATGGGCTCTCGGCGGCGATGCTGCTGGCGGCTGCGGTCGTGATCGGTGCGACCGCGGTCTTCGCACGCGCGCAGTTCGGCACGCCGGCGGGCGCGCCCGAGGCGCGCGCCGCCTTCGCCTTCTGGCCGCTGCTGCTCGGCATCTGGGGCGCGACCAACCTGGCGCTGGTCGCGAACGACCTCTTCACCGCCTATGTCGCGCTCGAACTGCTGACCTTCGCGGCGATGCCGCTGGTGGCGCTCGACGGCCGGCGGGAGACGCTGGCCGCGGCGCTGCGCTACCTGATGTTCGCGCTGCTGGGCTCGGTCCTCTACCTGCTGGGCGCGGCGCTGCTCTATGGCGTGGCGGGCACGCTCGATGTCGTGCTGCTGGCCGGGCGCGTCGACGGCAGCCTGCCGGTCGTCGTCGCCGCGGCGCTGATGACGGCGGGGCTGCTCGCCAAGACCGCGCTGCTGCCGCTGCATCTCTGGCTGCCGCCCGCCCATGCGGGCGCGCCCGCCGCGGGCAGCGCAGTGCTCTCGGCGCTGGTCGTGAAGGGCTCCTTCGTGCTGCTGCTGCGGCTCTGGTACGGCGTGCTGGCCGGCATCCCGGGGCCGGCGGCGGGGCAGTTGCTGGCCGCGCTCGGCGCCGCGGCCATCCTGCTCGGCAGCGTCGCGGCGCTGGCTCAGCCGCGCCTCAAGCTGCTGGTCGCCTACTCGACCGTCGCGCAGATCGGATACCTGTTCCTGATGTTCCCGCTGATGGCGGCGATGCCGGACACCGAGACCGCGGCCAAGGCCTGGACCGGCGGCATCCTGCAGGCGGTTTCGCATGCGCTGGCCAAGGCGGCGATGTTCCTGGCCGTCGGCCTCATGGCCGCGCGGATCGGGCATGATCGGCTGGATGGCCTGGCCGGGGCCGGTCGCGCCGCGCCGGTGCCGCTGCTGACCTTCGGCCTGGCCGGGTTGACGCTGATGGGCGTGCCACCGTCCGGCGGCTTCGCGGCCAAGTGGTTGCTGCTGAGCGCGGCGATCGAGGGCGGGCAGTGGTGGTGGGCGCTCGTGATCCTCGCGGGCGGGCTGCTGACCGGCGGCTACGTGTATCGCGTGCTGGCGGCGGGGCTCGCCGGCGGCGGCGCGGGCCCGCCCGCCCCGCGCGCCGCCGCGCCCGAGGCGATCGCGCTTGGCCTCGCGATCCTGTCCGTGCTGCTCGGCCTCGTGCCGCTGGCGGCCTTCGGCCTCGTGCAGGTCGGGCGCATGGACATGCTGCCGTGACCGCGCTGCTGCTGGCCGCGACACCGGCGGCGCCGCTGCTGCTGCTGGCGGCGCTGGCCGTGCCGCGGCTGCGCGCGCGGGCGACCGGGCTGCTGTGGCTGGCACCGCTGCCCGGGCTCGCCTGCGCGCTTCTCGCGGCAGGCGGGGCGCCGCTCTTGTTCTATCCGCGCCTGTCGCTGACGCTCTCGCTCGACGGGCCGTCGGCGCTGCTGCTCGGCGCGGCGTCGCTGCTCTGGCTCGCGGCATCCGTCTATGCGCGCGCCTACATGCCGCCGGACGGGCTGGTGCGCTTCGCCGCCTGGTGGCTCCCGACCATGGCGGGCAGCCTCGGCGTGTTCGTCGCGGGCGACCTCGTCTCCTTCTATCTCGTCTTCGCGCTGGCGAGCCTTCCCGCCTGGGGCCTCGTCATCCACGACCGGACGGCGCGCGCGTGGTCGGCCGGCGCGACTTACCTGATGCTGACCGTGCTGGGCGAGGCCGCGCTCCTGGCTGCCTTCGCGCTCCTGGCGGCGTCGGCGCCGGGGGAGACGCTCGCGATCGCGGAGGTGCTGCCCCACCTCGCCGCGGCGCCGCTGCGCGATGTGACGATCGGGCTGCTCGTTCTCGGCTTCGGCCTGAAGGCGGGGCTGGTGCCGCTGCATGTCTGGCTGCCGCTGGCGCATCCGGCCGCCCCCATGCCGGCCTCGGCGGTGCTGAGCGGGGCCATCATCAAGGCGGGCGTCATCGGGCTGGTCCGGTTCCTGCCGCCGGGCGCGACACCCGTGGGCTGGGGCGAAGCCCTGGTCGTGATCGGCTTCGCGACGGCCTTCTGGGGCGTTGCGGCCGGCGTGACGCAGCGCAACCCCAAGACCGTGCTGGCCTATTCGAGTGTCAGCCAGATGGGCGTCGTCGCCGCGGCCATCGGCATGGGCATCGTGCTCGGCCTCGCCACGACGCCGGCCTCGGCAGCGTTCTACGCGCTGCACCACGTGCTGGCGAAGGGGGCGCTGTTCCTCGCCGTCGGCGTCGCGGCCACCTGCGGCGGGCGGGCGCGCGCCTGGGTGCTCCTGCCCGCCATCGTGCTCGCGCTCGGCTTCGGCGGCATGCCGCTGACCGGTGGATGGCTGGCCAAGGAAGCGGTGAAGCCCGAACTCGGCGGCGGCATCGCGGGCATGCTGTCGGCGGCCTCGGCCGCGGGCTCGACGCTGCTCATGCTGCATTTCGTGCGCCGCCTGGCGGCGGGCTCCGCGGCGGAGGACGCGGCGCGCCCCGCCCCTGCCCTGCTGCTGCCGTGGCTCGGCATGGCGGCGGCGGCGCTGCTGCTGCCCTGGGCGCTGGCGCCTGGCGCGGCGCCGCTCGATGCCGGTTCGATCGCGAAGGCGCTGTGGCCGGTGCTGGCCGGCGCTGCGCTGTTCGCCCTGCTGGTGCGCTGGGGCGCATCGCTTCCGGTGGTGCCCGAAGGCGACGTTATCCTGCTCGCCCGGCGCGTCCTGCATGGGCTGGCGCCGACCGGGCCGGCGCTCATGCGGGCCGAGCAGGCGCTGCGGGCCTGGCCTGTCGCTGGGCTTGCGCTGCTGCTGCTGGCGCTGCTGCTCGGCCTTGCGATGGCGGCGGCCTGAAAATCACCGTCAGAAGCGGAAGGACAGGCTGGCCGACCCGTATTGCGCGGTGTTGCGCTGCGTCTCGAATTCCCGGGACCTGGCGGTATAGGCGAGGGTCAGGCGTGCGAAGGGCATGATGAACGCAAGGCCCGCGCTCACGTCGCCCACGAGCGGCTCCCGGTCCACGCTGCGGCTGTCGCGCCAGGTGTTGCCGTCGAGGAAGATGTCCTGCGCGACCGCGCGCCCTTCCAACGCGCCGAAGACATACCAGCCCCAGCGCCCGTCCGGCTGGTAGAAGGCCGAGCCCGCTACCGAGGGGCGCATCCGGGGCGGGCCGAAATCCGCCTCCAGCTCGGTGCCGAACCTGACCATGACCCCCGCGCCGGCATAGGTCTGCACATTGCCCAGGCTCGCCAAGACCGTCGGCACGATGCCGAGGGCGATGTCGTCCCAGACCGGGTCGGAGTTGAAGCGCCACTGGCGCGTCAGGATCAGGTTCACGCCCGGCTCGTCCTTGAGCTGGTAGTCCCAGCCATAGGCGCGGTCGATGTTGAGGAAGTCGTGGACGTTGTTCTGCGTCTGCTCGCCGAGCGCGGAAGGCCCGACCACGCCGAGCTGCAGTTCGATGCTGCCGTAGTCCCGGGCGGTGTAGGAGGCGAGGTTGATTGCGCCGTAGAGCCAGCCGGCATAGGGCCGGTCCAGCGGGTCGGGATTGCGGCGGTCGGTATCGGCCGGCGTGAAGATGTTCTGCCCGAAGGCGAGGCCCCAGCGCGGCGTGCCGCCGGTCGGGAAGATCAGGCTCGGCCGGTCGGTCAGGAAGGCGAGCCAGGCCGGCGGGTCGTAGGAGGAAGACCGCCACGCGAACTGGAAGCCGCT
Source organism: Roseomonas sp. HF4 (assembly GCF_005222755.1). Lineage (GTDB taxonomy): Bacteria > Pseudomonadota > Alphaproteobacteria > Acetobacterales > Acetobacteraceae > Neoroseomonas. Next base: position 149,152 of record NZ_STGD01000002.1, read on the forward strand.
CGTGTAGTAGCGGTCGGTGCCGGCCAGGAGGTCGTTCTCGTAGGTGAAGCTCCAGGTGCCGCGATCGTCGCCGCGCACGCGCTCCTCGGCGCGTGCGGGCATGGTCGCCAGGGCGACGAGAAGCGCGGCCGCCGGAACGCCGCGCCTCATGCCGGCGTCGCGGCTCCGCGGGCGGCGTCCTGCGCGGTGGCCAGCGCCTCGCGCAGCGCGGCTTCCTTCGTCTCATCGAAGGAGGACCGCATCACCTTGCCCCCGATGCCGCGGAACTCGGCCAGCACCTTGTCGCCCGTCACCTTGCGGATGAGCAGGAACAATGCGGCGTGGCCGGATTCGAGCGTCGCCGCGACATCCTTCATGAAGGCGTCGTTGATGCCGACATCGGTTAGCTTGCCGCTGAGCGCCCCCGCTCCCGCGCCGAGCGCGGTACCGACCAGTGGCATCAGGAACAGCATGCCGATCAGCGTGCCCCAGAGCGCGCCAGAGGCCGCGCCCATCGCGGTTGGGTTGAACACCTGGTTGAGCTTGACCGTGCCGTCCGGCCCCTTCACCGCGACAACCGCGTCGCCGAGCTCGATCAGGTATTCCTTCTGCATGCCGAGCAGGCGCGTGCGCACTTCCTCCGCCTGTGCCTCGGTGGGGAAGGAGACGACGAGAAGATCCGCCATGATGGTGCCTCTTGTACGGTTGGTGCCGATGGTGCCGGCTAGTTGTAGGGAACGAAGGCCGCCGCGGCCGCGGCCTGCCCCGCGCCGCCGCGCAGCGCCAGCCCGAGCAGCAGCCGCGCCTTGAGCCCGGACAGCAGGCCGGCGGGGACTACGCCGCGACGCAGCAGGTCGATCTCGCCCCCGGCATAGCCGTAGGTCCGGGTGAAGACAGGGCCCGCCGGCGGACGGGCGGCCAGCACCACCGGCATGCGTGCGGCGAGGTCCCCGAGCGCCTCGGCGGCGCCGGCCGGCACGTGGCCCGCGCCCATGCCCTCGATCACGGCGCCGGCATAGCCGAGCCCCGGCAGCGCGCCGAGCAGCCTGCCGTCGTCGCCCATGCCCCAGCGCAGCAGGGCGACCTGCCGCAGCGGGCCGCCATGGGCCGGCAGCGTCGGCAGCCGCGCCACGCGCGCGAGAAGCCGCGGGCGGCCCTCGGCCACGACGCCGATGGGCCCCAGCGCCGGGGAGGCGAAGGCCGATGGCAGCGCGGTGTGGGACTTCTGCACGAAGCGCGCCGCATGGATGTCGTAGTTCAGCACCACGAGGGTTCCGAGCCCGCGCGCCTCCGCGCTGGCCGCGACGCGCGCGGCGGCAAGCAGGTTGGCCGGCCCGTCCGCACCCGGCGCATCGGCGCCCCGCATCGCCCCGGTCACGACGACCGGTCGGTCGCCTGGCACCAGCAGGTCTAGCAGGAAGGCGGATTCCTCGATCGTGTCGGTGCCCTGGACGACGACGGCGCCGTCCGCGCCGGCGGCGAAGGCATCCTCGATCCGCCGCGCGACATCCAGGATGTGATCCGGCGTGAGGGAGGGGCTCGGCAGGCGCGCGGGGCTGGCGGCCTCGATCTCGGCCACCTCCGCGAGCGCCGGCACGGCGGCCACGAGGTCCGCCGCGCCGAGGGTCGGCGCGATGCCGCCTGCCTCCGTCGGCAGCATCGTGATCGTGCCGCCGAGGGAGAGGACAAGGAGGCGCTTCCGGCTCACGCAGCCGGCTCCTCCCGTCGTGCGGCGGGGCCCCGCGGCTGGATGCCGTCCGGGATCTCGCCCGGCCGGTAGGCCGGCAGCCGGCTTGCGGGGATGATGGCCAGCGCCGCGACCACGGCCATGATCAGGAGGCCGATCTTGAGCGCCTGCAGGCGCGCCTCGGTGTTGACGCGCACCGCCTCGGCCACCTGCTCGGGCGCGGCGCCCGTTCGCTCCATGATGCCGAGCAGCCGGTCGTTCGAGACGAAGTTGATGCTGTCGAGGTCGATCTGCGACACGATCACGGGCGGCAGCTGCGGGTTCTCCGCGATGCGGTACATGATGCCGGCGGACAGCAGCCCGACCAGCAGCGCGCCGGCCACCGCCGTGCCGACGCCGGCCGCGAGGTTCTGCGTCGTGCCACGGAGCGACCCGACATCGCCGGCCAGTTCCTTGGGCGCGGCCGTCACCAGCACGTTGAACACCAGCGTCACCAGCGCGCCCTGGCCCACGCCGAAGGTGATGAGGCCGAGCATCACCGGCACGGCCGACCAATCGTTGCGCACCACCCAGGCCAGCCAGAGCAGCCCCACGACGCAGAGCGCGAAGCCGCCCTGCGCGATGCGCCGCGGCGGGACCTTGTCGTAGAGCCGCACCACCAGCATGGCGGTGAAGAAGACCGTGAGGTTGAAGGGCATCATCGCGATCGCTGTCTCGATCGGCGTGCGGCCCTGCACGATCTGGATATAGAGGGGCACGGAGAAGTTCAGCATGGCCTCGAGCGAGACCACGGTGAACATGGCATAGACCGCGGCGCGTTCCTCGGCCGAGGTGATGACGCGCAGGTCGAGCAGCGGCGTGCCGCCCTTCTCGGCCACCCGGCGGCACCAGCGGATGAAGACCTGCAGCAGGATCGCGCCGGTCACGATCATCAGCGGCGCGGGCGACATGCCGAGGACGTCGAAGGGCGCGCCCGGCCGCGCGACGCCGAGGCCCCAGCGGTTCAGGTTGTTGAAGCCGAACACCACCAGGATGATGGCGGCCGCGGCGAGCACGACGCCGACGACGTCGATCCTGACCTCGGGCCGCGCGTCCTCGGGCTTCAGCCTGAACGACAGCCAGAGCACCACGCCGGATGCCACGACAAGGATGCCGAAGACCGGCCGCCAACCGACGAAGGTGCTGAGCAGGCCGCCGATCAGGAAGGCCGCGACGCCGGCCGCCGCGCGCGCGGAGCCAAGCGCGCCGACGGCGGTCGCCTGCTGCGCCCCGCGATAGTGGTGCGCGATCAGCGCCACGAGCGCAGGCACGATCACCGCGGCGGCGAGGCCCGCCAGGAGCTGCGCGGACAGCATCACGACCGCCGCCGGCGCGACCACCATCAGCACCTGCGCGAAGGCGAAGACCGCGATCACGGCCCGGAACACCTGCGTCGAGCCGAAGCGCTGCACGAGCTTCGCCCCCAGCATCACGAAGCCCGCGACCGAGAGCGAGTACATCACGATGCCGGTCGCGATGGTGGTCGGCGGCACGCCGAAGGACGCGACCATGCCGGAGAGCGAGACCGGGAGCGCCGCGACATTGAACGACATCAGCATCTGGCCGAGCGCGATCGCGATCATCGGCACCCAGGATTCGCGGGCGTCGCCGGGCGGCGCGGTGGCTGTGCTGCTCATTCTCTCGTCTCCCTGCGACTGTGCCGGCCGCGCCGCCGTCCGGCGCGGATCATGCCTCCGGGCGGGAGGCGAAGAGGTTGAGCCCGAGCCGCTCCGACAGGAAGCGCGTCACGAGCTGCCCGCGCACGCTGTTCCCCGCGGCGTCGAGCGGCGGCGAGAACACGCCGAGCCCACCCTTGCCGGGCGCGATCGTCACGATGCCGCCCGCGACGCCGCTTTTCCCGGGCAGCCCGATCTCGTAGAGCCAGTCGCCCGACTGCTCGTAAAGGCCGGCCGTCGCCATGACGGCCAGGACGCGGCGGCAGCGGTCCGCATCCACCACGCGTTCCTTCGTGACCGGGTTCACGCCGCCATCGGCCAGCGTGGCGCCCATGACCGCGAGGTCGCGCGCCGTGACGGCCAGCGCACATTGGCGCGTGTAGATGTCGGTCGCCTCGTCCGGGTCGGAATACATCCGGCCATAGCCCTCCAGCAGGCGGGCAATCCCCTGGTTGCGCTGGTTCGTGGCCGCCTCCGAGGCGTAGACCTCCTCGTCCACCGCGAGGTCGCGGCCGGCGAAGCGCGACAGGCCCTCCTGGATGAAGCGCCAGCGTTCCTCGGCATTGGCGCCGGGGGCGAGGCTCGTGGTCGCGATCGCCCCGGCATTGACCATGGGGTTCATGGTGCGGTCGGCGTTGAGCTCGATCGCCATGACCGAGTTGAAGGGCAGGCCGGTGGCGTTCACGCCGACCGCCGCCCGGGCGCGGCCGCCGCCCAGCGCCTGGCAGACCAGGGCGAAGACGAAGGGCTTCGAGATGCTCTGGATCGAGAAGGCTCGGTCCGCGTCGCCGGTGGCGAAGACGCCGCCATTCACGCCGGCGACGCAGATCCCGAACCAGTCAGGCCGCGCGGCGGCGAGGGCGGGGATATAGTCGGCCACGCTGCCCTCGGCGACGTCCCGGTAGCGCGCATGGGCTTCCTCCGCCAGGGCGGCGACCGCCACGGCATCCGGAAGGGAGCCCGTGGAGACGATTGCCGGGCCGAGGGGTTCGTCCGCATGGAGGCGGTCATGCATCGCAGGCTGGCCCCTTGTGGCGCGATGGAAGCACCGCCCCGCCGCCGTGAAGGTCACGGCGCGGCCGGGCGACCCCGATCTGGTCGAGCATGACGCAGGCTAACAGGCGGCCGGGCCGGGCGAACCCGCAGAGCGTCCCTGCCCTGGGCAAAGCGTATCAATCCTCGCATCCGGCACGGCCCAGCGTGTAAGACCCGTCCGTCGGCGGCTCGATGCTAGGCCGGAGCGGTTCGGCCGGGCCGATCATTCAACCTGGGGAAGAAAACGCATGACGGCGATCAGCGGCGCGCCACCTGCGCGTTCCCCCGACCTCCGCGCCACGCCGGCGACCTTGCCGGCGCAGGACGCTCCGAGGGCGGTCCGCCCCGTCGTCTTTTCGACCAAAGGCCTCCCCGCCTCCCAGCAATTCGAGGCGTGGCGGGAACAATGCGCGCCGGTGCTCGACATGGAGCCCATGCCGGGCCAGCAGGACGGCTACGCGGCGATGCACCGGGTGTGGAAACTCGGCGCCATGGCGCTCAGCCACGTCCATGCGGCGCCCGCGCGCTTCCATCGCTCGGCGCGACACATCCGCCGGGATTCCATTGACCACTGGATCATTTCCTACGTCCGCACCGGCAGCCAGACGATCCGCGCCGGCACCAGCGTGACGGCGACATCGCCGCGGTCCCCGCACATCCTGGCCATGCACGAGCCCCTGGAAGGCCAGCGGGAGACCGTCGAATGGCTGGCGCTGTTCGTCTCGCGGGACCTGTTTCCGGAATTGGCCCCCATGATCGACGCCGCGACCGGACGGCCGATCGACGGCGCCCTCGGAGGGCTGTTCGGCAGCTACCTGGACCGCCTCGTCGATGTCATGCCCTTGATGACGGAAGCCGAGTTGCCGCGCGCCGCCGAGGCCACCCGCGCGATGATCGCGGCCTGCGTCGCGCCAAGCGGGGCGACCCAGGAAGCCGCGCGCACGCACATGGAGAGCACGCGCCTCGCCAGGCTGCGCGGGATCATCCGGCAGAACCTGCGCTCGCCGACGCTCGCGCCCCGGCGGCTCTGCAGCCTCGGCGGCGTCTCCCGGTCGCAGCTCTACCGGCTGTTCGAGCCTTTGGGCGGGGTCGCCCGGTACATCCAGGCGGAGCGGCTGCGCCACATCCACCGGGCGCTCTGCGAGCCGTCGGACAGGCGCGACATCGTACGGATCGCCGAAGACCACGGCTTCTACGATGCCTCGACCTTCAGCCGGGCCTTCCGGCGCGAATTCGGTGCAACGCCGACCGAGGTGCGGCGCGCGGCGCAAGCCGGCGAACGCAACGCACCGATCCGGCAGGCGGCTGCCGCGCATGGCTTCACCGAGATCCTGCGGACGCTTTAGCGGAAGGGCGCAGGTCGAGACCTCACGACCCCCGCCGCAAAGATGCCTGCGGGCGAAGGCGGAGCTCCGCCGCCCTCCACCGGAGAAACGTCCGACCGGACGGAACCGCGGCACGGCCCCTCCCCCCGATCGGACACGAGCGGCTTCGGTGCCTCAGTTTTCCGGCGCCAGCAATCCGATCAGATGCTCCCACCTGATCGGATGCTGTTCCGGGTCATGCCAGCGGTCGAATGCTTCGACCTCTGGCATTCGCTTTTTCGTGCCCTCAGGCGCGTCGTGCCGAAGGCACGCCTGCGGCGTGACGCGGAACCCTCCGGGCTCCTTGGCGTTCGCCGGACTGCCGGCGGGCCGCATTCGCGGCCCCGGCGCGAGTCAAAGTCTCGTGCCGTTCGTATCAGTCGACCGTCGCGCCCGAGCGGCGCACCACCTCGGCCCAGCGCGCCACGTCGCGCGCCATGATCTCGCGGAACTGCTCGGGGCTGTTCGGCGCCGCGGGCGGGCTGATCGCCTGGTTCTGCACCAGCCATTCGCGGAAATCGGGCGCCGAGATGATGCGGTTCACCTCCGTGTTCATCCGCCGCACGATCGGCTCCGGAAGGTTGGCCGGCCCGAACAGGGCGTACCAGGTGCTGGTGTCGATCGGCTCGATGCCGCAGGCCTCGGCGGCGGTCGGGACGTCGGGCAGCGCTGCGAGCCGCTGCGGTGTCATCACCGCCAGCGCGCGCACCTGGCCCTGGCGGATCGGGCCCATCGCCGCGCCGGTCTGGTTGAAGAAGACATCCGTGTCCCCCGCGAGCAGCGCCGCGATGGCCCCGGGCTGGCCGCGATAGGGCACGTGCAGCATCTCGACGGATGCCGCGTTCTGGAAGATGACGCCGGCGAGGTGCGTGGACGCGCCATTGCCCGTGGAGCCGAAGGTCACCGCCTGTGCGCGAGCGCGCGCCGCCGTCAGGAAATCCTGGCAGGTGCGGAAGTTCGGCCGCTTCTCGGGGTTCACGATCATGACGTTCGGCACGTCGCCCAGCAGCACGACCGGGGTGAAGTCCTGCGTCACGTTGTAGGAGAGCCGGCGGTAGAGCGCGGCATTGATCGCATGCGTGCCGGCGGTGCCGAAGTAGAAGATGTAGCCGTCGGCCGGCTGCCGCGCGACATGCTCGGCGCCGATGGTGCCGCCCGCGCCCGAGCGGTTGTCCACCACCACGGGCTGCCCGAGCGCGCGGGAGAGCGGTTCCGCGAGGCGCCGCGCATAGATGTCGGTGCCGGCGCCGTTCGGGAAGCCGCCCATGATGGTGATGGGGCGGCTTGGCCAGGCGCCTTGCGCCAACGCAGGCAGCGCGGCGCTTGCGGCAATGGCCGCGGCGATCAACGTACGCTTCATCATGGTCCCGGTCTCCTTGGCAGGGTCGTGGCGGTTTCTGGGTGGGCCCGCTGGGCCTGCATCATCGTATTCCGCTTCGGCGAAATCGGCACCAGGCCGCATCGCACCGTGGCCGCCCTGCGACGGCATCCTGGACTGGCAGCGGGTGGGCCACTGCGCGTCAGGCGGAAAACGCTGTAGCCTTCCCCGGATGAACGACGCCTCCCCTGCCCCGGGCCTCGCGCGGATCGCGCGCGGCGGGAAGACCGTCTATGGCGCGAGCCTCGGCGTGATCATGCTCGAGACGCGGTTTCCCCGCATACCGGGCGACATCGGCAACGGCGAGAGCTGGCCCTTTCCCGTGCTGTTCCGCACCGTGCCCGGCGCCACGGCCAGGCGCGTGGTGCTCGAAGGCGCCCACGGCCTGCTGCCGGACTTCATCGCCGCGGCGCAGGACCTGGTGGCGCTGGGCGCGGATGCCATCACCACCTCCTGCGGCTTCCTCGTGGTTTTCCAGAAGGAGATCGCGGCAGCGGTCGGCGTGCCGGTGGCGACCTCGGCGCTGCTGCAGGTGCCCTGGGTGGAGGCGCTGCTGCCCTCCGGCCGGCGCGTCGGCGTCATCACCGCGAGCCGCCCTTCCCTGTCGTCGGCGCATTTCGCCGCGGCGGGCATGGCAGCGGACACGCCGGTCATCGGCATCGAAGGCGGGCGCGAGCTCTATCGCGTGCTGGTGACGGGGGAGAAGCCGGACCTCGACGCGGCGGCGGCCGAGCAGGACATCCTGGATGCCGGACGCGCGCTGGTCGCCGCGCACCCCGAGGTCGGCGCGATCGTCCTGGAATGCACGAACATGCCGCCCTATGCCGCCGCGCTGCAGGACGCGCTCGGCCTGCCGGTGCACGACGTTCTCTCGCTCGGCCGCTGGCTCCAGGCGGGGCTGAGGCCGCGCCGCTTCGCCTGATCAGCCCTGGAACAGGCTGAGGAGCGACTGCGGCGCCTGGTTGGCGATGGAGAGCGACTGCGTGCCAAGCTGCTGGCGGATCTGCAGCGCCTGCAGGCGCGCGGATTCCTTGGCAAGGTCGGCGTCGATCAGCGCGCCGAGGCCGGATTCCAGCGCATCCAGCTTGTCGCGGTTGTAGCCGATCTGCGCATCCACGTAGCGGCTGTCGGAGCCGTACTGGTTCAGCGCGTTGGCGATGACCGTGTTGATCAGGCCCCAATCCCCGCCGGCGGCCAGCGCCGCCTGAGCGCCCGCGGCATCCGTCGGCGCGGTGGCGACGACCATCGTGCCGAGCCCGTCCACGGAGGTCAGCGTGTAGGTCGTGCCGGCCTCGTTGCGGGTGGTGACGATGTCGCCGCCTTCGGGCGGGGTCGTCGAGAGCAGCGTGCGGCCGTTGTACGTACTGTCGGTGATGAAGTTCTCGATCTGCGTGCGGAGCGCGCCGTACTGCGCTTCGTACTGGGCGCGCTGGTCCGCGTTCAGCGTGTCGTCGGCCAGGCGGACCAGCGTCTCGCGCACCTTGATCATGGTGTCGGAGACCTTGCGCAGGCCGGCGAGCGCCGTGTCGAGCACGCCCTTCACGCCGCCCAGCTGCTCGTTCGCGGCGGTGAGGCCCGCGACGTCGGCCCGCACTGACTGCGCCACCGCGAAGGCCGCACCGTCGTCCTTGGCATCGGAGACGCGATAACCGGTGGAGACGCGCTTCTGCGTGGTGTTCAGCGCCTCATTCGTGCGGTTCAGCGACTGCAGCGTCACCATGGCGCCGAGATTCGTGTTCACGGAATTGAGGCTCATGGGGGTTTTCCCTTCACGCTGGCGGGATATTCCCGCCGTCGCCCCACTGTGGCGGGCGAAGGTGAAGGGATTGCTAATCGCGCGGTGGAAAAACGCAGATGCCGCAAAAAAGAATGGCCCCGCAGCCTGGCGGCGGCGGGGCCCGTTCGGACGATCCCGTGCGGGATCAGTCCTTCATGTTCACGGCCTGGCGGCCGCGCTGGCCATCGCGCACCTCGAGGGATACCTTCTCGCCCTGCTGCACGTCCTGCTTGCCGGCGCGCTGCAGCACCGAGGAATGCAGGAACACGTCCTGGCCGCCGTCTTCCGGCGTCACGAAGCCGAAGCCGCGGACCTGGTCGAACCACTTCACCGTGCCGCTGACATCGTAGGTAGGCCCGCCTTCGTCGCGGCCGAAGTCGCGCCGCGGGGGACGGTCGCCGAAGTCGCGCCGGGGCGGGCGGTCACCAAACCCACCGCCGGCACCGCCGGCGCCGAAGCCGCCGCCACCGAAGCCACCGCCACCGCCGAAGTCACGGCGCGGGGGGGGACGGTCGCCGAAGTCGCGCCGGGGTGGGCGGTCACCGAATCCGCCGCCGCCGCCGCCGAAACCGCCACCGCCGCCGAAGTCACGGCGCGGGGGGGGACGGTCGCCGAAGTCGCGCCGCGGGGGACGGTCGCCGAAGCCACCGCCGCCACCGAAGTCACGGCGCGGCGGGCGCGCACCGGCACCGCCACCTTCGCCACGCTTAAGTTCGACGATCCGGGTCACGAGGCGGCGGCCCTGGCGGTCCGTTCCGATCTCGCAGACGAGCTTGTCACCCGTGTCGGGCGGCTCGATTCCCGCCTCGGTCAGGGCCGAGGCATGGAAGAAGACATCGTTGCCGTCGGGTCCAAGGACGAAGCCGAAGCCCTTACGACCATTGTACCACTTCACCTCGGCCTCGATGGGACCGGAGCCACCCTGGGTATCGAATTCAGACACGTTCCTGCAGATCCACACAAAACAGGCGATCCTGCGGGATGCAGGGCCGCTGAATGGCAGAATGGCACCACGCCGAACCGAAAGCGAGAGAAATCCGGATGGCGGCCCGGTTACGCGAATCGGCGCGGATCGAAGGGCTCGATCGGGATCTCGGGCGACCGGCCGGACAGCAGGTCGGCCACCACCCTGCCCGTCCGCGCGCCGGCGACCAGGCCGGTATGGCCGTGGCCGAAGGCGTGCAGCACGTCCGGCGTTGCCCGCGACGGGCCGAGGCAGGGCTTGCCGTCGGGCATCGACGGGCGATGGCCGAGCCAGGTCTTCACGCGCGACGCCGGCAGGTCGCGCGGCAGGCCGGGGAAGCAGCGCAGCAGGTGGTCGCGCAGGATCTCCGCGCGCTTCCAGTTCGGCGCCGCCTCGAGCCCCGCGATCTCGACCTGGCCCGCGCAGCGCAGGCCGCCCGCCGTGCGCATGATGGACATCTTGCCGTCCGAGGGCATGAGGCCGTGCCGTGGCGAGACCTCGGGGTCAGCGACCTCGGCGTGGTAGCCGCGCTCGGTCTCGAGCGGCACGACATCCCCCGCCGCGGCGGCCAGCGGCTTCGCATGGGCACCGGCGGCGATCACCGCCGCATCGGCCGGCACCTCGCCCCCCTCGGTGCGCACGGCCCGCAGGCGCCCGCCCTCGATCGCGAAACCGGTCGCCCGGGCGCGGAGATGCGTGGCGCCCTGCCCCACCGCATGGGCCACGAGCGCCGCCGTATAGGCGCCGGGATCGGTGCAGTCGCCGCCTTCCTCGACCATCACGCCGAAGGTGTAGCGGCGGTCGAGGTCGGGCTCGCGCTGGCGCAACTCGTCGGCGTCCAGTTCGAGCCAGCGCACGCCGACGCGATGGCGGATCTCCCAGGCCATCGCTTCCGCCGCGAAGGCGGCGCGGTCCGGATAGACGTAGATCAGGCCGCGACGCTCGATCAGGTGGCCGACACCGGCTTCCTCCGCCAGCGCCTTGTGCAGCGCAGGCGCGTCGACCACGAGCGGCCGGAGGGCACGCGCGGCTTCCTCCACCCTGTCCCAGGTCCAGCCGGCGCGGAGGTAGCGGATCAGCCAGGGCGCGACGCGCGGCAGGTAGGACCATCGGATGGCGAGCGGCCCCAGCGGGTCGGCCAGGAAGGAGGGTATCTTCTTCCAGAGCCCCGGCACGGCCGGGGGAATCACCGACATCGGGCTGAGCCAGCAGCCATTGCCGTAGGATGCCGATTGCTCCCCACCCGGATCGGCGGGGTCGAGGATCGTGACGCGATGGCCCCGGCGCAGCGCCTCGACCGCCACGCAGGCGCCGACGATGCCGGCGCCGATGACGGCGACGTGGCGGCTCATGCCGCGCGGATCTTGCCGATGACCTTGGACGGGCCCGACTGCACCTGCTTCCCGCCCAGATGCTGGTCGAGGAAGAACAACCGGTCCTGCCCCCAGAGCCAGAGGTCGCCGCAAAAGAAGGTAGGCGCGCCGAAGACCCCGCGTGCCACGGCCTCCTGGTTGTTGCGGTCCCATTCGGCGAGCACCGACTGGCTTTCCTCTTCCCGGTGCAGGGCCTCCCCGGGAAGGCCTTCCTCGCCGGCGATGGCCACGCGCACGCGCGGGTCGGCGATGTCGCGTTCCTCGACCCAGAGGGCGCGCAGGATGGCGTGGGACAGCGCCATGGCGTCCATGCCCCGTGCCTGCGCCGCCATCACCATGCGCCCGGCCTGGCGCTGGTCCGTCGGCGGATAGTGCCTGGGCTTCAGCTTGATCGGCATCTCGAGGTGGCGCGACCAGCGGTCGAGTTCCAGCGCGTGGTAGTCCTGCCGCGGCTCGGGCCGCGTACGCAGCGGGATGCCGCCGGTGTGCTTGATGACCAGGCGGAAGTCATAGGGACGAAGCACCAGCGTCGCCCCGTGGCGCTTCAGGATCGCCGTCAGCTGCGGTCCCGCGAAATACATCCAGGGGCTCGAGAGCGTGTAGAAGCATTCGACGGTCTGGCCCATGTCGGTCATGCCTTCTGCGAGCGGCCGGGATCATGCCCCGCCAGCAGCGAAACATGGGCGGAGACGACGCGCCAGCCGTGTTCGGGCAGGCGCACCATGATCTTGGTTTCGCGGCCGATGAGGCCGGTGCCGATACGTTCGTATTCCAGGTGCGTGCAGGCGAAGTCGCGCCCGAAGGCGGTGATGTGCACCTTGCGCGTGATGCGCGGCGCGTAGGACTTCACCGTGGCGCGAAAGGCGCGGATGGCGTCGATCCCGAACAGTATCTCGGTGACGCCGAAGCGGACGGTGCGCGGGTCCGGCCAGAATGAGGCATCGAGCACGTCGGTGTCGTTGCCGGCGATGGCCGCCTCGTAGCGGTCGAAGACGGCGCGGGCCTCGGCGATGACTTCGGGATTGTCGATGTCCATGGCCCGGGCGGAACCTCCGTCAGCGCGCCCCGGGTGGTCATTCACCCGACGACGATCCAGTGATACCGCGGGTATCGAGATGCGTGAAGGAGAGCCCGTAGGCCTTCACATAGCCGCGGAAGGTGAACCAGCAGCCGAGCGGGCCCGCGCCCCATTTCCGCGGCAGTTCGCCGAACGGGATGTTGCCCTTCGAGATCCTGATCGCCTTCCGCTCGAAAGACAGGGCGCTGTAGAACCAGCGATCGTTCTCCCATTCGCGGAGCCTGGCCTTGACCGTCTCGGGCTTGACGCCCGACACCTGGAAATCGATCGCGGTGAAGGCCTGGTGCTGGCTGAGCGGCGCCCGCCCCTTGTTCTTCTCGGGGTCGTTGTAGGCTTCCGTCCGGTAGCCGCTGATGAGCTTGATGGAGGCGCCGAACTCGTCGCGCAACGCGTCGAGCACGACGATCGTGGGCACGATGTTGTGCCACATGCCGATGGGTGGCGGCCCATTGCCCTTGCGGTAGCGCCCGACCAGCAATTCGTCGGCATTGAAGTTCTTCAGGCCGATCGAGGCCACGAAGGCCTCGAACTTCGTCTTGTCGAACGACATTCGCTGTTCCTCCCGTTCGCGGGCTTCGCCCGTCGTTGTCCCGGCCTTACCCCTACAGGGACAGGCCGGGCGGGAGGCATGCAATACATCACAGGCTTCGCATCCATCGGCATGGAAAAAGGCCGGGCATGGAGCCCGGCCTTTCCCGCAGACACGACGGGGCGGTCAGCCCGCGGCGGCGAGCGCCCGCTTCGCCATCACGCCCACGAGATGCGCCCGGTATTCGGCGCTGCCGTGGATGTCGGCGTTCAGCCCGTCCGGCGACTGGCTGATGCCGGCCAGCGCGTCGGCCGACCAGTTGGCGGCCAGCGCCTTCTCCATGTCGGCCTGGCGGAAGACGCAGGGGCCGGCGCCGTTTACCGCGACCCGGACCGCACCGCCCGCCTTCGACACGAAGACGCCGGCCATGACGTAGCGGCTGGCCGGGTTCTTCATCTTGGCGTAGCCGGCCTTGTCGACGATCGGGAACTCGACCGCGACCAGGATCTCGTCGGCCTCCAGCGCGGTCGTGAACATGCCGAGGAAGAAGTCGTCGGCCGCGATCTTGCGCTTACTCGTGTGCACGGTGGCGCCGAGGCCGAGCACCGCCGCCGGGTAGTCCGCCGCCGGGTCGTTGTTCGAGACCGAGCCGCCGATCGTGCCGCGGTTGCGCACCTGCACGTCGCCGATGTGCCCGGCCATGTAGGCCAGCGCCGGGATGGCGGCGGCGACCTCGGCGTTGGTCGCGACCTCGACATGGCGCGTCAGCGCGCCGACGACGATGGCGTTGCCCTGCCTGCGGATGCCCTTCATCTCGGCGATCCCGGACAGATCCACCAGCGCGGACGGCCTGTTCAGCCTGTGCTTCAGCGCCGGCAGCAGCGTGTGCCCGCCGGAGATGGCCTTCGTATCGGGGTCGGCCAGCAGCTTGACGGCATCGGCGACCGAAGCGGGCTTGTGATACGCGAAATCATACATCCTGTTTGCTCCTTGCGTCGCTGGCCGGCCGATTCACGCCTCCAGGCCCCATTGGCCCTCCGGCGATCGGACGGCGGCTATCCCCTACTCCGCCGCCATCCGGCGGCCGCCATTGATGATCCGCCAGATCTTGGACGGCGTGGCCGGCATGTCCAGGCTGCGCACGCCGTAGTCGCGCAGCGCATCCACCACCGCGTTGATGACGGCGGGCGGGGAACCGATCGCCCCCACTTCCCCGCAGCCCTTCACGCCGAGCGGATTGTGCGTGCAGAGCGTGGTGTGCGTCGCCACCGACACCGGCGCGAGGTCATCCGCACGCGGCATGGTGTAGTCCATCATGGACCCCGACAGCAGCTGGCCGTTCGCGTCGTAGACGCAGGTCTCAAGCAGCGCCTGGCCGATGCCCTGGGCGATGCCACCCTGCACCTGGCCTTCCACGATCATCGGATTGATCACGCGCCCGACATCGTCGACCGCCGTGAAGTTCACCATAGAGACCTTGCCCGTGTCGGGGTCGATCTCGACCTCGGCGATGTGGCAGCCGCCGGGATAGGTGAAGTTCTTCGGGTCGTAGAAGGCGGTCTCGTCCAGACCGGGTTCCAGTTCCTCGATCGGGTAATTGTGCGGCACGTAGGCGGCCACCGAGATGTCGACAAGCGCCTTGGTCTTGTCCGTGCCGGCGACGCGGAAGGTGCCGCGCTCGAACTCGATGTCGTCGACCGAGGCCTCCATCAGGTGGGCGGCGATGCGCTTGCCCTTGGCGATGATCTTGTCCATCGCCTTCATCATCGCGGAGCCGCCGACCGCGAGGCTGCGCGACCCGTAGGTGCCCATTCCGAAGGGCACCTTGGCCGTGTCGCCGTGCACCACGTCCACCTGCGCGATCGGCACGCCGAGCTTGTCGGCCACCAGCTGCGCAAAGGTCGTCTCGTGGCCCTGGCCGTGGCTGTGCGCGCCGGTCAGGACAGTGACGCTGCCGGTCGGGTGAACCCGGATGGTGCCGACTTCGTACAAGCCGGCGCGTGCGCCCAGGCTGCCCACGACCGCCGAAGGCGCGATGCCGCAGGCCTCGAGGTAGGTGGAGATACCGATGCCGCGCAGCTTCCCGCGCTTCTCGGACTCCGCGCGCCGCGCCTCGAAGCCGGCCCAGTCGGACGCGACCAGCGCCTGGTCGAGCGTCGCGTGGTAGTTGCCGCTGTCGTATTGTAGTGCGACCGGCGTCTGGTAGGGGAAGGCGTCCGTCGGGATGAAGTTGCGGCGGCGGAGGTCGACACGGTCGATGCCCGTCTCCTGCGCCGCGACATCCATCAGGCGCTCCAGCAGGAAGGTCGCTTCCGGCCGTCCGGCGCCGCGATAGGCATCGACCGGGACGGTGTTGGTGAAGACCGCCTTCACCTCGCAGTAGATGACGGGCGTGGTGTATACGCCGGCCAGAAGCGTGGCGTAGAGGTAGGTCGGCACGCAGGGCGCGAAGGTTGAGAGATACGCGCCCATGTTCGCCTGGGTATGCACGCGCAGGCCCAGGATCTTGCCGTTCGCGTCGAGCGCCAGCTCCGCCTTCGAGACGTGGTCGCGCCCATGCGCGTCCGACATGAAGGATTCCGAGCGGTCGGCCGTCCACTTGACCGGGCGCCCCAGCTTGCCGGCGGACCAGGTGACGATCGCTTCCTCGGCATAGTGGTAGATTTTCGAGCCGAAGCCGCCGCCCACGTCGGGAGCCACGACGCGCAACTTGCTCTCGGGGATGTGCAGTACGTTGGCACCCATCAGCAGCCGGATGACGTGCGGGTTCTGGCTGGTGGTGTGGAGCGTGTACTCGCCCGTCGTGCGGTCGAATTCGCCGAGCGCGGCGCGCGGCTCCATCGCATTCGGGATCAGGCGGTTGTTCACGAGGTCGAGGGAGACGACCTTGGCGGCACCCGCGAAGGCCGCGTCCACCACCGCCTTGTCGCCGATGTGCCAGTCGTAGCAGAGGTTGCCCGCCACGCCGTCATGGATCGCGGGCGCGCCGGGCTTCTGCGCATCGGCCATGGTGGCGGCCGCCTGCAGCACCTCATAGTCGACCGCGATGGCCTCGGCCGCGTCGCGCGCCTGTTCGCGCGTCGCGGCGATGGCGACGGCGACCGGGTCGCCGACATGGCGCACCTTCTCATGCGCCAGCACGGGGTGTGGCGGCTCGGCCATGGGCGAGCCGTCCTTGTTGTGGATCTGCCAGCCGCAGGGCAGGCCGCCGAGGTTGTCGCGCGCCATGTCGGCGCCGGTGTAGACGGCGACCACGCCCGGCATCTTCGCCGCGGCGGCGGTGTCCACGCCCTTGATGCGCGCATGGGCGTGCGGGCTGCGCAGGATCCAGGCATGCAGCTGGCCCTGGCGGTTGAAGTCGTCCGTATAGGCGCCGCGGCCCTGGAGGAAGCGGAAATCCTCCTTCCGCCGCACGCTCGCGCCGATGCCTTCGAAGGGTGCCGCCACGTTCATGGCCTGTTGCCTCTCCCACGGATTGTTCTTGCTGGCCCGGGATTTGCCAGGCCGGGTCTTGGGGGCGCGGCCAACGGCGCGCGCCCCGGGGTCGTCGCTATTCGGCCGCGCGCGCGATCTCGGTGCGCTTGCCGTGCATCACATCCGCCGCGGCGGCGATCGCCTTGACGATGTTGTGGTAGCCCGTGCAGCGGCAGAGGTTGCCCTCCAGCCCTTCGCGGATCTGTTGTTCCGTGATGCCGTCCGGATGCTTGTTCACGAGGTCGATGGCGCTCATGACCATGCCCGGCGTGCAGAACCCGCATTGCAGGGCGTGGTATTCGCGGAAGGCCTCCTGCATGGCGTGCAGTGTGCCGTCGGCGGCGGCCAGGCCCTCGATGGTCGTGACGTTGGCGCCGTCCGCCATGACGGCGAGCGTCGTGCAGGACTTCACGCTCTCGCCGTTGATGTGGACGACGCAGGCGCCGCACTGGCTGGTGTCGCAGCCGACATGGGTCCCGGTGAGGCGCAGCTTCTCCCGCAGTAGCTCCACGAGGAGGGTCCGGCCCTCCACCTCCGCCGTATGGGCCTGGCCGTTCACGGTCAGCGTGACCTGCGGCATCGCGCGTCTCCCCAGAAAGTCTGTTGGATGTCGGGCATGTGGCGCCCGGCTGTCGGGGCGCAAGCCTCGCCTTCCAGCCGGGGCTTCGTCAAGCGGGGAGCGAGCGGCGCCCGCCCCCCGGCAGCATCAGTGGTGCGCGATGACCGCTGCGCCGCGGGCGCCCGCCAGTGGGTTCTCGGCCGCCGGCCGGTCATGCAGGTGGCAGGCCGCCCAATGGCCCTCCTCGGTCTGGCGCAGCTGGGGCTCGTCCTTGCTGCACCGGTCGAAGGCGTAGGGGCAGCGGGTGTGGAAGCGGCAGCCCTTGGGCGGATTGATCGGCGACGGCACGTCGCCCTTCAGGATGATGCGTTCCCGCTGGGCGCCGGGCTCGGGCACCGGGACGGCCGAGAGCAGCGCCTCGGTGTAGGGATGCTTCGGCGCGGAGAAGAGTTCGCGCTTGGGCGCCACCTCGACGATCTTGCCGAGGTACATCACCGCAACGCGATGCGTCATGTGCTCCACGATCGCGAGGTCGTGGCTGATGAACAGCATCGCGAGCCCGAGCTCCTTCTGCAGGTCCTGCAGCAGGTTCACGATCTGTGCCTTCACCGACACGTCGAGCGCCGAGACCGCCTCGTCGCAGATGATGAGGTCAGGTTCGGCGGCCAGGGCGCGAGCGATGCAGATGCGCTGCCGCTGCCCGCCCGAGAATTCGTGCGGCCAGCGGCCGACCGCGTCGCGCGGCAGGCGAACCCGGTCCATCAGGTCGCCCACGCGGCGCTCGATATCCGCCGCATCCGTCGCCAGGCCGAAGTTCCGGATCGGCTCGGCCAGGATGTCGCGCACCCGCATGCGCGGGTTCAGCGAGGAGAACGGGTCCTGGAAGACCACCTGCATCCGTCGCCGCAACGGGCGCAGCGTGCCCGCCGCCATGTCGTCGATCCGCTTGCCGTCCAGGATCACCTGCCCGCCGGTGATGTCGAACAGCTTGAGGATGGCCTTGCCGACGGTCGACTTGCCGCAGCCGGACTCGCCCACGAGCGACAGCGTCTCCCCCTTCGCGATGGAGAAGGAGACGCCGTCCACCGCAAAGACGGAGCCGGTGCGCCCGCCGAAGAAGCCGCCATGGATCGGGAAGTACTTCTTGAGGTCGTTGACCTCGAGGATGGGGGTGCTCATGCGGCGACCGCTTCCTTGATGGCGTAGTGGCAGGCGGCGATGTGGCCCTCGGCCTTCTCCTCGAGCGCGGGCGCGACCTTGCGACAGAGATCGGTCGCGTAATCGCAGCGGGAGGCGAAGACACAGCCGTCCAGCTTCTTCTTGAGGCTCGGCACCAGGCCCGGGATCTCCTGCAGCCGCGTCTCCTCGCCGGTCAGGGAGGAACCGAGCTTCGGCATCGATCCGAGCAGGCCCTGGGTGTAGGGGTGACGCGGGTTGCGGAACAGGCGGCCGACCTCGGCCTCCTCGACCTTGCGGCCGGCGTACATGACGATGACGCGCTCCGCGACCTCGGCCACCACGCCGAGGTCGTGGGTGATGATCACGATCGCGGCGCCGACCGTGCGCTTGAGGTCGCGCATCAGGTCGAGGATCTGCGCCTGGATCGTCACGTCGAGCGCGGTCGTCGGCTCGTCGGCGATCAGCAGCTTCGGATTGCAGGCGAGCGCGATCGCGATCATCACGCGCTGGCGCATGCCGCCCGAGAGCTGGTGCGGGTATTCGCGCACGCGTCGGCGCGATTCCGGAATGCCCACCAGGTCGAGCATCGCGATCGCGCGCTCCTCGGCCTGCTGCTTCGACATGCCCTGGTGGAGGCGCAGCGTTTCCCCGATCTGCTGGCCCACGGTCAGCACCGGGTTCAGCGAGGTCATGGGCTCCTGGAAGATCATGCTGATCTCGTTGCCGCGGATGGCGCGCATCTCGCGGTCACTGAGCTTCAGCAGGTCGCGGCCGTCGAAGCGGATGGCGCCCGCGATCTTGCCCGGCGGCTCGGGGATGAGCCGCAGGATGGACATGGCGGTGACGGACTTGCCGCAGCCGCTCTCGCCCACGATGGCGACCGTCTCGCCGGCGTTCACGTGGAAGCTCACGCCGTCCACGGCCCGGTTGACGCCGTCGGGGCCGCGGAAATGGGTCTGCAGGTTGTCGACTTCGAGCAGCGCCATGGTCTCAGATCCTCTTGGCCATGCGCGGGTCGAGCGCGTCGCGCAGACCGTCACCGAGCAGGTTCACGGCGAGCACGGTCACCGACAGGAAGACGGCCGGGAAGAACACGATGTAGGGCTTCACCTGCCAGAGCGCGCGGCCCTCGGCCATGATGTTGCCCCACGACGGGATGGTCGGCGGCGTGCCCGCGCCGATGAAGGACAGGATCGATTCCACGATCATCGCGGAGGCGCAGACATAGGTCGCCTGCACCGTCATCGGCGCCACGGTGTTGGGCAGGATGTGGCGCCAGATGATGACCGGCGTGCGCGTGCCGGCCGCGACAGCCGCATCGACGTAAGGCTGTTCGCGCAGCGACAGCACCACGCCGCGCACGAGGCGCGAGACGCGCGGCACCTCGGCGATGGTGATGGCGATGATGACGTTGCCGACGGAGCCACGCGTCAGCGCCATCAGCGCGATGGCGAGCAGGATGGACGGGATCGACATCATCCCGTCCATGATCCGCATGATGATGCCGTCCGCCCACCGCACGAAGCCCGAGACGAGGCCGATGGTCAGCCCGATGACGGAGGCGAGGATCGCGACCGCGAAGCCCACCAGCAGGGAGACGCGCGCGCCGTAGATGACGCGCGAATAGACGTCGCGGCCCAACATGTCGGTGCCGAACCAATAGAGCGCGGAGGGCTCGCGCGTGCGCCGCGCCGGCGCGAGCGCGGTCGGATCCACGGTCCAGAACAGCGGCGCGAAGACCGCGACGAAGACCATCAGCAGCACGATGCCGCCGCCGACGGCGATCGACGGGTTGCGCCACATGAAGCCCCAGAGACCCGTGCGGGTCTTCACCGGAGGCATGATGTCGCGCGTGGGCTCGGCGGCCCGGACGCTGTCCGGCGTGACCGTCGCCGGATCGAGGACGGAAGCGGAGGCCATCAGTAGCGGATCCTCGGGTCGAACAGGGTGTAGAGCAGGTCGATCACGAGATTGACCAGCACGTAGACGAAGGAGAACAGCAGCACGACGCCCTGGATGACCGGGTAGTCGCGCCGCAGGATTGCATCGACCGTCAGGCGCCCGAGGCCGGGGATGGCGAAGACGCTCTCGGTCACGACGGCGCCGCCGATCAGCAGCGCGATGCCGATGCCGATGACGGTGACGATCGGCACGGCCGCGTTCTTCAGCGCGTGCAGGAACAGGATGCTGCGCTGCCCGGCGCCCTTGGCGCGCGCGGTGCGGATGTAGTCCTGCTGCAGCACTTCGAGCATCGTCGCGCGCGTGATGCGCGCGATCAGCGCGATGTAGACCGTGCCGAGCGCGATCGCCGGCAGGATCAGGTTCTCGAGCCAGGGCCAGAGCCCCTGGCTGAAGGCCGTGTAGCCCTGCACCGGCAGCCAGTCGAGCTCGAGCGCAAAGGTGTAGGCCAGCAGGTAGCCCACCACGAACACCGGCACCGAGAAGCCCAGCACCGCGAAGCCCATGACGAACTTGTCGATCCAGGTGCCGACCTTCCAGGCCGCCACCACGCCCATCGGCACCGCGACGGACACGGCCAGGATGAGAGTCACGACCATCAGCGACAGCGTCGGCTCGATCCGCTGCCGGATCATGGTCGAGACAGGCAGGTTGGTGAAGATCGACACCCCGAGGTCGCCCCGCGCGATGTCGAAGACCCAGGCCCCGAACCGGACCAGGTAGGGCCGATCGAGGCCGAGGCTCGCGCGGATGCGTTCCACATCCTCGGGCGTGGCCTGGTCACCCGCGATCACCGCCGCCGGGTCGCCCGGCGCGATGTAGAGGAGGCTGAAGACGAAGAGTGCGACGATCGCCATCACCGGAATGGTGGCGAGGACGCGCCGGACGACATAAGCGAACATGATCGCGGATACCTGTCAGTGCATCAGGACTTGGTGACGCCCCAGAAGAAGGGGATCGGCCCGCCGACGACGCCCGAGACGTTCGAGCGCCACGCCTGGTAGGTCTTGAAGAAGCCGGTCGGCAGGTACGTGACGTGGTTCATCGCGGCCGCGTTCATCTCGGCCACCGCCGCCTTTTCCGCGTCCAGGTTCGGAGCATCGAACCACTTCGCCCTGGCGTTCTCGACCGCCTCGTCGGAGGGCCAGCCGAACCAGGCGCGATCGCCCGTGGTCCGCAGCGCGAGGTAGGAGGACGGGTTGGTGCAGTCCGCGCCCGCATGCCAGGTGTGGAAGACATGCCAGCCGCCCTGCCCCGGCGGGGTCTTCATGGCGCGGCGCTGTCCGACCGTGCCCCAGTCGGTCGCCACGAAGTCCACCCGCATGCCGATCGAGGAGAGCAGTGCGTTGGTCACCTCGCCCATCGCCTTGAGCGGCGCCTGGTCCTGCGCGACCAGCACCGTGATCGGCTGGCCGTTGTAGCCGGATTCCGCCAGCAGGCGCTTCGCCGCGTCGATGTTGCGCGGCCCCTTCAGGATGTCTCCGCCCGCCTCGGTGTAGAGCGGGGTCCCCGGCGTGAAGAAGCCGGGCAGCGCGGACCACAGGCTCGGGTCGTCGCCGACCACGGCCTGCATGTAGTCCTGCTGGTTCAGCGCCATCGCCACCGCGCGGCGCGCGCGGACATCGTTGAACGGCGCGTGCAGGTGGTTGAAGCGGAAGGAGCCGATGTTGCCCAGCGGGTCGGCGATGTCGACGCGGATGTTGCGGTTGCGGCGCAGCTGCGGCACCAGGTCGGGCAACGGCGTCTCGTACCAGTCGACTTCGTTGTTCTGCAGCGCGGCCGCGGCGGTCGCCGGGTCCGGCATGATCGTCCACTCAATGCGGTCGAAGTTGACCTGCTTGCCGCCGGCGAGCCAGGACGGCGCTTCCTGCCGCGGCACGTAGCGGTCGAACTTCGTGAAGATCGCCTTGGCGCCGGGCACCCATTCGTTGCGCGCGAAGCGCATCGGACCCGAGCCCACGAACTCGCTGATCTGCTGGAACGGATCGGTCTTCGCCAGCCGCTCGGGCATCATGAAGGCCATCGGCGTGTTGTTCTTGCCGAGCGCCAGCAGCATCTTGGGGAAGGGCGACTTGAGGCGCAGCCGGAAGCTGCGGTCATCCACCGCGACCAGCTCGTCCTTCAGGTCGCGGATCATCTGGCCCATGCCGTCGCGCACCATCCAGCGCTCGAGGCTGGCGACGCAGTCTTTGGCCAGCACGCGTTCGCCGTCGTGCCAGAACAGGTTCTCGCGCAGCTTGAAGGTCCAGGTCTTGCCGTCAGAGGAGACTTCCTCGCCCTCGACCATCTGGCGCTGCGGCTCCAGCTGCGCATTCACGCCGTAGAGCGTGTCCCACACCATGACCGAGGCATTCCGCACGACGTACTGCGTGCCCCAGATCGGGTCGAAGTTGGCCAGGTTCGCCTGCGGCACGAAGCGCAGCGTGCGCGCCGCAGCCCCCTGCGAAAGAGCCGGCGCCGAGATGCCGCCCGTCGCGCCAATCGCGGCCACGCCCGCACCCGTCTTGAGGAATGTCCTGCGGTCCATACACCGTCTCCCTTTCTTGCAGTCGGGCGAAGCCATTTGCCCGGTTGTACGCCAGATTGCATCAAAGTTGGGCGCACGACCAGCGCCCCCCGGCGCACAGAGCGTCAGTTGGGCGCCGGTCCCGGCCCGGCCGCACCATCAGTGCAGCACGGGCCGTGCCAGATGGCGCGTCAGCCCTTGGCGATGTTCCAGAACACCGTCGCAGCGGCGCGGAACGCTCCCGTGACGTTCCGTCGCCAGGCCGACGGCTGCCAGTAGTAGCCGAGCGGGATGTAGTACATGGATTCGAGCGCGGCGCGGTTCAGCGCCTCCCCGATGCGCCGGCTCTCGGCCGGGTCGCCACCCTTCTCGACCCATTCGGCGCGCAGCCGCTCCACCTCGGGCACGTCCGGCCAGCCGAACCAGGCATTGGCCGCATTGGCGCGCAGGAACAGGTGGAAGACCGGCAGCGCGAGCGACTGCCCGGAGGAGGTGGTGTGGAAGATGGACCATCCGCCCCGCTCGACGGGTTCCTTGCTGGTGCGCCGCTGCACCAGCGTGCCCCAGTCGGCCGAGATGAACTCGAGGTTCATGCCGAGCCGGCGGATGACGTCCGCCGTCACCAGCGACAGCGCGTTGATCTGCGGATAGTCACCCGGCGCAACCAGCACGACCTTCTCGCCATTGTAGCCAGCGGCCTGCAGCGCGGCCTTCGCGCGCTCGATGTTGCGCACCTTCAGCAGGTCGCTGCCCACTTCATTGGCAAGCGGCGTGTCGCAGGTGAAGACGCCCTCGCAGACGCCCCAGCCGGCGGGGTCGTCGCCCGCCACGGCACGCAGGTAGTCGCGCTGGTCGATCGCCATTGCGACCGCGCGCCGGATGGCCGGGTTGTTGAAGGGCGGCTGCAGCGTGTTGAAGCGGCAGACGCCGTATGTGCCGTCCTGCAGGCGTTGTTCGACCACGACGTTGCGGTTGCGGCGCAGCATCGGCAGCAGGTCGTGCAGGGGGTATTCCCAGTAGTCCTGCTCCCCCTGCACGAGCGCGTTCGCGCTGGTCGCGGGGTCCGTGATGATCGTCCACTCGACCATGTCGATGCGCGGCACGCGGCCGCCTGCCAGGCCGTCCACCGGCTCGTCGCGCGGCACGTAGCGCTCGTTGCGCGCCCAGAGCGCGCGCTGGCCCGGGTTCCATTCGTCGCGCTGGAACTTGAAGGGGCCGCTGCCGATGGTGTCGCGGATCTGGGTGAAGGCGTCGGTGCGCGCGATGCGCTCGGGCATCACGAAGCAGGGGAATTGCGTCTGGCCGAGCGCCATGATCATCAGAGGGGTCGGCCGCTGGAAGCGGAAGCGGAAGCGCCGGTCATCGAGCGCCGTCAGCTCCGCCACGTTCGGCCACAGTACCTGGCTGAAGCTGTCCCGTCGTCGCCAGCGGTCGATCGAGGCGACGCAATCCTTGGCCAGAACCTTCTCCCCGTCGTGGAAGAACAGGTTGTCGCGCAGCGTGAAGGTGACCGTCAGCCCATCCTGGCTGACCTCCCACCCTTGCGCCATCTGGGGCTTCACGTCCCCCTTCGAATCCATGGCGCAGATCTGGTCATAGATCATGAAGGCGTTGTTCCGCGTGACCACCGCGGTGGTCCACACGGGATCGAGGCTCGTGAGGTTCGCCTGGGGGATGACGCGCAGCGTGCGCGCGACCGCGCCCTGCGACAGCGCGGGCGCGCCGACGCCGCCGGCTGCGGCGATGCCGGCGCCGCTGGCCAGGATGGAACGTCGTCCGATCGCCATGCTCATGCCCTCCGGATGCCCCAGAACATCGCCGGACCGACCACGCGGTCCACCAGGTCGCGCCGCATCGCCGTCATGGACACGTAGGAGCCGAGCGGGACGTAGGGCACCTCGTCCATGACCACGCGCTGGATGTCCACGGCGAGGCGCTTCTGCGTCGCGGCATCGGGCGCGTCGAACCAGGCGTCGCGCAGTTCCTCGAGCCGCGGGACGGTCGGCCAGCCGAACCAGGCATTGGCGCCGTTGCCGCGGATCGGGAAATGCCCCGAGGGGTCTAGGAAGTCGTAGGAGCCGAAGGCCGTGTAGAAGACCGACCAGCCGCCGCGCTCGAGCGGCTCGCGGCTCGCGCGCCGCTGCACCACCGTCCCCCAGTCGGTCAGCACCAGGTCCATGTTCATGCCGAGTCGGCGGAACATGTCCGCACCCACCTGCGACAGCGCCGAGGGGGCCAGGATGTCGGTCGGCCCGATCAGGCGCATCTGCTGGTTCGTGTAGCCGGCCTCGCGCAGCATTGCCTTGGCGCGGTCGATGTCGCGCGGGCCCTTCAGCGGCTCGAGCCCGACATCGCTCGCGAGCGGCGTGCCCGGCGTGAAGACGCCGGTGACCGCCTGGAACATGCCGGGATCGGTGCCCACGATCGCGGTCAGGTAGTCCTCCTGGCTTACGGCCGCGAGGATCGCCTGGCGGATCTTCTTGTCGTTGAAGGGCGGATGGAGGTGGTTGAAGCGCATGATCGCCGCGTTCGGCAGCGGGTCGATCGGTTCCGTCTTGATGTCGCGCGTGCGGGCGAACAGCTGGCGGAACTCGGGCGTCGGCTGCTCGTACCAGTCGATCTCCCCGGTCTGCAGCGCGCTCGCCGCCGTGGCAGCGTCGGTGATGATGTGCCACTCGACGCGATCGAAATTCGCGACCTTGGGTCCCGCGGTCAGGCTGCGCGTCCCGGCCGGCGTCGGCGAATAGGCGGCGTTGCGCTCGTAGACCACCATGCTGCCGGAGTTGAACTCGTCCGCCTTGAAGCGGTACGGGCCGCTGCCGACGGCCTCGCGCACCTGCTGGAACGGATCTGTCCGCGCAAGGCGCTCGGGCATGATGAAGGGGATGGGCGCGTTGACGCTGCCGATCGCGTGGATCAGCAGCGGGAAGGGCTGCTTCAGCCGGAAGCGCAGCCGCCGGTCGTCGAGCGCCGAGAGCTCCTCGACCACCGTCGCGAGCTTCTGCCCCATCGGGCTTCGCCGCATCCAACGCGTCAGGCTCGCGACGCAGTCGACCGCGCGCACCGGCTCGCCGTCGTGGAAGCGCAGTCCCGCCCGCAGCGTGACGGTGCAGACCTTGTTGTCCTGCTCGAAGACATGTCCCTCGGCCATCTGGGGCTGCGGCTGGAAGTCGCTGCCCGTGCCGTAGAGCGTGTCGAAGATCATCAGCCCGTGGTTTCGGGTGATGTAGGCGGTGGTCCAGATCGGATCGAGGCTGGTCAGGTTCGCCTGCGGCACGAAACGAAGCGTGCGGTTGCGCGCGGTCTGCGCGGCGGCGATGCGCGGCAGGGCGGTGGCGGCCCCTGCCGCGAGGCCGGCGGCGAGCAGGTCTCGTCGTTGCATGTTGTCTCTCCCGTCAAGTCTCCCGGGATGATCTGACCAGCACGGGACGGGATCGGCAACCCCGCGGTCAGGCGCGCTGGACGTTCCAGAACAGCGGCAGCCCCTTCAGGACGCCGGTGATGCCTCGCCTGTAGGCGGTTGCCTGGAAATGCTGCCCGAGCGGCAGGAAGGGCGCCTCGCGCAGCGCCTCGGCCTGGATCGCGCGCGCCACGCGCTGCTGCGCGGCATCATCGGGCGCGTCGAACCACTCGCCGCGCAGGTCCTCCATGCGCGGCATCGTCGGCCAGCCGAACCACGCGCGCTCCCCGGTGCCCCGCAGCGCCTGGTGCACGCCGGGATTGAGCAGGTCGAGGCCGGACCAGATCGTGAAGAACATGTTCCATCCGCCGGCGGCCGGCGGCTCGCGGCTTGCGCGGCGGCGTACGATGGCGGCCCAGGCGTCGCCCACGATCTCCACCTCGAAGCCGACGCGACGGAGCATCCCCGCACCCGTCTCGGCGAGCGCGGCGAGGGTCGGGAAGTCGGTCGCGGCCAGCAGCACGACCTTCTCCCCGCCGTAGCCGGCCTCGGCGATCTCGCGCTTGACGCGGTCGAGGTCGCGCGCACCGGCCAGCGCCGCCACGCCTTCGTCGTTCGCGAGCGGCGTGCCGGGGGCGAAGACGCCGACCCCGTCGCGCAGCAGGCTGCGGTCGGCGCCGACCACGGCGCGCATGAATTCCGCCTGGTCCACCGCGCCGAGCAGCGCGCGGCGGATCGCGGGGCGGTCGAAGGGCGGATGCAAGTGGTTGAAGCGCGCCATGCCGACATAGCCCGTCGGATCGAGCACCTCGAGCACCAGGGACCGGCTCGCGCGCAGCGCAGCGTGGCGGTCGGCGGACGGGTTCTCCCACCACTCGACCTCACCGGCCAGCAGCGCATCCGCCGTGGTGCCGACATCGGGTAGCACATGCCATTCGACCCGATCGAGATGCGCCCGCTTCGGCCCCGCGGTCCAGCTCGGCGTGCCCTCCTCGCGCGGGGAGTACCGGGCGAAGCGTTCATAGACGGCCGGGCGGCCGGCCTGGCGCTCCGCGGGCAGGAAGCGGAAGGGCCCGCTGCCGACGATCTCGGCCACCGCCTCGGTCGGCGGCGTCGCGGCAAGGCGCGCGGGCATGATGAAGCAGACCGGCGGGGTCACCTTGGCCAGGGCGTCGAACAGGCGGGGGAAGGGCCGGCGCAGCCGGAAGACGATGCTGCGGTCGTCGGGCGCCGAGATCTCCTCGGTGCGCGCCATCAGCACCTGGCCCATCGGGTCGCGCGCCGCCCAGCGGCGGATCGAGGCGACGCAGTCCTCTGCCCGCACGGGCTCGCCATCGTGGAAGCGCAGCCCCTGGCGCAGCCGGATCGTGATGCGCCGGCCGTCCTGGTCGATGGCGTGGCCCGAGGCCATCTGCGGTTCGGCCGCGTAGTCCTGGTTCAGGCCATAAAGCGTGTCCCAGACCGCGAAGCCGTGGTGCCGCGTGACCGTGGCCGTGGTCACGAGCGGGTCGAGGCCCGCGAGGTCGGCCTGCGGCACGAAGCGCAGCACGCGCGCCGCACCCGAAGTGCCCTGCCCGAGCGCGGCCCGCGCCGGCAGCGCCGCCGCGGCCACGGCGAGAAGGTGGCGTCGCTGCATCATCGGGGTCTCCGCACGGCCGCACTTGTGGCCGCAAGGCCCGGCGCCGCGCAAGGGCGCCGGGGCCCGTGCATCGTCACGTCCGGCGAATGTTCCAGAACAGCGGCGGCTGGCCCTTCAGCATCCCGGTCAGGTTCCGTCGATAGGCCGTCGGCTGGTAGTACATCCCGGTCGGCACGTAGGGCACTTCCTGGAAGGCAATGCGCTGCATCTCGGTCGTCGCGGCCAGCGCCGCAGCGTCATTGGGCGCGTCGAACCAGGCGTTGCGCTGCGCTTCGATCGCCGGAATCGTCGGCCAGCCCGGCCAGGCGGAATCGCCATGGCCGCGGATCGAGGCATGGCTCGCCGGGTTCCAGTGGTCGACACCTGACCAGAATGTGAAGAAGCCCGACCAGCCGCCCTGGTCGATCGGGTTCTTGCTCGCCCGCCGCGCCACCAGCGTGCCCCAGTCCGTGCTCACCAGGTCGACGTTGAAGCCCATGCGCCGGAACAGGTCGGCGCCGACCAGGCTCGCGGCATTGATGGAGGCGAGGTCGGTCGCGTTCAGCAGCACCAGCCGCGCGCCCATGGCGCCCGCCGCCTGCAGTTCCGCCCGCGCGGCATCGAGGTTCTTGCGCAGCCGGTCGAGCCCGACCGTCGAGGCCGAGGGGCTCTCTGGCGCGAAGTAGCCGATCCCCTCCCGCCGCAGCGTGTCCCGGCCGGGCACCGTCGCCTCCCCGATCACGGCGGTCATGAAGTCGATCTGGTTGATCGCGGTCAGCACGGCGCGGCGCACCGCCGGGTTGTTGAACGGCGCGCTCAGGTGGTTCGGGCGAAAGATGCCGATCAGCCCGGTGTTGTTGATGATGTCGACGGCGATGTTGCGGTTGCGCGCCACCAGCGGCAGCAGGTCCGCGGTCGGCTGCTCCCACCAGTCGATCTCGCCCGATTGCAGCGCGGCGGCGGCGGTCGAGGCGTCGGGGATGATCTTCCATTCCACGCGGTCGAAATGCGCGACCTTTGGCCCGGCCGTCATGGACGGCGTGCCGGCGGAGACGGGGACGTAGTCCGGGTTCCGCACATAGGCGAGGCTGGAGCCGGGCACCCATTCGTTCTGCACGAAGCGGTAGGGGCCGCTGCCCACGGCCTCGGCGATGTTGGTGAAGGGATCGACATTGGCCAGGCGCTCCGGCATCACGAACAGGCAGGATGTCGTGACCTTCGAGAAGGCCTCGAGCATCTTCGGGAAGGGCCGGTTCAGCCGGATCGCGAAGACGCGGTCGCTTTCCTCCGTCATCTCGGCCACGCGCGCCATGAGTTCCTGGCCGAAGGCATCGCGACGGCCCCACCGGCGGATGGAGGCGACGCAGTCGCGCCCGCGCACCGGCGTGCCGTCGTGGAACTTCAGCCCCTCGCGCAGCGTGAAGCGCCACAGCAACCCGCCATTCTCGACGGCATGGCCCTGCACCATCTGCGGCTGCGGGCGGAACTGCTCGTCCATGCCGTAGAGCTGGTCATAGACCAGGAACGCATGGTCGCGCGCGATGAAGGCGGTGTTGGTGAAGGGGTCGATGTTCGGGATGTTGGCATGCGGCACGTAGCGCAGCGTCCGTGCGGCGGCCGGCTGGGCGATGGCGAAGCGCGGCAGCGCGGTCCCGGCAATGGCTGCGCCGGCAGTGGTTGCGCCGACCAGCAGGTCACGACGGAACATCGGGGTGTTCTCCATGGGTGAAGCGGGCGGAGCCTAGCGGGGCAGCCCGCGCTGCCTCAATAGCCTGCCGGGCGGTGCCCGAAACCGAGCGCCGGCGCCTCGGCCGTCTCGATCCAGACGGCCTTGGACTGCGTCAGCTCCGCCAGCGCCTCGGCGCCGGAGGACCGCCCGTAGCCCGACGCCCCGAAGCCGCCGAAGGGCACCGAGACATGGATGGTGCGGTAGCCATTCACCCAGAAGGTGCCGGCCCGCACGCCGGCCGCCACGCGGTGCGCGCGCGCCACGTCGCGCGTCCAGACCGCACCGGCAAGCCCGAAGCGGGTCGCGTTGGCGAGCGCGATCGCCTCCGCCTCGTCCTCGAAGGGGATGGCGGCGACGACGGGGCCGAAGATCTCCTCCTGCGCCGGGCGCGCGGCGTTCGTCAGGCCCGCGAGCACGGTGGGCGGCACCCAGAAGCCGGGCGCGGGCAGGCCGGCCGGCGCGGGGGCGGCCAGCACCGTGGCGCCGGCCGCTTCCCCCTCCCCGATCAGCGCGCGGACGTGGTCGAATTGCCGCGCGGTCGCGACCGGGCCCATCTCGGTCGCCGCGTCGAGCGGGTCGCCCATGCGGATCCGCGCGGCGGCCTCGGCCAGCGCGGCGACGAAGCGGTCATGGACGGAGCGCTGCACCAGCAGCCGCGACCCCGCCACGCAGGACTGCCCCGCACCGGCGAAGATCGCCTGTTGCGCGCCCAGCACGGCAGTCGCGAAGTCGGCGTCGTCGAAGACGATGTTGGCCGACTTTCCGCCGAGTTCCAGCACGCAGGGAATGGTGCGCGCCGCGCAGGCCGCCGCCACCGCCGCGCCGGAGGCCGGCCCGCCGACGAAGACCACCTTGGCGACCTCGGGCGCGGCCAGCAGGGCGGCACCGGTCCCCTGCCCCGGCCCGCAGACCACCTGCACCAGCCCCGGCGGCAGCCCGGCTTCCAGGCATAGCCGCCCGAGCGCCAGCGAGGTCAGCGGCGTGAACTCGGACGGCTTCAGCACCACCGCATTGCCGGCGGCCAGCGCCGGGAAGACGTTCCACCCGGCCGTGAACAGCGGCGCGTTCCAGGGTGTCACGGCCAGCACGACGCCGAAGGGCTCGCGCCGCACGATCACGGTATGGCCCGAGGGCACGGGCACGGTGCGGCCCTCGATCTTGTCGCACCAGCCGGCCCAGTATTCCGCCATCTCGGCGACGCGCGCGGCCTCGGCGCGGGCATCGCGCAGCGGCTTGCCGGATTGCGCGGATTCGAGCCGCGCCAGCGCCTCCACATCGCGACGGACCAGGGCGCCCACGGACCAGAGCCGGCGCCCGCGCTCGGCCGGCGGCAGCGCCGTCCAGGAACGCTGCGCGCGCGCGGCGCCGGCCGCGGCGGCGGCGGCCAGCGCCGCATCGGCCGCCGCGTAGTCGAGCAGCGCCGCACCCGTCGCGGGGTCGGTCAGCCGCACCTCCGCGCCTCCGCCCGCGACGATCTCGCCGTCCACGAGGCTGCCCGCCCGGCCGCCGAGCAGCGCGGCGATTCCCGCCGCCAGCGCGTCCTTCGCCGTGAAGGCGGTCATGGCGTCGCTCCTTCGAAGATCGCCGCCGCCAGGCGGTTGAAGTCCGCGGCGTCGGGCACGGCTTCGGCCAGCGCCTCCCAGGCCGCCGCCGCCCGGCCGGTGGCGTCGAGCGGCGCGCCCACCGCCTCCGCCAGGCCGAGCGCGAGGCGGACGTCCTTGCGCATGAGGCCCGCGGTGAAGCCTGAATCGAA
Source organism: Roseomonas sp. HF4 (assembly GCF_005222755.1). Taxonomy (GTDB): domain Bacteria; phylum Pseudomonadota; class Alphaproteobacteria; order Acetobacterales; family Acetobacteraceae; genus Neoroseomonas. The sequence goes on from NZ_STGD01000002.1 coordinate 180,208, forward strand.
GGCGCCGGTCGCGATCCAGCGCGGCCAGTTGACCTCGGTCGCGGCGGACCGGCCGGAGGCCCCGTTGATCACCGGCATCAGGGCCTCGGGCGCCACGCCGGCCAGCGCGCCGAGGCGCAACGCCTCCGCGGCCACGACGAGATGCGTCGCGACCAGAAGGTTGTTCACGAGCTTCGCGACCTGGCCGGCGCCGGGGGGGCCGACATGGATCAGCCGCGCGGTGAGGCGCGCGAGGTCGGGGCGGACCGCCTCCAGCGCCGCCGCCTCCCCGCCCACCATCATGGCGAGCGTGCCGGCCGCGGCACCCGCCGGCCCGCCCGAGACAGGCGCATCCAGGTACCTGCATCCCGCCGCCGCAACCCGCCCGGCGAAATCGCGCGCGCCCTGGGGCGACAGGGTCGAGGTATCGGCGACGACGGCGCCCCGCGGCAACGCCGGCAGCAGCGCTTCGAGCACCGCGGCCACTGCCGCCTCGTTCGGCAGGGAGAGCAGCACGACGGCATCCGCCACGCCGGGCAGGCTGGCCGGCACGGCGGCACCCACCGCCCCGGCGGCCGCGCGCTTGCCGGCATCGAGGTCCCAGGCGCCCGGGCTGAGGCCGAGGCCGACCAGCCGCGTCACCATCGCCATGCCCATGTTGCCGAGACCGACCACCGCGACCATCCGCCACCCCGCTGCGTGTAGGGCGCGGAGGCTGCCAGCCCCATCCCCGCTGGGCAAGGCGCGCCGGCGGCCCTAAACCGCCCCGCATGGCTGAGATTCCCCTCATTGGCCCGGTGCTGGCGCGGCTGCTCGGCCCGGCACGTGCCGCGATCGCGCAGGAATTCCTGCGCTTCGGCGTGGTCGGCACGGTCGGCTTCGTGACGGACACGGCGGTGCTCTACGGCGCGCTGGCGCTGGGCGCCGGGCTGTATCTGGGCCGCGCCATCTCCTACGTCTCGGCCGCGACCGTAACCTGGGCGCTGAACCGCGCCTGGACCTTCCGTGGTCGCGGGGCCGGGCCGGTGCATCGGCAATGGGCGCTGTTCGTTGTCGTGAACCTGGTCGGCTTCGCGCTCAACTACGGGACCTACGCGCTGCTGGTCACCTTCGTGCCGCTGGTGGCGGCGCATCCGGTGCTGGGCGTCGCGGCTGGCTCGGTCACGGGGATGTTCACGAACTTCGCTCTTTCGCGCCGGCTCGTGTTCAGGAAGGCGTAGCCGGCCCCTTCGCGCGCATCATGCCGAGCAGCGCCACGAAGAAGGCACCGAAGGCCAGTTGCAGCCCGAGCAGCATGGCCGTGACCGAGGCGATCGCGACACGCATCGCGCCCGTGCCCGGCAGCGGCCCGAAGCGCCCCGCCCCCCAGATCGCGACCGCCGCGACGCCGAGCCCGAGGCCCGCCACGACCAGCAGCCCCGCCACGATCAGCGCCGGCTCCAGCCCGAAGCGGGAGAGGATCGCGGTCAGGCGCTTGGCCTCAGGCACCACGCCTTCCTGCCCGCCATAGATGCGCGCGAAGATCCAGAACTGCACCGCCTGGAAGCCCATGACCATCGCGCCCGAGGCATAAAGCAGGGTGTGCACGTCGAAGACGACGCCGCCCGCCCGGAACGGCCCGGGCAGCAGGAGCGCCATGCCCAGCCCACCGGCCAGGAAGAGCGCCGCCCCGGGATAGAGGAACAGCCAGCGCGGGCAGAACACCAGCAGGAAGCGCAGGTGCCGCCAGCCATCCCGCCAGGACCGCAGGTGCGGCGGGCGCGAGCGGCCGTCGGGGGACAGCGTGGTTGGCACCTCGGTGACCCGGAGGCCCTGCACGGTCGCCTTCACCACCATCTCGGAGGCGAATTCCATCCCCGGCAGCCGGAGGTCGAGGGCCAGCATCGCATCCCGGTTGAAGCCACGGAGGCCGCAATGAAAGTCGCGCACCGGGCTCCTGAAGAAGATGCGCCCGATGGTCGAGAGCACCGGGTTGCCGAGGTAGCGGTGCAGCGGCGGCATCGCGCCCGGCTTGATGCCGCCCATGAAGCGGTTGCCCATTACGAGGTCGTAACCCTCGCGCAGCTTCGCCACGAAGGGGTCGAGCGCCGTGAAGTCGTAGGAATCGTCGCTGTCACCCATGATGACGTAGCGCCCGCGCGCGGCACGGATGCCCGCGATCAGAGCGGCGCCGTAGCCGCGCTCGGCAACCGGCACGACGCGCGCGCCGAGCGCCCGCGCGATGTCCTGACTGCCGTCGGTCGAGCCGTTGTCGGCGACGACGACCTCGCCCGCCACGCCGCTCCGCGCCAGGTAGTCCATCGCCTTCTGGACGCAGGTCCCGAGCGTCTCGGCCTCGTTGAGGCACGGCATGAGGATGGTGAGTTCGGGCGCGGGGGGCGCCGTCGACGCAGCCATGGATTGCGGACCGGTGCTCTGCATGCCCTCACGGCTCTCCTTGTCGTTGCGGCGGTACACCGATGCCCCGGCGGCGTCCATGGCATCGGGCGCGGCGATCCTGGGCCGGCCGTCGTACAGCCTCATGGATGCATGTGGCCATCATTCGAACCCATATGACGTGCATAGGGACATTGTGATCCGCCGTTAACCCGGCATGCGCCGGTCACGCCGAAGATGAAGCGTGTCGGCACCACCGGATTTCGAACAGGACCCCCGGATGAAAAGCGAGCACAGGACGGTGCCGATCGGCGCCGGCCGCGCCGCCCCATCGAACGCGGCGGGACACCCACATGGCGCGTGAACCCCGCGCGCTGCCCGGAGAGACGGCTCCGGGCGCGACCCCGCTCGCGCGCGCGGCATCTGCCTGTCGCAGGCAGTTCCTCGCGGTCGGCGTCTTCAGCGGCATCGCCAACATCCTGCAGCTCACCGTCTCGGTCTACATGATGACCGTGTTCGACCGGGTCTTCGCGACGCGCAACCTCGATACGCTGTTCTACCTGACGCTGATCGCATTCGCCGCCCTTGCGCTGCTGGCCGTGCTGGAAGGGGCGCGGTCGCGCGTCATGCAGCGGATCGGTGCCTGGATCGAGCAGAGAGTGGCGCCCGAAGGCTTCGCCCGCGCGGTCGAAAGCCAGCTCCGCGGCCGCCCCTACCGGATGGAGGCGCTGCGCGACCTCGGCGCCTGCCGCGGCTACATGGGCTCGCCGGGTGCCCTTGCAGTCTACGACGTGCCCTGGGTGCCGGTCTTTCTCCTGGTCATCTTCCTGCTGCACCCCGTGCTGGGCGCGGTGGCGCTGACCGGGGCGGCGCTGCTGCTCGGCCTTGCGCTGCTCAACGAATTCGCGACCTCGAAGCTGCTGCGGGAGGCGAACAGCGCGGCGATGTCCGCGCAGCGCCGCGCGGAATCGATCGTCCGCAATGCCGAGGTGATCGACAGCATGGGCATGCTGCCCGCCGTGATGGCCCGCTGGCGCAGCGGCATGGCGGAGATGTCGGCGCCCATGAACCGGGCGATGGACCGCGCGGCGCCGCTGCTGGCGCTGACCAAGTTCTCGCGCCTCGCGGTGCAGGTCGCGATCCTCGGCATCGGCGCCTGGCTCGTGCTGCAGCAGGAGCTCACGGCGGGCGCGGCCATCGCGGGCTCGATCATCATGGGGCGCGCGCTGGCACCGGTCGAGCAGCTGGTCGGCGGCTGGCGCGGCCTCGTGCAGGCGCGGCAGTCCTGGAAGCGGCTGCAGGCCTTCCTCGTGCTGCCGCGCATCCGTCCGCCCGGCATCGCGCTGCCCGAACCGCGCGGACGGCTCGCGGCCGAACGCGTTACCTTCGGCTTTCCCGGCAGCAGCGTCGCGACCGTCAAGGCGGTCAGCTTCGCGCTCGACCCCGGGGAGAGCCTCGCGATCATCGGGCCCTCGGCGGCGGGCAAGACGACGCTGATCCGCCTGCTGATCGGCACGCTGCAGCCGCTCTCGGGTTCGGTCCGGCTCGATGGCGCGGATGTCTTCACCTGGCAGCGGGAGGATTTCGGGCGCCACATGGGCTACCTCCCGCAGGACGTCGAGCTGTTCGACGGCACCGTCCTCGACAACATCGCCCGCATGGCGCAGGCGCCGGCCGAGGCCGTGTTCGACGCCGCCCGCCTCGCTGGCGCGCACGAGATGATCCTGCGCCTGCCCAAGGGCTACGAGACCGAGATCGGCGAGGGCGGCCAGCACCTGTCCGGCGGGCAACGCCAGCAGATCGGTCTGGCGCGGGCCATGTTCGGCAACCCGACGCTGGTGGTGCTGGACGAGCCGAACAGCAACCTCGACGGCGATGCCGAGGCCGCGCTGCTCGGCGCGCTGCAGGAATTGCGGCGCCGCGGCACGACGGTCGTGCTGGTCTCGCATCGCCCGGTGCTGGTGCAGGGGGTCGAGAAGGTGCTCCTGCTCCGGGATGGCGCCGTCGAGACGTTCGGGCCGCGCGTCGAGGTCCTCAAGAAGTTCATGAAGCCGGCCCAGCCCGCCGCGATCCCCTCCCCGCCTGGCCGAGTCGAAAGCCGGGAGGCCAAGGCATGAGCGGGACCTCGCGGATCGCCGAGCGCCCCGCGGCGCAGGATCCGGTCGCAAACCGGGAACGCCTGCCGCCGATCGGGCTCGTGCTGCCGCCGGAGCCGGACGTCGCGCCCCGGCCGCGCACGGCGGGTACGATCCTGTTCGGCTTCGCCGCGATCGCGCTTTTCCTCGGCGCCTTCGTCGCCTGGTCCATCCTCGCGCCGCTGTCGGAGGCCGCGATCGCGCCCGGCATGATCAAGGTCGAGGGCACGCGCCGCACGGTGCAGCACCTCGAAGGCGGCATCGTGCGCGAGATCCTGGTGCGCGACGGCGACAGGGTGCAGGCCGGGCAGGTGCTGGTGCGGCTCGACGACATCCGCGCCGGCGCCGACCTCGAGGCCCTGCGCAGCCAGCGCTGGTCCCTGATGGCACAGGATGCGCGGCTGACGGCGGAACTCGCCGGGGCCGGCTCGATCGCCTTCCCCGGGGACCTGGCCGCGCCCGGCGAACCCCGCGCGGCCGATGCCGTCGAAGGCCAGCGCGCGGTCTTCGAGGCCCGCCGCGCCAGCCTCCTCAGCCAGGTCTCGGTGCAGGAGGCGCGGATCGGGCAGCAGGAGGCCGTGATCGCCGCCGCGACGGGCCAGATCCGCGCCCAGCAGCAGCAGCTGCAGCTGATCCGGGACGAGGAGGAGATCACCCGCGGCCTGGTGCGCCAGGGCCTGCAGCGCCTGCCGACGCTGCTGGCGCTGCAGCGCAGCGCCGCCGCCCTCGAGGGCCAGGGGGAGGAGCTGCGCGGCCAGGTCGAACGCGCAACCCAGGCCATCGCCGAGGCTCGCGCCAGCATCGCCAGCATCGTCGACCAGCGACGGCAGGAGGCAGCGGCCGAGCAGCGCGACATCCGCACCCGGCTGGCCGAGGCCGAGGAGCGCATCCGCGGCGCGCAGGACGTGGCGCTGCGCCGCGCCATCCTGGCGCCGGAGGACGGGACGGTGCTCAACCTCCGGCTTTTCACGATCGGCGCCGTGGTCCGCCCGGGGGACCCGGTGCTCGACCTGGTGCCGGCCCAGGACCGCCTGATCGCCGAGGTGAACGTGCAGCCCTTCGACATCGACGTGGTGCATGTCGGCCTGCAGGCCGAGGTGCGGCTGCCCGCCTTCCGACAGCGCCTCGTGCCCTTCCTGCACGGGCATGTCACCTACGTGGCGCAGGATGTCACGATCGACGAGCGCACCCGCCAGAGCCACTACCGCGTGCACATCCGGATCGACCCCGAACAGCTGGAACGCGCGGAAGGCGTGCAACTGGTGCCCGGCATGCCGGTCGAGGCCATGATTCAGATCGGCGAACGCAGCTTCCTGCGCTACATCACCCAACCGATCCGGGACAGTTTCACCCGGGCCTTCCGTGAGCAGTAGGGAACACGCATGTCCGGCACCCGCCCCACCGTCTTCGCCGATGGCGTCATCGAGGCGCAGGTCGCGCATGGCGTCGCGCGCATCACGCTGGCCGTCACAGGCAGTGACAACACGGCGCAGCCCTGTGCGACGCTCTGCGTGCCCGTGACGCAGATGCCCGCGCTGGTGAACGGCATGGCCAACCTGCTCAGGCAGATCGAGGAGCGCGTCCGTGCCCAGGTCCAGCAGCAGCAGGCCGCTGCGCAGCCGTCGGCTTCGGGCGGCGAGGCCCCGGCATCGGGCGCCTTCAAGTTCGAGGGCTGAGCCGCAGGCCGGAGGCCGTCACAGCACGACGCCCGGCCACTCGTCGCCGATGATCTCGGGCTCGTCGAAGGCGGCGAAGCGTGCCGCGTGGGCCTCGATGTCGGCGGCGAGCAGCCGCGCGCAAATCGCCTGCGCCAGGCGCTGCGCACCGCCGCTGATCGCGGGAATGTCGCCGGTCACCTTGCCGTGGCTGAGCGTCGCCGCGAAGTTGAAGCAGTGCAGCCGCGCCAGGTAGGGCGCGCGGCCCGGCACGCATTCGGTGAAGGCGAAGGCCTCGTCCAGCCAGGGGTTCTGCCCCAGCCCGTCGTCCCGTTCCGCCGGCGGCGGGGCGTGGACGTCGCGCCAAAGGCGGATCTCGCCCGCCATGGCGCCGAGTTCCGGCCGCAGCGCCGCATCCTGGAGAAAGCCGGTACCGAGGATCACGAAGTCCGCGCGGATCTCCCCCCGTGGCGTCGCCAGTCGCAGCGCCTCGCCGTCCCGCGCCACGCCTTCGACCCCGGCGCCGGTCAGCAGGCGCGCCCCCGGATGGGCGGCGACACGGCGGACGCTTTCGTGCGGCGGGGGCGTCTGGCGGCGCTCCAGCGCAAGCATGAGCCGCCACCGCCAGGCTGCCGGCAGGCCGAACCAGCCGTGCCAGAAGCCCCTGGAATCCAGCGCCTTCGAGGCATTCACCCGCGGCAGCGCGGCACGTCGCAGCAGCATGGTCAGCCGCGCGCAGCCGGCTTCGAGTGCCGCGCCGGCATTGTCGAAGGCCGAGGCGCCGGCACCGATCACCACGACGTCCCGCCCCGCAAGGGCCGCGAAGTCGATGGCGTCGGCCGAATGGGCCCACAGGCTTCCGCGCCATTCCGGCGCGAAGCCGGGCACGATGCGTGGGCCGCCGAGCCCGTCCCGTCCCGTCGCGAGCACGACATGGCGCGCAAAGGCCGTCGTGCCATCCGTCAGGTCCAGGCGGAACAGCGGGCCATCCGGCACGATCCGCGCCACGCCGAGCCCGTTCCGCACATCGAGGCCCGCGACGCGGCGGTACCAGCGCAGGTAGTCCATCCACATCCCGGTCGGGATCTTGCCGAGCCCGTCCCAGGCGGTGGCGCCGAAGCGGGCCTCGTGCCAGGCGCGGAAGGTGAGGTCCGGCAGGCCGAGCGCCGGCCCGGCCAGTTGCTTCGGGCTGCGCAGCGTCGGCATCCGCGCGTAGGTCGCCCAGGGGCCTTCCCCGCCCTCCGGCGCCGGGTCGAACACCGCCAACCGCCCCAAGCCCTCGCGCTTCAGCGCGAAGCCCGCGGCGAGCCCGGCCATGCCGGCGCCGAGGATCGCGACATCGAGGGCGCTGGTGCCGTCCGCTGCCAAGCGCGGGGGCACCCAGGCCGCGGCGGGTTCCTGCAGCCGTTCGAGTGCCTCGGCCAGGCGGGCCTCGAGCACGGTCAGGCCGGGGGTGGGGTCGTGCAGCATCGCAGGCAGGATAGGCGCGACGGCGCGGCGGCGGGAGGCCTCGCGGTGCGCTGAATGGCGGCGCCCGGCCGCCCCCTCAGGCCCCGCGCCGCGCCACCCGGCCGCGCCAGTGACCCGGCAGGCGCGCGAGGAAACGGAGCGGCCAGGCCGGATCCGCGCCGAAGGCCGCGCATCCCGTGCCGAGCCCGGCGCCTGCCCGGCCCCCGCGCAACTGGACCATCGCCCTGTAGCCGGCCGCCCAGGCATGCCAGCGCCGATAGGCCCGGTGCGCCGGCGAGCCCGGCGTCTGCTCGGCGAGTCGCGTCCGCGCGAGGTCGAGCAGGTGCCTGGACAGTTTCTCGCGCAGGTCGCCGGCGGCGAAAGTGAGCGAGCCCGGATGGCTGCGGTAGCGGATGACGGTCGTGGGAATGACGCTGTGCCTGGGTGCCATCAGCACGAGCCGCAGCCAGAAATCCTTGTCGGCCGCGAGCGGGAAGCGGTCGTCGAAGGGGCCGACGCGGTCGAGGAGCGTGCGGCGGTAGAAGGCGGCGTTCATCGCCGTGATTCCGCCGATGGCGTTCGCCTCCGTCAGTCCGACGACCTCGGCGCCCGCCAGGCGCTTCAGCACCACCTCCTGGCCCTCGCGCTCGGTGAAGAATTCGGCGGCGCCGATGACCATCTCGATGGCCGGGTCGGCCAGCACGGCCTCGGCCGCGGCGATGGCGCCCGGGGCATAGAGGTCGTCGCTGTTCAGCAGGCCGACGACCTCGCCGCGCACGGCGCGCAGCCCCTTGTTGATCGCGTCGTAGAGGTTGCGGTCCTGCTCCCGGATCACCCGCAGGTGCGGGAAGCGGGCCAGCACCTCCGCCGTCCCGTCCGTGGAGCCGCCATCGACGATGATGTGCTCGATCGAGCGGTGCTGCTGGGCGAGCACGCTCTCGATCGCCGCGCCGATGGTTGCGGCGCGGTTCAGGCAGGGTGTGACGATCGAGACGAGCGGGGGGCTCATCGGCGCAGGAGGCCGCGCAGCCGGCGCATCCCGCCGCCGAGGACCAGGGCTTCGAGTCTCCGGCCCAGGGCCGGGGAGAGCCGGTCGAGCGCCGCAATCAGGCCCGTGGCCGCGCGCGCGGCGGCGGTCGCGCGGTGCCGCAGGGTCTCGGCGGCCGCGGCCCTGGCGAATGCGCCGCGCAGGCGGTCCGCGGCGGCGGCGCCGTCTTCGCGCGCGACCAGCGCGATCCAGGCCGCGCGTTCCGCCGCGGCGTCCGCGGGCCGGCGGCGGCGGCCCAGGATCCCGTCCGTGTCGTGGACCGTAACGTCGGCCTTCGCCGCCTTTAGCAGCAAGGCCGCGAGGGCGGGCGCCGTCGTCGGCAGCGGTCCGCCGAGACGGCGAAGGACGGTGCCGCGGACCAGGGTCGCCTCCGGCACGCCGAGGCCACGCGGGCCCTCGGCGGCGACATCGCCGACCAGCATCCGCGCCCAGCCGGCCGGGAAGGCGTCGGCACGGTGGAAGGTCTCGGCGCCGTCGGCGGCATTGTCGATGTGATGGCCGCGCACGATCCCTGCATCCGGTGGGGCGGCGGCGATCGCGCGACGCCACGCGCCAGCGTCCTGCGGCAGGCCCCGTGGCGCGACGATCAGCCATTCGCCGCGCGGCGGATCCGCCGCCTGGTCCGGCGGCACGACCGTGATGTCCGCATCCGCGACGGCAACCCCGTCGGGCGTCGCCACGATGGCGCCGCGCGCGGCGATGCGCGCCGTCGGCGTGGCGATGAACTCGACCAGCGCCGGCAGCCATGCCTCCCAGCGCGCGCGGCCCCGGGCGATGCTCTCGCGGGCCCGCGCGCCGATCTCCCGGGCCGCCGCGAAGTCGATCGGGGCCAGGCGGCCCGGTGCGTAGAGCAGCCCGTTGCCACCGTGCGAAATGTATTCGTTCATGGTCGGCGCATCCGGGGCCGCGACGCAGAGGCCGCGCGCCATCGCCTCGAGGAAGGACATCCCGATCCCCTCCAGCGGGCGCGGCGCAAAGAAGACGTTGGCTCCGGCCAGCGCGTCGCGGAAGGCTTGGCCATCGGCCGACCAGGCGGTGCGGACGAGCCGGCCGAGATGCGGCGGCGCGGCCGCGGGGAAAGGCGCCTCGTGGCCGGGATCGGGCGCGTCGTGGATGCTCAGGCTCTCGAAGCGGGTGCCCTCGGTCAGGGCGAAGGTGGCCTCGGGCGGGATCTCGCGGCGCCGGTACCAGAGGAAGCCGCGCAGGGTGTCGAAGTCCTCGACCGGCGGATGCTCCGCGGGGTCCGGGAAGTACTGCACCTGCGCATGCACCGGCGCCCGGCGCATCACCTCGGTCCTGAGCGCCCAGGAGAAGCAGAGGATCTTGGCCGCGTTGAAGGATGGCTTCCAGGTGAAGGCGCCGCCGCGCCACATCGCGTCATACATGGGCGCGAAGGTGACATTCGGATGGCGGCCCGAGAGCAGCGCGAAGGCCTCGTGCAGCTGCCAGACGAAGATGGCGTCGTAGGCGCCCTCGTCGAAGCCCGGCGCGGCGCGGCGGACCGCCGCCACGTCGGGCGCGGCGAAGATGGCGTCGACCGTGGCATGGCCCTCGAGCAGATCGAGCAGGAAGCGGCTCGATCCCGTGCGCGCATGGAAGTCGAGGCCGAAGAAGGCGACGCGCACGCGCGCCCCGTCAGCCGCGCAGCGCGGGCTGCTCGAGGAACCAGCGATAGGTGCCGGCGAGCCCTTCCTCGAAGCCGGTCCGTGCGTGCCAGCCCATCGCCGCGAGGCGCGAGACGTCCATGCGCTTCAGCAGGGTTCCGTCGGGCTTGGACGTGTCCCAGGCGATGCGGCCAGCGAAGCCTGTCACGCGCGCGATGGTCGCGGCGAGTTCCGCGATGGTGATGTCGGCGCCGGTGCCGACATTGAGGTGTCCCTCCCCCGAATAGTGCTCGAGCAGGAAGGCGCAGGCATCGGCCAGGTCGTCCACATGCAGGAATTCCCGCCGCGGCGTGCCGGTGCCCCAGCAGGTCACGACCTCTGCGCCGTCCCGCGCCGCCTGGTGGAAGCGCTGCAACAGCGCAGGGATGACGTGGCTGCGCTCGGGGTGGAAGTAGTCGCCCGGGCCGTAGAGGTTGCACGGCATGGCCGAGATGTAGTCGCGCCCATATTGCCGCCGGTAGGCCTGGCAGAGCTTGATGCCGGCGATCTTGGCGACGGCGTACCATTGGTTCGTGGGCTCGAGCGGCCCAGTCAGCAGCGCGTCCTCCGTGATCGGGTTCGGCGCCTCGCGCGGGTAGATGCAGGAGGAGCCGAGAAAGAGCAGGCGGTTCACATCGTTGCGGTGCGCCGCCTCGATCAGGTTCGCCTCGATCATCAGGTTGTCGTAGAGGAATTCCGCCGGCAGCGTGTCGTTCGCGAGGATGCCGCCGACCTTGGCAGCGGCAACTACCACGGCGTCGGGCCTGGCGGCGGCCATGAAGGCCTCGACCTCGGATTGGCGGCGCAGATCCGCCGTCGCGCGGTCGGCCGTCAGCACCTCCGCCCCCGCGGCGGCCAGGCGCCGAACGCAGGCCGAGCCGACCATGCCGCGATGCCCCGCCACGTAGATCCTGGCGCCACGCAGGCGGAACACCCCGGCCGACGGCTCAGACATTCGAGCGCTGGCCGTTCTGCGCGGCATCCCCCTCGCGCAGCAGGGCGATGTCGGCGGCGACCATTTCCTGCACGAGGTCGGCGAGGCCGACCGTGTGCGTCCAGCCGAGCTTGCGCTGCGCCTTGGCCGGGTTGCCGATCAGCAGGTCGACCTCGGTCGGTCGGAAATACTCGGGGTCAACGCGCACGACGGTCCGCCCGCTCGCGCGGTCCACGCCGACTTCCTCGGCGCCGCTGCCGCGCCACTCGATCGCCATGCCGGCCTCGGCGAAGGCGAGGTCGCAGAAATGCCGCACAGTGTAGGTCACGCCGGTCGCGAGCACGTAGTCGTCCGCTTCGTCCTGCTGGAGGATGCGCCACATGCCCTCGACGAAGTCGCGCGCATGGCCCCAGTCGCGCTGCGCGTCGAGGTTGCCGAGGTAGAGGCAGTCCTGTCGGCCGAGGCTGATCGCCGCCACCGCCCGCGTGATCTTGCGCGTGACGAACGTCTCCCCGCGCCGCGGGCTCTCGTGGTTGAACAGCACGCCGTTCGAGGCGTGCAGGCCATAGGCTTCCCGGTAGTTCACGACGATCCAGTAACCGTAGAGCTTGGCCGCCGCGTAGGGGCTGCGCGGGTAGAAGGGCGTCGTCTCGTCCTGCGGCACGGCCTGGACCTTGCCGTAGAGCTCGCTGGTGGAGGCCTGGTAGAAGCGCGTCGTCTTCTCCATGCCGAGGATGCGGATGGCCTCGAGCAGGCGCAGCGTGCCGAGCGCGTCGGAATTCGCCGTGTATTCCGGCGTCTCGAAGGACACGGCGACGTGGCTCTGGGCGCCGAGGTTGTAGATCTCGGTCGGCTGCACCTCGGCCATGATGCGGATGAGGTTCGTCGCGTCCGTCAGGTCGCCGTAGTGCAGGAAGAACCGCACGCCCTGCTCGTGGCGGTCGTGGTAGAGATGGTCAACCCGGCCCGTGTTGAAGGACGAGGACCGGCGCTTGATGCCGTGCACCTCGTAGCCCTTCGCCAGCAGCAGCTCGGCCAGGTAGGAACCGTCCTGGCCGGTGATGCCGGTGATGAGGGCGACCTTGCGGGTGGCGGACATGGGCATCCTTACGATCGGAGTTCGGCGCCGCCGGGCGCCCGAGCGGCGTGTCTATAGCGACATGACCCCCGGGCCGAAAGACTGTCCGGGACCTCTCATTTCGTTATCGCATCCAGAGCCTCTTCCTGGGCGGCACCGGCCGGCCGCGCCTTTGGCGCGACCGGCGGTTGGCGTGTAAGGACCCGGCCCATGCACTCGGCAGAGATCGGAAGCACATGCCACGCGTACTGATCACCGGGGCGACTGGCCATGACGGCGCCGATCTGGCGGCCTTGCTGTTTGCAGAGGGTTCGTAGATGCCCCGCCCGCTGCTCCGCCATGGCGGGTCGGAAGCCGTGCCAGAGCGCAGGGGCTGCCTCGGCTTCGCGGGCACGCTGCGGATCGTCGAAAGCAACCGGATCGATCTGTCCTCGCTGATCCTGCGAAGGGACCGGGTCAAGCCGGCCGAGATCTGCAACCCCGCTGCCGAATCCTTCGTGCGGATGCCCTGAGACCAGCCGCTGCTGATGGCGCAGGTCACCGCGATCCGTATGGCGAACGTGCTCGATGCGGTGCGCATAGGCTGGGCGCCGAAGACCAGCCTGCAGGAGACGGTCGCCGAGATCGTCGAGGCAGATCTGGCCCACTGGCGCGGGCGGATCTAGCCTGCGCCTGAGGCGCCGAAGATCCGCCGCTTTGCCGTCTGCAGGCTTCGCACCACCGACGGCGGGAGGCGGGCGGCGAGTCGCCCCTTCCAGTTCATTCCCGCCAGGGCGCTGCCGCTTCGGGTTGCCTCGCGCAGCCGGGCCGCTTCGATACGCGCGGTCAGCCACGCGGCCTGCAAGATTTCGATCCGCCGCTTGTCCCATTGCGCCGAGCGATAGATTGGCGACGCATTCTGGATGGCGAAGACCTCGGGTTGCCCCTTGGCGAGTTCCGACGAAGCCCCGCCTAGCGCGAATGAAGCGACGTAGGTGCCGATGCGGCGGATCCTGATCGCCGGATCCGCAAGCACCTTCAGCCACCAGTCGTAGTCGGCGTGACGGCGCCAGCGCAGGTCGAACAAGCCGGTCCGGTCAAACACCGCCCGTCGTGCGAAGGTCGCCTGATGGGGCAGGCAGCCGAGGACCATCTCCTCGACGGCTAGCTCGGGCGGCGGAGGCATGTAGCGATGCGAGACGCCGGCATCGCGAACAACGAGGCCGCCATAATAGACATCGTCATCAGGCTGGGCGTCGATCTCCGCCATCGCGTCCCTCAGCGCGTGGGGGCCCGCGAAGAAGTCGTCCGCATTGAGGAAGATCACAAATGTGCCGCGCGCCCGGGCGATGCCCTTGTTCATCGCGTCGTAGATGCCGCGATCCGGCTCAGACACCAGTGTCGCGATAGCGTTGGCGTGACGGCGCAGGATTTCGAGCGTCCCATCGGTCGAACCGCCGTCGATCACAATGTGCTCGAACGCCCGATAACTCTGCTTCCCCACGCTCTGGAGACAGGCTTCCATGGTCGCAGCCGCGTTCCGGCAAACGGTGATGATGCTGACGCCGGGCGCCTTGGCGCCCGGCCCCGTCGCGCCTGCCGCGAACGGCGTCATGCCGCGCGCATCCCCGGTTGCTGGGTGCGCCACCCGATCGGCGCGAGGCATGCCGAGTTGCTCCCTCCGCAGCGCGCGCGCGGCGGCCGTCCATGAAGGATTCCCGTAAGACAAAGACTGGCAGTGCTGGAAATTTCCATTTTGCTTACGCACTTATATGCTTCATTAGGACCCAACTACTCCAGTGCGGGCCGGGAAGCGAGGCCACGAGGACGGCGGTCCATGCCGTCGCGCGCGGGATCGGCCGGCAGGGTGCTGGCCATCGATGGCCGAAGGTCCGTCGGGTCGCTATGAATCCCGCATGCGGATCGCCATCGTCGACCATTATTTCCATCAGAAAACCCTCTCCTCGGAATTCTTCGTCCGCGAGGTCCTGGCCGGCTGTGCCATCGAGCGCTTCTGGGACGAGAGTTGGGCCGGAGGGTCGACCGCCACCCTGATCCAAGAGGTACTAGAGGGCGAATTCGACCTCATCCTTGTATGGCAGGCGGAAGAGACTGCGCGTCGCCTTGGCGAGGCCCTGGCTGCGCGTGGCAGGGGGAACATGGTGTTTGTCCCGATGTGGGACGGCTGCCGTACCCTCGGTGCGCAATTCTGGCAGGCGCTGAAGCCGGCGCGAATCTTGTCGTTCTCGCGTACGCTACACGAGCGCGTGTCCCGCTTCGGCCTACTCTCGCATCACGTCCAGTATTTTCCGGACCCCGCCGGAGTTACGGATGTCTCAGCGATCGCCGATGCTGCGGCTTTTCTCTGGTGTCGAGTTCCCCAGATCGGCTGGCCCGAGATGCGCGCCGCCTTCGGCACCTGGCGACCAGACCGCGTACACCTGCACCTCGCGCCCGATCCCCCCGCGAAACCCGAGAGCCTCCGGCTGCCCAGCGCCGCCGACCGCGAGGCGTTCCACATCACCACGAGCGAATGGTTCCCGGACGGCACTGCATTCCGTGCCACGCTGCACGGTTCGAACATCTTCTTCGCACCCCGCCTCGTGGAGGGGATCGGCATGGCCACGCTCGAGGCCATGGCCGCCGGCATGTGCGTCGTCGCCCACGATGCACCGACGATGAACGAATACATCGTATCGGGCGTGAACGGCATCCTGGCAGATATGACCGCACCAACCGGGCTGGACTTCGCCGCGCATAGACGGATCGGCGCCCGCGCTCGGGATGTCGTGTCGCAGGGCCACGCGGCCTGGCGCAAAGGTCTCGCCGATACGCGCGACTTCGTCCTTGATCCGGGCGCAGGCGCGACGCGGGCGCTATGGACATCCCTGCGCCTTCGCGATGCCGGCACCGCGTTGCCGGAGCGTACCCCGGACCTCGCGATACCGAGGGTCACAGTCGCCACGGTGGTGCGCGACGATCCCGAAGGCCTTGCGGCGACGATCGGCAACGTCGCGCGCCAGGACTACGGCAACCTGGAATACATCGTGCTCGACGGAGGATCGCAGCCACCGACGGTCGACGTCATCCGCCGGCATGAGCACCTGCTCGCCCGATGGGTGAGCGAACCGGATCTCGGTCCCTTCGATGCGATGAACAAGGCTGCTGTCATGGCAACCGGCGACTACATCATCTTCATGAACGCCGGCGACTGGTTCGCGGGTCCCGACGCCATATCGCGCGCGCTGCACGCCGCCCCTGCCGACGCCGACTTCGTCATCGGACATCACATCTACCGCAAGGGCGACACCGAGGAAGAGCTCCATCGTGCCGCAGACTTCGATCGTACCTGGGCGCAGCTGCGGGAGGGCGCCATCGACGGCGACTGGCTGCAGGGCGTCCCAGGGCACCAAGCGACCTTCGTGCGCACGGCATTGCTCCGCGCGCATCGCTATGACTGCCGCTTCCGCATCTGTGCGGATCATGAATTCCTGTACCGAATGCGCCGGGCCGGAGCACGCATCCATCACAGCCTGCAGACGATAGCGGTCTACGCGGCCGGCGGCTATTCAGAGCGCAACCGTCTTCGCCTCGCCGACGAATGGTCCGAACTCGCCTCGCGCTACGGCAACGACCAGGCTGTGATGTACTTCCATGACCTGCGCAGCCACGTGCTGCGCGATCCCGATCGCAATCGGCCGGACCTCCCGGGCCCGACCACGATGACCGCGGCGGCCCTCGCCGCCGAGTGCATGACGCTGCGGGAGGAGACTGCCGCCCTGCGTGCCGAGATCACGCGCATGCGTCGAAGCGCGTCTTGGATCGTGACCTACCCTTTGCGGTGGATCATGCGACGCGCCGGTCCAGCACGTGCCCTGTGGGTCCGACTGCCCTTGCCGGGACGGCATCGCCCCCCCCATAGCTAGCATCTGGCCTGCGCCGCAACATCTGGGCTAGGACGTGCTTCGTCTGCCCCCCGCCTTCAGTGCGTCGCACTTCGGAGCAAAGTATGGCCACTGGACCCGCCAACGCCCCGACTGACAAGGATGCCGTCACGACGAGGCCCTATGACGGCGCCGGTCTGCCGATCCACTTCTTCACCATTGTCCTGAATGGCGAACCGTTCATCCGCTACCACGAGACGATGCTGGCGAAGCTGCCGGCCTGTTGGCACTGGCACATCGTCGAGGGCGTGGCCGCCCTTCGCCATGACACTGGCTGGAGTGCCGCAGCCGGCGGCCGGATCCTGGACGCCGTTCACCGCGGAGGCCGCAGCATCGATGGCACGAGCGAGTATCTCGACGACCTCGCGCGCCGCTTCCCGAGCCAGGTGACGATCCACCGCAAGCCGCTCGGCGAGTTCTGGGACGGTAAGCGGGAAATGGTGAACGCCCCCCTCTCCGCCATCGCCAAACCATGCCTGTTGTGGCAGGTCGATGCCGACGAACTGTGGACGGTCGACCAGATCGTCGAGATGCACCAGCGCTTCCTCGACGCGCCAGATCGGAGCGCCGCCTGGTACTGGTGCTGGTTCTTCGTCGCGCCCGACAAGATCGTGAGCACCCGCCGCAACTACGGCGCCAACCCTGCATATGAATGGTATCGCACATGGCGGTTCCATCCTGGCGATCAGTGGGCGGCGCACGAGCCGCCAACGCTGGTAAGGCCGCGTCCGGAAGGCGGTCAACCGATCGAGGTCGGCACCATGCAGCCCTTCGACCAGGACGAGACCGAATCCTTCGGCGCCGTCTTTCAGCACTTCGCCTACGTCACGCCTCAGCAGCTCGCCTTCAAGGAATCCTATTATGGCTACGCGGGCGCCACGGATCGCTGGCGTAGCCTGCTGGCCCACAAGGGACCCGGCTTCGTCGCGGACTACTTCGACTGGGTGAAGGATCGCGCCGTGTTCGACGATGCGGCCTTCTACCGGATCGAGCCGATTGCGCGCCAGGATGCTGACGGCAGCTGGTCTTTCGCCACCCCCGATGGTGCCAAGGACCGAACGCCCGTCCAGGTCCGCCCGCGCATCGTGGTCGACGGCATATATTGGCAATACCTCGCCTCGGGCATCGGCAGGGTCTGGCAGACGATGCTGGAAGAATGGGTGAAGGCGGGCCTCGCCGACCACATCGTTCTGCTCGACCGCGCCGGCACGGCGCCGCGCATCCCGGGCGTCCACATACGCACCATCGCGGCGCACGACTACGGACACTGCGGCGCGGACAGCCTCTATCTCGAACAAATCTGCCGCGACCTCGGCGCCGACCTCTTCGTATCAACCTACTATTCGACGCCCGCCGAGACGCCCTCCTTCTTCTTCGGCTACGACATGATTCCCGAAAGGACCGGCGTGGACCTTGCGGAGGAGTGCTGGCAGGAGAAGGCGCGCGCGATCCGCCACGCCAGCGGCCATTCCATGATCTCCCGCAGTTCGGCGCGTGACCTGGCGAAGCTGTTCCCCGAGGTGCCGGAACAGGATGTGGCGATCACCTATTGCGGCCTGCCGCCCGGCTTTGCGCCCGCCACGGAAGCCGACGTGCAGGCGATGCGAAGCGCGCTCGACCTGCCCGGCGCCTACCTGCTGATGGTGGGCGACCGAAGCGGCGCCGGGGGCTACAAGAACGGCATCCTCGCCTTCCGCGCCGCCGAGATCGCTGCCCGGCACGGACAGAAGTTCGAGGTCGTCTGCGTCGGCGGCTTGGCCGACATCGAGCCCGCCTTCCGCGCCGCTGCGCCGTCGGTGCGCATGCGCCGCGTGAAGGCCGACGACGCGACGCTGCGCGCGCTCTACGCGGGCGCGCATGCGCTTCTCTATCCCTCGCGCTACGAGGGCTTCGGCATGCCGGTGCTGGAGGCCATGGCCTGTGGCTGCCCCGTCGTCACCTGCCCGAACTCGTCGCTGATCGAGGTCGGCGGCGATGCGGCGATCTTCGTCGGGCCCGATGATGCCGAGGCGGCGGCCGCCGCGATCGGATCCCTCGCCGACCCGGCCGAGCGCGCGCGCCGCGTCGCCGCCGGGCTCGCCCAGGCGGCGCGCTTCAGCACCGCAGGGCTGGCCGACGCGGCCATGGCCGCCTTCCGTGCCGCGATCACGGCGCTGGACGCCGGCGAACGTCCCCGCCCCGGCTCCGGCTGGCGGCAATTCCGGACCTACCAAGCCGGCATCCAGGCCTGGCTGCAGGAGCGGCCGGATCTCGCGCGGGACGCGCTCGCGAGCGTCGGCGGCGCCTCCGGGCCGGCCGCGCCCGCGCGGCCATCCGGCGAGTTGCTGCGCGCCCTGGCCGAGATCGACGCCATGAAGAACAGCCCCTTCTGGCGGCTGCGCGGCCAGGTGATCGGCCTGCTGCGCCGGCTCGGCGTGCGCCATCGTGGCTAGGCGCGCCGCCGCGCCCGCGCGCCGCCGCGGCTGAGCGGCGGCCCGGGCATGCGCATCCTGCTGTGGTACTGGGGACGCAAGGGCGCTGGCGGCCAGATCACGCTGTCCCTCGCGCGCGCCCTGGCGGCCCGCTCCGACGTGGACGTCGCCCTGTCCGTCTCGGCGCAGGCCGACCTCATCGAGGATTTCCGGCGCCTCGGCCTGCCGATGGACGCGGTGCCGACCTATTCCAGCGCGGCCGGCTTCGCGCTGGGCTGCCTGCGGGTGCCTTGGCTGGCGCGCCGGCTGCGGCGACAGGCGCAGGACTTCGGTGCGGATGCGATCGTCTCGGTCATGACGCATCTCTGGACGCCTCTGGTGGCGCCCGGCCTCGCCCGGGCGGGCCTCGCCTTCGTACCGATCGTCCATGATGCGGAGCCGCACCCCGGCGACCCCGCCGTCCTGTGGGGCCCGCGTTTCCGGCGCGAGGTCGGCTCGGCGCGCTGCGCGATCGCGCTTTCCGAAAGCGTGGCCGCGGCGGTGGGCGCGCGCTTTCCACGCCTGCCGGTGCATCGGCTGACGCTCGGCTCGCCGCTGCAGGTGGCGGCGCCGGACGGGCCGCGGCCTGGTGCGCGCTCCGGTGAGGTCCGCTTCGCGATGCTCGGGCGCCTGCGTCCCTACAAGGGGCTGGACCTGCTGCGGGACGCCTGGCGACTGCTCCAGCCGCGCCATCCGGAGGCACGGCTGCTCGTGGCCGGCCAGGGCGATCTCGAGCGGCTTGCCCCCGGCCTTTCCGGGCTGCCCGGGGTCGAGGTGAGGTCACGTTGGCTCACCGAGGAGGAGCTTCCGCAACTCATCGCCGCGTCCGATGCCGTGGTGCTGCCCTATACGGAGGCGAGCCAGAGCGGCGTCGCCCCGGTCGCGCACGCCATGGGCGTGCCCGTCGTCGTGACCCCGGTCGGCGGATTGGTCGAGCAGGTCCGCGACGACATCGACGGCCTGGTCGCGCGGCACATGACACCCGCGGCCCTGGCCGATGCCCTGGGCGCGATGTGCGACCCCGCGCGGCGCGAACGCCTCGCGGCGGGTGCGCTGGACAGCGGACGGCGGCTGCGCGATTGGGATGGTATAGCCGACGCCCTCGTTCGCATCCTGGCCTCCCCCGACGGACGGGTGCCGGCCGGAATCGAGCGTGACCGCAGCGAAAAGGAAGTTCCGTGCCGCGAGGGATCGACATGAGGGCCGCAGCCGCCGGAACCCGCGCGCCATGAAGCGCGCGCTGATCACGGGCGTGACCGGCCAGGACGGCGCCTACCTCGCCGCCCTGCTGCTCTCGAAGGGCTACGAGGTGCATGGGCTGCTGCACCGGCACGGCGGGTCCGAGGCCGTGGCCGAGCGCCTCCACCGGCTGGGCTGCAACGGCACGGTGCAGATGGTCGACGGCAACCTGATCGACCTCTCCTCCCTGATCCGCCTGTTGCAGAAGGTCGAGCCGGACGAGATCTACAACCTCGCGGCGCAATCCTTCGTGCGGATGTCCTGGGACCAGCCGCTGCTGACGGCGCATGTCACCGCGCTCGGCACGGGCAATCTGCTGGAGGCGGTGCGCATCGCGGCGCCGCGGGCGCGCTTCTTCCAGGCCGGGTCGAGCGAGATGTTCGGCCGCGCCGAAGGCCGCGCGCAAAGCGAAGCCTCCAATTTCCACCCGCGCAGCCCCTATGCCTCGGCCAAGGTCTTCGCGCATTGCCTGGTCGGGAACTACCGCGACGCCTTCGGGCTGTTTGCCTGCAACGGCATCATGTTCAACCACGATAGCCCACTGCGCGGCGTCGAATTCGTGCTGCGCAAGATCACCGACGGGGCGGCGCGGATCAGCCTCGGCCTCGCGAAGGACCTCTCGCTCGGCAACCTCGAGGCGCGGCGCGACTTCGGCCATTCCCGCGACTATGTCCGCGCCATGTGGCTGATGCTGCAACAGGAGACCGCCGACGACTACGTGGTCGCGACCGGCCGCGCGGCCTCGATCCGCGATCTCTGCCGCATCGCCTTCGGCCATGTCGGCCTCGACTACGAGGCGCATGTCAGGGTCGACCCGGCCTTCCTGCGGCCCGCCGATGTCGACGTCACGCTGGGCGATCCGACCCGCGCGCGCGAACGCCTGGGCTGGGAGCCCGAGACCAGCCTGGAGGCCATGATCGCCGAGATGGTGGACGCCGACCTCGCACGCTGGCGGGCGCGGGCAGGCTGAGCCTCGACGGTCCCGGGCGACCCGGCGGGCGCCGGCCTTTTCCCTCGCCGCGGCGCCCGCGCCAAATTTCCGGTTCCAAAGTCCTGCGGCTTGTCGGATGGTCCGCGGCATGAGTCTATCAACCCACACGCGAAATCTACCCTGGGGGCGTCCGGTCGCCGTCAGGATGCATGGCCGGTCCCCGAGGGCAGTCGCAGCATGAGCCTCCTCGGCAAGCTTCATGTCCTGCTGAGCCTGGGCGTGCTGGTCGCTTCGCTGGGCGCGGCCGGGGCCGGGGCGTTCGCGGCCTGGACGTGGCGGCATCACAAGGGCCGCTTCATGATCGCGACGCTCAGCGCCGCGGCCGCGCTCGTCACGGCCGCGGCCTCGGCGACCGCGCTGACAGCCAGCGGAGCGCCGGGGTGGTCCGGCTGGCTCCGGCTGCTGCCCGACGCGATGCTCCCGGCGCTGCTCGCGATCCTGCTGCGGGAATTCGCGCAGCGGGATGCCGCCGCACGCCGCGCCGCCGCCGTGGCGCCGATCCATGCCGCCACCGGCCTGCCCAACCGCGCCGCGCTGCATGCGCTGGCGCTGCCGGCCCTGGCGCGCGCCCGGCGGGAAGGCGGGGAGGCGAACATCGTCGCCGCTGCGCTCGACGACCTGCCGGGAATAGAGGCCGCCCGCGGCCCCGCCGCGGCGCGGGAGGCGCTGCACGACTTCGCCGTGGTGCTGCGCGACACGATGCGCGCGGGCGACATCGCCGGCCATCTCGGCCCGTCGGTGCTCGGCGTGATGCTGCACGGCGCAGACCCCGCCGGCGCCGCGATCTTCGCTGCACGGCTGCGCAAGCAGGCTTCGGAACGGCTCAGCCACCCCGCGATGGACGGTCGGCGCCTGCGCCTGACCATCGGCATCGCCCAGGTCGGCGGTGGCACCGGCGTGCTCGCGCTGGACGAGGCCTTCGCCGCAGCGGAGACGGCGGTCGCGACCGCGCAGTCCGATGGCGGGGACCGCGTGGTCACCGCCGCACCACCGCCGCCGCGCTCGGCCGACCTTCCGTCCCGGGCCACGGCCGGCGCCCCGGCCGAAGGAGGCGACGGCGCCGCGCAGGTGGTCTAGGCTGGTAGCGTGAACCTGCTCGCCCCACCGCGCGCCAGGCTGCGGATCGAGGTCGTCTACGACCTGGTCTGCCCGTGGTGCTACCTCGGCACGCGACGCCTGCGCCGCGCGCTCCGCGCAAGGCCCGATGTGCTGGCCGAGATCCTCTGGCGGCCCTTCCTGCTGAACCCCGACATCCCGCTCTCGGGCATGCCGCGCCAGGAATTCCTGACGCGGAAGTTCGGCGGCGAGGAACGCGCGCGCCGCCTGCATGCAACGATCGCGGAACTCGGCCAGGCCGAGGGCGTGCCCTTCCGCTTCGAGCGCATCCTGCGCATGCCATCCAGCCTCGACGCCCATCGCCTGGTGCGCTTTGCGGCCCGCGAGGGCGTGGCCGACGCCATGGTGGATGCGCTGTTCCACGGCTATTTCGCCGAGGGCGCCGACCTCGGGCACATCGACACGCTGGTGCGCCTCGCGCAGGGGATCGGGCTCGACCGCGCCGCGACCCATCGCTTCCTCGATTCGGCGGCGGAGGCGGATGCCGTGCACGCGGAGAACCTTCGCGCCCATCGGCTCGGCATCAACGGCGTGCCCTGTTTCGTGATCGGCGGACGCCATGCGATCGCGGGCGCGCAGGAGCCCGAAGTGCTCGAGCGCCTGCTCGATGTCGCGCTGGTGGAAGGCTGATCCGCGGGGCCTTGCGCGCCGCGTCGACCGCGTCTAGAGAGGCGGCCCCGCCGGGTTCGGGGGGCGCATAGCTCAGTGGTATGAGCGCCTGCTTGACACGCAGGAGGTCCGTGGTTCGATCCCACGTGCGCCCACCATCCCCCTCGACATGACGCGTGGCTGACACGTCCGAAGCGGCGCGCTGCTTCGCGACAGATGGTCTTTCGACCGTCGTTAACCTTCGGTGAGATTGTCCTGCCCGTAACGTCAGCGACACCCCTCCGCGCGCTCGGCGGGTGCCGAACGCGCGGGGCCGGCGGCATCATGCCCGCACGGCGCGCGGGGGCGGCCATGGGGCCGCCTGGCCGCGCGACGGCTCAGAAGCGGTAGCGGAAGCCCAGGACGAAGCTGTTCGCGCCCTCGTAGACGCCGTTGTAGGTGCCGAAGATCCCGCTGCGATGCATGTAGCGGAACGCAACTTCGTACTGCGGGTAGTCGGGCAGCGCGACGGTCAGTTCCGGCGAGAAGTAGTTCAGCCAGTTGGACTGGTTCGGCTCGGGCCGGAGGTCGGTGCCGCGCTCGACCTGCGGCAGGCGCGTCACGTAGTCAGGACCCATCGAGAAACCGAGGGTCGTGTAGACGTAGTCGGTCCAGGGGAAGCCGTCGTAGCGGAGATAGGCCGCGGCCCAGAATTCGCCGCCCTCGGTCTGGCCGAAGCGATAGAGGCCGCCGGCTTCGAGGTCGAACATGAAGAAGCGCCAGAAGCGCGCCACGCGGTACTGCAGCGCGCCGCCCACGATCGTGTCGTCGCCCCAGGAGCCGGACCACGGCGCGACCACGAGGTCGCGCAGCTTGCCGTCCGCGACCGAGGAGCCGAGGAACAGCGTGCCCGACCAGCGCCGGGCATCGGCCAGCGCGCGCGCGCGGTCGCCGGGCGAAAGGCCCGAGAGGTCGGGCGTGGCGACGACCGTCATCGGTGCGGCGGGCGCCGCGACCTGGGCGGGCACCGGGGCGGGCTCGGACGCCGCCGCAGCCGGCAGGGCCTGCGCGCGGGGCACGGTCCGGCGTTCCGGGGCCGGTCCGCCGGCCACGAGCAGGAAGGCAGCGGCCGCCACGGATGCGAGGCGGGCCGCCGGGGGGATTGCGAAGGTCATGCGCACGCACCTCGGACGGAACGACCATCCGCTTAGGGCCGCGCAGGCGCGCTGGCAACCGGCGGCCCGCCGACGGGGCCATCCGCGCAATCCGTCAGGCCCGTTTGCTGGCGCGGCCTTTACGCCGCGCGCGCCTGGCGCGCGACTCGCGCCAATGCCGCCAGCAGGTCGCGTGCCGCACGCACACGATGAGCCAGGTCCATCTCGCGGAGCAGCGCAAGCTTGTGGTCCGGTCGCAGCTTCACCTGGTCCTTGCGCGCCTGCACCCAGGCGACGAGCCCGCCCGGATTGGCAAATCGGTTGCCGCGGAAGCCCAGCACCACCCCCTTCGGGCCGGCATCCAGCTTCTCGACCCCGGCCTCGCGGCAGAGCCGCTTGATGGCCACGACCTGCAGCAGGTTGTCCACCTCGGGCGGCATCGGGCCGAAGCGGTCCACGAGCTCGGCCGCCATCGCGTCGTTCTCGCCGTCGGTCGAAAGCCCGCCGATGCGGCGATAGAGGCCGAGCCGGACGGGCAGATCCGCCACATAGGTCTCCGGGATCAGCACCGGCAGGCCGAGGTTGATCTGCGGCGTCCAGTCGCGCTCGCTGCCGCCGTCCTTCCCCTGCCCGGCCTTGATGTCGGCCACCGCCTCCTCGAGCATCTGCTGGTAGAGTTCGATGCCGACCTCGCGGATCTGGCCCGACTGCTCCTCGCCCAGCAGGTTGCCGGCACCGCGGATGTCGAGATCGTGGCTCGCCAGCGTGAAGCCGGCGCCGAGGTTGTCCAGCGTCTGCATCACCTCGAGCCGCTTCTCCGCGGCGGCCGAGAGCCGGTGCGATTGCGGCCAGGTGAGGTAGGCATAGCCGCGCAGCTTGCCGCGCCCCACGCGCCCGCGCAGCTGATAGAGCTGCGCCAGGCCGAACATGTCCGCGCGATGGATCAGCAGCGTGTTCACCGCCGGCATGTCGAGGCCGGATTCCACGATGTTGGTGGACAGCAGGATGTCGTGCCGGCCGTCGCCGAACTCGGTCATGACGCGCTCGAGCTCGGTGGGCGACAGGCGCCCATGCGCCTGGATGGTGCGCGCCTCGGGCACGATCTCGCCGAGCCGTTCCGCCACCTTCGCCATGTCCTCGATGCGCGGCACGACGCAGAAGACCTGCCCGCCCCTGAACCGCTCCCGCTGGATCGCCTCCCGCAGCACGACCGGGTCCCAGGGCATGATGAAGGTGCGCACCGCCAGGCGATCGACGGGCGGCGTCGCGATCACGCTCATCTCCCTGACGCCGGTCAGCGCCAGCTGCAAGGTGCGCGGGATGGGCGTGGCCGTCAGCGTCAGCACATGCACGTCGGCCTTGAGCGCCTTCAGTGCCTCCTTGTGCTTGACGCCGAAATGCTGCTCCTCGTCGACGATCACGAGGCCGAGGTTGTCGAATTCGATCCCCTTGGCCAGCAGCGCATGGGTGCCGACGACGATGTTGACGGCGCCCTTGGCGAGGCCGTCGCGCACCTCCGCCGCCTCCTTCGCCGTCACCATGCGCGACAGCTGCGCGATGCGCAGCGGGAAGCCCTCGAAGCGCGCCGCGAAGGTACGCGCGTGCTGGCGCGCGAGCAGCGTGGTCGGCACCACCACCGCGACCTGGCTGCCCGACATGGCGGCGACGAAGGCAGCGCGCAGCGCGACCTCGGTCTTGCCGAAGCCGACATCGCCGCAGATCAGGCGATCCATCGGGCGACCCGCGGACAGGTCCTCCAGCACGTCGGCAATCGCGCGGGACTGGTCCTCGGTCTCGGCGAAGGGGAAGCGGGCGCAGAATTCGTCCCACAGGCCCTCGGGCGGCGTCGCCAGCGTGCCGTCCCGCATGCGGCGCAGCGCGGCGGTGCGGATCAGTTCCCCCGCCATGTCGCGGATGCGGGACTTCGCGCGGGCCTTCCGGTTCTGCCACGACACGCCGCCCAACTTGTCCAGCGCGACGCCCGCGGTCTCGGTGCCGAAGCGCGACAGGATCTCGATGTTCTCAACCGGCACGAACAGCCGGTCGCCGCCGTCATAGGTCAGGCGAAGGCAGTCATGCGGCGCGCCGCTGACCTCAATGGTGGTCAGTCCTTCGTAGCGGCCGATGCCATGGTCCTGGTGGACCACCAGGTCGCCCTCGGCGATCTCGGTGGCGTCCGCGATGAACTGGTCGGCGCGGCGGCGACGGCGCGGCGGGCGGGCGATGCGCTCGCCCAGTATGTCCTGTTCCGCGGTAACGCAGATGCCGTCGGCCACGAAGCCGCGCTCGAGGCCCATCACCACCAGCGCGACCATGCCCTCGGGCAGGGCACGGGCGGCCTTCCAGTCCTCGGCCGGCGTGGCGGCGACGCCGTTCTCGCGCAGCAGGTTCGCCATCCGCTCGCGCGAGCCCTTCGACCAGGCGGCGAGCAGCGGACGGCGCCCCGCCTTCACCTGCCCCGCGGCCAGCAGGGCATAGGCCGCGAAGACATTCTCGCCGGCGGTCCGCGCCTCGGTCAGCAGCGGCCCGGGGCGGCCGCCGGCCTCGACCCCATCGGCGGCGTCGGCCCGCGAAAATGGGCTGAACTGCAGCACCGGGCCGACGCCGAGCATCTCCTCCCAGCCCGCACGGTCGAGGTGCAGCGTCGCGGGCGGCGCGGGGCGGTAGGGCACCTCCCCTTCCGCGACCCGCACCGGCACGCGGCGGGCCTCGTAGTGGTCGGCCACCATCTCGAAGCGCGCGGCGGCGACGTCCCCGGCCTGGTGGTCGAGGCTGACCGAAGCGCCCGGCACGTAGTCGAGCAGCTTCGCCATCGCCTCGTGGAACAGGCCGGCCCAGTGCTCCATCCCCGGATGCTTGCGGCCCGCGCTGACCGAGACATAGAGCGGGTCCTCGGCCGCCGCGGCGCCGAACAGCTCCCGGTAGCCGGAACGGAACCGGGCGCGCGAGGCCTCGTCGAGGAAGACCTCGCCGACCGGGCGCAGGCGAAGTTCGGGCACGACCTTGCCGCTGCGCTGCGTGGCCGTGTCGAAGCGGCGCATATCCTCGATCTCGTCGCCGAACAGGTCGAGCCGCACGGGGTCGGCCTCGCCGGCGGGGAACAGGTCGACGATGCCGCCGCGCACGGCGTATTCGCCGTGCTCCATCACCGTGCCGGTGCGGTGGTAACCGTTCGATTCGAGGAACGCCGTCAGCGCCTCGGGCGCCACCCGCCCGCCCTTGCGCAGCGTCATGGTGGCACCCTGGAAGGTCGCCGGCGGCGGTACCTTCTGCGCCAGCGCGTTCACGGTGGTGAGCAGGACGCGCGGGCGCGTGGGGGGCTCCAGCAGGCGCGTCAGGGTCGCGACGCGCTCGGCCACGATCTCGGGGTTGGGGGAGACGCGGTCGTAGGGCAGGCAGTCCCAGGCCGGGAAGCGCAGCACCTCGATATCCGGGGCGAAGAAGCCGATCGCCTCGGCCATGCGGGCCATGCGGGCGTCGTCGCGGCAGACATGCACGACCGGCGCGTCGGTCTCCGCCCGGCGGCGGCAGAGCAGGAGCGCGTCGAAACCCTCCGGCGCGCCATGGACCGGGACGGCCCTCATCGTTCCGCCCCCGGCGGCACGCCTGCGCCGGCGCGACCGCATTCGGCGGCCATGCGGCGGAGCATGGGCGTGTCGGCCTCGGGCGGGATCGGGCGCCTGCCGGACAGCCAGTCGGCGAGGTCCACGTCCCAGTGCTCGAGCACCGCCTCGATGGCGTCGAGCTCGGCCTCGGTGAAGCCGGCGACGTTGCGCGCGACGAAGCCGCCGATCATCAGGTCGGCTTCCTTGGTGCCGCGGTGCAGCGCGCGGAACACGAGGCGGCGGCGGCGAGGGTCGAGGTCCGGGGTGTCTGACATGTCGTGTGTGGCTGGCATATAGAGGCCGATGGGAATCGTGTCAGCCCGACCGGATGCGCGCCTGGCGCAGGGTGCCGATGCGTTCGCGCCGCTGATGGCGCCGCTCGGGTCCCTGAAGGGCGTGAAGGAGGCCGAGGCCCGGCTGATCGCCAAGGCCGCCGGCGGGCCGCGCGTGCTCGACCTGCTGCTGCATCTGCCCGAGCGCTATCAGGTCCGCCGGCGCATCCTCCGCCCCTCCGAGGCGCCGCCCGAGGGCGAGTCGCTGATCGCCGTGACCGTCGCATCCCACAAGGCCGGCCGCTCCGCGCAGGGGCGGCCCTATGTCCGGCTGCGCTGCGAGGCCGGGGGGGAACCGCTGACCGCCTTCCTGATGAACTGGCAGAAGGCCTGGGCGGAAAAGGCACTGCCCGTGGGCGCCACGCGCTGGTTCGCGGGAAACCTGAAGGCCGAGGGCGAGGACTGGGTGATCGTCAACCCGCAGGTCTCGGTGCGGGAGGATGCGATCCCCCTGGTCCAGCCCGTCTGGCCGCTGACCGGCCGGCTGGCCTTGCCACAGCTGACCCGGGCCATGGGCGCGGCGCTGGCGCTGCTGCCCGACCTGCCGGAATGGGCCGACCCGCCCTTGCTGCGGCGGGAGGGCTGGCCCGCCTTCGCGCCGGCGCTCCGCGCCATCCAGGCGCCGGCGGAGGAGCCAGGGGAGGCGCCGCGGCGGCGGCTCGCCTACGACGAATTGCTGTCCGGCCAGGTCGCGCTCGGCCTGGTGCGGCGGCGGTCACGGGAACGGCCGGGGCGGGCGCTGGCGGGGAATGGCGCGCTGCGAGCGCCTGCATTGGCGGCCTTCGGCTTTCCGCCGACCGAGGCGCAGCGCCAGGCGGTCGCCGAGATCGACGCCGACCTCGCCGCGCCGCGCCGGATGCTGCGCCTGCTGCAGGGCGATGTCGGCGCCGGCAAGACGCTGGTCGCCGTCCTGGCCATGCTGCGCGCGGTGGAGGCCGGGGCGCAGGCGGCGCTGATGGCGCCGACCGAATTGCTGGCGCGCCAGCACCTGCGCACCTTCGAGAAGCTCTGCGCCGCCGCCGGCGTGCCCGTCGCGCTGCTGACCGGCAGCGTGAAGGGGAAGGAGCGGAAGCGGGTGCTCGCGGGGCTCGCGGACGGCTCGATCCCGCTGGCGCTCGGCACGCATGCGCTGTTCCAGGAGGGCGTCGCGTTCCGGGACCTGGCGCTCGCCGTGGTGGACGAACAGCACCGCTTCGGCGTCGCGCAGCGCCTGATGCTGGCCGAGAAGGGGGCGGCGGTGGACATGCTGGTCATGACCGCGACCCCCATCCCGCGCACCCTGCTGCTGACGCAATGGGGGGAGATGGCGGTCAGCCGCCTCGCGGGGAAGCCGCCGGGGCGGCAGCCCATCACCACCCGCGTGGTCAGCCAGGACCGCCTGCCCGAGATCGTCGCGCGGCTCGGCGAGGCGATCCAGCGGGACGAGCGGGCCTATTGGGTCGTGCGCGCCATCACCGGCTCGGACCGCGACGATTCCGTCGCGGCGGAGGAACGCTTCCGCGAGTTGTCGGCGCGCTTCCCGGGTCAGGTCGGCCTCGCGCACGGGTTGCAGGACATCGGCGTGCGCGAGGCGGCGCTGGCGGAGTTCGCCGCCGGGCGCACCCGCATCCTGGTGGCCACCACCGTGATCGAGGTGGGTGTCGACGTGCCCGAGGCGACCATCATGCTCATCGAGCAGGCCGAGCGCTTCGGGCTCGCCGCGCTGCACCAGCTGCGCGGGCGGGTCGGGCGCGGATCGAAGCCGTCCTCCTGCCTGCTCGTGCATTCGCCGGGGCTGACGGAGGGCGAGAAGCGCCGCCTGCTGGTGCTGCGCGATTCCGACGACGGCTTCGAGATCGCCGAGGAGGATCTGCGCGCCCGCGGCGGGGGCGATGCGCTCGGCGCACGGCAGGCCGGGCTGCCCGGGGCGCGGCTGCTCGACCCGCGGGAGGAGCCGGAGGAATACGCGCGGCTTGTCGACATCGCGCACCGCGACGCGGAACTGCTGCTGGAGAAGGACCCTGACCTCCTGGGCCCGCGCGGGCCAGCGGCCCGGCTGCTTCTTGCCGCCTTCGGGCACGACCTGAGCATGGCTCCGCTCGACGCCGGCTGAGGGCCGAGGGGCTTGCATCCCGCTCCCGCACGGTTCAAATCGCCCCCCGCCCGACGAGGCTTCTGTCCGGAACGGTGAATTGCAGGGGAGACCGGCATTGGCCGCGCTGATCGAGATCGAGCGCCTGACCAAGCGCTTCGGCGCCTTCACGGCCGTGGACGACGTGTCCTTCACGGTCGATCGCGGGGAAGTCGTGGGCTTCCTCGGCCCGAACGGCGCCGGCAAGTCCACCACCATGAAGATGCTGGCCGGCTTCGTGACGCCCTCGGCCGGCACGGCGCGCATCTGCGGCCAGGACGTGGTGGACAGCCCCGTCGCCGCCAAGCGCAGCCTCGGCTACCTGCCGGAAGGGGCGCCGACCTACCCCGAGATGACGGTCAAGTCCTTCCTCCGCTTCGTGGCCCGCATCCGGGGCTATCGCGGGTCCGAGGCCGGCGACCGCGTCGCCCACGCCATGGGCCTGACGCAGCTGGAAGGCGTCAGGCTGCAGCCGATCGAGACGCTGTCCAAGGGCTTCAAGCGGCGCGTCGGCCTGGCGCAATCCCTGCTGCACGACCCGCCCGTTCTGGTGCTGGACGAGCCGACCGACGGCCTCGACCCCAACCAGAAGCACGAGGTACGCGAGTTGATCCGCCGCATGGCGCCGGAGAAGGCGATCGTGATCTCGACCCATATCCTTGAGGAAGTGGACGCCGTCTGCACCCGCGCCATCGTCATCGCGCGCGGCAAGGTGCTGGCGGATTCCACGCCGAAGGCGCTGGAGGCGCCGGGCAAGACCCTCGAGCAGGTCTTCCGCGAGCTGACGACGCAGCGGGAGGCCGCGTGATGGCCGCCTTCACCGTCGCCCGGCGCGAGCTCGCCGGCTATTTCGCCACCCCCGTCGCCTATGTCTTCATCGTCATCTTCCTGATGATGGCGGGCGCGCTGACCTTCACGATCGGCGGCTTCTTCCAGCGCGGCCAGGCGGATCTTGGGCCGTTCTTCACCTTCGTGCCCTGGCTGTTCCTGTTCCTGGTGCCGGCGCTGACCATGCGGTTGTGGGCGGAGGAACGGCGGCTCGGCACGATCGAACTGCTGCTGACGCTGCCCATCCCGCAATGGCAGGCGGTGCTGGGCAAGTTCCTGGCCGCCTGGGCGTTCTGCGCTATCGCGCTGGCGCTGACCTTCCCGCTCGTGCTGACGGTGAACTTCCTCGGCCGGCCGGACAATGGCGTGATCGCGGCGGGCTATGTCGGCTGCCTTCTGGTGGCTGGCGCCTACCTGGCCGTCGGCGCGGCGATGTCGGCCATGACCAAGAACCAGGTCATCGCCTTCGTCCTCGCCGTCGCGGTCTGCTTCCTGTTCGCCGCCGCCGGCAGCCCGGTGGTGACCGAGTTCCTGTCGCAGCGCATCCCGCTGCTGGCCGAGGTCGCGCGCGGCGTTTCCGTCACCGAGCGCTTCAACGCCCTGACGCGCGGCGTGATCGCGCTGCGCGACGTGGTCTTCTTCGCCTCCTTCATGGGCTTCTTCCTGTTCGTGAACGCGGTGGTGATCGACCACCGGAAGGCGGATTGAGCGATGAGCGGCACCTCCTCCTCCCCCCGTCCCGGCTCGCGGCGCCTCTGGTCCTCGGCGCTCGGGCTGCTGGCCGCGGCGGCGCTGGCCGTCGGCGTCAACATGCTGGCCGACCGGCTGGCGCCGCGCGCCCGCCTCGATCTCACGGCGCAGCGGCTCTACACGCTCTCGGATGGCACGCGGAGCGTGCTGCAGGGCCTGCAGGACCCGGTGACGCTGCGCTATTTCTACTCGCGCCGCCTGGGGTCCGCCGTGCCCGCCTACGGAGCCTATGCCGAGCGCGTGCGCGCC
The DNA here is from genome assembly GCF_005222755.1 of Roseomonas sp. HF4. Classification (GTDB taxonomy): domain Bacteria; phylum Pseudomonadota; class Alphaproteobacteria; order Acetobacterales; family Acetobacteraceae; genus Neoroseomonas. The sequence continues at coordinate 211,840 of NZ_STGD01000002.1, forward strand.
ATGCTCGAGGAATATGTCGCCGTCTCCGGCGGCAAGGTGCGCCTCGAAGTCTTCGACCCCGAGCCCTTCAGCGAGACCGAGGACCGCGCGCTGGCCTTCGGGCTGCAGGGCGTGCCGGTCGACCAGTCGGGGGAGCAGGTCTATTTCGGCCTCGCCGGCCTCAACCTGCTGGACGACGAACGCACCATCCCGTTCTTCCAGCCCGAGCGCGAGCGCTTCCTGGAATTCGACCTGACGCGGCTGGTGTTCGAGCTGTCGAACCCGCGCCGCCCGGTCATCGGCGTGCTCTCGCCCCTGCCGCTCAACGGCGACGCGCGGATGATGCGCATGATGCGCGGCGGCCCGGCCGGGCAGCCCTATGCGGTGATGCAGTCGCTGCGCCAGTTCTTCACGGTGCAGGACGTGGCGCTGGATGCGCAGCGCATCGGCGACGACGTGCAGGTGCTGATCGTGGCGCATCCGCAGGAGCTGTCCGACGCGACGCTCTACGCCATCGACCAGTTCGTCATGCGCGGCGGCAAGCTGATCGCGCTGGTGGACCCGCATTCGGAAGGCCAGGCTGGCCGTCCCGGCCCCGGCGGCCGCCCGCCCTCCGACACGGCGTCACATCTCGACCGCCTGCTGAATGCCTGGGGCATCGAGGCACCCAGGGGCGAGGTCGTGCTCGACCTGCGCGGCGCCTGGCGCGTCCGCGCGAACCCGACCGACCGCGTGCAGGCGGTGGACTACGTCGCCTGGTTCAACATGCAGGGCGATTCCCTCAGCGACGCCGAGGTCGCGACGGCGCAGCTGAACCAGGTGACGGTCGCCTCGACCGGCCAGGTGCGGCGGCGCGAAGGGGCCAGCGTCGAATTCGTCCCCCTGCTCACCACCAGCGACCGCAGCGGCACGATGCCGGTCGAGCGCGTGCGCGAGAACCCGGACCCTGCGCAGATCCTGGCCGACTTCCGTCCCGACGGGCAGCGCCGCGTGATCGGCGCGCGGGTGCGGGGCGAACTCGCCTCCGCCTTCCCCGACGGCCCGCCGTCGCCGCCCGAGGGCGCCGAGCGCCCGGCCGACTTCCCCGCGCACCGCGCACGCAGCGAGGGGGCCGCGAACTTCGTCGTGCTCGCGGATGCTGACCTGCTGGAGGACCGCTTCTGGGTCCGCGTGCAGGATTTCTTCGGCCAGCAGGTGGCGACGCCGATCAGCGACAACGGTGCGCTGCTGGCCAACCTGGTAGACACCTTCGCGGGCGGCGATGCGCTGATCTCGCTGCGCTCGCGCGGCGAATCGCTCCGCCCCTTCACGGTGGTCGAGGAAATCCGGCGCGACGCCGATGCCCGCTTCCGCCAGACCGAGCGGCAGTTGCAGGAGCGCCTGCAGCAGACCGAGCGGCGTCTGCGCGAACTCCGCCAGGGGCAGGGTCAAGGGCAGGGCCAACAGGGGAGCGGCGCCGTCATCACGCCCGAACAGCGCGCCGAGATCGACGCGGCGCGGGCGCAGATCCTGGAGACGCGCCGGCAGCTCCGCGCCGTGCAGCTGGAACTCCGCCGCGACATCGAGGGCATGGAGACCTGGCTGCGCATCGTGAACATCGCGGCCGTGCCGCTGCTGCTCACGATCTTCGCGGTCGGCCTTGGCCTGGCCCGCGCGCGGCGCCGCGCCGCGGCGCGGGCCTGAGGGGGAACGCGCCATGCAACGCAGGACGCTTCTGCTGCTGAGCGGCGCCGCCGTGGTCGTCGTGGGCGGCGCCATCATGCTGACGCCGAAGGGGCCCGAAGCCCCCTCCCCGGCCGGCGCGGCGCTCGCCTTCCCGGGCCTCGCGCAGCGGCTCCAGTCGGCGGCGCGGATCGAGGCAAAGCGCCATGACGGCACGCTCGAGATCGCGCGCCGCGACGACACCTGGGTGCTGCCGTCCAAGGGTGGCTACCCGGTGCGGCAGGAAAAGGTGCGCGAGCTGCTCGTGGGCCTGACGGAACTGCGCCTGACCGAGCCGCGCACCGCCAATCCCGACATGCTGGACCGCCTCGGCCTCGAGGACCCGGCGCGGGACGGCGCGACCTCGACCCTGCTGCGCGTGCTGGACGCGCAGGGCGGCGTGATCGCGGAGCTGGTCATCGGCCGGCGCCGCGTGCGCACCCAGGGCAACGTGCCGGAAAGCGCCTATGTGCGCCGCCCGGACGAGACGCAGGCCTGGCTCGCGGAAGGCCGCATCCCGGTCGATTCCGACCCGCAGCTCTGGCTCGACCGCGACATCGCGAACCTGCCGCGTGAGCGCGTCCGTCGCATCGCGGTGAACCGCACCGGCGAGCCGGCACTGGTGCTGACGCGGGCCGAGGGGCCGGAGGGCCGCCTCGCGGTGACGGAGCCGGCCGAGGCGCCGCCGACCGAGGAAACAGCCCTCGACGAGGTCGGCCGCGCCTTCGAGTTCCTGACCTTCCTCGACGTGAAGCCCGAGGCGGAGATCCCGGGCGAGGCGCTCGGCGAGACGCGCTTCGAGCTGACGGACAACCTCGCCATCCTGGTGCGGCCGCGCCGGGACGGGGAGGCGATCTGGGCGACCTTCGCCGCCGAGGGCGACGACGAGGCGACGCGGCTCAACGCGCGCTGGCGCGGCTGGGCCTACCAGGTCGGGCAGTGGAAGGAGAAGGCCTTCGCGCCGCTGCTGGCCGACCTCCACCCGGCGGAGCCCCCGCCGGCCGAGGACGCGCCGCCGCAGGGTGCCGATGCCCCGGCAGCCGAGCCCCCCGCACCCGCCGCCCCCGCGCCGGCCACCCCGCCCGCGCCGCAGTGACGGCCCGGGAATACCCGGACCGCCCCTGGGTCGGCATCGGGTGCATCGTCTTCCGCGGGGAGGACGTCCTGCTGGTCCGTCGCGGCAAGCCGCCGCGCATGGGGCAATGGTCCCTGCCCGGCGGCGCGCAGCACCTGGGGGAGGAAGCCGAGGCGGCCGCGCGCCGGGAGTTGCGCGAAGAAGCGGGGGTCGAGGTCGGACCGCTCGCGCTTGCCATCGTCATCGACGCGATCTCCGAGGATGAGGCGGGGCGGGCCGTCTACCACTACACGATCATCGACTACGCCGCGGAATGGGTGGCGGGCGAAGCGGTTGCCGGCGACGACGTCAGCGCGGTCGCCTGGGTGGCGCCGGCCGAGTTCGCCGCCTACGACCTCACGCCCGCGACGCATCGCGCGGTTGCGGCGGCGCGGGAGGCGCTTGCGCGCGGCTGACGCGGCATGCCTTGTTGCGGCCACGGATGCATCGCAACACTTCACGCATTCGATATCCCGGAGAATGTGCCGATGATCCCCCGCCTCGCCGCGACGCTTGCCGTGCTCGTCGCCGCCGCGCCCGCCCTCGCGCAGGGAACCCCTGCCTCGGTCTACTGCGTGAACGGCCGCATCATGGTCGAACGCGCCACCATGTCCCAGATGCAGAGCGGCCGCGGGCATTCCGAGATCTGCATCATCGGCCCCTCCTTCGACTTCCAGCCCGATGGCGTGACCTGGGTGCGGCAGAACCTGCGGTCCGACGTGGGCGGGAATTGCCGCTGCCGCTGACGCGCCCCTTCCCACGCTGGCGCCGGCACGGCAGGCTGGCCAAACCGCCAGGAAGGACAGCGCCATGCGCGCCACCACCCGCCCGACCCGCCGTGCCGTCCTTGCCGCGACGGGCGCGCTGCTCGCCGCGCCCGGGGACCTCGGCGCGCAGCCTGCCCCCGGGGGGCGCCCCGTGCGGATGGTCGTCCCCTTCCCGCCCGGCGGCGCGGTCGACATCACGAGCCGGCTGCTGGCCGAGCGCCTCGGCCCCGCCCTCGGCCAGCAGGTGGTCGTCGAGAACCGCGCGGGCGCCGGCGGACTGATCGGCGCGGACGCGATCGCCAAGGGGGAGAAAGACGGCAGCGTCATCGGCCTGGTCAGCGCGACGACCTATTGCGCCTCCCCCTTCATGCGCGCGCGCATGCCCTTCGATCCGCTGGCGGACCTGGCGCCGGTCTCGCAGCTGACGGATGGCTGCCTGCTCTGCGTCGTGAACGCGCAGACCGCGCAGCAGCGGGGCTGGACGGATTTCCGGGCGCTGATCGCCTGGTCGCGCGCAAACCCCGAGCAGCTGCGGATGGGGTCGTCCGGCGCCGGCACCTCCTCGCATCTCAACATCGCGGCCATCAACCGCTTCGCCGAGGCGAAGATCCTGCACGTGCCCTATCGCGGCGGCGGGCCGGCGATCAACGACCTGATCGCCGGCACCATCGACATGATGTTCGACGTCATGCCCGCCCTGATGCCGCATGTGGAAAGCGGGAAGTTCAAGGCGCTCGCCGTCTCCTCGCCCGAGCCGCTGCCGGTCCTGCCGCGCGTCCCGGGGATGCGCGCCTTCGCCGACCTCGGCCTGGCCGAGCATGCGCTGATCAACTGGAACGTCGTGACGGCCGCGGGCGGCACGCCGGCGCCGGTGCTGGCACGGCTGTTCGAGGCGGTGCAGCGCGTCGGCCGGGACCGCGAGTTCATCGCGCGCCTCCAGCCCCTCGGCTACGGCATCGTGCTGAGCGAGAGCCCTGCGGCGGCGGCGGCGATGATCCGGGCGGAGACGCCGCGCTGGCAGCGCCTGGTCGAGATCTCGGGCGCGCGGATCGAATAGCGCGTCTTCCGCGTGACCTGCACCGGCCCGCGCCCCACCCATCCAGGATACTGTCGCTAGGTGGCCGGGTCGGGCTGCGGGCCGGTGCCGGTTCCGCCAGGGCGAAAACGCCCTAGCCGCGCCCGGCTGCCCAGGCGTCCCGCTTGCGATAGAGCGTGGACGGGCTGACGCCGAGGAAGGCGGCCGCCTTCGGGATGTTCCCGCCGCAGAGCCGGACCGCTTCCTCGATCGCCTCGCGCTCCACCTCCGCGAGCGGGCGGATGCGCCGCGCCGGGTCGGGCGCGCGGGCGGGCGTGGCGGCGGGCGCCAGCACCGGCGCGGCACCGCCATGCACGGTCATGGGCAGCATCGCGGCGGTCACCTCCTCCCCGTCATGGAGCACGACGGCGGTGCGCACCGCGTTCTCGAGTTCCCGCACATTGCCGGGCCAGCGGTGGGCGCGCAGCAGGGCCGCCGCATCCGGCGCGAAGCGAACGAAGCGCTTGCCTTCCTCGGCGGCGCTGCGGGCCAGGAAGGCCTCGGCCAGCAGCAGCACGTCCTCGCCGCGTTCACGCAACGGCGGCAGTGGCACCGGCACGACATGGAGGCGGTAGTAGAGGTCCTCGCGGAAGCGGCCGGCGCGCACCTCCTCGAGCGGGTCGCGGTTGGTGGCGCAGACGAAGCGGACATCCGTCGTCAGCGGCTTCGTGCCACCAACCGGCACGAAGGTCCCGGTCTGGATGAAGCGCAGCAGCTTGCCCTGCAGCGCGAGGTCCATCTCGCACAGTTCGTCGAGGAACAGCGTCCCGCCATCGGCCGTGCGCGCGGCCCCCGGCCTGTCGGCCACCGCGCCGGTGAAGGCGCCGCGGACATGGCCGAAGATCTCGCTCTCGATCAGGTCCTTCGGGATGGCGGCGCAGTTCAGCGCGACGAAGGGCCCCTCCCGCCGAGGGGAGAGCGCATGCACCGCCTCGGCGGCGAGTTCCTTGCCCGTGCCGCTTTCCCCGGTCACGAAGACGGTGGCGCGCGATGCCGCGGCGTTCTCCAGGATGCGATAGACCGCCTGCATCGCCGGCGCGGCACCGATGAAGCCGGCGAAGCCACCCCGCGGCGCGCCGGCGGCCAGCGTCGCCACTTCGCGCCGCAGGGCCGCCCGTTCCAGCACGTTGGCCAGCGTGACCACCAGGCGCTCGGCCGCGAAGGGCTTGGCGAGGAAGTCGGAGGCGCCGCCGCGCATGGCCTCGACCGCCGTCGCGACCGAGCCGTGCGCCGTCATCACCACCACCGGCGGCGCATTCCGCCGCGCGCGGATCTCGGAGAGCAGCGAGAGACCGTCACCATCCGGTAGCCGGAGGTCGAGCAGCACGGCATCGGGCGGGCCGGCGGCGAGCACAGCGCGTGCCTCGGCCAGGGTCGGCGCGTGATGGATGTCATACCCCTCGTCGCGCAGAAACTCGCGGTAGAGGGCGGCGAGAGAGACGGTATCCTCGACCAGCAGCAGCCGGGCCGGCGCCACGGCTTCAGCCCCGGCCCGGCCGGAGCGCGCCGATCACGAGGAAGATGATGCCGAAGAAGGCCCAGCCGGACCAGGCCGGCAGGGTCAGCATCGGGACGAACAGGGCGTCCCAGAGGTCCGGATGGATGTAGCGCTGCACCGCCGCCTGCGTGGCGTTCAGCGCAGCCGCGTTGAGCCGATAGAGGGCAGCGCCGAGGCTGTAGCCCCAGCCGAGGGCGAAGCCGGTCACCAGGGCCGCCGCGAAGAACAGGATGGCGATGGTGCGCGTGATCATCTCAGGCCCAGAGTCGTTCGTTCGAAAGCCCAGTGTACAATCCGGACACGAATTCCCCATAGCCGTTGAACAGCTGCGTCGGCACGCGGGCGTTGCCACCGAGCACGCGCTCGCTGGCCTGGCTCCAGCGCGGATGCGGCACCTCCGGGTTCACATTCGCCCAGAAGCCGTATTCCTGGGGCTGGATCCTCTCCCAGAAAGACACCGGCCGCTGGTCGGTCAGGGCGATGCGGACGATGCTCTTGCCCGCCTTGAAGCCGTATTTCCATGGCTGGTGGAAACGGATGGGGCCGCCGTTCTGCGGCGGCAGCAGCTTGCCGTAGGCGCCGACCACCATGAAAGACAGCTCGTTCGCGGCCTCGGCGATGGTGCAGCCCTCGGTGTAGGGCCAGGGGTACCAGGACTGCCGGAGCCCGGGCATGACCGTGGGGATGGCCGCGGTTTCAAACACCACGTAGCGCGCGGAGCCGAGCGGCTTGACCGCCGCCAGCAGCGCCGAGAGCGGAAAGCCGGTCCAGGGCACCACCATCGACCAGGCCTCGACGCAGCGCAGCCGGTATACGCGCTCCTCGAGCGGCATGGTCCGGAGCAGGTCCTCGATGCCGAATTCGCGCGGCGTCTCGACCATGCCCTCGACCTTTACGGTCCAGGGCCGCTGGGGCAGGGCCTGGGCGGCGCGGCTGATGCCCTTGTGGCTGCCGAATTCATAGAAGTTGTTGAAGGTGGTGACCTCGCGCTCGGCCGTGATGTCGCGGCCGGGCGGATAGCGGGTGTTGCGCATGGCCGGCAGGGCGTCCGCTTGCTGCGCCCACGCCGCGGCCGGCGCGGCAAGCAGGCCGACGCCGAGCGCCGCTGCCTTCCGCCGCCCGAACACGAGGTGCTCCGGTGTCGCCAGGGCCTCGGGGATTTCCCACCCGCGCGGAATGCGGATCTGCATGACATTCTCTCCCGTCAATCGGCAAGATCGGGCCTGCGCCCGGGACTTCAAGCGGCGAGCATCAGTCTCCGCGCCGCGGCAGCACCGCCGCCGCGGGTTGCCCCGGCGCTGTTGCGACGCGATGGAGGCGATAGGCCTCCGCCTCGATGCCGCGCCGGACCCGCAGAAGCCGCCCATCCGAGCCGGGCAGGACCTCGGCGCCGGGCCAGAGGGGCGGCCCCTCCCCCCGTCTTTCGCTGCGGACCAGCAGTCCGGTTACGCCCGGCGCCGGCGCGGCGAGCCGGAAGAACCGCCAGCGCTGGTCCATGGCGATGACGACGCGCCCGGGCGGCAGGTGCCAGGCGAGTAGCGCCGCCAGCCCGTATTCCTCGGTCGCGACGAAGCCCGCGCCGTGCTGCCGGGCCGCAGCCTCGACGGCGGCGGCAAGGCCGGGCCAGCCGCCAAGCCGCGCAAGCGTCGGGTCCTGCCGCCGCGGCAGCGGCAGCGGTGCCGCGCTTGCCTGGACATAGGCAGCAGCCGTCATCGCGCCACCCAGGACCAGGGCCGGGACACGCAGGCGAAGCCACGCCGGGGCCCGGAGCAGCGCGGCCCCCGCGATGGCGGCCGCGGGGTAGAGGATCGCGGGCCAATTGCCCTGCACGCGGCTGCCGGTCGCCTGCCACAGGAATAGCGCGGCGCCCGGCAGGACCAGCGCGGCCAGCAGCAGGGCGGCGCCGTCCCGCCCGCGCCAGGCGCGGATCGTCGCCGCACCGGCGCCCGCCACGCAGAAGGCGAAGACCAGCGGCGTCGCAAGCGCGGCCTGCCCGGCCACCAGTTCGCCCAGGAAGCGGATCGCGTCTGCGGGGTCGCCCGACCCGGCCCGGCCGCCCTGCTTGGCGAAGGACGCCCAGCCATGCGCCGCGTTCCACGCCACCACCGGCGCGAAGATCAGGACCGCGAGCGCGCCGCCGGCCCAGAGGTGCCATCCGGCCAGCCAGCGCCGCGCGGCTGGGTCCGCCAGCAGCCAGATCACCATGCCCGCGCCGAACAGCGCGGCCGTGTACTTGCTGGCCAGCGCGAGGCCCGCCAATACGCCGACCGCAAGCCACCAACGCCCGTCCCCCGTCCTGTGCAGCCGCGCGACCGCCCAGAGGGCCGCGGTCCAGAACAGCAGCAACGGCGTGTCGGGGGTCATGGTCACGCCGCCGACGCCGGCCAGCAGCGTCGCGTTCAGCAGCGCCGCTGCCCAGGGGCCGGCATTGCGGCCGGGAAAGAGGTCCTCCGCCGCCCGCGCCAGCAGCAGCGACCCCAAGGCAAGGCCGAGCGGCCCGAGCAGCCGCACGCCGAGCGCCGTCTCCCCCGCCAGCGCCGTCCCGACCGCGATGAAGAAGGCGACCATCGGCGGATGGTCCAGGTAGCCGGCCTGGAGGCTGCGCGACCAGACCCAGTAGTAGGCTTCGTCCGGCGCAAGCGGCGTAACGGCGGCAACGGCCAGCCGCAGTGCGGTCAGCGCCGCCAGCGCCGCCAGCCAGCCCCTCACCGCGCCCGCCAGACCAGGGTCGAGGAGACTGCGTAGTTCCAGACCACCGTGAGCAGCGCCCCGGCTGCGCCTGCCACGCCCCAGCCCGCGACGCCGTCGCGCACCAGCAGCCCGGCGATCCCGACATTGGCGAAGGCCCCGATGCCGCAGACCAGGTAGAACAGCACCAGGCCGCGCAGCAGCCGCGGCCCGCGCAGGCGCCGGTCGCGATAGGTGATGCGGTTGTTCAGCAGGAAGTTCGCTGTCATGGCGACCAGCGTCGCCGCCCATTGCGCGGCCCCGAAGCCGATTGGCCCGACGCCGTGCAGCAACCCGAGCACGGCCAGGTGGACCAGCACGCCGACGCCGCCCACCAGGGCGAAGGCCAGGAAGCGTAGCGGCACGATCCCGCCCAGCGCCTTGTCCGCGAGCAGCCCGGCGAACTCGAGCAGCACGGCCGCGTCGAGTTTGCTTTCCCCGGCTTCGCGGGGGCGGAAGGTGTAGGGGATCTCGGCCGTGCGGAGCGGCCGGCCGGCCGAGAGCAGGATATCGAGCAGGATCTTGAAGCCGGTCGCCGTCAGGCGCGGGGCGAGGTCCTCGAACAGCGGGCGCGGCAGGGCGAAGAAGCCGCTCATCGGGTCCGCGACCTTCACGGGCAGGGCGGCGTTCGCCAGCGCCGCGCCGGCGTCGGACACCAGGCGACGGATGGGCGAGAGCCCCTCCCCCTTCTCGCCGCCCGCGATGTTGCGGCTGCCGATGACGATCTCCGCCTCACCGGAGTCGAGCGCGGCCAGCATGCGTGGCAGGATCGTCTCGTCGTGCTGGAGGTCGCCGTCGATGACGGCGACGAAGGGCGCGGCGGTGGCCAGCATGCCCTCGACGCAGGCGGAGGCGAGGCCCCGCCGCCCGATCCGGCGGAGGCACCGGATGCGCGGGTCGCGGGCGCCGATCTCCCGCGCCCGGGCGGCGGTGCCGTCCGGGCTGTCGTCGTCGACGAAGATCGCCTCCCACGCGATGCCGGCGAGCGCCGCGTCGAGGCGCGCCACCATCGGCGCGACGTTCGCGGACTCGTTGTAGCAGGGGATCACGACGGCCAGTCGTGGCGGGGCGGGCTCCGTCATCGACGCGCTTCCTGCGCCGGCGCGCGCCGAAGGGCAAGCGCCGTGCCGCCGGTCAGCCCCCTGGCAGCGTCCCCGGGCGGCCGAACAGGTAGCCCTGCCCGAAGCCCACGCCGAGGTCGCGCATCAGGCCGGCCTGCGCCTCGGTCTCGATGCGCTCGGCCACGACCTCGGCGCCGACGGTCCGGGCCAGGTCGACCATGGCGGAGATGAAGCCGCGGTCGCGCTCGCTGTCCACGGCGTGGGCCACGTAGATGCCGTCGACCTTCACGAAGTCGACGCGGAAGGCGCGCAGGTAGCGGAAGGCGGCGGCGCCTGCGCCGAAATCGTCGAGGCAGATGGGCAGGCCACGGTCGCGCAGCGCGTCCACGGTGCGGCACGCCTCGGGCTCGTCCTCGATCTCGGCGGTCTCGGTGATCTCGATGAGCATGCGGCGAGCGAGGTCCGGCGCGGCGTCGAACAGCAGGCACAGCCGGTCCCGGAAGGCCGGGGATTGCAGCGACAGGCCGGAGAGGTTGCAGGCGATGCGCGCGCCGGCGGCGGCGCGCGCGGCCTCGCAGGCTGTCTCCACCACGGCCCAGTCCAGTTCCTCGGACAGGCCGACCGTCTCGGCCAGGGCGATGAACTCCGATGGCTCGGAAAAGGGCGTGCCCGGCGTGGGGATGGGGCGGAGCAGCGCCTCGTAATGGTGCGGCCGTCGATCGGCGAGCATGACGATGGGTTGGAAGGCAAGGCGGAAGCGGCGATCGGCGATGGTGCCGCGGAGCGCTGCCGCGCGGTCGGCCGCGCTCGCGACGAACCCGGCCAGCCCGCCGGAGAAACCCGCCTTCTCAAGCGCCAGGTCGCCGCCGCGGGCGAAGGCCGACAGCGCGAAGCGCAGCGCGCGGGTGGCCTGCAGCGGGCTCAGCCCGTCCGAGGCCAGCACCACGGCCCGCGTGCCGATCCGCCCCGGCAGGCCATGCTGGGCCAGCAGCCGCGCCACATGCGCCGCCAGCGCGCCGAGATCGGGCATGCCCTCCCCCGGCAGGACCGCGAAGCGACCGCCGCCGAGGTCGGTCGCCAGCGCGCCGGCGCCGCCATGCGTGGCCAGCACGCCCTGGATCCGTGCGGCGAGGTCGGCCCGGGGGGTCAGCGCGCCGCCGTCACCGCACAATTCGAGCATGCCGAGGGCCCCGGGCGCGTCCGAGCCGCGGAGCATGTCCTCGGCCGCGCGGACGAAGCCGGGGCCGCCCGGCAGCGGCCCGCCCGGCAATTCGTGCGGCAGCGGCGCGAAGGTGAGGCAGAACCGCCCGTTCCGCCCGGGCGCGGCCAGGCCTGCGATGCTGAAGGGGGAACCGGCGCTGTCGGAAAGGCGGATCGCCGTGGGCCGGATGCGACCGGTCGCGCCCAGGAGTTCGAGCGCGGTCCCCATGCCCGATCGTTGGTCGCGCGCGATGAGGTCCTGCACCGGGCGGCCCAGGAAGGCCTGGCCCGGGCGGCCGAACCGGGCCGGAAAGGCGCCCTCGGCGAAGGTGATGCGCCCGTCGCGGTCGGTTTCGACCAGCAGTTCGGCCGCCGCGAAGGCGAAGGCGAGAAATCTGTCGGCCGCGGATGGCGGCGCTGGGCGGACGAGTTCCTGCATGGACCTGCCGGGGGAGGGAACGATCATCATCCCCCGGATGCATTAAGGTGGCGTGAACCGGCCGGGCACGGGCGGGGACAGGCCCCCGCCCCACCGGCGCCGGCCTACTTCACGACGGAGAAGGCGGTCGGCTTCAGCGCCATGACGGTCTGCTGCTTCAGCGCGCCGAGCCCGCCCACGACCTTGCCGAATTCCTGCCACTGCGGGTCGGCCGCCATGGCGCTGCGGCGACGGTCGCGGTCGCCGAAGCCCTCGTACAGCCACATGAAGACCACCTGGTTGATCGGACCGATCTCGGTGACGCCGAACATCAGCAGCTGGCCGAGCAGACGCTTCTGCACCGGCAGGCCGAGTTCCTCATAGGCCTTGATCCAGGCCGGCATCTTGCCCGGGTGGAAGTCGTAGGTGCGGTGGTCGACCACCATGCCGGTGCCGCCGATCGCGCGCTTGAAGGCGAAGTCCTTCGCGCTGGTGATGGGGGAGAAGGCGGTCGGCTTCAGGAACTTCACCTCCTGCGACATGATGCAGCCGGCGGCGGCCTTCTTGAAGTCGTTCCACTGCGGATCGGCCTCGCGCGCCGCGATCCCGGCGTCGCGGGTGTCGATGTCGTCCCAGCCGCGCAGGAAGACGAAGCGGTTGATGGTCCCGACCTCGACCGTGAACGTGCCCATGGATGGCGCGCCGAGCGTGCGCACGGAGGATGGGAAGCCCATGCTACCGAAGGCGTCGATCCATTGCGGCTGCTTGCCGGGGTGGAAGGTGTACTGGCGGTGCTCGATGTACATCGCGTGTCCTCTGCGAAGGCGGCGCGGCACCTTCGGCCGCGCGCGGCAGGGTGGCAACCCTGGGCGGCGCGGCGCGCATGCTGCGTTGCAACAATATCCCGATGGCCTGCCCGCCCGGTTCTGTTCTAGGTCAAGGACCGGGGAGGGCCGGCGTGGCACTCACGATCGCGACATGATCCAGGAGGCGCAGCATGACCGAAGGTTCCCGCCCGACCGACCCGCTGCCGCGCGTCTGGGACCCCGACAGCCGCGTCGGCGACATGCTGCGCGGCAAGCGCGGGCTCGTGGTCGGCATCGCGAACGCCGATTCGATCGCCTATGGCTGCGCGGTGAAGCTGCGCGCCTTCGGCGCCGACCTGGCGGTCACCTACCTGAACGACAGGGCCGAGAAGCACGTCCGCCCGCTGGCCGAGCAGTTGCAGGCCGACATCGTGGCGCCGCTCGACGTCCAGCAGCCGGGCCAGCTCGAAGCCCTGTTCGAACGGATCGGGCGGGACTGGGGGCGGCTCGACTTCGTCATCCACTCCATCGCCTTCGCCCCGCGCGACGACCTGCATGGGCGCGTCGTCGACTGCAGCGCCGAGGGGTTCGCGCAGGCGATGCACGTCTCCTGCTGGTCGTTCCTGCGCATGGCCCGGCTGGCCGAGCCGCTGATGGCGGCCGGCGGCGTGCTCGTGACCATGTCCTACTACGGCGCCGACAAGGTGGTCGGGAACTACAACGTCATGGGCCCGGTGAAGGCGGCGCTGGAGGCCTCCGTGCGCTACGCGGCCGACGAGCTCGGGGAGAAGGGCATCCGCGTCTTCGCCGTCTCCCCCGGCCCGCTCAAGACGCGGGCGGCGAGCGGCATCGCCCAGTTCGACGAGCTCGTGCAGATGGCCCAGCAACGCGCGCCGCAACATCGCCTTGTCGACATCGCCGAGGTCGGGCGCGTGGTCGCCTTCCTGGTGGGCGGCGCCTCCTCCGGCATGACGGGCGACACGATCTACGTCGATGCCGGCCTGCACAACGTGGCATGACCGCGATGCGCAGGCCGCCCGGGGCGGCGACCCCGGCGCCCCGCTTCCTTCCCACGACCAACCTGGAGACGAGCCCGTGACGATCAGCGCCCCCGCCCTCGTCGGCCGTGCCTGGGACGACATCGCGCAAGGCGAGACCGCGAGCCTCACGCGCGTCTGCACACCGAACGACCTGATCGTCTTCGCCCATGCCTCGGGCAACCTGAACCCGGTGCACCTGCCGGGCGAATCCGAGCAGGAGACCGGCCGCACGGCAATCGCGCCCGCCATGTGGTGCGGGTCGCTGTTCTCGGCGGTGTTCGGCAACCGGCTGCCCGGCCCCGGCACGGTGTATCGGTCGCAGGCACTCCGCTTCCATGCGCGCGTCGAGGCCGGCGATGCGGTGGTCGCGACCGTGACGGTGCGGGAGAAGCTGCCTGGCAACCTGCTGGTGATGGACTGCCGGCTCGAGAAGGCGGACGGCGTCCTGATCGCCGACGGCGTCGCCGAGATCAGCCCGCCGCAGAACCGGCTCGTGACCGACGGCGTCGTGATCCCGGAACTGACGCTGGTCCCGCGCGGTAAGTTCTCCCGGCTGCTCGAGGCGTGCCGCGGGCTGCCGGCCATGCCGACCGCCATCGCCGCGCCGACCGACGAGAATTCGCTGGGCGGCGCCTGGGAAGCGACGAAGGAGGGCCTGATCGAGCCCATCCTGGTCGGCCCCGAGGCGGCGATCCGCGCCGCGGCCGAGAAGATCGGCTGGAACCTGGCCGGCGTCAGGATCGAGGCGACCGCCGACATCCACGCCGCCCCCGCCCGCGCCGTCGCCCTGGTGCACGAGGCGCGCGCCGAAGCGGTGATGAAGGGCAACATCCATTCCGACGAGGTGCTGCGCCACGTCACGAAATCGGACGGCGGGCTGCGCGCCGGGCGGCGCATCAGCCATGCCTTCGTGCTCGACATCCCCGGGCATGAAGGGCTGATGATCATCACGGATGCGGCGATCAACATCCTGCCCGACCTGATGACCAAGGCCGACATCGTGCAGAACGCGATCGACCTGGCGCGCGCGATCGGGATCGAGGAGCCGCGCGTCGGCATCCTCTCGGCGATCGAGACGATCAACCCGGCGATCCCGTCCACAGTCGATGCCGCTGCGCTGGCGAAGATGGCCGAGCGCGGGCAGATCACGGGCGGGCTGGTGGACGGGCCGCTCGCCATGGACAACGCGGTGGACCTGGAGGCGGCGCGGACCAAGGGGATCCACTCGACCGTCGCGGGCCGGGCGGACGTGCTCGTGGCGCCGAACCTCGAGGCCGGCAACATGCTGGCCAAGCAGCTCGTGTTCCTCTCGCAGGCAGATACCGGCGGGCTCGTGCTCGGCGCGAAGGTGCCGGTGATGCTGACCTCGCGCGCCGACGACGAGCATGCGCGCCTGATGTCGGCGGCGCTTGCGGTGCTCTACGGCCACTGGCGGCGGACCGGGCGCTCGCGCCTGCAGGAGATGACGCCGTGATCGCCGCCGGCGATGCCGTCCTGGTGCTGAACGCCGGCTCGTCCTCGATCAAGTTCGAACTGTTCGAGGCGCGGGACGGCGCGCCGGTCGCCCGCTTCGGCGGGCAGGTGGAGGGGATCGGCGCCGCGCCGCATTTCGTCGCGCAGGATGCCGCGGGCCGGCGCCTCGCGGATCGGCGCTGGGACGGCGCCGCGGCGCCAGCCGATCACCGCGCCGCGCTCGGCGTCATCATCGAATGGCTGGATGGCGTGCTGGCGGGACGGCGCGTCGCGGCCGTCGGGCATCGCGTGGTGCATGGCGGGCCGGACCTCGCCGCGCCGGTTCTGGTCGACGACACCGTCATGAACGCGCTTCAGGCGCTGTCGCCGCTCGCGCCGCTGCACCAGCCGCACAACCTGGCCGGCATTGCCGCGGCCACAGAGCGTTTCCCCGGCGTGCCGCAGGTCGCCTGCTTCGACACCGCCTTCCACCGCGCCCATGCCTGGGAGGCCGACACCTTCGCGCTGCCGCCCGAGTTCTACGACCGCGGCATCCGGCGCTACGGCTTCCACGGCCTGTCCTACGAATACATCGCCCGGACGCTCGCGGCCGAGGAGCCGGCGCTGGCGGCGGGGCGGATCGTCGTCGCGCATCTGGGCAACGGCGCCTCGCTCTGCGCCATCCATGGCGGGCGGAGCGTGGACAGCACCATGGGCTTCACGGCGCTGGACGGCGTGCCGATGGGCACGCGCTGCGGCCAGATCGACCCGGGCGTGCTGCTGCACCTGATCGGCACCGAAGGGATGGACGTCGCGGCCGTGCAGCGGCTCCTCTACGGCAATGCCGGGCTCAAGGGCATGTCCGGCATCGGCCAGGATGTTCGCGACCTGGAGGCGAGCGTCGATCCGCGCGCGGCCGGGGCGCTGTCCCACTTCGCGTGGCGGGTGCGCCGGGAAGTGGGCGCGCTGGCGGCCGCGCTCGGCGGCATCGACGCGCTGGTCTTCACCGCGGGCATCGGCGAGAATGCCGCGGGGCTGCGCGCCAGGATCTGCGAGGGGCTGGGCTTCCTCGGCATCGTGCTGGATCCGGCGCTGAACGCGGCCAATGCGCCCGAGATATCCGGCCCTGGCGCGGCAACCCGCGTGCTGGTCCGCCCGACCGACGAGGAAGGCATGATCGCCCGCCACGTCCTGGCCTTGCTGCAGCGCAGCGAAAACGCTTGAACCCGCCCGGCCGGGGGCGCAGAACCCCGTCGAACGTCGGAGTGCCGTCCATGCCCGCCATGCCGAACCTGCCCGCCCGCGAACTGGCCAACAAGGCCAGCGAGACGACGACGCGGGTGCTCGACCAGATGCGGTCGCTGGCCGAGGTGATGGCGCGCCACGCGACCCTGGCGATGCCGCCCGCGCCAGATACCGCGGGAGCGAAGGACCTCGCGGCCCGTTTCGCCCGCGCGCCGGGTGCGCTGGCGCAGGACGCGCAGGCCTACATGACCGACGCGACGCAGCGCCTGCTGATGTTCTGGGACGTGATGCGCCAAGCCGGGAACAACTTCGTCGAGCATGAGCGCGCCGGCTGCCCGCCCGTCCTGTTCTTCCCGTACGAGACGGTGGTGGACGGGCGCGACCTGACGCGGCCGGTCAACTACGCGCTGGTGCGCATCCTGCCGCCCGAAGGCACGCGCGCGACCGACCCCAAGCTCCGCCCCTTCGTCATCATCGACCCGCGCGCGGGGCACGGCGCGGGCATCGGCGGCTTCAAGAACGACAGCCAGGTGGGCGTCGCGCTGCGTCGCGGCCACCCGGTCTATTTTGTCGTCTTCTACCGCGAGCCCGAGAAGGGGCAGACCATCCTCGACGTGACGGCGGCGGAGGCGGCCTTCCTCACCCGCATCACCAAGGACCACCCCGAGGCGCCGAAGCCCGTCGTCATCGGCAACTGCCAGGGTGGCTGGGCCACGATGATGCTGGGCGCGGCGGCGCCGGATGCGGTCGGCGCGCTGGTGCTGAACGGCGCGCCGCTGTCCTACTGGGCCGGGGAGAAGGGGCGCAACCCGATGCGCTACCTGGGCGGGCTGGCGGGCGGCGGCTGGCCGTCCTCCTTCATGGCGGACCTCGGCAACGGCAAGTTCGACGGCGCCTCGCTGGTCGCCAACTTCGAGAGCCTCTCGCCCGGCAACACCTGGTTCAAGAAGTACTTCGACCTCTATTCGCAGGTCGACAGCGAGGCCGACCGCTTCCTCGAGTTCGAACGCTGGTGGGGCGGCTACTTCCTCATGACCAGCGACGAGATCCGCTGGATCGTGGACAACCTCTTCATCGGCAACCGCTTCTCCTCCGGGCAGATCGCGTCCGGCGGCGGCGAGACCTTCAACATGCGGGAGGTCAAGGCGCCGGTGATCGTCTTCGCTTCCTCGGGCGACAACATCACGCCGGTCGGGCAGGCACTGCGCTGGATCGCCGACGTCTACCGCGACGAGCAGGAGATCAAGTCGCTCGGCCAGACCATCGTCTACCTGCTGCACGACCAGATCGGGCATCTCGGCATCTTCGTCTCGGGCGCCGTCGCGAAGAAGGAGCATTCCGAGATCGCGACCACGCTCGAGATGATCGAGGCGGTCGCACCCGGCCTCTATGAGATGCGCATCACCGGCCACGAGGGCACGGGCAGCAACGAGGAATGGCAGGTCGAACTGGTCGAGCGGACAATCGCCGACATCCGCACGCTCTCCGGGGAGGCGAGCAACGAGGCCTTCCCCGCCGTCGCCAAGATCTCGGAGATGAACCAGCATCTGTATGACGTGCTGGCCTCGCCCCTCGTGCGCCAGTTCGCGACCGAGGCGAGCGCCGAGGCGCGCCGGCAGGCGAGCCCGATGCGCACGCGCCGCTACATGTTCAGCGACCTCAACCCCTTCATGATGCCGGTGCGGGCCATGGCCGGCATGGTGCGCCAGCACCGCGCACCGGCCGCGCCCGACAATCCGTTCCTGGCGATGGAGCGGGCCTGGGCCAATGCGGTGGAGCGCAGCATCGACGGCTGGCGCGACATGCGCGACGCAGCCATGGAGACCGCCTTCCACGCGATCTACGGCGGCCTCGCGGCGGTCGGCGTCACGGGCGACGACACGGCGGCCGAGGCGGAGGCCGCGCGGCGCTCCGTCGCGGTGGAGCCCGCGAACCTCGCCGAGGCGCGCGGCCGGGTCGCCACCGGCGGCTATGCCGAGGCGGTCATCCGCATGATGATCCTGCTGGCCGATGCGCGGGGCGGCGTGCGGCGCTCGCGCCTCGCGCGGTCGAACGCCCTGCTGACGACCGAGCCGCCCTTCGTCGGCATGAGCCCGGCCGCGCGCCAGGCCATGATCCGCGAGCAGACCGTCATCGTGACCCTGATGCGGGAGCAGGCGCTGGCCACGCTGCCCGCCCTGCTGCCCGAGGCCGCCGAGCGCCGGAAGGCGCTGGCAGCGGTCGAGCATGTGGCCGGGCCGGACGACGAACTCGGCGACAAGGCGCGGGAGATGCTGGTGCAGATGCGCGAGACGCTCGGCCTCGGCCCCCGGATCGCCGCGGCCTGACGGGCGGCCTGCGCCGGGGGACTTTCCACCGGGGGCATCGAACGGTCTAGGATGCCGGGCCATAGTTCCGGCGAGGCCCATGGGCGCTCAGCCCGAGACCAACGACGCGGTTCTTGACCTCGCCTTCGGCGCGGCTGGCCCCGCTGGCGCCCTTCTCCGCGCCGAAGCCTGCATGATCGGGCGACGCAACGGGCCGGCCGACGTGCCGGGGGCGGTGCGCCGGGCCCTGGCCGCGGCCGGCGGGAGCGCCGAATTGACGCGCCCGATGGCGCGTGCCGCCCTTGCGATCGGCGAGGCGGTCGAGCGCCACGGCGCCGCCTTCCCGCCGGGCGCCGAGCCCGCCTATCACGACCGCCACCACCAGGCTGAAGCCGTGCTCGCCATGGGGTGGCTCGCCGGCGCCGCGCGGCGGATCGGCTTGCTGGACACGGCGGGGACGGACCTCGCCGTCGCGGCGATGGCGGCGCACGACCTGCTGCATGACGGCAAGGTCCATGCCGAGCGCGGAGTGCTCGAACGGCGCTCGGCCGATGCGGCCGCCGGGATGGCCGCGGCAGCTGGCGTCGATGCGGGTGCCATCGCCGCGCTGCGCCGCATCGTGCTCGCCACGACCTGGCCCTGGGAGGAGGCGGAGGCGCCCGACCTGCTGTGCCGGCTGGCGCGGGAGGCGGACCTTTTCGGCAGCGCGTTGCCGGTGCTCGGCCCGCGCCTCAGCCGCATGCTGGCGGCGGAGATCGCAAGGGCAGGACAGCCCGCGCCGGACGACGTCGCGACGCATGCGGCGCGCGTGGCTCTGCTGGGAATCCTGCCGCCGCCGACGGCGCCGGCCCGCGCGCTGGGTCTCGACGCCGCCCGCGACGCGCAGCTCGCCGCCTATGCACGCGCCGCCGACAGCCTCGCGATCAGCCCGCCGACGCCGGAGGCGGGTGCGGCGGCGCTCGATGCCATGGCGCCGGCGGATGCGGAAGCGCTCCTCGCCCGACAGGAGCGCGCGCCATGAGGGCGCCCGCGCACGGCCTGCCGCTGGCGATCGGCCTGATCGGCGCGGCGGCGCCGGGCCTGGCGTTGATGGCGACCGCGATCTTCGCCGGTGGCCCCGGTTCCGTCCTGGCCTACGGGCTGGCGGCCGCGGGCGTGCTGGCCACAGGGCTCGGCCTCGGCATCGCCGCGCACCGCGTGCGGCGCGGCCTCGCAGCCCTGGAGCGCGAGGCGGAAGATGTCCGGCGGCTCGACCTCGGCGATCCCGTGCCGGCGCCGGGCGGCGCGGCGGAGGTGAATGCGCTCGGCGCGGCGATGGGCGGCATGAAGTCGGCGCTCCGGCTGTTCAGCGTGTACGTGCCGCGCGACCTGGTACGAAAGCTGATGGCCGAGGGCGCGGAGGCAAGCCTCGGCGGCGAACGCCGGCGCCTGACCGTGATGTTCAGCGACGTGCAGGGCTTCACGGGCATCGCCGAACGCATGGACCCGGAGGAGCTGATGCGCATCACCTCCACCTATTTCCAGGCGGTGACGGATGACCTGCTGGCGCAGCACGCGACCATCGACAAGTACATCGGCGACGCGGTGATGGCGATGTGGAACGCGCCGAAGCGCGACCTGGCGCACGCCAGGCACGGCTGCCACGCCGCGCTCAGCGCGAAGCGCCTGACGCTGCGCCTCGAAGCGGAATTCGCGGCGCGGGGCTGGCCCCGCATGCGCACGCGCTTCGGCGTGCACAGCGGCGACGCGGTGGTCGGCAATGTCGGATCCTCCGACCGCATGTCCTATACGGCGATCGGCTCGATGGTGAACCTCGCCTCGCGGCTCGAAGGCATGAACAAGATGTACGGCACGCAGGTCCTGGTCTCCGAGGCCACGCGCATCGGGGCCGGGAGCGGCTTCGTCTTCCGCCCCGTCGACCTGGTGCAGGCGAAGGGCGCGCAGGACCCGATCGAGGTGCATGAGCTGGTCGGGCTGTCGGCCGCGGGGGATCCCGGCGGGGAGGACATGGTGGCCGACCCAGGGCTGGTCGCGCGCCTGCCGGCCTGGGGGGAGGCGATCCGCCGCTTCCGCGCAGGGCAGTTCGACAGCGCGGCCGAGGCACTGCGCGAGGCCGGCGACCCGGCCCAGGACCCGCTCGTCGCGGCCTATGCCGCACGCATCGCACGCTTCCCAGAGGGGCCGCCACCCGGCTGGTCGCCCGTGACGCGGCTGGACAGCAAGTAGCCCGGATGCCGAGACGGAACCGCAAGCCGATCAAGCTCGCGCTGCAGGGCGGCGGCTCGCACGGCGCCTTCACATGGGGCGTGCTCGACCGGCTGCTGGCCGACGACCGGCTGCAGGTCGAGGCGCTGGTCGGCACCAGCGCGGGCGCAATGAACGCGGCGATCGTGGCCGACGGGCTGAATGCCGGCGGGCCGGAGGAAGCGCGGCGGATGCTCGACGCCTTCTGGGAAGGGGTCGGCGCCAGCTTCGCCTTCTCCCCGGTGCAGCCCACGCCCTTCGACCTCTGGTTCAGCCCGGGGAACATGGACTTCTCGCCGGCCTGGCGCGTGGCGGACGTGCTGATGCGGCAGTTCTCCCCCTACGAGTTGAACCCCGGCAACCGCAACGGCCTGCACGAGCTGATCGAGCAGGTGGTGGATTTCGAGCGGCTACGTCGCGCGCCAGGGCCGGCGCTGTTCGTGTGCGCGACCAACGTGCTGACCGGGCGGCTGCGCGTGTTCGAGCGCGCCGAGATGAGCGCGGACGCCGTGATGGCCTCGGCCTGCGTGCCGCTGCTGTTCCAGGCGGTCGAGGTCGAGGGCCAGCATTACTGGGACGGCGGCTATTGCGGCAATCCGCCGATCTTTCCCCTGATCTACATGGGCGGCGCGCCCGACATCGTCATCGTGCAGCTCAACCCGATCAACATCCCTGAGGTCCCCCGCGACATCCGCGCCATCGTCGACCGGATGAACACGCTCGCCTTCAACTCGTCCCTGATGCGCGAGATGCGGATGATCCGCTTCGTGACCGACCTGATCGACCAGGGGCAATTGCCGAAGGACCGGCACCTGCGCTGCTTCATCCACACCGTGGATGCCGAGGCGGAACTCGCGGCGCTGAACGCATCGTCCAAGATGAATGCGAGCCAGGGGTTCCTGCACCACCTCCGCGCGCTCGGCGTCGCGCGGGCGGAGGCGTTCCTCACCGAGCATTTCGATGCGATCGGGGAGAGATCCTCGACCGACATCGTGGCGAAGTTCCTGTAGCGGTCAGTAGGTCCGCTCGTTCGCGCCGATGCGGCTGTTCTGCCCGCCCCGCGCGGCCGCCACGGCGCGCGAGACGGCCTCGACATACTCCTCGGCGACGCTGCGGTGGATCGGGTTGAGGTGCAGGTGGATGCCGTCCGGTTCCTGCTGCCGGCCGACCAGCCAGCCCTCGGCGTCGAGCGCCGCGGCCACCTTGCCGATGTCGAGCGTCGGGTCCGTCGCGCGCCAGACGAAGATGCCGATGTCGCTCGGCTGCAGCACGCCGAGGCCCGGGATGGCGGCGATGCCCGCCATCATGATCGCCTTCGCCTCCATGATGAGGCGCGCGCAGCGGAGGTAGCCCTCCTCGCCCAGGTGGTTCATCGCCGCCCAGGCGGCGGCGACGGCGCCGCCCGGTCGCGTGCCCTGGGTCGTGTAGGCGGCATAGGGCCCGCGCTGCCAGGCGCGGCTTTCGAATTTGTGCCATTCGCGGTCGGCCGCATCGGCCACCAGCAGCAGCGAGGCGCCCTTCGGCGCCATGCCGTGCTTGTGGATGTCGGCCGAGAGCGAAGTCACGCCCGGGACCGACAATTCGAAGGCCGGGATGTCGTGGCCGAGGCGGCGCACATAGGGCGCCAGGAACCCGCCGACGCAGGCATCCACGTGCATCCAGGCACCGCGGCGCGCCGCGAGCGCGGCAAGATCCGCGATCGGGTCGAAGGTGCCGAAGGGGTAGTTCGGCGCCGATCCAACGAGCGCGACCGTGTCGTCGTCCATGCGCGCCGCCATGGCAGCGACATCGGCGCGGAGATCCGCGCCCACGGGCACGCGGCGCACCTCGAGCCCGAGCGCCTCGGCCGCGCGGTCGAAGGTCAGGTGCGCAGTGTCGGGCAGCACGATGTTCGGCCGCATCTTGCCGCGCCGCGCGCGCGCGCGGTTCCGCGCCGCCATCATGGCCAGGAAGATGCTTTCCGACCCGCCGGAGGTGAAGGTGCCCCCTGCCCCCTGCCCGCCGCCGAGCAGGGCGAGAGACATGCCGATCACCTCGTCCTCCAGCGACTTCAGGCTCGGAAAGGCGCGCTGGCCGAGGTTGTTCTCGGTCCAGTAGGCCAGGTAGGCCTGCTGCTGGACACGCTCGAGGTCCTCGTCGAGCCAGTAGAAATAGACGGCGAGGCGGCCGCGCCGCCAGTCGCGGTCCTGCGCCTTGCGCTCGCGGAGCGCGGCCAGGATGGCCTCGGCTGGGCGACCTTTGGCGGGGATCTGGCTCATGCGTCCGGCGTCCCTGGCATTGCGTCGAGGAGCGCGAGGACTTCCTCGTCCGTCAGCTGGTGGAAATCGTCGTAGCAGCCGCCAATGCCGCGCGGGATGGCGGAGACCTCAGCGCAGACGATCCGGTCCGCCTCGGCGGCCAGCGCATCGATGCTGTCCTGCGGCGCGACGGGCACGGCCAGGATCAGCGGCTGCGCCCCCTGGGCCCGCAGCGCGCGCAGCGCGGCACGGGCGGTGGCGCCGGTCGCAAGGCCGTCATCGACCAGGATGGCCGGCCGGCCGCGCGGGTCGGGCCGCGGGCGATCCCGGAGATAGACGGCGCGGCGGCGCTCGAGTTCGCGCGCTTCGGCCGCCTGGACGCGCAGGATCTCGGCCGGCGCCAGGCCGCTGACCGCGACGATGTCGGCGTTCAGCACCGGCGCCTCGGCTCCCTCGGCAAGGGCGCCGAACGCCAACTCCTCATGCCAGGGTACGCCGAGCTTGCGCACGAGGAAGGGCTCGAGCGGCGCGCCGAGCGCCCGTGCCACCGGCGCCGCGACCGCGGCACCGCCGCGCAGCAGGGCGTAGACGATGGGGCGGTCCAGGCGCAGGCCGCGCAGCAGCGGCGCCAGCCTCTCCCCCGCCTCGCGGCGGTCGCGGAAGAGCGGCGCGCCGCGCGGCATGGCCGTCAGCGCAGCGAAGCGTTGATCTTGTCGAGCGCCGCGGCCCCGGGGCAAAGCTCCGCGTCGCCGAGCGCATTGAGCGGCGCCGGCACGGTGCCGAGGTGCTCGTGCAGGGCCGAGGGGTTTGGTTCGACGTAGATCAGGCCCGTGACGATCTCGCCCGCCGCCTTGCGGTCCAGGATGTGGTGCATGGCGGAGGCGCGGTTGGTCGGGTCGTGCCCTTCGTGCAGCTTGCGCAGCCGGAGCAGCGAGCCGTCGTGCTGCGTCACCTCGGTCACCTCGCCGGGCGCATAGGCGACCGTGATCTCGGCCCGGTTCAGCATGATGTCGAGCTTGTTCAGCGCGTCGTTGTGCTCGCGCACGTAGTCGTATGACTTCGTGCTGCCGGGGTGGTTGTTGAAGGCGACGCAGGGGCTCAGAACATCGAGGAAGGCGGCGCCCTCGTGCAGCAGCGCGGCCTCGATCAGCGGCACGAGCTGTTCCTTGTCGCCCGAGAAGGACCGCGCGACGAAGGTCGCGCCGAGTTGCACCGCGATGGCCGCGAGGTCGATCGGCTGGTCGGTGTTGATGGCACCCTTCTTGGCAACCGAGCCGAGGTCGGAGGTGGCCGAGAACTGACCCTTGGTCAGCCCGTACACGCCGTTGTTCTCGACGATGTAGGTCATGTTCACGCCGCGGCGGATGCTGTGCGCGAACTGGCCGAAGCCGATCGAGGCGCTGTCGCCGTCCCCCGAGACGCCGAGATAGACGAGGTCCCGGTTCGCGAGATAGGCGCCCGTCAGCACGGACGGCATCCGCCCGTGCACGGAATTGAAGCCGTGCGCGGCACCGAGGAAGTAGGTCGGTGTCTTGGACGAACAGCCGATGCCGGACAGCTTGGCGATCCGGTGCGGCGGCAGGGAGAGGTTGAAGCAGGCCTGGATGATGGCTGCGCTGATCGAATCATGCCCGCAGCCGGCGCAGAGCGTGCTGATCGCGCCTTCGTAGTCACGGCGTGTCAGGCCGATCGCGTTCGTCGGCAGCTTCGGGTGGTGCAACTTGGGCTTCGGCAGGTAGCTCATGGCGTGGCCTTGCGGAAGGGAAGGACATTCGCGGAACCGGCGCGGTCCGCGATGGCGGCCTGGATGAAGCGCGCGGTGATGGGCGTGCCGTCGTAATGCAGCACCTTGATCAGCCGCGCGGGGTCGATCTCCTCCTCGTTGATGAGGAGGGTGCGAAGCTGCGCGTCGCGGTTCTGCTCGACCACGAAGACGCGGTCGTGGTTCGCGACGAAGTCCCGCACGTCATCGTGGAACGGAAAGGCGCGGATGCGCATGGCGTCGAGGTGGACGCCCTGGTCCTCCAGCGCCGCCAGCGCCTCCCGCATGGCGGCCGACGATGATCCGTAGAAGATGACGCCGTCGCGCGCGGGCTGCTTCGCCGGGATCGTCACCGGGCGCGGCACCACCGACTTCGCGGTGGCGAACTTCTTCAGCAGGCGCTCCATGTTGTCGACATAGGGCGCGCCTTCCTCGGTGTACCGCGCGTAGCGGTCGCGCGAGGTGCCGCGCGTGAAGAACGCCCCCTTCTCCGGATGCGTGCCGGGCCAGGTGCGGTAGGGGATGCCGTCGCCGTCCACGTCGAGGTAGCGGCCGAAGGTCTTGGCCTCGTCCAGCTGTTCAGCGTTCAGCACCTTGCCGCGGTCCATCCGCCGCGCCGGGTCCCAGGCGAAGGGCGCGCAGAGCCAGTCGTTCATGCCGATGTCGAGGTCGAGCATCACGAAGACCGGCGTCTGCAGCCGGTCGGCGAGGTCGAAGGCGTCCGCGCCGAAGGCGAAGCACTCGTTCGGGTCCTCGGGCAGCAGCATCACGTGCTTGGTGTCGCCGTGGCTCGCATAGGCGGCGCTGAGCAGGTCCGACTGCTGCGTGCGCGTCGGCATGCCCGTGGAGGGGCCGGCGCGCTGCACGTCGAAGATCACTGCCGGGATCTCGGCGAAATAGGCGAGGCCTACGAATTCCTGCATCAGCGAGATGCCGGGCCCGGAGGTCGCGGTGAAGGCGCGCGCGCCGTTCCAGGATGCGCCGATGACCATGCCGATGGAGGCGAGTTCGTCCTCCGCCTGCACGATGGCGTAGCGCTTGGCGTCCGTCTCCGGGTCCTTGCGCAGGCGGCCGCAATATTTCTCGAAGGCTTCCGCGAGCGAGGTGGACGGCGTGATCGGATACCAGGCGCAGACCGTCGCGCCGCCGTAGACGGCGCCGAGCGCCGCGGCCTGGTTGCCGTCGACGAAGATACGCTCGCCGACCGCATCCGCGCCCTTCAGGCGCAGCCCGATCGGGCAGGACAGGTTCTCCTGCGCCCAGGCGCGGCCCATCTCGAGCGCGGCGAAGTTCGCGGGAACGAGCTTCTCCTTGCCCTTGAACTGCGCGGCGATCGAGCCCTTCACGGCCTCGGCGTCCATGTCGAGCAGCGCCGACAGCGCGCCGAGATAGACAATGTTCTTGAAGAGCTGCCGTTGCCGTGGGTCGGAATAGGCGGCGTTGGTGATCTCGGTGAGCGGGCAGCCGATGACGGTGATGTCGTCGCGGAAGCGCGACTTCGGCATGGGGCGCGTCGAATCGTAGAACAGGTAGCCGCCGGGCTCGATCTCGGCGATGTCGCGGTCCCAGGTCTGGGGGTTCATCGCGACCATCATGTCGACGCCGCCGCGCCGGCCCATGTGGCCGGCCTCGCTGACGCGCACCTCGAACCAGGTCGGCAGGCCCTGGATGTTGGACGGGAAGATGTTGCGCGACGCGATGGGGATGCCCATGCGCAGGATGGATTTCGCGAACAGGCCGTTGGCCGAGGCGGAGCCCGATCCGTTGACGTTGGCGAACTTGACGACGAAGTCGTTGGTCGCGGTTATCGGCTGCATGCGTGGGCCTTCGGCTTCGCTGTCTCGAGCAGGAATTTCTGCATGTCCCAGGCACCCGTCGGGCAGCGTTCGGCGCACATGCCGCAATGCAGGCACACGTCCTCGTCCTTGACCATGACGCGCCCGGTCTTGAGCCCGTCCTGGACATAGAGGTCCTGGTAGAGGTTGACCGCCGGCGCCTTCAGGTGCGTGCGCAGCTCATCCTCCTCCCCGTTGTCGGTGAAGGTGATGCAGTCGGTCGGGCAGATGTCGACGCAGGCGTCGCATTCGATGCAGGTCTTGGCGTTGAACACCGTCTGCACGTCGCAGTTCAGGCAGCGCTGCGTCTCGAGGTAGGCCATCTCCCGGTCGAAGCCGAGCTCGACCTCGACCGTGATGTCGCGCAGCGCCTTCTCGGGCGGGATGTGCGGCACCTTGTAGCGAAGGTCGGGCGAGACCGCGTTGTCATAGGCCCATTCGTGGATGCCCATCTTCTGGCTGGCGATGCGCACCTCGGGCGGCGGGCGCTGCGCGACGTCCTCGCCGCGGCAGAACAGGTCGATCGAGACCGCGGCCTCGTGGCCATGCGCGACCGCCCAGATGATGTTCTTAGGGCCGAAGGCAGCGTCGCCGCCGAAGAAGACGCGCGGGTTGGTGGACTGGAAGGTCGCCTGGTCGAGCTTCGGCAGGCCCCACCGGTCGAACTCGACGCCGGCGTCGCGCTCGATCCAGGGAAAGGCGTTCTCCTGGCCGATCGCGACCAGCACCGCGTCGGCCTCGATGGTCACGTCGGGCTCGCCGGTCGGCAGCAGTTGGCGCCGGCCCTTCTCGTCATACTGCGCGGCGACCTTCTCGAAGACCATGCCGGTGAGGCGGCCGTTGTCGTGCAGCACTTCCTTGGGCACCAGGAAATTGAGGATCGGGATGCCTTCGCCCAGCGCGTCCTCCTTCTCCCAGGGGGATGCCTTCATCTCCTCAAAGCCGGAGCGGACGACGACCTTCACCTCCTCGCCGCCGAGGCGACGGGCGGAGCGGCAGCAATCCATCGCGGTATTGCCGCCGCCGAGCACGATCACGCGCCGTCCGACCTCCTTCACATGTCCGAAGGACACCGAGGCCAGCCAGTCGATGCCGAGGTGGATATGCGCGGCGGCCTCGGCCCGGCCCGGCACGTCGAGTTCACGCCCGCGTGGAGCGCCGGATCCGACGAAGACCGCGTCATAACCTTCGTCGAGCAGCGCCTTCAGGCTGTCCACGCGGCGGTTCTGGTGGCTGACCACGCCGCCGCGGTCGAGGATGTAGCCGCATTCCTCGTCGATCACTTCTTCCGGCAGCCGGAAGCGCGGGATCTGCTGGCGGATGAAGCCGCCGGGCTTCTTCTGTTCGTCAAAGACATGCACTTCGTAGCCGAGCGGCGCCAGGTCGCGCGCCACGGTCAGGCTGGACGGCCCGGCGCCGACGCAGGCGATGCGCTTGCCGTTGCGTTGCTCCGGGATCGCCGGCATGCGGTGCGACACGTCGCCTTTGTTGTCGGCGGCGACGCGCTTGAGCCGGCAGATCGCAACCGGCTGTTCCTCGACGCGGCCGCGCCGGCAGGCGGGCTCGCAGGGGCGGTCGCAGGTGCGGCCGAGAATCCCCGGGAAGACGTTGGAATGCCAGTTGACCATATAGGCGTCCGCATAGCGGCCGGCCGCGATCATGCGGATGTATTCCGGAACGGGCGTATGGGCCGGGCAGGCCCACTGGCAGTCGACGACCTTGTGGAAATACTCCGGGGACGAAATGTCCGTCGGCTTCACGCGCGCAGCCTCCTTCGTGCTGGATGCCGAAACGCGTCGGGACGGCAGTCGGCCATGTGAACCGATGCACTCGAAGAACCAGGGATCGGTCGCTGAGCCAGCGCCGTCGTCATTCCTGCCCGTCACTCCCCGCCGTTGAACGGCTGACGGAGCCTCGCACGAAGCGCGCGGCAGGGGCAATCCGCTGATTCATGGTGCACCGCAGCGCGGCCGCATAGCCGCAGCTTCAGGGCTCGTCCCGCAGGATCCGCGCCGCGGCCAGCATGGCTCGTTCGTAGCGCGCCCGTTCCTTCGCCGTGACATCCGGCGGCCAGTCGCGGAAGCCGCGTCCGGTCTTGGGGCCAAGCCGGTTCTCGGCCACCAGCCGCGCGAGCGTCGGGCTGGGATCGGGAGAGTTGCAGAGCGAGGGGTAGATGGTCCGCCCGGCCTCGAGCTGCGTCTCGAGCCCGGCGAGTTCCTTCTGCGTGATCGGCCCGGCCGCGGCGTAGCGAAAGCCGAAGCAGTAGCGGACGGCCCGGTCCACATCCTCGGCCGTGCCCAGGCCCTGGTCGATCACGGCGAAGGCCTCGCGCATCAGCGCGTGCTGGATGCGGTTGGCAAGGAAGCCGGGCACGTCGCGCGCGACGCGGATCACCTTGCGATCGAGACCGTCCATGATGGCCGCGACGGTGTCGCAGATGGCCGGGTCGGTATGCTCGCCCTGCACCACCTCGACCCCGGGGACGATGTGCGCCGGCAGGAAGAAGTGCAGGTTCGCGCAACGCGCCCGCGTCGCGATGTGCCCCGCGATGTCGGTGATGCGATAGCCGGAGGCGTTGGAGACGACCGGGACATGCGCCGGCACCAGCGCATCGAGCCGCGCAAAGACCTCGCGCTTCAGCGGCAGGCGCTCGGGCACCGCCTCGATGACGATCTCGACCGAGGCGTAGTCAGGCGCGGCGATGTCATCCAGCAGCGCGAGATGCACGGCCTCCGCCGGGTCGCCGTCCAACTGCCCGATCGATTGCCGGACGCGGGCCTCGGCCTCCGGCCAGCGTACGGCTTCCGGCTCCACCGCCGTCACGCGCCAGCCGCCGGCCAGGAAGATCGCCGCGATGTCGCAACCCATCAGCCCCATGCCGAGGATGACGGCGTGGCGTCGCCCGGCGTTCACGCCGCGATCCCCCCCTGGCGCAGCACGAAGTCGGCGATCTCGGCCAGGCCCTTGTTCTCCTTGAGGTTGGTGAAGACGAAGGGACGCTGGCCGCGCATCTTCCGCGCGTCGCGGTCCATCACCGACAGGTCGGCGCCGACCAGCGGCGCCAGGTCGATCTTGTTGATCACCAGCATGTCCGACCGCGTGATGCCGGGCCCGCCCTTTCGCGGGATCTTGTCGCCGGCGCTGACGTCGATGACGTAGATGGTCAGGTCGGCTAGTTCCGGGCTGAAGGTGGCCGCGAGGTTGTCGCCGCCGCTCTCGATGAAGAGCACCTCCAGCGAGGGGAACTTCTCCACCATGTCGTGCACGGCGGCGAGGTTGATCGAGGCATCCTCGCGGATCGCGGTATGCGGGCAACCGCCGGTCTCGACGCCCGCGATGCGCTCGGGGTCGAGCGCGCCGGCGCGCGTCAGGAACTCCGCATCCTCCTTCGTGTAGATGTCGTTGGTGATGACCGCGATGTCGTGCCGGTCGCGCAGGTGCCGGCAGAGCCGTTCCGTCAGCGCGGTCTTGCCGGAGCCGACGGGGCCGCCGATGCCGACGCGGAAGGGACCGTTCCTCATGATCTGAAAAGCCTCGTGTATTGCGTCTCGTGACGGATGGAGAGGATGTCGAGGACCGGGCTCGATGTGCCGAGCCGGTCGAGGTCGGCGGCCAGCGCCGCATCGACCGCCGCGGCGACGACCGGAAGAAGCGCCGCCGTCGCCTTCTGCCCGTCGGTCTGGCCGAGCGGCACCAGCCGGACACCGGCCGAGACGAGGTTGGCCGCGAAGGCCGAAAGATAGCCGAAGACCGCCTGGTCCAGCGGCACGCCGTGCGCAGCGGCGGCGGCGCCGAAGGCGACCGCATGGACGATGCGGCGGGGATGGCGCGCCGCGAAGGCGGCCAGCCGTGGCTCGGGCCAAGCCGCGAGGGTGACCGACATGAACGCCGTGCCCTGCCCTTCGGCCTCCAGCGCCGTCTCGGGCGTGCCGCGCCAGGCGGCGCCGAGTTCCGCGATGTCGTCGAGCGCGCGGGTGCGGCCCGCCACCATCGCCCGATGCACCGCCGCCAGAAGCGCGCCATCGACGCGCCCGGCGCCGACGCGCAGCGCCGCCATCACATAGGCGACGAGGTCGTCGCGGCCCCGCACCGCGCCATCCTCGACCGCCGTCTCGAGCCCATGGCTGTAGGTGTAGGCGCCGACCGGATAGGCCGGCGACAGCCAGGCAAGCAGCCGGTAGAGCGCCTCAGTGCTCGTGGTCGTGGTGATGGTCGTGGTCGCCGTGATGGTGGTGGTGGGGCTGGTGGGCCGGGCTGTGGTTGTGCTCCCCATAGGCGCCGCCCTCCGGGTCGAAGGGGGCGTCCACGCGGCGAAGCGTGGCGCCTAGCCCTTCCAGCATGTGCACGATGACGTGGTCGTCGCGGATCAGCAGCCGCTCGCCCTCGATCTGCGTCGGCAGGTGCCGGTTGCCGAGATGCCAGGCGAGGCGCGCGAGATGCTCCCGCGACGCGGCCGTGATCTCGACCAGCGGCTCGGGTGCCGCCTGCACGCGCACGAAGCCGCCGGTCGCGAGCGCGAGCCCGTCCCCGTCGCGCAGCACCGCGGCCTCCGGCAGGTCGAGCAGGAAGGTGAGCCCCCCCTGCCCCGTATACAGTTTGCGGCGCCGCCAGCGGTCGTCGAAATCGACCAGCACGGTGTCGCGCGCCTCGGCCTCGGGCCATGTGCCGGCGCGCCTCACCTCGGTCGCGCGGGGCGTGTTCTCCTGGTCCATGCGGGTCCTCAGAACAGGAAGTAGCGCTGCGCCATCGGCAGCACCTTGGCGGGTTCGCAGACCAGCAGCACGCCGTCGGCGCGCACCTCGTAGGTCTCGGGGTCGACCTGGATGCGCGGCAGGGCATCGTTCAGCACCATGCTGCGCTTGGAGATTCCGCCGCGGCAGTTGCGCACGGCCGCGAGCGGGCGGGACAGGCCGAGCCGCCCGCCGACATCCTCCGCGATCGCGGCCTGGGATACGAAGGTGAGCGAGGTCGCGCGCCGCGCTCCGCCGAAGGCGCCGAACATCGGGCGGTAATGCACCGGCTGCGGCGTGGGGATGGAGGCGTTGGGGTCGCCCATCAGCGACATGGCGATGGCGCCACCCTTCAGGATCATCTCGGGCTTCACGCCAAAGAAGGCGGGGCTCCAGAGCACCAGGTCCGCAAGCTTGCCGACCTCGAGGCTGCCCACGTGGTCCGCGACGCCCTGGCTGATCGCGGGATTGATCGTGTATTTCGCGATGTAGCGCTTCGCGCGAAGGTTGTCGTTCTCGCCGCTCTCGGCGGGAAGGCGGCCGCGCTGCACCTTCATCTTGTGGGCGGTCTGCCAGGTGCGGATGATGACCTCGCCCACGCGCCCCATCGCCTGGCTGTCGGACGACATCATCGAGATCGCGCCGAGGTCGTGCAGGATGTCCTCGGCCGCGATGGTCTCCTTTCGGATGCGCGATTCCGCGAAGGCGACGTCCTCGGCGATGCGCGGGTCGAGGTGATGGCAGACCATGAGCATGTCGAGATGCTCGTCCACCGTGTTCACCGTGTACGGCATGGTGGGGTTGGTCGAGGACGGCAGGATGTTGCCCTCGCCTACCAGCCGCAGGATGTCGGGCGCATGGCCGCCTCCGGCGCCTTCGGTGTGGAAGGCCTGCAGCACGCGGCCCTTGATGGCCTTGATCGTCTCCTCGACGAAGCCGCTCTCGTTCAGCGTGTCGGTGTGGATGGCAACCTGGATGTCCATCGCATCGGCGACCGACAGGCAGGTGTCGATGGCCTTGGGCGTGGTGCCCCAGTCCTCGTGCAGCTTGAGGCCGCAGGCGCCGGCGCGGATCTGCTCCTCGAGCGCCGCCGGCAGCGCGGCATTGCCCTTGCCGAGGAAGCCGAGGTTCATCGGGAAGGCCTCGGCCGCCTGCAGCATGCGCGCCATGTGCCAGGGTCCGGGCGTGCAGGTGGTGGCGAGCGTGCCATGCGCCGGCCCCGTGCCGCCGCCGAACATCGACGTGACGCCCGAGGCCAGCGCCTCCTCGATCTGCTGCGGGCAGATGAAGTGGATGTGCGGGTCGATGCCGCCCGCGGTCAGGATGCGGCCCTCGCCCGCGATGATCTCGGTGCCCGGCCCGATCACGATGGTCACGCCCGGCTGAGTGTCCGGGTTGCCGGCCTTGCCGATGGCGGCGATGCGCCCGTCCCTCAGGCCGACATCGGCCTTGATGATACCCGTCACCGCGTCGAGGATCAGCGCATTGGTGATGACGGTGTCCATCGCGCCGGCCGCGCGCGTCACCTGCGACTGGCCCATTCCGTCGCGGATGACCTTGCCGCCGCCGAACTTCACTTCCTCCCCATAGGTGGTGAGGTCGCGCTCCACCTCGATGATGATGTCGGTGTCGGCCAGGCGCACGCGGTCGCCGATGGTCGGGCCATACATGCCGGCATAGGCGGCGCGGGAGATCCTGGTCGCCATCTACAGCGCTCCTTCCGTCTCGCCGCGGAAGCCGTGCACGATGCGTGCGCCGGCGAATTCCACCAGCCGCACCTTGCGCGTCTGGCCGGGCTCGAAGCGGACCGCCGTGCCGGCGGCGATGTCGAGCCGCCGGCCGCGCGCGGCGGTGCGGTCGAAGCGCAGCATCGGGTTGGTCTCGGCGAAGTGGTAGTGGCTGCCGACCTGCACGGGGCGGTCGCCGGTATTCGCGACCTCGACCTCGATGGCGGCGCGGCCGGCGTTCAATTCGATGTCCCCGGCGGCGGGGATGATCTCGCCCGGGATCATCGGCGGGGTCCTTTCGCGGGGGCGGCAGGCTTGCGGCGGGCAGCAGGCTTCGTCTTGGGCTTGGGTTTCGCGCCGGCCTTCGGCTTCGCCCGTGCGGCGGCCCTGGCCGTCGGTCCGGCCACGACCTTCGCCTTCGCATTGCCCGCGGGCTTCGCCTTCGCCGGCGCGGCGTCGCGGATCGGCTCGTGCACCGTGACGAGCTTCGTCCCGTCCGGGAAAGTCGCCTCGACCTGGATCTCGTGGATCATCTCGGCGATCCCGTCCATCACCTGGGCGCGGGTCAGCACCTTCGCGCCGTCGCGCATGAGGTCGGCGACGCTTCGCCCGTCCCGCGCGCCCTCCACCACGAAATCCGTGATCAGCGCGACGGCCTCCGGGTAGTTCAGCCTGAGCCCGCGCTCGAGCCGCCGGCGCGCGACGATCGCCGCCATGGCGATCAGCAGCTTGTCCTTCTCCCGGGGCGTCAGGTTCATTCCGATCCACTCCTCCAGACCGTGGGGCGAAAGCACAGCAAGCACCGCGCCATCATGGCCGTTCCCCGCTCAGCACGTCCACAGCCGGGGCAGCGCCGCCGGCAGGCCGAAATGCCGGGCGCGCACCATCCGGATCGCGCTGCCGAGACCCTCCCGCACCGTCGCGGCAGGGCCAAGCCACCGCGCCAGCATGAGGCCGGGCCGCAGAACGGTGGCCGCGATGCCGGCGTCGCGCAGCCCGTCTCGCAGCCGCGCCAGCGGGTTCGGGTCGGCCAGCAACAGGGTGGCGCTCGCCTCGGCGCCCGCGAAGCCGAAGGGGTTCGCCAGCATCGCCGCGACATCGCCGTCGAGTGCCAGCCCATCGGCCCACACCAGGGCACCGCCCCGCCGGATGCGCCAGGTGTCGAGCAGGCTGCCCCGGGTCAGCGCCTCGCCGCGCGCATGGCGGCCGAAGACCAGCATCTCCGCCATCAGCAGCACGGCATCGGCGGCGATGTCGGCCTCCAGGCGGCGCGCCAGCCGCGCGCCCTCGAACAGGATCGTCTCCTGCGGGATCCATTCGAGCCGCGCGCCGGGCCCGACCTCGATCCGCGCCGCCACGCGCGTCTCGGGGCCGAGGCTGCGGTAGATCTTCTCGGCCGCCGGCGTCGAGACCGTGGCCGCCGCGCCGGCATCGAGCGCCACCGAGATCTCCACCTCGTCGCCGCCCGCGAGCCCGCCCGCCGTGTTCACCAGCGCCGCCAGCGGCGCCTCCCCCGGTTCCGGCGTCGGGAACAGGATCCGCATGGGGGATGCCTGGTGCAGGTCGGCCAGCCGCGTCGCTCCGCGCGCGACGGCGAAACGGAGGGAAGCGCCGCCGCGCGAACGCTGGTGGCTGGGCGTGGCGGCAGGGCGCGGCATGAAGCGCCAGACTGCCACGCCGCCGCAGGGTTGCAAGCGCGGCCGGGCTGCACGGGTCCTGGGCAGGCCCTGCCTCAGGCGCGTGCAGCGCCTCAGGCGTTGGGGCGCAGCATCTGGCGCAGGACGCTGCCGTCCGAGAGCAGGTCGAACCCCTCGTTGATCTGGTCGAAGGTGATGTGGCTGGTCTTGAGCTTGTCGACCGGCAGCTTGCCGCGTCGATACAGGCCAAGCAGGCGCGGCAGGTCGCGCTCCGGCACGCAGGAGCCCATGTAGGACCCGCGGATGCTCCGTTCCTCCTGCACCATGCTCGCATGCAGATACGACACGGAGGCGTTCACGTTGGGCAGTCCCGCGCTGATCGTGCTGCCGCCGCGCGCGGTGATGGCGATGGCGAGTTGCATCGCCGGGATGGTCCCCGCGGTTTCGATCACCGTGTCGAGCCCGCCATCCGTCGCGTCCCGCACTTGCGCCGCGCAATCCTCGTTGCCCGCGAGGAAGACGTCGGTCGCGCCCCATTGCTTCGCGAGTTCCAGCTTCTGGGGATTGGTGTCGATGGCGACGATCCGCTCCGCCCCGGCCGCGACCGCCGCGAACAGCGCATTCATGCCGACGCCGCCCAGGCCCACGACCGCGATGCCCTCCCCCGCCTCGAGCCCCGCCGTGTTCAGCACCGCGCCCGCGCCCGTCATCACCGCGCAGCCGAAGATCGCCGCGTCGTCGAGCGGGATATCGCGGCCGATCTTCACCGCCGAGCGCCGCGCCACCACCGCATACTGGGCATAGAGCGACAGGCCGGAATTGTGGTTGATCGGCGTGCCGTCCAGCCGCTTCAGCCGACGCGCGCCCGTCGGCAGCTGCCCCGCCTGGCGGAAGGCGTTGCCGGTCGGGCAGATGTTCGGCCGCCCGCGCACGCAGTACCGGCAATTGCCGCAGGACGGCGCGAAGACGGTCACGACATGGTCGTCGGGCTTCACGTCGGTGATGCCGGAGCCGACCTCGCGCACGATGCCCGCGCCCTCGTGGCCGATCACGATCGGCAGCGGGCGCGGGCGCTGGTTCTCGATGGTCGAGAGGTCGGAATGGCAAAGCCCCGCCGCGGCCACCTCGATCAGCATCTCGCCGGGCCCGGGGCCCTCGAGTTCCACCTCCTCCACCACCAGCGGACGGGACGTGGCGTAGGGGCGCGGCTTGCCCTGCTCGAACAGGATGGCGGCCTTGATGCGCATGGGCGTGTCCTCGGTTCTTCTTCAGATGATCGGCGCGTCTTCGGGGTCGATCGCGCGCTGCACGAAGCCGTCGGCGAGCGGCGCGTATTCCGCCCACAGGCGGCGCAGCGCCGGCAGCGGGTGCGGGTCCTTGTCCACGCGGAGGTCCACATAGGGGAAGCACTCGCGATGGACGACGAGCAGGCAGGCGGAGGTGACGTCGCCATGCTCGCCGCCCGCCGCCTCCCCGGCTTCCAGCGCGCGCAGCAGGCGTTCGGTCAGCGCTTCGTCCGACGCAGCAAGGAACGCCTCCGCCATCGCCTCCGCCACGCGGGGGGAGGAGAGGATGTTGCCGATCGCCACCACGTCCCGGCCGTGCGCCACGCCGCGCTCGGGCTTCACGCGTTCGCCGTCGAAATGCGCCGTGCCGCCCGCCGCATCCATCGCCGCGAGCTGCCGCCAGCGGTGATGCGGCGTCGAGGCGACCAGCGCCGCGATCGTCTCCTGCGCCGAACACCCGGACCGCAGCAGGTCGAGCCCGCGCGGGCCGAGCCGCGGGTCGGTGCGGTGTTGCGTCAGCATGCCGCCGACCCCGGCCGCCAGGAAGGGCACGCGCGTGCCCACCGCGATGGAGGAGGTCGTCACCGCCGCACCGAACTGGCCGGTCCGCGCGCATCGCCCGAGAAGCGAGAAGGTCATGGCATCCCTGTCCGTCGGCTGCCGCATTGAAGGGCGGCGCGGCCGCGCCGTCCAGGCGGTGGACAGGCGGTGGACAGGCGGTGGACAGGCGGGGATGCGATGTCATGATGCCGCCCGCAATACGGAAGGGCATCATGGCAGACCGCAGAACCTCGATCCTGGCCGGGGCCGCCGCCGCGGTGCTGGCCTTCTCGGGCGCGATGGCCCCCGCGGCGGCGCAGCAGCCCGCGCCCTCCGGGACGCTGCGCGTGGTGCTGGCCAATCCGCTGGCGAGCCTCGACCCCGTGGTCTCGACCGCGGCCTTCATCCGCAACCACGGCTTCCTCGTCTATGATCAGCTGTTTGGCCTGGACAGCCAGGGCGAGGCGCGGCCGCAGATGGTCGATCGGCACGAGGTCTCGGCCGACGGCATGACGCATCGCTTCACGCTGCGCGACGGCCTCGCCTTCCATGATGGCCAGCCGGTGCGCGCGGCGGATGCCGTCGCCTCCATCCGGCGCTGGTCGCAGCGCGACATCGCAGGGCGCGCACTGGCCGCGGCGACCGCGGCGATGGAGGTGGTGGACGACAAGACATTTACCATCCGCCTGTCGCGCCCCTTCGGCCTGGTGACCGAGGTGCTGGCCCGTCCGACCGCGAGCGCGCTGTTCGTGATGCCGGAACGCATCGCCTCCACCCCCGCGAACGTCGCCTTCACGGACCCGACCGGCTCCGGCCCCTTCATCTTCCGCCAGCAGGAGTACCTGCCGGGCGAACGCGCGGTCTATCTGCGCAACCCGGCCTATCGCCCGCGCAGCGAACCGGCGGACGGGCTGGCGGGCGGCAAGGTCGCGCTGCTCGAGCGCATCGAATGGCTCGGCATCAACGACCCGGCGACGGCCGCGGCCGCGCTGCAGTCGGGCGAGATCGACTTCATCGAGCAGCCGACACCCGACGTGCTGCCGCTGCTGGCGCGCAACCGCAACATCCGCACCTTCCAGCTCGACCCGATCGGCTCGATGGTCTGGCTGCGCCCGAACCACACCCAGCCGCCCTTCAACAACCCGGCCGCGCGGCGGGCGCTGCTGCATCTCGTGAACCAGCAGGAGAACCTGCAGGCGGTCGGCGTCGCGCCGGCCGAACAGGTGCCCTATTGCCCGGCCTATTTCCTGTGCGGCACGCCGCTCGAAAGCAACGCCGGCGCCGAGGGGCTGCGCGAGATCAACCTGGAGCGCGCGCGCGCCCTGCTGCGCGAGGCCGGCTACAACGGGGAACGCGTCGTCTTCCTCAATGCCACGGACAGCCCGGTCAACAACGCCGTCACGCTGACCATGGCGGAAAACATGCGTCGCGCCGGGCTCAACATGGACGTGGTCGCGATGGACTGGGCGACGCTTTCGCAGCGGCGCAATCGGCGCGAGCCGGTGGAGCAGGGCGGCTGGAACCTGTTCGTCACCGTCGCCAACGTCCTCGATGCCCAGAACCCGCTGGTCAACGTCTATCTCGGCTCGCCGTGCCAGGGCGGCCCCGCCGGCTGGCCCTGCGACGAGGAACTCGAGCGCCTGCGCCGCGCCTGGTGGGAGGAAGCCGACCCTGCGAAGCGCCGGCAGATCCTCGACCAGGTGCAGGCCCGCGCGACTGAATCCCTCCCCTACATCAATGGCGGGCAGTTCCGCCGCCTGGCCGCGCACCGGACCAACATCGAAGGGCTGCGCCCGACCATCATCCCTGTCTTCTGGGGCGTGACGAAGCGCTGACCATGGAAACCATCGCCATCGCCGAGGCCGGCTACCGCTTCATCCCGGCCGTCATGCAGTATTCCGGTGGCGTCGCGGCGCTGCCGGGCTTCCGGCTCGAACGTGTGCGCTTCGCCGAACCCCTGCCGATGGCCGAGGGCTGGCGGCGCATCGCCGCCATCCTCGACGCCGCGGGCCGCCCGCGCACGGCCTTCGCGGCCTGCGAACTCCGTTCCCCCGCGCCCTTCACCGAGGCGGGCTTCGCCACCTTCAACGCCGGCTACGCCGCCGTGCTCAACGACTGGGGCGTGCTGCGCGACGGGCGCAACCCGATCGCGCGCAGCAATGTCTGCCCGCGCCACGCGCCGCCGCCCGAGCCCTGCTTCCACGCCTTCTGCTTCACCGTGCCGGACGCCGATGCCGCGCCGTCCTTCGCCGTTGCCGGCAGCGGGGAGGCGGCGGAGGGCAAGGGCTCCTACCGCGATAACACCGTGGCTTACGGCGACACCTCGCCCGAGGGGCTGCTGAACAAGGGAATCTGGGTGCTGGGCGAGATGGAGCGCCGGATGGGCCTGCTCGGCCATAGCTGGGCCGGTACGACGGGCGTGCAGGCCTATACCGTGCATCCGCTGCCGCCGGCCCTGGCCGCCGGGATGGCCATGCGCGGCGTGCTGCGCCACGGCCTCACCTGGCAGGATTGTCGCCCGCCGGTGGAGGGGCTGGATTTCGAAATGGATTGCCGCGGCATCGGCCTGGAGCGCGTGGTCGCCTGATCAGGCCGCGAGGCGCGGCTCGAGGAAGGCTTCCACCGCCGGGAAGGTCCCTTCCCCCGAATGCCCAACGCCCGGAACGCGGTCGAGCACGGCGTCGATTCCGGCGGCCCGCAGGCTCGCGGCCAGCGCCTCGATCCGCGCGATGCGGGTCGGCCCCTGCGCCTCGGCCCCGCGCACCCAGAGCGGATGGCCGGGCGGGACGCGGATGACCTCGGTCTCCGTGTCACCCTCGCCCACCACCAGATGCACCGCCACACGGCGCATCGCCGCGAGGTCGGGCGCATGGCCGAAGACAGCGGCGAAGTCCTCGGTGCCCGCCCACCAGGGCAGCGTGGGGTCGAGCAGCGTGACGTAGCCGGGCGCACCGATCGAGACCGCGTGCAGCCGGTGCGGCTGCAGCAGCAGGAAGCGCAGCGCGAACTGCCCGCCGCCCGAATAGCCGGCCAGCGCAAAGCGGTCGGTCGCCAGGTCGACGCGCCGCGCCGCGTCCTCGACCATCGCGAGCAGCGCGTGATCGTAGCGTAGGCCCCGGAACAGGCCGAACTTGTAGCCGGGTTCGTCGTCGGGCGCGGTGCTGCCGATCGCGAAGAGCGGCGCCAGCACCACGGCGCCGGTGCGTTCGCTCAGCGGCACGCAGAGGTCGCGCAGCGCCTCGGGCCGGCGGTCGCTGCCATGGACGGCGACCAGCAGCGGCGCCGGCCCCTCGCGCCGCCGTGCCGGAACATGGAGGCAGTAGGGAAAGCGCGGTTCGGCGGCACAGGCGAAGAAGGGCGTGGCACCCTCCATCGCAGGTCGCCAGCCGGGCATGCCGCTCACAGCGGGTCGCGCACCAGGGGCGCCGTCGAGCAATGGATGCCCCCGCCGCCGAGATAGACGCGGTCGTATGCCACCAGGCGCACGGAAATGCCCGCCTTGTCCAACGCGTCCTGCGTGCGCGGGCCAACCTGGTCGCTCATCAGCACGCGCCCCGGCGCCACCGCCAGGCAGTTGATCGCCCAGGACGGATCCTCGTGGGTCAGCGGGATCATCCGGATGCCGAGGCGCTTCAGTTCCTCCATGAAGGTGAAGGGCAGGATGACGGGGTTCACCAGCGCGACATCGTGGCCGAGCATGACGAAGGCGCCGTCGATGTGCAGCCGGTAGCCAGGGATCTGCACGCGGATCAGCCGCGTGCCCTGCAGCGCCAGCACCTCCTCCATCTGCCTGGCGCCTTCCTCGTTGACGCGGGAGGAGACGCCGATCACCGCGACATCCGGGCGGATGTACGCGAACGACCCGCCCTCCATCAGGCCGGTGCCGGCGATGGTGCGCAGGATTGGCATGCCGATGCCGGCCAGCGTCTCGGTCACCGCGCGTTCCTCCCCGCGGCGGATGCGCGGGCCCATGCGCGTGACGACGGCGCCGCCATCGATCCCGATGCAGGAATCCCGAGTGTAGACCGACTTGTGCCGGCCGGGCGCGGCGCGATGGAGCATGACGACCTCGACGCCTTCCTCCCGCAGCGCGGCAGCGAGCGAATCGTGCTGCGCCTGCTGCTCGGCGAGCGGGGGAATGACCTCGCCCCGCCAATAGGCGCCGGTTGCGGGGTCGCCATAGGCGCCGAGTTCAGGGATGAGCGGCAGGCCGTCGAGGACCTTCATCTCCTCGCCCGGGCGGTGCATCAGCACGACGCGCAGCCGGCCGATGTCGGAATTGCAGCCCCAGCGGCGGCCCCAGCCGGCTTCCTGCTCGGCCGTGCTGTTGAACGGCGGGTCGGGCTCGCTCGCGAAGCGCTCGATCAGCATGTTGTAGCGGTGGTCGAACTCGCTCATCGCCTGGGCCATGGCCTCAGCCTCCCTCGGTGCGCCGCCGGAGCGCCCGGTCGGCCAGCAGCAGCAGCAGCGTGAACAGGATCAGCAGCACGGCCACGGCGGCCATGGCGGGGTCGAGGTTCTCGTTGATCCCGTCCCAGATCCGGCGCGGCAGGGTGAAGACGTCGCGGGATGCGATGAACAGCACCATCACGAGCTCGTCCCAGGAATGGATGAAGGCGAAGATGGCGCCCGAGAAGATGCCGGGCGCGATGCGCGGCAGGATCACCCAGCGCAGCGTCTGCGTGAGCGACGCCCCCATGCCCCGCGCAGCCTGCTCCAACCGCGGGTCGAAGGCCGCGAGCGCGGTCGAGACGGTGATGACCACATAGGGAATGCCCGTCACGCCATGCGCGATGACCACGCCCATGAACCGGTCCAGCAGGTCGAGGGCGCCGAAGTAGCGATACAGCCCGATGGCGTAGACGATGGACGGGATGATCAGCGGCAGCAACATCAGCACGCGGATCAGCTCCGTCGCGCGGCGGGAGATGCGCCAGCAGCCGATGGCGCAGAGCGTCCCCGCCACGACGGACAGGACCGTTGCGGCCACGGCGATGGTGAAGGACTGCCAGATCGAGCCGAGCCATTCCGGGGAGGCGAGCACGGTCCGGAAATGCTGCAGGCTGAGCCCGTCCTTCGGCAGCGACAGGAAACGCTGGTCGGTCAGCGCAACCGGCACCACGATCAGGATCGGCAGCACGAGATAGAGCGCCGTGGCCCAGGCCAGGCCCCGCCCGGCGGGCCCGGGACGATAGGTGCCGTCCATCCGCCTCAGGCCCCCGCCCCGAAGATGCGGCGCAGGTCCACGATGCGGGAGAACACCGCGAGCGTGACCAGGATCGCGACCACCAGCATCGTCGCCATCATGGTGCCGAGCCCCCAGCGGATGAGGTCGAGGATCTGCAGCCCGATCCATTCCGCGACCATCAGCGTCTTGCCGCCGCCGAGGATGGCCGGCGTGATGTAGAAGCCGAGGGTGAAGATGAAGACCAGCACGGCGGCCGCGATCACGCCGGGCATGGAGAGCGGCAGGAAGACCCGGCGGAACACCTGGCCCCGCGACCCGCCGAGCCCGCGCGCGGCGGCCAGCAGCCGTGGGTCGATCTCCCGCATCGAGGCCAGCATCGGCAGCACGGCGAAGGGCACCATGTAGTGCACCATGCCGACGACGATGCCGAATTCGTTCCAGACCAGCGGCAGCGGCTCGGAGATGATGCCGGCTTCCATCAGCGTGTTGTTCACGAGGCCCTGCCGGCGCAGCAGCGTGACCCAGGCGAAGGCACGCACCAGCACCGAGATCCAGAGCGGCACGAGCACAGCCAGGATCCACCACCCCCGCGCGCGCGGGCTGGCCAGCGTGATCGCGTAGGCGATGGCATAGCCCAGAAGCAGCGCCAGCACGGTCGTGATGAGGCAGATGCGCAGCGTCGTCACGATCACCCGCTGCACGGCGCCCGAGGTGAACAGCCGCTCGTAATTGCCGAGGCCGGGCTCGGGCTCCGTCACGCTGATGGCGAGCACCTGCAGGATGGGCGCGACGTAAAAGACGACCAGCAGCAGGAAGGCCGGCAGGATCAGCCACCACCACCCCGCGCCCGGCCGCCCGGCGGCGGTCACGCGGCGTCCTCCTCGACCGGCACGGCGGCCTCGGCCGACCAGCCGAGGCGCACGGGAAGCCCCTCGGCCGGCGCGATGGCGGCCTGCCAGGAGGGCAGGCTCGCGCGGATCTCGCCGAGGCGCTCGGTGGCCACGCGCAGCGCGAAGCCGGCACCGAGGTAGGACCAGGACAGGATGCGCCCCTCCGCGACGTTATCGGCGGCCTCGCCCTCGGCCAGCAGCGCCACCTTCTCGGGCCGGAGCGAAAGCAGGCTGCGCGATCCCGCCGGCGGCGGCGCCGCGCCGTCCGGCAGCCGCACGGACACGCCGCTGTCGAGCGCGAAGCCGCCCGCTGCCGCCTCGACCACCGTGCCTTCCAGGAAGTTCGACTTGCCGAGGAAGTCGGCGACGAAACGCGTGCGCGGGCGTTCGTACAGCAGCCCCGGCGCACCCTGCTGCACCAGCCTGCCATGGTTCAGGATGGCGATGCGGTCGGACAGCGACAGCGCCTCCTCCTGGTCGTGCGTCACGTTGACGAAGGTGCGGCCGACGCGCCGGTGCAGCGCCTTCAGCTCCTCCTGCAACTCCGCCCGCAGCTTCTTGTCGAGCGCCGAGAGTGGTTCATCCAGCAGCAGCAGCGCCGGGTCGAACACCAGCGCGCGGGCCAGCGCGACGCGCTGCTGCTGCCCGCCCGACAATTGCCGCGGCAACCTCTCCGCAAAGGTGGCGAGTTGCACCAGGTCGAGCGCGGCGCGCACCTTCGCGTCGCGATCCGCGCGCGACAGGCCGCGCACGCGCAGCGGGAAGGCGATGTTCTCCGCCACCGTCATGTGCGGGAACAGCGCGTAGCCCTGGAAGACCATGCCGAAGTTGCGCTTCTCCGGCGGCAGCGGCGTGATGTCGCGGCCATCGAGCAGGATCGCGCCCGCGCTCGGCGCGACGAAGCCCGCCACCGCCATCAGGATGGTCGTCTTGCCGGAGCCCGAGGGGCCGAGCAGCGTCAGGAATTCGCCCTGCCCGACCTCGAGCGAGACGTCCTCCACCGCCGTGAACTCGCCGTAGCGCTTGGTCAGGCCCTTCAGGCCGAGCGCGTGGCCGCGCGCATCGCTCATGCCCGGTAGTCCGGCTGCTCTCGGTCGAGTTTCCGCTTCAGCGCCTGCCAGGGCAGCCAGCCCTTGGTCGGGCCCGTGCCGAACTGGTCCCGCGCGCGCCTGACGACCGGCGCCGGCGGCACCGCGAGCGGCGCGCCGGAGGATTGCGCGGCCAATTGGATGCGGCAGGCCTGCTCCAGGTAGTACAACCAGTAGAAGGCCTCGGCGACGCTGCGCCCGACCGTCAGCAGCCCGTGGTGGCGCAGGATCATGCAGGGACGCTCGCCCAGGTCCTGCACCAGCCGGTCGCGTTCGGACAGGTTGTCGTCGGCCGCGATGCCTTCGTAGTCGTGCAGCGCGACGCGGCCGTCGAATTCCATGCTCATCTGATTGAGCGGCAGCAGCCCGCCCGACTGCGCGGCCACCGCCATGCCGGCCAGCGTATGCGTGTGCATGACGCACATCGCATCGTTCCGCCCGAGATGCACGGCGGAATGGATGACGAAGCCGGCCGGGTTCACGGGCCATGCGGTCGCCTGCAGCGGCTCGCCCTCGGCATCCACCGCGACCAGGCTGCTCGCCGTGATCTCCTCGAACAGCAGGCCGTAGGGGTTGACCAGGAAGCGGTGCCCCTCCCCCGGCAGCCGCGCCGAGAGATGCGTGAACACGAGGTCCGTCATGCCGAACATCGCAACCAGGCGGTAGGCGGCTGCAAGGTCCTCGCGCACCTCCTGTTCGGTCGGCACGCGGTCTGGGTCCGGCTTCACCGGCGGGGGCGGCAGGGGCATCAGTAGCCTCGCTCGGGGGAATAGAGGTTGGGCGGGGTCTCGCCGCGCTCCAGGCGTGCGATGCAGCCGGCGACGTAGCGGGCGCGTTCGC
Source organism: Roseomonas sp. HF4 (assembly GCF_005222755.1). GTDB lineage: Bacteria > Pseudomonadota > Alphaproteobacteria > Acetobacterales > Acetobacteraceae > Neoroseomonas. Next base: position 256,233 of record NZ_STGD01000002.1, read on the forward strand.
GCCGGCTGGGCAGGCTGCCGACATGCGGCGTCACGGTCACTCGCGGATGCGTCCAGGCCGGGCTGTCGGGCGGCAGCGGCTCCGGTTCGAACACGTCCAGCACCGCGCCGGACAATTGCCCGGCATCGAGCGCGGCGAGGATGTCGGGCAGCACCTGCTGCACCCCGCGCCCGACCTGGACCAGCCCGGCCCCGCGTGGCAGGCGGTCGAGCAGCGGCGCCGCGATCAGGCCCTGCGTCTGCGGCGTCGCCGGCAGCAGGCAGACCAGCACCTCGGCGCGCGCGAGGAAGGCGTCGCGCTCCCCCTCGCCCGCGAAGGTCTCGACGCCCGGCACGTCCTTCTGCGTGCGCGACCAGCCAATGACGGGAATGCCGAGGCCGCGCAGCATCGCCGCGCTGCGCAGCCCCATCGCGCCGAGGCCCATGATGCCGACGGTGCGCTCGGCCGCGGCGAAGGGGGCCTCGAAATAGTCCCAGGCGCTGCCCGCCTGCGCGCGGGCCATGCGGCGCGCGTCCCGGGCCAGCGAGAGCACCGCCCAGCAGACGAATTCCCCCATGCGCTGCGTCGCCTCGGGCGGCACGCAGCGCACCAGAGGCAGGTGGCGCGGCAGGTCGGGATCGGCGGCGATGGCATCGACGCCCGCGCCCGACCCGAAGATCGCCCGCAGCCGCGGCAGCCGCGCGAGGCGCCCCGGCTCCGGGTCCCACACCAGCGCGTAGTCGACCGCCGCGGGGTCGAGCGACGGGTCGTCCCACCAGCGGCAGTCGAGGCCCGGCGCGAATTCCGCGAAATGCGCCCGCCATTCGGCAAGGGCCGCCTCGCCCCCCGACTTCACGACCAGGATCATGGCGACGCCTGCGGCGGGCAGCCGGTCAGCCGGTCACCATGTCGATGTAGTCGGCATTCACGCGGGCGTAGTTCTCGCCCCACCAGCGGCCATCCTGTGCCACCTGCACGCGGGCATTGGCGGGCTCGGTCGGATTGAAGCGCTTGAATTCCTCCGGCACCAGGGCGGCGGCGCGCGGGTTGGTCGGGCCGTTGCCCAGGAATTTCAGCAACTCGACCTGCTGCTCGGGATTGGCGAGCATCGAGGCGAGGAAGTTCTGCGCCATGGCGCCGGCCGGGTTGCCGCGCGGGATCACCATGATGCCCGGCTGCAGGATGCCCTGGTTCCAGATGAACTTGAGCCGGCCGTTGGTCTCCTGCTCGAGCACCTTGGCGCGGGTGTGCCAGATCTGGCCCATCACCGCCTCGCCGGTGCGCATGAACTGCTCGGACTCCGATCCGCTGGTCCAGAACACCAGGTTGCGCCGGATCTGGCGCACGCGCTCGAGGCTCGCGCGCACGTCCAGCGGATAGAGATTCGCGAGGTCCTTGCCGAGCGACATCTGCGCCGCATCCAGCGCGCCCGCGGCATCGCGCCGCAGCAGCCGCGTGCCCGGGAATTTCTGCAGATCCCAGAAATCCGCCCAGCCCGTCGGCGCGGTCGGGAACTTGCTGCTGTCGTAGACCAGCACGTTGCTGAAGGAATAGGGCGCCGCGCCGTAGTCGAGCGCGAAGGTCGGCCCGATCACGTTCTCCCGGTTCACGACGCCGTAGTCGATCTTGGTCAGCAGGTTCAGGCCGCCCAGCAGGTGCGAAGACGTGGCCGAGCTGTCGCAGATGTCCCAGGTGACGCGGCCGCTTTCCACCATCGAGCGGATGCGCCCGGCGGACGGCCCGGTGCTGTCCTGCACCACGCGCCAGCCGGGGTTCGCGGCCATGAAGGGCTCGCCGTAGAAGCGGCCGAAGCCCTGGTTGGCGATGCCGCCCCAATTGACCATCACGATCTGGCGCACGGCCTGCGCCAGCGCATCGCCGCCCGTCATCGGCAGGGCGCCGAGCGCGGCCAGCCCGGCGAGCAGCCCGCGGCGCGAGACCTGCCCCCGGCGGTAGGCGCACATGGCAAGCTCGACGCAATCCTGCTGGAAGCTCTGCATCACCGATCTCCTCATTCGGGCAAATGCACGGCCCGCGCGACGCGAAGCCAGTGCATCACCACTTGCGGTTGTTGCCGTGACGGCGTGAACTCTCCCACCCGAAGTTCACCATGAGCAGGCTGATCCGGCAATGAGTCCCGCGCAATCCATCCTCGCACCGGGTTTCAAGACCACGCCCTGGTGGTGGGAAGCGGCCGAGCCGCCAAAGCGCGACAGCGCGCTTCCGACCCATGCCGGGGTCGCCGTCGTCGGCGGCGGCTATGCCGGCCTCTCGGCCGCGCTGACGCTGCGCCGCCTCGGCCACGAGGTCGCGGTGCTGGACGCCGAGCGCATCGGCTGGGGCGCGTCCTCGCGCAACGGCGGGATGGTCTCGGGCGGCCTCAAGGTCGCCTCCGGAGCGCTCGAGAAGGCCCATGGTGCCGAGCGCGCGAAGGCCATCGCCCTCGCCGCCGCCGCCTCCTTCCCCTTCATCGAGGAAACCATCGCGCGCGAGGGCATCGGCTGCGACTACGTGCGCTGCGGCCGCTTCGTCCCAGCCTGGACGCCGAAGCACTACGATGCGCTCGCCGCGCGCGTCGACTTCATCGCCGAGGTCACGGGCCTGCCCACGCGCATGCTGCCGAAGGACCGCCAGCGGGAGGCGCTGGGCTCGGACCATTACCACGGCGGCATGGTGGCCGAGGCCTCGGGGAGCCTCCATCCCGGCAAGTATGCGCGGGGCCTCGCGGATGCGGCCGAGCGCGCGGGCGCGCGCCTCGTGGACGGGGTTCGCGTGAATGGCATCCGGCGCGAGGACGGCGGCTTCCGCCTCGTCACCGATCGCGGACGGATGCGCGCCGATGCGGTGCTGGTCGCGACCAACGGCTATTCGCGCGACGGGCACGGACGCTCGGCGATGCCCTGGCTCGCGCGCCGCATGATCCCGGTCGGGTCCTACATCATCGCGACCGAGGAACTGCCGCACTACGCGATCGACAAGCTGTTCCCCGGCCGCCGAATGATCAGCGACACGCGCCGCGTGCTGAACTACTTCCGCCCCTCGCCCACCGGCAACCGCGTGCTCTGGGGCGGGCGCGCCTCCTTCTCGCCGACCGAGCCCGACAGGGCCGCGCCGGCGCTGCACCGGATGATGTTGGCGGTGTTCCCGGAGCTGAAGGACGTGCAGGTCACCCACGCCTGGACCGGCAATGTCGCCTTCACCTTCGACTTCCTGCCGCATATCGGCGTGCAGGACGGCATCCACTACGCCGCCGGCTGCCAGGGGTCGGGCGTCGCCATGGCGACCTGGCTCGGCCATCGTGCGGCGCTCAAGATCGCGGGCGCGGACAACGAGGGCTTCGCGCTGGATGGGCTGAATTTCCCGACGGCGCCGTTCTACAACGGCAATCCCAACTGGTTCCTGCCCTTCATCGGCGGCTGGTACCGGTTGCGCGACCACATCGACAGGGCCGCCGCATGAACGCCGACTTCGTCCTGCTCAACGGCCGCATCGCCACGATGGATGGCGCAGGTACGGAGGCGGAGGCGCTGGCCGCCCATGGCGGGCGCATCGTCGCGCTCGGCACCGTCGCGGCCATGCGCGAGTATGTCGGCCCCGCGACGCGCGTGCTTGACGCGGGCGGCCGCCGCGTGATCCCGGGCATCGTGGACAGCCACGCGCATCCGGATGCCTATGCGGTGCGGCTGCGCACCTGGACGCTGCTCTCGCCCGACCGCGTGCGCACGCGGGACGAGGTGCTAGGCACGATCCGCCGGGTCTGCGCATCCCTGCCGCCCGGCCGCTGGGGCGCCTTCTACCGCTTGAACGAACGCGCCTCGGGCGGCTACCCGACGCTCGACGAGCTCGATGCAGCGAGCGCGGGGCGACCGGTCTTCATCCTCCGTACGGACGGGCATCTGGGCCTTGCGAACCGCGCCGCCTTCGCCGCCTGCAGCGTGCCGCCCGACGCCGCGGATCCGCCCTTCGGCGCCTTCGACCGCGACCCCGCGACCGGTGCCTTCACCGGCCTGGTGCGCGAGACCGCGGCGCACATCTTCCTCAACGCCATCCATGGCGCCGACACCGAGGCCGACATCGCCGAGGGCATGGAGCAGGTGCAGGACGAATGCCTGTCCTTCGGCATCACCTCGGTCGCGAATTCCCTGACGCCGGCCAAGGCCATCCGCGCCTACCAGCGGATGCGCCGCGACGGCCTCTGGCGCATGCGCATGGGCATCATCGCGAGCGGCCGGGACGAACCGCTGATCCCGCACCTGATCGGCGCCGGCATCCGATCGGGCTTCGGCGACGATTGGCTGCGCCTCATCGGCGTCGAGTGGTGCCCGGATTGCTCCACCTCCGGGCGCACCGCCGCCTATTGGGACCCCTATGTCGGAACGCCGGTGCCTGGCGAGCCCGTGCCCAACACCGGCATGCTGCTCTACGACCGGGACGACCTGATCGAACGCGCCACCGCCGCGCACAAGGCCGGGCTGCAGGTGATGATCGAGGGCGTCGGCGACCGCGGCATCGACTTTGCGATCGACGTCATGGAAGCGGCGCTCGCCGTCCATCCCGTGTCCGACCACCGGATGCGGGTCGAGCATTGCTGCTACGTCACGCCGCCCATCCTCGCGCGGCTCAAGCGCGGCGGCTTCGTCGATTCCAGCGCGACCGGCTTCATGGACGAACTGGGCGAGGCCTATGTCGCGAACCGCGGCCAGGGCGCCATGCGCCACATGTGGCCGCACCGCAGCCTGATCGCGGCCGGAGTGCCCGCGCCCGGCCATTCCGACTTCGCGGTCTGCCGCGTGAACCCCTTCACCGCGATCGGCGCCATGGTGACGCGGCAGAGCGGAACCGGCGCCGACCTCGACGCGACGGAGGCGGTGACGCCCGCGCAGGCGCTCGCCGCCTACACCACCCTCGGCGCCTGGGCGCAGCGGGAGGAACAGGACAAGGGCAGCCTGGAGCCAGGGAAGCTCGCCGACCTCGCGGTGCTCGACACCGACATCCTGACCTGCGACCCGGCCGCCATCCGCGACACGCGGGTCGCCGCGACCGTCGTTGGCGGCACGATCCGACACGGCGGCTGAGGCCCCTTCCCCGCCGGCCGTCCGGCATGCGACACATCGCCACACCACCGTTGCCTCGAGTGTGCCGCATGCGCCGCCTCTGCCTCCTTGCCAGCCTCGCCCTGGCGCCGATGCCGGCCCTGTCCCAGGGCCTCGTGGTTGAACGCACACTCAGCGCGGGCCTGGCCGCCGAGGCGGTGGCGGCCGCGGTCGAGGCCTGCGCCGGGCGCGGGCACCGCGTGACGGCCGCGGTGGTGGACCGCGCGGGTGTGCTGCGCGCCCTGCTGCGCGCCGACGGCGCCGGGCCGCACACGGTCTCCTCCGCGCGTGCCAAGGCCTATACCGCCGCCAGCATGCGCGCGACGACCTCGCAGATCCTCGAGACCGTGCGCACCAACCCGGGCGCGCTGCGCTTGCCGGATATCGAGGGCTTCCTCGTGGTCGGCGGCGGCATGCCGATCCGGGCGGGAGACGAGGTGGTGGGCGCGATCGGCGTGGGCGGCGCACCCGGTGGGCACCTCGACGACCAATGCGCCGAGGCGGGCATCGAGCGGATTCGCGAACGCCTGAACTGAAGGACGGCATCCGAGAGGGGCGCTGCCCCTCTCGGGCTCTCCCCGCCAAAGGCCGAAGGGCCTTTGGAAACCGTCACATAGGATCAGGACCGGCGGGTCAGGGAGAGACGCTTCGGCGCGCCGCCCGTGGTCCGCGCGGCGAAGCGGGCAAGCACGTCCTCGGGCCAGGCGGCCACGCGCCGCGCCTCGAGGTCGACGCACAGGTAGAGCACCTCGTTCTCCGCCGCCTTCCAGCCCTCCTCCGCATGGAACATCACGTGGCGGCAGAGCAGGCGCTTGGCGTCATGGGCCAGAACCTCGCTCTCGAAGGCGAGCGGCGCGCCCTCCGTCACCTCGCGGTCGTAGGACTGCCAGGATTCGGCGGCGAAGGTGCCGAGGCCCCGGTCCCGGAACCCCGGCCCCAGGCCGAGCGCGGGCCACAGCGCATCCGTCGCCAGGTCGAAGGCGACCAGGTAGTAGGCGAGGTTCATGTGCCGGTAGTGGTCCACCCACCCCGGCAGCACGGTGCAAAGCGGTGCGCGCATGGTCCTCAGTGGATATCGTCGGCCTTGGACAGCGCATCCTTGAGCTTCTGCACGTCGAAGCCGGGCGCCTTGACCATGTCGAGGATCACCTTCTCCCGCCGCGCGCCGAGCTCGATCGCCGCCGGCAGCTTCGTCACCACGTCGTGCGGGATGACGACGGCGCCGTGCCGGTCGGCATGCACCACGTCGTCGTGCTTCACCTGCATGCCGTGGATCGTGACGTCGAGGTTCAGCGCCACGATGTGCACGAAGGCGTGCGATGGGTTCACCACGCCCGCGATGCCCTGGAAGCCCGGCGCGAACATGTCGAGGTCGCGCACCGAGCCGTTCGTCACCACGCCCTGCGCGCCGAGGCCCTGGTGGACCGCGCTGTTCACTTCCCCCCAGAAGGCGCCGACGCCCGGCGTGTCGTCGAGGTCCTGCAGGCAGACAACGGTCGGCAGCGCGGCATCCGCCACGTACTCGTACCAGGCGATCCGCATCGCGCGATCGGCCTCCTTCGAGCGGCCCGAGGGGTAGTGCGCGCGCTGCGTCCCCGTGCGCGCCAGCCCGCAGATCGGCGGCAGCTTCGGATCGACGGCGGTCATGGGCCGCACGGTGAAGCCGTAGTTGCGGCGCTGCGGCGCGACGAGCTCGAGCGCGTTGCAGATCGTGGGCGTGTCCCACTGGCGCAACGCCTCGAGATCGGCGGCGGTGAAGGGGTATTGGGCCATGCTGGTTTCCTCCGTGCCGCCAGCATCGGCCGGCGGCACCCATCGGTCAAAGGGGTGTGGCGGGTCAGTTCACGGTCACGTTGCCGTCGCGCACCACGCGCGCCCAGCGGGCGAGTTCAGCCGTGACGAGGCGCGCGTAGTCGGCCGGCGCCCCGCCGGCCGGGACGGTGCCGCGCGCGGCGAGCTGCTGGCGCACATTGGCATCGGCCAGCGCCGCCAGGGCTGCCGTCGACATGCGTGCCACCACGGCATCCGACGCGCTCTTGTGCGCATGCAGCCCGAACCAGGCCTGCGCCTCGAAGCCCTCGAAGCCGAACTCGGCGCCGAGCTCGGACAGCGCCGGCACGTCGGGCAACTCCGGCACGCGGGTGCGGGAGGTGACGGCCAGGGCGCGCACCGTACCGCCGCGGATCTGCGGCAGCGCGGTCGGCAGGTTGTCGATCAGCGCATCGACCTCGCCGCCCACGACCGCCGTCATGGCGGGGCCGGCGCCGCGATACGGCACATGCGTCATGCGCCCGCCGGAAAGCTGGCCGATCAGCTCGCCCGTCAGATGCGTCGAGGTGCCGTTGCCAGCGGAGGCGAAGTTGCGTTCGCCGGGCTTCGCCCGCGCGTCGCGCAGGAAGGCGCGGATATCGGCGCCCGGCACCTTGGCCGGGTTCACCACCAGCACGTTCGGCACCGTAACCAGCAGCGTCACGGCCCGGAAATCGGCCTCGGGGTCGTAGGCGAGGTTGCGGTAGAGCGCCGGCCCGATGGCGTGGGAGGCGATCTGGCTGAGGAACAGCGCATGGTCGTCCGCTTCCCGCGCGAAGCGCCCGGCGGCGAGCGTGCTGCCCGCGCCCGGCTGGTTCTCGACCACGACGGCGCGCCCGAGGCTCTCGCGCATCGCGGTCGCCATCAGCCGCGCGATGACATCCGTCGTGCCGCCGGGCGGGAACGGGCAGACCAGGCGAAGGTCCCGCGCGGGCCAGGCCCCCTGCGCGCCTGCCGCACCGGCGCCGAGCGCCGCCCCTGCCAGCCCGATGGCGCCGCGTCGCGTGATGTTCGTCATGCTTGCTCTCTCCCGACCAGAGGGGGCGAAGATGCTGGCATCGCCCGCCGCTGTCGAGCCGCCCTTGCCGTCGCGCGGTGCTCTGTCAGGATCGCGGCCGCCATGACCGAGACCACCCCGCACGACCACCCGCCCCACGACGCCGGCGGCCGCTTCGCCGCCGCGATCGACCAGCACGAACACCAGCCCGCGCATTGGGAGAAGGAGGCGGATGCCATCCGCATGCTGCTTGCCGACCGCCGGCGCCGCTTCTTCACGACCGACGAGAGCCGCCGTGTGCAGGAGCAGCTCGACGCCGCGACCTACTGGACGGTGCCCTACTACGAGCGCTGGATCCTGGCCTTCTCCTCCCTGCTCGCGGAGAAGGGCGCCGTGACGGAAGCAGAGATGGCGGACGAGGAAGAGCGGCTGCGCGTGGCCGGTGCGCATCGCATCGAGGGCGAGGCCGCGGGCGGCCACGACCATCACCACGACCACGACCACGACCATCACCCCTACCAGGAGGATGACGACGCCGCGACGACGGAGCTTCCGCCGCTCCGCCTGCGCGGCCTCGCCGTCCGCAACCTGCTGCTCGCCAAGGGAATCGTAACGGCGGAGGAGATCCGCGCCGAGATCGAGCGCATGGACGGCCGCGGCCCGGAGAACGGCGCGCGCGTCGTGGCGCGCGCCTGGACCGACCCGGCCTTCGCCGCGCGCCTCGCGGCCGATGCCGGCGCGGCGGTGGGCGAACTCGGCCTCTCGGGTGGGGAGACGGTGCTGACGGCGCTGTTCAACACGCCGCGGCTGCATCACCTCGTCGTCTGTACGCTCTGCTCCTGCTACCCGCGCAGCGTGCTCGGCCGGCCGCCGGCTTGGTACAAATCCCGCGCCTATCGCGCCCGCGCGGTGCGCGACCCGCGGGGCGTGCTGGCTGAATTCGGCACGGTGCTGCCCGAGGGCATGGAATTGCGCGTGCATGACAGCAACGCGGAACTCCGCTACCTGGTCGTGCCTGCCCGGCCTGCCGGCACCGAGGGCTGGGACGAAGCGCGCCTCGCCACCCTGGTCACGCGCGATTCCATGATCGGCGTGACGCCCGCCCGCGCGCCCTGATCAGCGCGCGGCGAGCAGCGCCTCGGCGCAGGCATCGAGGATCGCTTCGGAATCGAGGCCGTATTCCCGGTAGAGGTCCGGCAGGTCGCCCGCCTGCCCGAAGCGATCGACGCCGAGCGGCACCACGCGCTGCCCGCGCACGGCGCCCAGCCACGCATGCGCGGCCGGATGGCCGTCCAGCACCGTGACAAGCGCGGCGCCGGGCGCGAGTGGCGCCAGGATGCGTTCGATGTGCGACACCCGGGCCGCGCCGCCGCGCACACCGCGCCGGGCGGCACGCCAGGCCGCATGCAGCCGGTCGGGGCTCGTGATGGCGAGCAGCCCCGCACCGGGCTCCTCGGCCGAAAGTTCCGCGAAGGCGGCCTCGGCCTCGGGCGCCAGCGGGCCCTGGTAGGCGATGGCGATGCGCGCACCCTCGGCCGGCGGCACGACCCAGTGCGCGCCGGCGATCACCGCGGCCGGATCGAGCGACCGGGCGGGCTGCGCCAGCGCCCGCGTCGACAGGCGCAGCCAGACGGCCGAGCCGTCCGGCTTCTGCATGTGCTCGAAGGCATGCCGCAGCAGGATGGCGAGTTCGTCGGCATGGGCGGGTTCGAAGCTCGCGAGACGGTCCGCTGCCATGCCGATCAGCGGTGTGTTCACGCTCTGGTGCTGCCCGCCCTCGGGCGCCAGGGTCAGGCCCGACGGCGTGCTCACCAGCAGGAAGCGCGCATCCTGGTAGCAGGCGTAGATCAGCGCATCGAGGCCGCGGTTGACGAAGGGGTCGTAGACCGTGCCGACCGGCAGCAGGCGCGCGCCGTAGAGCCGGTCCGCGAGGCCAAGCCCGGCCAGCAGCAGGAACAGGTTCTGCTCGGCGATGCCGAGCTCGACATGCTGCCCTTCCGGCGACATGCCCCAGCGCTGCGCGCTGGCGAGCTTCGCGTCGCGGAACACGTCGTTCTTCTTGTGCCGGTCGAAGATGCCGCGGCGGTTCACCCAGGGACCGAGGTTCGTGCTGACCGTCACGTCCGGGCTGGTGGTGACGATGCGCTTCGCGAGGTCGGCGAATTCGCCGTTGCCGCGGCCGATCTCGGCCAGGATGTCGCCGAAAGCGGCCTGGGTCGCGATCTTGCGCCCCTCCGCCACGCGCGGCGCGGCGAAGGTCGCGGGGACGTGGATCGCGGGCGAGGCGAGCGCGCGCCCGGCGGGCGTCAGGGGCTGCGCGAAGGGCAGGCCGGCCAGGAAGTCGCGCAGCTCCGCCTCGGGAATGCCGAGGCCCTCGAAGGGGTCCCATTCATGGCCCGGGCGGATGTTCATCACCTCCCGGAACCCCTCCATCTGCTCCTTCGTCATGAGCCCGGCGTGGTTGTCCTTGTGGCCGGCGAAGGGCAGCCCCATGCCCTTGATCGTGTAGGCGATGAAGCAGGTGGGCTGGTCGCCCTCGGCGTCCTGGGTGCGGAAGGCCTCGATCAGCGTCTCGATGTCGTGGCCGCCGAGGTTCATCATCAGCGCCGCCAGCTCGTCGTCGGTCAGCGGGTCGATGATGGCGCGGATGCCGGCGATGCGGCCGAGGTCGGCCAGCAGCGCCTGGCGCCAGGCCGCGCCCCCCTGGAAGGTCAGCGCCGCGTAGAGGCTGTTCGGGCAGTCGTCGATCCAGCGGCGCAGCGCCTCGCCGTCCGGACGGGCGAAGGCCGCTTCCAGCTTACGGCCGTATTTCAGGGTGACGACGTTCCAGCCCATGTCGCGGAACAGGCCCTCGATCCGGCCAAACAGCCGGTCGGGCACCACGCTGTCGAGGCTCTGGCGGTTGTAGTCCACCACCCACCAGACGTTGCGGATGTCGTGCTTCCAGCCTTCCAGCAGGGCCTCGTAGATGTTGCCCTCGTCCAGTTCGGCGTCGCCCACCACGGCGACGTGCCGGCCGGCGGGCAATCCTTCCGGCGCAAGCCCATGCAGGTGGACGTAGTCCTGCACCAGCGAGCCGAAGGAGGCGAGGGCCACGCCCAGCCCGACCGACCCGGTGGAGAAATCGACCTCCGCGCCATCCTTCACGCGGGACGGGTAGGGTTGGATGCCGCCGAAGGCGCGCAGCGTCGCGAGCCGGTCCTTCTCCTGCCGGCCGAACAGGTAGTTGATGGCGTGGAAGACCGGCCCCGCATGGGGCTTCACCGCGACGCGGTCGGCCGGGCGCAACATATTGAAATAGAGCGCGGCCAGGATCGAGACCGAGGATGCGCAGGACGCCTGGTGCCCGCCCACCTTCAGCCCGTCGCGGTTCGGGCGGAGGTGGTTGGCGTTGTGGATCATCCACGCGCTGAGCCAGAGAAGCTTGCGCTCGAGCGCATGCAGAACCTCGATGCGGCGCGCCTCGTCCGGCGTGTCCTGGCGTCGGCCGCGGCGCTCCGCTGTCATGTCCCTGCTCCGCTCGATGCTGCGCCGCCGACTATGACGGCACGGCGCGACGGGGAGAAGGCCGCGCGGCGCGGGTCAGCGCCGCGGGTGGCGAAGCGGCGCGGCCACCGGGTCGCCCCCGCGCGCGCGCCGGCCGGGCAGCGGAACCGCTCCGACGGCCAGAAGCAGGAGCAGCGTGGGAAAGCCGACCAGCACGAACAGCGAAATGGGCACGGCGTCCTCGTCTTGCCGAATGGACACCGAAGATGCCCGGCGCGCAGGGGGGGCGCCGTGCCGCGCATCACACCCTGCGCGCGCTCCCCCGCTTCCTCACCCCTTGGCGAGCCGCCGCAGGGCCGCCGAGACCGCACGCTTTCCCTCGCCCACGTAGAGTTCGTGATTCTCCTCGATCCGCTCGGGATCGTAGAGGTAGTTGACCATCATCCCGAATGCCTGGCGGAGGCCATTCTCGGATGTGTCGGCGCGCCAGTTGAGCCGCTCGATCCTGGCGCCGTTGGACAGGTGGAAATGCGCGACCGGGTCGCGCGCCCGTCCCGTCCGGCGCGGGGCGTCCTCGCGGACCAGGTAGCGGGCGCAGAGGCGCGTCAGGATCGGCTCCAGCACCTTCTGCGCCGCCTCGTCGCGCCAGGGCGGGCGACGCGCGACCAGGGCGCGCAGGATCTCCGCCTCGCCCGGCTCCGTGGCGCCGGGCTCGGCCGCGGGCAACAGGGGGGCGGCAGCGCGGAGCGCCTTCTTCTCCTCCTCGGTCAGGGCGACATCCCCGGCGACGAGGGAGGCATCGAGCCACTTCCGATAACCCGGGATGGGAGAAAGCGTGCAGAATTGCTTCATATTACGGAATTCACCAGACAGTTCCCCAACCACCCGCTTGATCAGGAAATTGCCGAAGGAAATGCCGTCCAACCCGCGTTGGCAGTTGTTGATGGAATAGAAGACGGCGGTGTCCGCCTCGCGCGGGTCGAGCACCGGCGCCTTTTCGTCGAGCAGGCGCTGCACGCTGTCGGCCATGCCCTTGACCAGGGCGACCTCGACGAAGATCAGCGGTTCCTCTGGCATCCGGGGATGGAAGAAGGCGTAGCAGCGGCGGTCGGATTCCAGCCGGTTCTTCAGGTCGCGCCATGAGCGGATGCGATGAACCGCCTCATATTGCACGAGTTTTTCCAGAAGCAGCGCGGGCGATCGCCAGTCGATCCGGCGCAGGTCGAGGAAGCCCACGTCGAACCAGGCCGCGAGCAGCCCCTTGAGGTCGGTCTCGAGCGCCTGGAGCAGCTTGTCCCCGTCCATCCGCGCCAGCAGGTCGGCGCGCAGATCCACGAGAAACTTCATCCCGTCCGGGATGGCGGCGAAGGCGGTCAGCAAACGGATCCGTGGCGGCTCCAGCGCGCGGCGAAGCCGGGCAGTCGCGACCGCGCGCTCGGCCGCGTCCGCCGCCGCCGCCACGCGCTCCATGGCCCGGCCAACCGCGTCTGGGTCGGAATCGAAGGCCGCGAGCGCGCGCAGGAAATCCGTGCGCCCGGTGGCATCGAGGCCGCGGTAGGTCTCGGCCAGGCCTGCCGCGCGGGCGCGGGCGGAAACCTCGCCGCCCTTCGCCTCGAGGCAGGCGGCGAGCCGTGCGGCGAGGTCGGCATCGGCGTCTCCCGCGCCGACCGCGGCGGCCATGTCGCGCCAGAGGGTCGTCACGCGGCGCAACGCCCTGTCGAGCAGACCTGCCTGGATCGCGACTTCCGACATGCGGTGCTCCGTTGCCTCGGGGCTGAAACCTATCGAAACGCTTCGTGAGGCGGAAGCGTCATGCGCACCCCGGAAAAGACGAAGGCCGCGCCACCTTGCGGTGCGCGGCCTTCAGGGCCTTCGGTCGCGGCAGCGTTCAGGCTTTGCCGATACCGAGCAGCGCGGCACGCACGCTCGAGACGACGCTCGCGGGCTCCTGGCCCGTTTCGCCCGAAGCCATCCCGGGCAGCGGCCCGGCGCTGCGCATCGCGTCGGCGACCGCAGTCTCGACCGCGACAGGGCCGGGCATCGGGATCGGCGCGGAGGACGGCATGCCACCCGCCACCGCCATCACGGGCGCGGCCACCGGGGGCGCGAGCGGATGGACGACGGCGCTCGGGCGCCCTGCCTCGACGGCACCGAGGCCCGGCAGCGGAAGTGCGACCGATGGTTGCGTGTCGTAGAGCGCCAGCAACGAATGGATGCTCTCCAGGCGCTGGAACGGCCGCGAGGCGCGAAGTTCCTCGATGATCGACCGCTCCTCCTGGTGGAGTGCGGAGACGAGTGTGCTGCTCATGAAGCCCCCTGCTCGGCGTGGTACGTTAAGATATGCGCAATTCACGAGTAATCTCAATACTTTACTCGCGCGCCGGTAATTTCTCAGAAGATCATCATCTTGTGGTTGCGCGCGCCAGGCGGGACCCAGATGTTGCGATTGCCCCACCAAATTCGTCCGAAGACGCGCCACGTGTCTCAGCAATGGGACGCTCGTCAGCCCGCCGCAGCCGCCTCCCGAACCCTGTCTCGCCCGGCCGCAAGGGCCGCGGGCAGGTGCCGCGGCAGGTCTTCCGCGACCAGGCCGGCGCCGCATCGCCTGGCCGCCTCCCCCAGCAGCCAGGCGCCGGCCGCCGCCGCCTCGAAGGCCGGCAATCCGTTGGCGAGCAGCGCCGCGACGGTCCCGGCGAGCACGTCGCCCGTCCCGCCCGTGGCCAGCCAGGGCGGCGCATGGTCGTCGATGGCGGCCCTGCCGTCGGGCGCGGCCACCACCGTATCCGGCCCCTTCAGCAGCACCACCGCGCCCGTCGCGGCCGCGGCGCGTCGCGCGGCGGCCAGGCGGTCCCCGCCGATCGGGCCAAAGACGCGGACGAACTCGCCCGCGTGCGGGGTCAGCACCGCGCAGCCGGAAAGGGCCTCCGGCCGCCCGGCCGCGGCGCCGAGCACCCCGGCATCGGCCACGACGCGCCGACCCGCCGCGACCAGCGCGCCGACCGCGGCCAGGGTCGAAGCCTCCGCCGGCAACCCCGGACCCGCCACCCAGACGTCGCGGCGCGGGTCCTGGAGCAACGCCGCGACAGAGGCCTCGCTGACGATCACCCCGGGATCGCCGGCGCGCAGCACATCGGCCGTCCTGCCGTCCGGCGCGACAAGGGTGACGAGCCCCGCCCCGGACCGGCGCGCGCCCGCCCCGGAGAGCCGCGCTGCGCCAGTCATTCCCGCCCCCACCAGGATCGAGACATGGCCGCGCGTGTACTTGTTGTCGGCAAGCCCCGGCGCGGGCAGGCACCAGAGCCCCGGCCCGTTGCGCCGGCACAGCGGGGCGATCGCCGCCAGCACGCCGACGGGCAGGCCGATCCCGGCCAGCACCGTCTCGCCGCACAGCGCGCGGCCCGGCAGCAGCAGGTGCCCCGGCTTGCGCCGGAAGAACGTGACGGTCATCGCCGCCTGCGGCGCGTAGCCGAGCGCTTGGCCCGTCGCGCCGTCGAGGCCGGAGGGCACGTCCACCGCCACCACCGGCCCTCCCGCGGCGCCGAGCGTGGCGGCGAGATCCGCCTCGACCGGCCGCGCAAGGCCTGCCCCGAAGACCGCGTCGATCACGAGCGCGGCGCGGGCAGCCTCGGCCGGCGCGAAGGGCACCACCGGCCCCCGCCAGCGCCGCGCGGCGAGCGCGGCGTCGCTTCCCGGCCGCGGCGCGGCCAGGGGCGCGACCGCCACCGGCCAGCCGGCCTGCTCCAGGTAGCGGGCGGCGACATAGCCATCGCCGCCATTGTTGCCCGGCCCCGCGAGGACGAGCGTCCGGCAGGGACGGAAGCGGCGCATCGTTTCGCGCGCGACAGCCCGCCCGGCCGCCTCCATCAGGACGGAACCGGGCACGCCAGAGGCGATGGCGAGCGCGTCGGCACGCGCCATCTCGGCCGGAGTCAGCAGCGCATCGTCGCCTGATTCGTCGTTCGACATGCATCAATCCTTGCTTATCTTAAAAAAATTTAATGGAGGACGCGATGCGGAGCAGCCACAGGACCGAACGTTCACTCGACGAACTCTATCGCGACGATCCGGAACGTGCCGATGCCCTGGTGTGGCGGCGGCGCGGCGTCCTGAAGGGGGCGGCGCTGGCTGCCATGGGCGCGGCTGTCGGCGGCGCCATCCCCTTCGCCCGCAATGCGCCCCCGGGCTTCGTGCCCTCCGCGCTGGCGCAGGGCGCCGCGGCTCAGGGGCCGGAATACCTCCAGATGGAAGGCAAGGCGCGGCTCGTCCTGCTGGGCGACCGGCCGCTCAATGCCGAGACGCCGGAGCATCTGCTCGACGACGACGTGACGCCGGCGCCCAACTTCTTCATCCGCAACAACGGCCAGGTGCCGGACGCGGCCCCCAACGCCATGGCCTGGAAGATCAAGGTCGAGGGCGAGGTGAACACGCCGCTCGACCTCAGCATCGGCGACCTCCAGCAGCGCTTCGAGGTGGTCACGCGCCGGCTGCAGATCGAGTGCGGCGGCAACGGCCGGTCCTTCTTCGTGCCGCAGGCGCGCGGGAACCAGTGGTCGACCGGCGCCATCGCCAATTCCGAGTGGACCGGCGTCAGGCTGCGCGACGTGCTCCGCGCCGCGGGTCTCAAGGACAGTGCGAAGTTCACCGGGCACCATGGGTCCGACCTGCATCTCTCGGGCAATGGCGAGGCGATCAGCCGCGGCATGCGCATCGAGAAGGCGCTCGACGAGGATACGCTGATCGCCTTCCGCATGAACGGCCAGCCCATTCCGCAGATCCACGGCGCGCCGGCGCGGCTGGTCGTGCCGGGCTGGCCGGGGTCGCTCAGCCAGAAGTGGTTCAATCGCATCGAGTTGAAGGCGCAGCCTCACGCGGGGCGCGGCATGGGCGGCACCTCCTACCGCGTGCCGACGGCGCCGATCGTCCCCGGCAGCCGCAACGACGGCGCGACCTTCCGCGACCTCGAGAACATGCCGGTACGCTCGATCCTGACCAACATCGCGCATGGCACGCGCCTGCCGGCCGGCACCCGCCGGATCGAGGTGCGGGGCCAGGCCTGGGCGGGCGACGACACGGTCCGCGCCGACGACGTCTCGGTCGATTTCGGCGCCACCTGGACCGCCATGACGGTGAACCCGCCGCCCAACAGCCATTCCTGGCAGCGCTGGCGGGGCGCGGTGGCGCTGCCCTCGGACGGGTATTTCGAGATCTGGTAACGCGCGACCGACGACAAGGGCCGGTCGCAGACCGTGGCGCCGGGCGTTTGGAACCCGCAGGGCTATGGCGGAAACCCGATCACCCGCGCCGCGATCCTGGTCGGCTGACGGGCACCGATGTCCGCAGGACGCCTCCTCGCCGCCGGGATCGTGGTCGTGATCCTCGTGCTCGCGGCGCGCGAGCACGGGCTGATCGGGCGCAGCGAGCGCCCGCCGCCGCATCCGCCGACCCCCGCGCGCCTGGCTTTCGAGGCGGAGAGTAGCGCGGCCGAGGCCCGCGCGGCGGCGGCGCGGCGCCAGGCCGAGGCCGCCCAGGCCCTGGCGCAGGCGCCGGAGGAAGAGAGCGTGCTCGCCGAAGGTCCCGGACGCTCCGAGACATTCGGCTACTGCACCGCGTGCCACAACACCGCCCTGATCCGGCGCAGCGCCTTCGACCGCGAACGCTGGGACGAGCTGATGGACTGGATGACCGAGAAGCACGGGATGAATCCGCTCGAGGGCGAGTTGCGCCAGACGATCGTGGACTACCTCGCGGCGCATTATGGCCCGCGGCAGCGCGGCCCGCGCGGCGGCAATCCATTCCTGAACTGACCGGCCTGGGCGACGCGCCGCGCT
Source organism: Roseomonas sp. HF4 (assembly GCF_005222755.1). GTDB lineage: Bacteria > Pseudomonadota > Alphaproteobacteria > Acetobacterales > Acetobacteraceae > Neoroseomonas. The sequence continues at coordinate 273,425 of NZ_STGD01000002.1, forward strand.
GGCGCGCCGTTCGGATCGGGGATGCCATGGTTCGGGGAGGGCGCGACCGTCGGCGGCTGCTATGGTGCGCCGCGAAAGACGGAGTCGCGCATGGCCTTCATCATAGCCGTCGCGCAGCGCAAGGGCGGCGCGGGCAAATCCACCATCGCGGCGAACCTCGCCGCGGCCTTCGCGGAACGCGGGGAGAATGTCGCCCTGCTCGACATGGACCCGCAGCGCAGCCTCGCCCGCTGGGACGAGGTGCGCGGGCGCGCGTCCAAGGCGCGGCCGCTGCATTTCGAGGCGCCGTCCGGCTGGCGCGTGCCCGGCATCCTCGACCGCCTGCGGCGGGAGGCCGACGTCGTTCTGCTCGACACCGCGCCGCATGACGACACGGATGCCCGGCTCGCGGTCAGGGCGGCGGACCTGGTGCTGGTGCCGCTGCAGCCCTCGGCCGCCGACCTCTGGTCGATGGATGCGACGCTCGACCTCGCGAAGAAGGAAGGGCGGAAGGTCTCGCTCGTGCTGAACCGGGCACCGGCCTCCGGGCGGCTGCTCGACCAGGTGACCGCCGAGATCCACGCGCGCGGGTTGCCCCTGGCCGAGGCCGCGCTCGGCAATCGCACCGCCTTCGCGCAGGCCTTCATGGCCGGGCTCGGCGCGGTGGAGGCGGCGCCGAAGGGTGTCGCGGCGCGGGAAGTGCGGGCGCTGGCAGCGGCGCTGCGCGGCTGGAAGGACGACTGACATGACGACGCTGCTATATGTGTTCCACCTGCTGGGGGCGGTCGTCTGGGTGGGCGGCATGGCCTTCGCCATCCTGGCGCTTCGGCCGGCGGCGCACGAAGCGCTGGAGGCGCCCGAGCGGCTCGCGCTCATGGGCGCGGTGTTCCGCCGCTTCTTCCGCATCCTCTGGCATGTCGCGCCGATCGTGATCCTGTCGGGCTGGGCGATGCTGGGCGGATGGTACTGGGGCTTCGGCGCCAGCATCTGGCATGTCCACCTGATGCACCTGACCGGGCTCATCATGCTGGGCGTCTTCGTCTTCGTGGCGCTGGTGCCGGGACGCGCGATGCGCGCGGCGCTCGCGGCCGGCGACCGCCCCGCGGCGGCGGCGGCGCTCGACACGATCCGGAAAGGCGTCACGGTCAACCTGGCGCTCGGGCTGCTGACCGTGGCGGTCGCCGGGTGGGGACGTTTCGGCGGATGAATTCGGACGCACCCAAGGGCATCGAAATCGTCGAGGACGCCGCCCCGGAATTCGAGGCGGTCGGTGCCATCCAGCGCGGCCTGCACGACTTCAACCAGTCGATGGGCGGCAATTACGACCGTGAACCCGTCACGCTGCTGGTCCAGGACGGCGAGGGCAAGACGCTCGGCGGGCTGCTAGGCCTGACGTTCTGGGGCTGGCTGTTTGTCGACTGGCTCTGGCTGAACCCGGACCTTCGCGGCAAGGGGGTCGGCGCGGAATTGCTGCGCCGGGCGGAGGCGGTCGCGCGCGATCGCGGCTGCACCAATGCCTATACCGACACCTTCTCGTTCCAGGCGCCGAATTTCTGGCAGCGCAACGGCTATGTCGAATTCGGCCGGCTGGACGGCATGCCGGCGGGGCATGCTCGGGTCTGGTTCCGCAAGGCGTTGTAGCGCAGGACGGCCGGCGCCGCGGCGGCTGGCGGTCGGGGCACGCCGCCCGGCGTGCCTGCCGATCGGTGCCCGGCCGGCCCCGAACCTTAACCGGCCGGAGTAGGCCGCCCGGCAGGATCAGTCGGCTGGACGCGCCTCGCTCTATAGCCGCCGCAGCATTGCCATGACGTCGGACCGGGACGCGGCCGCCACGGCCAGCGATCCGTCATCGACCTGCGGCTGGCCGAGGGACGCGGCCAGCCGCGCCTCCCGCGGCGTGCAGCCGAATTCCTGGCGGAAGGCGCGGCTGAAGCCCGACGGGTCGAAGAAGCCGACCGACTCGGCGATGCGGGCGATGGAGCGGCCATCGGCCGTGTCCTCGATGCAGCGCCGCGCGACGCGGAGCCTCTCCCGCTGGATGTGGCGCGCGACGCCGCCCAGCGGCTCGAACAGCCGGTACAGGCGAGAGCGCGAGATGCCCGCCATGGTGCAGAGCCGCGCCGGCCCGAGCGTCGCCGCGCCGATGTTCTCGCGGATGATGCGCTTGACCCGCGCCAGCTGCATCGGCTCGATCCTGGCCTGCGCCGCGACGCCCGCCTCGCTGCAGGGCGCGAGCGCCGCCGTCAGCAGCGCCTGCGCGGCGTTCGCGACATGCGGCATGTCCGCGGCGCCGAGCTGGTCCATGGTCCCGGCGACATGGCCGAGGAACCCGGCCAGCAGGTCTGCCGTCGGGCCTTCCAGCGGCTTGCAGAGCGCCGCCGCGAGGGCGGGTTCGAGGTCCGGCACCGCGTCGCGCGGGACATGCAGCGCGAGCCAGTCGATCTCGGCGCCCGCGCGCTGCGCCTCGAAGGCGCAGGCCATGCTGAGCACATAGGGAACACCCGGGCGCAGCGCGACGACGTCGTCCCCGCTGCGTTGGCGTTGGCGACCGCGCCGGCAGATGGCGATCATCCAGTGATCGAGCGAATCGCGACGGATGCGGAGCGCGGTTCGGCCGTGGTCATAGGCCGGCAGGCTCGCCGCATAGAGAAGGAAGGGGCCCATGCGCAGCGCCCTGCCGGTCGCGTCGAAGCCGGCGTTGGCGTCCTCGGGGGGCTTGATGTCGATGTAGGGAACGGCCAAGTCGCGCCAAGCCTCGAAGCGCTGGCGCGCAGGCAGCCCGGCGGTCGAGATGATCACCTGGTGGCTCGTATCGCCCCCACACCCCGCAGCGCCCGCGTCACGGTCGCGCAGGGCGCATTGACCGGACAGGTCGTCGGGCCTCGTCAATCGAATGCCTCCCCCTTGGTACTTCCGCGCACCCCGGACTTGGCCAGACAGCCGTGTAATTCAAGCATTTTTTATCGACCGCCCGGCTATCGCCGCACGCCGAGCGCCACCTCCCGGTGCCAGATGTAGAGCCCGGCGCCCACCAGCACCCCGATCCCCGCGAAATCCCACCCGCCGGGAAGTTCGGCCCAGATGAAGGCGCCGAGCGCCGTGGTCCAGACGATCCCGGCATATTCGAAGGGGGCGAGCAGCGTCGTCTCGCCGCTGCGGTAGGCGTCGGTCATGAGCACCTGCGCCAACGCCGAGACGAGGCCGATCGCGCCGAGCAGCGCCCATTGCCAAGGGGTTGGCCAGACCCAGACCGGCACCGCCGCGATGCCGGCCAGCACCGCCGAACCCACCGCGAACCAGAACACGATGGCGACCGCGCTCTCCCCCGCCTCCCCCATGCGGCGGATGGTGATCATGGCAAGCGCCCAGCCGACCGAGCCCAGCAGGCAGAGCAGCACCGCGACCCATTCGCCGCGGATGCCCTCGCTGCCGGGGCGGACCATGAGCAACACCCCGAGAAACCCCACCAGCACGGCCATGCCCCGCCGCCAGCCGACCTTCTCGTTCAGCAGGGGCACCGACAGCACGGTCAGGAACAGCGGCATGGTGAAGCCGAGCGCGGTGACGGTCGCAAGCGGCAGGTGCACGTAGCCGTAGAAGGCGCCGACCATGCCCATCATGCCGAACAGCGTGCGCGCCGCGTGGCTCATGGGCTTGCGGGTCGTGAGCGCGGCCAGGCCGCCGCTCGCCAGCACCACCGGCATCAGGAAGGGAATGGCGAAGAGGTTGCGGAACAGGATGACCTCGGCCACCGGGATGGCCGGGCCGATCGTCTTGGCGCAGGCCGCGGCCAGCGCGAAGGTGCCCGAGGCGATGAGGACGAGGATGATCCCCCGCCGGCGCGCGCGCGCCCTGGCGGCCGGGTCCGGCGGCGCTTGCGGATCGGGGGTCATGGACGGGCTCCTTGGCCGAGGGTAGGGTCCGGCGCGCATGAACGCCAGACACCCCAAGGCGAAGCCGATCCCTCCGCATGTCGGGCTGACGGTGCTCTCGGACGAAGTGGTCTGGGACGGGCGCTTCCCGGTGCAGCGCATCCGCTTCCGCCGCCGGCGCTTCGACGGCACCGAGGGCGGCGTGCAGACCTGGGAATTGTGGCGCCGCGGCTTCGCGGTCGCGGTGCTGCCCTTCGACCCCTGGACCGACCGCGTCGCACTGATCGAGCAATTCCGCCTGCCCGCGCTCGCGGCCGGGTTCGACCCCGTGATGCTGGAATGCCCCGCCGGGCTGCTCGAGGAGGGCGAGGACCCCGTCGAGGCCGCGCGGCGCGAGGTGCTGGAGGAAACGGGCCTGGCGCCCGACCTTTTCGCGCCGATCGGCCGCTACATCCTGAACCAGGGCGGCTCGGACGAGACCATCAGCCTGTTCGTGGCGCGGGTGCGCCTGCCGGAGCCCGGCATCCTCGGCCATCATGGGCTGCAGTCCGAGCACGAGGACATCCGGCTGCGCGTGGTCCCGGCCACGGAGGCGCTGGCGATGCTGGACGACACGAGTGACGACCGCATGGCCAACCGCATGGCCAACGCCACCGGCGCGCTCTGCCTCGCGGGCTTCGCGCGACGGCGGGCGGCCCTGCTGCAGGAATGGACGGGCTGAATGGCGACCGAACTGGCCTATCGCGACGATGCCTATGCGCGCGAGATCGCGGCGCGCGTGGTCGCCGCCTCGCCGGAGGGCGTGGTGCTCGACCGGACCGTCTTCTATGCGCGCGCGGGCGGGCAGCCGGGCGATGTCGGGTCGCTCCGCTGGCCGGGCGGCGAGATGGCCGTGGCCGACGCGCTGAAGGGCCCGGATGAGACGGTGCTGCACATCGCCGCCCCCGGCGCGCTGCTGCCGGCGGTCGGGGACGAGGTGACAGTCGTGCTCGACTGGCCGCGGCGCCACCGGCTGATGCGCATGCACACCGCCCTGCACCTGCTGTGCAGCCTGATCCCCGGCGCCGGCGTCACGGGCGGGCAGATCGGGGCGGAGAAGTCGCGCCTCGATTTCGACCTGCCCGAGCCGCCGACGAAGGAAAGCCTGACCGAGGGGCTGGCCGCCCTGGTCGCGGCCGACCATCCGGTGAGCGAGCGCTGGATCAGCGAGGCCGAGCTCGACGCGAACCCTTCGCTGGTGCGCACCCTCTCGGTGCAGCCGCCGCGCGGGTCGGGGCGGATCCGCCTGGTGCGCATCGGGCCGGAGCAGGCGCCGGTCGACCTGCAGCCCTGCGGGGGCACGCATGTGCGCCGCACGGGCGAGATCGGGCGGGTCGAGGTCGCGAAGATCGAGAACAAGGGAAAGGCCAACCGGCGCGTATCGCTCGTGCTGGTGGGGGAGTGACGCCGATGGAGATGCTGGTCTCGACCGAATGGCTGGCGGCGGAACTGGGCAAGCCGGACCTCGTGGTGTTCGACTGCTCGACCTTCCTGCCCAACGAGCCCGGCAACAAGCACGACGCCTTCCGCGCCGCGCGCATCCCGGGCGCGCGGATGTTCGACATCGACGCCATCGCGGACGATGCGACCGACCTGCCGCACATGGTGCCGACGCCGGCGCGCTTCGCGCGGATGGTGGGTGCGCTCGGCGTATCGAACGACCACCGCGTGGTGTTCTACGACCAGCACGGGCTGCGGTCCTCGCCGCGCGGCTGGTGGATGATGCGGCTGTTCGGGCATGACCGTGTGGCCGTGCTGGATGGCGGTCTGCCGGCCTGGATCAAGGAAGGCCGGCCGACCGGGAGCGGGGAGGCCCCTGCCCCCGTCCCCGCCGCCTTCGTGCCGGATTTCCGCGCGGCGATGCTGGCCGGGATCGGGGACGTGAAGCGGATCGTGGCCGACGGTTCGGCGCTGGTGCTGGACGCGCGGGCCAAGGGCCGCTTCGACGGCACGGCGACTGAACCACGCGCGGGCCTGCCGTCGGGCCACATGCCCGGCGCCGCCAACGTGCCGGTGACCGAGATGGCCGGCCCCGACGGCCGCATGAAGGACCCGGCGGCGCTGCGCGCGATCTTCGCCGCGGCCGGCGCGGCCGGCGGCAGGCCCGTCGTGACCTCCTGCGGGTCGGGCGTGACCGCCTGCGTGCTGGCCTTCGGCATGGCGCGCGCGGGCCTGCCCGAGCCTGCCGTCTACGACGGATCCTGGACCGAATGGGCGTCCCGCCCGGAAACCCCCAAAGAGAAGACAGCCTGATGCCCGACGACGCCCAGACGCCGCACGCCGAGCACCGCTTCGCGACGCGCATGTCCCATGCGGGCCGCGCGGGCACCCGCGCGCATGGCTTCGTGAACCCGCCGGTGCACCGCGGGTCGACGGTGCTGCACCCGGATTGCGAAAGCCGGCGGACCTCCGCCAAGGACCGCTTCAACCGCGTGATGACCTACGGCACCGCGGGCGGGCCGACGCATTACGCGCTCGAGGACGTGATCTGCGAGATCGAGGGAGCGACGCGCTGCGTGCTGGTGGGAACCGGCCTCGCCGCCGTGACGGTGCCGCTGATGGCCTATCTCAAGGCCGGCGACCATTGCCTGATGCCCGACAGCGTCTACGGCCCGGCGCGCAACATCGCGGGCGGGCTGCTCGCGGGCTACGGCATCGAGACCACCTTCTACGACCCCACGATCGGCGAGGCCGAGGTCGCCGCGCTGATGCGGCCGAACACCAAGGTCGTCTACACCGAGAGCCCGGGATCCCACACCTTCGAGATCCAGGACATCCCGGCCATCGCCCGCGCGGCGCATGCAGGGGGCGCCAAGGTGCTGATGGACAACACCTGGGGCATCCACAACTTCATGCCCTTCGAGAAGGGCGTGGACGTGTCGATCCAGGCGCTGACCAAGTATGTCGGCGGGCATTCCGACGTGCTGCTGGGCTCGATCACCACGGTGACGGAGGAAGACTACCTCACGGTCCGCACCGCCGCGTCGCAGATGGGGCACTTCGCCGCGCCGGATGATTGCTGGCTGGCGCTGCGCGGGGCGCGCACCATGCCGGTGCGCCTGAAGCACCAGGAAAAAAGCGGTCTGGCCGTCGCGCGCTGGTTCGAAAGCCGGCCCGAAGTGCAGCGCGTGCTGCATCCCGGCCTGCCGAGCCACCCGCAGCACGCGCTGTTCGCGCGCGACTTCGCCGGGTCGTGCAGCCTGTTCGGGGTGGTGCTCCAGCCTCGCTACATGGAAGCGGACATCTTCCGCTTCATCGACAGCCTGGAGCTGTTCGGGATCGGCGCGTCCTGGGGCGGGTTCGAGAGCCTGGCGCTGCCGACCACCGGCTTCATCACGCGCACGGCGACCAGCCCGGACCTCGGCGGCTACGCGGTGCGCATCCATATCGGGCTGGAGGACGTGGCGGACCTGACCGCCGACCTCGAGCGCGGGCTGGCGACGCTGCCGAGGTAAGTCGGGTCGGGCCGGCGGATGGACCGCCGGCCCGCCTCGTTCAGCGGCGACCGCGCTCGATCGCGAAGCCGGAGGCGCCGCCCACGCCGGCGCCGATCAGCGCACCCATGCCGGCATTGCCCGACAGGGATCCAATCGCGGCGCCGCCGAGCGTGCCGATGCCGGCACCCGTGACGGTGGCGCGCTGCGAGTCAGTCATGCCCTCGCAGCCGGCGACGCCGATGCCGAGCAGCAGGACCGCGGCCAGGCGAAGGGGCTTCATCTTGGTCATTCTCTGCTCCTCCCGATCAGCGCCGACGCGCCGCGGACGGCTGCGGGCAGGAATAGGTTGCGGCGGCGAAGCGCAGCGCGCCCTCTGCCGCCCGGGTGCCCGCATGCTGGGGATTCGCCGCGGCCCAGGACACGAAGCGCGCCGACACATCCTCCATGGTGGGGGAAGGATTGGGCAGGCAGAACACCGGCCGCGCGGCCTGGCGGCCTGCCGTGTAGATCGCGTGCATCTGGCCCACCGTGACGAGCACGGCATAGCAGACCGAACGGGAGGCGAGCGCATTGGCGTCGCCGGCCGCGGGGCCGCAGGCGCGGGCGAGTTCCCCGGTGGTAAAGGCCGGCGCGGCCGTCTGGCCCTGCGCGGCGGCGGGCCCGGCGGCGAAGCCCGCGGCAAGCGCGAGCCCGATGCCGGCGCGGCGCAGCGCAGCGGGAATGCGGCTGAAGGTCATGGCAGGGTCGTTCCTCCTCCGCGGCACCGTATTGGCCGCGGCTCCAAATGGTTGCCGAGGGCACGGACCCTAGCAAGCAAAAGCATGAACCAGTTCCGCTGCCGCACCGCCCGGGACGCCGTGCAAGTTCGCGGGATGCGGCGCCTGCTCAGGCGGCTGCGCAGCGCGCGCAGGTGCCCTCGATCTCGACCGTCGACTCGGTGGCGGCGAAGCCAGCACGCGAAGCCGCCTCGGCAATCGCCCGGGCGACCGCGTCGTCGGCGATCTCGACCGTGGTGCCGCAGCGCCGGCAGATCAGGAACTGGTGCGGATGGCCGTGGTCGTGGACGTGGCCATGCCCGGCATCGGCGCAGCCGATGAAGGCGTTCAGGCGCTCGACCTTGTGGACCAGCCCATGCTCCAGGAGGAAATCGAGGGCGCGGTAGACGGTCGGCGGCGCCGCCCCGGGCCGATCGGCCTTCAGGCGGTCGAGCAGCGCATAGGCGCCGACCGGCGCATCGGCGTCGAGGATCAACTCGAGCACCTGCCGGCGCAGCGGCGTCAGCCGGGCGCCACGGCGCAGGCACGCCTCCTCGGCCTCCTGCAACTGGCGGTCGCGGCCGATGGCGGCGGTCATGCGCGTTTTCCGATCATGGCGGCCGATACTATATCATGAGGCCATGAGCTCCGCAGACCCCACCGCCACACGACAGTTCCTCGATGCCGTCCGCTTCGACGCCGCGGGGCTCGTGCCCTGCATCGCACAGCAGCACGACACGGGGGAGGTGCTGATGATGGCCTGGATGAACCGGGACGCGGTGGCCGAGACGCTCGCGACAGGCCGGGTCTGCTACTGGTCGCGGTCCCGCGGCGCACCGTGGCGGAAGGGCGAGACCTCCGGGCAGGTGCAGCGGCTGGTCGACCTCCGCCTCGACTGCGACGGGGACACGCTGCTGGCACTCGTGGACCAGGTGGGCGTCGCCTGCCACACCGGCCGGCGCAACTGCTTCTTCCGCGCGGTGCGCGACGGCGCGCTCGCGGCCATCGCCGAGCCCGAGGTCGATCCCAAGGCGCTCTACGGCGCATGAGGCCGGCCAAGATCCCGGTCACGGTGCTGACCGGCTTCCTCGGCGCCGGCAAGACCACGCTGCTCAACCGGTTGCTCAGGGCGCCCGGCATGGCGGGCACCGCGGTCCTGATCAACGAGTTCGGCGAGATCGGGCTCGACCACCTGCTGGTCGAGCGGATCGACGAGGACACGGTGCTGCTCAATGCCGGGTGCCTCTGCTGCACGGTGCGCGGCGACCTCGTCCGCGCGCTGCGCGACCTCGCGGTCCGGGCGGAGGGCGGGCAGGCGGTGGCGCGCGTCGTGATCGAGACCACCGGCCTCGCGGACCCGGCGCCGATCCTGCAGACCTTGATGTCGGACCCGGTGGCGCTCTCGGCCTTCGTGCTGGACGGCGTCGTCACGCTGGTCGATGCCGCGACCGGCGCCGCGACGCTCGACACCCAGGTCGAGGCGGTGAAGCAGGCCGCGATGGCCGACCGCATCGTGCTGACCAAGACCGACATCGCCGAGCCCTCGGCGGTGGCAGCGCTCGATGCGCGGGTCGCGGCGCTGAACCCCGCGGCGCCCCGCATCCGCGCCGTGTCGGGGGACCTCGACCCCGCCACGGTCATCGGCTTGGGCGGGCATGCGACAGCGGGCCGCATCCCCGAAGTCGCCGCCTGGCTGGCCGCCGAAGCCGCGGCGGGCGGCCACCACGGCCATCATCACCACCACGACGTGAACCGGCACGATGCGCGCATCCATGCCTTCGGCCTGGTGTTCGACGACCCGCTCCCCTGGGACGGGCTCGCGACCTGGCTCGAGATGCTGTCTGTGACCAGGGGCACAAGCCTGTTGCGGGTGAAGGGATTGCTCAACATCGCGGGTGAGGAACGGCCCGTCGCCATCCATGGCGTGCAGCACCTCTTTCATCCACCAGCGCGGCTTGCAGCCTGGCCCGAGGACCACGACCGCCGGTCGCGCATCACCTTCGTCCTGCGGGACGTGCCGCGCGCGGTGGTTGTGGAGGGGCTGGCCGCCTTCCTCGCCGCATCGCGGGACCAGGCGACACCCGCCAAGGCCTGACCGCTCACGAGGCTACCAATCGCTCATGTTCGTGATGTAGGAACATGGCATGCCCTCCCTTCAGCCGCGCGCCGCGCGCCCGCTTCTCCTCCTGCTGATGATCGCCGCCCTCGGCGCATCGCCCGCCCTTGGCCAGCGGCCCGAGTTGGTCCGCGACTGTGCCGACTGCCCGCAGATGGTCATGCTGCCGCGCGGCGCCTTCACCATGGGCGCTACGGTCCGGGAGGAAGAACTGGAAAGCGTGCCCGAGGGGCTGCGCGGCCGCTCGGTGCCGCTGACCCGCGTGGTGATCGCCCCGGGGCTGGCGATGGCGCCGCGTACGGTCACGCGGGGCGAATACGCGGCCTTCGTCCAGGCGACGGACCGGCCGACCGTCCCGGGCTGCTTTACCTTCGTCAACAGCGGCACGTCGTACGAATATCTCGAGCAGCCGGATTCCGACTGGCGGAACCCGGGCTTTCCGCAGACCGACGACCACCCCGTGGTCTGCGTGACCTGGAGCGACGCCACGGCCTACGCGGCCTGGATCTCGCAGAAGGCCGGCCGGACCTATCGCCTGCCGAGCGAGGCGGAGTGGGAATTCGCCGCGCGCGCCGGCACCACGGGAACGCGCTGGTGGGGCGATTCAGGCTCCAGCGCCTGCGCCAACGCCAATGTGGCGGACCTCACCCTGGCCAATGCGCTGAATCTCGACCGGCGGCCGCAATTCACCTTCCGCTGCACCGACGGCTTCATCCACACGGCACCGGTCGGCAGGTTCCGGGCGAACGCCTTCGGGCTCTTCGACATGCTCGGCAACGTCTGGCAGTGGACGGCGGATTGCCTCAATCCGAACCTCTCCGGGCAGTTGAGCGACGGCTCGGCGCGCACCGAGGGGGATTGCTCGGAGCGGATGATGCGGGGCGGATCCTGGAGCCACCTGCCCTGGTACGTGCGCGCAGGCAACCGCGTGCGCGGGCGGACAACGGAGCGCTTTTCCTTCGTCGGCTTCCGCCTGGTCCGCGAGCGCTAGCGCCACGTCCGATCGGACAGGGCGCTAAGGGCTCGTCCCGGCGCGGGAGCGCAGATGCTCGCGGATCTTCACCCACAGGATCGGCAGCGTCAGCGCGAGGGTCGCGACATTGGCAGCCGTCACGACGGCGATGCCGGCAAGCAGGCCATAGGCCAGCCAAAGACCGATGCCCGCGACGAACAGCACCAGCATGGCGGCGCTAAAATCCCGCGCGCTGCCCGTGCGCACCGTCCGCCATGCCTGCGGCACGAAGGCGGCGGTCGTCAGGCAGCCCGCGACGAGGCCCAGGATTTCGACAGGGTTCATGAAGCCGGCCTCTTCCACGCGCGCGGGCCGGCCCCTATGCATCGCGTCATGGAGCCTGTCCATCTGCGTTTCGAGACCCTGCACGGCGATCGGCTGCGCGCCTGGCTGCCGCGCCTCGCAGGGCTCAGGATCGCCGTCTTCCGCGAATGGCCCTACCTCTACGAGGGCGAGGCCGGCTACGAGGAAACCTACCTTGCCGCCTATGCCGACAGCCCCGGCGCGGCGGTGATCGCGGCGCTGGACGGGGACCGCACGGTCGGCTGCGCGACCTGCCAGCCCATGGCCGAGGCGACGCCGCGCGTTCGCGATGCCTTTGCCGCGCGCGGCATGGACCCGGCGCGCTGGTGCTATTTCGGGGAAAGCGTCCTGCTGCCGGACTACCGCGGCCGCGGCGCGGGCGTCCGCTTCTTCGAGATGCGGGAGGCGCATGCGCGCGGCCTCGGCCTCGAGGCCGCCGCCTTCTGCGCCGTCACGCGCAACGACAACGACCCGCGCCGGCCGGCCGGCTACGTGCCGCTCGATGCCTTCTGGCGGAAGCGCGGCTATGCCCGGCGCGCCGACATCTCGGTGGTGTTCGACTGGCGCGAAGTGGGCGACGACCGCGCGACGCTGCACGCCCTCGGCTTCTGGGCGAAGGATCCGCTGTGAGCGCGCCGCTCAGGCTCGGCCTGCTGCAGTACCGTGTCGGCCGGCCCGGATCGGTCGCCGCCTTCGCGCGCGCGCTGGATGCGCGGCTGGAGGAAGGGCGCGCCCAGGCGGACCTGCTGGTGCTGCCCGAATACGCCTGCGTCGAACTCGGCGCGACGCTCGCCGACCGCAACGCACCGGACGAGGCGGCGGAACTCGCCGCCATGGTGGCTGCCGCGCCCGAGATCCTGGACGCGATGCAGGCGGCAGCCCGGCGCCTCGGCGTCTGGCTGCTGCCCGGCACGCTGCCGGTGCGCGCGGCGGATGGGCGCGTCGTGAACCGCGCGCCGCTCATCATGCCGGACGGGCGCATGGCCATGCAGGAGAAGCGCGCCATGACCCGGTTCGAGAGCGAGCGCTGGGGCGTCTCCCAGGGAGCCGACCCCGGTGTCTTCGACACGCCCTGGGGGCGGATCGGCGTGTCGATCTGCTACGACCTCGAATTCCCGAAGCATGTCCGCGTGCAGGTCGAGGCCGGAGCCTGGCTGGTGCTGGGCCCAACCTGCACCGACACCATGGCGGGCTTCAATCGCGTGCGGATCGGCGCCGCCGCGCGCGCGATGGAGAACCAGTGCTTCGTCGCCATCACGCCGACGGTGGGCGAGGCGCCCTGGTCGGCCGCGCTCGACGCGAACCGCGGCCATGCGGCGGTGTTCGGCCCCGTGGACCGCGGCTTCCCCGAGGACGGCGTGCTGGCGCGCGGCGCGCTGGATACCGAGCAATGGGTGTTCTGCACCCTCGACCCCGCGCGGATCGAGGCGGTGCGGCAGGATGGCCAGGTGCTGAACCACCGCGACTGGCCGAAGGCCCCCTTCGCCTGGCCGCAGCCGGCGGTCTTCGCATGACGCTGGTCTATCTCGTGGCGGGCGAGGCTTCGGGCGACGTGCTCGGCGCGCGGCTGGTGGCGGCGCTGCGCCGGCGGCGGCCGGACCTGGAATTCGCCGGCATCGGCGGGCCGCGCATGGCGGAACAGGGCATCGAGAGCCTGTTCGACTATCGCGAGCTCGCGCTGATGGGCCTGCTCGAGGTGCTGCCCAAGGTGTTCCGGCTGAAGCGCCTGCTGGCCGACGCCGCCGCCGACGTCGCGCGGCGGCGCCCGGCGGTGCTGGTCACGATCGACAGCCCGGGCTTCACGCTGCGCCTTGCCGCTCTGGTGAAGCCCTTCGGGCAGCCGGTCGTGCACTATGTCGCGCCGCAGGTCTGGGCCTGGCGGCCGGGGCGCGTGGTGAAGCTGCGCCAGAAGGTCGACCGCATCCTCTGCCTGCTGCCCTTCGAGCCGGTCTTCTTCGAGCACGCCGGCATCCCAGTGACCTTCGTGGGCCATCCGGTGCTGGAAAGCGGGGCCGATGCCGGCGACGCCGCACGCTTCCGCGCCGCCCACGGGCTGGCGCCGCACGAGCGCCCGGTGATCGTCATGCCGGGCAGCCGCAGGATGGAGGCGAAGCGCCTGTTGCCGCTGTTCGGGGAAGCGCTCCGCATCGCCGCGGTGCGGCTGCCGGGCCTCCGGCCGGTCGTGCCCGTGGCGCCCATCGTAGCCGAGGCGGTGCGCGCGGCCGCCGCCGGCTGGCCCGTGGCGCCGATCCTGGTCGAAGGCAACGACGCCAAGCACGATGCCTTCGCGGCCGTCGCCGAGGGCGGGGGCGCGGGGCTGATCAAGTCCGGCACATCGTCGCTGGAAATGGCGGTGGCCGGCATCCCGCACGTCGTCGCCTATCGCGTGAACCCGATCACGGCAGCCATCGTGCGACGGCTCGTGAAGGTGCCGCACGCCTCCCTCGTGAACCTGATGGCGGAACGCGAGGTCGTGCCCGAGCGCATCCAGCAGGACTGCGTGCCGGATGCCCTGGCCGAGGCCCTGCTCCGCCCGATGCTGGACCCGGCGGTGGCGGCCGCCCAGCGCGCAGGCTTCGCCGAGGCGCTTGCGAAGCTGCGCGCGCCGGAGGGCCTGCCCTCCGAGGCCGCGGCCGAGGCCGTTCTGCGCATCCTCGCCCCCTCGACAGACGGCTGAGCCGGCGCGAGCCTTCCGGCCTGGACCCGGAGGCGCGCATGACGATCCTGATCACCGACACGACCATCGTCACGGTCGACGACGCCGACACGCTGCACCACGGCGCCGCCATCGCGATCGAGAACGGGCGGATCGCGGCCATCGGGGCCACGCCGGCGCTGCGCGGCCGCTTCCCCGGGGCCGAGGTCGTGGATGGGCGGAACCGGATGGTGATGCCGGGCTTCGCGAACATCCACACGCATCTCGGCATGACGCTGGCGCGCGGCATCTTCGAGGATCTCTCGCCGCCGCACGCCCCGCCCTTCTGCGGCGGGCTCTCGCCCCTGCCCCTGCCGCCGCTCTCGGCCGAGGAGACGGGGCTGATGGTCCAGCTCGGCGCGCTGGAGGCGATCCGCAGCGGCACCACTGCGCTGCTCGAGGACGGCGCCGGGATCGCCGGCTATGCCCCACTGCTGGAGGCGACGGGGCTGCGCCTGCTACTCGCGGAGCGCGCCTGGGACCGCGCCGATGCGGGCATCGGCGACCCGGGGTCCTTCGAGGTATCGGAGCGCCTGGGCGAGGACGGCCTCGAGCGCATTTCCCGCCTGCACGCGGCCTGGGACGGCAAGGCCGGCGGGCGCATCCGGGTGGGGGTCGCGGCCTGGGCGCCGGACATGTGCTCGCCACCCATGCTGCGCCGCCTGCGCGGGCTTCAGGAACGGCTCGACTGCGTCTGCACCGTCCACCTGAACCAGATCTGGGGCGAGGTCGCAGCGGTCGAGGCGCATCGCGGCATGCTGCCGACCGAATACCTGCACGCGGAAGGCTTCGTCAGCGACCGGATGGTGGCCGCGCATTGCCGCTGCATGGCGCATCGGGAGGAAGCCCTGCTCGGCCGGGCACGGGCGCGCGTGTCCTTCAACCCCGCCATCGCGGCGCGGCGCGGACTTTCGCCCCGCGTCTCGGTGCTGGAGGCCGAGGGCTGCACCATCGGCATCGGCACCGACAACATGGCCGAGGACATGGTGGAGGCGATGCGCACGGGGCTTTTCATGGAGCGCATCCGGCGCGCGGACGGCCGCGCGCCGACACCCGAACAGGCGTTGCGCTGGGCTACCCGCAACGGCTACGCGGCGATGGAGGTGCCGGACGGCGGATGGCTGGCCGAAGGCAACCGCGCGGACCTGATCATGGTGCGGACCGACCGCGCGCACCTGGTGCCGCGCATGCGCCCGGTCAGCGGTTTCGTCCACCAGGGCCAGGCGGCGGACGTGACGGACGTCATGGTCGACGGCGCCTGGATCATGCGGGAGGGACGCGTGACGACGATGGACGAGGCGGCGATCGTGGCGGAGGCGGACAGGGTCGCGCGGCGGGCCTGGGCGCGGATGTTCGCGGAGAACCCCTCGCTGGAGGTGCCGCCCGGATTTGCGCCGGCCGATTGAAGGTCGGGGGAGGTGAACCTCCCACGAACCCCCCTCCTATTTTTGTCACCTGGCACCCGTCATGTGGACTGCGGCGCCATCTGCCAAAGAGGGGAGACGTTCCACTGGACCCCCTCCCCGTCCCGTCACGGCTGCATGTGGCTCCCGCCATCCTCGAGCCAGTTCTGCCCCGTGATGAACGAGGCCGCCTCCGACAGCAGGAAGCAGATCAGCGGCGCGACCTCAGCCGGCTGCGCGACGCGGCCGAGCGGGATGCGAGCGAGCGTCTGTTCCCGGAAGCGGTCGGAGCGGATGGTCTCGGTCATCGGCGTCTCCACCGTGCCGAAGCCCACGCTGTTCACGCGGATGCCGTAGCGCGCCCATTCCCGCGCAGCGGTCATGGTTATGCCGAACAGCGCGGCCTTGGCGGCCGAGTAGTTCACCTGACCGATCGAGCCGCGCTTGCCCGCGGTCGAGGATATGTTGACGATCGCCCCCGGCGCCGCCTCGCCGCCGCGCGCGCGGGCGATCATGTGGCGCCCGACCGCCTGCTGCATCAGGTGGCAGGCGGTGAGGTTCACGTCGATCACGGCCTGCCACTGCGGCAGGGTCATCTTCTCGATCATTGCCGGGCGCGTGATGCCGGCATTGTTCACGAGGCCATGCACGGCACCGAAGCGGGCTGCGGCTTCCTCGACGACGCGCGCGCAGAAGGCTTCGTCGGTGACATCGCCCTGCAGGGGCAGGGTGCGGTCCCCGGCGAGCGCCTCCGACACCGCGGCGAGCGTCGCGGGGTTGCGCTCCACCATCACGACGTTAGCGCCGAGGTCGAGCGCGAGTTCGGAGATGGCGCGGCCGATGCCCTGGCCGGTGCCGGTGACGACGACGGTGCGGCCCGTCAGGTCCATGGGGTTGCGCATCGTCGCGTCCTTCCGTCCGGGGTCGCGGACCCGGCCCGGCGCCAGGTCGCAGAAAAGGTCAAGGGGGGTCCGAGGGGAGAAGTTCCCTTCTCCCCCCGGCCTCACATCTCGCACATGGTCAGGATCCGCTGCTCGATCAGCGGCGTATAGGCTTCGCGCACCTTCGGCATGCGCGGATTGGCGACATGCGCCTTCACCGCATCCTGGCTGGCATAGACCTCGACCAGCATGATGCGGCCTTCGTCGCGCGTGCCGTCGGCCTTGAGCGGCTGCAGCACCTCGAAGCGCTCGCAGCCCGGTTCCTCGGAGAGGGTCAGGCGGGCGTGTTCGCGGATCAGCGCGTCGAAGGCGGCGTGGCAGCCCGGCTTCGGTTGGAATTCGACGTGGATGGCGATTTTCGGCATGACGGGTCCTCCTGGACGCGAGCGTCGCAGGGAACCGCCATGGCGTGAAGGTCAGGCGGCGGCGTAGCGGTCGATCGCGAGGTCTGCGGCCTCGATCTCCGGCTTGCGGCCGGTGACGAGGTCGGCGAGCAGCCGGCCCGAGCCGCAGGCCATGGTCCAGCCGAGCGTGCCGTGGCCGGTGTTGAGATGGAGGTTACGCAGGCGCGTGGGGCCGACGACCGGCGTGCCGTCCGGCGTCATGGGGCGGAGCCCGGTCCAGAAGGACGCTTCGGCCACGTCTCCGCCGCGGGGGAAAAGGTCCGTCACGGAGTGTTCCAGCGTCTCGCGCCGCGGCTTGCGGAGCTTGAGCGAGAAGCCGGCGAGCTCGGCGGTGCCGCCGACGCGGATGCGGTCGCCGAGGCGCGTGATGGCGACCTTGTAGGTCTCGTCCATCACGGTCGAGACGGGCGCGCCGGCCCCGTCCTTCACCGGCAGGGTCAGCGAGTAGCCCTTCACCGGATAGACCGGTACCCGCACGCCGAGCGGGGCCAGCAGCGCCGGGGTGAAGGACCCGAGCGCCGCGACGTAGGCATCCGCCGTCTCCACACCCGTGGCGGTGACGACGCCGCTCGCGAGGTCGCCATCGGTCCGCAGCCCCTTGATGGTGACGCCGTAGCGGAAGCGCACGCCGATCGCCTCCGCCATGGTGGCCAGGCGCTGGGTGAAGATGTGCGCGTCGCCGGTTTCATCGTCCGCCAGGCGCAGCCCGCCCACGAACTTGCCCGGAACGTGGCGCAGCGCCGGCTCCGCGGCGATGCAGGCGGCGGGGTCCAGCACCTCGTAGGGAACCTTGAAAGTATCGAGCACGGCGGTGTCGCCACCGACCGCATCGAGCTGCTTCTGCGTGCGGAAAAGCTGCAGCGTGCCCATGGAGCGCCCGTCATAGGCGATGCCGGTCTCGCGCCTGAGGTCGCCCAGGCAGTCGCGCGAGTATTCCGCGAGGCGGACCATGCGGGTCTTGTTCAGCCGGTAGGCGGCTTCCGTGCAGTTCGCGAGCATCGACGCGAGCCAGGTGTAGAGGCGCTGGTCCGCGCGCGGCCAGAGCACCAGCGGACGATGGCGCATCATCAGCCACTTCAGCGCCTTCACCGGAATGCCCGGGCCGGCCCAGGGGGCGGAATAGCCGTAGGAGAGCTGGCCGGCATTGGCGAAGGAGGTCTCCATGCCGGCGGCGGGCTGGCGGTCGAGCACGGTGACCTCATGGCCCGCGCGGGCCAGGTACCAGGCGCTGGTGACGCCGACGACGCCGCTGCCGAGGACGATGACGCGCATGGTGGGGAACCCCTTCGCTCCGATGCCGTGATGATGACGGAGACGCATATGCATTTGCTGCGAAAGGGTCGCTGTTCCTGCTATATGGCAGTGATTGGATCGCAGGATATGCTGAATGTTCGCAGAATCTGCCGATGCTGGATGAGGCCGACCAGCGCATCGTCAAGGCCCTCCGCCAGGACGGGCGGATGACCAACGCAGCGCTGGCGGAAGCGGTGGGGCTGTCGCAATCCGCCTGCCTGCGGCGGCTGCGCCTACTGGAAGGCCGCGGCGTGATCCGCGGCTACACGGCGATCATCGAGGAGCCGCAGGCGCGCGATGCGGTGACGGTGATCGTGCAGATCACGCTGGACCGGCAGACGGAGGAGCATTTGTCGCGCTTCGAGACGGCCGTGCGGCGGTTGGCCGAGGTTCGGGAGTGCTTCCTGATGACGGGGATGGCGGATTACCTGCTGCGCGTCGAGGTGCGCGACGCCGCGGATTACGAACGGGTGCACAAGGAGCAGTTGTCGCGGCTGCCGGGCGTCGCGCGGATCCAGTCGTCCTTCGCGATCCGACGGGTGATCGGCAGCCGGGGCTAGAGGGCGCGGGCGATCTCGGCCCATTCCTCGGGCAGCGTGCCGGCCGGGCGGCGGCGCCCGGCGCGGCGGTACCAGTAGTCGGCGTTGGGCAGGTCGCCTTCCTTGCGGTGCAGATAGGCATGCACCCAGGCGCCGTCGGCCGTGTCCATCGATTGCGCGATCTCGTGCGCGCGGGCCCAGTCCCCGCGCGCATCGTGCCAGAGGGCGGCCAGCGGCGGCGGCAGGCCCTCGGCGTCGGGCGCCGCCGCCAGCGCCGCCGGGTCCATCAGGCCGCGGCGGCGAGCGGCTGGGTGCGCGCCAGCCGCGCCAGCAGGTAGTCGACCTCGGCCGCCGTCTCCGCGCTCAGCTTCGGCCCCGGCGCGCGTAGCGCCGCATGGGCGATGATGCCGCGCTTCACCAGCACGTATTTGCGGATGGCGAGGCCGAGGCCGGGCTGCACCTCGGTGCGGATCAGCGGCAGGTGCAGGTCGAACAGGTCCTGCGCCTCGTCGCGCTTGCCGGCCCACATCAGCTTGCAGACGCCGACCAGCATCTCGGGGAAGGCGTAGCCGGTCATGATGCCATCCGCGCCGCGCGCGAGTTCCTCGGGCAGGAACTGCCCGCCGACGCCGCCCAGGATCGACAGGCGCGGCATCTTTCCTTCCGCTTCCAGCCGGCGGACGGCGGTCAGCTTGTCGAGGCCAGGCCAGTCCTCCGCCTTCAGCATGACGACGCGCGCATCCTGCGCCATGCGCGCGATCATCGGCGCGGTCATGGTGATGCCGGTGAGCTGCGGGTAGTCCTGCAGCACGAAGGGGGCGTCCACCGCCTCGACCGCCTGCGCGATGTAGGCAACCACCGCCTCGTCGCCCTTCAGCCCAGGCGGCGGGGAGACCATGATGCCGGCCGCACCCAGGTCGAGCACCGCGCGCGACAGACCCTTCATCTGCGCGAAGCCGGGCGCCGAGGCGCCGACCACCACCGGTACGCGGCCCGCCACGCGCCTCAGCACGCGGGCGACGAAGGCGACGCTTTCCTCCTGCGTCAGCTTCGGCGCCTCCCCCATCACGCCGAGCAGCGTCATGCCGGCCGCGCCGGCGGCAAGGAAGGCGTCGGTCATGCGGTCGGCGCTGTCGAGGTCGAGCGCGCCGTCCGGCAGGAAGGGCGTAGGGGCTATGACGAAAACGCCCTTGGCGGAACGGTCGAGCATGGGCATGGCTTCCGGTTGGATGGGGCTCCCAGCATAGCGCCCCCACAGGGAACGACCAGATGGACCAGGCCTTCATCCCCGCCGTCTTCCTGCGCGGCGGGTCCTCCAAGGGCGTGTTCTTCCACGCGAAGGACCTGCCGGCCGATCGCGCCCGGCAGGATGCGATCTTCCTCGCGGTGCTGGGCAGCCCCGACCCGTACCAGCGGCAGCTGGACGGCATGGGGGGCGGCATATCCTCGCTGTCCAAGGCGGTCGTGATCGGCCCGCCGACGCATGCGGACGCCGATGTGGACTACACCTTCGCGCAGGTGGCGGTGGACCGGCCGCTGGTGGACTGGTCGTCCAACTGCGGCAACCTCTCCTCCGCCGTCGGGCCCTTCGCGGTGGACGAGGGCCTGGTGCGCGCGAGCGACGGGGAGGCGCTTGTGCGCATCCACCAGGTCAACACGCGCCGCATCATTCATGCGCGGTTTCCGGTGCGCGGCGGGCGCGCGGCGGTGGCGGGGGATTTCGCCATGGCGGGCGTCGCCGGCACCGGGGCGCGCATCAGGCTCGACTTCCTGGCTCCGGGCGGGGGTGCGACGGGCGCGCTGCTGCCCACGGGCAACGCGACCGACGTGCTGGACCATGGCGGCCGACCGTATCGCGCGACGCTGGTGGATGCGGCCAATGCCTGCGTCTTCCTCGATGCGCGGGACCTCGGCCTGACGGGCACCGAGAGCCCGGAGGCGATCGAGGCCGCCCCCGCGCTGATGGCGCTGCTGGATGCGCTCCGCCGCCAGGCTGCGGTGCGGATGGGCCTGGCCGCGGCGCCGGCGGATGCGCCGCTGGCGATCCCGAAGGTCGCTGTGGTGGCGGCGCCGGCGGCCTATCGCGCGCTTGACGGCGGGGAGCACGCGGCGGGCACGCACGACATCGCGGTGCGCATGATCTCGATGGAGCGGGCGCATCGCGCGGTGCCGCTGACGGGCGGGATGGCGCTCGGCGTGGCGTGCCGCATCGAAGGGTCGCTGCCAGCCCGCATCGCCGGCGCGATCGCGGGGGACGAGGTGCGGGTCGCCAACCCCTCCGGCGTGCTGTCGGTGGGCGCCGAGGTTTCGCAGCGCGAAACCGGCTGGTTCGCGGACAGCGCGGTGGTGTTCCGCACCGCGCGGCGCCTGATGCAGGGCGCCGTCGCCGTGCCCGCGCGCCTGTTTTGACCGCACGGGCGGGCGTGGCATCGTGGCCGCAACCAAACGCCCGGAGGACACGACCATGACCAGCCGCCGCCAGTTGATAGCCGGGGCCGCCGGCCTCGCCGCGCTGCCGCTGCCGGCCCTCGCCGCCTGGCCGGAACGGCCGGTGCGCGTGGTCGTCCCCTTCGCCGCCGGCGGCAATGCCGACACGATCGCGCGCATCCTGCAGCCGCGGCTGCAGGAGAAGCTCGGACAGCCGGTGGTGGTCGAGAACAAGCCCGGCGCCGGCGGCGCCGTGGGCGCGGCCGAGGTCGCGCGCGCACGGCCGGATGGCTACACGCTGCTGATCGGCTCGAACGGGCCGCTCAGCGTGAACCCGGCGGTGCAGGCGCGGCTGCCATACGATGCGGAGAACGACTTCGCGCCGGTCGCCATGGCGATGCAGGTGGCGCATTGCCTGATGGTGCAGTCGAACGCGCCCTTCCGCAGCGTGGCGGACGTGGTGGCTGCAAGCCGCGCGCAGCCCGACGCGCTGGGCGCCGGCACGGCCGGGGTGGCGAGCGCCACGCACCTCTCGCTCGAAGCCTTCAAGCTGGCGAGCGGCGCGCGCATCCTGCACGTGCCCTATCGCGGCGGCGGCGCGGCGGTGCCGGATTTCGTCGCCGGCAACATCCCGATGCTGTTCACCGAATTCTCGACCGCACTGCCGCTCCATCGCGATAACAAGGGGCGCATCCTGGCAGTCGCCTCGGCCGCGCGGCTCTCCGCACTCCCCGATGCGCCGACCATGATCGAGCAAGGCGTGGTGGGCTTCACCGCCGCCTCCTATGTCGGGCTGGTGGCGACCGCGGGCACGCCGGCCGAGGCGCTGGCGAAGCTCGGCGAGGCGATGACCGCGATCGTCGCCGAGGCGGATTTCAGGCGCCGCATGGAGGCGATGGGCGGCGAGGCGGCAACCGGCGCGCTCGCCACGCCCGCCGGTTTCGCCGCCTTCATCACCGATGATCTCCGCCGCTCGCGCGAGGTGGTGCGCGCGGCCGGGATCACCACGCAGTGACCGAGCGCGAGACGCCGCCGGGCGCGACCGACTGCCACTGCCACATCTTCGGCCCGGCGGCACGGTTTCCCTATGCCGAGCCGCGGTCCTACACGCCGGAGGACGAGACGCTGGAGGACTACCTCGCGCTGCTCGACGGGCTCGGGCTCGACCGCGGCGTGATCGTCCAGCCCTCGGCCTATGACCGCGACAATGCCTGCACGCTGGATGCGCTGCGGCGCGCGCCGGACAGGCTGCGCGGCGTGGCGGTGGTGGGGCGGGAAGCGACGGCAGAGACGCTGCGGGCGATGCATCGCGACGGCATCCGCGGCCTGCGCGCCAACGAGTACCGACGCGACGGGCAGGCGGCCTATCATGGCGGCGTGCGGCTCGAGGAGATCGAGCCGTTCTTCCCGCTCATGGCGGAGCTCGGCTGGCACCTGCAATTGTGGATCGACGCGCGGCATCTGCCGGAGCTGGAGCCGCGGCTGGCCCGGGTGCCGGTGCCGATCGTGGTGGATCACATGGGACGGATGCACCACAGCCACGGCATCAACGACCCGGGCTTCCAGGCTCTCGTCCGCGGCGTCGGCGAAGGGCGGTACATGTCGAAGGTGTCGGGGACCTATCGGCTGGGTGCCACGAAGCCCGACTACCTGGAGGCGAAGCCCTTCCACGACGCGCTGGTCGCGGCCAATCCCGATGCGCTGGTCTGGGGCACCGACTGGCCGCATCCGCGGCCCGATGGCGGGCGGCCGGATGCGGCGCGGCTGCTGCGGGTGTTCCTCGACTGGACGACCGATCCGGCGCTGCGGCGGAAGATCCTGACGGACACGCCGGCGCGGCTCTACGACTTCCCGAAGGTGTGAGCATGGCTTCCGAACGCCGCCCGAACTTCGTCCTGCCGCCCGGCAGCTGCGACACGCATGTGCATGTCTGGGGGCCCTTCGACCGCTTTCCCGTGGCGAAGGGCGCGCCCTATACGCCACCGGAGCGCAACAAGGACGACCTCCGCGCGCTGCATGCGCGGCTGGGCGTCGATCGTGCCGTCATCGTGCAGACCACGGTCTACAAGGCCGACAACCGGGCGATGCTGGATGCGATCGAGGCCAGCGAAGGCGCCTATCGCGGCGTCGCGCTGGTGGACGAGACATTCGGGGACGCCGAATACAAGGCTCTGCACCTGGGCGGCGTGCGCGGCGTGCGCTTCGGCTTCCTCAAGCACCTGGGCGGCGTGCCGGACCTGGCGCTGCTGAAGCGCACGGCGCTCCGGCTCGAGGAGATGGGCTGGCACCTCGTTCTGCACCTCGATGCCGCGAGCCTCCTGGAATTCGAGCCGCTGCTGCGCGGCCTGCGGCTGCCCGTGGTGGTGGACCACATGGGCCGCGTGCCGGTGCCGGAGGGGATGGACCACCCCGCCTTCCGCATCCTGCTCGACCTGCTGCGCCAGCCGAACTGGTGGGTGAAGGTGTCGGGGAGCGAGCGCATCTCGGCCGAGGGGCCGCCCTTCCGCGATGCCATCCCCTTCGCGCGCCGGCTGATCGAAGCGGCGCCCGACCGCGTGCTGTGGGGGACCGACTGGCCGCACCCCAATGTGCGCTGGGAACCGGACGAAGCGGACCTTGTGGACCTGCTGCCGGAATTCGGCGATGCCGCCGCGCTGCAGAAGGTCCTGGTGGACAATCCCGCCAGGCTCTACGGCTTCTGATGACCGGCGACCTGCAATCCTGGGTCGGGCGCAAGCGGATCGTGGCCGACGAGATGGCCGCGCCACTCGTGCGCCGCATGGCGGCGCTGACCGACCGCGCGGATGTATCCTGTGCGCGCGGCGCGCCGGTGCCGAACCACTGGCTCTGCATGCTGTTCGACGACGCGGCGCCGCAGGCGGCCCTCGGCCCGGACGGGCATCCGGCGACGGGGGATTTCCTGCCGCCGGTCCCCCTGCCCCGCCGGATGCTGGGCGGGCGGCGGCTCGACTACCGCGCGCCGGTGCGCGTGGGGGATGACCTCACGCGCGAGACCGAGATCGCCGCCATCACCCCCAAGGTCGGGCGCAGCGGGGCGATGATCTTCGTGATGCTGCGGCACACCATCGGCGGGCCGGATGGCGTGGTGGCGGTGGAGGAGCAGGACATCGCCTACCTGGAGCCCAAGCGCGACGCGCCGGCACCGCGGGAGAAGCCGATGGAGGTGCCGGTCGCCGCATGGCGCGACGCCTTCGCGCCCGACCCCGTGATGCTGTTCCGCTACTCGGCGCTCGCCTTCAACGGGCATCGCATCCACTACGACGCGGATTATGCGCGCGACGTGGAGGGCTATCCGGCGCTGGTCGTGAACGGCGGCGTGACGACGCTGTTCCTGCTGGAGGCGGCGCTGCGGCGCGCGCCGGGGGCGGCGGTGCGATCCTACGAGGCGCGCACCATGGCGCCGCTGTTCTGCGGGCGGACGGCGACGCTGTGCGGCGACGGCGGAACGCTGTGGGCGGAGGACGAGGCCGGCGCCATGGCGCTGCGCATCACGGCGAGGATCCGCTGATGGCGGGGCCGCTCGATGGCGTGCGCGTGCTCGACCTCTCAGCCGTGGTGGTCGGGCCGATCTGCACGCATGTGCTCTGCGAGCACGGCGCGGAGGTGATCAAGGTCGAGGCGCCCACCGGCGACCTGCTGCGGCATCTGGCCGGCCGCGGGCGCAGCGCCGGGATGAACGGCAAGTTCCTCAACTTCAACCGGGGCAAGCGGTCGCTCGCGATCGACCTGAAGTCGCCGGCGGGCATCGCCGCGCTGCGGCGGGTGGCCGCCACGGTCGACGTGTTCGTCACCAACATCCGCCCCGACGCCCAGGCGCGCCTCGGCGTCGATGCCGAGGGCCTGCGCGCGGCGGCGCCGCGGTTGATCCATTGCTCCATCACCGGCTTCGGCAGCGGCGGGCCCTATGCCGGGCGGCCGGCCTACGACACGGTCATCCAGGGTGCATCGGGTGTCGCGGGTTGCTTCGCGGCCTCGACCGGGGAGCCGCGCTACGTGCCGTTCCTCGTCGCAGACCACACCGTCGGACTGATCGCCGCGCAGATGATCGGCTTCGCGCTGTACCGGCGCGAGAAGACCGGCACCGGGGAGGCGATCGAGGTGCCGATGTTCGAGAACATGGCCGCCTACATCATGCAGGAGCACCTCGGCGCGCATTCCTTCCGCCCGCCGCTCGGCCCGCCCGGCGACCATCGCGTGCTGAGCCCTGACGGCAAGCCGCTGCCGACGAAGGACGGCTACATCTGCGTCTCGGCCAATACCGACGCGCAGGCGCATGGGTTCTTCGAGGCGATCGGCCGGCCGGAACTCAAGACCGACCCGCGCTTCGCGACCATCGCGCAGCGCGTGCAGCACACGAAGGACTACTTCCACATCCGCGCGACCTCGCTGGGCGGCCGCACGACCGCGGAGTGGCTCGACATCTTCGACCGGCTGGACGTGCCGGCCTCCCCCTACAACACCATCGCGTCGCTGATCGACGACCCGCATCTGCGAGCGGTGGGCATGGTGCGGGAGGAGGACCACCCGACCGAGGGCGCGACCTGGGCGATCGGCGCGCCGAACCGCTTCTCGGGCGGGCAGGCGCCGGCACGCCCGCCCGCGCCGCGGCTCGGTGCCGACGGTGCCGCCGTGCTGGCCGAGGCCGGCCTGACGCCGGACGAAATCGACACCCTGCGCGCCGAGGGCGTGCTGATCGAGGGATCGCCATGACCCGCCTCACCCGCCGCGCCGCCATTGCCGGCGCGACGTTCGCACCCTTCGCGCTGCAGGCGCAGCCCGCCTCGCCCGACCGCCCGGTCCGCCTGGTCGTGCCCTTCACGCCGGGCGGATCGACCGACATCCTGGCGCGCGCGATGGGCCAGCGCCTGGCGGAGATGTTCGGACAGCCCTTCGTGATCGAGAACCGGCCCGGCGCCGGCGGCACGCTCGGCTCCGAGCAGGTGTTCCGCGCCACGCCCGACGGCCACACGCTGATGATGGGCCATATCGGCACGCTGGCGGTGAACCCGGCGCTCTATCGCAACCTCGCCTTCGACATCGGCGCCTTCGTGCCGGTCGCGCTCGTGGCGAAGGTCGCGAACATCCTGGTCGTGACGAACCGGCTCGCGGCGACCGACGTGGCCTCGCTGGTCGCGCTGGCGAAGCGCGACCCGGGGCGGCTGACCTATGGCAGCGGCGGCAACGGCAGCGCCGCGCACATCGCCATGGTCGCCTTCATGGAGGCGACCGGCACCGACATGACCCATGTGCCCTATCGCGGCACCGGCCCGATGATGACGGACCTCATATCCGGCACCATCAACCTGACCATGACGGGCGGGCCGCCGGCGCTGCCGCCGGTGCGCGCGGGGCAGTTGCGGGCGCTGGGGATTTCCTCGCTGTCGCGCCTGCCCTCGGCGGCGGACATCCCGACCATCGCGGAACAGGGCGTGGCCGGCTTCGACGTGCTGCAGTGGTACGGCATCGTGGGCCCGCCCGGGTTGCCGGCGCCGCTGGTCGCGCGGCTGAACGAGGCCTGCAACCGCATCCTCGGCGAGGCGCCCTTCCGCGCGCGGCTCGAAACCGAGGGCGCCACGGCCGAGCCGATCGCGCCCGCCGCCTTCGGCGCCTACATCGCGACCGAGCGGGAGCGCTGGGGCGCGCTGATCCGCCGCGCCAACGTCTCGCTGGGCTGACCGCCATGACACGACCCTTCGAAGGCATCCGCATCGTCGATGCGACGCATGTGCTGGCCGGGCCCTTCGCGGCCTACCAGCTTGGCCTGCTCGGCGCCGAGGTTATCAAGGTCGAGCATCCGGGCGACCCGGACCAGAGCCGCGGCAACGGCCCGGACTGGGACCTCAACCGCGCCGGCATGGGCACGCAGTACCTGGTGCAGAACGCCAACAAGCGCTGCATCACGCTCGACCTGAAGCAGGAGGCGGCGCGCGAGGTGTTCCGGACGCTCGTCGCCGGCGCCGACGTGCTGGTGGAGAATTTCCGCCCCGGCGCCTTCGAGGCGCTGGGCCTGGGCTACGAGGCGCTGTCGGCGCTCAACCCGCGGCTCATCTACTGCTCGATCTCCGCCTTCGGCCAGCAGGGGCCGCGTGGGCAGCAGACCGCCTACGACCACGTGATCCAGGCGACCTCGGGCATGATGGCCTGCACGGGGACGAAGGAGGTAGCGCCCCTCAAGCTCGGCGCCCCGGCGATCGACTACGCGACCGGCACCATGGGCGCCTTCGCGCTGTCGGCCGCGCTGTTCCAGCGGGAACGCACCGGGCGCGGGCAGCGCGTAGACCTTGCGATGCTCGACGTCGCGCTGGTCATGATGGCGACGCACATGACATCCACCAGCATCACCGGCCGTGCACCGCGGCCCAAGGGCAACGACCACGAGTTCGCGACCAATTCCTGTTATGCGGCGCAGGACGGGCTGGTGATGCTCGGCGCCTCCAACCTGCGGCAGCAGAAGCGACTCTGGGATGCGCTCGGCCGGCCGGATATGGCCAAGACGACAAACGAGGCGCGCGTTGCCGCCGACGCCGAGGAACGCGCGACGCTGGCCGGGATCATGGCGACGCGCACCGCGCAGGACTGGGAGGATTGGCTGCAGGCGCGCCATGTCCCGGCCGCGCGCGTGCGCGACATCGCCGAGGCGCTGGCGGACCCGCATGTGGCGACGCGGCGCGTGATGCACCGCTTCGCGGGCGCGGAGGGCGTGGACGCGCCCTTCGCGGTGCCGCT
The DNA here is from genome assembly GCF_005222755.1 of Roseomonas sp. HF4. GTDB lineage: Bacteria > Pseudomonadota > Alphaproteobacteria > Acetobacterales > Acetobacteraceae > Neoroseomonas. The sequence goes on from NZ_STGD01000002.1 coordinate 301,387, forward strand.
CGCCCCCTTCTCCTTCGCCCATGGCGGGCCGAGCGCGGATGCGGCGCCGCGCCCGCTCGGCGCGGATACCGACGCGGTGCTGGCCGAACTCGGCTACGACGACGCAGCGCGCGAAGCGCTGCGCGCAACCCGCGCGATCTGACCGGAGACGCCCCGATGACGGCCTTCACCTTCGACCACATCCACCTGCGCAGCCCGGACCCGGAGGCGACCGCCGCCTTCTACGAGCGCATCTTCGGCGTGGAGCTGAAGCGCAGCCCGCAGCGCATCGACTTCATGCTCGGCGGGCAGGCGATCTTCGTCTCGCCGATTACCGAGCCCACGACGGGGGAGGCGCCCACGGCGCCATATCGCGGGCTCGAGCACATCGGCCTGGCGGTGAAGGACATCGATGGCGTGACCGCCGCGCTGAAGGCGAAGGGCGCGGTCTTCACGATGGAGCCGACGACGATCCGCCCGGGCGTGCGCATCTGCTTCCTGCGCGCCCCTGAGAACGTCTCGATCGAGTTGCTCGAGCGGAGCGCGGCCTGAGCGCGTCCGATGACCGGAGCGCCGCATGGTGCGAAGGTCTGAATCGGCCGCGGCAGCAAGCCAGCGCGTCCGATGACCGGAGCGCCGCATGGTGCGAAGGTCTGAATCGGCCGCGGCAGCAAGCCAGCGCATCCGATGACCGGAGCGCCGCAGGGCGCGAAGGTCTGAATCGGCCGCGGCAGCAAGCCAGCGCGTCCGATGACCGGAGCGCCGCAGGGCGCGAGGATGCCGATCGACCGCGCCCGGCGCAGCACATCCTCGTCGTCGGCGCCGGGCCTGCGGGCCTGATGGCGGCGGAGGCGGCGACGCAGGCGGGCGCCGCCGTCACCGTGCTGGATCACACGCCCTCACCCGCGCGGAAGCTGCTGATCGCGGGGCGGGGCGGGCTGAACCTGACGCATTCCGAACCGCTCGACCGTTTCCTCGACCGCTACGGCAGTGCGCGCGCACGGCTCGAGCCCTTCGTTCGTGCCTTCCCGCCGGAAGCGCTGGTCGCTTGGTGCGAGGGGCTCGGCCAGGCGACCTTCGTCGGCTCCTCCGGCCGGGTCTTTCCAAAGGCGATGAAGGCTTCGCCCCTGCTGCGCGCCTGGCTGGCGCGGCTCACGGCGATGGGCGTGGCGCTGCGCGGGCGGCATCGCTGGACGGGCTTCACGGCGGATGGCGGGCTGCGCTTTGCGACGCCGGAAGGCGAGCGGGTCGAGCAACCCGCGGCCACCGTGCTGGCGTTGGGCGGCGCTTCCTGGCCACGGCTCGGCTCCGATGGGGCCTGGGCGTCGCTCCTGCCGGGGTACGTCATCGCACCGTTCCGCCCGTCCAACATGGGCTTCGCGGTGGCGTGGTCGGACCACCTGCGGGCGCGCTTCGCCGGCGCGCCGCTCAAGCGCATCGCACTGTCCCTCGGCGGCGCCATGATGCGGGGGGAGGCCATGCTGACCGAGCAGGGCATCGAAGGTGGCGCGGTCTATGCCCTGTCCGCACCGCTGCGCGACGCGATCGCGGCGCGGGGCCACGCCACGCTGCTGGTCGATCTGCGGCCGGATGTCGCGGCGGCGGACCTCGCCGCGCGGCTCGCGGCGGCGCCGCGCACGATGTCGCTGCCGAACCGCCTGCGACGCATCGCGGGGCTGACGCCGGCAGGCGCGGCACTGGTGCAGGAGGCGCTGCACGCGGGCGCCGCACGCTCCGACATCGCCGCGCTGGTGAAGGCGCTGCCACTGCGCCTGACGGCGGCCTTCCCGATCGCGCGCGCCATCTCCTCCGCCGGCGGGCTGGCATGGGAGGAGGTGGACGATGGGTTGATGCTCGCGAAGCACCCCGGCGTCTTCGCCTGCGGCGAGATGCTGGACTGGGAGGCGCCGACCGGAGGCTACCTCCTGCAGGCCTGCTTCGCGACGGGGCGGGCGGCGGGCGAAGCGGCCGCACGATACGCGGGGGCGTGAACGCCGCCGCGGCCCATCCTTTCTCCTGGGCGTTGGCGACGCGTCAGGGGTTGAGGGCGCGCCACAATTTCTCGGGCGTGGCGGGCATGTCGGGCGGGGTGGCCCCGACCGCGGCCAGCGCGTCGGCGATCGCGTTCATCACCACCTGGGGCGCGGCGATCGCGCCGGCCTGGCCGACGCCCTTCACGCCGAGCGGATTGGCTGCCGTGGGCGTGCCCTCCAGCAGCACGTCAAGGTCGGGCAGGTCGTCGGCGCGCGGCAGCGCGTAGTCCATCAGCGACCCCGTCAGCAACTGGCCGGAGTCGCAGTCGTAGACGATGTCCTCGAGCAGTGCCTGGCCGATGCCCTGCGCCAGGCCGCCTTGCACCTGGCCCGCGGTCACCAGCGGGTTCACCAGGCGGCCATAGTCATCCACCGCCGTGTAGCGCGTGAGGCGCGCAAGGCCAGTATCGCGGTCGATCTCAACCTCGGCGGCCTGGCACCCATTGGGGAAGGTCACGAGGTCGGAGGCGTTGTGCGCCTCGGCCAAGAGGCCCGGCTCCATGCCCTCGGGCAGGCTCGCGGGATCGGCCGCGGCGCGCGCGATGCCGGCGAGGTCCACGAAGCGGTCGCTGCCGCGCACGACGAAGCGGCCCTCGGCAAAGGTGAGTTCCGCAGGGTCCGACTGGAGCAGATGCGCGGCGATGGCGCGTGCGCGGGCCAGCAGCGCATCCACGGCGAGCACCAACGCATGGCCGCCCATGTGCAGGCTGCGCGCGCCGCCATGGCCGTGGCCGTTCGACAGCAGATCCGTATCGGCCTGGAGGAAGCGCACACGATCGATTGCCAGGCCGAGCCTGTCTGCGGCGACCTGCGGGAAGGAGGTCTCGTGCCCCTGCCCGTTCGAATGCGTGCCGACGGCGATGATGGCGCTGCCATCCGGGTCGATCCGCGCGCTGGCCCATTCGCCCGGCGCGCCGCGCGCGGTTTCCAGGAAGCAGGCCACGCCGCGGCCGAGCAACGCGCCCCGCGTCGCGGCCTCGGCGCGGCGCGCGGGAAAGCCCTCCGCGTCGGAGGCGCGCGCCAGGACCTCGAGATTCGCTCCGAACCGTCCGCCATCGACCTTCATGCCCATGGCCGTGACGCCCGGCGCATCCGCCATCATGTTCAGGGCGCGCAGCGCGGCGGGGTCTGTATGCAGTTCGCGCGCGGCGGCATCGACCAGGCGCTCGACGATGTAGTTCGCCTCGGGCTTGCCGGCGCCTCGATAGGCGTCGACCGGCAGCGTGTTCGTGAAGGCGCCGCGCACGACCAGATGCATCGCCGGGATGGCGTAGACCCCGCCCATCGCCGTGCTGAAGGCATTGGTCGGGCAATGCGGGCCGACGGCGGAGAGGTAGGCGCCCATGGCGGCGACGGTCTCGACCTCCAGCCCGGTGAAGCGCCCTGCGGCATCGAGCGCGAGCCGCGCCCGCGCGCGCAGGTCGCGGCCATGGACGGAGGCGGCGAATTCCTCGCTGGCGCCGGCGACCCAGCGCACGGGGCGCCCTGTGCGCCGCGCCGCGGCGAGCGCCGCCACGTATTCCGCGAAAACCAGGTTCTTCGCGCCGAAGCCGCCGCCGACATCGGGGCAGGAGAGGTGGAAGGCCGCCTCCGGCAGGCCGAAAATGGAAGCGAGCTGCCGCCGCGCGCCATGCACGCCCATGCCGGTATAGGTCAGGTCGAAGCGACCATCCGCGAAGCGCGCGAGGCAGGCGCGGGGCTCGAGCGGCAGTGCGTGGACGCGGTTGTTGAACAGGTCGAGCGAGACGATGCGCGCCGCGGCGGCGAAGGCGGCATCGATCGCCGCGCGGTCGCCCTTCTCGAAGCGGAAGGCCTCGTTGCCGGGCGCCTCGGGCCAGATCTGCGGCGCACCGGGGGCCAGCGCCGCCGCGCCATCCACCACGGCGGGCAGCGGGTCGTAGTCGACCTCGATCGCCTCGGCGGCGTCGCGCGCGGCGGCCTCGGTCTCCGCCAGCACGAAGGCGACGGGCTGGCCGACATGGCGGACACGGCCGCGCGCTAGCACCGGGCGATCCGGCACGCTCATCGGCCGCACTGAAGCCAGCACGCTCACGCAGGGCAGCGGGCCGATGCCCTCACCGTCGAGATCGGCGGCGGTCAGCACCATCGCGTCGCGCACGGCGCGCGTATCGACGGCGCGAATCGCGGCATGGGCGTGCGGGGAGCGCAATACCACGGCGTGCAATGCGCCCGCCGCGTCGATGTCGGCGACGTAGCGCCCCTGTCCGCTCAGGAAGCGGGCATCCTCGACACGACGGAGCGAGCGGCCACTGTAGGTCACAGGCGGTCCCCCGCGCCGAGGCCGTCCATCGGCGTCGGCACGCACCATTCTGCGCCGCGCGCGGTCGTGACGTATTCCGGCCATTTGAGGTCCACGGGCGCGGCGAAGTCCTGCGGCAGCAGTGGCGCAACCCACTTGGATCCGCCCATGCCGCCGCCGGTGCGATCGCGCCACTCGGCCTGCGCGGCATCGAGCAGGCCGGGCTTCGCCGCCAGGTCCACCAATGTCAGCGCCATGGTCTTCGCAGCCACGAACATGCCGGGGTCGATCGCAGCCGGCAGGCCGCCCAGCGCATTGTAGCTCCACATCGGGTAGTCGAATTCCGCATCGGGCGAACGCAGCCGCGGCCGGGCGGCGAGCAGGCGCACCGTCGGGCAGTGCCAGCAGAACTCCACGTAGTCGTCTGCCGAGAGGTGCTTCTGCCAGGGTGGCAGGAAGTGGCGCATGCCCGCCTCGAACTCCGCGGGCGGCGTCAGCCTGGTGTTGGCCGGCGCGAAGGGATCCTCCATCGGCGCGAGGCCGAGGCCGGACTGGATCTCGCGCGCGAAGGCGCGCGCCTCCTCCCCATAGGTGGGCGGGCCGACCTCCTGCAGGTTCGCCCAGGTCGCGTCGGTCAGCACGGTGTTGGGAAGGCCGACGCGCGTCTTGGTCACCCAGCGCCAATGCGCCGTGCAGGCGGTGCCGGCCGCGGCGCTGCGCGCATTGGCCATGAGTACATTCGCGATCTGCTGCGCCATGGGCAGGGACGGCGTTCGCCAGGAATACTGGATCTGCGTGAAGCGCGGCGCGAGGTTGTCGGAAGTCGCGTCGCCGCCGTGCAGGATGCACTCGTTCAGCGTCCAGGCGCCGGCGTGGGGGAACATCGCCTCCTTCGTGTACTTGGTCGTGGTGTACATGAGGCAGAGCGCATCCGTTGCGCCCGGCGCGCGCGCCGCGGCGTGGCCGACGTCGCGGATCGGCAGCAGGGACTTGTCGATCCAGGTCTCGGGGCTGTCGCAGGTGAAGGTGACGACGGCCGACCAGTAGGCGCCGAACTGCGTCTCGTCCGTCACGGTGTTCTGCATGTGCGGGTGCCAGACCACGGCGGCATCCAGCCCGTCGTAGTAGCCCTTGGCGGCATGGACAGGCTTCGATCCGCAGACCTTCTCTGCGGGTTCCCCGAACAGCACCAGGCGCCCGGGCGCGCCGGAGGCCTCGAGCGCGGCCTTGGCGGCCAGCACCGCCGCCAGCGCCGCGGTGCCGAGGGAGGAATGCGGGTCGGTGTGCCCGGCGGCGTAGGGATGCATGCCGGCGCGCGGCTCGCGGCGCGGCACGACGGCCTGGCAGTTGCCGGGCACGGCATCGTATTCCGAGAAGGAGGCCAGCACCGGCCCCGAGGCGCCCCAGCGCGCGACGAAGGCGGTCGGCATGCCGCCCGAGCCTTCCTCGACCTCGAAGCCCTCGGCACGGAGGACCTCCACATAGGCGCGGGCGGAGCGGTATTCGCGCCAGGCGGGTTCGGCGAAGTGCCAGATTCGCTCGTTGAAGGCGGACATCCGGCCTTCATTGGCGGCGATCCAGTCGAGCGCGGCACGGCGCAGCGCGGCAAGGTCGGTCATGCTCATCCCCCGGGTTGGACGGCGGATGATGCGACGGGTTGCTAGCCCCGCGCCAGACGCCGCGCCACGAAGTCGAGACGATCCTGGCCCCAGAAGATGTCCTCCCCGATCACGTAGGAGGGCGCGCCGAAGACGCCGCGGGCGAGCGCGGCCTCGGTATCGGCCAGGCGGCGGTCGCGCCAGCGCGTATCGGCCGCCAGCGCCGCGACCGCCGCAGGGTCCAGGCCGCAATCCGTCGTCAGCGCGGCGAGCGTCGCGGGGTCGGCGGGGTTCGCTTCCTCCTCCCACAGCGCCTTCAGCACGCGATGCGCGAGGCGGATGGCCGGCCCGTCGCCCACCGTCTCGCGCAGCCCGATCACGGCGGCCGCGGCGGGCACCTCGTCATGCGGGAAGAATCGTGGGCGGATGGTGATGGGAATGCCGAGCGCGTCGCGCCAGCGCGCCAGTTCCTGCAGGCGATAGGCCTGGCGCTGCGGCGAGCGCTTCGGCAGCGGCAGCCCGCCCGAACCCGCGAAGATGGTGCCGAAGTCGCAGGGGATGATGCGGAGCGTGGCGCCGTGCTGCGCGGCCAGCGCCTCGATCCGCGTGGCCCCCAGATGAGTCCAGGGGGAGTTGAGCGAGGCGTAGTAGTCGATGTGCATGGCAGTCATTCCGTGAGGGGGCAGGCGGTGGCGGCGCGGACGTCATCGAGGCTCACGCCCGGCGCGAGGTCGCGGACCGCGAAGGATGCGCCGGCGGGCGCGAACAGGCCGAGGTCGGTCGCGACCAGCGTGACCACGCCGCGCGCCGTGATCGGCAGGGTGCAGCGTGCGAGCAGCCGGGGCGTGCCGTCGCGCATGCGGTGCTCCAGCATCAGGAAGACGCGCTTCGCGGAGGCCGCGAGGTCCATCGCGCCACCGATGCCCCCGCCCTTGGCGCCCTTCACCTTCCAGTTGGCGAAGTCGCCATTGGCCGCGGCCTCGTAGGCGCCCATCACGGTCACGTCCATGCGGCCGCCACGGATCAGCGCGAAGCTGTCGGCGTGATGCACGATGGCCGCCCCCGGCAGAAGCGTCACGTTCTGGCCGCTGGCGTTGACGAGTTGCAGGTCCTCCTCCCCCGGCGCGGCGACGGGGCCGTAGCCGATGACGCCGTTCTCGGAATGGTAGGTGATCTCGCGCTCGCCCATGGGGATGTCGGCGATCAGCGTCGGCATGCCGACGCCGAGGTTCACGATCCAGCCGTCCTCGAACTCGTGCGCCAGGCGCTCGGCCATCTGCTGGCGGGTCCAGGGCATCAGCGGGCCTCCCTTCTCATCGGCCAGATGCCCTCGGGTGGCGGAGGGATCTGCACCAGGCGCTGCACCAGGATGCCGGGGGTGTGGACATCGTCCGGGTCGATCGCGCCGGCGGGCAGGATCGGCTCCTCCACCTCGACGATCACGAGCTTCGCGGCCATGGCCATCAGCGGGTTGAAGTTGCGCTGGCTGCGGCGGAAGCGGAGGTTGCCGGCCCCGTCCGCCTGGTGGGCGCGCAGCAGCGCGACATCGACCGGCAGCGCGTATTCCAGCAGGAACTCGCGGCCGTCGATCATGCGTGTCTCCCGCCCCTCGGCGAGTTCGGTGCCGACGGCGGTCGGCGTGTAGAAGGCCGGGATGCCGGCACCGGCGGCGCGCAGGCGTTCGGCCAGCGTGCCCTGGGGGACGATCTCGGCCTCGACCTCGCCGCGTTCGTAGTAGGGGGTGAAGGGCAGCGTGTCGGAGGCGCGGGTCGCGGCGGTGAAGGAGCACATGACCTTCGCCACCTGCCCATTCTCGACCAGCATGCCGATGTCGGGCATGCGCGGCTTGTGCGCGCCGCCGGTGGTGTTGGCGATGCAGGTCAGGCGCCGCGCCCCCTGGCGATGCAGCGCGGCGAGGAGGTTGAACGGCACGCCCGGCATGGCGAAGCCGCCGATGGCGACGGTCGCGCCATCGGGGATGTCCGCGACGGCGGCGTCGAACCCCGCCACGATCTTGCTGCGACGCGCCATGAGCCCGCTCCCGTCCCTGCCCGCATCGTCCGGCGCGCGGGCGAGCCTGTCCAGGGGTCAGCGGCGGCGGCTCTCCAGCACGGCCATCGAGACGCCGGCCGCGATGATGATGCCGGCGCCGAGCCAGGTGAAGGCGTCCGGGAACAGCCCGGTGATGACGTAGCCGACCGCGACCGAGCCGATCATCTGCCAGTACTGGAAGGGGGAGATCACGCTCGCCTGCCCGTAGGTCATGGCCTTGGCGACGCACCAGTGCCCGGCCGCGCCGAGGCAGCCGAGCGCCATGTGCAGCAGGATGTCCCGCAGGTTGCCGGGGGCGGTCCAGACGAAGGGCACGACGCAACTCATGACCACGGTGCCGATCAGCGCGGAATACATCACCGAGGTCTCGGGCCGGTCGATGCCCGCCACCTTGCGCGTGTAGACTTGGTAGACCGCGTAGCAGAAGGCTGAGCCCACGATCAGCAGCGAAGCCGTCTGGAAAACCTCGCTGCCCGGCCTGATCACGACCAGCACGCCCAGGAAGCCGACGCACACGGCAGCCAGCCGTCGTGCGTCGGCCTTCTCCCCCAGCAGGGGAAAGGCCAGCAGCGTGACGAAGAAGGGCGCCATGAAGGAGATGGAGGCCGCCTTGGCGAGCGGTACGTCCTTCACCGCGAAGAAGAACAGCGTCGTCGAGGCCAGCAGCAGCAGCGAGCGCGCGACCTGTGTCACGGGCCGCCGCGTCGCCAGGATGACGATGCCGTAGCGCGGGATGACGAGCGCCAGCACGATCAGCAGGTGCCCGGCCGTGCGCGCCCAGATGATCTGCTCGGACGGATAGTCGCGGCTGAGCACCTGCACGATCCCGTTCATGATGGGAAAGCAGGTGGTGGCCGCGCACATGAAGAAGATGCCGAGCCAGAGGCGCCGCAGCGCGTCCTCGCGCGTTTCGATCGCGGTTGCTGTCACCTGTTCAGCCTGTCGCGGGGCGCCCCGCGGGTCAACGCATGATGCACCGCGCGTGTCACCGCATCAGGCCCCGCGCGCGTCACCGCACCATGTCCCGCGCGCGTCAACGCGCGACCGGCCGGCGCAGTGCCCAGAACGCGACCGCGCCGGCCGCATAGGCCGCGATCGAGAGCAGGAACACGATCCGGTAGCTGCCCGTCACGTCGAACAGGAAGCCCGCGCCCCAGGACCCGATCCCCGCTCCCAGCCCCGAGCCCACCGTGATCAGGCCGAGGATGGTGCCGAGCCGCGGCCCGCCGAACAAATCCGCTGTCTTGGCCGTGATGGCCGGCCCGCGCGCGCCCCAGGTCACGCCGAAGAAGACCGCGTGCAGCCAGAGCATCACGTGCTGGTCGGCATCCTCGATCGCCAGCGCGAAGGCGACCCCCAGGATCGATATCGCATAGGCGAGGATCGCCGCCCTCTCCCGTCCGATATGGTCGGAGATGGTGCCGGTCAGGATCACGCCCGGCAGCGCGAGCAGGCTGCCCGTGCCGAGCACGAAGGCGGCGTAGAGCGGCTCGAACCCCTGCCCCACCGCGAAGGCGAGCTGGTGGAGGGAGACGAGGAAGCTGCCGATGCTGGTCAGCATGTAGACAAGGAACAGCAGCCAGAAATGCCGCGTGCGCATCGCCTGGCCGAGGGTCCAGGACGCGACGCCGGACGCGGCATCGGCCGCGGCGGCCGGCGCCAGCGCATCCGCCCGGCGGAACATCGCGGCGAGCGGCAGCACCAGCACCGCCATCAGCCCTGCCTGCACGAGATAGGCCTGGCGCCAGCCCGCGTCGTCCACCAGCCATTGCGCGAGCGGCGCCGAGATGGCGCGGCCGAAGCCGTTGGCCGATTGCAGCAGCGAGATCGCCATGCCGCGCTGCGTCACGAACAGCCGCGAGACAAGCGGCACGAACACCACGAGGCCGATGCAGTTGGCGCCGAGCGTCATCACCACGCCGTAGAGCAGCACCACCTGCCACAGCGCATCGGCCTGCGAACTGCCGAGCAGCCCCGCCGTCAGCAGCACGCCGCCCAGCATCACCATGCGACGCGCGCCGATCCGGTCGACCAGGCCGCCGACCAGCGGCGAGGCGACGCCGCCCACGATCTGCCCGACCGAGTAGGCGAGGCTCGCATCCGCGCGGCTCCAGCCGAACTCCGCCACGAAGGACAGCAGGAACACCGTGTAGGCGTGCATCAGGCTGGCGCTGACGGTGAAGGCGACGAAGCCGCCGGCAACCACGAGCCAAGCCTGGCGAGAGGGGCCCTGGCCCATGCGTGTTCCGTATCCCGCCGATGTGCCGCGCGCCGGGCGCGAACGCGCGGCAGCGGGGGACAAGCATAGACGGGCGGCGCCGCGCCTCCTACCCGGCGGGATCGCGGCGCAGGAACAGCGCCCAGGGCGCGGCGCGCGCACCGGCACCGCGCAGCAGCACGGAATGGGCGAGGCCGGCCCTGGCCTCGAAGCCGAGCGCGCCATGCGGACCTTCGAGCGACAGCCTGGCCACCGTCCGCTGCCCGAAGGGCGGCGCCAGGCGGTTGCTGCGCACCAGGACCTCGGCAGGGCCTTCCGGCACGCCCGCGGGCGCTGTGATGCGCAGCGTGAAGCGACCGGGCGGCAGGCTCACCCAGCCGGTCTGCTGCGCAGCAGGCGCCGCGTCGGCCGCGGCCTCGGATGCGAACTCCTCATGCGCCTCGGCCGGTGCGGCGCGCGGCGCGCGCAGCCGGAGCACCTGCCAGTCCCGCCAGAGCGCCGCTTCCTGCGCGGCGCGCTGGCCCTGCACCCAGGCCTCGGCCGCATGGTAGCCAAGCACGCGGACGGGGCGCTCGGGCGGCGCGTTGCGCAGGACGAGCATTGCCGAGCTGAAGACCCGCCCGCCGCGCCAGGGCGTCACGAAGGTCCGCCCGAGGCCGGCCTCGTTGACGCCGAGATCCGCGAGGTCGGCGGCGGGCGCGTTGAGCGGCACCTGCCGCAGCCGCGCGTCGAAGACCGGCGCCGCCGCCAGGCCCGACCGCGCGACGATCCCTAGCAGGTCGTCGATGCCGAAGAAGAAGCAGTGCGGCACGGGCGCGGTCGCGCCCCAGGACATCTCGGTCGTGAGCACGTAGAGGCCGCCGGGCTTCAGGATCCGCTTCACCTGCGCGAGGTGGGAGACGAAATCCTCCTCCCGCCGCCCGATATGCTCGAAGGAGCAGGCGGAATAGGCGAAGTCGAGCGGCGGGCCGTCGTAGTCGATCGCCGTCATGTCCATCCGCGCGACGTCGAGCCGCGCCGGATCGACCGGGAGATGCGCGACCTCCAGCAGGAAGCCCTTGGGATCGGCCGTGCGCGCGGTGGCCCAGGGGGAGGCTTCGTCGTAGAGATCCGTCACCAGCAGATGTCCGACCTTCCCGGCCAGGGCGAAGATCAGCGGCTCCCGCCCCGCGCCGAAGACGATGCCGCGGGCATCGGGGCGGAGCGCGCCGGCCGCCTCCAGCGCGCGGTAGATCATCACCCATTCCCACTGCTTGCGCTGGAAGGCGGGCGGGCGGCGGAGTTCCTCCGCCAGGATGCGGGCGAAGTCGGGGTCCGCCCAGTCGAGCGCGTCGCAGGGCTTCTGCAGATGCGCGATGGGGCACGCGAGGCCGTGCGGCGGCGCCGCCTCATGGCGGACGAGATCGGTCACGGGAACGTCCATGGCGCGGGTCCTTGTCCGGCCGAGCATGGGATACCGAAGGTTGCTGATGGGTCAAGGCAATGCGCGTATGGCGTGGGTTTCTCATGGCGAGCAGCGGTCTCTTGACCACGGCGGCGAGGCGCCCTTCGCTGACCCCTCCAGCAAGGGTAGCCGCACGCATGGCCAATCTTCCGATCCCCGAGGCCGATGCCGCGACGCGGGCCGAGGTCATCGACTGGCTCGAGCGCTTCACGGCCTGCGTGCGGGACGTGGATTTCCGCAGCGCCTATCCCTTCTGGCACGATGAGATCGTGATCTTCGGGACCTACCAGGAACTGGTCCGCAGCCGTCAGGCCTGGACGGACACGCAATGGTCGAATGTCTGGCCGCGGACGAAGGACTTCGCGATCGACGCGGCGAACACGCTGGTCCTCGCCTCCGCCGATGGCGGGACGGCGGTCGCGGTGGTGCCCTGGACCAGCACGGGATTCCACCCGGACGGCACGGAATTCCCGCGCCCCGGGCGCGCGACCATCATGCTGCAGAAGCAGCCGGACGGGCGCTGGGTCGGCGTGCACAGCCACATGTCGCTCGGCCGCGGCGTGCCGCAGGACAGCCACGGGAAGCGGCCGATCAAGGCGCGGTAGGCGGCGCCATCGGGTCTGGTGTGCCCGCGGGGACTCGAACCCCGGACCCCATGATTAAAAGTCACGTGCTCTACCGGCTGAGCTACGGGCACATGCGCCCCGGCGCGCGGCCGGGGTGATAGCCTCAGGCGGCGTCCGACGCCACCTTCATGCTGCGGATCGTGTCGGGGCCCTGCACGATGCCCGACATGCCGGCGCCGCGCTTGATCTTGTCCACGGCCTCCATGCCGGCAGTGACCTGGCCCCAGATCGTGTACTGGCCGTCGAGGCTCGAGGCCGGCGCGAACATGATGAAGAACTGGCTGTTCGCGCTGTTCGGGTTCTGCGTGCGCGCCGCGCCCACCGTGCCGCGCTGGAAGCGCGCGACGGAGGGCTGGCTGAACTCGGCCTCGAGGTCCGGCAGGTCGGACCCGCCGGTGCCCGTGCCGGTCGGGTCGCCGCCCTGCGCCATGAAGCCCTCGATCACGCGGTGGAAGGGCGTGTTGTCGTAGAAGCCGCGGCGCACGAGCGCCTTGACCTGCTCGACATGCTTGGGCGCCAGGTCAGGGCGGAGCGCGATCGTGACGGTGCCGTGCTCGATCTCGAGCAGCAGCGTGTTCTCGGGGTCGGCGGGGGTCTGGCTCATGGGCGTGTCCTCAGCGGATGTCGGCGGCGATGCGCGCGGTGCGGATGCGGTCGGGCGGCGCGGGCACCTGGCCCGACTGGCCAACGCCGCGCTTGATGCGGTCCACCGCCTCCATGCCGGACACGACGCGGCCCCAGATCGTGTACTGGCCGTCGAGCCCCTGGTTCGGGGCGAACATGATGAAGAACTGGCTGTTCGCGCTGTTCGGGTCCTGGCTCCGCGCAGCGCCCACCGTGCCGCGCACGAAGCGCGCGCGGGCCGGCGGGCTGAATTCCGCCGGCAGGTTCGGCAGGTCGGACCCGCCGCGGCCCGTGCCGGTCGGGTCGCCACCCTGCGCCATGAAGCCCTCGATCACGCGGTGGAAGGGGGTGTTGTCGTAGAAGCCGCGGCGCGCGAGCACCTTCACGCGCTCGACATGGCGGGGTGCCAGGTCGGGCAGCAGTTGGATGGTCACGCGCCCGCCGGGCAGTTCCAGCACCAGCGTGTTCTCGGGGTCGAGCGCGGGCTGCTGCGCCAGCGCCGGCGTCGCGAACGCGGCAGCGGCCGCGCCCAGGAGCGTCCTGCGGTCCATGGGGGTTCTCCTTCAGTCCTGTGTTGCGCGGAGCTTGGCCATCGTGCGCGTGAGCGTCGCCTTCGGCACGAAGCCCGAGATGTCGCCGCCCAGCCGCGCGATCTCCTTGACCAGGCGGGACGCGATGAATTGGTTTGTCTCGGACGCCATGAGAAAGACGGTCTCGACCTCGGCATCCAGGCGGCGGTTCATGCCGACCATCTGGAACTCGTAGTCGAAGTCGGACACCGCACGCAGGCCTCGGATGATCATCCGCGCGCCGACCTCGCGGGCATATTGCACGAGCAGGCCCTCGAAGGGCCGCACCTCGATGATCGTGCCGTTGCGGTCGGCGATCGCGGCGGTCTCGGCGCGCACCAGTTCCACCCGTTCATCGAGGTCGAACAGCGGACCCTTGCCGATGTTGATCGCGACGCCCACGACCAGCCGGTCCACCAGCCGCGCGGCGCGGCCGATGATGTCGAGATGCCCGTTCGTCACGGGGTCGAAGGTGCCCGGATAAAGGGCGACGCGCTCAATCATGGGTGCCGGCCGCCTCGTCGTCCTCGCCCTCGTCGGCGACGGGGAAGCAGGACATCACGCGCTCCCCCTCCGCGAGGCGCATGAGCATAACGCCCTGTGCCTGGCGGCCGGTGATGCGGACATCGTCGGCCTCGATGCGGATGAGCTGTCCGCCGTCGGTCACCAGCATCAGGTGGTCGCCGTCGCGCACCGGGAAGGTTGCCACGACCTCGCGCCCCGTGCGGGCCGAGAGCGAGATGCCAGCGACCCCCTGCCCGCCCCGGCCGCTGACACGGAACTCGTGGGACGAGCTGCGCTTGCCGAAGCCACGGTCGGTCACGGCGAGGATGAGCTCCTCCGCCTCCGCCATGGCGTCGACGCGCTCCGCCGACAGCGTGATCTCCTCGACCGCCTCCTCGGGCTCCTCGGCGGCGGGGACGGCGGGGTCGGCTTCCTCCTGCTCGCCGTTGCGGCGGCGGCTTGCGGCGACCTTGAGGTACGCCTCGCGCTCCGCGGGTGTGGCCTCGAAGTGGCGCAGCACGGACAGCGCGATGACGCTGTCCCCGGCCGCAAGGCGGATGCCGCGCACGCCGGTCGAATCCCGCCCGGCGAACAGGCGGAGCGTCTCGGGCTCGGCCCGGAAGCGGATGCACTTTCCCCCGCGCGTGGCCAGCAGCACGTCGTCGCCCTCGCGGCAGGTCGCGACGCCGACCAGGCTGTCGCCCTCGTCCAGCTTCATGGCGATGAGGCCGGAGGAGCGCACGTTGCGGAAATCGCTCAGCCGGTTGCGCCGCACGTTGCCCTGCACCGTCGCGAAGATCAGGTGCAGCCCGTCCCACAGCTCCTCATCGAGTGGCAGCGGCAGCACTGCCGTGACCGTCTCGCCTTCCTGCAGCTGCAGCACCTGGCGGAGCGAGCGGCCGCGCCCGGTCGGCCCGCCCTCGGGGAGTTGCCAGACCTTCTCCCGGAAGGCGATGCCGCGGCTCGTGAAGAACAGCACGAACTGGTGCGTATGCGCGACGAAGGACCGGATGACCACGTCGTCGTCCCGCGTCCCGGCCCCGGTGCGGCCCTTGCCGCCGCGGCCCTGCGCGCGGAAGGTCTCGAGTGGCGTGCGCTTGACGTAGCCGTCGCGCGTCAGCGTCACGACCATGGTGCCGGGCTCGATCAGGCTCTCGTCGTCGACATCCGCCACATGGTCGACGATCTGCGTCATGCGCGGGGAGGCGATCTTCTCGCGCACCGCGCGCAGCTCGGCGTCCATCACCTCCATCCGGCGCGGGCGGCTTCCCAGGATGTCGAGCAGGTCGCGGATGCGTTCGCCGACTTCGCCCAGTTCGCCGGTGATCTTGTCGCGCTCGAGTCCCGTCAGGCGCTGCAGGCGGAGGTCGAGGATGCCGCGCGCCTGTTCTTCCGTCAGGCGCACCGTGCCCTCGGGCGTGACGACGTTGCGGTAGTCGTCGACCAGAGCGAGCAGCGTGCCGATGTCGCCCGCCGGCCAGTCGCGTTCCATCAGCGCGGCGCGGGCCGAGGCCGCGTCGGCGCTGGCGCGGATGACGCGGATCACCTCGTCGATATTGGCGACCGCGATGGCGAGGCCGATCAGCAGGTGCCCGCGCTCCCGCGCCTTCATCAGGCGGTGGCGGGACCGGCGGAGGATTACCTCCTCCCGGAAGCCGATGAAGGCCATCAGCGCGTCGCGCAGCCCCATCTGCTGCGGGCGCCCGTTGTGCAGCGCGAGGAAGTTCACCGCGAAGGAGGTCTGCAGCGACGTCATGCGATAGAGCTGGTTCAGCACCACCTCGGCCGTCGCATCGCGCTTGAGCTCGATCACGATCCGCATGCCCGAGCGGTCGCTCTCGTCGCGCAGGTCCGAGATGCCCTCGATCGCCTTGGCACGGACCAGCTCCGCGATCTTTTCCAGCAGCGTCGACTTGTTGACCTGGTACGGGATTTCCGTCACGGCGATGGCCTGGCGGTTGCCGCGCATCTCCTCGATCTCGGCGCGCGCGCGGAGCGGGATGGAGCCGCGGCCGGTCTCGAAGGCCGCGCGGATTCCCGCGCGCCCGAGTATCAGCCCGCCGGTCGGGAAGTCCGGCCCGGGGATGATCGCCATCAGGTCTTCGAGGGTCAGCGAATTGTCTGCGATCAGCGCGAGCGTCGCGTCGATCACCTCGGTCGGGTTGTGCGTCGGGATGTTGGTCGCCATGCCGACGGCGATGCCGCCGGCGCCGTTGACCAGCAGGTTCGGGAAGGCGGCGGGCAGGACCCGCGGCTCCGACGCGCTCTCGTCGTAGTTGGCCTGGAAGTCGACGGTGTCCTCGTCGATGCCTTCCAGCAGCGCCATGGCGGACGGCGCGAGCCGCGCCTCCGTGTAGCGCATCGCCGCCGGCGGATCGCCGTCCACGGAGCCGAAATTGCCCTGCCCGTCGATCAGCGGCACGCGCATCGAGAAGGGCTGCGCCATGCGGACCATGGCGTCGTAGATCGAGGCGTCGCCATGCGGGTGATACTTGCCCATCACGTCGCCGACGACGCGGGCCGACTTCCTGTACGGCTTATCGGCGGTGTAGCCGGCCTCCTGCATGGCGAACAGGATGCGGCGATGCACCGGCTTCAGCCCGTCGCGCGCATCGGGCAGCGCGCGGGCCACGATCACGCTCATGGCGTAGTCGAGGTAGGAGCGGCGCATCTCCTCCTCGAGCGCGACGGGCGTCGTGTCCGAGGGGGGATCGGCGGGGGTGCTGGGGTCGCTCACGCGGGGGAACTCGATCCGATGTCGTGGGTCATGCGACGCCTGGGCGCGCGGGGCTTCGGCGCCATAGGCACCGCGCGGCGGCCTCCGTCAACCGCCGCACGGGGCGGCTCAGAACGGGATTTCGTCGTCGAGGTCGGTCTTCTTGGAATCCCAGCCGCCGCTGCGCTGCCCGCCGCCCGGGCGCGCACCGCCACCCTCCCCGCGCGATCCGCCGCCGGGGGGCGAGGAAGAGGAGGAGGAAGGCCGCTCGGAATACCCGCCGCCCTCATCCGCCCCGCCGCTGCCGCGGCCGCCGACCAGGCTCAGCTCGCCGCGGAACTGGCGCAGCACGATCTCGGTCGTGTAGCGCTCCTGCCCGTCCTTGTCCTGCCACTTGCGGGTCTCGATCTGGCCTTCGATGTAGACCTCGCTGCCCTTGCGCAGGTAGCGCTCGGCGATCTCGCCCAGCTTCTCGTTGAAGATCGCCACGGAGTGCCACTCAGTGCGCTCCTGCTGGTTGCCTTCACGGTCCTTGTATCGCTCGGAGGTTGCGATGCGGAGGTTCACGACCTTGCCGCCATTCTGGAAATTCCGCACCTCTGGGTCGCGGCCGAGCCGCCCGAGGATGATCGCCTTGTTCACGCCCGCCATGCCGCAGATTCCTGTCGTTTCAGCCCGCCATCCTAGCCTGTCGCACCGGACCGGGCCACCCCGCGCCCTTCCCAGGCCGACTGACCGCGCGCATATATCATGGTGAGAACATCACCGGAACACCAGTGGCCGGCCCCGCCGCGCCCCGGAGCCCCTTCATGACCGGCCACATTCGAATCCGCGGCGCCAGGCAGCACAACCTGAAGGACGTGGACCTCGACATCCCGCGCGACACCCTCACGGTGGTCACTGGGCTGTCGGGGTCGGGCAAGTCCTCCCTCGCCTTCGACACGATTTACGCCGAGGGGCAGCGCCGCTACGTCGAGTCGCTCAGCGCCTATGCGCGGCAGTTCCTGCAGCTGATGCAGAAGCCCGACGTCGATTCCATCGAGGGCCTGTCGCCGGCCATCTCGATCGAGCAGAAGACCACCAGCCACAACCCGCGCTCGACCGTCGGCACCGTCACCGAGATCAACGACTACATGCGCCTGCTCTGGGCGCGTGTCGGCGTGCCCTACAGCCCGGCGACGGGGCTGCCGATCGAGGCGCAGACCGTCTCCCAGATGGTCGACCGCGTCATGGCGATGGAGGAAGGCACGCGGCTGCTGCTGCTGGCGCCGGTGGTGCGCGGCAAGAAGGGCGAATACCGCAAGGAACTGGCCGAATGGCAGCGACGCGGCTTCGAGCGGGTGAAGGTGAACGGCACGCTCCACCAGATCAACGAGGCGCCGAAGCTCGACAAGAAGCTCAAGCACGACATCGAGATCGTGGTCGACCGCATCGTGGTGCGCGACGGCATCGCGCAGCGCCTGGCGGACAGCTTCGAGACCGCACTCGGGCTCGCCGACGGCATCGCCTATGCCGAGAACGCGGATACCGCTGAACGCACCGTCTTCAGCGCGAAATTCGCCTGCCCCGTCTCGGGCTTCACCATCGAGGAGGTCGAGCCGCGGCTGTTCTCCTTCAACTCGCCGCATGGCGCCTGCCCGGCCTGCGACGGGCTCGGCACGGAAAGCTTCTTCGACGCGCAGCTGGTGGTGCCGCAGGACGATGCCTCGCTGAAGGATGGCGCCATCCTGCCCTGGACCGGCGCGCAGTCTCCCTACTACACGCAGACGCTGGAGAGCCTGGCGCGGCACTTCAAGTTCGCCATGACCACGCCCTGGCAGGACATCCCGGCCGCGGTGCGCGAGGCCATCCTGCACGGCACGGGCGATGAGGTCGTCACCCTCCGCTACAAGGACGGGCTGCGCGCCTATGAGGTGAAGAAGCCCTTCGAGGGCGTGATCCCGAACCTGCAGCGCCGCTACAAGGAAACAGACAACCCCTGGGTGCGGGAGGATCTCGCGCGCTACCAGGCGGACCGCCCCTGCGCCGCCTGCTCCGGCTTCCGGCTGAAGCCGCAGGCGCTCTCGGTGAAGGTGGCGGGCCGGCACATCGCGGAGGTCAGCGACCTGTCCATCAGCCGCGCGCGCGACTGGTTCGCGACGGTGCTGGAGACGCTGACGCCGCAGCGCCAGGAGATCGCGCGCCGCATCCTGCGCGAGATCGAGGACCGGCTGCAGTTCCTGGTCGATGTGGGGCTCGACTACCTCTCGCTCGGGCGGTCCTCGGCCACGCTGTCCGGCGGCGAATCGCAGCGCATCCGGCTGGCATCCCAGATCGGCTCGGGGCTGACCGGCGTGCTCTACGTGCTGGACGAGCCCTCGATCGGGCTGCACCAGCGCGACAACGAACGCCTGCTCGGCACGCTGCGGCGGCTGCGCGACCTCGGCAACACGGTGCTGGTGGTCGAGCACGACGAGGACGCGATCCGCCAGGCCGACCACCTGATCGACATCGGCCCCGCCGCGGGCAAGGGCGGCGGGCGCGTCATCGCGCAGGGCACGCCGGCCGAGGTGATGGCGAACCCCGCCAGCCTGACCGGCCAGTACCTGAGCGGCATCCGGCGCATCGAGGTGCCGGCCACGCGGCGCAAGGTGGACCGGAAGAAGCAGCTGCGCGTCGTCGGCGCCACGGGGAACAACCTCAAGGACCTCAGCGCCGCGATCCCGCTCGGCACCTTCACCTGCATCACCGGCGTCTCGGGCGGCGGCAAGTCCACGCTGGTGGTGGAGACCCTCTACAAGGCGGCGTCGCGCCGGCTGATGGGCGCGGCCGAGGTCCCTGCCCCGCATGACCGGATCGAGGGGCTTGAGCACCTCGACAAGATCATCGACATCGACCAGTCGCCGATCGGCCGCACGCCGCGATCCAACCCCGCGACCTACACCGGCTTGTTCGCCCCCATCCGCGACTGGTTCGCCGAGATGCCGGAATCCCGCGCGCGCGGCTACAAGCCCGGCCGCTTCAGCTTCAACGTCAAGGGCGGGCGCTGCGAGGCCTGCCAGGGCGACGGCCTCATCAAGATCGAGATGCACTTCCTGCCCGACGTCTACGTCACCTGCGACACCTGCAAGGGCAAGCGCTACAACCGCGAGACGCTGGAGGTGAAGTTCAGGGGCAAGTCCATCGCCGACGTGCTCGACATGACGGTGGACGAGGGCTGCGAGTTCTTCAGCGCGGTGCCCGCCATCCGCGACAAGCTGACGGTGCTGCGCGACGTCGGCCTCGGCTACATCCATCTCGGCCAACAGGCGACAACGCTGTCGGGCGGCGAGGCGCAGCGCATCAAGCTGTCGAAGGAACTGTCGCGCCGCGCCACAGGGCGCACGCTGTATATCCTCGACGAGCCCACCACCGGCCTGCATTTCGAGGATGTGCGCAAGCTGCTGGAAGTGCTGCATGCGCTCGTCGAGCAGGGCAACACGGTCGTGGTGATCGAGCACAACCTCGAGGTCATCAAGACCGCGGACTGGGTGCTCGACCTCGGCCCCGAGGGCGGCGAGGGCGGCGGGCGGCTGGTGGCCGAGGGCACGCCGGAGGACATCGCGGCGGCGGCGGAAAGCCATACGGGACGGTTCCTGGCACCGCTGCTCGCGCGCGGCGAGGCGCCGGCCAAGCGCCGCAAGCGGGCCTGATCACGGCCCCGTCTGGCGCTGGAATTCCCGCATCCGGACGATCTCGCGCCTGAGGTCGCGCAGCCGCGTCTTCCCCGCATGGCGCGCGATCACGCCGGGCGGCACCTCGCGCCGGTCCAGCATCAGGTGCCAGAGGGCGACGATCTCGGCCTCCGTCACGGCGCGGTCGGGGTCGTCGCGTTCCGCGGCCAGGCGCGCGATCAGCGGCTCGAGCTTCTCCCGCCGCCACGCCGCGCGCTGGCGGAAGGCCGCCTCCGCGATGGCTGCGACGCGCTCGGCGGTCAGCGGCCGGAAGGCGAAGTGGTCCGCCTCAGCCCAGCGCATCCCCTCGAAGCCGAGGTCGCGGAAGACGCCCGGCGTGAAGTGCTCCCCCTCGACGCCGATGTAGCGGCCGAAGCAGACATCCGTGCCGAGCCGCGCGAGGCCGAGTTCGAGGCATGCGACCTCGGTCGCCGCATCCTCCCCGACGCCGTCCACCGCCGCCTCCCGACGCCGCCACAACTCGAACAGCCGCAACCGGTTGCGCGCGCGGTAGTCGTTGCGCCGGATCTCCTCCCACCAGTCGCCGATGCGCGACTGGATGCGCCGCCAGGCGTCCCGCCTGAGCCCGAAGCCCCAGTGGTGGCCGAGTTGCCGCCAGCCGACCTCGGGGCCCGGCGCGGGGTCGCGGTGCGCGCCATAGGCCGCGAAATAGCCGACGCGGTCCGCGAAAGGCTCGGTGGCCGCGCGCATCGCCTCCAGCGCCGCGAGGTAGAGCGGCCCGGGCTCAAGGTCGTCCTCGAAGAAATAGCCGACCGCGCTGTCCATCGTCTCGAAGGCGTGGCGCTGGCCGCGCAGGATGTTCTCGGCGATGCCGAGGTTGCGCGGCGCGGCCATCACCTGGCCCTCGGGGAAGTGACGGCGGAAGGTCTCGATGCTGCGCTGGATCAGGCCCGGTCGGCCGTGGCGATGGCCGGTCAGGGCCGAGACCGAGCCGTCCTGCATCAGCACGACGCGCGCCGGGTCGGGCCGCACCACGGCCTGCGCCCTGAGGCCGGCGCAGAGCCGGTCGAGATACTCCGGGCGGTCGAAGGAGAAGATGACGACCGGCACGCGCGTGACGCCGGGCTCGACGCCGGCAAGCCTCATGCGTGTTCGTCCGGGTGGGCCATCCTGGCGCCAATGTCCCTGCCGAGGGCGGCGTGGGTCAAGCGGCGCCGCCGGGCGTCCGCCCCGTTGCAGGCAAGCCCGCTTACGGGCTTAGCCCCGATCCTGGCCCGCATGGGCTCGAAGGGACTGCGCGACAGGAGCATCCTGCCGATCAACGGACATCCGCAGCTCGGCTACGCGCATCCGACCAGGGGCTTCCTCGCCGGGTTGATGTGCGGGCCGCTGTTCGACTTGCGCGTCGCGCTGCGCGGCTTCGACGTCTTCCGCCCCGGCGCGCCCATGCAGGTCGTGCCCCACGAGGAATGGTTCGTCACGCGCGCGCCGCCGGTGCTGCGGCCGGACCGCGCCTAGGCCGCGCGCCCGCGTAGATCCCGCAACCCGCTCAGGACCAGGCTGCCGGCCAGGACGAGGGCGCCGAGCAGCATGACCGCCGCCGTCGCGATGCGGTTCGTGATCCGCTCGAGACCGAGATCGGTGGTGACCAGGTGCGGCCGCGCCGGGTCGGCCACCGCATGGACCGTCCAGTTGCCGGCGTGGGGCTCGACAAACAGGTAATGGAGGTCGCGCATGCCGCTGCCCTCCTTGCCCCGCCAGGCGAGCGTGACCTCGCAATGCTGCAGCAGGAATAGCCGCGACTTGCAGCGACCGGTGACGAGGCGCACCGAAGGATCCTGCCGCGCCGTCGCGCGGACCGAGAGGTCGTCGCGCAGGCCGGGCGCGATCGTGACGGCCAGGAAGGCGGTGCCGGCGAGGAAGGCCAGCCCGCCCAGCAGGCCGAACAGGGCCCGGCCGATGGCGCGTCGGGGGGCGGGCGGGGCAGTGTCGGCGGGCATGGCGGCTCTCCTGCGGTGGGGTGGCAGTCTGCCACCGCCGGCAGGGCGGCGCCGCGGAAGTCCTTCGCACCCTTCGCGCTTCAGGCGCGGCCGCGCAGCCCCGCCAGCGCCACGGCCGCGCGGTCGAGCAGACCGCGTGGCCGCGCCACCGCCCGTCCCGCCGCGATCCGCGCCAGGTCGCGCCGCGCCAGCACCGCCGGCAGCGCCGCCGCGACCGCGGCGCGCGGCACGTCCCGCCGCGCCCCGGCCAGCGCGACCAGGCCCTCGGCCGCCATCTCGCGCAGCAGGGCGCCGAGCGGCGCGGCCGCGGGCGCCACGATCGCCGCCTCCGCCGACAGCCCAGCGGCTGCGAGCCGGTCGCGCGGCAGCAGGCAGCGCCCCTGCGCGGCATGCGGGGCGACGCTGGCCAGCGCGCCCGCCAGCCCATAGGCCGCGCCAAGGGCGCGCAGCACCTCCGCCTGTTCCGCCGTCGCGCCGAGCGCGCGGCCGGCCGCCGCCGACCAGCCGCCCGCCGTGCCGCGCAGCCAGGCGACGAAACCCTGCTCCGTCGCGAGGCCGTCTTCCTCCGCCTCGGCCTCGCGCGCATCCACCATGGCGACGAGCGCATCGGCATCGAGCGTGCCGGCGGCAATGGCGGCATGCAGGGGGGCCGCCACCTCGTGGCGGCGGGCCGGGCGGCCGGCGCGCGCTTCCTCCACCGCGTCGCGCCACCATTGCAGGCGGATCAGCGCGGCGATCGGGTTGCTCGCCGCTTCCCGCGCGCGGGCCAGTTCGTGGTTGAAGGCAATGAGGGCGAAGATCGCGGCGCGCGCCGGTGCCGGCGCGAACAAGGCGCAGAGGAAGCGGTCAGGGTCGTGGTCGCGCGCGAAGGCGCCGATGGCGGAGAGATTCACCCGCGCGGTATGCCCGCGCGGGACGCCACGCGGAAGCCCGCGCGGTTGACGGGCGTTGCCCCCCCGCCTACCTCGACCCGGTGGCGCGGCCCGCGCTTCCTGACCACGAACGGGAGAGACCCCCATGGCCTTCAGCCTGCCCCCGCTGCCCTATGCCACCGGCGCCCTCGCGGCCAACGGCATGTGCCAGGAGACGCTGGAACTCCACCACGGCAAGCACCACAACGCCTATGTCACCGCGCTGAACGGCCTGGTCGAGAGCAAGGGCCTGGCCGGCAAGTCGCTGGAAGCCATCTGCGCCGAGGCCGGCAAGGCCGGCGCCGATGGCCTGCCTGTGCTGAACCAGGCCGGGCAGCATTGGAACCATTGCCTGTTCTGGAATGTGATGGCGCCCGGCGGCGCGCATGGCGAGAGCCTGCCCGCGGCGCTGGCGGCGAAGATCGACAGCGACCTCGGCGGCCTCGCGGCCTTCAAGGACGCCTTCAAGGCCGCGGGCGCCACGCAGTTCGGCTCCGGCTGGGCGTGGCTCGTGATCGGCGGCGACGGCAAGCTCAAGGTGACCAAGACGCCGAACGGCGCGAACCCGCTGTCCACCGGCGAAGGCCAGCCGATCCTCGGCTGCGACGTCTGGGAGCACGCCTACTACCTCGACTTCCGCAACGTCCGCCCGAACTACCTCGCGAACTTCCTGGACAAGCTCGTGAACTGGGAGGTCGTGGCCGACCTGATGGCGAAGGGCGGCTTCAGCGCGGGCCAGTCGGCCTGACGGCTGCCGCCGGCGGAAACGCGAAGGGCGCCGGGGGTGGACCCCGGCGCCCTTTTTTATGGCCACTGCGGGCGGGCCTCAGCCCGCCTTGACCGCGCTGCCGCTGTCGTTCGCCGCTTCCGGCCGAAGGACGCTGGTGATGGTGCCGCGCACGAGAGTCACGCGCACATTGGGGGCGATCTCGGCCTCGATCTCGTCCGAGCCTTCCTTCACCTTGGTGATGGTGGCGACGATGCCGCCCGAGGTGACGACGCGGTCGCTGCGCTTGAGCTGCGTCAGCATCTCCCGGTGTTCCTTCATCTTCTTCTGCTGCGGGCGGATCAGCAGGAAGTAGAAGACGACGAAGATCAGCACGAGGGGCAGGATCTGCATGACGATCCCGGCACCGCCGGCGGCGTCCTGGGCGTAGGCGGGGGAGATCCCGAAAGGGGTCCACATGGGCGTTGGTTCCGTCTTTCCCGGCGTGAAGGCGTCGCAACCTAGCCACGCGCCCCCCGGCGTCAAGCCACGACGTCGCCAGGGCCCGCCCGCGGGTGGAAGGCCGCCGGCCCGGCGCCTTGCACCATAACCGGAATGTTCTAGCCTGGGCATGGTGGCCTGCCGTCCCGCCGAGCGTCGCGGCACGCAGGACGCAGCCCCGGCCCAGGAGACGCGCATGCCCGCCATCGACGACTTCATCGCCCATCCCCGCACCTTCATGCGCGCCAATGTCGTCATGGTGATGGGCACGACCGGCGGCACTGGCGGGATCAAGAACTTCTCCTTCACCAAGGCGACGCAGACGACGGCCCGGAACATGCGGAACGGCGGGCAGGCGATGGATGTCTACATCCTCAAGCTTGGCGACAATGCCGGGCAGCAGCTCAATGCCTGGTGGTGTCCCTACAGCTCGAACGACCGGCTGGGCACCACGCTGCCGGGGGCGGGCGGGCCCAACATGATGTTCACCTACGCCATGGACGGCTGCACCTTCGTCACGGGCTCCGTCCAGGGTGACAAGACCGTGTCGGTGTTCCACGTGAACTTCTCGAACGCCGCAGGCGCGCTCGGGTCCGGCGCCAGTGACGAGGCGAAGGCCGAGCAGCAGCGCAAGCTGCAGCGC
Source organism: Roseomonas sp. HF4 (assembly GCF_005222755.1). GTDB lineage: Bacteria > Pseudomonadota > Alphaproteobacteria > Acetobacterales > Acetobacteraceae > Neoroseomonas. The sequence goes on from NZ_STGD01000002.1 coordinate 326,424, forward strand.
AACGTCGGGCGCAGCCTCGTCACCAACGCGGCGATGATCGACCCGGACGACTACTACGAGCCCACCAGGGCCGCCGTGCCGATCCCGCATGGCGCGAAGATCTCGACCGTGACCTTCGGCCGGCGCAGTACCCAGAACGGTTGGAAGTTCTACACCCACCAATGGTACACGGTGGCCGGTGCGCGCCAGACGCTCTGCTTCATCGGCACGCAGCGCGCCGTCTGACCACGCGCCGGGGACGGCCGGCCCCGGCCCCGGGACTGCACCCGATGGCCGGGCCAGGCGGGGACGCCGACCGGCCGGGAGTGCCGGGCGGGGCTGCCAAGCGCGCCCGCACTTCCCGCCGGCGACGGACCGGCCTATGCCGCCCGCCATGGACGAACCGACCCTGCTGCCCGCCCTGACCCGCATCGCCGAGGCGCTCGAGCGCCTGGCCCCGCCGCCCGCCGGCGGCATCGATCTCACTGGCGCCGACGCCTTCGTCTGGCACCCGGAGCCGCGCGCGCGGCTAGCCCCGGTGCCGCGCGTGGCCGCCGTGCCGATCGCGCTTCTGCGCGGCGTGGACCGCCAGCGCGACATGCTGCTTGAGAACACGATGCGATTCGCGCGCGGCTTCACGGCCAACAACGCCATGCTCTGGGGCGCCCGCGGCGCCGGCAAGTCGTCCCTGGTCAAGGCCGCGCATGCGGCGGCGAACGCCGAACTGCCCGGCAGCCTCGCGCTGATCGAGATCCACCGCGAGGACATCCGCAGCCTGCCCGAATTGCTGGGCGCGCTGCGCAGCCAGCCGCGCCGCTGCATCGTCTTCTGCGACGACCTTTCGTTCGAGCGTGAGGACGCTGACTACAAGGCGCTGAAATCCGTGCTCGACGGCGGCATCGAGGGGCGGCCGCCCAACGTGCTGTTCTACGCGACATCGAACCGGCGGCACCTGATGTCGCGCGACATGATCGAGAACGAGCGCAGCGGCGCCATCCACGGCAATGAGGCGGTCGAGGAGAAGGTCTCGCTGTCCGACCGCTTCGGCCTCTGGATCGGCTTCCACAACGCCGACCAGGACACCTTCTTCGCGATGATCGAAGGCTATGCCGCGCATTTCGGCCTGCCCGTCGCGGCCACGGATCTGCGCGCGCAGGCGGTCGAATGGTCGGTCACGCGAGGTGGGCGCTCGGGGCGCGTCGCCTGGCAGTTCATCCTGGATCTCGCGGGGCGGCTCGGCGTCAGGATCGACGCCTGAGCCGTCCCACGGCGCGGCTCAGCCGATCCGCGCCGTCCCGCCCATGAAGGGGAGCAGCACGTCGGGCACCCGCACGCTGCCATCCGCCTCCTGGAAGGTTTCCAGCACCGCGATCAGCGCGCGCCCGACCGCCACGCCCGAGCCGTTCAGCGTGTGCAGGAAGGCCGTTCCCTTGCCTTCCTTCGGGCGGTAGCGCGCGTTCATCCGGCGCGCCTGGAAGTCGCGGCAGTTGGAGCAGGAGGAGATCTCCCGCCACGCCCCCTGCCCCGGCAGCCACACCTCGAGGTCGTAGGTCCGCGCCGCGCCGAAGCCCGTGTCGCCCGCGCAGAGGACCACGCGCCGCCAGGTAAAGCCGAGATCGGTCAGCACGCGTTCCGCGCAGCGCGTCATGCGCTCATGCTCGGCGGCGCTGTCCTCGGGCGTGGTGATCGAGACCAGTTCCACCTTGCTGAACTGGTGCTGGCGCAGCATGCCGCGTACGTCGCGCCCGGCGCTGCCGGCCTCGGCACGGAAGCAGGGTGTCAGCGCCGTGACGCGGATCGGCAGGTCGGCCTCGGCCAGGATATCCTGCGCCACCAAGTTGGTCAGCGGCACCTCGGCCGTGGGCACGAGCCAGCGGCCGTCGGTCGTGCGGAACAGGTCGTCGCCGAATTTCGGCAATTGCCCGGTGCCGTAGATCGTGGCGTCGTTCACCAGCAGTGGCACCGAGGTTTCCGTGTAGCCATGCGCCTCGGTGTGCAGGCCGATCATCCACTGGCCCAGCGCGCGCTCGAGCCGCGCCAGCGCGCCCCGCAGCACCGTGAAGCGCGCGCCGGCGAGCTTCGCGGCAGCGCCGAAATCCATGAGGCCGAGCGCCTCGCCGATCTCGAAATGCTGCTTCGGCGCGAAGGGGAAGACGGGAACGTCGCCATGCGTGTGCAGGATGACGTTGGCGCTCTCGTCGGCGCCGTCGGGGACCTCGGGGTCGAGGATGTTGGGCAGCGCCTCGAGCACCGCCACCTGGGCGCGCTCGGCCTCGCCGGCAGCAGCGTCGAGCGCGGCCATCTCGTCGCGCAGCGCGATCGCCTCCGCCTCCAGCGCCGCTGTGTCAGCGCCCTGGCGCTTCGCCGCGCCGATGTCCTTGGCGATGGCATTGCGGCGCGCCTGCTTTTCCTGCAGCGCGGTCTGCGCGGCGCGGCGCGCCTCGTCCTGCACCAGCACGCCGGCCGAGACGGGCGCGATGCCCCGCCGCGCCATCGCCGCGTCGAAGGCCTCGGGGTCCGCCCGCACCGCCCGGATGTCATGCATGGCCTGGAACCCTCAGGTCTCGTCGGTCTTGGGCGTCATCCAGCGCGCCGCCAGGATCGAGATCTCGTAGAGCAGGATCAGCGGCACCGCGAGGCCGATCTGGCTGATGATGTCGGGCGGCGTGATGATCGCGGCGAAGACGAACATGCCCACGATCGCGTAGCGCCGGCCCTTCCGGAGGCTGTCCACGTTCAGGATGCCGACGCGCACCAGCAGCGTCAGAAGCACCGGCAGCTGGAACGCGATCCCGAAGGCCAGGATCAGGTGCATGACCAGCGAGAGGTATTCGCCGACCTTGGCCTCCAGCTGGATCGGGATGCCGCCCGAGCCCGGCGGCGTCTCGAAGGAAATGAAGAAGCTCCAGGCGAGCGGGAAGATGAAATAGTAGACCAGCGCCGCGCCGAGTACGAACAGGAAGGGCGAGGCCAGGAGGAACGGGTAGATCGCCCGCTTCTCGCTGCGATAGAGGCCGGGCGCGACGAACAGCCAGAGCTGCGTCGCCCACATCGGGAAGGAGAAGAACACCGCACCGAAGAAGGCCACCTTCAGGTAGGTGAAGAAGGCCTCGTAGAGCGCGGTGTAGATCATCCGCCGCTCGGCGCCGCCGGGTTGCGCGGCCAGGATGTCGGCCAGCGGCTGCGCCAGGAAGCCATAGATCGGCTGGGAGAAATAGTAGCAGACGGCAAAGGCCAGGATGAAGGCGCCGACCGACCACAGGACCCGCTGGCGCAGTTCCTTCAGGTGGTCGAGCAACGGCATCGGCTTGTCGTCGATGACGTCTTCGTCTTCGGTCTTCGTAGCCAAGGCGGCGATACCCTAGACGCTCGGGGTGGCGGGGGCGGCGGCGGGCTTTGCAGTGGCGGTCGGGCCGGCAGGCTCGGTCGCGGCGGGCGGCTCGGCTGCGGCGGGCGGCGGCGGGGCCGCGGCGATGGACAACTGCTCGGCCGGGGCGGGCCCCACCTCGGCCGGCGGCACGAAGGCCGGCGCGGGGGCAGCCTCGACCGGCGGAAGGGGTGGCGGCGGCGGTGCCTGCCAGCGCGCCACGTCGGGGGGGACGAAGGCCGGCGCGTTCTCCGGTACCGGCGGCTCATAGGGCGCGGGCGGCGTGTAGGTCTCGGCCATCGGGTTGTCGAAGGCCTTACGCACCGTGCCGTCGGAATCGACCGTCTTCTCGATCTGGCCCTTGAGGTCGAAGTTGCGGATGTCGCTGATCGTATTGCGCACGTCGGCGATCTGGTTGCGCACGTCGTCGAGCTTGGCCTCGCGGACAAGCTCGTCCGCCTGCTGCTGGAATTCGCCGATCTTGCGGCGCAGCGACTGGATGCCCTTCGCCACGCCCTTGATGGCGTCGGGCAGGTCCTTAGGCCCGATGACGACAAGCGCCACCACGGCAATCAAGGCGATCTCCGACCAGGCGAGGTCCAGCATGCGTTCCCTGCTCCCCCGGCCCTTCTGCCGTCGGGGGAGGACCCGTTAGCAGGAAGCCGGCACGCCGCCAATGCGGCTCGCCCTTATCTAGGAAGCCTCGGGCGGAAAGACGAAGGCCCGTTCCGGGTCCAGCGACACTGTCACGCGCTCCCCGCGCGCGAGCCGCCCGCCCGGGGGCAGCCGGGCGTGGAGGTGCAGCAGCCCCCCCGCCCCATCGGGCAGCGCCAGGTGGACCATGGTTGTGGCCCCGAGCAGGCGGCAGGCCTCGACCTCCGCCTGCCGCGCCTCCGCGGCGCCAAGGCGCAGCCCTTCCGGGCGCACCAGCACCTCGGCTGCGGCGCCGTCCGGCAATCCGGCGGCCGGCAGGCCGCCGATCGCGGTCTCCGCCATGCCGGACCGCACGCGCGCCGGCAGCCGGTTCACCTCGCCGAGGAAGGTCGCCACGTAGCGGTCGGCCGGCGCGAAATAGAGCGCCTCCGGCGGGCCGACCTGCAGCACCCGGCCTTCCCGCATCAAGGCGATGCGGTCGCCCATGAACATCGCCTCCTCCGAATCATGCGTGACCAGCAGGGTCGCGATTCCGGAGGTCTGCAACACGTGCAGCGTGTCGTCGCGCACCTGTTCGCGGAGGCGGGCATCGAGGCTGGCGAAGGCTTCGTCCAGCAGCAGCACGGCCGGCCGCGGCGCCAGCGCGCGGGCAAGCGCCACGCGCTGCTGCTGCCCGCCCGAGAGCATATGCGGGAAGGCATTCTGGTAGGATTCGAGACCGACGCGGGCGAGCGCGTCCATGACCCGCCAGACGCGTTCCCCCTTCGGTGCGAAGCGCAGCCCGAAGGCGACGTTCTCGGCCACCGTCAGATGCGGGAACAGCGCGTAGTCCTGGAACACGAAGCCGACGCCGCGCTTCTCCGGCGGCACGTCCCTCCCCGGCTCCGCGATCACCTGGCCGCCGAGTTCGATCCGCCCGGATTGCAGCGGCTCGAGCCCCGCGGCAAGCCGCAGCAGCGTCGTCTTGCCGCAACCCGAGGCGCCGAGCAGGCAGACGATCTCCCCCGGTGCGACGGCGAGATCGATGCCGCGCAGCACCTCGCGCGCGCCATAGGCGTGGTGGATGTCGTGGAAGACGAGGGACACTTTTTCTTGCCCTCAGACGCCCGGCGCCGGCATGCGCTTCCGGATCGCGCCGGGGCGCGGTCCGGGGAAGCCTTTGCCGGCCTCAGGCGCCGGCGCCGTCATCCGGCGGCCCGGCTGGCGCGCCATGCACTGGCGCGCCGGGCCGGGATGGCGGGCTGGGCGCGGTCGCGCTTCGCGCTCCCGGATCGCGTCGGGGCGCGATCCGAGGGAATGTGCTTCAGGCGGCGGCATCCGATGGGCCGTCACGGACGGTCGCCGCCCGGCTCCGGGGCGTCTTCGCCGGCCGTAGCCTCGGCCGGTGCCTCCTCCGTCACCCCGGTCGGGCCGAACGGCAGGGCGGGCGCGGTCTCGGCGCTCACCAGTTCCTCCTTGCGCGGCAGGTCGCCCAGCGCCTTCAGGCCGAATTGCTCCAGGAAACGGGGCGTGGTCCCCCAGAGGGTCGGCCGGCCCGGCACCTCCCGCCGCCCGCGCGGCGCGATGAGGCCGAGTTCGAGCAGCGCCTCGAGCGTCGTCTGGGACAGCGTCGCACCGCGGATCTCCTCGACCTCGCCGCGCGTACAGGGCTGGTGGTAGGCGATGACCGACAGCGCCTCCATGGCCGCGCGCGGCAGCCGGCGCGGCGCCTGGACCACCTTGGTCAGGCGCTGCGCGAGGTCGGGCGCGGTGCGGAAGGCCCAGCCCCCGGCCACCTCGGCCAGCACCACGCCGCGGCCCTCGCAGGCGTCGGCCAGCGTGGCGACGGCGAGCGCCGGCGGCACCGCCTCCGGCAGCACAGCGGCCAGCATGGCGGGCGTGACCGGGCGGTCGGAGGCGAAGATCAGCGCCTCGGTGATCCGGGCGGCCTCGGCGAGCAGCGCCGGGTCGGGGGGCTCGGCTGCCGTATCGGCGCCGGCCTCCGGGGCTCGTTCGATATGGCCGGAAGTCGCGGTGCCGGCGCCCTCCGCCGGCGTGGCGTTGGCCACGGCATCCTCGCGGTCCGTCGTGGCGGTGTCCCGATCCCCGCCGGCCACCGCCGGCGCAGCCTCCGGCCGCGGGCCGGGGTCGTGCTTCGCTTCCCCCGCACCGGGCAAGCTGTCCGGCGGATCAGCCGGTGCGTTCATCCGTCGTCCCCTCCTCGGGCCGGCGGCGGACCAGGATCGGGCCGAAGGCCTCCTCCTGGCGCAACTCGATGCCGCCGCCGCGCGCCATCTCCAACCCCGCCACGAGCGTGCTGGCAAGGGCCGCGCGACGTTCGACGGGGTCGAGGATCGTATCGGGCAGGAAGCCCTGCAGCACCGTCCAGGACGGCAGCGCGCCGACCAGGCGCGTCAGGCGCTCCAGCGCGTCCTGCACCGTGAACAGCTTGCGCGGCTTCGGGCGGTACGGCCGCCGCGCCAGCGCACGCCGCCGCGCCGCGACATAGCCCTGCAACAGGGAGGAAAGGTCGGCATGGAGCCCGGACCGGTCCTCGACGCGAAGGCTCTCCGGCGCGCCGCGGCCGAACACGTCATGGCCGAGCCAGGGCCGGCGGTTCAGCCAGAGCGCGGCGGCCCGCATGCGCTGCAACTCGGCCAGCCGTTCCGCCAGCGTCTCGGCCAGCGCCTCGGCGTCCTCGCCCTCGGCCTCCTCGGGCGGCACCAGCAGGCGGGATTTCAGCCAGGCGAGCCAGGCGGCCATGACCAGCCAGTCGGCAGCCAGTTCGAGCCGCACGCGGCGCGCCCCTTCGATCACCGCCAGATACTGGTCCACCAGCGCCACGATCGAGATGCGCGCGACGTCCACCTTCTGCGCGCGCGCGAGTTCCAGCAGCAGGTCGAGCGGCCCTTCGAAGCCGTCCAGGCTGAGATGCAGGCTCTCGCTCATCGCGCCCCTCCATGCCCCGCCAGCAGCAGCACCAGGTCGAAGGCCGGGGCCACGACATGGCGCAGGAACAGGCCCATCGGGTCCCAGGCCGGGATCGCCAGCGGCAGCAGGAACAGGCCCAGGATCACGATCAGCAACCCATAGCGTTCGAGGCTGGCGAGCGCCATGGCCGGGCCGCGCGGCAGGATGCCGACCATGATCCGGCCGCCATCCAGCGGCGGCAGCGGCAGCAGGTTGAACAGGCCGAGCACGAGGTTCGCCAGCATCATCAGCGCAACGAAACGCAGCAGGAAGCGTGCCGTCTCGGGGTCCAGCACCCCCTCCCCCGCGATCACCGCATGGGCCGACAGCGCCGCCGCGAAGGCGAGCACGGCATTGATCCCCGGCCCCGCCGCGGCCACCAGCACCATGCCCCAGCGCGGGCTGCGCAGCCGCCAGATGTCCACGGGCACGGGCTTGGCCCAGCCGAACACCGCCTCCACCCGCCCCATGGCCAGCAACTGCCCCGCGATCATCAGCCCCGGCACCAGCAGCGTGCCGAAGGGATCGACGTGACGGATCGGGTTGAGGCTGATCCGCCCCAGGCGCTTGGCCGTGTCGTCGCCGAGCGCCAGCGCGGCATAGCCGTGCGCGGCCTCGTGCAGCGTGATGGCGAGCACGGCGGCCAGCACCGCCGCCGCCGCTTCCGGAAGCCAGTCGGGCATCAGGCTGGCCGCGCGGTCGGGTCGTCGCCGGGCGGTGCGGCGGCGCGGGCATCGAGCGCCGCATCGCGCAGGGCCCGCAGCAGGGCCGGATCGCGGCCGTAAAGCGCGTCGCGCGCCAAGCGGGCGGCGGCCATGCGTTCCGCCGCACGGTCGGACAGCGGCGGGCAGGCGGCCAGCAGGGCAGCGGTGTCCGCAATCCGCCCGGTGCAATGCAGCACCAGGTCGCAGCCGGCGGCCAGCGACGCGTCCGCCAGGTCGTTCGACGCCCCGGCCAGCGCCCCCATCGCGATGTCGTCGGTCACGAGCACGCCGTCGAAGCCGATCGCGCCGCGGATGATGTCCTGGATCACGGCACGGGAGATGGTGGCGGGCAGCGCCGCATCCCAGGCCTCGTAGAGCACATGCGCCGTCATCGCCCAGGCGCCCGACCGCGCGAGGGCCCGGAACGGCGCGATGTCGGCATCGAGGTCGCGGGGGGGCGCGGCCACGCGCGGCAATTCGTGGTGGCTGTCGGCCGTGGCGCGGCCATGGCCGGGGATGTGCTTGACCACCGGGATGGCGCCACCCGCCTGCAGCCCCGCCACCCAGGCGGCGCCGATGCGCGCCACCTCGGCCGGGTCGGCGGAGAGCGCGCGGTCGCCGATCACGCCATGCGCGCCGGGCAGGCGCAGGTCCAGCACGGGGGCGCAGACGACATCGAGCCCCGCCGCGGCGCAGGCCGCGCCGAGCAGCAACGCATTGGCGTGGACGGCGGGATCCGGCGCGCCCTCCAGGGCGGCGGCGGGGGGAAAACGGTCCCAGTGCGGCGGCCTCAGGCGCGCGACCCGGCCGCCCTCCTGGTCCACGAGGATCGGCGCCGTGGCGCCGAGGATGCCGCGGATGTCGTCCGCCAGGCGGCGCAGTTGCGCCGGCTCCACGACATTGCGCGCGAAGAGGATGGCGCCCGCCGGCGGCCGGGCGCGCAGCAGCGCCGCCTCCTCCGCCGTCAGGTCCGGCCCCGAGAGGCCGATGATCGCCGCGCGCGGGGTCACGGGACGCCGCGCCGCGTCAGCGCACGACGATGCAGGGAACGTTGCGCTCGCGGACCTGGTCGCAGAAGGCACGGGCCGAGGCGGCATCGGCGAAGCCGCCGGTGCGCAACCTGTAGAGCGTGGTCTGGCCGTCGCGCTCGAAGCGCACGACCTGCGGGCGGAAGGCGCCGAGCAGGTCGGCGTGGCGCCGCGCCAGCCGGTCCCATTCGCCGCGCGCATCGGCGTCCGAGGTCAGCGCGCCGAGTTGAACGCGGATCGTGCCGCCGGGCGCGGGCTCGGGCCGGGCGGCGGGTGCCGTCGCCGCGGCGGGCTGTGCCGGCGCGGATTGCGGCGCGGCAGCCTGCGGCGCGGCTGCCGCGGTCACGGTGGGCGGCGGCGCCGCCGTGCGCGGGGCCGCGACCTCGACCGGCGGCGGCGCCATCTGGGCGCGCAGCGCGTCGATCCGCGGGGCCTCGGGCTCGGGCGCCAGGCTCGCGCCCGGCATGGCCGTGCTGCCGCGGTTCCGTTCGAAGATCAGTTCGTCCTGGTTCGGCACGCGCAACCCGCCGGGATCGTCGGGGCGGACCTTGATCGGCCGGGGGTCGGCCTCGATCAGCGGCGCATTGCGCGGCCCCGACCCGCCGGCGATGCCCCAGACCAGGGCAGCCGCCACGACCACGGTCGAGGCCAGCCCGCCGCCGATCGCAATGAGCCGCCAGTTCGGGCCGGTTTCCGCCGGCCGCATGCGGTAGGACGGAATCGGTACATCGGTCACGCGCGCCCCCCTTCGGGCCGACCGCGGCCCTCAGCGCATCTCCTCAACCGGCGTCACCCCCATGACGCCGAGGCCCGAGCGGATCAACGTCGCGGTCGCCGCGACGAGGGCCAGCCGGGCCCGGGTCGCTTCCGGCTCCTCCGCGCGGATGAAGCGCAGGGTGGAATCGTCGCGACCGCGGTTCCACAATACATGAAAGTCCGAGGCCAAGTCTTGGAGAAAGAACGCGATCCGGTGCGGCTCACGCGATGCTGCGGCCGCTTCCACCGTGCGCGGCCAGGCGGCGATGCGCCGGATCAGGGCCATTTCCGCCGGGTCGGCCAGCGCATCGAGCGGCGCCGAGGCCAGCTCCGCCACCGGCGGGTCGCCCGCCTGGCGCAGCACGGACCGGCAGCGCGCATGCGCGTACTGCACGTAGAATACCGGGTTGTCGCGCGACTGCTCCACCACCTTGTCGAGGTCGAATTCCATCTGCGCGTCCGACTTGCGCGTCAGCATCGTGAAGCGCACCGCGTCGCGGCCCACTTCCTCGATGAGGTCGCGCAGCGTGACGTAGGTGCCGGCGCGCTTCGACATGCGCACGGGCTCGCCCGCCTTCATGACGTGCACGATCTGGCACAGCACGATCTCGAGCGGTACGCGCCCATCCGAGACAGCGCGCACCGCGGCCTGCATGCGGCTGACATAGCCGCCATGGTCGGCGCCCCAGACGTCGATCAGCAGGTCGTGCCCGCGTGCGACCTTGTCGGCGTGGCAGGCGATGTCGTTGGCGAAATATGTGTTCGAGCCATCCGACTTGCGCAGCGGCCGGTCAACGTCGTCGCCGAAATCGGTCGCGCGGAACAGCGTCTGCGGGCGGGGTTCCCAGTCCTCGGGCGTCTTGCCCTTGGGCGGTTCCAGCACGCCCTCGTAGATCAGGCCCTTGTCCTGCAGCAGGCGGACGGCGCCCTGCACGGCGCCGGCCTCGACCAGGGCGCGCTCGCTCAGGAACACGTCCTGGTTGACGCCGAGGAGCGCGAGATCCTCGCGGATCTCGGCCATCATCATCGCGACCGCGGTCTCGCGGCAGGTGTCGAGCCAGGCGGTCCGCACGAGCCAGCCGCGTTCGAGCGCGGGCTCGAAGGCCGAGATCGTCTCGTCTTCCTTCAGCATGCCGGGCTCGATGCGGCGCGGCGCCAGGCTGTCGCCGAAGCGCGCGGCCAGCGCATCGCCGACCGCGACCAGGTAGTCGCCGCGGTATTGCAGCGTGACGCCGAAGCGGCGCTCGGCGGATTCGGCATTCCACTCGTCGGAATCGAGGGTAATGGCGCGCAGGTATCGCCAATAGGCCGCCCAGCCGAGCGCCGCGACCTGGTTGCCGGCGTCGTTGACGTAGTATTCCTTGGTGACGGCGAAGCCCGCCTTGGCCATCAGGTTGGCCAGCGCGTCGCCGACCACGGCGCCGCGGCAATGCCCGACATGCATCGGCCCCGTCGGATTGGCCGAGACGTATTCGACATTGGCCCGCAGGCCGGCGCCCATCCGGCTGTCACCGAAGGCCTCCCCCGCGCGCAGAACGGCGGGCACCTGGGCGCGCAGGAAATCCTCCCGCAGCCGGAGGTTGACGAAGCCCGGGCCGGCCGGCGTGGCCTCGACCACCATGGGCAGCGCCAGCAGGCGCTCGGACAGCGCTGCGGCCAGCTTGGCCGGCGGCATGCGCGCTGGCTTCGCGGCGACCAGCGCGGCATTGGTCGCCATGTCGCCATGCGCGGCGTCGCGCGGCGGCTCGACCTGCACGCGAGCCAGCGCCTCAGCCGGCAGGTCGGGCACCAGGGCGGCGAGCGCGCCGCGCACCTCCTGCGTCAGCAGGGTGAAGATGTTCTCGGTCATTGGGGATTCGCCCAGATCTGTCGGCCCGTGTGATACGCCAGCACGGGCGGCGGCGTTAGCCATGCGCGGAAAGGCACCTCCGGGCCGCCTGCCGTCAAGCCAGGGAGGCATCCATGGCCAGGATCTGCATCGTCGGCATCTCGGGCAAGCTCGGGCGCTACATGGTGCAGCACGCGCTCGACCTCGGGCACGAGGTGGTCGGCGTCTGCCGACCCGGGAGCGTCGGCAAGCTCGACCGCTTCGCAGGACGCATAACGGTCTTCCCCGGCGCGACCGACGACCGCGCCGTGATCGGCCAGGCCGTCGCGGGCTGCGACGCGGTGCTGACCGTGCTCGCGCCCTGGGGCATCAAGGGCTACGCGACGGGCACGGCGCAGGCGGTGCTGGACCTGGCGCCGCCGGGGGCGCGGCTGGTGTTCTCCCGCGGCTGGCACATCACGCGCGACGGCCGGGACGTCTAATCCTGGAAGCTGCGCGCCTTCCTCGCCGTGTTCGGGCCGGTCGCGCGGCTGCTGCGCGTCGCCGACCTCGACGACCAAGTGGAGGCCTGCCGGCGCATCTTCACCAGCGACACGCGCTGGACCGTGGTGCGCGGCAGCGACCTGGAGGAAGGCGAGAGCCAGGGCCTGCCGATCTGGCGCCGCCACGTAGGCGACCCGGCGCTGGCCAGCAACCGCACCCAGCGCATCGACTTCGCGCTGTTCATGGTGGCCGCGGTCGAGGACGAGGCGCTGGTGCGCGAGGCACCGGCCCTCGTCGGGCGCCTCGCGCCCTCGGCGCTTGCGGCCGAGGGCGGCTGAACAGGGGCCGAACGGCATGGCGCTAGCCCGGCACGTCCGGGTCGGTCAGGCGCCGGTGCTCCTCCAGCGCGTAGCGGTCGGTCATGCCGGCGATGTAGTCGCAGACCACGCCCGCGCAGTGGGTGCTGCCGGCCTCCCCCGCCCGGGCGCGCCACATCGGCGGCAGCATCTGCGGCCCGCCATGCAGCAGCGTGAACAGCACCTGCACCACGCGCTTCGACTTCGCCATGGTGCGGTTGACGCGCCAGTGGCGGTACATGCGGGTGAACAGGAAGTCCCGCAGCACGCCATTCGCCTCGGCCATGGCCTGGGAGAAGCCGACCACCGGATGGCCGGCGCGACGGATGTCGTCCACGCCCGCGGGGGCCAGCGCGGCGATGCGCCGGCGGGATTCGGCGACCACGTCGCCCACCATCAGGTTGATGACGCGCCGGATCGTCTCCGGCGCCGCGCGGTCCTCGGCCAGGCCGGCATTGGCGCGGCGCGCATCGGCCAGCGCCTCCCCGATCAGGGGCAGCGCAGCCACCTCCTCCAGCGTGAACAGGCGGGCGCGCAGCCCGTCGTCGAGGTCGTGGTTGTTGTAGGCGATGTCGTCCGAGATGGCGGCGACCTGCGCCTCCGCGCTCGCATGCGTGCCGAGGTCGAGCGGATGCAGCGCGTCGTATTCCGCGATGTAGGGCGCGGGGCGGCGCAGCGGGCCGTTGTGCTTGGCGAGCCCCTCCAGCGTCTCCCAGGTCAGGTTCAGCCCGTCGAAGCCGCCGTAGCGGGTTTCCAGCAGCGTCACGGCCTTGAGCGACTGCGCGTTGTGGTCGAAGCCGCCATGCGGCTTCATCATCGCGTTCAGCGCATCCTCCCCGGCATGGCCGAAGGGCGGGTGGCCGAGGTCATGCGCCAGCGCCAGAGCCTCGGCCAGGTCCTCGTCCAGCGCCAGCAACCGCGCGACGGAGCGCGCGATCTGCGCCACCTCGATGCTGTGGGTCAGGCGCGTCCGGAAGTGGTCGCCTTCATGGTAGACAAAGACCTGCGTCTTGTACTGCAGGCGCCGGAAGGCGGTAGCGTGGATGATGCGGTCCCGGTCCCGCTGGAAGGGGGAACGCGCATCGGCGCCCGCTTCCGGATGCAGCCGGCCGCGGGAGGTCTCCGGCCGGACGGCATGGGGCGCGAGATCCATCTGCCGGGCCGTAGCACCGCTCCGCGCCGGGTCACAAGCCGCGACGCGTTGGAACCGGGCGCGCTAGGCCCTATGTTCAGGGCTGAGGAGTCCCATCGCCATGCCCGACGGCGCCAGCACCGCCCCAGCATTCCGCGTCACCACGCGCGCCCATGCCGAAATCACCGACATTGCGGCCCGCGAGGGCAGGCCGGCGGCAGGGCTGCGCCTGGCCGTCGAGGCCGGCGGCTGCTCGGGGTTCCAGTACAAGTTCGGCCTGGAGGATGCGCCGGCCGAGGACGACCTCGTCATCGGCGAGGGCGTGGGGAGGGTTTTCGTCGATCCGGTCTCGCTCGACCTGCTGGCCGGCGCCGAACTGGATTGGGCGGAAGAGCTGATCGGGGCGCATTTCGCGATCCGCAACCCCCAGGCGGTGTCCGCCTGCGGCTGCGGCACCTCGTTTTCGGTCGGATGAAGATCGGGGGAGGAGAACCTCCCCCGGTCCCCCTCCCTTCTTTGTTCCTTGGTTCCAGAGAAGGTTGAGGGGGGTGCGGGGGGAGAAGTTCTCTTCTCCCCCCGGTCACAGCGCATGAAGCTCGCGACCTTCAACGTCAATTCGATCCGCCAGCGCGCCGGGCATGTGGCGCGCTTCCTCGAGCGCGCGCAGCCCGACCTTCTGTTCCTGCAGGAGACGCGCTGCACCGCCGAACAGGTGCCCGCCATGGAGTTCGAGGCGCTGGGCTACCGCACCCACGCCATCGGCCAGCAGGGCGGGCGCAACGGCGTCGCCGTGATCTCGCGCATGCCGTTCGAGGTGGTGGCCGAGGCCCTTCCCGGCGACGCGGAAGACGCGCAGGCGCGCTATATCGAGGTGCGCGCAGGCGGGATGCAGGCGGCCGGCATCTACCTGCCGAACGGCAATTCCGGCGGCGAGGCTGGCTTCGCCTACAAGATCGCGTGGATGGAGCGACTGCGGGCGGTCGCGCAGGACCGGCTCGATGCCTTCATCCCCTTCGCGGTGCTGGGTGACTTCAACGTCTGCCCGACCGGGGCGGACCTGGCCCCTGGCGCGCTGCCGCCGACCGATGCGCTGGTGCGCCCCGAGACCCGGGCGCGGTTCCGCGCGCTGTTGCATCTCGGCCTGACCGACGCACTCCGCGCGCTGCATCCGGCCGAGACGCTGTTCACCTACTGGGACTACGGCGCGGCCTTCGAGACCAACCGCGGGCTGCGCATCGACCACGTGCTGCTCAGCGCGGAGCTCGCCGAGCGGCTCGAAGCCTGCGAGGTCGACACCATGCCGCGCGGCGAGGCACAGCCCTCGGACCACACGCCGGTGATCGCCACGCTGCGGTGAGCAGCGGCGGCTACCAGCGCCGGCCGCGGTAATGGGGCCGACCGTAATACCCCGGCCCCCACCAGCCGCGCGGTCCCCAATAGAAGCCGAGCCCGATGGACGGCGAGACGACGACCGGCGGCGGCGGCGCGACATAGACCGGCACGCCCTCCCCGGTCATGTAGGCGGGCGGGGCATAGGCGACGGGCGGCGGCGCGTAGTAGCCGACCGGCGGCGCCGGGGGCAGCGGGCCCAGGGTTCCATCCGGGTAGACGGCGCAGCCGCCGAGCAGCGCGGCAAGCGCCGGGACAAGCAGGGGCAGACGCATCACGTCCTCCTTCCGCGCCGGCCGCGTCGGCGGCTCAGCGCCAGTAGCCGCCCCAGCACCGGCCCCAGCGGTCGCAGCGCCGCGGCACCCATTGGCGGCGCGGCGGTGGCGCCACGTAGGCGCGTGGCGGCGGGGCGACATAGGCGCGCGGCGGCGGCGCGTAATAAGGCCCCGGCGGCGGCGCATAGGCCACCGGTGCCGGGTAGGCGACGCATCCTGCGAGGCCGATCCCGGCCAACAGGGGCAGCAACGTTCTCGTCGACATGATGGCATCCTCCCGGGCGGAAAGGCACCATCATGCCCTTCCGTCCGGGGAATGTCTGCGCGGCGCCCGTGTCAGGGGCGTGGCGCGCGTGTGGCGGTGCTACTGGTCGGCGTAGCAATGCGTCTCGGCGGCACCGCCCGGGTTCGTGACAGCGCCGAGATAGGCCGGGCCCACGAGCTGCGCGTACTTCCAGAGCGCACCGGAATTGTAGTCGTGGCCGCGCGGCTTCCAGGCGGCGCGGCGGCGCGCGATCTCCTCCTCCGGCAGCAGCATGTCGATGGTGCCCTTGTCCGCATCGATCACAATGCGGTCGCCGTTCTGCAGCAGGGCGATCGGGCCGCCCACCGCCGCTTCCGGCCCGACATGGCCGATGCAGAAGCCGCGCGTCGCGCCGCTGAAGCGGCCATCGGTGATGAGCGCGACCTTGTCGCCCATGCCCTGGCCGTAGATCGCGGAGGTGGTCGACAGCATCTCCCGCATCCCCGGGCCGCCCTTGGGGCCCTCGTAGCGGACGATGATGATGTCGCCGGGCTTGTAGGCGCGGGCCTCGACTGCGGCGAAGGCGTCCTCCTCGCAGTCGAAGCAGAGCGCGGTGCCCTCGAACCGGAGATTGGTCATGCCGGCGATCTTCACGATCGCACCTTCCGGCGCCAGGTTGCCGTGCAGCGCCACCACGCCGCCGATCGGGCTGATCGGGTCGGAGGTCGGGCGGACCACGTCCTGGTCCTTCGGGATGATGACCTCGCGGTGGTTCTCGGCCAGCGTCTTCCCCGTGACCGTGAGGCAGTCGCCCTTCACGTAGCCGCCATCGAGCAGCGCCTTGATGATGACGGGCACGCCGCCGATGCGGAACACGTCGGCCGCGACGTAGCGTCCGCCGGGCTTGAGGTCGGCGATATGCGGCGTCTTGCGCATGATCTCGGCCACGTCCTGCAGCGTGAAGCGGATGCCCGCCTCATGCGCCATGGCGGGCAGGTGCAGCGCGGCGTTGGTGCTGCCGCCCGTCGCGCCCACGATGGCGGCCGCGTTGTGCAGGCTGTCGAGCGTGACGATGTCGCGCGGGCGGAGGTTGCGGCGGATGAGTTCCACCACCGCCTTGCCCGATTCCACCGCCCAGCGGTCGCGGTCGAGGTCGGGCGCCGGGGCGCCGGCCGAGAAGGGCAGCGCGAGCCCGATCATCTCGCTGACGCAGGCCATGGTGTTGGCGGTGAACTGGCCGCCGCAGGCCCCGGCGCCGGGGCAGGCGTGTTCCTCGAGTTCCTGCAGTTCCTCGTCCGACATGTTGCCGGCGGCGTGCTGGCCGACCGCCTCGAACACGTCGAGCACGGTGACGTCGCGGCCGTGGTGCCGGCCCGGCATGATCGACCCGCCATACATGAAGACCGAGGGGACGTTCAGGCGGATCATGGACATCATGACGCCGGGCAGCGACTTGTCACAGCCCGCGATGCCGACCATGGCGTCGTAGCAGTGGCCGCGCATGGTGAGCTCGATCGAATCCGCGATGGTCTCGCGCGAGGCGAGCGAGGACTTCATCGACTGGTGGCCCATGGCAATGCCGTCGGTCACCGTGATGGTGGTGAATTCGCGCGGCGTGGCGCCGGCCGCGGCGACACCCTTCTTGGCGGCCTGCGCCTGGCGGGACAGCGCGATATTGCAGGGCGCGGCCTCGTTCCAGCAGGAGACGACGCCGACCAGCGGCTGGGCGATCTCCTCCGCCGTCAGGCCCATGGCGTAGTAGTAGGACCGGTGCGGCGCGCGCTCCGGGCCCATGGTGGTGTGGCGGCTCGGCAGGCGGGACTTGTCCCAGGCGGTCATGGCGTGTCCTCGGGTGGTGTCTTGCTGTTCAGGCGGTGATGCGGGCGATGGCGGCTTCGAGGCGTGCCATCTCGGTGCTTTGCGCGCTCAGGCGGTCGCGCATCTCCTGCACGATCTCCTCCGGCGCGCGGGAGATGAAGACCTCGCTGGCGAGCTTGGCCTCGGTCTTCGCGGCCTCGCCGGCGATGCGGGCGCGCTCCTTGGCCAGGCGCGCTCGCTCGGCGGCAAGGTCGATGACATCCGCCAGCGGCAGCATGATCGTCGCCTCCCCCACCACCGCCTGCACGGCGCCCTTCGGGGCCTCGCCCTCGAGCGCGCGGATCTCGGTGGCGCGGCCCAGGCGCCTGATGGCGTCGGACCAGCGCGCCGCACGATCGAGACTCTCGCCCGACGCGCCGGCCAGCAGCAGCGGCACCGTGATGGACGGGGCAACATTCATCTCCGAGCGCACGGTGCGCACCTCGGAGACCAGCCGCACCACCCAGTCGAGTTCCGCCCGCGCCTCGGCGGCCCCCTGCACCGGCACGGCTTCCGGCCAAGCCTCGCGGATCAAGCTTCCTTCAGGGCCGTAGCCCATGCGGTGCCACAATTCCTCGGTGATGAAGGGCATCACCGGATGCAGCATCCGCAGGATCGTTCCCAGCACGTGCTGCGTGGCACCCTTCACCTCGTTCTTGTCCGGCCCATCCGGGCCGAGCAGCACGGGCTTCGCGAATTCCAGGAACCAGTCGCAGAAGGTGTTCCAGGTGAAGCGGTAGCAAGCAAGGGCGTAGTCGTCGAAGCGGAACGCATCGAGCGCGGCATTGGCGTCCGCGACGGCGCCGTTCGCGGCATCGAGGATCCAGCGCGACAGCGGTAGCGTCGCCGTCGCCGGGTCGAAGCCCGGCACCGGCGCGATCCCGTTCATCTCGCAGAAGCGCGACGCGTTCCAGATCTTGGTCGCGAAGGCCCGGTAGCCCTCGATGCGCTGCTTCGCCAGCTTGATGTCGCGCCCGGGACCCGCCAGCGCACACAGGGTGAAGCGCACCGCATCCGCGCCATGCGCGTCGATCAGGTCGAGCGGGTCCATCACGTTGCCGCGCGACTTGGACATCTTCTGCCCCTTCTCGTCGCGCACCAGGCCGTGGATGCACACCGTCCTGAAGGGGACCTCGCCCATGAAATGGATGCCCATCATCATCATTCGGGCGACCCAGAAGAAGATGATGTCGAAGCCGGTCACGAGCACGTCGCCGGGGTAGTACTTCGCCAGTTCCGGCGTCTTCTGCGGCCAGCCGATCGTGCTGAAGGGCCAGAGCGCACTGCTGAACCAGGTGTCGAGCACGTCCTCGTCGCGCGTGAGGTCCACGTCGCGGCCGAACTTCGCGCGGGCGAGGTCGCGCGCCTCGGCTTCCGTGTGGGCGACGAAGACTTCCCCATCCGGGGCGTACCAGGCCGGGATCTGGTGGCCCCACCACAATTGGCGCGACACGCACCAGGGCTGGATGTCGCGCATCCAGGCGAAGAAGGTGTTCTCCCACTGGCGCGGCGTGAACACGGTCTGGCCGGTCTCGACGGCGCGGATTGCGGGGGCCGCCAGGGTCTTGGCGTCGACGTACCACTGCATGGTCAGCCGCGGCTCGATCGGCACGCCGGACCGATCGCCATGCGGCACGGCGTGCGTGTGCGGCTCGATCTTCTCTACGAGGTCCATCTCCTCGAGCCGCGCGACGATGGCCTTGCGCGCGGCGAAGCGATCCTGTCCGGCAAGCCCGCGCACGAAGTCGAGGTCGCTCACGCCCTCGAGCGCCGCGAAGGACGTGGCGATCTCGTCGAGGAACACGCACCCTTCCGCATCAAGCACGCTCGGCATCGGCAGGTCGTGCCGCCTGCCAAGGTCGAAGTCGTTGAAGTCATGCGCGGGGGTGATCTTCACCGCGCCTGAGCCCTTCTCCGGGTCGGAATACTCATCCGCCACCACCGGGATGGAGCGCCCGACCAGCGGCAGGACCACGCGCTTGCCGACCAGGTCGCGGAAGCGGTCGTCGTCCGGATGCACGGCGACGGCGGTGTCGCCCAGCATCGTCTCGGGGCGCGTCGTCGCCACCACCAGGAAGCGGCCGGGCTCGCCCTCGACCGGGTAGCGCAGGTGCCACAGGTGGCCCTTCACCTCCTTGCTCTCGACCTCGAGGTCCGAGATGGCGGTGAGGAATTTCGGGTCCCAGTTCACCAGGCGCCGGTCGCGATAGAGCAGGCCCTCGCGGTACAGCCGCACGAAGACCTCGCGCACCGCGTCGGACAGGCCCTCGTCCATCGTGAAGCGTTCGCGCGGCCAGTCGAGCGAGGCGCCCAGGCGGCGCAGCTGGCGGGTGATGGTGCCGCCCGATTCCGCCTTCCAGTCCCAGACCCGCTTGATGAAGGCGTCGCGGCCCATGGCGCGGCGGTCAGGCTGCTGCTGCTGCGCGAGCAGCCGTTCCACCACCATCTGCGTCGCGATGCCCGCATGGTCGGTGCCCGGCTGCCACAGGGCGTCGCGCCCCTGCATCCGCCGCCAGCGGATCAGCACGTCCTGCAGCGTGTTGTCGAGCGCATGGCCGATATGGAGGCTGCCCGTGACGTTGGGCGGCGGGATCATGATGGTGAAGGGCTTCGCGCTCGAGGCGGGGTTGGCCGAGAAGGCGCCCGAATCCTCCCAGCCCTGATAGAGGCGCGGTTCGATCGCGGCGGGGTCGAAGGACTTGTCCAGCATGGGCCGCATCCCTTCCCCGCCGGGCGCGCCGCGTCAAGGGCGGCGAAAGCGGGTCAGGTCAGCGCGCGGCCGACCACGCGCTCGATCTCGGCGCGGACCAGGCGCTCGACGATGCCGGGCAGGTGCTGGTCCAGCCAGTCCTTGAGCAGCGGGCGCAGTTCCTCACGCACCACGTCCTCGATCGACGGGCCACCGCGGGTCACGGTCGCGGCGCGGTCCGAGGCGACGGCGCCGAGCAGCCGGCTGACCGCGGCGGTGGCCGCGGCCGCCACGGCTGGGGCGAGCAGGCCCTCGGCAGCCGGCGAGGGCGGCGGCGGCGGCGGATCGGCCGCGGCCGGGGCGGGCGGGGGCTCGGCGGCTGGCACCATCATCTCCTCGGTCAGGAGGAGCGCGCCGTCGGCGGCAGGCTCCGGGGCCGGCGCGGGCGGTGTTGGCACGGCGGCCGCCTCCGCTGCCACGGGCGTCGCCGCGACCGGGGCTGCAGGCGCCTCGTCCTCGTTCAGGATGCGGCGGATGGAGGCCAGGATGTCCTCCATCGACTGGTCCGCCGTGACGGCCGGCGCGGCGGGGGGCGCGGCCTCGGTGCTCATCGCGGCGTGGATCCGGGCGCAGGTGCGGCGGGCTGCAGCACCTGCACCTGAACCACCCCCTGCGGGGAGGAGGATCCGGCGACACCCGAATAATCCCCGGTGCCGGCCCAGCGGTCGCGCACCGCGTTGTAGTAGGCGCGCGGGTCGTAGATATCGACCTGCAGCCCGAGGTCGCGCGCCGTCAGCCGCCCGAGCGTCGCGGTCAGGGCATAGGAGGCGTTGATCAGCGTCGCCAGCGCCTGCACCAGGCTGACGCGCGCGTTGAGCAGTTCCTGCTCGGCGTTCAGCACATCGAGGGTGGTGCGGCTGCCGACCACGGCTTCGCGCTGCACGCCGTCGAGCGCGATTTCCTGCGCGCGGATCTGGGCGCGCACGCTCTCGACCTGCGCGCGGGCGGACCGGAGCGATTCCCAAGCCTGCGTCGATTGCTGCGCCGATACGCGCCGCGCCTCGTCCACCGCCTGGCGGGCCTGCTGCGCCTGCTGGCGCGCCTGGCGCACCGCCGAGTGCTCTGCGCCGCCCTGGTACAGCGGCACCGAGAGGTTCGCCGTGATCTGCGTGCCGGTCTGGCGCGTGCCGCGGGCGCCGTTGTTGTCCGTGCGGAAGGCCGAGGCGTTGAGGCTCACCTGCGGCATCAGCGCGGAGAACTGCACGTCGATGAAGTCGCGCGCCGCAGCCTCGTCGAACATCGCGGCGACGACCGTCGGGTTGTTCTCGGAGGCGAGGCGCACGGCATCCTCGCGCGAGCGGACGGGCGGCACGATCGGTGGCGGCGCCTGCACCCGCGTGGGTTCCAGCCCGATCAGGCGCTGGAAGACGGCGCGCGAGGATTCGAGGTTGCCTTCCGATTGCTGCAGCTGCGCCCGCGCGCCCGCCAGCCGCGATTCGGCCTGCGCGACGTCGGTGCGGGTGATCTCGCCGACGCGGAAGCGCTCGTTGGTCGCCTGCAGCTGGCGGCTCAGCACCTCGACGTTGTTGGCGTTGAGGCGGACCACCTCCCCGTCCCGGATGAAAGCCACGTAGGCGGCGACCGAATCGAGCAGCACCTGCTGCTCGGTCGCGAGCAGGCGGGAGCGCTGGGCGTAGACCTGGTTCTCGGCGCGGCGGGTCTGCGAGGTGGTGCGGCCGCCGCGGTAGATCGGCTGGCTGACGGTCGCCTGCAGGCTGCCCGTGTTGCGCGGCTGCTCCGTGAACACGGAGAAGGGATCGCCCGCCGTGTCAGGGTTGCGGACATTGCCCGCGGAGTCGCGCACCACCGGCACCGTCGCCTGGCTGCGGGACGTGGTGTCGGAATATCCGCCGGCCGCCGCGATCACGACCGTGGGGCGCCAGCCGGCCAGCGCCTGGGGCACGTTCTCGTCCACCGCTCGGGCCTGCGCACGCGCGGCGAGCAGTGCAGGATTGTTCGCATAGGCCGCGGCGAGCGCATCCTGCAGGCTTTGCGCCCATGCAGCGGCGGATGGCAGGGCGGCCAGGGCGGCAGTGAGCAGCAGGGTCTTGCGCAGGCTTCTCATCACGGTCGCCGTTCCCCAGATTTTCCGGCCGGCATCCCGGCGGGCCGACCCGACAGGCCGGTGCAGTCTCGGCGAAAAGTCTTAACGCACTGCAACAGGGGCGCGCCACCCCGGAGCGGCGCTGCCGGTGTTGCAGAGCGTTTCAGAAGGCGAAGGCAGGCGCCGGGGCAAAGGCCGGCAGCATCGGCGCATGGGCGTCGAAGTCCTGCAGGCGCGTGACGGTGCCGCCGGCGCGGCGCAGCAGCAGCGCGCGGCCCGGCGGGCCGCCGGCGAGGCCAATGGCGACGATCCGCCCGCCCTCGGCAAGCTGCTCCTCGATCGCGCGCGGGATGTCGGCGACGCCGCCCTCGACCAGCACGACGTCCCAGGGCGCGCCAGCGGCGTGGCCCTGCGCGGGGTCGGACTCGACCAGCGTGACCGCGCCGGGGGCGACCGCCGCCGGCAGCGCGGCGCGCGCCAGCGCGAGCAGCGCCGGGTCGTTCTCCACCGCCGTGACGTCGGCGCCGATCGCGGCCAGCAGCGCGGCGCCGAAGCCCGTGCCGGCGGCGAGCACGAGCGCCCGCTCGCCCCGCCTGACGCCCGCGAGCTGCACCAGGCGCGCCAGCACGAGCGGCTGCAGCATGGCGCGCCCGCCCGGCAGCGGCACGTCCGCATCGGCATAGGCGCGCGCGGCGAGCGTGGGCGGCAGGAAGCGCTCCCGCGGGAGGTCGCGCATCGCGGCGACGATACGCGGATCCTCGACGCGATTGGGGCGGAGCTGCCCGTCCACCATGAAGCGGCGCGCCTCGGCGAAATCCATCGTTGCAGGGCCTCGTGCAGGTCTGGGCAGGGTTATAGGTCGCACCCGGCTGGGGCGCCAAGCGGGCGCTTGACCGGCGCGGCCGCGCGGCCGATATGGGCGAACCGCGCGGTCCGGTGGCCGAGTGGTCAGGCAAGGGTCTGCAAAACCCTCTACAGCGGTTCGATTCCGCTCCGGACCTGACCGCGCGGATGGGTTTACACCGGGGGCGCCCCCGACTATATGCGGCGCCCGGCTCCTTTCCCCGATAGCTCAGTTGGTAGAGCGCGGGACTGTTAATCCCTAGGTCGTAGGTTCGAGTCCTACTCGGGGAGCCATCTTTCCGGTCCAGCCGCCCGTCACGTCCCGAACACCCAGCGGCTGACGACCGCCGGGATGCGCGAGACCACGCCGAGCCGCTCGACATCCGCCCCGGCCAGCAGCGGCACGGTCAATTCCGGCACGCCCTGCCCGCCCACCAGCATCTCGCCGATCTGCTGCCCGCGCGCGACTGGCGCCGTCAGCGGCGCCTCGTAGCGCAGCCGCACCTGCAGGCGCGACCGCCACTGCCGCGGCAGGGTCAGCACCAGGTCGCGCCCGCCCACCATCGGCACCTTCGACCGCTCGCCGAGATAGACCGGCACTTCCTCGATCGTGTCCTGGGCGCGGAACAGCACCACCGCCTCGAACTCGCGGAACGCCCATTCCATGAGGCGCTCGCTCTCCTCCGCCCGGGCACGCATCGACGGCAGGCCGTTCACGACCAGGATCACGCGCCGGTCGCCACGCAGCGCCGTGCCGGTCAGGCCGTAGCCCGCCTCCTCGGTATGGCCGGTCTTGAGCCCATCGGCCCCCGCAACGCGGGAGAGCAGGGGGTTGCGGTTGTCCTGGCTGATGTTGTTATAGCGGAACGAACGCTCGTTGTAGTATGGGAAGTATTCCGGGAAGTCGGTGATGATCCGCCGGGCCAGGGTCGCGAGGTCGCGCGCCGTCGTGCGGTGCTCGGGATCGGGCCATCCGGTCGAGTTGCGGAAGGTGCTGTTGGTCAGGCCGATCCGCCGCCCGGTGTCGGTCAGCACCTCCGCGAATTGCTGCTCGCTGCCGCTGATCGCCTCGGCCAGCACGATGCAGGCGTCGTTGCCGGACTGCACGATGACACCACGGACGAGGTCCTCGACCCGGATCTGGGAGCCGAGCTCGACGAACATCTTGGAGCCGCCCATGCGCCAGGCACGCTCGCTGACCGGCAATGTCTGGTCGAGCTGCAGGCGCCCCGACTTCAGCTGCTCGAAGACGACATACATCGTCATCAGCTTCGACATCGAGGATGGCGGCATCCGCTCGTCGGCGTTCTTCTCGAGCAGCGTGGCGCCGGTCGCGAAATCAACGATCAGCGCCTGGCGCGCCTGCACGTCGAGCGGGCCGAGCGGCGTGTCCGCGGGCGCCCCGGCCGGCCGCGCCGGGGCCGCGCGGCGGGGGGCGGCGCCACGCTGCTGCGCCAGGGCCGGCGCGGCGAGCGTCGCGCCCAGCGCGCCCGCGAAGCTCGTGCCAAGCGTGCCGAGAAGCAGGCTTCGGCGATCGGTCATGTCCGCAACTCCTTCGACCCGGCGGCCATGTCAGTCCACCAGGATGCGCGCGCCGGATACGCCGGCGGCGCGGGTGCGCTCAAGTGCCGCATCGGCCTCCCGCACGCTTGCGAAGGGGCCGAGGCGGACGCGGTGCTGCCGGTCCCGGCGCGGGCCGAAGGCCTCGGTGCGGGCCCCGGGAATGCGGGCGGCGAGCGCCGCGGCGGCCGAGGCGCTGCCCAGCGTCGCCGTCTCGATCACGAGGCGGCCGGGCTGCGGCGATCCCTGGACGACGGTCTCGGGCAGCGGCTCGTCGCGCGGCGGCGGCGCGGCCGCCACGGCGGCGGGGCCGGCCGCGGCGGCCGCGACCACGGGTGCGGCGCCGCGCGCGCCGGGCGGCGGCGCCAGGCTTTCGGTCGCGACCGCGGCGCGCGGCGCGGCGGCGATCTCGACCGGTGGGGGCCGGCGGCCCTCGGCGAGCGCGCGGCTACGCTCGCCATCCACGGCGAGGCGCACCTGCGCCGCGCCGCCCGCCGGCAGGCCGAGAAGGTTGGCCGCGCGGTCGCTGAGCCCGATGACGCGCCCGGGATCGACCGGCCCGCGGTCGTTGACGCGCAATGTCAGCGCCCGCCCGTTCTCGAGGTTCGTGACCGTGACCACGGCGGGCAGTTGCAGCGTACGATGGGCGCCGAGCGCGCGTCCCGCGCTCCAGGCCTCGTCGTTCGCGGTGCGCGCGCCGAAGCCGGGACCGGGGTGGCGGACCGCAAGGCCCGTCTCGACCAGGGCGAAGTCCTCACGCGGGTAGGACCAGACGCCTCCCATCCGGTAGGCATCGCCCACCAGGTAGCGCGGCGGCGCGGAGGTGCAGCCGGCGGCGAGGACGGCGAGGAGGAGGACGACCCCCCTCACCCCACCCGGTCCGAGATCAGGCCGACGGCCAGGCCGTAGTTCACCGGCGAATTGTATCGCCGGATGACGCGGAGGTTGTGGTGGCCGAGGAAGACCTGGCCGCTGCCGCGGGAGGGCAGGACGATCTGCGCCTCAGGCCCGCTGGTCGACAGCGGCGCGCCGGAGGCCTCGCGGAACCCCATGCGGGCGAAGTCGCGCAGCGGGCGCTTGGTGTCGGTGTCGGCGCCGGCGGTCGTGAAGCCGGGCGGTGGGCGGACCTCGCGGCCCCAGGGCTCGCCCGCGCGCCATCCGCTGCGTTGGAAGTAATGCGCGATGGAGCCGAGCGCGTCAGCCCGGTTTTCCCAGATGTCGCGACGGCCGTCGCCGTCGAAGTCGACCGCCAGCCGGTCGAAGTTGGACGGCATGAACTGCGGCTGGCCCATCGCACCTGCCCAGGAGCCGCGCATGCGGTCGGCGCGGATGTGGCCTTCCTCCAGGATCTTGAGCGCGGCCATCAGTTCGTTGCGGAAATAGGACGCGCGGCGCCCTTCCCAGGCGAGCGTCGCCAGCGCCTCGACCACGCCGAAGCCGCCCGTGTTGCCGCCGTAGTTGGTCTCGACGCCCCAGATGGCGACGACGACGCTGGGCGCGACGCGGTAGCGTTCCTCGATCCGGCGCAGCAGGTCGGCGTTCTCACGATAGAGGCGCTGGCCGTTCTGGATGCGCGTGGAGGTGACCATGATGCGGTCGCGGTAGTCCTCCCATTGCATCCCGCCCTCGGCCTGCCGGCGGTCGAGCGCGATGATCCGCTGGTTGGGCCGGACGCCCGCGAAGGCGACATCCAGCGTCCGGGCGGAGACGCCGCGGCGGCGGGCATCGGCCTTGACCCCCTCGACGAAACGTTCGAACGGCACCGATGAGACGGATTGCAGGTCGGCGGCGTCCGGCATCGCCGGCGCGGCGGGGGCAGACGCGGCGCCCTGCAGCGGCGGCGCGGCCCTGAGCGGGGTGGCGGGCGGGGTGGCCGCGGCCCCGCAGCCCGCAAGCGGCGCGGCAGCCAGGAAAAGGCGGCGAGTGATCATGGGGTGGTCCTGCCACGCGAGGGGGGGCGGATGCAAACCCTGCCTGCATGTCTTGGCCGCAACGCCCGGAGTGGTAAGGTCCGCGCCGTCATCCGGAGGATAATGCCATGGCTGCCGTCACGCGCGAACTCGCCGCCTTCGCCGCCGCGATTCGCTACGACTCCCTGCCCGCCGAGGTGCAGGAGCGCACCCGCTTCCTGGTGCTCGACCTGGTGGGCAACATGCTGCGTGGACGTCACGATGCCGAGAGCACGGGTCCGCTGCTGGCGGCGGTGCGGGCGCTCGGCCTCGCGGCGGGCGGGGCGGCGGTGTTCGGCGACTCGGCGCGCTACACCCCGGCCGGCGCCGCGCTGGTGAACGGCGCGACGGCGCATTCGCTCGACTTCGATGACACCCACGCGGCGGGCACGCTGCACCCGGGCGCTCCGGTCATCCCCGCCGCACTCGCCGCGGCCGAGATGGTGGGCGCCGACGGCCGGACCCTGCTGGCGGCGATCGTCGCGGGCTACGAGGTGACCTGCCGGCTGGCGCTCTCGCTGCCGGGCGGCGACCACTACGACCGCGGCTATCACCCGACGGCCACATGCGGCGCCTTCGGCGGCGCGGCGGCGGCGGCGCGGGTGTTCGGGCTGAACGCGGCACAGATCGAGGACGCCTTCGGCATCGCACTGTCCCAGGCCGCGGGCAGCCTGCAGTTCCTGGCGAACGGCGCCTGGACAAAGCGCTTCCAGGTCGGCTGGTCGGCGCTGAACGGACTGACGGCGGCAAGCCTCGCCCGGGAAGGCTTCCGTGGCGCGGGCGAGGCGCTGGAAGGCCGTGCGGGCTTCCTGCGCGCCTATGCGCCGAACCCGACGCCGGAGCGCGCGCTGCAGGACCTCGGCCGGGTGTGGGAGCTGATGGAGACGGCGGTGAAGCCCTATCCGTCCTGCCGCTACGGCCATGCGAACGTGGACGCGGCGCTGGCGCTCAAGGCCGAGTTCGGCCTGAAGGCCGAGGACATCGAGAGCGTCACCATGGGCCTGCCCAACAAGGGCATGCTGCTGGTCGGCAGCCCGCTGCAGTACAAGCAGAACCCGCAGAACATCGTGGACGGCCAGTTCAGCGGGCCCTTCGTCGTGGCCTGCGCGCTGGCGCGCGGGCATTTCGGGTGGGACAGCTACGCCTGGCTTCAGGACCCCGACATCCGCGCGCTGATGCAGAAGATCACGCCGGCCGAGGACCCGGAGGTCGAGGCCGACTTCCCCACCTACATGTCGGGCAAGCTGACCGTGAACGCGCGCGGCCGGAGCTTCGTGCAGAAGGTGAACGTGCCGAAGGGCGAGCCCGGCAACTTCCTGACCGAGGCGGAACTCCGCGCCAAGTTCCACGGCCTAGCCGATGCGGTGCTGGGCGCGGAGCGCGCGCGACAGCTGGCGGATGCGGTGATCGGGCTGGACCGTGCGGCCGACGTGCACGGGATGATGCGGCTCGGCGCGCCGATGATGGCGGCGCGGCTGGCGGGGGAATAAGCCCGCGCCCGCCTGCCGGGATGGGTGGCCGAGCGGTTTAAGGCACCGGTCTTGAAAACCGGCGTGGGTTCACGCCCACCGTGGGTTCGAATCCCACCCCATCCGCCAGGTTCACTCATGCCAGGCCCACGATTTCGCCCAAAAAACGCTGCGCAATTAAGGCATCTGCGCCGAGCCGATCGACATCGGCAATGCCGCGACGCCGATGACGGCGCTCATGGCCAAGGGCGTGAACCGGGGCGATCGGCCGATCGCGGTGGAACCGACGATGGACCTGCACCAATTCGGCCAGGCCATCCTGCACATGGCGCGCCTGCCGCTCGAGGCGAACATCCTGACCATGACCATCAGGGCCTCGAAAGATCCGTCCGAAGGCCGCGGCTGAAGATCGGCAGCGTGCAACTTCGGCGCCGCCACGATGTTCTGGCTACGAGTGCACCAAGCCACAATCACGGAGGTCATGATGACCGGCGAACGCAAGCCGAGCACGGAATCCGCCGATACCCCGCCGCCGCCCCGACCGGAGAAGACCGGCCAGGGCACCATTCCGGTGCCGACCCCGTCCAACGCGAAAAATCCTGAGCCCGCCCCCAAGCCGGATCCTGCCGACAAGCGCGCCGAGAAGAAAGGCCAGGGCGTGATCGATGCGCCGACGCCCCCCGCGGGAAAGAAACCACAGGAGCGCTGAAGCGCCGCTAGGCCCGGCCGCGCTCCGCCAGAAGCCGCTTCACCTCGGCCTTCGGCACCTTGCCATAGCCCGACCGCGGCAGCGCGTCCCACACCACGATCCGCGCCGGCCATTTGTAGCGACCGAGCCGGCCATCGAGATGCGCCATCACCGCCGCCGGGTCGAGCATGGCGCCCTCGGCCGCGACCAGCACCGCCACGCCCGCCTCGCCCCACTTCGCGTCCGGCACGCCGACGACACAGGCCTCGGCCACGGCGGGATGCGTCAGGAGCACCTCCTCGATCTCGCGCGGATACACGTTCGAGCCGCCCGAGATGTACATGTCCGACTGCCGGCCCGTGATGTGGAGGAAGCCGCGCCCATCGAGGTGGCCGAGGTCGCCCGTGTGGAACCAGCCGCCGGCGAAGGCGGCCTCGTTCGCGGCCGGATTCTCGAAATAGCCGGCCATGACGGCGGCGCCGCGCACGCAGATCTCACCGGTCTCGCCCGCCGGCAGGCGGCGGTGCCCGGCATCCAGGATCGCGACCTCGATCCCCGTGCGCGGATAGCCGCAGGACCCGGTCGGGAAGGCCGGGTCGTCCTCCAGGCTGTGCCATTCGGGCGGCAGCACCGTGATGTTCCCGGTCACCTCGCCCAGCCCGAAATACTGCACGAGGCAGGGGCCGAGCTTGCGCAGCGCGTGCTTCTGGTCCTCCCGGTACATCGGCGCGCCGGCGTAGATCACGTGGCGCAGGCTGGAATGGTCGTGCGCGTCCACGCTCGGGTCGCGCACGAGCGCGTTCAGGATCGTGGGCACCGTGAACATGTTGCTGACGCGGTGCTTCTCGACCAGCCGCCAGGCCTCCGGCACGTCGAGCCGCTCGCCCGGCAGCAGCACCGAGGCAGCGCCGCGCGCCACCTGCGCCATGGCGTGGATGCCCGCGCCATGCGAGAGCGGCGCGACCACCAGCGAGGCGTCGCGCTCCGTCAATCCCGGCATCAGGTCGGCGATGTGGTTCACCACCACGAAGGCGAGTTGCCCGTGCGTCAGCGTGCCGCCCTTGGGCCGGCCGGTGGTGCCCGAGGTGTAGAACAGCCAGGCGGGGTGGTCGCGGTCCACGGCCTCGGTCTCGGCCACAGGCGCGGCGCGGCCTTCCTCCACCAGGCCGTCCCAGGCCAGGCCATCGCCCTCGCCGATCGCGACCTCGAGCAGGCAGGCGGCATTCGCCGCCTTTGCGGCGGCGCGGTGCTCGGGGAAGCCGGTGTCGAAGACATGCCCGCGGCAGCCGGCATTGGCCGCGAGCCAGGCGACCTCGGGCGGGCTCAGGCGGAAATTCACGGGCACCCAGACGGCGCCGATCAGCCAGCAGGCCCAGCAGGATTCGAAGATGGCGTTGCCATTGCGCGCAAGGACCAGCACACGGTCCCCCACGCCGATGCCCCGCGCGCGGAGCGCCCCGGCGGCGGCCATGACGCGCGCGGCGGTCTCGGCCCAGGTCCAGGCGCGGTCGCGCCAGACCAGCGCCGGGCGCCCCGGCAGGCGCCGTGCGGTCTGCAACAGCAGGGACGCCAGGTTCGCGGTCGGGATCATGTAGCGCTTCCTCCGGGCCAAACTCCTGCCGCGGCGCGGCGCCCCGGGCAAGAGCGCGGGCGCTTGCCGCCGCCCCCCGCGCCGGGCCAGTCTGGCGGCAAGCGCCGGCCAGCGGCGCGCCGAACGATACCCTTGGGAGAACGCCACATGTCCACGACCCGCCTCGGCGCCTCGCGCCGCGCCCTGCTGATCGCCGGTGCCGGCGCCGGCCTCGTCCTGCCGCTCAGGGTGCGCGCGCAGCAACAGTACCGGCCGGAGTACAAGGTCTCGGTCGTCGGCAACCGGCCGATCCCGCTGTCGGACGGTGCCTTCGTCTGGGCCGACCTCGTGCGCGAACGCTCCAACGGCCGGATCAACATGAAGGTCTATCCCGGCAGCCAGCTGGTCGGCGGCGACCAGACGCGCGAACTGGTGGCGATGCGCCAGGGCGTGATCGACATGGCGGTCTTCTCGACCATCAACATCTCGCCGCAGGTGCGGGAGATGAACATCTTCTCCCTGCCCTTCCTGCTGCGCGACCATCGCGGCTTCGACGCCATCGTGAACGGGGAGGTCGGCCAGGACCTGTTCCGCGTGCTGGCCACGCGCGAGGTGGCGCCCGTCGCCTGGGGCGAGAACGGCTTCCGCGAGCTGTCCAACTCGAAGCGCGAGGTGCGCAAGCCCGAGGACCTGCGCGGCATGAAGATCCGCTTCGCCGCCGGCGCCATCTTCAGCGAGATCTTCACGGCGCTCGGCGCGAACCCGCTGCAGATGTCCTTCGCCGACCTGCAGCCGGCGCTCTCCACGGGCGCGGTGGACGGGCAGGAGAACCCCGTCAACCTGTTCCTCGCCTTCCGCATGGACACGCTGGCGCAGAAGCACCTGACCATCTGGAACTACGTGGCGGATGCCGGCATCTTCGTCGTCGCGAAGTCGATCATGGACGGCTTCAACGCCGCCGACCGGACGCTGATCACCGAAGCCGCGCAGGAAGCCGCGCGGCGGCAGATCGCGGGCTCGCGCCGCGGCATCGGCATTGGCGGCGACCGCTCGGCCTTCGAGGAATGCGCGCGGCGCGGCGTCGCGGTCGCCGAGCTCACGGCCGCCGAGAAGGACGCCTTCGCGGCCGCGACGCGCCCCGTGTTCGACAAGTGGGCGCAGACCGTGGGCACGCCGCTCGTGCAGAAG
The DNA here is from genome assembly GCF_005222755.1 of Roseomonas sp. HF4. Classification (GTDB taxonomy): domain Bacteria; phylum Pseudomonadota; class Alphaproteobacteria; order Acetobacterales; family Acetobacteraceae; genus Neoroseomonas. The sequence continues at coordinate 357,485 of NZ_STGD01000002.1, forward strand.
GCGCAGGCCGCCATCGCGCGCGCCACGGCCTGACGGCCGCGTGAACGCAGAGCTCGACCCGGCTGCCGCGCAGCCGGACCCGCGCACGCGGGTGCCGCTGACGCTGGAGCGCGTGCTGCTGGCGGCCGCCATGGGGGCCATGGCGCTGATCACGGCGGCCAACGTGGCGGCGCGCTACCTGACCGACGTCTCGATCGCCTTCACCGAGGAATACTCGGTGGTCCTCATGGTGATCGTGACGCTGGTCGGCTCGGCGCTCGCCATGGCGGCGGGACGGCATATCCGGGTCGACTACTTCACCGGCATGATGCCGCGGGGCGCGCAGCGGGGTGCGGAGGTCGTCTCGCTCCTGCTCGCGATCCTCTGCTTCGGGCTGCTCGCCTGGTACGGCATGTGGCTCGCGTGGGACGAGTATCGCTTCGAGGTGCTGTCCAACGGCCTCGGCCACCCGAACTGGTGGTACACGGGCTGGCTGCCGCTGCTCTCGCTCCTCGTCATCGCGCGGGCTGCGGGCAGGTTGGTCCGCATCCTGCGGGGGGAGCCCGGCTGATGGTGGCCGGCGTCCTCTTCATCGCCTTCGGCCTGCTGCTGGCCGGCGGCGTGCCGGTCGGCATCGGGCTCGGGCTCGCCGGCGCGCTGGCCATCGTGCTGGCCGGCCAATCCATCATGGCCATGCCGACCAACGTCTATGCCGGCATCGCGAAGTATCCGCTCATCGCCATCCCGATGTTCGTGCTCGTCGGCTCGGTCTTCGAACGGACGGGCGTCGCGCTGCGCCTGGTGCGCTTCGCGAGCGCGATCGTGGGCGCCGGGCGGGGCGCGCTCGCCTCGGTCGCGGTGCTGGTCGCGATGGTGCTGGGCGGCATCACGGGCTCCGGCCCCGCCAATTCGGCGGCCGTCGGCCAGGTCATGACGAAGTCCATGGTCGAGGACGGCTACCCCCGCCCGTTCATCGCCAGCACGGTCGCCGCCGCGGCCGCGACCGACATCCTGATCCCGCCCTCCATCGCCTTCATCGTCTATGCCGTGCTGGTGCCGGGCGTCTCGGTGCCGGCCATCTTCGCCGCCGGCATGATCCCGGGGCTGCTCGCGGGGCTCTTCATCATCGGCGCCGTGGTCGGTATCTCGATCCTGAGGGATTTCGGCGGCAAGGCGCAGGCGCGGGAGGTGCTGACGCTCTGGCAGACCTTCAGCGAGGCGATCTGGGGCCTGCTCGCGCCCGTGGTCATCCTGGGCGGCATGCGCATCGGCATCTTCACGCCGACCGAGGCTGCGGTGGTGGCCGTGTTCTACGGCCTTTTCGTCGGCTTCGTCGTCTACCGGACGCTGACCTTCCGCGACGTCTACGAGATGCTGGTCGAGGCGGGCGAGATCTCGGCCGTGATCCTCATCGTCGTGGCGCTCGCCACCGTCTTCGCCTGGTCCACCAGCACGCTCGGCATCGTGCGGCCGATCGCGGAGTGGATCGTGGGCCTCGGGCTCGGCTCGGGCGGCACGCTCGTGCTGCTGACGCTGGTGCTGGTCGTGGTCGGCATGTTCCTCGACGGGATATCGATCTTCCTGATCCTGCTGCCGATCCTGCTACCGATCGCGGCGACCTTTGGCTGGGACCTCACCTGGTTCGGCGTGGTGCTGACCATGATGATCGCGATCGGGCAGTTCACGCCGCCCATGGCGGTGAACCTGATGGTGTCCTGCCGCATCGCAGGCGTGGGGATGGAGACGACGCTGCCCTGGGTGACCTGGCTCGTGCTCGCCATGACCGCGGCGGCGGCGGCGGTCATGGCGGTGCCGGACCTGGCGCTCTGGCTGCCGCGCGCGATGGGCCTCGGCTGAGCGGCGCGCCCCCGCGGGACGCGCCGCGCGCGCCTTCAGCCCTGCGGCTGCGGCACGATCCGGATGTAGGGCTTGGGTTCCCGCCAGCCGTCCGGGAACAGCTTCCTCGCGTCCTCGTTGCTGACCGAACCGGCGATGATCACGTCCTCGCCCCGCTGCCAGTTCGCCGGGGTCGCGACCTTGTGCCTGGCCGTCAACTGCAGGCTGTCGAGCAGCCGCAGGATCTCGTCGAAATTGCGCCCGGCCGTCATCGGATAGGCGAGGTAGGCCTTCACCTGCTTGTCGGGCCCGATGATGACGACGACGCGCACGGTCTGGTTGGCCGCGGCCGTGCGCCCTTCGGACGTCGCGCCCGCATCCGCCGGCAGCATCCCGAACAGCTTCGAGACGTGCAGCGTCGGGTCGCCGATCATCGGGTAGGTCACGGCATGGCCCGTCACCTCGGCGATGTCGCCTTCCCAGCGGTGGTGGCTCTCCACCGGATCGACGCTGAGGCCGATGATCTTGGTGTTTCGCCGATCGAATTCCGGCTTCAGCCCGGCCATGGTGCCGAGTTCGGTCGTGCAGACCGGCGTGAAGTCCTTCGGGTGGCTGAACAGGATGGCCCAGCCGTCGCCGATCCAGTCATGGAAGCGGATGCGGCCCTGGGTCGTGTCCGCCTCGAAGTCCGGGGCAATCTGGCCGATCGCGATGCTCATGGCACTTCTCCTCCTGCATCTGTGGCGCGGAAGGCATCACGCGCGGATCCGACGCGCAAGCGACAGCATTGTATCATCCCCAGCGCGTCGGGTGAGGAAATCCTTGCTCCGGAAGGTGCGGTGGCGGCTATGACGCCGTCAGGGCCCTGCGGCGGCGAGCCTCCTGACCGCCGCCGCCACGCGTGCCGGCGTGATGCGCATCGCATCCTCGAGCGGCGGGCTGAACGGCACTGGCGCGCGCGGCGCGCCCACGCGCTCCACAGCGCGCAGCCCGCCCGGGCCGACGCCCTCCACCACGCGCGCCACCACCTCCGCCCCGAAGCCCGAGACCGTAACCGCCTCATGCACCACAAGCAGCCGGCCGGTGCGCCGGACGGAGGCGACCACCGCCGCCTCGTCCCACGGCCAGAGGCTGCGCAGGTCGAACACGTCGCAGGCGATGCCGCTATCACGCGCGCCCTGCTCGACCACAGGCACGGTCGCGGACCAGGTCACCACGGTCAGCGCATCGCCTTGCGCCGCCTGCCGCGCGACGCCGAAAGGCACGGGCGCGACCTCGTCCGGCACCTCGCCCTCCGCGGTCCAGAGGTTCTTGGGCTCCATCAGCACGACGGGGTCGTCGGAGCGGATGGCGGCAACCAGCAGCCCCGCCGCATCCGCCGGCGTGCCGGGGGCGGCCACGACCAGGCCGGGGATGTGCGTGAGCCAGGCCTCCAGGCATTGGCTGTGCTGCGCGGCGGAGTTGCGCCACATTCCCTGCGGCATGCGAACGACCAGGCTCGCGCGCCCCTGCCCGCCGAACATGTAGCGCGCCTTGGCGATCTGGCTGACCAACTCGTCCATCGCGCAGAGCGTGAAGTCGGCGATGCGCATCTCGACCACCGGCCGCGTGCCGCACAAGGCGGCACCGAGGCCGGCACCCATGATCGTGCTCTCGGAGATCGGCGTGGAGACGATCCGCTCCGGCCCGAATTCCTCGGCCAGCCCCTTGTACTGGCCGAAGATGCCGCCCTGGGCCAGGTCCTCGCCCAGCGCCCAGACCAGCTTGTCGCGGCGCATCTCCGCGGCAAGCGCGCGGCGCGCGGCCTCGGCGAAGGTCAGGCGCGTCATGCCGGCGCTCCCGCATCCTGCACGTCGCTGAAGGCGGCCTCCGGCGCGGGCCAGGGCGCGGCCATGGCGGCGGCGCGGTGGCCGGCCATCTCGGCGGCGGCGGCGGCCTCGATGGCGGCGATCTCCCCGGCCGCGACGCCGGACGCCTCCAGGATGGCGGCGAGGCGGCGGATCGCGTCCCGCTCCCGCGCCGCCGACGCTTCCTCCGCCGGGCGATAGGCGGCGGGATCGGTGCCGGTGTGGCCTTCCCAGCGGTAGCATTTCGCGTGCAGGAACTGCGGGCCGGCACCTGCGCGGATGCGGGCAACGAGGTCGGCCGCGACGGCATCGACGGCCATTGCGTCCTCCCCGTCCACGGCCGTCGCGGGCACGCCGCAGGCCTCGGCGCGCGCGCCCGGGCCGGCGCCCGCGGTCACCGCGCTGTTGCGGGTGAAGGCGGCGAAGCCATTGTCCTCGCACACGAACAGCACCGGCAGGCGATAGAGCGCCGCCCAGTTCATGCCTTCGAGGAACGGGCCGCGATTGACCGCGCCGTCGCCGAAGAAGCACGCCACGATCGCGTCCTCCTTCGTCAGGCGAATGGCCTGCGCCGCCCCGCAGGCAATCGGAATGCCCGCGCCCACCACACCGTTCGCGCCCAGCATGCCCACCGCGAAATCGGCGATGTGCATAGAGCCGCCCTTGCCGCCACACGACCCACCCGCACGCCCGTGCAATTCCAACATCATCGCCCGCGCATCGGCGCCCTTGGCGATGGCGTGGCCATGGCCGCGATGCGTGCTGGTGATACGGTCGGCCCGCCGCAGATTCGCGCAGACGCCGACGGCAACGCCTTCCTGCCCGATCGACGGGTGCACCACGCCCGGCGCCTCGCCAGACCGCATGGCGGCGACCGCCTCGCGCTCGAAGGCGCGGATGCGCGCCATGTCGCGCAGCATCGCGATCCGCCGCGCCGTCTCGTTGGACGCGCCTGACATGCGTTCCCCCTTCCCCTGTTGCCAGCCCCGCGGCCGCGCTCTACTCCCGCGGCGGGAGCAAGGAACGCGGCCATGCTGGACCGGCTCATCGTCGTCGACAGCGTCACCCGGCTGGGGCCGGAGGCGCAAGGGCGCGTGATCGTCGGTGGCTCCCATGGCGGGGTCTATGCCGCCTACCTTGCCGCCCGCGCGCGCGTCGCCGGCGTGCTGTTGAACGATGCGGGGCTCGGGCTCGACCGCGCCGGCATCGCGGGGCTCGATTACCTGCAGCCGCTCGGCATCCCCGCCGCCTGCTGCTCGCACCGGTCCGCGCGCATCGGGGATGGCTTCGACATGCTGGGCCGCGGCATCGTCAGCCACGCGAACGGCGCGGCGGCGGCGCTCGGCATCGAACCCGGCATGTGGTGCCGCGAGGCCGCCCGGCGCCTGGCCGGCGCGACGGCGCCCGACATCGCCGCCCCTGACAGCGTGGAATCCCGCTTCGCCATCGGCGCGCGCGCCGCGGCCATGGACTCCAATTCCCTGATGACGCCGGCCGACGACGGCACGGTGGTCGTCACCGGCAGCCACGGCGCGCTGCTCGGCGGCCGGCCCGAGACCGCCGCGCGCGCCGCCGTCTTCGCGGCGCTCTACAACGACGCCGATGGCGGGGCGGACGGCGCCGGCTTCACCCGCCTGCCCGCGCTCGATGCCCGCGGCATCGCGGCGGCCACCTATTCCGCCTGGACGGCGCGCATCGGCGATGGCCGCTCCGCCGTCGAGACCGGCGTCGTCTCCACCGTCAATGCGCGCGCCGCCGCGCTGGGACTGCGTCCCGGCGGCCTTGTGCGCGACGCCGTCGCCCTGCTCGCCGACGCCTGCATGAAGGACCACCGCGCGTGACCAATTCCAACGCGACCCTCACCATCACGGGCGGAGAGGCGCTGGCGCGCATGCTCCAGGCCCATCAGGTCGGCCCGATGTTCGGCATGGGGGGTTTCCAGCTGCTGCCCTTCTACGAGGCGGTGCGCGCCCTCGGCCTCAAGCACCACCTGATCAACGACGAGCGCTGCGGCACCTTCGCCGCCGATGCCTGGGCGCGCGTGACGAACCGGCCCGGCGTGGTGGACGCGACGCTCGGCCCGGGGGCGACGAACCTCGTCACCGGGCTGGTGGAAAGCCTCAATGCCGGCATCCCGCTGGTCGCCATCACCGGCGACGCCAACCGCGATCACGCCTGGAAGAACATGACGCAGGAGGCGCGGCAGGTGGAGATCCTCCGCCCCGCCGCCAAGGAACTCCTGCGCGTCGAGAGCACGAAGCGCATCCCGGAATTCGTCCGCCGCGCCTTCGCCGTCGCGACCTCCGGCCGCCCGGGCCCGGTCGTACTCGACGTGCCGGAGGATGTCTGCCACGGCGAGCACACCTTCGGGGCCGACGAGATCTGGGCCGACCCGGGCACGCTGATGGCGCAGGCGCGGCGCACGCGCCCCGACGGGCGCGAACTCGACCGTGCCGCCGTGCTGCTGGCCAGGGCGAAGCGGCCCCTGCTGCTGGTCGGCGGCGGCATCCATGTCAGCGGCGCGCACGACGCGCTGCTGGCGCTGGCCGAGGCCGGGCGCATCCCGGTCGCGCACACCATGTCGGGCAAGGGCGCCATCGCCTGCACCCACCCGCTCAGCCTCGGCGTCTTCGGGCGCTATTCACGCATCGCCAACGACTTCATCGCGGAAGCCGACCTGCTCATAGTGGTCGGCTGCAAGCTCGGCGAGATCGCGACGAAGCGGTTCTCCCTGATGCCCGCCGGCGTGCCGCTCATCCACATCGAGATCGTGCCGGAGGAGATCGGCCGCACCACCCGCGCCGATGTCGCGCTGGCGGCGGACGCGAAGCTGGCGCTCGAGGACCTGCTCGCCGCCCTGCCCGCAGGCCCGCTGCCCGATGGCCGTGCCGACTTCGCCGCCGCCGTCGTGCCCCGCATGGCCGCCTGGCGCGTCGGCGCCGCGGACCGGCTCGAATCCAACGAGACGCCGATCAATGTCGGGCGCCTGATCAACGAGCTGAACATCGCGATGGGCGAGGACGACATCCTCGTCGCCGATGGCGGCTTCGCCGGCCACTGGGGCGGGCTGCTGTTCGACACCAAGCGCGCAGGGCGCCACTTCATCGCCGACCGTGGCTTCGCCTCCATCGGCTACGGCGCACCGGGCGCGATGGGCGCGCAGATGGCCGCCGGGCCGAGGCGCCGCGTGGTCGGCCTGACCGGCGACGGCGGCTTCAACATGACGATCGGCGAGATCGAGACGGCGCGGCGCGTCGGCGCCAACTACGTGTTGTGTGTCTTCAACAACGGCGCCTCGGGCTACGTGAAGGCGCTGCAGCATGCCGTCTACGGGCCGGGCAAGTACCAGTCCTCGGAACTCGCCGAGACCGACTACGCCGCCGCCGCCCGCGCCTTCGGCTGCCACGGCATCCGCGTCGAGGGCCCGGACGCGCTGGCGGGCGCGATCCGCGAGGGGCTGGCCAATACCGACACGCCCACCATCCTCGATGTGATCGTGACGCGCGACCCGGCGCGGATGCTGCCCGGCGTCGACAACCGCACGCTGCGCGTCGAGAAGGGCGACCGACCGGTCTGACCGGCAGCGGAACCTGATGCCGCGACCACGCCTGCTGCGCTATACTGCGGTCGTGATACGCCATCGCCCTGTCGCTGCCGTTCTTCTCGCCGCGGCGCTGCTGGCCGGCGCGGGCGCGCGGGCTCAGGCGCCCGAGCTCAGCCCGCCGCGCGTCATCTACGGCACGCCGAGCCCGAGCGTGGTCTACGGGCAGCCGAGCACGCCGCCGGAAGCGACGCGCCGCCAGGCGCAACCGCAACAGGCACCGCCGCCGCCACCGCAAGGCAGCCTCACCTTCGAAAGCGGGCCGGCCTACCTGCCGCCGGCCTACTGGCTGCCGCGGCAGGACGGCCGGCACTGGCGGCAACGCTGGCCGGACCGCCCGCCACCGCCCACGCCCACCCCCTATGTCTCCCCGCGCGGCGGGATGTTCGAGCCGCCCTTGCCGCAAGGGCGTTACGTCGGGCAACCGCCGGGGGCGCCGCCGCAGCCGCGCTACGGCCGCCAGCCCTTCCCGTGATGCCCCGCCACAGCGCCGCCATGCTGCTGGTGGAAGATGCGGTTGCAGGTCGGCGGCAGAGGACAGGAACGATGCGGCGCATGGGCATGATGGCGATGGCCGGGGCAGCGGCGCTGCTCGGCGCCGCCTGCACCAATCCCTACGACCCGACGCAGCGCGCCTTCGGCGGGGGGCTGATCGGCGCGGGCGCCGGGGCCGCCATCGGCGGCGTGGCTGGCGGAGGCCGGGGCGCCGCCGTGGGCGCGCTCGCGGGCGGGCTTGGCGGCGCCGCCATCGGCGCGGCGACCACGCCGCCACCGCCCGCCTACCAGGGCGGCTACGCGCAGCAGGGCAGCTACGCGCCGCCGCAGGCGGGTGGGTCGGTCTACTACCCGCCACCCTCGGGCGCACCCGGCTACTACCCGCAGCCGGGTCCTGGCCAGGTGGCGGCGCCCTATCCCTATGCGCCGCCGCAGCAATCCTGGCAGCAGCCGCCGCCGGGGTCCTACTGGCAGCCGCAGCCGCAACCCTACTGGCAGGGGCAGCAGGGCTATGGCGGCTACCCGCAGCCGCAGCCGGATCCGCGCAGCTACGGCTACTACTACTAGGCCGCCGCTACCCGCCCAGCGCCAGGATCTCCGCGCGCCGCGGCAGCGACGGCACGGCCCCGAGCCGCCGGCATGCCAGGGCACCGGCCGTGGCGCCCCGGCGGAGCGCGGCCTCGATCGGAAGTCCCTCGGCAAGGCCGGCGGCCATGGCGCCGGCGAAGGCGTCGCCGGAACCGGTGCTGTCCACGACATCGGTCGGAACGGCCGGGACGTGACTTGGCGCGGCCCCGCGTGCCGCCCACCAGGCACCCGCCGCCCCGGCCGTCAGCACCACGCCTTCGGCGACACGCGACGCGAGGGCCGCGGCAAGGTCGGCCGGCGCGCCGCTGCGCCCGGCCAGGCGCTCGGCCTCCGTCTCGTTCACCATCAGGATGGCCGTGGCGTCGAGCAGCGCCTCCGGCAGGACCTGCGCGGGCGCCGCATTGAGCAGCGTCCGCGCGCCCGCGGCGCGTGCGGCGACGAAGGCCGCGAGCGTCGCCTCGACCGGCGTCTCGAGCTGCGCCAGCACGAGGGCCGACACGCCCAGGGCCGCGACGGCCTCCTCCGGCGCCAGGGTCGCATTCGCGCCGCCGACGATCACGATCTCGTTCTCGCCCCGGTCGTCGAGCAGGATCAGCGCCTCCCCCGTCGGCACGCCGGCGCGACGATGCACGGAGGCGGCGCCGATGCCCTCCGCCGCCCAGAGCGCCAGTGCGGCCTCCGCCGCCTCATCGGTGCCGATGGCGGCCGCGAGCGAAACCGCGGCGCCGGCACGCGCGGCGGCGACCGCCTGGTTGCTGCCCTTGCCGCCATGGAAACGGTCGAGCGCGCGGGCGGCCAGCGTCTCCCCGGGCTGCGGGAAGCGCGGCACGCGCAGCACCGTGTCGCGGTTGTAGGACCCGATGACGAGGATGCGGCGCATCGTGACCTCCGGAGGTTCGCCGAGGCTGGCCAGCACGGCCCCCATGGTCAAGCCGGGGCTTTGCGGGGGCGCAAGGCGGCGGGGAGCGGAACGCGGCATCCTGCGGCGCTGAGCCAGGAGGATTGCCGATGTCCGACACCCTGCAGGTGGTCTGCCCGCATTGCGATGCCGTGAACCGCGTGCCGCGCGCGCGGCTCGCGGACGGGCCGGTCTGCGGCGGCTGCAAGCGGCGGCTGTTCGAAGGGCGGCCGCTCGCGCTCGACGAGGCGCGGTTCCGGCGGCATCTCGGCGCGTCGTCCATTCCGCTGCTGGTCGATTTCTGGGCATCCTGGTGCGCCCCCTGCCGCAGCATGGCGCCCGAGTTCGAGGCGGCCGCCGGGATGCTGGAGCCGGCGATGCGCCTCGTGAAGATCTCGACCGAGGAGGCACCGGCACTGGCGCAGGAGATGCAGATCCGCTCCATCCCGACGCTCGCCCTTTTCGCCGGCGGGCAGGAGGTGGCGCGGACGGCCGGCGCCATGCCGGCCGGGCAGATCGCCGCCTGGGCCCGGCAGGCGTCCGGCTGAGCGCCGCTGCGGGTTGCGGAGCCGCGGGGGCGGCCCATCCTTTGCATCGACCGTTCTTCATCGCCGAGGTGCGCCCATGCCCGACACGAATCTGGCCGACCCCACGCTGCTGAAGTTCGGCATCGGCCAACCCGTGCCGCGGCAGGAGGACCCGACGCTGCTGCGCGGCCAGGGGCGCTACACCGACGACGTCGCGCTCGCGGGCCAGGCCGTTTGCGTCATGGTCCGAAGCCCCTACGCGCATGGCGTGATCCGCCACATCGGCACCGAGGCGGCGGCCGCCATGCCCGGCGTGCTCGGCGTCTTCACCGCCGCCGACATGGCCGCCTACGGGCCGATGAAATCCGTGCTGCCGCTGAAGAACAAGGACGGTACGCCGCTCATCAACATCGAGCGCGGGCCGCTCGCGGCCGACAAGGTCCGCTTCGTGGGCGACCCGGTCGCCTTCGTGGTGGCCCAGACCCGCGACAAGGCGAAGGACGCCGCCGAGGCAGTCGAGATGGAGATCGACGCGCTCGACGCCGTGACCGAGGCCTCCGCCGCCGCGGCGCCCGGAGCGCCGCAATTGTACGACCACGTCCCCGGCAACGTCGTGCTCGACTTCCGCTTCGGGGATGCCGGGAAGGTCGAGGCCGCCTTCGCGCAGGCGGCGCATGTCACGACGCTGTCCATCCGCAACAACCGCATCGTCGTCTGCGCCATGGAGCCGCGCTCGGCGGTCGGCGAATGGGACGCGGCCGAGGGACGCTACACGCTCCATGTCGGCAGCCAGGGCGTGTTCGGCCTGCGCAACCAGATGGCCAACGACATCCTGAAGGTGCCGGTGGACAAGGTGCGGATCCTGACCGGCAATGTCGGCGGGTCCTTCGGCATGAAGGCCAGCGCCTATCCGGAATACGCCTGCGTGCTGCATGCGGCGAAGCTGCTCGGCCGGCCGGTGAAGTGGACCGACGACCGCTCGGGCGCCTTCCTGTCCGACTGCCACGGCCGCGACCACGAGACCGAGGCGTCGCTGGCACTCGACGCGGAGGGCCGTTTCCTCGCGGTCAAGCTGGTCTCCTACGGCAACATGGGCGCCTATCTCTCGACCGTCGGCAACCTCATGGGCACGGGCAATTTCAGCAAGAACGTGCAGTCCAACTACGCGACGCCGCTGCTGCTGGTGGAGACGCGGAACGTCGTCACCAACACCACGCCCGTCTCGGCCTATCGCGGCGCCGGGCGGCCCGAGGCCAACTACTTCATGGAGCGCCTGATCGAGACCGCGGCGCGCGAGACCGGCCGCGACCCGGTGGCGCTGCGCAAGCTGAACCACATCCGCCCCGACGCCTTCCCGTTCAGCGCGCCATCGGGGTCGGTCTACGACTCCGGCGATTTCTCCGCGCTGCTCGACCACGCGCTGGAAGCCGCCGACTGGGACGGCTTCGCGGCGCGCAAGGCCGCGAGCGCGGCGCGGGGGATGCTGCGCGGGCGCGGGCTCGGCAATTTCCTCGAATGCACGGCGCCGCCCATGAAGGAACAGGGCGAGCTGGTCTTCGAGGCCGACGGGACCGTGACCATTGTGACCGGCACGCTCGACTACGGGCAGGGGCATTGGACGCCCTTCGCGCAGGTGCTGCACCAGAAGCTCGGCGTGCCCTTCGAGAGCATCCGGCTCGTGCAGGGCGATTCCGACCGGCTGGTGGCGGGTGGCGGCACGGGCGGGTCGAAGTCGCTGATGGCCTCCGGCGCCGCCATCCTGCAGGCCGCCGACATCGTGATCGAGAAGGGCCGGCGCGCCGCCGGCTACGTGCTGGAGGCGGCCGCCGAGGACATCGAGTTCGCCGCCGGCCGCTTCGCCATCGCGGGCACCGACCGCTCGATCGGCATCATGGACCTGGCCGAACGGCTGCGCGCGATGGGGCCGCTGCCGCAGGACGTGCCGAACAGCCTCGATGCCCGCACGGTGTTCGACCAGGCGCCGATGGCGTTCCCCAATGGATGCCATGTCTGCGAGGTCGAGATCGACCCGGAGACGGGCCTTGTGCGGATCGACCGCTACCTGTCGGTCAATGACTTCGGCGTGGTCGTGAACCCGATGCTGGTCGAGGGCCAGGCGCATGGCGGCATCGTGCAGGGCATCGGCCAGGCCCTGCACGAGCGCGTGGCCTATACCGAGGAGGGGCAGATCCTGACGGCCTCCTACATGGATTACGGCCTGCCGCGCGCGGACGACCTGCCCTCCTTCGGCTTCGAGAGCGCGCCCAGCCCCTGCACGACCAACCCGCTCGGCGCCAAGGGCTGCGGCGAGGCGGGGTGCGCGGGGTCGCTGCCGGCGGTGATGAACGCGATCTCGGACGCCCTGGGCGGGCAGCACATCGACATGCCCGCGACGCCCGAGCGGGTCTGGGCGGCGCTGCGCGGGTAGGGCCGGAGAGGGCACATCTCCGCGCGCCCGAAGCCTGGCGCCAAGTGCCCGAAGAAGGAGGGGGATCGGGGGAGTTCCCGCCCCCGACCTGTCGTCCCGCCTAGGCCGCCAGGAACACGCCCCCTTCCTCGCTGAGCGCGGCCAGGTGATGGTCCATGTCGCCCAGCATGTTTTCGATGACCGTCAGCCGCTTCAGGTAGTGCCCGCCGGCATATTCCATCGTCATGGCGATGCCGCCATGCATCTGGACCGTCTGCTGGCCGACGAAGCGCGCGTTGCGGCCGATCTCGATCTTCACGGCGCGCATGTTGCGCCGCCGCTCGGCGTCGTCGCGCTCGGAGGCCATCATCGCCGCCAGCATCGCCATCGACCGCGCCTGCTCCAGGCAGACCATCATCTCCGCCGCGCGGTGCTGCAGCGACTGGAACGATCCGATCGGCCGGCCGAACTGCTTGCGGGTCTTGAGGTAGTCGACGGTCAGGTCCTTCGCGGCCTCCATGCAGCCGATCGCCTCGGCCGAGAGCGCGGCGATGGTCTCATCGGCCACGCGCTCGACCAGTGACAGGCCCCCCTTCAGCTCGGCCTCCGCGCCGACCTTCACGTTGTCGAAGGTGATGTCGGCGGCGCGCTGGCCGTCCGAGGTCTTGAAACCACGACGCGTCACGCCCTTCGCCGTCGCCGGCACCAGGAAGACCGCGATGCCGTCCCGGTCGCGCCGGCCGCCCGAGACGCGCGCGGTGACGACAAGCTGGTCGGCCGTGTCGCCATGCACCACGACGCCCTTGCGGCCCTCGATGACCCAGCCGTCGCCGTCCTTCCTGGCCGTGGTCGCGACGTCGTGCAGGTCGAAGCGCGACTGCGGCTCGGTCTGCGCGAAGGCGAGCAGCAGCTTGCCCTCAGAGATCTGCGGCACGAGCGCGGCGCGCTGTTCGGCAGTCGCGCCGTGGCGGAGGAAGCCGCCGCCCATAACGACGGTTGAGACGAAGGGCTCGAGCGCCAGGGCGCGGCCCATCTGCTCCATCACGATCATCGTCTCGACGGCGCCGTAGCCGAGGCCGCCATCCTCCTCGGCGAAGGGCATCGCGAGCAGGCCGAGTTCCGCATAGGCCGCCCAGACCTCGCGCGACCAGCCGGCCTCGGACGTCATGTAGCCCTTGCGCTGCTCGAAGCCGTACTTGTCCTTCAGCAGCTTCTGCAGGCTGTCCTGGAGAAGCCGCTGGTCATCAGAAAGGTCGAAATCCATGGTGCGTTACAGTCCCAGGAAGGCCTTGGCCATGATGTTCTTCTGGATCTCGGTGGATCCGCCGTAGATGCTCTGCTTGCGCCAGTTGAAGTAGGTCGCCTGCGCGAGCGTCTGCCAGTCGGCCGCGACATCCGGCTCGTTCCGCCCATCGGCCTCGGGATCGTTCGGCGCCGCCAGGCCGTAGGGGCCTGCCGCCATCACGTACAATTCGCTGATCGCCTGCTGCAATTCGGTGCCGCGGATCTTGAGCACGGAAGACGCTGGATTCGGCTTGCGCTGGCTGAGCGCGCGGTTCTCGTCCGCCAGCACACGCAGCGTCGTCATCTCGAGCGCCTTGAGTTGCACCTCGACATCCGTGAGGCGGGAGCGGAAGCGCGGATCCTCCATCACCGGCCGCGCGCCGCCGGGCGCTTCCTTCGCGATCAGCTTCAGTCGCCGGATGCGTTCCTTCGACGCACCGACGCGCGCCTGGCCCGTGCGTTCGTTGGACAGCAGGAACTTCGCGCAATCCCAGCCGCGGTTCTCAGTGCCGACCAGGTTCGCCACGGGCACCTTCACGTCGTCGAAGAAGACCTCGTTCACCTCATGCGCGCCGTCGATTGTGATGATCGGGCGCACCGTGATGCCCGGTGTCGTCATGTCGACCACGAGGAAGGAGATGCCTTCCTGCTGCTTGGCCGCGCCCGGGTCGGTGCGCACCAGCAGGAAGATCCAGTCGGCGTGCTGCGCCAGCGTCGTCCAGGTCTTCTGGCCGTTCACCACGTAGTGGTCGCCGTCGCGCTTGGCCGCGCATTTCAGCGACGCCAGGTCCGAACCCGCGCCGGGCTCCGAGAAGCCCTGGCAGAACCAGAGGTCGAGGCTAGCCAGCTTCGGCAGGAAGTGCTTCTTCTGCTCATCCGTGCCGAAGGCGATCAGCACCGGCCCCAGCATGTTGCAGTTGAAGCCGAGCGGCGACGGCGCCGGCGTCGACTGGATCTCCTCGCTCAGGATGAAGCGCTTGATCGCCGACCAGGGCTGGCCGCCCCATTCGACCGGCCAGTGCGGCACCGCCCAGCCCTTGTCATAGAGGCGCCGCTGCCAGTCCACCTGCATCGCCTTGGTGGGCGTGCGGCCGGATGCCATGCGCTCGCGCGTCGCAGCGGGCAGGTTGGCGTCGATCCAGTCGCGGACTTCCTGGCGGAAGGCGCGTTCCTCGTCGGTGAAGCGGAGTTCCATCCGTGGTGCTCCCGTTGAATGCGTTCAGCGGCCCATGCCGGCGAAGGTCCCGCCCTCGGCCGCCAGTTTCTCGATTAGCGCGGTGGGCTTCAGGTTGGCGTCGCCCGTTGCCTCCGCATAGCGCGACAGCTTGTCGCGCACCGTGGCCAGCCCCTGAGTGTCGGCCCAGAACATCGGCCCGCCGCGGAAGGCCGGCCAGCCGAAGCCGTTGATGAAGATCACGTCGATGTCGATGGGCCGGTAGGCAACCCCTTCCTCCAGGATGCGCGCGCCCTCGTTGACCATCGGCAGCAGCATGCGGTCGAGGATCTCCTCGTCCGAGATCTCCCGCCGCCGCACCTGCATCTTCTCCGCGACGTCGAGGATGATGCGCTCGACCTCCGGGTCCGGCAGGCGTGTGCGCTTCTCGTCGTACATGTACCAGCCCTTGCCGGTCTTCTGGCCGAAGCGGCCGAGCGCCACCACGGCATCCGCCACGGGCGCCACCGTCCCGCGCGCCTTGCGCACCGCGGCGCCGATGTCGAGGCCCGCGAGGTCGCCGGTGGCCAGCGGCCCCATCGCCATGCCGTAGCCTTCCATGACTTTGTCGATGTCCTGGGGCAGGCAGCCTTCCAGCAGCAGCTTCTCGACCTGGGGCGTGCGCTTGCCGGTCATGCGGTTGCCCACGAAGCCGTCGCAATTGCCGACCAGCACGGGCAGCTTGCCGATGCGCTTGCCGAACTCGGTCGCCGTCGCGATCGCCGGCCAGGACGACTTGGCGCCGCGCACATTCTCGAGCAGCCGCATGACATTGGCGGGGGAGAAGAAGTGCATCCCCACCACCAGTTCCGGCCGGGACGTCGCGGAGGCGATCTCGTCGATCGACAGCGTGGACGTGTTCGACGCCAGCACCACCCCCGGCCGCGCCGCCTTGTCGAGCCGCGCGAAGACCTGCTTCTTCACGTCCATGTTCTCGAACACCGCCTCGATCACGAGGTCGGCCTTCGCCACCGTCCCCTCGAAATCCGTGCTGCCGGTCAGCAGCGCACGCCGCTTCGCGTACTCGGCCTCGGACAGGCGGCCGCTCTTGACCGTCCGTTCCCAGTTCGCGTGACAGCGCGCGAGGCCCTTCTGCAATGCCTCCTCGCTCGTCTCCACGATCGTCACCGGCACGCCGTTGTTCGCCGCCGACATCGCGATGCCGCCGCCCATGGTGCCGCCGCCGATCACCACCAGGCGCTCCACCGGCAGCGACTTCGCATCGGCCGGCATGCCGGGGATGCGCAGCACCTCGCGCTCACCGAAGAAGATGTGGCGCAACGCCTTGGACTGCTCGCCGGAGACGAGCGACTGGAACAATTCGCGCTCCTTCTTCAGCCCTTCCTCGAAGGGCAGGGTGAAGGAGGCACGCACCGCCTCCGCGCAGCCCCTCGGGCTTTCCTGTCCGCGCGTCCGCTTCAGCAGCCCCGCCACCACCGCGTCATAGGCCGCCGGGTCCTGGCCGCTGATCTTGTCGGTCCGGTTTCGCGCGAGCGTGAAGGTCTTGCCGATGTTCGCCCGCGCCCAGGCCACCGCTCCGGCCTCGAGGTCGCCCTCGATGATGGCGTCGACGATGCCGAGCCTGTGCGCCTCGGTCGCCTTGATCGGGTCGCCGCTGACGATGATCTTCGCCGCCGCCTCGGGCCCGATCATGCGCGGCAGGCGCTGCGTGCCGCCGGCGCCGGGCACGAAGCCGCGCTTCACCTCGGGCAGGCCGACCTGCGCGTCCGGCGCCGCCACGCGCGCATGGCAGGCGAGCGCCAGTTCCAGCCCGCCGCCCAGCGCCGAGCCATGGATCGCCGCCACCACGATGCCGGGGAAACCCTCCATCGCCTCGAAGACATCGGGCAATGAGGGCGGCACCCGCGGCTTGCCGAATTCCGTCATCTCGGCGCCGGCGCAGAACATGCGGCCGGTCCCGATCAGCACGACCGCCTTCGCCCCCCCGGCCCGCGCCGCGTTCATGCCCGCGAGAAGCCCGGCCCGGATCTCGGTCCTGAGCGTGTTCACGGGTGGGTTGTTCAGGCGCAGCACATGCACGTCGCCATGCTGGACGTGCTGGACGAAGTCGCTCACGGCGTCACTCCCTCAAGTCTCGGCGGACCTGCCCGGCCCTTTTCGGGCGCGGAGTGTCCGGCAGAACCCGGCCCGCGGCAAGCATGCCGCGCCCGGTTGCCCGCGCGCCCGGCCCATGCTGCCCTGCGCCCGACGCAGACCAGCGGGAGAACGCCCCATGTCCCTGTTTGACCTGACCGGCAAGGTCGCCATCGTCACCGGCGGAAGCCGCGGCATCGGCCGCGCGATCTGCGAGCGCATGGCCGAGCACGGCGCCCGCGTCGTCGTCTCATCCCGCAAGGTCGATGCCTGCCAGGAGGTGGTCGACGCCATTGCGGCCAAGGGCGGAACGGCCATGGCCATTGCATGCAACATCGGCCGCAAGGCCGAATGCCAGGCGCTGGTGGACCAGACCCTCGCCGCCTGGGGCCAGGTGGACGTCATGGTCTGCAACGCCGCGATCAACCCGCATTTCGGCCCGGCGGTGACCATGCCGGACGAGATCTTCGACAAGATCATGGCGTCCAACATCAAGTCGAACATGTGGCTCGCGCACATGACGGCGCCGGGCATGGCGGAACGCGGCGGCGGGTCGGTCATCATCGTGTCGTCCATCGGCGGCTTCCGCGGATCGCCGGTGCTGGGCGCCTATGCCATCTCCAAGGCCGCCGACATGCAGCTCGTGCGCAACCTGGCGGTCGAGTGGGGGCCGCGGAACGTGCGCGCCAACGCCATCGCGCCCGGCCTGATCCGCACCGACTTCGCCCGCGCGCTGTGGGAGGACCCGGGCATCTACAAGAAGCGCACCAAGGACACGCCGCTCAAGCGTATCGGGGAACCGGACGAGATCGCGGGCGCTGCGGTGTTCCTCGCCTCCGCGGCGGGGTCGTTCATGACCGGGCAGACCATCGTGATCGACGGCGGCGTGCTGGCCGGGCCGCCGTCGCGGTCGGATGACGAATGACGCGCGGCGACGTGTGACACCATCGGTAAGGTCGGGGGAGGAGAACCTCCCCCAAAACCCCCTCCCTTCTTTGGCACTCGGCACTGGTCCTGGAAGGTCGGGCGCCAGGTTCCAAAGAAGGTTGTGGGAGGCTCGGGGGGAGAAGTTCCCTTCTCCCCCCGCCTTCCGCCATTCACATGATCAACGCAGCCCGAGCGGCTTCCCTGTCGGGTCGAACAGGCGCGACGGCCCGCTCCGGTTGATCGGCGGCTTCACGCTGATCCCCGGGCCCTCGCGCGGCGGCGCCGGCGCGGCGCCTTGCGACGCCTGGGACGGTCGCGACGCCGCTGGCGGCTCGGGATCGGCCGTAACGGGCGGGGGCGGCGGGGGCGGCAGAACGGCGACGGGGGGCGGGCGCGGCTCGGCCGGCCGGGGCTCCGGTGCGCGCGGGGCGGCGGCGGAGGCGGGCGGGGCAGCGGGTGCTGCTGCCTGGGGCGGCGCGGCGGTCCGGCCCGCGGCCAGGACCTCGGCGCGCATCCGGTCGCGCTCCGGCAGGCCGCGTTCCCGCGATTCCGCCGCATGGCGCGCCGCGACATCGAGGTAGGGTGCCAGGTCCGGCACGCCGCGCGCCTCCGTCTCTCGCCGCACCACGCCCGCCTCTGTCACCAGGGTCGCACGCGGCGCGGTGCGGCCGAGATCCGCCACGATCCGCGCATAGCCATCGAGCGCCAGTTCCCGCTCGACGCGCAGCTGCTCGAGCGCGCGGACCCAGTTCGCGCGCATCTCGGGGCTCGACTGCACGACATCGGCGCCGTCCAGCAGCGGCTGGATGCCGTCCATCCGCCGCTGCGACAGCACGGCAGAACGGCCGAGCACCGCGGCCCCCTCCAGCTGCGCGCGCAGCCCCGCGCGTTCCTGTTCGAGCCGCGCGCGCTCGGCCGCCATCAGCCCGGCCTCGAGCCGGTCGAGGCCCTGGCGCGTCCGCGCATCGGCGCCCTCGCGCAGCGACGCGATCTGCCGCCGCGCCGCCTCGGCCTCGTTGCCGCTCGCGCGGCTTTCTTCCTCGAAGGCGCGGTTCAGCGTCTCGGCACGGCGCAGGCTGGTGGTCACATGCGCCGCCAGCACGACGCGGAAGCCGACCGAGGGAAGCCGCGTCGCCTCCCCGCTCGTGGCGTCGAAGGGCGGGATCTCGATGCGGAGCGAGGATCGGAGCGAGGCCTCCGGCGTGCGGAAATCCCCGCCCTTCACCACCACGCCGCCGGCCTGGCCGTGCAGCCGGCCGACGCGCACGGCGCGGAAGGGCTCGAGCACCATCTCCCCCACATTGCCCAGCATGTCGTGCAGGCCGAGCGGGTTGGGCTCGAGCAGGCCGATCGCCTGCGCGCGCCCGGCGGCCGATCGCGGCCCCTGGAACCAGGCGTAGCGCGCGGTGCCCTCGGGCATCGGGAAGGTGCGGGCGAGGAAGTCGAGTTCGCTGACCGCGGCGCCGCCGCGCGCGGCGTATTCCCATTCCTCCTCGGTCGGCAGGCGCACGAAGGCGGGCGTGCCGTCGGCCTGCGGGAGTCGTGCCTGCGCATTGCGCATCAGCCAGGTCGTGTAGCGTTGCGAGAAGCCGACCGCGTCGAACCAGGACAGCGCCGCCGCCGGCAGCCGCCCCTCGGCGGAGGGCGTCGGGCAGCGTTCCTCCATCACCGCCGCGTACTGGTCGCGCGTCACCTCGTACTTGCCGAGCCAGAACTGCGCGACGTCCCGCCCTGACCCGGTGAAGGGGCCGGCCACGGCCTCGCGCCGCGCGAACTCGGCGATCCCGCCGGCGGGGTCCGTGGTGCCGACCGTCACCGGCCTGTCCTCGAGCGCACCGGGGCCGGCCGGCGTCTCGACCGGGCGGAAGGCCATGGCGCCGCCGCAGGGCATGGGCAACACCAGGTCGTCCTCCGCGGCGCGGGGGTTGGTGAACTCGGCCGGCCAGGGGGCCTGCGCGAGGGCCGGCGCGGCCGCGACCAGCATGGCGATGACGACGGCGCGCATCCCTCAACCCTCCGCGAGGCCGGCCGCCGGCGGCACGCCGGCCGCCCGCAGCCCCGCCAGCACCGCGGCCAGCAGCGCCCCCGCCAGCGTGACCGCCGCAGCCGCGACGCCCATGCGCAGCGTCAGCAGGCAGACCGGCCGATCGCCCGTGACGGTTCCGGCGAAGGCCTGGTTCAGCACGGCTGCCACCGCACCGGCGATGGCGAAGGCGAGCGCCGCGCCCGCCAGCGCGACCGAGGCCGCCTGGACCAGCGGCACCGCGAGCAATTGCCGCCGCCGGAGCCCGAGCAGCGACAGCAGCGCGAGGTCGCGCCGCTTGCGCTCCACCTGCGCCCAGAGTCCGACGCCGAGGCTGACCAGGTACCCCGCCCCGCCCGCGCCCGCGATGGCCAGGAACAGCAGCGCGAGGTTGCGATCGAGCCGCAGCAGCGCGCCGACGGCCTCGGCGCGGGAAGCGACCTCGATGCCGGCCAGGCGAAAATCCCGGTCGAGCGCGGGCACGTCCTCAAGCCGTGCGGCGTGCAGGCGGAAGCCGGCGAAGGGGCGGGCGCGCGCCTCATCCAGGCCAGGGGGGCGGGCGTCGGGACCTGCCGTGCCGTCGAGGAAATCCTCAGCCAGCAGCAGCACCGGCAGCATCGCAAAGGCACCGTCCCGCGCCAGGGCCGAGACCGGCGCGACGGCGGCGATGCGGAGCGGCAGCGTCAGTGTCTCCCGCTGCCCGTCCCGCGTGCGCGCGACGGAGGTGAGCACGCTGCCGCCGACCACGACCCCCAGGCGCTCGACCAGCGTCGCCGAGAGGATGACCTCGTCCGTGTCCATCGCGCTCAGCCCCGGGAACAGCGGATCGCCGGGTCCGGTCGGCAGCAGCTCCACGCGCGTCCCGCCGCCGGGCCGGGATGGATTCTCGATGACGATCGTGGCCGAGAGCGCGCGCGTGCGCGGCACGACGAAGGCGATGCGCGGGTCGGCCTCCAGACGCCGGAACAGCGCCGGCTCCAGCGTACGGTTGACGACCGAGACGACTTCCCGCGCACGCGGGTCCTCCAGCAGGTCGGCGCGCAGGCCGGCGACGACGCCCTGGCGCAGGCCGAACAGCACGATCAGCGGCGCCAGCACCGCCGCGCAGCCGAGCGCGGAGCAGAGGAACAGCACCCGCTCGTGCCACAGGTCGGCGAGCGCCAGGCGCGCGATCATCACGCCGCCGCCGCCGCGGGCGGGCGGGCGAAGGAGGACCGCGCGATGCCGTCCGCACCCGGCGGACGCGTGACGCAGGCGAGGACCGGGTAGCCCGCGCGGGCCGCGCGGTCGGGGTCGTGCGTCGCGACCAGCAGCGCCGCGCCGGCGGCCGCGCATTCGCGCCGGAGCAGCGCGAGCACGGCATCGGCCAGTTCGGGATGCACCGCGGCGGTGGGTTCGTCCGCCAGCACGAGCGCCGGGCGGTGCGCGAGCGCGCGCGCGATCGCCGCGCGCTGGCGCTGCCCGACCGAGAGCTGCGCCGGGCGCTTGGCGAGTTGCGCGCCGATGCCGAGGTCCTCGGCCAGGCCGCGCACGCGCGCCGGGTCGGGACGGTTCGCGATGCGCTGGGTCAGCGCGATGTTGCCCTCGACCGTCAGGAAGGGAAGCAGCCCGCCGGTCTGCGGCACCACGCCGATGCGCCGCGCGCGCAAGTCCGCCAGCGCGTCGCGCCGGCCGGCGCGCCAGTGCCGCGCGATGTCCTGCCCGGCGAAGGCGAAGCGTTCCGCCGCGTCGGGCGGCGCGGCGAGGGCCAGCATCATCAGCAGCGTGGACTTGCCGCTGCCCGACGGGCCGGCGAGGGCCAGGGCCTCGCCGGCCGCCAGGTCGAATTCCGGCACCTCGAGCGCGAAGGGTGCCGCATCACCGCGATAGGCGCGCAGCACGCCGCGCAGCGAGAGTAGCGCCGTCATCGCAACCCCATGCCTTGCGGATCGAGGCCCCGCCTCGGGCCGGGAGCGCACAGCGCGACCGCGCCCGGATCATCCGCGCCCATCGGCGCACCAGCGCACGGCGCACAAGCCAAGCCGGCGAATGCCGGCGCCGGCGCCTGAGGCAAACAAATCTTCACGGCAACGCGTCGAGCGGCACCGGGAAGAAGGCCTCGCCGCCCGGCCTTCCGTCCAGCGTGACCCAGAGGTCCGGCCGGGCCGCGAATTCCTGGTAGAGTCGGAGCTTCGCCTCGATGCCGTTGATGAGTTCGCGCTGCGCCGCAGCGCCCATCGCGAGCCATTCCTGCTCCCCCAGCTCCATCACCTGGCTCTGGTAGGGCAGGCCGTCGAGATATTCGCCGAGGGCCTGGCCGACGCGCGCGAGGTTGCCAAGCCGGGCAGGGTCGCGCGCCGTCGCCGCGAAGGCCGCGCGCAGTTGCCCGAAGAAGGACCGCGGGTCGGTCCGCCCCGCGAGGCCGGCATCGAGGATGCGCGTCAGCGCCTGCGACAGGTCGCTCAACTGGTTGCGCGTCAGGAGCACGCGCACGTCGAGCGCGGCCAGCGTCGGGTCGCGCAGGTCGCGGTCGGTGGTGAAGGAACGTACGACATCGGGCGCCGTGGTGCCGCCCTCCCGCCCGAGATAGGCGAGGCGCATTGCCGTGCCGACGATCTCGACCTGCTGCGCGATGCGCTCCGCCTCCGGCGTGCGGGCCGGCTCGACGCCGCCGACCGGGCGGCCGACCGTATCCGCCACCTGGCGGAACAGCGCGTTGGTCAGACCGTTGACGACGCGCTCGAAGGCCTGCGGGCTGCCGCCTTCCACCGGGAAATAGAGCGAGCCGGCGGCGCCGTAGCGCGTGAGCTCGGTGTATTGCGCGCGCGCCTGGGCGTGGTTCGGGCGCCCCTCGGGCGTCTGCAGGTGGATGGCGAACAGCGCGACGCCGCGCGCTTCCGCCAGCGCGCGAATCTCGGGAATGCCAAGCCGGGTCTGGGATTTCGGGTCGGTCGCGTCCAGCGCGCCGGCATCGGTGATGAGCACCACGTAGCGCCCGCCGAATTGCGACCAGTCCACCTGGTCGATCGCGACGCGCAGCCCCGCGATCGCATCCTCGTCGAACTGCTCGGTGGACGCGGTGGCGGCGCGCACGCCCTCCAGAGCCGGCAGGATCGCGCCCGGCGGGCGCGAGAAATCCGGCGCCGCCACCAGTCGCGTGACGTATTCCAGCTGCGGCCGGTTCGCTATGTCGGCGCGGTAGGCGACCATGCCGAAGCGGAAATTGTCGCGCACGGCGGTGTCGCCGATGCGGCCCACGATGCGGCGGATCGCCTCCCGCGTGCGCTCGATGTAGGGCTGCATCGAGATGGTGGTGTCGATCACGAAGACGATGCCGCCGCGGAAGTCGCGCAGCCGCGACGGGTCGGCCTGCGCCGGCGCCTGGCGCAGTTCCGCCGGGGCCGAGATCACCTCCAGCATCCGCATCTGCGCGCCGTCGCGCCGCTGGACCGTCTCGGCCTCCAGGATCGGCAACAAGTAGAAGTTGCGCTGGATGTCGACGAAGGTCTCGGGCTCGAGCGCCAGCACCGGGCTGCCCGGCTGGCCGGCGGTGGCGCGCAGCGCGGCGGCCTCGCGCGGCATCTCGGGCGACGTCAGCAGCCCGCGCAGCGTCGCGGCGTCGCGCAGGAACATCGTGCGCTCGCGCCCCGCGGGGTTGGTGAAGGCGCCCACCATGGCGTGGCGCCAGTCGATCGCGCGCTCCTCGCGCACCCAGCCCTCGACGCGGCCATCGGGCTCGCGCCCGATCTCGATCCAGCCGTCGCGGCGGGCATAGACATCCGCGACCGAGAAACCCGGCACCGGGCGCCCGGCCGCCGCGCCGGGCTGCGCATGCAGCGTCGCGCCGGGCCGCAGGATCACGCGCTGGAACAGCGTGGTCTTGCCCGGGATCAGCAGCGGCAGGCGCCGCACGGGCTGGGCCTGCGCGGCCAGGGGCAGTGCGACGGTGGCGAGCAGCAGCAGGCGGCGCGGCGTCATGGCCAGAAATCCCGGATGGTCAGCGGCGCGTTGATGTCGCCTTCCCGTACGCGGTCCTCGAGCCAGCGGCGTAGCCGCGCGCGGGGTTCGGCCGCGCCCGCATCCCCCGCGGCCACGGCGTCGCGGTAGTGGCGCGCAGCCTGGCGCGGGTCGGGGTCGCGGAAGGGGCGGTTCGGCTCGAAGCCTACGGGATCGTAAAGGCCGGCAAGCCGCGTCAGCGCCGCCGCATGGCCCGCCCGCGCCGCGGCTTCCCAGAGCAACAGCGCGTCGTCATGGCGGCCGGCGCCGAAGCGGCGCGCGGCCTCGGCGGCGATGGCGGCGGGGGACGCCGCGCGCTCGATCACCTCGGGCACCGAGAGGCCGTCCAGCGAGGGCGGCGCCTCGGCCTCGGCCTGCGGGCGGACGGGCGGCAGCGTAGGCTCGGATGCCGGCACAGGCGCGGGCGGCGCCTCGGCCACCTGCGGCGCCTGCTCGCGCAGCACGAACCACCAGTAGGCGCCGCCGCCGCCGGCACCGAGCAACAGCAGCAGCAACAGGACCCAGGGCAACGCCGAGCCGCGCTTCGCGGGCGCCGCCGGCTGCGGCACCGAGAGCGCCGGCGGCGGCGGCGGGGCCGGCCGCGGCGCCAGCGCGATGGTCGCGTCGGGGTCCTCGATCGGCAATGACGGCGGCGGCGCTGGCCGCGGCGCGGGCGACGCTGGTTCCGCGAGGCTGTGCCCGCTGCCGCCATGCAGCGGCGGGATGTCGGGCCAGAACAGCGGCGCATCGATGCGCGCCCCCGGCAGGCGGAACAGCACCGGCCCCGCCTCCAGCCAGTCCACCACGCGCGGACCGAGATAGAGCCGCACGCCCTGCGGCGATGTCTCCACCCGGTCCGGGCTCAGCAGCGCGTCGCCCACCTGCCAGCCCTCGGTCCCGAGCGTGCCCTTGGCCCAGCCCTCCCGCAGGATGCGGAAGCGCGGGTCGGCCGGCGGCTCGGCCACGCCCTGCAGCAGCAGGATCGCGTGGCCGCCTTCGGGATGCGCCGGGTCGGCAGCGGCGCGGACGGTCGTCATGCCGCCTGGCCGAGCGCGCCCAGGATCCTGCCCAGACGCGCATTCTGTGCGACGTCGACCTCCTGCCCGCCCGGCGCGGTCACGTTCTCCTCCGCGAGGCGCGAGAAGGCGCTGATCCAGTCGACGTGGAACTGCTTGTCGTAGGGCTCCGGCTGCGGGCCGAGATGCGGCATGCCGTTGACCGGCGGTCGCGGCGCAAACACGGGGCGGTCGGTGCGCCCGGCACGCGGGCGCTCAGCCGCCGGCACATCCGCATAGCCCAGCATGTGAACGTAGCGGTTCACCACCCCTTCCGCGACCATCACCGGCTTCGCCGCGCTCTCACTGAGCTTCTGGCGATACGACGCTGCTTCCCGCAGGCGCTGCGCGATGCGCGCGGACAGGCCCGTGCGGCGGGCGCCGGCGCCGATCTGCGCGACCAGCGCGGTCGCGGCCTCGCGCGGAAGCTTCAGTTGCTCCGCCGTCTCGGGCTCGCCGGCCGCGCGGTGCATCTTCTCCATCCATTCGGCGACGGCGAGGTCGGCGTAGCGCTCGAAGGCGTCGCGCGCGCGATGCTCGCCCTCCGCCGCCGACGCCACCAGGTCGCCGAGCTCGGCCAGGTAGTCCTCCTCCCCTGCCCGCGCGCCGACCGGCGCTTCCTCGTCCGGCTCCATCTGCATGCGCCACCAGGCGGAGGTCAGTTCCTCGCGCGTCACCTGCAGGCTGCGGATGAGGCGACCGAAGGCCTGCGCGGCGGCGCAGGCGACCAGCGCGCGGCCGACCACTCGCGCTTCCTCCCGCCGCTTCGCGAGTTCGGCCGCGAGGTCGCCCGAATGCCAGTAGGGCGCGAGACGTGCCGCCATGTCGGCGCGCAGCGCCTCAAGCCGTGCCGCGATCTGCCCGCGCTTGATGGCGGGGTCGCAGACCGGGCGCAGGCTCTCCGCGAGGTAGGATATGCCGCCGTCGTTCAGCGTCATCGCCGCGTCCCAGGCGCGCGCCGGGTCGGCGAAATGGCGGCGGCCATCCTCGTTCGAGAGGAATTCCTCGCGCAGCCGGGCAAGGCGCGTGGCCTCGGAGGCGCGCACCGCAGCCTCCCGCCCATCCGCGTCGTAGTCGAGGATGTGCTTGGCCGCAACGTTGGGGTTGCGCAGCCAGTAGGTATTGGCGAAGGGCTGGCCGGCCGCCCAATTGCGCGGCCAGTCGTGCTCCTTGCCGAAGAAGTCGAGCAGCGAGGCGTTCAGCCGGATGGTCCAGCGGCTGCCTGTGCCCTCAGTCGCGCCCTTCTTCTCCTCGAATTCCGTGTCGAACTTCGTCAGCACCAGGAACAGCGCGTTGCGGTGCCGCGCGCGTTCGTCCGGCGTGGCACCCAGCGTGCCGTCCACCCAGTCCTTGATCATCCGCGGCAGGGTGCGGACTTCCTGGTTCGACGGCCCGATGCAGAGCAGCATCGAGGTGATCTCCTGCTCCGCGCAGTAGCGCTGGTACAGGTAGGCGACCTTGCCGCGTAGGAACAACCCAGGGAGCTTGCCCTTCTCCGCCAGGAAGCGGCCGGGCTGGGTCAGCTTCTCACGCGAGCGGGCGCCGGGGAAGTCCAGCAGGTCCGTGACATCGAAGAAGTCCCAAGGCTTGTCGCGGAGCGCGATGGTCAGTTCCGCGACCAGCGCCGCCAGCGCCGCGCGCGGCAGCATCGCCTGCCGCCCGGCGCGCGTGCGCACGGCCAGCTTGCCGTCCGTGGCGTCGCCCAGCGCGAAGAGCGTGCGCACGTCGATGATCGAGGTCTCGCGCGGGGAGAGCGCATCGAGCGGCGCGAAGGCCTCGTCCGGGAAATCCAGCGCCGCGAGCGCGGCCAGCAGGTCCCGCGCCGCCGCCGTGAAGGCCTCGTGCCCGTTCCACAGGATCGCGAAGAAGGCCGCGCGATCGGCGACCGGCAGCCGCGGCGCGATGGCCGCGGCCTGCGCCCAGAAGGCCGAGCCGAGCCCGGGCACCAGCGGATGGCCGCGGAACAGCGCCTCGAAGTATTCGCGCAGGTCGTCGACATCGTCCTCGGTGAGCCGGTCCACGGGCTCCGTGCCGGCGCGCGCGGCGAATTTCGCGCAATGCGACTGCACAAGCTCCGGCGAGGGGATGTCCACCTCCGCCGGGTCGAAATCCTCGAGGAAGGTATTGCCCAGGATCTTGATGACATCGGTCTGCGACAGCAGCCGCAGCGCCACGGGATGCCCCGGCAGCGCGGCCGGCGGGCGCAGCGTGAAGCGGGTGACGAGGCCGGTCGCCTCCTGCCCGCCCTCGGGGTTGATGTCCCGCACGAAGTCGAGCTCTCGGCCCTCGAACACTGCCGTCACGCTCTCCTGTCCGCGGCGTGCCAGCGCGCTGATCAGGTAGGACTTGCCCGATTGAGAGGGGCCGAAGACCGCGACGCACATCGGCCGCTCGGCCGCGGTTTCCAGCTTGCGGGCGCGGCGGGCGAACTTGCGAAAGTCGCGCGCGACGGCGGACGCTTCCTCCCGCACCTTGGCACGGTTGTCGGCGAGCCAGCCGATCGCCTCCTGCGCCGCCTCGGCGCTGCCGCGCGCGGCGGCGGCGAGCGCCGCGTCGGTGCTGGCGTCGAGCCTCATGCCAGCCCCACCACGCCAGTGTCGCGCCAGTATCCCGCCTCGGACTTCATCGTCTGCAGCCGTATCTCCACATCGGTGCGCCGGAGCGCGCCGCCTTCCGCATCCTCAATCTCCTCGACGCGGAAATCCTCGCGCTTCTCCTCCTGGCCCGGCGCGTCGGGGTCCATGTCGGCGCGGCGGATCTTGACGCGCAGCGGCAGCAGCAGGCGAGGAACGCTTTCAGGGTTCGCGAATTCCAGCGCGTACAACGGCGTGGCCGGCCAGCGCTCGATCGGCAATTGCCGGAAGCCCAGGAAGGTGGGGGCCGCGAAGGTCAGGCTGAACTCGACCCCGTCCGCGCTGGCAGGCTTCTTCTCGAGATCGACCTCCGAGAGCAGCACCCCCTGCTCGCGGATCTGCCCCGAGATCTCCATCCGCCCGATGTAGCGGGCGGTCGACTTCATCTGCAGCTGGCTCGTGCGCATCAGGAAGGATTCGAGCCGCCCCTCGGCCAGCGCGCAGAGCATGGCACCCACCGCCGCGCTCGTCTTCGGGTCCTCGATCCGCGCATTGGCGTCACGGAACGGATACCAGCCGCCGACCGCGTAGCGGTGCATGCCGATCATGCGGTGCGGCGCGACGGGCGACTTGGCCAGGACGATGTCGGTCACGGCGCGCAGGCGCGACGGCCGGCCCGAGAGCAGCAGCACGTCGCAATCATAGTGCCAGACCACTTCGCAGAGGTCAGCGAGCACGGGGCCGAGCGTCGCCTGGATCACCGCCTCGACGCGCTTCGCATCGGCCGCGACCTCGACATCGGCGATGGCGAAGCCGCGGGCGCCGGCCTGGCGGGCGGCGGTCTCGAAGAAGGCGACGGCGCGCGGATTGGCGGGCTGCGGCTCGGCGCCCAGCACCGTGCCGACCGGGGCACGGAACACCTCGCCCATCTCGCGGCCTTCGATGCGTTCGTAGGCGTGCAGCACGGCGAGGCCGACCGGCTCCAGCACCTGCGCCACGAATTGCCGGCGCAGGTGGCGCTCCACCTCGCTCTGCCCGCCGCGGTCGCCGCCCAGCGTCTGGCGCAGGAAGGCGTTCGGGTCCGACATGCCGGCGGCGCGCAGCGCAGCGGCCACCTGCGGCAGCACCAGGTGGGTGATCAGCCCTTCCAGCACCTCGTCGCCTGCGATCTTGAAGCCCTCGCGGAAATCCTGGCGCGGCACGATGGTGTCGCGGTTCTCCACGCTCCAGGTCACCACCATCAGGTCGGTGGTGCCGCCACCGATGTCGATGGAGGCGACGCGCAGGCAAGGGTCCTTCCCCCGTTCCGGCCGCACGCGCCCGGCGAGCTCGAAGAACCCCGCGGCGTCGCCCTGCAGGCGCTGCGTGATCTCGGTGTAGAGCCAGACCACCTGCGTTGCGGTCGCCTCGTCGAGGTTCAGCAGCACGCGCGGCTCGGGCGGCGCCGTGGGACCCGCCTCGGTCCAGCCGAGCAGGTCCCATGCGAGCTTGATCGCGCCTTCCGCCCGTTCCCGCAGGATCTTCTGCTCGGCAAGCGGCATGGCCGGCGGCAGCGTCAGGATCACGCGGCGCAGCCGGCGCGGCACGTCGGCGAAGCGGCGCGCCGCGCGCGTCGCCGGCGCGTTGATCTGGCTGACCGCCTGCATCAGAAGCTCGGTCAGCAGGAAGGTGAACATGGCCGATCGCGAGAAGCGCGCGCGCACCGCCGGCTGGCCACGGCCGCGCAGCATGCGCAGCGCCTCCCCGGTCTCGGTCACATGCGCCATGAAGGGGCCGGAGACCGGCGGTTCCGTCGTCACGCCATCCGACGCGCGGCCGTTGAACCGCCAGCCCTGCACGTTGGGCCGCCGGTCCCAGAGGTACCGCTTCGGGCTCGAAATGCCCGTCGCACCCTCATTGCCCTGTGTCGCGGCGGCAAGCCGCATCGCCTCGGGCCCCACGCGCACGGGCGACGGCCAGCGGAAGGCATTGGCACGGCCCGAGCGGCGGGAGATCGCATCCCGCCCGAAGGAGCCGACCGCGAATTCGACGCGGCTCTCGAAGGGCCGGGCGTAGAGGTCCTCGGGCCGCGACAGGTCGCGCAGCGCCAGCACCTGCGAATTGTTCAGGGACGGCGCGTCCTGGCTTTCCTCGACCAGCACGCCGCAGGTGCGCGAATTGCCGATGTCGAGCACGAGGTCCACGTTGATCGGCGCATAGCCGCGGTTGTCGGAGACCACGTCGACCAGCCGCACCCGCGGCAGGATCCCGATGCCCTCCAGCAGGCCGAGGAAGCCGAGGTAGCGCGCCCAATGCTCGCAGGCATGGGCGAAGTCCTCGGGCCTGAGCGCGCGGCCGCCGCGCTGCGCCTGGCGGAGTTCGCGGAACCCTTCCTCGAGCCATTGCCCGACCCAGGATTCGTTCAGGAACCAGGCGTTCTCCGCATGGCCGAGGACGGGGGCGAATTCCTGCTGGCGCGCGCTGTCCTCGGGCGCCGGCGCGACATAGGGGCGCGCCGCGTCGCGCGGCATCAGCGCCGTATCGAAGGCGAGCACCAGGCGGTGCGAGCGCCCCTCGGCATCGCGCGCCGGCTTCTCGGCGACATAGGCGCGCGCCCAGTTGGACGGGCCGCGGTCGAACACTTCCTTGCCGTCCGCGCCGCGGGCATGGACGCGGAAATAGGGCAGCGGCACCCATTTGTTCAGGAACGGCTCCAGCGCCTGGGCGCGGGAGATGGCGTAGCTCTCCTCCGGCGCCGGCACCTGCCCCGTCACCGGGTCCACCAGACTGCCGTCCTCGTCGGGCTCGAGCACGCGCAGGATCACGGGGGACTTGCCCTCGTGGTCCACCTGCTCGCGCAGCGTCTCCTCCCAGAAGTTGCGGGACCCGCGCGGCAGCCGGTCCATGTCGAAGTCGATGTCGAGGAACTGGATGCCGGAGGACGGCACCAGGCTGATCAGGCCGGCGGTGGATGCGGTGCTCATGGACATGACGCGTTCCACCGAGTGTGCCCGAGGCGCGCGCAGCGCGCCAATGCGGCGTGGGCTGGTCCAGGCGTCATCAGTTCACCGGGCAGTTCAGGCGGTAGCGCCAGCGGGTATTGGCGAAGGGGCCGATCACGACGACCTCGACGACGTGGTCGTTGCCCTGCGGCCGCCAGTCGAAGCCGATGCGCCCGCGGCCGCTGACCATGCCGGGGGTCGAGGCGACGACGCGGCCGCGATAGCGCACTTCGATCCGGTCCGGCACCGTCTGCGCGTCGTAGTCGAGCGTCACGGGGCCAGGCGTCGGGCCGAGGTAGTGGCGCGTGCGCGTCTCCCCGGCGCCGCCGGATTGCGTCTCGACGTTGCAGGGCTGGGTGCCAGGCGGCGGGCCGCGGGGCGGCTCGGGCTCGGGCGGCGGGGGCGGCGGCTCGGGCGGCGGCGGGGGCAGCGGTTCCTCGGGCCGGGGCGGCTCCGGTGCCGGCGGCGGCTGGGGTGCCGGCGTGGGCGGCGGCTCGGGTGCACGCGGCAACGGGCAGGCAAGGCGCCGGCGGCCCAGCTCCTCCTCGAGCCGCGCGAGCTCGGTGCGGAGGTCGCGTTCGCCCCGTTCCACCTCGACCAGGCGATCGAGCGCCGCCACATCGCCCTCGGCGGCGACGCAGGCGGCCTCGGGCGGCGACAGGAAGCGCCACGCCAGCAGCGGCCCGAGCAGCCCGGCCGCCAGTGCGAGCAGCGCGAGCGCCGCGAGCGTCGCGATCCAGACCCCCCAGGGCCGGCGCGCCGGCGCGGCCCAGGCGACGCCGTCGTCGAAGCGCGCCAGCAGGCCGAGCGGCCCGGGCGCTGCCGCCGCGACATGCCCCCAGGCCGCCAGCACCGGCCGGCCATCCACGGCGAAGACCATGTCGAAGGACGGGATTTCCGCGATGGCGGGCCAGAGCGCCACCAGCGCGCCGCCGCCCGTGGCCGCCTGGCGCTCGGCCTCACGCCGCAGGTCGGACAGGATGCGCCCGGCCTCGGCGGTCAGCGCGGCGCGCGAGGCAGCGTCGAGGTCGGCATAGCGCGCCATGCGCGTGCCCTGCGCGACCCAGGCGAGGCCGCCATCCTCCGGCACCGGCGCGGCAAACAGCGCGGCATGGGCGGGGGAGAGGCGCGCGGCCTCGGCGTGCAGCGTGGCGGCGGCATCGGGGGGCAGGAGCGGGCGGAGGTCCTGCGGGCGGGTGGCGGCCAGGCGGATCATGGCGCGGCGCCTTCCGAGGGCGGGGGGACGCGAACTCCCCCCCGCACCCCACAACGCAGGGCCGACGCCAGGTGCCAAAAAAGGGAGGGGGGGCGGGGGAGGTTCCCCTCCCCCGCAACGTCGCGGCGCGCCCTCATGGCACGGTGAACTCCCCGACCACCTGTTCCCGAACGCCTTCGCGCGCCGTGCCCGTGATCACCTGGTCCGGCTGGCCTTCCCGGCGCACCGTCACGCGATAGGGCGTGTTCGGCCCGTCGCGCCGGTCGAAGTAGTCCACCACGATCCGGTAGCGACCCGGCGCGGGGTCCTGGTCGAACACCACGTTCTCGACCGGGTTGCGTGTGGCCGGCCCGCCCTGCGCGTTCTGGTCGATGTCGAGCGAGCCGCCGCAGGCCGCGCGATTGCGGAAGTCGATGCGCTGCCCGTTCGGGCAGATCACGGCGAGGTCGAGGTCGTTGCGGTCGTCCCAGGCCAGGATGACCTGCGTCCGCCCGCGCCGCGCGCCCTGGCGGTCGGCACGGTCGAGGTCCGGGTTGCGCTGTTCCGGCGGCGGGGGCTGGCGGGGCGGCGGCTCGGGGCGCTCGGGCGGGCGCTGCGGTTCCGGCGGGCGGGGCGGTTCCGGTGCGCGGGGCGGCTCGGGTGGGCGGGGCGGCGGCTCGGGGGCGCGGCAGAGCAGGCGGCGTTCGCCCGCCTCGGCCACGATTCGGGCGAGCTCGGCGCGGAGTGCGCCTTCCCGCGCCTCCTCCTCGCGCAGCGCATCGAGGCGCGCGACCTCCCCCTCGGCCGGCACGCATTGCGCGACGGGCGGCGGGAACCAGCCGAAGGGGTCGCGCCAGAGCAGCCAGAGCGCCAGCAAGAGCGCCAGCAGCATCAGCAGTAAGGCCAGCAGCCAGGGCCAGACCCGCGCGCGCGCGGCGGCCACCGCGGCAGGTGGGCCGAGGATGGCCATCGGCGCCGCCGGCTGCGGCATCATGCGCACGAGCAATTCGCGCCGCGCGCCCGCCCCTGCGGTCGTATGGCCCCAGGGGGCCAGCACCGGCACGCCGTCGCGCACGCGGATCGCCGACTGGTCCGGGATCTCGAGTGCCAGCCGCAGCAATTCGCCGAGGAAACGCTCGCCCTCGTTGGCCGAGCCGTGCAGCTTCGCCGCGGCGGCCTGGATCTCGGCCACCATGGGCATGAGCGTGGCGAGCGCTGCCTGCTGCGCGTCGGGGTCGAGTTGCGGCAGCGGCACGGCGGTGCCGGCGCCGGGCGCGTACCAGTCGATGCTGCCGCGCTCGGGGTCCGGGTTGGGCTCGGCGAACAGCGCGGCATGGCGCGGCGAGAGGGCGCGCCGCAGGTACTGCGTCAGCTGTTCCCAGTGCTGCACCGACAGCTGCCCGCCCACCCCCTGCGCGAGCAGGTCGCGGTTCAGGGTGGTGGCG
Organism: Roseomonas sp. HF4; assembly: GCF_005222755.1. Lineage (GTDB taxonomy): Bacteria > Pseudomonadota > Alphaproteobacteria > Acetobacterales > Acetobacteraceae > Neoroseomonas. Next base: position 390,428 of record NZ_STGD01000002.1, read on the forward strand.
ATCAGGGTGTCGTCCACGGCGCGTTCCTGCCCCGCCCGGTCAGCGCGGCGCGGCCGGGGCCGGCGCGGGGCCGGCGGGAGGTGGCGCAGCCGGCGTCGCGGGCGCGGGCGTTGTGGGCGCAGGCTCAGCGGGCGTTGGCGCGGCGGGCGCCGGCGACCCGGGCGGCATGCTGGCCGGTGCGGCGCCGCCCGGCGGCGCGGGCGGCACGCCCGGCGCCGGCTGGCAGGCCCCGGTCACCTCGGCCACGGTCACGTTGTTCGCCTGCAGGAAGGCCATCAGGCTGTCGGTCTTCTGCGCGTAGGAGACACGCTCCCCCTGCTCGGCGTTGAAGAAGCCGAAGGTGTTGACGCCGACGACGCGCCCGCAACGGTCCACCAGAGGCCCGCCCGAATTGCCGCGGCTGATCGCGGCCGTGTGCGGCATGACGGTCAGGCCCGAGGGCAGCGGCTGGATGGCGCTGACCAGCCCGTCGGTCACCGCCAGTTCGGGAATGGCCTGCGTGTTGCCGTCGAGCAGCGCGCGGAAATTCGCGTCCGTCTGCATGATCGCCTGCGGGAAGCCCGCGGCGATGACCGGGTCGAGCCGTCCCGACACCCGCGTGAGGCCGAGCGGCGAGAGCGCGGTCGCATCGGCCGGCAGCCGGAGCAGCGCGAAATCCGTGCGGCCGGGCTGCGGGTCGGGCGTCTGCGCCGCGACCTGCACGCTGACCGGCCGGCCCAGCCGCCGGTTCACGACATAGACGCGCGCGGGGTCGATGTTGGCCACGACATGGGCGTTGGTCACGACGATGCCGGGCGCCACGACGAAGCCGGTGCCCGTGCCTACCCCCTGCCCGTTCGCGAGCGGGCCGAGCACCAGCACTGTCGCCTGGTCGAGCAATTCGATCAGCGTGCCCTGGAAGGCCTGCTGGCCCGGCGCCGGCGGCGGCAGGGCGGAGGGCTGCACCGGCGTGATCTGCGGCGGCGTCAGCGGCGACAGGCCGAAATCGCCGGGCCGGCAGACATCGCCGGCCAGCGCGGCGCGCGCCTGGTCGATCTCCCGCCGCAGCGCGTCGTTGGTCTCGCGCTGGCGGATGATCTGCGCGTCGATCCGTGCCGTATCGACCACCGGCGCCACCAGGCGCTGCGCGCCGATGCGTTCGGAGATGAGTTGCCAGCCGAGCCAGAAGCCGAGGCCGAGGAAGACCAGCGCGACCAGCACGCCAACCGGCAGCAGCCACCAGTTCCAGGCGGAGGCGACGGGACGCGCGGCGACCGCGGCGCCGGCGGCGACCGGAGCCGCGGGCGGCGGGGGCGGCGCCACGGCGGCGGGGCGTGGCGGCGGCGGCGCGGCGCGGGGCGGCTCCGGCGCGGGCGGCCCCTCGGCCAGCAGCGCGGGCGGCAGCGCGCCGCCGTAGGTCGCGCGCAGATGCGCCGCGCGGGACGTCGCGTCGCGCAGCGCGCCGGCCGGCGCCAGGCCCCAGCCGGCCAGCAGCGGGCGGTCGTCCAGCGCCAGGATCGAATCGGGTCCCGCCAGCACCAGCGCGCCGCGCAGCAGCGGGTCGGCCATGAGCGGCCCCAGCGCCGCCAGGTCCTGATGCAGCCGCGCCTCGACGGCCGCGCGCCGCGCCGGCGGCAGGGCGGAGAGCGGCACCGGGTCGCCCGCAGCCTCGGCATACCAGGAGACCGAGCCGGCGTTGCGCCCGTTGCCCCAGGTGACGACCGGCTCGGCGAACAGCGCGGCGCGATCGGGCCCGAGCAGCGCGCGCAGCCTGGCATCGGCGTCGAGCACCGTCGCACCGCCCACCGTCACGGGCTCGAGGCCCTGGAGGTCGGTCTTCAGGATGAAGCGCGGGCTCGCCATGGTGTCGTCGGCTCCGGGCGGGTCGGTTCGGGGCCGGGTGGGCAGCCCTGTCGGATCACTCTAGGCGTCAGCATCCGGCGGGAGAATGGCGGCGCCGTGGCGAAGACGCGCCGCGGCTGAAGCGTTTCACGCCTCGATGACGACGTAGCTGTCCTCGATCCGGACGGGGATGGTCTCGGCGGTATGGGGGCCCTGGACCAGGGTCGCGCCGGCCTCGACGCCCGCCGGGAAGGGCCGCACCTTGGTGCGGCGCGGGTCGAACCAGGACTTCCCCGTGCGAATGTCGAATTCCCATTGGTGCCAGGGGCAGCGGATGAACTCGCCGGCGCGGGAGAAGCGGTAGGTCCCCGGCTCCTCCGACTGCGTCAGGCCACACAGGATGCCGCCAGACAGCGGCCCGCCCTGGTGCGGGCAGCGGTCGAGCAGTGCGAAGAAATCGCCGTCGAGGTTGAACACCACGATGCGCTTGCCGGCAGCGTCCACCACCTTGCGCCCGCCGGGCGGGATCTCCGCGACCGGCGCCACCACGTGCTTCGCCATCAGATGCGGTACAGCCCGCGCGCGTTGCCGCCGTAGATCGCCGCGCGCCGCGCCTCCGGGATGAAGGCGGGGATCGCGAGGCGCGGGTCGTCGAAATCCCAGTGCGGATAGTCGGAGGCGAAGAGGATCCGGTCCCAGCCGATCCATTCCATGGTGTCGAGCACGTGCTCGGGCCGCTCCGGCTCCTCGATCGGCTGGGTCGAGACGAAGACATGCTGGCGCAGGTATTCGGACGGCGCGCGCTTCAGGTGCGGCACCTCGTCCTTCAGGCGCTTCCAGGCGCCGTCCAGCCGCCACGCCAGCGACGGCATCCAGGCGAAGCCGCATTCGATCATGATGACGCGCAGCGCGGGGAAGCGCTCGAAGATGCCCTCCACCACCATCGACGCCACCTGCGCCTGCGCGCTGGTCGCGTGTTCCTGCACTTCCTCCACGTAGAAGGACGGCCAGCCGCCATTCGTCATGGCATGGCCGGAGTAGCCGAAGGCGTGGATGCCGACCGGCAGCCCCGCCTCGGCGGCCGCCTGCCAGATCGGCCAATAGCGGGCGCGGCCGAGTGGCTCGGAGGTCCGGCTCATCAGCAGCACCTGGCAGAAGCGGGGATCGGCCGCCCAGCGGCGGATCTCCTCGACCGAGGCGGCGGCGTCCTCGTAGGGCACGACGATCGAGCCGCGCAGGCGGCTCTCGTGGCGCAGCCAGTGCTCGACCTGCCATTCGTTCACCGCGCGCGCGAGCGCGACCGACAGCCCGTCGTTCACATCCCCCTGCCCCGAGGGCTGCAACGGGTTCAGCACGCCGATATCCATGCCGTAGCGGTCGAGCAGCTGTTCCTGCAGGAAGGGCAGGTCCGAGGCAGGCGGCCCGCCGCCCGGCGGCCAGGCGTCCCGCCGGCAGGCGAGCGGCGCCGCCTTCGGGAAGGGATAGCCCTTGTGGAAGCCGTGCCGCGCATGGATGCCGTAGGTCGACAGGCGATGCCAGGCGGCCTCCGACAGGAAGGGCCGGAATTCCGAGAGGTCGCGCACCCGCGGGTGGATGTCGACATCCACGAGGCCCAGCGTGGCGGCGGCCGGCCGCCCCGGCGATGCGATCGGTCGGACGAGGTTCATGGCGTGCCTCCTTCCCTGATCCGATCATAGGTCGCGCGCGGGTTCGCGACCATGATCTTCGGCAGCAGCCCCTCGGGCAGGCCGGGGGGGATGGTGTCGTCGCCCGCGAAATGGGCATGCGGCCAGTCGCTGGACCAGAGCAGCATCTCGTCCGAGCGCAAATGGTCGAGCAGCCGGGCGACGCCCTCGGCATCCTCCGGCGCGTCGAAGGGGCGGATGGTCAGGCGCAGCTGGTCGCGCAGGATCTCGGCCGGCGGGCGGTCCAGCCAGGGCACCTCGAAGCGCACGCCCTTCCACGCCTTGGTCAGGCGCCACAGGAAGCCCGGCAGCCAGGAGACGCCGCTTTCGATCAGCACGACCTTGAGCCCCGGGAACTTGCCGAAGACGCCTTCGGTCACCAGCGAGGCGAGGCTCGCCTGGAAGCCGTAGGAATTGGCGACGTACTCCTCGACATGCCAGGACGGCCAGCCGACCGAGGTCGGCGGATGCCGCCAGGCGCTGCCCGCATGGATGCCGAGCGGCAGGCCGTGGCGCTCGAGCGCCGCATGCACCGGCCACCATTCGCGCCGGCCGAGCGGGATCTCGCCCATGCAGAGCACCATGCCCTGCACGAATCGACGGTCGGCGGCCAGGCGCTCGATCTCGGCGACGGCGTCCTCGACCCCGTTCGGCAGCAGGATCGACGCGCGCAGCCTGTCGTCCTTGTCCAGCCATTCGGCGCGGATCCAGTCGTTCACCGCGCGCGCCATCGCCGCCGACATGTCCCGCGAGAACGGCAGCTGCACCGGAAACAGCGGGTTCAGGATGCCGATCGCCGCGCCCCAGCGGTCCAGCGCCTGGGATTGCAGCTCCGCCAGGGTCGAGGGCGGTCGCCCCTTGGGCCCGCGCCAGTCCGCCCGCACCGAGGACGGCGCATTGGGCGGGTAGGAGGCGCTTTCGAGCGATTCGATGCCGCGCTCGACCAGCGTATGGCGCCAGTACTCGTCCATGTAGGGCAGCAACGTCGCCACCCCGGGCACATGCGGATGCAGGTCGCAGTCGATCGCGGCGGTGCTCACGTGTCCTCGGCGCCTTGTCTGTCCGTCCCTGCCCGACAGGTTCGGCCCGAACGGCGCCGCGGGCAATGGGCGGGGTTGAGGCCCCTGCCCCGCCGGGCCACCCTGGGGGCGATGAACATCGACATCCCCCCGCCGGGCGAAGCCCGGGAGATCCTCCCGGGCCTGCGCTGGCTGCGCTTCCCGCTGCCCTTCGCGCCGCACCACGTGAATGTCTGGCTGGTCGAGGACGGCGACGGCTGGACCGCCATCGACGCGGGCGTCGCGAACGACGAGACGCGCGCCAACTGGCAGGCCGCCATGGCCGGCGAGGCCTTCGGCGGCCGCGCCCTGACCGGGCTGCTCGTGACGCATTTCCACCCCGACCATGCCGGGCTGATGGGCTGGCTCTGCGCCGCGCACGGCCTGACGCCGCGGATGACGAGGATCGAGTGGCTGCAGGCACGGAGCCTGTGGTTCGACACCGGCACCGAGATGCTCGACCACCAGGCGGAATTTGCCCGCACCGCAGGCGCGCCGGCGGAATACTGCACCTTCCTCCGTGCCCGCGGCGCGCTCTATGTGCGTGCCGTCGCGCCGCTGCCGCGCGCCTTCGCGGCGATCGCGGATGGCGAGACCGTCACGATCGGCGGGCGCGCCTGGCGTGTCGTCACCGGCCAGGGCCACGCGCCGGACATGGCCTGCCTCCATTCGGCCGAGGCAGGGGTGCTGATCGCGGCGGACCAGATCCTGCCGCGCATCTCCCCCTATATCGGCCTGCACGCCGGGGAGCCGATGGGCGACCCGCTCGGCGCCTTCCTCGCCTCGATCGGCCGGTTCCGCGCATTGCCGGAGGACACGCTCGTGCTGCCCTCCCATGGCGAGCCCTTCCGTGGCCTGCATGCGCGGATCGACGCGCTGGCGGCGCACCACGCGGATCGGCTGGCGGCGCTGGAGGAAGCCTGCCGCGCGCCGGCCACCGCGCATGCGCTGCTGCCGGCGCTGTTCCGCCGCCCGCTGGACCAGCGCAACCTCGGCTTCGGGCTCGGCGAGACGCTCGCGCACCTGCGCTGGCTGGAGGCGATGGGCCGTATCGAGCGCCTGCCCGCCGCCGACGGCGTCATCGCCTGGGCCAGGAGATAGCGATGCCCCGCCCCGCCCGCCGCATCCCGACGCCGCGCGCGATGATCGTCGCGCCGCAGCCCGAGGCCGTGGAGGCCGGCGCCGCCGTGCTGGCGGCCGGCGGCAACGCGATGGACGCGACGCTCGCCGCCGCCTTCACCCAGGGCGTGGTGGACCCGATGATGTGCGGCCTGGGCGGCCTCGGCGTCATGACGGTGCACGACCCGCGCACGGGCACGGAGACGGTCTTCGACGGCCTCTCCCCCTGCCCCGCCGCCGCGCATGAGGCGATGTGGGCGCATCTGTTCGAGCGCGAATGCACCGACGGCTACGGCTTCGTCCTGGCGGGCGCGCCGAACGAGGTGGGCCACGCGGCCGTCACCGTCCCCTCGGTCCTGCGCGCCTTCGCCGATGCGCATGCCGCCCTTGGGCGGCTGCCCTGGCGCGACCTGTTCGGCGGCGCCGTCGCCTGCGCCGCGGAAGGCTGGATGGTGCGCCCGCATGTCCACATGATGATGACGGCGGACGAACGCGCCTATGGCCGCGTCAACGTCGCCGAGAAGCTGACCCGCACGCCGGACGCCGCGCGGCTCTATCTCCGCCCCGACGGCACGCCGAGGCGCCCGGGGGAGCGGATCGTGAACCCCGACCTCGCCGCGACGCTCGAGACCATCGCCCGCGACGGGGCGGATGCCTTCTACACGGGCGGGATCGCCCGGCGCATCGCCGCCGACATGGCCGAGCATGGCGGGCTTGTCACGGAAGCCGACCTCGCCGCGGTGCGCGCGCGCCGCGTGGAGCCGCTGCGCGTGCCCTATCGCGGCCGCACGCTGGTCCTGCCGCCGCCGCCCGCGGGCGGCATCTTCGTGGCGGAAGTCCTGCGCATCCTGGAACGCTTCGACCTGCCGGCCATGGGCCACAACAGCCCGGCCATGATCACGGCGCTGGCCGAGGCGCTGAAGATCGCCGGCATCGACAAGGACCGCCATGTCGGCGATCCGGACTTCGTGGCGATCCCGCTCGACCGGCTGCTGTCGGACGCCTACGCCGACGCCTGCGCGGCCCGCATCCGGGCCGGGGAACGCGCCTCCCTCGCCCGCGCAGGAAACGAGCCCAAGGGCACCACGACCATCTCCTGCGTCGATGCCGACGGCCTCGTGGTCAGCGTCACGCACACGCTCGGCATGCCCTCCGGCGTCATCCCGCCCGGGCTCGGCTTCATGCTGAACGGGGCCATGAACTGGTACGACCCGCGCCCGGGCCGGCCGACCTCCATCGCGCCGGGCAAGCGCCGCTTTTCCTCCATGTCGCCGCTGATCGTGCTGGAGGGTACGACGCCGGTCGCGACACTGGGCGCGCCGGGCGGCGCCTGGATCGGCGTGGCGCTGGCGCAGGTGCTGGTCAACCTGCTCGACTTCGGCATGGGGATCCAGGAGGCGGTGATGGCGCCGCGCATCAGCGCGACGAGCGAGACGCTCGATCTCTCGCTCCGCATCCCCCGCGCCACCGAGGCTGCCCTGACCGCGGATGGATACCGCGTGAAGCGCGTGCCGACGACCTTCGCCTTCGCGGGCGTGCACGGCATCGCCATGTGGGACGGCGCTCTGGAAGGGGCCGCCGATCCGCAGCGGGACGGCTACGCCGCGGGGGTCCCATGATGGACCTCGCCGCCTTCTGCCGCGCCATCCCGAAGGTGGAGTTGCACGTCCACCTGCTCGGCGCCATCCGCCTGCCGACGCTGGCCGAGATGGCAGCGCGCCAGGGCGCCGGCTACACGCCGGAGGAGGTGGACGACCTCGCCCGGCGCGACGCCAAGCCCAAGGGCGTGCTGCACATCCTGCGCGCGCTGGAACAGCGCATCCTGCGCGGCCCCGAGGACCTGCACCGCATCGCCTACGAATACCTGGAGGACGCGGCGGCGCAGGGCGTCCGCCACGCCGAGATCTTCTGGAACCCGACCGGCACGGCCCGCGATGCCGGCATCGACTACCGCGCGGGCGCGGACGCGATCCTCGCCGCCTTCGACGACGCCAGGCACGACCACGGCGTCTCGGCGCTGCTGATCCCCGCGATCGACCGCGAGGCGACGCCCGAGGACGCGGTCGAGATGGTGGACTGGATGCGCGCGCACCGGCGCGGGCGCATCGTCGGCCTCGGCATCGACTACCGGGAGAATGACGGCCCGCCGGAAGCCTTCTGGAAGGCGTACCGCCTGGCGAAGCAGGCCGGCTTCCGGCTGACCGCCCATGCCGGGGAATTCGGCTGCCATTGGCGCAACATCGAGACCGCACTCGACCTGTTGGAGGTCGAGCGCATCGATCACGGCTACACGGTACTCGACAACCCCGCGCTGGCGCGGCGGTGCGCGGAACGCGGCATCGTCTTCACCGTCGTGCCGACCAATTCCTACTACCTGCGGACCCTGCCGCCGGACCGCTGGGCGGCCGACCATCCGATCCGGCGGATGCCGGCGGCGGGGCTGCTGGTCCACCCGAACACCGACGACCCGCCGCTGCACCGCGTGGACCCGGCCGGCTGCTGGCTCTCCATGGCGCGCGACTTTGGCTTCGGCCTGGAGGATCTGCGCCGCTTCATGCTGAACGGCATCCTCGGCGCCTTCATCCCGGACGACGAGAAGCGCGGGCTTGCCGCCACCTTCGATGCCGAATACGCGCGCCTGCGCGCTGAACTGGAACCGACGCCATGACGCCCACCGAGACCATCGCCGCCATCCGCGCCGACGCCCGCTTCGCGCGTGCCAGCGAGACGCTCGCCGCAGAGCATGAGCGCACGGTGCAGGACCTGATCACGCTCACGGAGATCCCGGCGCCGCCCTTCGCAGAGGACCAGCGCGCGAGCGCCTATCTCGACATGCTGAAGGCCCATGGCCTCGAGGAAGTGGAGCAGGACGAGATCGGCAACGTCATGGGCATCCGCCGCGGCTTCGGCAACGGCGACATGCTGGTGGTAGCCGCGCATCTCGACACCGTCTTCCCCGCCGGCACCGACGTGCGCGTGAAGCGGGAGGGCACGCGCCTGATGGCGCCCGGCATCGGCGACGACACCTGGTCGCTCGCGGTCAACCTCGCCTACCTCCGCGCCATGGACGCGGCCGGCATTCGCACGCGGCACGACATCCTGTTCGTCGGCGACGTGGGGGAGGAAGGGCTCGGCGACCTGCGCGGCGTGCGCCACCTTTTCGAGAAAGGCCGCCACCGCGGCCGCCTCCGCGCCTTCCTGACCGTGGACAGCCCGAACGTGGACGGCATCGTCTCGGGCGGAGTCGGGTCGCGACGCTACCGCGTGACCTTCCGCGGCCCGGGCGGGCATTCCTATTCGGCCTTCGGCCTCGTCAACCCGATGTACGCCATGGCGGAAGCGGCACGCGGCCTGGCCGCCGTGCCGGTGCCGGTCGAGCCACCGACCACGCATTGCGTGAGCGTCGTCTCGGGCGGCACCTCGATCAACGCCATCGCGAATGCGGTCACGATCGAGGTGGACCTGCGCTCGGCTTCCGCCGCGGAACTGGCACGGCTCGACGGACGCTTCCTCGCGATCGTGGAACAGGCGGTCGCGACCGAGAACGCCGCACGCTCGACCCGCGCCGGCGTCATCACGGCCGAGATCCAGCGTGTCGGCGACCGCCCGGCAGGCGAGACGCCGAAGGGCGCGCCGATCCGCGACCTGGCCGCGGCAGCCGTCGCGGCCGAGGGGTACCGCCCGAGCTTCGAATTCTCCTCAACCGACGCGAACGTGCCGATGAGCCTCGGCATTCCGGCACTCAAGATCGGCGCGGGCGGGCGGGGCGGCAGGGCGCATTCGCTCGACGAATGGCTCGACGTCGAGCCCTTGGAGGTGCTGCGCGGCATGCGGAGCAGCCTCGCGACCATCCTGGCGCTGGCGGGGATGGAAGGGATCGGCTGATCGCGGGAATGTTGGGGGAGGAGAACCTCCCCCAAACCCCCTCCCTTCTTTGGGACTTGGCGCCCGTCCTGGAAGGTCGGGCTCCAGGTGACAAAGAAGGCTGAGGGGGGGTCGGGGGGAGAAGTTCTCTTCTCTCCCAGGCCAGCCCGCATCACCCCGGCGGCGCCACCGACAGGCCGTGCACGCCATGCTTCTCGATCAGCCGCGCGACCAGGCCGCTCGCCTTCGCCTCCTCGACGAAGCCGGCGAGAAATTCCGCCGCCGCCGCGTTCGCCCGCGCCGTGCCGATCGCCTGCTGCACGGCGCTGAACTGCCCGTCCAGGATGCGCGAGCCCGGCAGCGCCGCGGCGTCCTTGATCAGCCTTGGGCGGAGCCCGGCCAGCGCCTCCAGCCCCTGGTCCGTGAACAGCCGGAAGGCGGCGTCGATGCTCTCCGCGCGCAGCAGCGTCGCACTCGTGATATTGCGCTCGAGCCAGAGGTCGTAGGCCGCGCGCGCCGTGCTCGCGATGCGGATGCCCGCGCGATCCACCTCGGCGATCGAGCCGATGGTCGAGCCGGGCGGCACCAGGTAGGTCGCCTCGATCTCGGCATAGGCGGCGCTGAAGGCGATCGTCTCGGCGCGCTGCGGCTCGGCGCCGATCAGCGCGATGTCCCAGGCGTCGGTGCCGCAGGCATCCGCCACCAGCCCGGGCGATCGGAAGGGCACCAGGCGAAGCGGCACGCCGAGGCGCTCGGCGACCGCGCGCGCCATGTCGGGCGAGACGCCGACCGGGCTGCCATGTTCGTCCCGCCCGGTCACGAGCAGGAAGTTGCTGAGATTGATGCCGGCGCGCAGCGCGCCCGTCGGCGCCAGTTGCAGCCGGGCCACGTCGGGGCTCATGCGCCCTGCATCTCCACCTTCTCCGCGCCGTCGGCAGCATGGTGGAAATTCGCGCGCTGGTAGCCGGTCATGAACTCCGGATAGGTGATGGGCGGCATCCGGGCCGGGCTGCCATCGGCGGTGATCGGCGCCATCACCGCGTCGTAGCTCGCATCGAAGAAGAACGGAATCGCGTAGCGTTCGCGGCCCGACCGGTTGATCACGCGGTGCGGCGTGGCGAGGAAACGGTTGTCCGTCCAGCGCCGCAGCATCATGCCGCCATTGATGAGCAGCGCGCCTTCCGGCGCCGGCGCATCGACCCATTCGCCGCTGGTCAGCCGCAGCGACAGGCCGGGGATACGGTTCTGCGCCAGGATGGTCATGAAGGACGTGTCGAGATGCGGCGCGATGCCGAACTCGTTCTCCGGCGCCGTCGGCTCCTGCTGCGGGTAGTGCGACATGCGGAGCGTGTACATCGGCTCCCGGAAGAAGGGCGCGAAGAAGTCGGCCTTCTGGTCGAGCGCGCGGGCGTAGATCGGCAGCAGCGACAACGCGAGCCCCTCGAACGCGTCGCAGGCGGCCAGCACCTTTTCGCGGAAGCCGGGCAGGCCAGTCGGCCACTGGTTGCGGCCACGGAAGCGCACGCGGCCGATCACGTCGGGATGATCGGCCGGGAGGTCCCGCTTGAAGAACACCGCCTCGTTCGCGTTGGGCAACGCGACATCGCCCACCGCGTTGACACGCGTGGTCGCCCCGCGCATCGGCATATAGCCGATGTTGTGCTCGTTGATCTTCAGCGCGAGCTTGGCGTCGAGCGGCTGCGCGTGGAACAGCTCGGCCGCGGCGAAGGTCGCGTCCAGAAGCGCCTGCGGGATGCCGTGGTTGCGCACGAAGTAGAAGCCGACCTCGGTGAAGGCCTCGCGCAGCGCGGTGCCAAGTGCCTCCAGCGCACCGGGCGCGCCCGCGCGGAAGGGGCCGAGGTCAAGAACGGGGATCTTGTCGCTCATCGGGGCGTCTCCTGGGCCGGGATGAAAAGCGTCGCACCGGCAAGCGGTGCGCGCAACGGGGGCTTAGGCCGGCAGCAGGTTCAGCCGGCGCAGCAGGTCGCGCTCCTCCTCGAAGGTGCGCTGCATGTCGGCGCGATAGGCGTCGCCATCCTTGAGGATCAGCGGCTGGTCGAGCCGTTCGAGGAACTGAAGGTGGGCGGGTTCCTGCGCGGCCTCGCGGAAGGCGTCGGCCAGCACGCGCACCACGCCGGCATCCATCCCGCGCGGCCCGATCAGCCCGCCCGGGCTGTCGACCGCGATGTCGATGCCCTGCTCGCGCAGCGTCGCCACCTCCGGGAAGCGCCGCGCGCGGCCGGTCGTGTAGATGGCCAGCAGGCGCAGTTGCCCCGCGAGCACCATCGGCGCCCAGCCCGAGGATTCCGAGGCGAAGTCGATCTCCCCGCCGAGCAGTGCGCGCAGCGTGTCCGCCGTGCCGCGATAGGGCACATGCGTCCAGGTCAGGTCCTTCATCATGCCGATGCGCGCCATCACCAGATGCTGCGTCGATCCGGTCCCGAGCGTGCCGTAGTTGAGCTTCCCCGGATTGGCGCGGGCATGCGCGAGCAACGCGTCGAGCGTGCGCCACGGCGCGTCGGCCCGCACGACGAGGCCCATGGTGAAGCCCGTGATCTGCAGGATGTAGGTGAGGTCGTCGATCGGATGGTAGGGCGGGCGCGGGTTCAGCAGCATCTGCCGCACCACCCCGACATGCATCTGGGAGATGGCGTAGCCGTCCGGCCGCGCCTCCTTCAGCGCCATGGCGCCGAGGATGCCGGCGGCGCCTGCCCGGTTCTCGACCACCACGGGCTGGCCGAGCTTGCGCGTGACGGCTTCCGCCATGATGCGGAATCCCGTGTCGGCGGGCCCGCCGGCCGTCCATGGCACGATCAGGCGGATCGGGCGGTCGGGGAAGCGCGCCTGCGCGAAGGCCGGAAGCGGCAGCGCGGCAAGGCCGAGCAGGGCGGCCCTGCGCGTCAGGCGGGGCGGCATGATGGCGGTCATGGCTGGTCTCCCTGGCAGGGGGAAAGTCTGGCGCGCGGAAGCGGTGCACCGCAAGCCCCGCCCTTGCCGGCATCGCCGCCCGCGGCCTAGCCTCGCGCAGAAGATCAACAGATCGGAGACGACGATGCGACCGACCGACCGCCGTTCCCTTTTCGCGCTGACCGCGGCGCTGGCCGCCGGCGCCGCGCTTCCCGCCGGTGCGCGCCCGCTCGACCAGGTGCTGTCGTCGCGCCGGTTGCGTGCGGGCATCAACCCGACCCTGCCGCCCTTCGGCACCTTCAACGACCGCAACCAGATCGACGGCTTCGATGCCGACATCGCGCGGGAGATCGCGCGGCGGATGAACATCGAGCTCGAAATCGTACAGGTCGGCAGCCCCGACCGCATCCCCTTCCTACAGGCCGACCGCATCGACATCGTGCTCGGCGCCATGACCCGCACGATCGAGCGCGCGCTGGTGATCGACTACACCCATCCGCTGCACACCCAGTCCGTCGTTGTCCTGACGAAGGAAAGCGGCACGGCCAAGCCCGTCAACCGGCTCGCGGACCTCAACGACCGCGCCGTGCGGCTGGTGCAGGTTCGCGGCACAATCGGCGTGCCCTGGATCCAGGCCAATGCGCCGCAGGCGCAGGTCACGCTGCTCGACAACTACCCGGACACCTTCCGCGCCCTTGCGCAGGGCCGTGCGGACGCGATGGTCGACGTGTTCGAAAGCGTGGTCATCCCGATGCGCAACTTCCAGGGCACGCCCTGGAAGATCCTGGACGAGGTGATCGCCTCCACCTGGGTCGGCATCGGCGTGCAGAAGGGCAACACGACGCTGCGCGACGTGCTGAACGTCATCCTGTTCGAACTCCACCGCACGGGCTTCGTGAACGCGACCTGGGAGAAGTGGTTCGGCAGCCCGATGCGCACGCAGATCCCCTTCAACCCGATGTTCTGACATGACGCTCCAGTACGGGCAGGTCCTGCACTACCTGCCCGACTTCCTGCTGGGCGCCGGCATGGCGCTCTGGATCGCGGCGGTCGCCTTCGCGGGCGGCCTGCTGATCGGGCTGGCGGGCGCGGCGGTGCTGACGCAGGGGTCGCGCTGGGCGCGCGTGCCCACGCTCATGTATGTCCGCTTCTTCACCTACACGCCGCAGCTCGTGCAGATCTTCTTCCTCTTCTTCGCCCTGCCCGAATTCGGCATCATCCTGTCGCCCATCGCGGCGGTGCTGATCGGGATGACGCTGAACGCCGGCGCGTATCTCACCGAGATCGAGCGCGCGGGCTTCGCCTCGGTGCCGCAGGCGGAGCTGGACGCGGCCGAGACGCTCGGCTTCTCCCGCATCCAGACGGTCTGGTACGTCATTGCGCCGCATGTGGTGCGCACGCTCTACCCGTCGCTGTCGAACCACTACATCATCATGACGCTCGGCACCTCGATGGCAGCGATCTTCGGCGTCGAGGAACTGACCGGCCGTGCGCTCAACGCCAACGCCATCTCCTTCCGGTCGGTCGAGATCTTCTCGATCGCGGCCGGGCTCTACATCCTGCTGACCATCGTCGCGTCGGTGCTGCTCTGGCTGGTCGGACGCTGGCTGTTCCGCGTCAAGGCGAGGGCGTTCTAGGCGATGTCGGCCTGGCAGATCCTGGCGAACGAGGCGCCGCGCTTCTTCACCTGGTGGAACATGGTCTTCCTCGGCCAGGCGGTGCTGAACACGCTCATCGCGTCGGTCGTGGGCTGCGCGCTCGGCTACGCGGCGGGCTTCCTGCTGGCGACGCTGCGGCTGCCGCAGGTCATGCCGTTCGCACCCGTGCGCACGGTGGCGATCCTGTGGGTCGAGGCCTTCCGCCGCATCCCCTTCCTGGTGCTGCTGCTGCTGGTCTTCTTCCTGAGCCAGGCGCTCGGGCTGGCGGCGCCGCTCTGGGCGGTCGCCATCGCCGCCGTCGCCATCCGCATGAGCGCGCTCGCCGCCGAGAACGTGCGCGCGGGCTACGACAGCGTACGCCCGCAGCAATGGGAGGCGGCGCTGACCATGAACATCCCGGCGCTGGCCGCGCTGCGCCGCATCGTGCTGCCGCAATCCTGGAAGGTGATCCTGCCGCCGTCGATCGTGCATGTGCTCAGCATGGTGAAGGAGACCTCGCTCGTCTCGCAGATCGGCTTCATCGAGATCACCTTCGCCGCCAAGATGCTGACCCAACGCGGCTTCAGCGCCATGATCACCTACGGCACGGCGCTGCTGCTGTACTTTTGCCTGTCCTGGGCGCTGGCATCGCTGGCCCGCGTCGCGGAACGGCGCCTCACGTCGCGCCCGACCTTCACAATCCCGACGCCCTGAGCGCGGCCCGCAGGCTGGCCGCGTCGGCCTCGTCCACCGGCGGATGCGGCGGGCGGACGGCGGCGTCGGGGATGATCCCCATCTCCCGCAGGCACCATTTCAGCCGCGCCGTCGCGCGCCCGGCGGGTGGCGCGCCGTAGATCGCCTCGGCCAGCGGCTCCAGCCGCTCATGCAGGGCGCGGGCGGCGGGCAGGTCGTTCGCGCGCACGGCGGCATCCAGCGCCACGATTTCGTCCGGCATCAGGTCCGCCAGCGAGACGAGGCTGCCGTCGCTGCCATGGACCATGCAGGCCAGCAGGTGCTCGTCCCCGCTCGCGCAGACCGCGACATCGGGGCGCAGCCGGCGCACCTGGCGGCGGAGCGCGTCGTAGCCATCGACCTCCCAGCCACCTTCCTTGATGCCGACGACGGTTTCGATCTTCAGGAGTTCCGCCAGCGTGTCCGACGTGAAGGCCATGCGCCCGGCGGCGTGGTGCGCCTGGAACAGGAAGATCGGCAGCCCGGGAACCGCATCCGCCACCGCGCGATGATGCAGCACGGCCATCGCCGTGGTGTGCGCCAGCGCGAAGGCATTGGGCAGGAAGACCATGACGGCGTCGGCGCCGGCCGCACCTGCCTCGCGCGCTTCCTCGGCGGCCTCATGACTCGATTCCGCGTTCACGCCGGCGACCACCAGGCGCGTCCCGTCGAGCGTCGCGCGCGTCACCTCGACCGCGCGGCGCTTCTCGGCGCGCGTGATGACGAAGTTCTCCCCGGCATGGCCGTTGATCAGCACGCCGCGGATCCCTGGGCGCAGCACGCAATGCGCGGTATGCGCGGCGTAGGCGTCCCAGTCGGGTGCGAAATCCGCGCGCATCGGCAGCACCGTGGAGGGATAGATGCCGTGGAACCGCGTCCCGCTCATGCCGCATTGCTCCGTTCGTTCAGCAGCCGGTCGATGGGAAACAGCGGCAGGTCGGGCTCCTGGCCGAGCACCGCCTGCGCGAGCAGCCGCCCCATGTAGGGGCCGCTCGTGTAGCCCGAATGCACGCTGCCGATGATCCAGGCATCCTCGACGCCGGGAATGGGTCCGATGGCGGGCAGCGCATCGGCGGTCTCGGCCTCGAGCCCGAGCCAGGAGCGCACGACGCGCGCCTCCCGGAGCGCGGGCACCGTATGCGCGGCGAGGCGGACATTGCCGAGGAAATTCTCCGGTCGCACCGACACTCCGCCGCGGGCGCGGTCGCCGATGCCCTGCCAGCCGCCCCCGATCAGCACCGTCCCGTTCGCATACTGCTTCAGGCTGAGCAGGCCCGAGGCGACGCCGAGCACGGTCCGCATCACCGGCGCCATGCGCTCGGTCACGACCAACTGGTTGACCAGCACCTTGATCGGCAGCCGGATGCCGACCCAGGCGGCCATGTCTTCGAGCCACGCGCCGCCCGCCAGCACCAGGCGCCGCGCCGCGATCGCGCCGGCCGCCGTGTCCAGCGTGAACCGCTCGTCGACGCCACGCACCGGCGTGTCCTCCAGCAGTGTAACGCCGGCCTCCAGCAGCGCGGGCCGGAAGGCACGGCCGGTCAGGTAGGCCGAGGTGAAGCCGTCGATCGGACAATGCCCCGCGAGCTTCACGCCATCCGCCAACCCCGGCTCGATCGCCTGCGCCGCGCGCCCGTCGATCATTTCGATCGGCGCCCCGGCCGCGCGGCGGATGCGCGCGCGTTCCTCGAGCATCGCGGCCTCGCCATCGGTGAAGGCGACGGACAGTCCCGGGCAGGCCGTGGCCAGCACATCCCCGCCGGCGCACCATTGCGGCATGGTCAGCCACATCTCGTGAGCGCGAAGCGCGTAGGGAATGAGCGCGGCACGCGTCATCTGCATCGTCAGCGTGCCGGCATTCACGCCAGACGCCTCGCGGCAGATCCCGCCGCGGTCGAGCAGCGCGACGCGCATCCCGCCGCGCGCCAGGAACAGCGCCGTCGCGCAGCCCATCACGCCGGCGCCGACCACGGCGCAGTCGAAGCGCGCGGTCATATCGGCGCCGGCGCCGGCACGGGGATGTCGCCGTAGTCGAATTCGCCGAGGATCGCCTCCATCGGCACCGGCCGCAGCGGGATGCGCCCGGTCGCGAAGCCGACCTCCGCCACCGGCACGCCGCGCGCGGCGGCGAGGATCGCGGCCGCCGCCTCGCCGCACATGCGCCCCTGGCACGGCCCCATGCCGCAGCGCGTGAAATGCTTGAGCTGATTGACGGTCGCGGCACCGTCGGCCGCGGCATCCTCGATCGCGGCGCGTGCCACGCCCTCGCAGCGGCAGACGATCGTCTCCGGCGGAATGGCCGCGACCAGCGACGGGCGCAGCGCCATCATGCGCGCCATCGCCGCCCCGGCCCGGCGCGCCCGGCCGAGCGCGGCCGTCCCGGACGCCGGCCGCTCCCCCGGCAGGCCAAGGTCGTCGAGCGCGGCGAGCGCGGCGACGCGTCCCGCCGCGGGCGCCGCCGCCGCGCCGCGCACCCCGGCGCCGTCGCCCGCGGCATAGAGCAGCGGCACGCTCGTGCGCTGCCGGTCGTCGAGAACCGGGACCCATCCGCCGTCCTCGGGCCGGTGCGCGTGACGCGCGCGGTAGGTCCGGGTCGCCTCGGTCGCCGGCACCAGGCCGTGGCCGACGCAGAGCGCATCGGCCTCCAGGATGCACTCGGCCCCGCCGGCCAGGACACGCACGCGCGCCAGAACGCCGTCCCCCTCGGCGGCGGCGACCTGCGAGCCCTGCAGCACGGGCACCCGGCGCGCGAGCAGCCCCGCCCGCCAGGCGGTACCCCGCGCCAGAAGGTCGGGCCGCGCGGCCAGCGCCGGCAGCGCGGCGATCCATTCCCCGCGCGACGCCGCATCCGCCACGGCCACAACCTCGCCGCCGCCCGCCAGAACCTTCGCGGCGACGGCGTAGAGCAGCGGCCCCGCGCCCGCGACCACGACGCGCCGGCCCGGCAGCACCCCCTGCGCCTTCAGCAGGATGGTCGCGGCCGCCAGGCCGATCACGCCGGGCAGCGTCCAGCCCGGGAACGGGATCACGCGTTCATGCGTGCCGCAGCAAAGGATCAGCGCGCGCGCCAACACCGCGAAGGGCACGCCATCGGCGCCGAGCGCAGACAGCGCGAAAGGTCCGGCCGCCTCCCCCGCCGGCCCCAGCGGGCCGCCGCCGAGGCCCCACACGCGGCAGCCGGTCCTGACATCGGCACCGCTGGCCGCGAGCGCCGCGCGCAGGCGGTCGCCCTCCCGCCGGTCGGCATCCGGCTTCCCCACGAAGTCCGGCGGCGGCGCACGGTGCACCTGGCCGCCGGGCGCGGGCGATTCCTCCAGCAGCACTACCCTCGCGCCGCCCACCGCCGCCGTCGTGGCCGCCGCCATGCCCGCCGGGCCGCCCCCCAGCACCGCGATATCGAAGCTCATGCCGCGCTCACGACCTGCCCGGCGACGACGGGCGTCAGGCAGGCCTGCACCAGGCGCCCGTCCACGCGCAGCAGGCATTGCTGGCAGACGCCCATCATGCAGAAGGCCGTGCGCGGGCGCGCCGGGTCCTCGCCCTCGCCGAAGCGCAGGATGCTGGCGGCGATCAGCGCGGCGGCCAGGCTCTCGCCGGGGTGCGCCGCGACCGGCTGCCCGTGCACCGTGATGGTGACAGGCGCGGGGCGCGCGATGCCGGCGATGCGAAGGCTCATGCGCCGAGGATAGGCACGCGTGGCCGTCGTGCAACTCCCGCGCGGGCTTGACGGCGGCGCGCCGATGCCACGACCATGACGGCATCGAACCGGGACAAGCAAAGCATTGGCCTTCCTGTCCATCCACGGGCTGACGGTTTCCTACGGCGGCAAGGCCGACGTGCTGCGCGACGTCTCGCTGGAGGTCGAGCGCGGCGAGGTGATCGGCCTGATCGGGCCATCCGGGTCCGGCAAGTCCACCATCCTGCGCACCCTGGTCGGGCTTCTGAAGCCGCGCGCGGGAACGGTCACGCTGGACGGCACGAAGGTGGACTACGGCAGCCGGGGCAGCCTGCGCGCGGCGCGCGACCGCTTCGCCATCGTCTTCCAGCAGTACAACCTGTTCCAGAACATGACCGCGCTGCGCAATGTCGCGATCGCGCCGACGCTCGTGAAGAAGCGCGGCCGCGCCACGGTGGAGGAGGAGGCGCGCGCGCTGCTCGCACGCGTCGGCCTGGCCGAGAAGGTGAACGCCTATCCGGACGAGCTTTCCGGCGGGCAGCAGCAGCGCGTGGCGATCGCCCGCGCGCTGGCGCTCAAGCCCGACATCCTGCTGCTTGACGAGATCACCGCCGCGCTCGATCCCGAGCTGGTCGGCGAGGTGCTGGACACCATCCGCGCCTTGCAGAAGGACGGCATGACGATGCTGATCGTCAGCCACGAGATGGCCTTCATCCGGGAGGTCGCGAGCCGCGTCGCCTTCCTCGACCAGGGATCGGTCGTCGAGACCGGGCCGCCGGCGGAGATGTTCGACCGTCCGAACAGCCCGCGCCTGAAGGAGTTCACGTCGCGGATCCTGCGCCACTGAAGGCGCAGGATCCCAGCATGGGAGACACGACATGACCGACCGCCGCGCCCTGTTCGCCGGGGGGGCCGCCGCCGCCGCGGCCGCAGCCACGCTGCTGACGCCGAAGGATGCCGCCGCGCGTTCGCTGAACGACGTGCTGAGCGGTGGCGAGATCCGTGTCGGCGTCAACCCGACCTTGCCGCCCCGCGCCCTGTTCAACGAACGCAACCAGATCGACGGCTTCGAGCCCGAGGTCGCCGCCGCGATCGCCCGCAAGATGGGCGTGCGGCTCGCGCTGCAGCCGGTCGGCTCGCCGGAGCGAATCCCGATGGTCGCATCCGGCCGCATCGACTTCGTCATGGGCGCCATGAGCCGCACCAGCGAACGCGCCAAGGTCATCGACTACACCGTGCCCGTGCATTCCGAGAACTACGGCATCGTCGCCGTGCAGGGCCGCGGCCACACCTCGATCGAGGCGCTGAACAAGCCCGAGGTCACGCTTGCGCAGGTGCGGGGCACGACCGCCATCGCCTACATCCAACGCGCCATCCCGAACGCGCAGGTGCTGCTGCTCGACAACTATCCCGACCGCAACCGGGCCATCGCGCAGGGCCGCGCGCAGGCATCCTTCGACGGCATCGATTCCGTCCGCTTCGCGCTGAGGCCGTTCCGCCAGGTGCAGTGGGAAGTTACGGCCGTGCCGGAATTCGGCGTGACCTATTCCGGACTCGGCGTGGCGAAGGACAACCATTCCCTCCGCAACTGGCTCAACATCGCGCTCTATGAACTGCACACCGACGGCACGATCGAGCGCGCCTGGGAGAAGTGGTTCGACGGCCCGATGTTCACCAAGGTCCCGGCCAGCCCGTTCTTCTGAGCGGGCGTGAACTACACGCTCATCTACTCGCAGGTCACGGGGCACATCCCGTACCTGCTGGGCGGCGCGGTCTTGACGCTGCAACTCGCGGTGATCTCCTTCCTCGCGGGCTGGGCGATCGGGCTGCTCAACGCCTCGGTCCTGCATTTCGGGCCGCGGCCGGCGCGGCTCGCGGTGCAGGGCTACGTGACCTTCTTCATCAACACGCCGCTGCTGGTGCAGATCTTCTTCATCTTCTTCGTGCTGCCCGATGCGGGGATCCTGCTGTCCCCCTATGCCGCCGTCGCCATCGGCATGTCGCTCAACGCCGGCGCGTATCTCACGGAAATCCAGCGCGCCGGCTTCCAGTCGCTGCGGCGGGAGGAGATCGATGCCGCCACCGCGATGGGCTTCTCCGTGCCGCAGCTGGTCTGGTACGTCGTGCTGCCGCATATCGCCAAGGCTCTCTATCCGCCGCTGTCCAACCAGTTCATCATCCAAGTCATGACGACCTCCATCGCCGCGATCTTCGCGGTCGAGGAACTCACCGGCCGCGCCTACAACGTCAACTCGCTGACCTTCCGCTCGCTCGAGGTGTTCTCGATCGTGGCGGTGATCTATGTCCTGCTGACGCTCGTCTGCTCGGTCGCGCTCGCGCTGCTCGGGCGCTGGCTGTTCCGCGTGAAGGCGAGGGTGTTCTAGCCGTGTGGGACCAGATCCTCGAGGACGCGCCGCGCTTCTTCGGCCCCTGGAACCTGCTGTTCCTGGGGGAGGCGTTGGTCAACACGCTGCTGCTCTCCTACATCGGCGCCGCTCTTGGCTTCATGATCGGCTTCGGCCTCGCGATCGGGCGGCATCCGCGGCTCTACGGCATCCTGCCGGTGCGCCTCGCCGCCACCGCCTATGTCGAGGTGTTCCGCCGCATCCCCTTCCTGGTGAAGCTGATGTGCGTGTTCTTCGCCTTCCAGCTCTCGGGCACGCAGGCGACGCTGTTCACCGTCGCGCTCGTCACCGTCGTGCTCTCGGCGGCCGCCTTTGCGGCCGAGATCGCGCGCGCGGGCATCGAGGCCGTGCCCGCCCCGCAATGGGACGCGGCGGAGGCGATGAACTTCTCCCGCTGGCGGGTGCTGACGCGCGTGGTCGCGCCGCAATCCTGGCGCGTCGTGCTGCCGCCACTGTTCGGCTACGCCGTCGGCTTCATCAAGTCGACCTCCATCGCGAGCCAGATCGGCGTGATGGAGTTGACCTATGCCGCCAAGATCCTGAACACGCGCGGCTTTTCCGCGCTGCTCTGCTTCGGCACGATCCTGGTGCTGTACTTCCTGATCTGCTGGCCCACCAAGCGCATCGGCGAGAGGCTCGAGGCGCGGCTGGGGCGGCGCGCCAAGGCCTGAGGAACACCGCCATGCCCTTCGTCCCGCCCGGCACCCGCCTGCTCAAGGGCGCCATCGACTGCCATGTCCACTGCGCGCCGCATCTGTCGGGCCGCGCGGTGAACGCCTTCGGCGCGGTGCGCCAGGCCGCCGAGGCGGGCATGCGCGCCATCGGTATCATGTGCAACTTCCAGAACACCTCGGGCCTGGCCGCGCTGGTCAATGACGAACTCGGCCATCTGGGCGTCGAGGCCTTCGGCGGCCTCATCATGCAGCCGACCGCCGGCGGCGTGACGCTGGAGGCGGCGCGCACCGCCATCGGCTACGGCTACGGACCGGGCACCGGGGCACGCTTCGTGAGCCTGCCCACGCACCACACCCGCCATGTCGCGACGCGGGAGGGCCGCAGCCCCGCCTTCCTGGAAACCACCTTCTCGGTCCCCGAGAGCGGTAAGGTGCCCGACCCGGTGCCCGCGATCATGGACCTTTGCGCGGCAAAGGACGTGGTGTTCGACTGCGGCCACGTCTCGGGACGGGAGGCGGTGGCGCTGACGGAGGAGGCGAAGCGCCGCGGCGTCGCGCGCATCCGCACCCACTGCGCGCGCTACGCGCCCGAGGAGATCGCGGCGATCGTGGCCCTCGGCGGCTTTGCCGAGTTCTCCTTCTTCGTCCTGACGCATGCGACCCAGGTGGGGCTCACGCATGTGGACGAGGAGAAGCACAAGATCGCGTCGAACAGCGTGATCCAAGACTATACGCCGCGGATCCGCGCGGCGGGCGACCGGGCGATCCTGTCGACCGATGCCGGCGTCTACCTGCTGCCGCCACCGGTCGAGGCGATGCGCGAATACCTGATGTTGGTCGAGAGCGAGGGCTTCTCGGAGGTGGAGATCCGCCGGATGACGGGCGCCAACCCAGCCTGGCTGTTCCGCGTCGCGGAACCCGCCGCCTGAGGTTGGTTGGATGGGGCGGGGCGGTCGTCGATGTGTGGTGCGGAACAGGGAAGCCGTTCGCGGGCACGACATGCGTCGGCCGGGCCGAGCGTCCGCGGCCCGCTACGACCAGATCTCCTCAGCGCCCAGCATCCGCGCCATCAGCCCCTGCGCGACGCACCAGCGGTTCGCGAGGGTCAAGGCCGGCGCCAACGCGTCGCGCGTCGCCGCCGCGGCACCCAGGATATGCAGCAGGTCCGCGACCAGCCCCGCCTCGCCGGCAAGGGCCGAGCGGATCACCACCAGGTGGTTCACCGGCACGAAGCCGTGGCGCGCCTGGAAGTCTCGCCCCGCGGCGGCCGCGTCGGGGAAGACCGGGCGGAATTCATCGCCCGCCGGTAGCTCGGCGCCGAAGATCGCGGCGTCGAGCTCGCCCGCGCGCAGCATCGCCGTCATGTCGGCCCCCGCCGGCGCCCGCGTGCAGAAGGGCGGGTCGCGAAAGCCTGGGACGTGCGCGTCCTCGAATGTCGTCCAGGCAATCGCCTCGGGCGCGACGCCGTGGCTCTCGGCCAGCACGCCGCGCAGCCACATCCCCGTGGTCTGGCTGTAGGCGCGCACGCCAACGCGCTTGCCCGCCAGGTCCGCCGGACCGCGGATGGCGCCGTCGGTCCGGCAGAGGATCGCCCCTTCCTGGAAGCGCGATGCCATCACCACGGGCAACAGCGTGATCGGGACACCGGCCTCCTTCGCCATCAGGAAGGTGGCGATGGCCATTTCGCTGACGTCGTAGCGCGCCTCCCGCACCATCGGCGCGAAGGCGCGGCTGATCGGCTTGACCGCGACGCGCTCGAGCCGCACCGCCGGGGTCTCCGGCAGCGCCGCGGTGTGCGGGTAGTCGCCGAGCGCTGCGTTGAGCACGCGCGCGCTCACGCGCCCACCTCGGCGAAGAAGGCATCGACCAGGGCGTTGAAGGCGGTCGCGCGCTCGAACTGCGCGGAATGGCCAGCCTTCAGGATCGGTGCGACGCGCGCGCCGGGAATGACGCTCGCCATCGCCGCCGCGGCGAAGGGGGGCAGCACGATGTCTTCCTCCGGCGGGACGAACAGTACGGGGCAGTTCGCGGCGGCGAAGGATTCGGGCGGACGGCGGCGATGCACGTCGAGCTTCGCGCGCACCGCTTCCCGATCGAAGCCCTGGTTCAGGCCGAAGATGTGCTGGTACAGGTGGTAGAGGGCCGGCTGTTCCTCGGCCATGCGGGCGCCGGCCGCCGGGTTGATGTTGCGCGCGGCGAGCGCGGCGCGCGTCGCCGCGCTCTCCTGCCTCCAGGCCTCGAGGCGGCCGCGCTCGGGCTCGCGCATCTGCCGCGCGTCGAGCGAGCCGGTGGTGGCGCCGAGCACCAGCGCCTTCACCCGCCCCGGCCGCATCAGCGCGTATTCCACGCCGGTCCATCCCCCCATCGATTGGCAGATGATGCGGACATCGCCGAGGCCGAGTTCGTCCACCAGCGCCGCCAGGTCGCCGGCATAGGCGGTCGGGTCCGGCCCCTCGGCCGGCGCGGCCGATGGGAAGAAGCCTCGATGGGAGAACGCCACGCAGGTGTAGCGCGGCGCGAAATGCGCCACCTGCTGCCACCAGGTCATGAGGTTCCCGCCCAGGCCGTGGGCGAAGACGATGGCGGGCCCCTCGCCCGTCACCTCGTAGCGGATGCGGGCGTCGGGGCGTTCGATCCAGCCGGCGCGGCGGGGGGGTGCGGCGAACATCACGCGAGCGTCTCGACCACATGCGGGAAGACGGACTGGAAGCCCTCCCCCCACTTGATCGTCTTGTCGGAATTGCGCGCCGCCTGCGCGCCGCGCTGCTGGGCCACGCGGGTGTAGTATTCCCAGAGGTGCTCCTGCCCTTCCATGCACTCGATCGCCGCGCGCTTCTTCGCCCAGACGCTGCCGATGTCGAGCAGCATGTCGGGCTTCCAGTTGCATTGCTCGGGCTGGTGCGGCTCGAACAGGAAGACCGGCGGGGCGCCGAGCACCTTCTGCCCCGGGTTGTGGCCATGTGCTTGCGCGGTGATGCGCGCGTGCTGCGCGAAGTCGGTCACCGCGGGGTGGTCGCGGTTGTAGATGTCCTCCTTGCTGTGGGTCAGCACGAAGTCCGGGTGGATGGCGCGGTAGACATCGACCAGGCGGAACAGCGAGTCGTTGGTCAGCGTGATCGGGTAGTCGCCGAGGTCCCAGAACTGGATGTCGTGCACGCCGAGCACGCCGGCGGCCTTCTTCGCCTCGGCCTCGCGCGACGCCTTGACGCGATCGAGCGTCATGCCTTCCTGGCGCCAGAGCTTGGCCGATTCGCCGCGCTCCCCGTAGGACAGGCACACGACCGTGACCTGCCAGCCGCGCTCGGCATGGAGCGCGATGGCACCGCCGCAGCGCCAGACGAAATCGGCGGAATGGGCGCTGACGACGAGCGCGGTGCGGGGCATGCGGGTCCTCCGGGTCTCGGGGCGCGCGGTCTGGCGGGACGGCCCCCGCGCGCCTAGGCTAGGCATCGGGAATTAGCGCAGGAGACGCCCGCCCGCCATGGCCAGCACGCCCGACACCTTCGACTACGTCATCGTCGGCGCCGGCGCCGCAGGATCGATCCTGGCGGCGCGGCTGACCGAGGACCCCGGCGTCAGCGTCTGCGTGCTGGAGGCGGGGCCGCCCGACCGCAACTTCTTCATCCATTTGCCGGCCGGCTTCATAAAGACGCTGGTCGACCCCTCGGTCACCTGGCAGTTCAGCACCGAGCCTACGGAGCGCACCGGCGGGCGCCGCATCAAGACCATCCAGGGGCGGACGCTGGGCGGGTCGTCCTCGGTCAACGGCATGATCTACAACCGGGGGCAGCCGGCGGACCTCGACAGTTGGGCGCAGCGCGGCAACCGCGGCTGGGGCTATGCGGATTGCCTGCCCTACTACATGCGGACCGAGAACCGCATCGGCTACGGCCGCGACGACCGCCGCGGCAAGCAGGGCGGCCTGCCGGTCACGGACATGGACTGGATCCACCCGCTCTCGGAAGCCTTCATGGAGGGCTGCGTCGCGGCCGGGCTGCCGCGCAACCCGGACTACAACAGCGGCGACCAGGCCGGCGTCGGCTATTTCCAGCGCGGCATCCAGGGCGGCTGGCGCGTCTCCGCGGCGCGCGCCTTCCTCAAGCCCGCCATGGCGCGGCCCGAACTGGAAGTCCGCACCCATGCGCGCGCCTCGGCCATTCTGTTCGAAGGGAAGCGCGCCGTCGGCATCCGCTACGTCACCGAGCGCGGCGGCCCGGCGCGGGAGGTGCGGGCGCGGCGGGAAGTGATCCTCTCGGCCGGCACGGTGAACACGGCGCGGCTGATGCAACTCTCAGGCATCGGGCCGGCGTCCACGCTGGCGCGCATCGGCGTGCCGGTCTTCCACGAATTGCCGGTCGGCGAGAATTTCCGCGACCACTACGCCTCACGTCTCGTCATGCGCGCCAAGCCGGGCATCCAGACGCTGAACGAGCTCGCGCGCGGCTTCGGCCTGGTGAAGCAGGTGGCGCGCTGGGCGACGGGGCGGCCTTCCATCCTCGCCACCGCACCGTCGCACGTGCACCTGTTCTGGAAATCCTTCGAGGGGCTGGACGAACCCGACCTGCAGGGCGTCTTTACCCCCGGCTCCTATGCCGAGGGCAAGGTCTACGTCTTCGACGAATATCCCGGCTGCACCGCCGGCGCCTGGCAGCACCGGCCCGACAGCACCGGCTGGGTGCGCGCGAAAAGCACCGACGTCTTCGAGGACCCGGAGATCCAGCCGAACTACCTGAGCGACGAGAACGACCGGCGCGTCCATCTCGGCGGCATCCGCCTGATCCGCCGCCTGCTGCACATGCCGCAGATGATGCGGCACCTGGAGAAGGAGACGCTGCCGGGGCTGAACGTCGAGCGCGACGACGAGTTGCTCGACTTCGCCTATCGCAACGGTGTCACCACCTACCACCTGATCGGCACCTGCCGCATGGGGCCGGAGACGGACAGGACCTCGGTCGTGGACGACCGGCTGATGGTGCATGGGCTCCAGGCGCTGCGCGTCGTCGATGCGTCGGTCATGCCGTCCATGCCGTCCGCGAACACCTACGCGACCACGATGATGATCGCCGAGAAGGCCTCCGACTTCATCCGCAAGCGTGAACCGCTGAGCGCAGCGGCGTGACGGCGCGGCCCTGGTCCTTCGACCAGCCCGTTCGCAGCCGCGGCTACCGCTGGTGGTACATCGACGCGCTGTCAGATGACGGCGCGCAGGGCATCACGCTGATCGCCTTCATCGGCACCGTCTTCTCCCCCTGGTACGCCTGGGCGCACCGGCGCGGCGAGGTCGATCCCGCCGAGCATTGCTGCCTCAACGTCGCGCTCTACGGCACGCCCCGTCGCTGGGCGATGACGGACCGGCGGTCGCGCGCGCTGATCCGCGATGCCGACACACTGACGATCGGCCCCTCCAGCCTGCACTGGGACGGCACGGCGGTGACCATCGACATCGAGGAGGTGACGGCGCCGATCCCCTCCCGGCTCGCGGGGCGCGTGCGCGTGCTGCCCGATGCCGTATCCGACCGTCCCTTCGTGCTCGACGGCGCGGGGCGTCACCGCTGGCAGCCCATCGCCGCGCGGGCGCGGGTCGAGGTGGCGCTGACGCATCCGACGCTCCGCTGGTCCGGCCCCGCCTATTTCGACACCAATGCCGGCGACCGTCCGCTCGAGGAGGATTTCGCCGAGTGGGACTGGTGCCGCGCGCCGCTCCGCGAGGAGACGGCGGTGCTCTACAATGCGACCCGCGCCGACGGATCGGCGCAATCGCTGGCGCTGCGGGTGAAGGCCGATGGCGCGGTCGAGGACATGGAGCCGCCGCCGGCCGCCGCCATGGCGCCCACGCTCTGGCGCCTGCCCCGGCCAACGCGGGCCGAGGGCGGGGAGGCACGCGCCACGCGCACGCTGGTGGACGCGCCCTTCTATTCGCGCTCCGAGATCCGCACGCGCCTCCTGGGCCAGGAGGCGACGGCGATGCACGAATACCTCAATCTCCGGCGCTTCCGCTCGCCGGTGCTGTACTCGATGTTGCCGTTCCGGGTGCCGCGGGCGCTGCGGTAGGCAGCGGCGCCCCGCGCCAGCCGACATCGAGCGTCGCGACCTCCCCGAAGGTCGCGCGCCGCGCCATGGCCTCGCGGATGATGGGCCAGGATGTCGCCGTCATGGTCAGGAAGGGTCTCGGATCATGCCGGGACCACGTCACGTCGCGCGTCTTCAGCAGCGTCCGCAGCTTCCGCCCGAACCCGCCGCGGAACAGGCCGAGTTGCGTCTCCGTCAGGCAGGAATAGAATTGCTGCAGCCGCGTCTCGGGCTGGAAGCGCAGCGGATGCGTCGGGTCCAGCACGGCGCGCGCCAGATCCTCAGCCGAGAAAAAATGCAGCCCGCTGGTCGTGCGCGGATTGCACTCGATCGCGAAGGGATGGCCCTCGTGATCCAGCATGAAGTCGAAGGAGAGGAAGCCCGTCCAGCGCGTCGCCGAGGCATAGGCGCGCACGAAGGCCTCGATCCGCAGGTCCTCCACGCGCTCGAAGGCGATGCTGACCGAGCCCGAATGCATGAGGCCCTGGTAGACCACCGTGCCGCTGACGACGCCGTCATGCACCAGGGAGCAGGTGCTGCGCTCCGGCCCCGCGATCATGCCCTGCACGATGGCCGGCGCCGCCGGGTCGGCGGCCGGCAGGACCGCGCCCCGCCGCAGCCGCAGCACGCCGCGGCCCGAGCACGCATGCAGCGGCTTGACCACGACATCCTGCCGCGCGGCCAGAAGCGCGGCCGCCTCGCTGCCCAGAGGATACGTGGGGGGCACCGCGAGTCCCAGCCGGTCGGCCACCGCCGCGAAGGCGCCCTTGTCATGCGCGGCGAGAACCGCGGCCGCGGGCATCGCGAAAAGCCGCGTGCGCCCGGGCAGACGCCCGTGCAGCTCGGCGACATGCACGACCTCCTCCGAGACCGGCAGCACGAGATCAGCGGCCTCCTCCTCGACCACGCGCAGCAGCCCGGCCAGATACGCCTCGCGATCCGTGGCCGGCGCCGTGACGACGACGCTGCGCGCGACGCTCCGCGACGCGCCGGCGAGATGCCGCCGGAACGGCTCAGCCACCACCACGCGCCATCCCGCGGCATGGAATGATCGCGCCAGGTCCAGCGCCTTGGGCAGGCGCCCGAGCGTGAGCAGGACGGTCCCCGCGCTCATGCCGCGGGCGTCACCCGGGCCATGATCTGCTCCACGGGCCGGGTCGTCAGCCGCGCCGCAGGGCGCACCTTTTCCGACGCCGCGACATGGAAGTCGAAACGCCGGAACAGCCGCGCCACCAGCAGCACCGCCTCCACCTGCGCGAAGGCCGCGCCGGCGCAGACGCGCGGCCCGATGCCGAAGGGGATGTAGGCGCCGGCGGTCACCTCGCCCTCCCGCCCCGCGTCGAAGCGGTCGGGGTCAAAGACGTGCGGCCGCTTCCAGTAGGCCTGGTGGCGATGCAGCACCCAGGGGGCGACCATCACCAGGGCGCCGCGCCGGATGCGATAGCCGTCCAGCGCCGTCGCCTCGTTGGCCACGCGCGGCAGGAAGGTGATCGGGGGATAGAGGCGGAGCGTCTCGCGGAACACGTTGCGGATGAAGGGCAGGCGCTTCGTGTGCTCGAAGGTGACGGGGCCGTCGCCGCAGACCTCGGCCACCTCGGCGCGCAGCCGCGCGACCAGCGCGGGCTGCGTGGCGAGCAGGAAGAAGACCCAGGTGAGCGCGCTGGCGCTCGTCTCGTGCCCTGCCAGGAACAACACGCCGAGCTGGTCGATCAGCTCGTCGCGCGTGAAGCCGCGGCCCTCGGCGTCGCGCGCCTCGGTCACCGCGCGGCAGATGTCGTCGAAATCGGCGCCGGCCGCGAGATGCGTGTCGAGCAGCGCGCCGAGGTGGCGGCGGATCAGCGCGCAGGCGTCGAGCACGTGCCGCTTCTGCGGGATGCGCGTCCAGGCGCGGTCGAGGATCAGGCGGCGGATCTCGACCTGCGCGACGCTGCGCTCGAAGTCGGTGAAGGCGTCGAAGACCTCGTGAGCGACCTGGCTCTTCAGGCTGGTCGAGAAGACCGTGCGGCAAATGATGTCGGCCGTGAGGTGGCTCATCGCGAGGTCGAGCGAGAAGGCCGTTCCCTCGCGCGCGGCCCGCGCGAGCGTCTCCTCCGCCGCCGCCGCGCCGGCTTCCATGGCCGGGAAGGCGCGGTTCACGCGCATCATGGACAGCGCGGGGTCGATCATCGCGCGCTGGCGCCGCCAGGTGGCGCCGGAGGAGACGAAGATGGAATCGCCGATCAGCGGGTCAAGCGCCTCGACCATCAGGTCGCTTTTCGGGAAGATCCCCTCGGGGTCGGTCAGCACGTGCCGCACCAGGTCCGGCCGGTTCACGATGATGGTCGACCGGCGCGACCAGCCGAGGGGGCCGATCGGCATCCGGTACGCTTCCGCCGGCAGCAGGCCGAGCAGGTTGCCCTCCCCTTCGAGCATGGCGCGGACCAGCGCCACGACGGCAGGCAGGGACCGCGGATGCGGCGGCTCGAAAGGCCTGAAGGGCGTCATGGGCAGGTCGAGCATGGCGCTCAATTCGGGGCCTCGCGGCGCAGGGCATCGGCGCACCATTCCGTTGCTTGACAGTCCTATCTGTCAAGTTGGATTGTCGCTTCGAAACACGAGGTCCCGCGCGATGGAGCTGCTGCTCTTCCACAGCCTCATCGCCGCCCACATCGTGACGGGAGCCACCGGGGCGGTCGCCTTCTGGGTTCCCGTCATCGGCAGGAAGGGCGGCGTCAATCACCGCCGCTGGGGCCGGCTGTTCAACCGCTGCATGCTGGTCACGGGATGCCTCGCCATGGCCATGGCGACGCTGACGCTGATCGACCCGATCGGCACGCACCCGCACCTCGAAGGCCGCTTCGACGCGGCCTTCCTGCGCGGCATCTTCGGCTGGATGATGCTGACGACGGGGCTGCTGACCGTGAACCTCGCCTGGTATGGCTGGCTCGCGGTGCTGAACAAGCGCGGCGGGCATGCGCGCAACCGCACGCCGCTCAACATGGCGCTGCAGCACCTTCTGCTGCTGGCCTCGGTCAACTGCGCCTTCCAGGCATGGCTGATCGGGCAGCCGCTCATGTACGGCATCGCCACGGTGGGGGTCGCGACGGTCGTGACGAACCTGCGCTTCCTCCGCGCCGAGGCGCCCGGCCCGACCTACTGGCTGAAGGAGCACGTGAAGGCGCTCGTGGGCGCGGGCATCTCGGTCTACACGGCCTTCATGGCCTTCGGATCGGTGCGCATCCTGCCGGAACTGGCGCTGCACCCGGTGATGTGGGCGATCCCTTGCGGCACGGGCATCGCGCTGATCCTGTGGCACTGGCGCGCCGTCGACCGGCAGTTCGCGGCGCGCAGGCCGGCCGCCGCCTGAGGCGCCGTGGCCGAGCTTCGCGTCATCGTCGTGGGCGCCGGCATGGGCGGGCTCGCGGCAGCGGCCGACCTCGCGCGGCGCGGCGCGCGCGTGACGGTGCTCGACCGCGCGGCCGCGCCCGGCGGAAAGATGCGCCGCGTCGAGGTGGACGGCGCCGCCGGGATCGACGGCGGGCCCACGGTCTTCACCATGAAATGGGTCTTCGACGGGCTGTTCGGCGACGCCGGCCGGCGGGTCGAGGATGCGCTGACACTCACGCGGGCCGGGATCCTGGCGCGGCACGCCTGGCGCCGTGGCGGACGGCTCGACCTGTTCGCCGACCGCGAGCGCTCGGCCGAGGCGATCGGGGACTTCGCCGGCGCGCGCGATGCTGCCGGCTACCGCGCGCTCTGCAAGCGGAGCGCCGACATCTACCGTACCCTGGTCGGGCCCTTCATCGCGTCCGAACGGCCATCCCAGTTCGACCTGGTGCAGCGCGTCGGCCTCGGCAACATCGGCGCGCTGGTGCGTACCACGCCCTTCGCGACGCTCTGGTCCGCGCTCGGCGAGCATTTCTCGGACCCGCGGCTGCGGCAATTGTTCGCGCGCTACGCGACCTATGTCGGCTGTTCCCCCTTCGCGGCGCCGGCGACGCTGATGTTGATCGCGCATGTCGAGCAGGAGGGCGTCTGGCTCGTGGACG
The DNA here is from genome assembly GCF_005222755.1 of Roseomonas sp. HF4. Classification (GTDB taxonomy): domain Bacteria; phylum Pseudomonadota; class Alphaproteobacteria; order Acetobacterales; family Acetobacteraceae; genus Neoroseomonas. The sequence goes on from NZ_STGD01000002.1 coordinate 422,103, forward strand.
GCGGCATGCGGCGCGTGGCCGAGGCGGTGCGCGACCTGGCCACGGCGCAGGGCGCCACCTTCCGCTTCGGCGCCGAGGTCCGGCGCATCCACGTGCTGCGCGGACGTGCCGCCGGCGTCGAGCTCGCGGACGGGGAGCGCATCGAGGCCGATGCCGTCGTCTTCAACGGCGCGCCGGATGCGCTGGCCGCCGGGCTGCTGGGGGAGGCCGCGCGCCCCGCCGCGGCGCCCGTGCCGCGCGACCAGCGGACGCTGTCCGCCGTGACGCTCTGCCTGGACGCCCCGACCGAGGGCTTCGACCTCGACCACCACAATGTCTTCTTCGCCGAGGACTACGCGGCCGAGTTCGACGCCATCTTTCGCCGCCGCGCCATCGTGGCGGCGCCCACGGTCTATCTCTGCGCGCAGGACCGCGGCGGCGAAACCCGCCCCGCGCCCGGCACGCGTGAGCGCATGCTGCTGCTGGTCAACGCGCCGCCCGACGGGGACCGCGCCGAGCCCGATGCGGCCGATGTCGCGCAGCGCGCCTTTGCGCTGACCGAGGCCTGCGGCCTCCGTATCCGCGTCGAGGACGGCGCCTCGGTCGCGACCACGCCGGCCGGCTTCCATGCGCTGTTCCCGGGCACGGGTGGCGCGCTCTACGGACGGCTCGGCCACGGCTTCGGCGGGTCCTTCGCACGGCCCGGCGCGCGCACGCCGATCCCCGGCCTCTATCTGGCGGGCGGCGGCGTCCATCCCGGGCCGGGCGTGCCGATGGCGACCATGTCCGGGCGGCTGGCGGCAGCGCGGCTGCTGGAAGACCGCGCCGGCCGGCCGCGCCGCGTCATCGCGCTGCCGGTTGGCCGCTGAAGACCCAGTCGCGGCCCGCGGGCACCACCTGGTCGAGGATCTTCGCCGAGGAGATCACGCCCGGCACCCCGGCGCCGGGATGCGTGCCCGCGCCGACAAGGAACAGGTTCGCGACCTCCTCGCTGACATTGTGCGGACGGAACCAGGCGCTCTGGAACAGTTGCGGCTCGAGCGCGAAGGCGGATCCGTTCACCGAGAGAAGCCGGTCGCGGAAATCCTGCGGCGTCATGATGCGGGACGTGACGAGCGCTTCGCCGAGCCCTGGCAGCACGGTCTCCTCCAGGCGCTTCTGGATGGCGGCGCGATAGGGCTCCGCCTGCACGGCCCAGTCGGTCCCGCTGCCGAGATGCGGCACGGGTGCGAGCACGTAGAAGGCGTCGCACCCCTCGGGTGCCAGCGACGGGTCGCTGGCGGAGGGACGGTGGAGATAGAGGCTGAAATCCTCCGCCAGCCGCTTGCGGCTGAAGATGTCGGTCAGCAATTCCTGGTAGCGCGGGCCGAGGACCATGGTGTGGTGGTAGACGTCCTCGTAGCAGCGCTTCGTGCCGAAGTACCAGACGAACAGGCTCATGGAGTAGCGCGCGCGCGCGATCCGGCGGTCCGTCCAGCGCCGGCGCGGATGGTGGCCGAGCAGCCTGGAATAGGTCCAGGCGACATCGGCGTTGGAGACGACGATGTCGGCATCGACGCGTTCGCCCGAGGCGAGTGTCACGCCCGTCGCGCGCCCGCCTTCAACCTCGATCCGCGCGACCTCGGCATTGCAGCGGACCGTGCCGCCGAGGCGCGCGATGAGCCCCGCCATGCCCTGCACAAGCGCGCCCATGCCGCCCATCGCGTAGTGCACGCGGTGCTTCCGCTCGAGATGCGCGATCAGGCAGTAATACGCCGTGGTGGTCAGCGGATTGCCGCCGATCAGCAGCGGATGGAAAGAGAAGGCGACGCGCAGCTTCGGATTCGTGAAGTAGTCCGAGACCTTGGAGAAGACGGTCCGGTAGCCCTGCAGGCGGATCATGTCGGGCGCCGCCTTCAGCAGCGTGCCGAAGCGATGGAAGGGCTGGTCGGCCAGCTTCTCGAAGGCGATGCTATAGATGCGCTCGCTCGCGGCAATGAAGCGGTCGAAGCCGGCCAGGTCCTCGGGCGCGATGCGACGGACCTCGTCGCGCGTCGCATCGAGGTCGGCGCTGCAGCGCATCACCGTGCCGTCGTCGAAGCGGATGAAGTAGAAGGGCTCGAGCTCGCGCAGGTCCACGTCGTCGGCGAGCCGCCCGCCGGCCATCGACCACAGTTCCTCGAGCAGGTAGGGCGCGGTGATGATGGTCGGCCCGGCGTCGAAGGTGAAGCCGTCCTGCCGGAAGACGTAGGCACGCCCGCCCGGCGCATCCAGCTTCTCGAGCACCGTGACGCGCCAACCCCGGGCACCGAGGCGGATCGCGGCGGCAAGGCCGCCGAAGCCCGAGCCGATGATCACCGCATGGGGCCGCGGATCCTGCGCCATGCTCGTGCCGTCGAGTGCCATGCGCCGGGCCTCCAGAAAAAAAAGGGGGGGAGCGGACCTGCCGCCCCCCCCACCTACCCCCGGCGGCGGCCGGGGAGTGTCGCCGCCGCCGTCATCACTGCGGTGCCAGCGCCGCCGACCGGGCGGGGCTGGAGCGCACCATGCGCAGTTCGGGATAGTCCTGGAGCATCGGGGCGCCGTTCAACGGGCGGTTCAGTCCCCGATGGCATGTGGTGCAGTTGGCCTTCATCGCGTCGCCCATGGGCCCGAGGCGCGCGACGCGCGGTCCCGCTTCCGGCGGCCCGTTGGGATTGGCCTGCCACAGCGGCGTCAGCGGTTCGATGTAGGTCATGTTGACCTCCCGGACCATGCGGATGCCGTGCCACGCCGTCAGCCGCTGCGGCGGGCTCTGTTCCCAGTTCGAGAAGGCGCGGCTGTTGTGGCAGAAGGTGCAGTTCACGCCGAGGCTCGTGGACATGTGCATCATCAGCGCATAGGTCCACTCGGTCTGCTGGATGCTGCTGGCGTTGTAACCGGGCAGCGAGGTGTTCGCGGTGATGACGCGGATCTCGCGGTCCTGCAGCAGGTAGGGCGTGAACGGGTCGGTGGGCAACGACGACCCACCGGCCGCCCGCGACGGCGTATTCTGTCCGGTCGGCGCCTGCAACCCGGCGCGCGAGGTCGGCAGGGTGGACCAGGCCTCGGACGGCACGGCCTGCCCGCGGTGGCAGGTGTAGCAGGTCACGCCGGTCTGGCCGACATGCGGATGGTTGTTGATGGTCGCGACCATCTGAAGCATCCGGCGCGACACCGCCTTGGTGTAGACCTCGTCGGACGCCATGTTCTCGATGTTGTGGCAGTAGGCGCAGCCGTTGCCGGCATCGCGCACCGCCTGCGGCACGACCCATTCGGTCATGGCCAGCATCACGCGCAGGAACTGCGCGTTGGAGAGGTCGCCCAGCACCTGCACGTTCTCATACAGCGTGCTGGCGCGGTCGCCCTCGTTGTCGGCGGCGTCGAGTACCGGCGGCACTTCGTTCGCCGCCAGGGTCCGCGCCCGCAGGCGCGGATTGGTCACGTGCTCCATGGCGGTGCCGCGGAAGCCGTTCTGGCTGGTGTCGACCGGCAGCCGCTCGAACGTCGGCAGCAGCAGCGCGGTGACGACGAGCGCGCCGACGGCCGCACCGATCTTGAGATTGGTCCAGCTGCTCATCGCGGCGCTCCTTGCAGCAGGGCCGGGTCGGCCACCGGCGCCCAGAGTTGCGGATAGGCGGGCGCGAAGTGGCGGTCGACTGCCCAGAGGTACCAATTGTCCACCACCGTGCCGGTCAGCAGGATGCCGATGCCGCCGGTGATCGGGCACAGCACCGCGAACCACCAGGCCCAGCGATGGATGCTCTCGAAGGTCGCATTGAAGCCCATGGTCCAGCGCCAGAAGAGCCCGCCGCGCTCGGCCGCGGTGCCACGGTCCAGCGTGAGCTCGATCTCGCGTTCACCGCCGTAGCGGCCGAGCGCCAGGATCGTCGCGCCGTGCATCGCGAACAGCAGCGTCGCGCCATACAGGAACACGATCGAGAGCGCGTGGAACGGGTTGTAGAAGAGGTTCCCGTAGCGAATGGAGAAGGCCGCGGTCCAGTCAAGGTGCGGGAAGATGCCGAAGGGCACCGCCTCGCTCCAGGACCCCATGGCGATCGGGCGGATGAAGCCCAGCACCAGGTACAGCCAGATCGCCGCCGCGAAGGCCCAGGCGACATGCGTGCCCATGCCGAGCGCGCGCGCCCTGAGATAGGTGCGCACCCACCAGAGCAGCAGCGAGGCGGTCAGGAAGAAGCCGGCGACCAGCCACCAGCCGCCCTCGCGCATCGGCGGGAACTGCAGCCCGTATTGCGGGCCCGGCGGCTCGAGCGCCAGCCAGAAGAGCTGCCGCACGAACTGGATCGGATCCCAGTTCACCGAGGCCAGCATGTTGAGGCCGATGATCTCGAAGGCGATGAAGCCGAAGAGGATCGAGAGCAGCCCCGTGTAGCCGAGGTAGATCGGCCCCACCTGCGCGTCGCCGAGGCGACCGAACAGGTGGACGAAGCGCGGCGTCCCCGCCCGCGGCTCTGAGTCCGCGGGGAGCGGCACCCCGGGATAGGGCGCGGGACCGCGCACCTGAACCCGGGTGAAGATGTTCTGGTATTCGGGCATGGCGATTCGTCTCCCCTTCCCGTCAGTGGCGCCAGATTGGCAGGTTCAGCCACCAGCCCCACCATTCGGGCCAGCCACGCGTCCAGAACGGGCCGCTGATCACGATGCACACGGCGCTCCAGAACCCGGCCGACAGCGCGAGGAACAGGCCGAGCCGGTGGATGCCCAACGTGCCGATCGAGTAGCCGATGAAGTCGCGGAAGAAGGTGTTCTCGTGCTCGGCGGTCTTGACCGTCTCGCCCTCGGGCGGGTTGAGCGCCGAGAGGACCAGCGCACCGTGCAGCGAGAGCGCGAGGACGGTCGTGAAGAAGAACGTCACTGCGATCATGTGCGCCGGGTTGTAGTGGAAGTGCAGGAACTGGTAGCCGACGTTGGAGACCCAATCGAGGTGGCTCCAGATCCCGTATGGGAAGCCGTGGCCCCAGGCGCCCAGCAGCACCGGGCGGATCACCACCAGCGTGACATAGGCGAAGACCGCGACGCCGTAGGCGATCGGGATGTGAAGCCCCATGCCGAGCTTGCGGCTGATCTCCGCCTGGCGCAGCGCCCAGGATACGAAGGCGCCGATCGCGCAGATCGTGATCCACTGCCAAAGCCCGCCTTCGCGCAGCGGCGCGAGCCGCAGGCCATAGGCGAGATCAGGCGGCGGGATGTTGATCAGCCACGGGTTCCAGGTGCCCTGGATGGCCGCGCCATACAGGATGAGCCCGGTGCCGACGAAGCTGAAGAACGCCGTCGTCACGCCGAAGAACCCGATCCAGAACGGCCCGATCCAGAAGTCGAACAGGTCGCCCCCGACAAGGGTGCCGCCGCGCACACGGTACTTGCGCTCGAAAGTGAGCATGGCCATCGCTTCAACTCCTCCCTTGGGCGGGTGGAACCCGCCGTCCGGTCACGGCCCTTTGGGGTGTGCGGGCGAGGCCCTGTCAGGGGCCTCGCCCAGTCCGCCGCAGCGCGGCGCGGTACGCTGGCTTCAGCCCCCGACGCGCTGGCCGGGGGTGAAGGTCGGCGTGGTCGCGCACCAGCCGAGGTGGTCGCAGTAGCGGGGCGAGCTGAGCACCACGAAGTGGATCAGCAGTGCCACCGCCATCACGCCAGCCGCGCCGAGGAACCCCACGCGGCGTGCGTCGATGACCATCCAGATCTTATGCATTGGCTTCTGGTCCTTTCCGGTTCTGCTTCAGAAGAAGCGCCAGTCGGGCGGGACCATCTGGCCCGCGTAGACCATCGGCCGCCACAGCCAGACCAGGATATGAGCGCCCATGGAGGCGAAGACCGAGAACACCCAACCCTGGACAACCAGGGAATGGACCTCTCGGGCCTGTTCCTCCGTCAGACGCGTACGTGCTTCGGTCATTGGGAGACCTCCACCGTCGCCTTTCGGCGGTTACCGCGCTCGTCCCGCGCGGCAGGGATCGCCCGGGGGGCAAGACACCACCCTGGCCGACTGTCGGCGCGCGCCACGGCGGGCGCGCGCGATGACGGGGCGCGCGTCATGACACGCCCTCAAGTTCCAGGCTCTGCGCGACGCGCGCGGCCGTGATGCGGTCTTCCCGCGCGTCCCGCGCGTCGCGCTCGATGCGTTCGCGCAGGCGCTTGGCCGCCGAGATGCGCAGCAGGAAGGGTTCGCTCTCCACCATCCGGTCGAGCAGCGCGCTCGCCTCGGGCTCCCAGCGCTCGACGGGGCGCGCGGGCGTCGGCTCCACCTTGTCCATCTCTGTCGCGAGGGGGAGGATGTGGAACAGCGCATCGAACAGCGCGTTGCAGTATTCCTGCACGATGTAGGTCGCGCCGGCGTAGCCCATGAAAGGCGTGCCGGTGGCGCGGCGGATGATCGCGCCGGGGAAGGACGCGGGGATGTAGGCGGCGCGGCATCCCGCCTCCTGCGCGTACATCCTCTCGTTGAACGACCCGAAGATGACCAGCGGCGGGGACTTGCGGAAGGCGTCGCGCACCGCCTGGTTGTCGGGCTTCTCGCCCGGCTTGCGGGCGAATGCGAAGGCGCAGGGCACGCCCATCTCGTCCGACAGGAAGCGCTGCAGGCCGCGCGTGTAGGTCTCGGTGGCGCTCACGCCGAAGGCGGCAGTGGCGAAGAAGTCCTGCGTGACCGAGCGCCACAGGTCCCAGATCGGCTTGATCGTGCTGTGCTTCTCGCGCTCGATGAAGGGTTCGGGGTCGAGCCCGGTCAGTTCGCCGAGCTTGCGCAGGAAATTGGTGGTGGCGAAGATCCCGAACGGCGCCATCAGGTAGGGGCGCTCGAGCGTCTCGCACAGCCGCCGCCCGAATTCCCGGTACATGCAGATGTTCACATCGGCGTCGGGCAGCTTGCCGATGTCCTCGACATGGCTGCCGAGCGGGAAGAGCAGGTTGATCTCGCAGCCGATGCCCTCGACCAGGCGCCGGATCTCGGCCAAGTCAGACGGCATGTTGAAGGTGCCGTAAATCGGGCCGATGATGTTGACGCGGGGCCTCTCGCCGTCCTTGCGCGTGCGCGGCTTGATCTTGCCGCGCTTGCTGCCGAATTCCGTCCAGAGCCAGTTGATGGCGCGATCGGCGGACTGCCACTGGTCCTCGTCGATCGTGCGCGGGATGAAGCGCTGCAGGTTGGATCCCTGCGGCGTCACGCCACCGCCGATCATCTCGGCGATCGAACCGGTCACCACCACCGCGGGCAGGTCGGGGTCCTGCGTGGCGGCCGCGCGCTTCATCGGGCCTTCGGTGCCGGTCTGGGACAGCGCCTCTTCGTCGAGGCCCGTCACCACGATCGGCAGCTCATGCGGCGGCAGCGCGTCGGTGTAGTGCAGCACCGCCGTGACCGGCAGGTTCTCGCACCCAACCGGCCCGTCGATGATGACGCGCAGGCCACGCACGGCGGAGAACGCGTAGACCGCGCCCCAATAGCCCCCTGCCCGGTCGTGATCGAGGACGAGCATCGTCAGGTCCCCACCGCTTCTTCGGCCTTGGCCTTCGCGGCGCGCAGCTTGCGCTGCCGCTCGCGGAAGCCGGGCGGATCGGATGGCTTCTCGCGGAAGCCGTAGCCCGCGCCATCGGGCGTGCCGACGCCCTCGAAGAAGCCAACCATGCGCGACATGCGTTCGCGCTGCCCCACCTGCGCTGCGACGATGCCCGCCAGCGACGCCGCGCCCGCGGGCCCGAACAGCGGGCGCGCACTCACCATGTTGGTGAAATAGAGCGCGGGGATGCCGAGTTCCTTGGCCTTCTGCACCAGCGGCGTCGTGCCGAGCGCGAGATCCGGCTTCGCGTCGCGCATCGCGGCCATGTCCTGCTCGAGCGAGGCGCGGTACTGCACATGCACCCCGCGCGCCTCGAGCCATTCGCGGTCGGCGTTGCTCCATTCCGTGCGCGGGCAGGCGGTGCCGACATAGGGCACCTCGGCGCCGGCCTCGACCAGCAGGCGCGCGACCAGCAGTTCCGATCCCTCATAGCCCGAGACCGTCACGCGCGCCTTGACCGGCGATGCGGCAAGCGCGCCGGCGATGGCCGGCAGGAAGCGCTGCTTCGCCGCGTCGACCCTCGCCTGCGGCACGCCGGCCGCAGCACCGATCGCTTCGAGCCAGGCGGCCGTGCCATCGACGCCGACCGGCCCCGACCCCACCACCGGACGCCCGGCGGCTTTGAATTCGCGGATGCTCGCCGTGTAGAAGGGATGAACCGCCGCGGCGACCACGCAGTCCAGCGCCGCATACAGGTCGCGCCATTCGCGGCACGGCGTGGACGGCGCCAGCGAAAGCCCCATCGCGCCGAGCAGGGCGCCGATGCCCGGCGGGTCACCGGGGAACATCTCGCCGATCAGCGCGACGGTCGGCTCGCCCTCGACCAGGTTGCGCGGGCGCGCCACGGCGCCGGCCTCGGCCTCGTTGCGCGCGTAGCGCAGCATCGCACCCGCCAGCACGTCCTTCGCTTCCGCATGCGTCGGCACGCCGAAGCCCGGCACGTCGATGCCGATGATCCGCACGCCGTTGATCTGCTTCGGCAGCAATTCCAGCGGCACGCCGGACGCCGTCGGCACGCAGAGGTTCGTGATGACCACCGCGTCGTAATCCTCGGGCCGCGCTGTCGCGTGCACGGCGTCGCGGATGTCCTCGAACAGCTTGCCGGTGACCAGCGTCTCGGAATTGAAGGGCACGTAGCCCACGGTCCGCTTCGCGCCGTAGAAGTGACTGGTGAAGGTCAGCCCGTAGACGCAGCACGCGCTGCCCGAAAGGATCGTCGCCACCCGCCTCATCCGCAGCCCGACGCGCAGCGACCCGAAGGCCGGGCACATGGATTGCGGCTGATCGTGCGGACCCTTGGGGTAGTCGGCGGCCAGGCGTTCCATCGCCTCGCCCTTCCCGGCGGCGCGCGCGGCTTCCAGCATGGTCTCGCGACCGCCGTGGCAGCCGCCGTCAGCCGATGCGGGAGGGCCAGTGGGAGGCAGCGCGTCCATCGCTCAGACGCCCTCGTAGACCACTTCGAGGGACGGCCTCGTGATCACCTCGGCGCCGCACATGTCCTCCATGGTCGCCGGGTTCAGGACCACGCCGCGGCCGACCGCCTCGCCCTTGAACAGGCCGAGCAGCTCGTCATGCGTCAGCGGCTTCGGGCGCAGCGGCGGGGCTTCCGCCACCTGCACGCCCAGCGCCTGGAACAGCGCGCCCCACTGGCTGTCGGGCGTGCCGATGATCTCGTAATTCGCGCTCTTGCGCCGGATGTCGTCATCCTGCGGGATGGCGGCGAGCACCGGGATGCCAGCGGCGGCGGCGAAGGCCGCGGCCTCGCCCGTGCCGTCGTCCTTGTTCACCACCATGCCGGCGACGCCGACATTGCCGCCCAGCTTGCGGAAATACTCCACCGCCGAGCAGACGTTGTTCGCGACGTACAGCGACTGCAGGTCGTTCGAGCCGACGACGATGACCTTCTGGCACATGTCGCGCGCGATCGGCAGGCCGAAGCCGCCGCAGACCACGTCGCCCAGGAAGTCGAGCAGCACGTAGTCGAAGTCCCACTGGTGGAAGCCCAGCTTCTCCAGCAGCTCGAAGCCGTGGATGATGCCGCGCCCGCCGCAGCCGCGGCCCACTTCCGGCCCGCCGAGTTCCATCGCGAAGACGCCGTCGCGCTTGAAGCAGACATCGCCGATCTGCACCTGCTCGCCGGCCAGCTTCTTCTTCGACGAGGTCTCGATGATGGTCGGGCAGGACCGCCCGCCGAACAGCAGCGAGGTGGTGTCCGACTTCGGATCGCAGCCGATGAGCAGCACGCGCTTGCCCTGCTGCGCCATCATGTAGGACAGGTTCGCCAGCGTGAACGACTTGCCGATGCCGCCCTTGCCGTAGATCGCGATCACCTGCGTGTCCTTCTTCGCCTCCCCGGTCGGCACGGGGTCGAGCGGCATCGCCGCCTCGGCGCGCAGGCGCTCGGCCTGGCTGGCGGGTGTCGCGGGCGGCGGCGTGAAGCCGGTCGGGGCGTTCATGCGCATTCCCTCCAGTCGAGGACCATTTTCAGGCAGGATGGATCGGTGAAGGCGCGCGCATAGGCCTGGGGCGCGCGCTCCGCGGCTTCCTGGTGCGTGACCAGCCCCCCGAGATCGAGCCGACCGTCATGGATCGCGGCGCTCGTCGCACGAAGGTCGGCCTCCTGCCATTCGGCAGCGATGCGCAGGCGCGCCTCCCGCATGAAGGCGGGCGGGAAGGAAAAGCCGATGCGGTCGGAGTAGAACCCGGCGAGCACGATCTCGCCGCCCGGCGCCAGGCGCTGCACCAGAAGGTCGAGGATGCCGGCATCGCCGCTGACGTCGTAGATGCTGCGGTAGTCGCGCCGCGGATCGCTGTCGGGATCGACCACCTCGTAGCCGACGGCGCCGTCGCGGCGCGCGGCATCCCGCTCCCAGACCACCGGCTGCGCGCCATGCAGCAGCGCAACGCGCGCCAGCAGCCGCCCGAGCACGCCGTGCCCGACGATCAGGTCGGGCGGCGATGCGTGCGGCGCCGCCATGGCGTGCCAGGCGGTCGCGGCCAGCGCGAGCAGCACGCCCTCGGGCCCCGCGAGGTCACCGAGCGGCACGGCGCGCTTCGCTGGCACCACGAGCCGCGCCGCCGCGCCGCCGAACAACCCGCGCACGTCGCCGAAGCAGCGCGCACCGGGCACGAAGACACGTTCGCCGCACTGCCGCCCGGCCTCGGCCCCGGCGGCGATCACCCGCCCCACCGACTCGTAGCCCGGCACCAGCGGATAACCCATGCCCGGGAAATGCGGCATGCGGCCCGACCAGAGCAGGCGCTCGGTGCCGGTGCTGATGCCGCTCCATTCCACCGCGACGACGATGTCCTCGGCCCCTGGCGGCGTCAGCGCCAGGCGGCTGAGGACGAGGTCCTCGGGTGCTTTCAGGATGACGGCAATGGTGTCCAAGACGGACCCCCCGGTTGAATGCTTGATCGTCAGCCTAGATGGACGGTGGCAACTGTCAAGAAGTTCTGACACTCGTGCCGTCACGACGCGCCCGCCTCGGCAAGGATGACGCGCGTGAGCAAGGGCGTCGGCGTCGGCAGCAGGCGGCTTGCGGCGAAGCCCGCTGCCGCGAGCATCCGCCGGATCTCCTCCGGCGTGCGCGGCCTGCCCCGCCCCATGGCGAGCAGGTAGAAGCCGAAATAGGCCTCGCCCATCGGTTCGGCGCCGGCGGTTCCGGCCATCGGTTCCGCCAGCAGCAGTCGCCCGCCCGGCGGCAGTGCCGCGCGAATCCGCCGCAGCAGGCCGAGCGCCACGTCGTCGTCGTGGTCGTGCAGCACGCGCACCAGCGTGATCAGGTCCGCCCCGCGCGGCAGCGCGTCCTGCGTGAAGTCGCCGCCGAACACCTCCGCGCGGCCGCCGAGCCCGGCCGCAGCGAAGCGTGCGCGCGCCTCCTCCGCCACCGCCGGAAGGTCGAACAGCATCAGGCGCGGCGCGGGCGACTCGGCCGCGACCGCGCGCAGGAAGGCGCCGTTGCCGCCGCCGACGTCGAGCACCGCGCGGTGCCGGCCGAAGCGGTAGGCGGCGAGCACTTCCTCGGCCACCATGGGCTGGCTCGCGGCCATGAGCGCGGTGTAGTCGCGGATGCGCCCCGGCTCGACCGCGCCCGGCCGCTCGGCCCCGGCATAGGCCCAGTAGCCCGACAGTGCGTTCCCACCGCGCGGCCGCCGCAGCAACGCGACCGGGTCGGCGAGGTCGGTGTAGAGCATCGCATGGTGCTCGACCATCGCGGCGATGCCGTCATTGCCGATCATGGCGGCGCCGAGCGGGCCGACCGTCCAGGCGCCGTCGGACCGCCGCGCCGTGAGCCCGAGGGAGGCCGCCGCGGCCATCAGCCGCTCGGTCGCTTCGTCCGGCAGGCCGAGCAGCGGCGCCAGGCGCGGCGTCGTGCGCGGCGCCTCCGCCAGGATCGCGAAGACGCGGAGCCTGACGCAGGCAAGCAGCACCTGCGTGTAGACGAAGCCCGCGCAGATATCGAAGAGCGCGCGGGCGCGCCGCCGCGCGAAAGGCCTGGTCAGCGGGAAGCGCGCGGCCCAGCGCCGGAAGCCGGGCCGCGCCGCCAACCCTTCGCGGAATGCCCGGAAGCGGTCGAGCAGCGAGGAGGAGGAGGGCGCCGCACCCATGGTGTCAGCCCCTGACATGCGGGACGCCTCAGGCGGTCGCGAGCTTGGCCGGCAGAAGGCGTCGCGTCTCCTGCAGGATCAGCCCGCGCAGCATCGCCTGGCCGGGGCAGTCGGGGATCGCGGCGACGGCACCCTCGGCCAGCGCGGCGAGCCGCGAGATCGCGCCCTTGAGGCCGAACTCGGCCACTGCGCTCGGCCGGCCGAGCGCCTTGTCGCGGCCGACCGGCTTGCCGATCGTGGCCTCGTCCTCGACCGCGTCGCGCAGGTCGTCGGCGACCTGGTAGGCCTCGCCGAGCCGGTCGCCGAGCAGGCGCCAGGCCTCGGCATCGGCGATGCCGGCCGCCGCCGCGCCGGCCACTGCCGCCGCCGCGAACAGCGCGCCGGTCTTCTGCCGCTGGTAGTCGGAGAGATTGACCTCTGGCTCGCATTCCCAGGCTTGGCCGGCCACGATGCCGAAGGGCACGCCGACGCCATCGCCGACGGCGCCGATCACCGGCCCGAGTCGCTCCGGCGCGCAGGGCGCCGCGCGCGCCAAGGTCTGGAAGGCGAGGATGATCAGCGCGTCGCCAGCCAGCACAGCAAGCGGCTCGCCATAGGCGCGATGCACGGAAGGCTTGCCACGCCGCGTATCCGCGTCGTCGAAGCAGGGCAGGTCGTCGTGCACGAGGCTCGCGCAGTGCAGCAGCTCGATCGAGGCCGCCGCCGCGCTGGTCAGCCGCGGCCGGTCGTCGCCGCAGGCGAGCGCCACGGCGATGGTCAGCCGCGGCCGGATGCGGGCGCCCTTGGGAAAGACGGCATGCCGCATCGCGGCGGCGAGGCGGGGCGGCGCGCCGGCCGCCTCGGCGAGGAGCACGGAATCGGCCAGCGTGGCCTCGATGCGGGTCGCGGGGTCCATGCGGTTTCTCCGGGCGGCGGCCGTCACGCCGGCACGTCAGTTACGATTGACTTTCGAAGTGTCAATCCAACTGGACAGTCAAGTCAAACGCTTTTGCGCGCCTGCCACCTGGCCTCGAAGATGCAGCGCGGGGCACCGGCGGCCTCGCAGGCCGTCTCGACCACGCGCGCCGCCGGGTGCACCAGCGCGCGGAACAGGCCCTCGAAGGTCGCGGCGTAGTAGGCGCAGGCAGGCACCGCCGAGACGACCCCGCGCGCGAGCGGCCCGCCGGCGATGGCGAAGCGGACCGGGAAGCCCGGCAACGCCTCGAACTGCCCGCTGCCCGCGAAGGTCCAGGCGTGGCCGCCGATGGCCATGAGCAGCACCCGGGCCGCGAGGCGCGCGGGAAGGCGGGGCAGCACCGCACGCATCGCGCGCGGGATGCGATGCTCCAGCAGATAGGCCGCCGTGCGGTCCCCGGCGTCGCGCGCCACGTCGTGCGCCTCGGCGGCAGGCAGGCTGGCGCGCAGCGCGGCATGCAGCGCGATGACCTCGACTTCCTCGACCATCCGGTCGGGCGGGCGCGCCAGGCGATGCGCAAGGCCGGCGCGGTCGAACACGGCGCGCGCCCCCTCCGCGCCGCGCACCGCCGCCAGTGCCTCCGCCAGGCGCGTGACCGCATTGGGTCCGATCCGCGCGGATGCCTGGGACACGCGCGTCAATCCCCCTGCAGCGGCGCCCTTTCGCGCGGCGCCGCGACGGCATCCATCTGGGCCTCGGTGAGCTGCTCCTCGCCGCCGCCGCAGGCACGCACCTCCGCGGCCGCATTTGTCGACGGGATCTTCACCTTCGGGCGGTGCATGGACTTCCACATCGCGTTGTGCGGCGCGCGCGCGGCCTCGCGCGTCATTGTGCGGGTCTCGTCGAAGTGGAAATCGACGTTCTTCTTGGATTGCGGCCCCCAGTAGCCGACCTTGCCGAGGTCGTAGAAGGTCCGCTGGAAGCCCGATTTCGCGAAGGCCCAGAGGCAGCCCAGCATGTAGCTGCGCTTCACCTTGTCGCGGATCCACGGATAGCCGAGGAAGGTCTTGCGCAGGTAGAAGCGCCGGTAGTTGGCCATGGTGCGGTCGAGCAGCGTGGCGCGGTCCATCGCGTCCGGCTTCATGATGGGCGTGACGAAATTGTACTTCGAGAAGTCGAACACCTCGACCTTGTCGCCCAGCTCCTTGAAGAGGTCGTTGAAGGGCCAGGGCGTGTACATGGCCCAGTTCGCCATGTCCGGGTCCCAGTCCAGCGCCATGCGGTAGGTTTCCTCGAGCGTCTCGACCGTCTCGTTCTCGAGGCCCACGATGAACTGCGCCTCGGCGACGATGCCGTTGGCGCGCAGCAGCTGGATCGCCTTCTTGTTCTGCGCGACCGTGGTTTCCTTGTTGAAGCGGTCGAGCTTGAGCTGCGCCGCGGCTTCCGTGCCGAGCGAGACGTGGATGAGGCCCGCGCGGCGGTAGAGCGGCAGCAGCGCCTCATCGCGCAGGATGTCGGTCACGCGCGTGTTGATGCCCCAGAGCACCGGCAGGTCGCGCTCGATCAGCGCCTCGCAGAACTCCACGAACTTCTTCTTGTGGATGGTCGGCTCCTCGTCCGCCAGGATGAAGAAGCCGACGCCGTGGTTGCGCACCAGGTCCTCGATCTCGTCGACCACGCGCTTCGGGTCGCGCACGCGGTAGTCGCGCCAGAACTTCCACTGGCTGCAGAAGGAACAGGTGAAGGGGCAGCCGCGCGCCAAGTTCGGGATCGCGACCTTCGTGTTCATCGGGATGTAGGTGTATTTCGACCAGTCGAGCACGGACCAGTCGGCGACGATGCGATCCACGTCCCTGATCGTCGGGCAGGCCGGGGTCGCGACGATCCTGTCGTCCTCGGCGAAGGCGATGCCCTTCACGGTGCCGCGCTCCGCAGGCCAGCGGCCATCCTCGACGCAGCGCACGAGATCGGTCAGGATCTGCTCCCCTTCGCCGCGCACGACGCAGTCGATCCAGGGCGCCTCGGTCAGCACCTGCTGATACATGAAGGTGCCGTGGATGCCGCCCAGCACCGTCACGGCGCCGGGGCAGGTCTCCTTCGCGATCTTCAGCACGGCTTCCGCCTCGTAGATCGCGGGCGTGATCGCGGTGGCGCCGACGATGTCCGGCTCAAGGCGCGCAAGCCGGTCGCGCACCTGCTCATGCGTCAGGTGGTTCGTCATCGCGTCGATGAAGTGGATGTCGGTGTAGCCCTCGGCCTTCAGGAAGCCGGAGAGGTAGGCGACCCAGGCGGGCGACCAGTTGCCGGCGATCTCGGCGCCGCCGGAATGGTAGTTCGGATGGATGAGGACGATGCGCATGCCGGGGTCTCCCGCCGCCTGTCCTGCGGCGAGGGAAAGGCTGCGCCCGGCACACCGGTCATGCTTTGCGATGCGTCAATTTCGACTGACGCTTTATGCTGTCACTCGAACTGGACGTTCGACCGCCCTCTCCCGGTCCAGCCGGTCCATCAGTTCCAGCGCCCAGATCAGCCGGCTGCCCCAGCCGCGCGGAATGAAGCTCGCCGGCGACGGCGCTGCGGCCACCGCTTCCACAAGGTAGGAGGCGGCCTCGCAGGGCGGTTCGCCCGCGCCGCCGCGCCGCCCGACCAGCGCGCCGGCCGCGCGCGCCAGAAGCGCGGCCTTGCGCCAGCCCGGCACCACGGCGCGCCGCGTGATCGAGTCGAGCCCGTTGCGCTCGAGCTCGCGCCCGATCTCGGCGTAGATGACGCGCGCCGCGCCGATGCCCGCCCGGCAGTCGCGCGGCAGCAGGGAAATGCCCGCGGCCGCGCGCGAATAGTGCCTGTCCGCCGCCGCCAGTAGCCGCGCCACCAGCCGCGCGACGGCCGGCGTGAAGGCCGGCGCGGCGAGGAACTCGGCAGGCGCGATCCCTTCCTCCCGCAGCCAGGCGAGCGGAAGATAGAGCCGCCCCTCCCGCGCATCCTCGCCCACATCGCGCGCGATGTTGGTCAGTTGCATCCCCAGGCCGAGGTCGCAGGCGCGCGCGATCGCATCCGTGTCGCGCACGCCCATCAGCAGCGTCATCATCGCGCCCACCGTCCCCGCGACGCGCGTCGCATAGGCCTCGAGCGCCGGCATGTCCTCGTAGCGCCGCCCGACGGCATCCCAGGCGAGCCCCTCGAGCAGCGCCTCCGGCAGCGTGCGCGGGATGCTGAACTGATCGACCACGGCGGCGAAGGCGCGGTCCACCGGGTCGTCCTGCGGCGTGCCGGCATAGGCGGCATCGAGCCGCGCGGCCAGGCGCGCCATCGCCTCCTGCTTGCCGCCCGACAGGTCGATCTCGTCATCGGCCACGCGGCAGAAGGCATAGAGCGCGGTCGCGGGCGCGGCGATGCGCCGCGGCAGCAGCATCGACGCCGCATGGAAGGACTTCGAGCCGCCCGCGAGCAGCCGCCGGCAATGCGCGAGGTCGTCCTCGGCGATGGCGAAACCCGTCATGTTTCCTCCCGCTCCATCCGCCGGCGCACGCGCCGCGTCGCCGCATAGACGGCAAGCGCCACGACGGGCACGGCAAGGCCCGTCACCACCTCGTCGCGCACCGGCACCCGCGCGTCGGACAGCGCCTTGGCCGCATAGCCGATGAGCCCGACGACGTAGTAGGTGATGGCCGCGACCGAGAGGCCTTCCACGGTCTGCTGCAGGCGCAGCTGCAGCCGCGCCCGCCGGTCCATCGAGGCCAGCAGCGCCTGGTTCTGCCGCTCGCGCGTGAGATCGACTCGCGTGGACAGCAGCTGAGTGGCGCGCGCCACGCGCTGCGACAGCAGCACCTGGCGCTGTGCCATCGCAAGGCACGTGTTCATCGCCGGCGCGAGCCGCCTCTCGGTGAATTCGCGCACCGTCTGCAGCCCCTCGATCCGGCCCTCACGCAGGTCCTCGATGCGGCGCTGGACGATCTCGTAGTAGGCGGCGCCCGCGCTGAAGCGGTAGCGGTTGCGCGCCTCCCCGCTCTCGATCTCGGCGGCGAGGCGCGTCAGGCGATCGAGCAGCACCGGCTCGTCGTCGTCGCCACAGCCGATCAGCGCGTCGGTCACCGCGGCGAGTTCCCGCTCCTGCGCCGCCAGTTCGGGCGAGAGCCGCCGCGCCAGCGGAAAGGCGAGCAGCGCCATGACGCGATAGGTATCGATCTCGATCAGCCGCTGCACGATCCGCCCGGCCTGCCGCGCACCCGTGCCACGGTCGAGCAACAGGAAGCGGCTGAAGCCATCGGGCTGGATCCGGAAATCCGTGATGGCAGTGGCGCGCCCGGCGCTGACCTCGGCGCCGAGCAGGTGGTTGCCCGCGAAATGCCGTGCCGAGAGCGCCGCGATGTCGAAGGGCGCGCCGTCATCGGGCAGGAGCGCCACGTGCTGCGCGGCGATGACCCGGCCGGGCAGCGCGGCCACCCAGTCCCCGGGCAACGCCTCCATCGCCGTGCTGGCAAAGGGATCGGCCTCCAGCCCCGGCACGATCACCATGAATCGGCTGAACTCCGTGTGCCGTTCCCATTTCAGGCGGAACGGGCCGAGGTCGGCGCTGTAGTGCGTGGCACCCGGCGCGGGCTCGGGGCCGCCGAAGCGCTTCGCCAGCGCGACCAGCGCGGCCAGGCTCTCGTCGCGCGGCGCGTCGTCGTCTGGGAGCAGCGCGAGGTGCGAGATGCGGCAGGGCGGCACCAGCGCCTCGGGCGGGCGTGCATGCACCTCGTCGTTCAGCTCGGCGCGCAACGGGTGGGAGGCGGGCAGGCTCACGGCTCGGCCATCTCCGCCTGCAGCATTTGCAGCAGCAGCGATGCGACCAGGTCCGGCCGTTCCTCGTGCATCAGGTGGCCGAGGCCGGACAGCGTCTCGATCCGCGCGCCCGGCACCAGCGCCGCGATGCGCCGCGCCTTGGACGGCGCGATGGTGCGGTCGTTCGCGCCGACCGCCAGCAGCAGCGCGGCGCCGAGCCGCGGCAGGTCCCGCAGCAGGGGTGCCAGGTCCCAGTTCGCCATCATCCGCAGCGCACCCGACAGATGCCCCGCGCGCCGGAACAGTCGCGCGTAAAGCTCGACGCCGCGCGCGTCGATGCGCGATCCGGTGTCGCGCAGCAGGCGCTCGGCGACCTCGCGGTTCGCCGCGCGCCAGGCGAAAAGGCGCGGCACGAAGGGCAGCCCGACCAGCAGGCGCGCGGCGCGCGTGAAGAAGGCGGCGTGCTCCTCGCCGAGCGGCGTCAGCGCGCCGTTCAGGCTGACCACGGCGCGCGGCGCGATGCGCCCGTCGAGCGCCATGCGCAACGCGACGGCGGCGCCGGCCGAATGCCCGACCGCCACCACCGGCCGCAGGCCGAGCGCCTCCACCAGCGCGGCCACCAGCCGCGCCATGCCCGGCAGCGACAGGCCGACATCCCCCGGCATGCCGGTGAAGCCGTGGCCCGGCAGGTCCGGCGCCACCACGGTCGCATGTGCGGCCAGGCGGGGGATCACGTCGCGCCAGGAATGCGTCGCCGCCGCGGTGCCGTGCAGCAGCAGGATGACGGGCCCCTGCCCGGCCACCTGCACATGCCAGTCGAGAGCGCCCGCGCGCAGGAAACGGCTCGCCTCCCGGTTCGGCCAGTCGCGGCCATCGACCGTCCAGGACGGGCGCTCGGCCATCTCAGGCCGCCGTCTCGCGTACGGCCTGCGACAGGCGCGCCGCATCGGCCGCCGGCAAGGGCAAATAGCGGGCCCCCATCGCGGCCGCGAGGCCCTTCGCGAAGGCCTGAGGGCGCGGCGCGGTATCGACCAGCAGCGCGGGCACGGCAGCGAGTCGGAGCGGCCGCGCGGCTTCGAGCGCATCGGCCTCGGCGCCCGCGCGCCCGCCCGTGCCGTCGCGCGCGACATTGGCGCGCCCGTCGGTCAGCAGCACGATGAGCGGCGTGCGGCCCGCGCGTCGGCACGCCTCGACCATGCCGCGCGCGGCATCGAGCCCGGCGGCGAGCGGCGTGCCGCCACCCCCCGGCAACCCCGCCAGCGAGCGTTTCGCGCGCACGAGCGATGCGGTCGGCGGCAGCAGCACCTCGGCGCCCGCGCCGCGGAAGCCGATCAGCGCCACCTTGTCTCGGCGCACATAGCAATCGGCCAGCAGCAGTTCGACCGCGCCCTTGGCTTCCGCCAGGCGGTGCATGGCGGCGGAGCCGGAGGCATCGACGACGAAGATCGCCGTCGTCTCCTGCGGCGCCTCGAAGCGGCGCAGCCGGATGTCCTCCCGCTTCACGAGCACGCGCGGGCCGCCGGTGCGCTGCGTGCGGCGCAGCTTCTGCCATGGTGCCGCGGCGCGCAGCGTCTCGACCAGCGCAAGCCGGGCGCCGCTCCGCAGCTCGCCCTGGCGCACGCCGGCTGGCCGGCCACGCAGCGGCGTCGCGTGCCGCGCGCCGGCGCGGCCATCGGGGGAAGCGTGTCGCGCCGCCTCCCTGAGCCCGGCGCCGAGCCCGGCCAGCAGCCCCTCCGGCAGCACGGCCCGCGCGGCGTCGAGGATGCGGTCGGCGAGCGGCGCCTGTTCCTCGGCGCCCTTGGGCGCGTCCTGCGTCTCGCCCTGTTCGGGCGGCGGGGGTTCCTCGGCGGGCGGTGGCTCGGCCTCCGGCACGCGCGTCGCGCGCGGGGCGAGCACCAGGCGCGCGGCGAGCGCCGCGTCCTCGGCCGAGACCTCGCGGCGACCGGACAGCGCGGCGGCGGCGATGGCGGCGCGCTGCGCCAGCATGGGCGCGCGAAGGGAGGCGATGCCGAGCGCGAGCGCGGCCCCGGCCAGCGCTTCGGTCATCTCCGCCGGCACGCGCACGGCGGCGAGGCGCGCCCGCGCCGCCGCGATGGCGTCGCGCGACGTGGGCGGATCGTCGTCCCCTGGGCGCCCGGGCGAGATGTGAAACGCCAGGCGGTCGCGCAGCGCCTCTGCCACGCGCTCCTCCTCCACCCCTTCGTCGAGGGCGACCAGGCCGAAGCGCGCGGGCAGGCGGCGCGCGAGACCGTCGCGTTCCAGCGCCACCTCCTGCGCATCCATCACCGCGGCGATGCGGGCCGCCATGCCGGGTGCGGCGCGTTCCGCCATGGCGAGCAGCAGCAGGCCGCCATCGGCCTCGGCCAGCAGGCCACGCTCCGCGACCGGCCGCCCGGCGGCGAGCGTCGCGGTGAGGTCGAGCCCGCCAAGCAGCCGGCTGTCGGGCACGGCGGCCGGCATGCGGCGCCACGGCGTGGCAGCGGGCAGGTTCCGGCGCAGCTGCGCGAGCCAGGCATCGCGCTCCGGCCCCGGCCCGCCGCGCAGCACCGCGCCGCCAAGTCCGACCGGATCCACGGCGAGCAGCGCCGCGGCCGCGCGCTGGTCCAGGGCCACGCTGTCCTCCGGCGCCGCGCGCGGCCCTGCGCGCCCGTCGCCGGCCGCGGTCACGGCCCGAACAGCTCGGCCACCGCGCGCTCGACCCGCGCGCCGGAGGAGGTCTCGTCGAGCGGGTTCCGCCGCAGGCGGTGGCGCAGCGCGGG
Source organism: Roseomonas sp. HF4 (assembly GCF_005222755.1). Classification (GTDB taxonomy): domain Bacteria; phylum Pseudomonadota; class Alphaproteobacteria; order Acetobacterales; family Acetobacteraceae; genus Neoroseomonas. The sequence continues at coordinate 442,676 of NZ_STGD01000002.1, forward strand.
GCTGGCCACGGCGCGGAGCTCGGCGTCGCCAACGCTGGTGCGCCCCTCAAGCGCCGCCAGCGCGCGCGCCGCGCGGATCAGCGTGAGCTCCCCGCGCAGCCCGTCCGTGCCAAGCGCGAGGCAGAGCGTGGCGGCGCGCTCGAGCGCGGCATCCGGCACCGCGACCTGGCCGATATGCGCGCGCGCGGCGAGGATACGGCGGCGGAGCTTCGCCTGCTCCTTCTCCCAGGCGGCGCAGAAGGCGGCGTGGTCGCGCTCATAGGCGTCGCGGCGGCGGATCACCTCGATGCGCGTCGGCACGTCCATCGGCGTGCGGACCTCCACGCAAAGCCCGAAGCGGTCGAGCAGCTGCGGGCGCAGCTCCCCTTCCTCGGGGTTGCCGCTGCCGACCAGCACGAAGCGCGCGGGGTGGCGGATGCTGATGCCCTCGCGCTCCACCAGGTTCTCGCCGGAGGCAGCGACATCGAGCAGCAGGTCAACCAGGTGGTCCTCGAGGAGGTTCACCTCGTCGATGTAGAGGAAGCCGCGATGGGCGCGCGCGAGCAGCCCCGGCTCGAAGGCCTTCACGCCGTCGGCCAGCGCACGCTCGATGTCGAGCGCGCCCGCGACGCGGTCCTCGGTCGCGCCGAGCGGCAGGTCCACGACCGGCACCGGCGCCTCGATGGCCTTGAGGCGGCCGCGCGCACGGCAATCGGCGCAGAGCGCGGCTGCATCCGCCGGGTCGCAGCCGAAGCGGCAGCCCGCCACGGCCTTCATCGGCGGCAGCAGCGCGGCCAGCGCGCGCACGGCGGTGGACTTGCCGGTGCCGCGGTCCCCCAGCACCAGCACGCCGCCGACGCTGCCGTCGACGGCCGCGATCAGCAGCGCGCGCAGCATCTCCTCCTGCGCAACGATGGCCGCGAAGGGATAGGGCGCGCGACCGCCAGGAGACGCGCGCCCCGCCTTCGTGCGAGGAGGGACGGACGAGACGGCCACCTCCTCCCCGCCCCGGCCGTGGTCGCCGGGAACCTGATCCATCAGGCCGCGCGCCTCAGGCTGAAGCGCGACCACACCTTCTCGAGCGCCGAGACGAGGTGGTCCATGTCGGCGTCGCTGTGCACGGGGGAAGGCGTGATGCGCAGCCGCTCGGTGCCGCGCGGTACCGTCGGGTAGTTGATCGGCTGGACATAGACGCCGTGCTCATCGAGCAGGATGTCACTGATGTCCTTGCAGATGACGGGGTCGTAGACCATCACCGGCACGATGTGGCTGTTGTTGGGGAGGTGCGGCACGCCGATCGCATCGAGCCGCCGGCGCAGCGTGGCCGCGCGTTCGTGCAGCCGCTCGCGTTCCGTGTTCGACTGGCGCAGGTGCTGGATCGCGGCGCGCGCCCCGGCGGCGACCGCCGGCGGCAGCGCGGTCGAGAAGATGAAGCCCGAGGCGAAGGACCGCACGAAGTCGCACATCGCGTGGGAGCCCGCGATGTAGCCGCCGATCACGCCGAACGCCTTGGCGAGCGTGCCCTCGATGACGGTCAGGCGATGCGCGACGCCGTCACGCTCGGTCACGCCGCCGCCCGTCGCGCCGTAGAGGCCGACGCCGTGGACCTCGTCGCAATAGGTCATGGCGCCGAATTCATCGGCCACGTCGCAGATCTCGGCGATCGGCGCGATGTCGCCGTCCATGGAATAGACGCTCTCGAAGGCGACCAGCTTCGGCGCCTTGGGGTCGAGTTCCGACAGCACGCGGCGCAGGTCGATCACGTCGTTGTGGCGGAACAGCCGGCGCTCGGCGCGCGAATGGCGCATGCCCTCGATCATCGATGCGTGGTTCATCTCGTCGGAGACGATGACGCAGCCCGGCATGCGCGACGCGAGCGTGGAGAGCGAGGCCCAGTTCGACATGTAGCCGGAGTTGAACAGCAGCGCCGCCTCGGTCCCGTGCAGCGCGGCGAGTTCCTGTTCCAGCAGAACATGCGCGTGGTTGGTGCCCGAGATGTTGCGCGTGCCGCCCGCCCCCGCACCATAGCGGTCGAGCGCCTCGTGCATCGCGGCCAGAACCTTCGGGTGCTGCCCCATGCCGAGGTAATCGTTGGAGCACCAGACCGTGACCTCGCGCGCCTTGCCCGCATCGTGGCGGATGGCGCGCGGGAAGGCGCCCGCCTGGCGTTCGATGTCAGCGAAGACACGGTACCGTCCCTCGCGCCGGAGGCCGTCGAGCTGGGAGCGGAAATAGGCTTCGTAGTTCATGAGTGACCTCCCCGGTCGGTCCGGTGCGCCATGTTGGGACAGCATGCGCGACGGCGCGACGCGATGCCGTAGGAAAACCGGGCAGGGCCCGCAATGTCCTTGATGCCGATCATGCCGCCGCGGGCCTCAGGCAGGCTTCGAGAGCCGAGCGCAACCGCGCCAAGTCGCGCATCGGCCCGACCGCCACCACCCGCGGTGCCGCGTCGCCCGATGGCGCCACGGACAGCACCTGGGCCTGGCCGCCGGCCAGGTCGAATTGCACCCAGCCGGAGCCCGACCGCAAGGTGCCGTGCAGGCTTTCGACCCGGCCATAGGCGCCGTCCGCGACCTCCGCGAGCAGCCGGTCCAGCGAGGCCGCGTCGCAGGGCGCAGAGAGCCCGACCTCCCAGGCCGCCGTCCCCGGCGCGGGGCGTGCCGCAGCGCGCCGGTCCATCGCCCAGCGCCAGAGCGCCTCGACCGGGAGCGGCAGCATCAGGAACCAGTGCTCGAGCACCGCGAGCGCCGCCAGCGTGCCGAGCAGGCTCGCGGCCGTCACCTCGAAGGGGGTCGCGCCGGGCAGCAGCGCGCGGTGGAACAGCCAGGCGCAGAACAGCGTCGCGGCGGTCACGGAGAAGGGGAACAGCAGGTTCATCGGTCGGCTGCGGAAGTAAGTTCCGATATAGCGCAGATGGTCCGGCAGGAAGCCTTCGCCAGTGTTCCTGGCGCCCAGGAAGATGTTGATCTTGGTGCTCTGCCGCATCACCCAGAGGATGCCGAAGGTCCAGGCGGCCACCTGGTTCGGCGCGCCCCAGGACAGCGCGATCACCAGCGCCGCACCGCCGATGATCGCGAATTCGTGCCAGAGGATGGCGGCGATCGCCGCCACCACGCGGCGCGGCCCCTGGATCCCCGGCGGGCATGGCGCCCGGCGCGGGCCGGTCAGGATGCCGGTCAGGAACGACAGCTCGATCCAGCCCCAGACCGCCAGCCCGCAGAGGAAGCCGAGATAGGCGCCCGACGTGCTCGTGTCCTGCGCGAGCGTCGCGACGCCATAGAGGGCCAGCACGAGCACGACGGTCGCGAGACTCATGCTGCGCACGAAGGTCTCCCGCCGCAGGCCGTCCAGCAGCAGGATCAGCCCGGTGCTGAACCACCAGGCGAAGATCGTCACCAGTGCGGGGATGCCGATCTCGGCCATGCCTGCGGCTCCGCCCCCCCTTCCCGCTACCAGGCCGGCTGCAGGCGCGCATCCGCCGGCAGGTCGTGGCGCCGCGGGCGCCGCAGCAGGGCGCCCACGAAGGTGGCGCCTGCCGCCACCGACAGTCCGATCCGCTTCGCCGCGCCCACGATGCCGCCCTGCGCCTTCGCCGCGCCGATGGCATCGGCCAGCTTCCGCAGCCGCTCCATGTCCCGCAGGAAGCCCGGATGGTCGACATCGAGCGTCGCCGGGAAGACCTGGCGGCAGATTTCCTCGGTAATGCGGAAGACGCGCATGTCGTAGTCCGTCGGCGTCATGCCGAGCGCCTTGTGGAATTCCGGCCGCGCGTGGTCGCGCACGTACATCGTGGCGAAGACCGCGAGTTGGAAGAAGCGGCACCACCAGACGTTCATGCCGCTGACCAGCGCCGGGTTGGCGCGCATCAGCAGGGCGAAGGCCTCGCCATGGCGGAACTCGTCGTTGCACCACTTCTCGAACCACTGGAAGATCGGGTGGAAGCGAAGCTCCGGGTGCTTCTCGAACTGGCGGAAGATCGTGATGTAGCGGGCATACCCGATCTTCTCGCTCAGATAGGTGGCGTAGAAGATGAACTTCGGCTGGAAGTAGTGGTATTTCTTGGCCTTGGTCAGGAAGCCGAGGTCCACGCCGACGCCGATGTCCTTCAGGCTGTCGTTGATGAATCCGGCATGGCGACTCTCGTCGCGGGCCATGACGGAAAACAGCTCCTTGATGTCGGGGTTCTTTACCCGCTTCTTGATCTCGGCATAGAGCACGCAGCCCGAGAATTCGGCCGTGACGCTGCTGACCAGGAACTCAACCAGTTCCTTCTGCAGGCCTGGCGGCAGGGCGCTCAGGTCGAAGCTGTCAAAATCCGTGTTGCGGACGAAATGGCCCTTGTTCGGGTCGGCGCGGAACTCGTCCATCAGCCGGTCCCATTGCGCGCGTAGCGGCTCGACATCGACCTTGTCCATCGCGGCGAAGTCGGTCGTGTAGAAGCGCGGGGACAGCACGGTCTCGGTCATGGCCATGCGCGTCGCCTCGGCGGACGCATGGGCCTTGGGTCCGTGGTGCGTGGTCGGCGGGATCATGCCCTCGTTCGGGCCGCCCAGGATGATCGTCTCCATCACGCGGCCTCCTTCGGCTCGAACCCGCAATGGTAGAGTTCCGTCAGTTCGAAGATCGCGACCCATTGCGTCCAGAGGCGCGTCAGCGGCCCGGCGCGGTAGACGGTGGCGCGCGTCTCGAAGCTCATCTTCTCCCCGAACGCGACGTGGTCCGGCGTGCCGTGCACGACCACCCGGTCGCCGGGGCGGAGCTCGACGCCCTCCGGCACCGCATAGGCATGGAAACTGTCGAAGCTTCGCTCGATCTCGACCGTGCAGGGCACCTCAAACGTCGAGGTTCCGCCGAGCCACGCGGGCCAGCCCGTTCCTTTCGTCGTCATGTTTTATGTCTCCCCGATTGGCAGGAGGCGCGCAAAGGCCTCCGCTTGCGTCCGGCCGAAGGCCAGAAGGTCGAGACGCCGGCCTGTCGCCGTGTCGTCCAACGTCATGCGCCCGTCGCTCCAGACGACCAGGCGGAAAGGAGCCTCCGGTCCGATGCCGGCCAGGTGCCGGTCGCGCGCGAGGCCGCGCAGCGTGCCGCGCATGAAGCCGTCCTCGCCGGGTGCGAGGATCAGCGCTTCCCGCCCGGTGCGCGCGTCGGTCAGCACGACGGCGCCGTCGCTGCGGTCCGCCGCGTGGAACTGGCGCTCGATCCGGGGGGCCGCAGCGCCGGCGCCGGGACCGTAGGCGGACGGCACGGGCGCCACCGTCGCGCCGACCAGCAGGATGACGGCCAGACCCATGCCGAGCACCGGCCCCTTGGCGAAGACGCTCCGTCGGATGGCGTGCGGCATGGTCGTTCCCTCCCCGGTCCTGGTCTCGTCAGGCCATGGCTTCTGCGCCGGGCCTGGTCTGGGCCCGCGCGGGGCCGGACTGGGCCAGCGCAGTGACGGGCATGGCGGCTCCGGCGGCCAGCGCCCGGCCGAGGATCTGCGCCACGGCCTCGGCATCGGCCAGCGAACGCAGCATCGGCTCCGGCCGCGCCAGGCGCCAGGGCCGAAGGTGCGGCCAGAGCGCGATCCAGGACGCGCGTTGCCGGCCGGACAGGCGGAGCGCGATGTCGCCGCTGCCATCCGCCCGCCGCGACAGCGCGGCGTTCTCGACCAGCGCGAAAGGCAGGTTGATCGTGACCGGCAGCGCCAGGCCCACGCGCAGGACGATACGCCGGTTCGTGATTGTGTAGACGGCCTCCCTCGCTGCGAACCAAGCATAGACCAGGAGGAAGGCAATCGGCACGGCGCCGATCAGCAGCATCGTCGCGGCACCGGCCAGGGCGGCGGCGGCACCGCCGCCGTCGGCCGTGATGGCCGCGCCGCGCCACAGCGCGAGCAACAGGAAATAGGCCGAGATCCCGCGCACGTGCAGCGCCCCGCGCGCGAGACCCCACCATTCCGGACGGCCCTGCCAGAGCAGCGTCTCGCCCTCCGGCAGGCGCTCCGGCAGGCCGGGCACGGGCTCGAGCCCATGCTCGGTCACCGCCGGGCGGGGCGCCGCGGCGCTCATACCAGCGGCTCGCTGCGCTCGGGCGTCGCGTGCAGGTGGCCGCCGCCGAAGTAGCCGGAAATCCGGTCCTCCTCGAGCAGCGTGACCTGCTCGGGCTTGCGGATCCCCGGCGCCGCCGCGAGCTGCGCCGCGGTCACGGACAGCACCCGCACCTCGCCCTCGTCGTTCACAGTGGCGAGGAACATCGGCACCAGCACCCGCTTGGGCGCGACGGCGGCGGCGGCAGACGGAACCTCGACCTCGAGGTAACGCAGGATCACCTCGGACCGGTCCACCCAGAGGTCGACCACCGTGCCGGCCATCTCGCCATCCAGGGTCGTGACCGACTTGCCGCGCGGGTCCGGGTCCTCCTCAGGCACGTGCCAGCCCGACGCCGCGCGTAGCGGCACGATCTTGGGCAGGTTGTCGTCGAAGGCGAGGTCGGGCGTATCGGCGCGCATCGCGTAGGACGCCGCGCCGATGCCGTCCTGCATGGCGTCGCCCTTCGGCGTGATGGGCGTGCCGTTGTACGGGTCCTCAATCACCAGATCCGAGATATCACGCTCCGGCTGCTGGCCCTGCGTCACCGTCGCGCCGTACGGGTAGTGCAGGCGGAAGACCTTGGGCGGCGGCGTCTCGGGGAAGCCGTGGATCGTGCCAAAGGTGGGGCGGTCCGAACGGTCGGAGACCAGCGGGTAGCCCTCCCGCTTGCCCTCGCGGTGCAGCCAGAACACGAGGAAGACGAAGAAGGCGAAGAAGGCGTAGAGCGACAGCGCCGCAAGGTCGAGAAACACCGGAGTGGGTGGTGGCGTGGGCATGTTGGCCTCCGCGTCCTGGGGTCAAACCGAAGCCGGATCGGCGACGCCGGTCCGGGTAGGCGTACTGAACCGCGGCCGGGCGATGAGCGGCCCGACGGCGGCGATGGCGACGAACAGGAGCACGATCTCCACGAGGTAGACCGCGACGTAGCCGGTGACGGGCCCTTCGAGCCCCGCGCCCAGCAGCCCGGCCGAGGCCGCGGCCGTCACGGCGTCTCGCGCGATGCCGCCGAAGGCGATGGCCGCCCCGCCGCAGGTGGCCTGCACCGCGCCCCAGAGGCCGAGCGCAAGCCCGGTCTTGTCGGGCGGCGCCGCCCGCATGCAGGCCGTCAACGTGGCATGGGCGAACAGCCCCGCGCCGAAGCCGATGACGGACGTGCCCGCCGCGAAGACCAGGATGGAGGAGAGCGGCGCGGCGAAGATCACGAGGCTGAAGCCGGCGACCCCGGTGAGCGACCCGTAGCCGATCACGCGGTAGGGATCCTGCCCGCCGGACAGCGCGCGGGCCGCGAGGATGAAGCCGACGACGCCGCCGCCCGCGAGCAGCGCGGTCAAGCCCGTCGTGGCGCCGACGCCAAGGCCCAGCACCTGCCCGCCATAGGGTTCCAGCAGCACGTCCTGCATGGCGAAGCCCGCGGTGCCGAGGCCGGTCGCGACCAGGCGGCGCGTCCAGGGGCCCTGCGCGCGCAGCAGGCGGAAGCTGGCGAGGAAACCCGGCTCCCCGGCGGCGCGGCCGCGCGTCCGGGTGGGGTCCAGCGCTTCCTGCTTCCAGACGGCGATGAAGTTGAGCACGAGCGTCGCGGCCGCCACGCCCTGGATGACCTGGATCAGTCGGATCTGGCTGAATTCCGCCAGCAGCAGGCCGAAGCCGGCGGCGGCGCCCACCATCCCCACCAGCATCATCAGCGACAGCAGCGCCACGACGTTGGGTTGCGCGCGCTGCGGCACGAGGTCCGTCGCGAGGGCAAGGCCGACCGTCTGGGTCGTGTGCAGCCCGGCGCCCACCATCAGGAAGGCGATGGCGGCCGAGACCTGCGCCACCCAAGCCGGCGCCCAGGTGTCGCCCGACAGGATCAGCAGCGCGAAGGGCATCATCGCGAGCCCGCCGAACTGGATCACGCTGCCGAGCCAGAAATACGGCACCCGCCGCCAGCCCAGCACCGACCGATAGGTATCCGACCGGAAGCCGATCAGGGCGCGCAGCGGCGCGAAAATGAGCGGCAGCGCGACCATCGCGGCCACGAGCCCGGCCGAGACGCCGAGCTCCACGATCATCACGCGATTGAGGGTGCCGATCAGCAGGACCGTCGACATGCCGCAGGAGATCTGGAACAGCGACAGGCGCATCAGCCGCGACCAGGGCAGGTCGCCCGTCTGCGCATCGGCGAAGGGCAGCAGGTCGTGCCCGACCTTCGTCCAGACGCGCGCGAGACGGGCGTTCAGGCCGATCATCGCCGGGCGAGCTCCATCGCCTGGGAGGTGTAGAAGCCGCTGGCGATCCGCCTGGTGTGCCGCACCGCAAAATCCGACAGGCCGGCGTCCTGGCCGACCAGGCGGCGCAGCGTCGCCTCGGCCACGGGCTCGATGGCCGGTGCGCGGTCGCCGCGCGGGAAGATGCGGCCGACCGTGTGCATCACCGCCAGCAGCGGCGTGCGCGGCGCGAAGGTGAACAGCATCGCGCCCCGCGTGCGCCCCGCGAGCCCGGCCAGCGCACGCACCACGTCCGGCGCGCGGTAGTGGATCAGGCTGTCCATGGCGACGACATGGTCGAATTCGCCGAGATAGGGGTCGAGCATGTCGCCGACCTCGAAGCGGATGGTGCCACGCAGGCCCGCCGCGCGCTCGCGCGCCACCTCGATCAGGGAACGCGAGACGTCGATCGCGACCACCTTCGCGCCGCGCTGCGCCGCCTCGACGGCGAGCGCCCCCGTGCCGCAGCCGGCATCGAGCAGGCGCAGCCCGCGCATGTCCTGCGGCAGCCAGGACAGCAGCGTCGCGCGCATCGCGTCCCGCCCCGCGCGCACCGTGGCCCGGATGCCCGAGACCGGCGCATCCGAGGTCAGGCGCTTCCACGCCTCGGCGGCGGTGCGGTCGAAATAGGTCTCGATCTGGCCGCGGCGCGCGGCCCAGCTGCCGGTGGTCATGTCAGTCGAACCCAAGCAGGTCGAAGATGTCGCGGTCCTTGAGCGGCTCGGCCTCCAGTGGATCGACGCCCGCCCAGAGCAGTTCCGCCAGACGGATGTACTCCGCCTGCACGGCGGCCATCTCGGGCGTCGCCTCCATCTCGAACAGCGTCGCCTTCTTCAGCCGCGACCGGCGGATGGCATCGAGGTCCGGGAAATGCGCGAGGGTCTTCATCCCCGTGGCCTTGTTGAACTTCTCGATCTGGTCGGTCGCGGCGGAACGGTTGCAGATCACGCCGCCGAGCCGCACCGGGTAGTTTTTCGACTTCGCCTTGATGGCCGCGACGATGCGGTTCATGGCGAAGATGCTGTCGAAGTCGTTGGCCGCAACCACGATGCCGCGGTCCGCATGCAGCAGGGGGGATGCGAAGCCGCCGCAGACCACGTCGCCGAGCACGTCGAAGATCACGACGTCGGTCTCGTCCAGCAGATGGTGTTCCTTCAGCAGCTTTACGGTCTGGCCGACCACGTAGCCGCCGCAGCCCGTGCCTGCGGGCGGGCCGCCGGCCTCGACGCAGAGCACGCCGTTGTAGCCCTCGAAGACGAAATCCTCGGTCCGCAGTTCCTCGCTGTGGAACTCGACCGTCTCCAGCACGTCGATGACGGTCGGGATCAGGCGCTTCGTCAGCGTGAAGGTGCTGTCGTGCTTGGGGTCGCAGCCGATCTGGAGCACCCGTCGGCCGATCTTGGAAAAGGCGACGGCCAGGTTGGAGGACGTCGTGGACTTGCCGATCCCGCCCTTGCCGTAGACGGCGAAGACCTTGGCGGTGCCGGCCGCGGCCATGGTGTCCATGTGGACCTGCACGCTGCCTTCCCCGTCGCCGCGGCGGCTCGACAGCGTCTGGATCGGCGGCGGGTTCATCAGGACGGTCATGCGGGAACCCCTTCGGCAATGCCTTCGATACGGTCTTCCAGCTCCTCCCCGGCGCGGCGCAGCGCGTCGAGGACATCGTCGCTCGGCTGCCAGTAGCGGCGCTCGTGCGCCTCCAGCAGCCGGTTGGCGATACGGGCGGAAGCGGTCGGGTTGAGTGCTGCGAGGCGCGCGCGCATCGCCTCGTCCAGCATGTAGGTCTGCGCCAGGTGCTGGTAGACCCAGGGCGCGACCTGGCCGGTCGTGGCCGACCAGCCGAGCGTGTTCGTCACCTGCGCCTCGATCGTGCGCACGCCTTCGTGGCCATGCTGGAGCAGTGGCTCGAACCACTTCGGGTTGAGCGCGCGGGTGCGGGTCTCGAGCGCGACCTGCTCGGCCACGGTGCGGACCTTGCCCTCGCCGCGCGTCTGGTCGCCGACATAGACGGCGGCGTCCTGCCCGCGGGCCTTGCGCACCGCGCGGCTGATGCCGCCCAGCGTGTCGAAGTAGTGGTCGACCGTGGTGATGCCGAGCTCCACGCTGTCGAGGTTCTGGTACGTCACCTCGACCGTGCCGAGCATGTGGCCAAGGACGCTGTCATGGCGCATCGGGCGGCCCGTGACGCCATAGGCGAAGCCCTTGCGGCGGAGATAGGCGTCGCCGAGCTCGTCCTCCTCCTGCCAGGAGCCCTGCTCCAGCATCAGGTTGACGTTCGCGCCGTAGGCGCCATCGGCATTGCCGAAGACGCGCAGCGCCGCCTCCTCCATCGTGCCGCCGTGCTGCGCCTGGAAGGCCAGCGCATGCTTGCGGACGAAGTTCATCTCGGCGGGCTCGTCCGCCTCGGCCGCCAGCAGCGCGGCCTCGGCCAGCAGCTTCGTCTGCATCGGCAGGAGGTCGCGGAAGATGCCCGACAGCGTGACCACCGCATCGACCCGCGGCCGGCCCAGCCGTTCCAGCGGCACCAGCTGTGCGCCGGCGAGGCGCCCATACGAATCGTGCCGCGGCTCGGCCCCCATCAGCCAGAGCGCCTGCGCGATCGGCCCGCCCTCGGTCTTCAGGTTGTCGGTGCCCCAGAGCACGATCGCGACCGTCTCGGGCAGCGCGCCGCTGTCCTCGCGGTGCCGTGCCAGCAGCCGTTCGGCCTGCAGCGCGCCATCCTGCACCGCGAAGGCGGAAGGGATGCGGAACGGGTCGAAGCCGTGCAGGTTCCGACCCGTCGGCAGCACATCGGTGTTGCGCAGAAGGTCGCCGCCCGGCGCCGGCCGCGTGAAGCCGCCATCGAGCGCATGCAGGATGGCCGGCGTCTCGTGGTCCACCGCCAGCAGCGCGTCGAGCTCGGCGCGCCGCGCCGGGTCGGTCACGCCGGCGGCGTCCAGCATCTGCGCCCGCGCCTCGGGGCCCGGGGGCTCGCCGATGATGTGCAGGCCCTGCGGGATCAGCGCGTATTCCAGTTCGAGCAGCGCGCCGCCGAGGCGGTCGATCTCGACCGGTGCCGTATCGCCCCAGACCGGCTCCGCGACCGCCAGGTCCACCTGCGAAGCCTGCGCCTGGATCAGCCCCGACAGCGCCGCCCGCGTGCCGTGGTCCGCATCCGGCGCCAGGTTGCGCCAGCGGTCGAGCGACGCCTTCAGGTCGAGCAGCCCGCGATAGAGCCCCGCATGCGCCACCGGCGGCGTGAGGTAGGAGATCAGCGTCGCCGCCGCCCGGCGCTTCGCCAGCGAGCCCTCGGACGGGTTGTTCGAGGCATACAGATTGATGTTCGGCAGGTCGCCGATCAGCCGGTCCGGCCAGCATTCGCCCGACATGCCGGTCTGCTTGCCGGGCATGAATTCCAGCGCGCCGTGCATGCCGTAGTGCAGCACGGCATGGGCGCCGAAATCCTCGCGGATCCAGCGGTAGAAGGCGCTGAAGGCATGCGTCGGCGCGAAGTCGCGCTCGAACAGCAGGCGCATCGGGTCGCCTTCCCAGCCGAAATTCGGCTGCACGCCGACGAAGACGTTCCCGAGCCGCAGGCCATAGACCAGGATTGCGGCGCCGTCCGACTGCACGCGGCCGGGCGCGGGGCCCCATACGGCCTCGATCTCGCGCAGATGCGGCTCGCGGCGCACATGCTCGTCGGCCGGGATCCGCGCCTCGACGTTGCAGGGGGCGCCGAAGCGCGCGGCATTGCCGTCCAGCACCACGCGGCGCAGCGCCTCGACGCTGTCGGGCACGTCCACGGTGTAGCCGCCGGCCTGCATCGCCTTCAACGTGCGGAACAGGGATTCGAAGACCGAGAGATAGGCCGCGGTGCCGGTTGCTCCCGCATTGGGTGGGAAGTTGAACAGCACCACCGCGACACGCTTGTCGGCCCGCGCCGAACGGCGCAACGCGACCAGCTTCGCCGCCCGCGCGGCCAGCATCGCAGCGCGCTCGGCATGCGCGACCATGTCGGAGGCGCCAACACCTGCCGCCCCGGCGCCACCTGCGCGGCCGCCGAAGGTGATCGGCGCGATGGCGCCATCCAGTTCCGGGATCGCGACCATCATGGTCGCCTCGACCGGCGTCAGCCCGCGTGGGTCGCCCTGCCATTGCGTCAGCGTCTGGAACTCGAGCGGATGCGCGGCGAGATACGGCACGTCCATGCGCGCCAGCATCTCCTCCGCCGCGCGCGCGTCGTTGTAGGCGGGGCCGCCCACCAGGGAGAAGCCGGTCAGCGACACCACGGCATCGACCGTCGCGCAGCCGTCGCGCATGAAGAAACGCTCGATCGCCGGGCGCTGGTCGAGGCCGCTCGCGAAGGCGGGCACCACCGTCAGGCCCTTGGCCTCCAGCGCCGCGATCACGCCGTCGTAATGGGCGGAATTGCCGGCCAGCAGGTAGGACCGCATGACGAGAAGGCCGACGGCGCCGCCGCCGCCGCCCCGCGGCAGCGCATCCAGCCGCTCGACGATCCGGCCCTCGGCCTGCGGATGATAGAGGCCGACATCCGCATACTGCACCGGGGCCGCGACCCTGAGGCTGCCGGCGAGCCGCGCCCGCGGCCCCGCCGCATAGCGGTTCACCAGCAGGCGGATCATGTTGCCGAGGTTCTCCTCGGTGCCCGCCAGCCAGTATTGCAGCCCGAGGAAATAGGCCCGGACGTCCTGCGCCGTGCCGGGGATGAAGCGCAGCAGCTTCGGCAACTCGCGCAGCATGCGCATCTGCCCGGCGCCGGAGGACGCGTTCCCCTTCCCCTTGTTGCCGCGCAGGCGCTTCAGCAGGCCCAGGATGCCGCGCGCCTCGGCCGACATGTCGAAGCGGCCGAGCCTGGTCAGCTTCACCACCTCGCCCGCCGAGAGGCAGCAGAGCATCGCGTCGCAGCCCGCGCGCCGCGCCTGCAGCGCCGGCAGCACCGCGCGGATGTGCTCGTCGAGGAAGAGCATCGTCGCGACGATGATGTCGGCCTGCGCGATGTCCGCCCGGCAGGCCCCGAGCGCGACCTCGTCCGTCGCCCAGTCCTCGGCCGCGTGGATCGCGAAGCGCAGCCCGGGGATCTCGCGGCGCAACTCGGCCGCCGCCCGCTCGGCCGCACGCGCTAGGTGGCTGTCCATCGTCACGAGCACGACGCGGACGGGCGCGGCCTCGGCCACGACGCCCGTGGGCGTCGCGTCAGCGGGAGAAGTGCGCTTTGGCATCGTAGAGCGTCTCGATCGTTATGGTGCCAAGTCCACGCTCGGCGGCGAATTTCTCGGTGTTGCGGCGCGCCTTACCGCGCACGAAGAAGGGGATCTTGCGGAGCTCGTTCTCGGCCTCGGTCGCCCAGGCGGCGGGGCCGACCGCGACCGGCTCTGGCGCCGCCGCGGCCTTGGGCGCGTGGCCGAGATGCGACGGCGCGGCGCCGTCGGCAAATTCGAAATCCTCGCGGAACATGCCAAGCAGGTGTTCCTCGAGCCCCATCATCAGTGGATGGACCCAGGTGTCGAACAGCACGTTCGCGCCCTCGAAGCCCATCTGAGGCGAGTAGCGCGCCGGGAAGTCCTGCACATGCACCGGCGCCGAGATCACGGCGCAAGGCACGCCGAGCCGCTTGGCGATGTGCCGCTCCATCTGCGTGCCGAGCACGAGTTCCGGCCGCAGCGCCGTGATCGCGTCCTCGACCTTGAGGTAGTCGTCGGTGATCAGCGCCTCGATGCCGTGCGCCTTCGCCGCCTCCCGCACCTCGCGCGCGAACTCGCGGCTGTAGGTGCCGAGGCCGACGACGGCGAAGCCGAGTTCCTCGGCCGCGACGCGCGCGGCGGCGATCGCGTGCGTCGCATCGCCGAAGACGAAGACGCGCTTGCCCGTCAGGTAGGTGCTGTCGACGGAGCGCGAGTACCAGGGCAGGCGGGAGGCATCCTCGACGCGCGCCGCGTCCACCCCCGCCAGCGCCGCGACCTCGGCGATGAAGTCGCGCGTCGCGCCGACGCCGATCGGCACGATCTTCGTGGCCGGCATGCCAAGCTGCCGCTGCAGGAAGGACGCCGCCACGCCCGCGACCTCGGGGTAGAGCACGACGTTGAAGTCTGCCTCGCCGAGCCGCGCCAGGTCCGCCGGCGTGGCGCCCATCGGCGCCACCACATTCACCTCGATACCGAGCAACGCGAGCAGCCGCTCGACCTCGACCACATCGTCGCGGTGCCGGAAGCCGAGCGCGGCGGGACCCAGGATGTTCGCCCGCGGCGCCGAGCCCTCGGGCCGCGGCACGCGGGCGCCGACGCAGGCGCGCACCAGGCGGTAGAAGGTCTCGGCCGCGCCCCAGTTCTCCTTCTTCTGGTAGGAGGGCAGCTCGAGCGGCACGACCGGCACCGGCAGGCCGAGCGTGCGCGCGAGTCCGCCGGGGTCGTCCTGGATCAGTTCCGCCGTGCAGGATGCGCCGACCAGCATCGCCTGCGGCCGGAAGCGCTCGAAGGCGTCGCGCGCGGCTTCCATGAACAGTTCCGCCGTGTCGCCGCCGAGGTCGCGCGCCTGGAAAGTCGTGTAGGTGACCGGCGGGCGCTTGGCGCGCCGCTCGATCATGGTGAACAGCAGGTCGGCGTAGGTGTCGCCCTGCGGCGCGTGCAGCACGTAATGCACGCCCTCCATGGCGGTCGCGACGCGCATCGCCCCGACATGCGGAGGCCCTTCGTAGGTCCAGACCGCGAGTTCCATGGCGCTACACCATCAGCCTGGCGCGGCGCGCCAGCGGCCGGGCGAACAATTCGGCGAGGTCGCCAGCCTGCTCGTAGCCCTGGATCGGCGTGAAGACGAGCTCAATGGCCCATTTCGTCGTCAGGCCCTCGGCCTCGAGCGGATTGGCAAGGCCGAGGCCGCAGACCGTGATGTCGGGCCGGACCGCGCGGCAGCGGTCGAGCTGGCGGTCGACATGCTGGCCTTCCGACAGCGTGATGCCGCCGGGCAGCATCGCGAGTTCCTCGGCCAGGTGCTGCCGGTGCAGGTAGGGCGTGCCCACCTCGGTGAGCGTCATGCCGCATTCGCGGGCGAGGAAGCGCGCCAGCGGCACCTCCAGCTGCGAATCGGGGAAGAAGAAGACGGACTTGCCGGCCAGGCGCTCGCTGCGCGCGGCGACGGCCGCGCGGGCGCGCGCCTCGGCCGGCGCCACGGCGGCGTCGAACTTCGCCGGGTCGATGTGCCATTCGCTGGCCGCGGCGCGCAGCCAAGCGGTCGTGCCCTCGGCGCCGAGTGGGAAGGGTGCGGCGAGTCGCTTCGCGCCGCGCTGTTCCAGCAGCCGCGCCGTCTCCGCGAGGAAGGGCTGCGCCAGCAGGTAGCGCGTGCCCTCGCCGACGGGCGGCAGGTCGGTCGCACGGCGGGATGGCAGGAAGCGGACGGGGCCCACGCCGAGCGCCGCGAACAGCCGCAGGAACTGGTCCTCCACCACCTCGGCCAGCGCGCCCACCACCAGCAGGGACCGCGCCGACCCGGGTTCGGCCGGCATCTCGGGCACGAGCGCCGCGAGGCAGGCGTCCTCGCCCTGGGTGAAGGTCGTCTCGATCCCGCTGCCGGAGTAGTTCAGCACGCGGACGGAGGGGGAGAAGCGCTTCGACAGCCGCTGCGCGGCGCGGGAGAGATCGAGCTTGATGACCTCCGACGGGCAGGAGCCGACCAGGAACAGCATCCGGATGTCCGGGCGGCGCTCGATCAGGCGGGTCACCACGCGGTCCAGTTCGTCGTTCGCGTCGGCCATGCCGGCCAGGTCGCGCTCGTCGATGATGGCGGTGGCGAAGCGGGGCTCGGCGAAGATCATGACGCCGGCGGCCGATTGCAGCAGGTGCGCGCAGGTGCGGCTGCCGACCACCAGGAAGAAGGCGTCCTGGATCTTGCGGTGCAGCCAGACAATGCCCGTCAGGCCGCAGAAGACCTCCCGCTGGCCCCGTTCCCGGAGGACCGGGGTCTCGGCGCAGCCAGCGGCCGCGCTGGTGCCGGCGGGAAGCCCGTCCATCACGCGGCGCCCGGCGCGGCGCCGTGCGCGCCTGACCAGCGCCCGTCGTCGCGCCGCGCCGCGCGCAGTTTCAGAAGGAACTGCGCCGCGTTGAACACGTAGGCAGCGTAGGCGGCCAGTGCGAGCATCATCTGCGCCCGGCCGTCGCCGATCCCGGCGAGGACGACATAGAGGTAGGCGGTGTGGAGTGCCAGGACGAGCATGCTGAACACGTCTTCCCAGAAGAAGGCGGGAGCGAAGAGCCAGCGGCCGAACACCTCCTTCTCCCAGATCGAGCCCGTGACCATGATCGCGTAGAGGACGAGGGTCTTGGCCACGACCGACCAGGTGGCGGCGGCCAGCCCCTCGCCCGTCATCAGGAACCAGGAGACGAGGCCGAGGCTGACCAGGAAGACCGCGAACTGCAGCGGCGCCAGCACGCCCTGGACGATGGTCCAGGGCGAATGGTCGCGCCGGACGCGTTCCTCCGGCGTATAGAGAGGCCTGGGGGCTGCGCGCCGCGAGCGGCCCGTGGCCGCCCCCCAGGGCGAGCAGTCCAGTGCATCGAGGAGGCCGCCATTCCGCCTAAAGGTGAGCATCGCTTGACATCCTCCCGTCGGCCGCGTGGGCTGCCTGGCTGGCCTGTCGCCACCCGTCGGGGGTGGTGTGGCCGGCATCCGGGGAGTCAGACCTTAAGTGCCGTTTCCGACATCCCCTCATCCTGGCCTCCCGTGGCATGCTGCTCGATGACGTGAAGGCTAGAAGTCAGGCGCGCCGAGTGTCAAGCGAGATTGACGTATTGATTGCTTGACACTTGGTGTCGGAAGGCATGAAGTCAGCGGCAGGAGAGGACCATGGTCGTGAAGCCAATGGCCGGTCAGGAGCGTGGTGCAGAGGCCGAGCAGGGCGGATCGGAATCCGATTCATCCTTCGCCGACAGCCCGGCGCGCGCCGAGGGGCAGGCCCGCCCGGCGCCGCCGCGTCGGCGCCGCAACCGCGTCGCCGTCCTGGCCCGGACGCTCGAATCCGACATCATCCCGCGGCTGCTGCTCGCGCACCGGGCGGTCGCGACGGCCGCCTACATCGACCGCGGCCCGGGCGCGGAACCACAGGCCCAGGACGTCACGGCGCTGGTCAGCTTGGCGATGCAGGCCGACCTGCCCGGCGCGCTGTCCTACCTCGAGGGGCTGCGCGCCCGGGGCGCGCCGATCGAGCGCCTGTATCTCGAGCTCCTCGGCCCCGTCGCCCGCCGCCTCGGCGTAATGTGGGAGGAGGATCTCTGCGACTTCACCGCGGTCACGATCGGCCTGTCCTGCCTGCACCAGGTGGTGCGGGAATACAGCCCCGCCTTCGTCGCCCGCGCGCCGCAGCCCGAGCCCGAGCGCCGCATCCTCCTCGCCCCCGCGCCGGGGGAACAGCACAGCTTCGGCATCCTCGTCGTCGAGCAGTTCTTCCGCGGCCAGGGCTGGGACGTCTGGTCGGGCTCGGGACTCGAGAGGGTCGAGATCCTGGAGGCGGCGCACCGCATCTGGTTCGGCGTCGCCGGCTTCTCCCTCGCATGCGAGGACCATATCGGCGACCTCGCCCTGCTGATCCGCGATGTCCGGCGCGTCTCGCGCAATGCCGGCATCGGGGTCTTGGTGGGCGGGCCGCTCTTTATCGAGAATCCGGACCTCGTCGCCCTGGTCGGCGCGGACGCGACCGCGACCGATGGCCGGCAGGCGACGCTGCAGGCCGAGACGATGCTTGCCTTGCTCGGACGGGATGCATGAGCAGGGCGATCCACTTCGGCGGAACCGCATCGACGCGGTGCAGACTGCATATTCATGCGTCAGTTGGTATAGACGCCATCCCTTCCACGACGAAACTGGGTAGATGGCGCAGAAAGCAAAGGCAAAGTCGCAGGTGAAGGCCTTCAGCACGCCCAGGAAGTCGCTCGGCGACCTCGACGCGGACGCCGCTGCCGCACTGATCAGTGCGGCAGCCGATATTGCCCTGATTCTCGACGAGGGCGGCGTCATTCGCGACGTCGCCTTCAGCAACGAGGAACTCTCCGGCGAATTCGCCGCCCACGCGTCCTGGCTCGGGCAGCCCTGGATCGAGACGGTGGCCAAGGACAGCCGCCCCAAGGTCGAGGAACTGACCCGGCGCAGCGGGACCACCGGCGGACGCTGGCGGCACGTGAACCAGGTCTCGACCGAGGGCGCTTCCGTCCCGATCCTCTATTCCACCGCGCCCGTCGGCAAGGCGGGGCGGATCGTGGTCTTCGGCCGCGACCTCCGCCCGGTCTCTCGCCTCCAGCAGCGGCTGGTCGAGGTGCAGCAGTCGATGGAGCGGGACTATTCGCGCCTGCGCCAGGCCGAGACGCGCTACCGCCTGCTGTTCCAGATGTCGCCCGACCCCGTCCTGGTGCTGGACGGCACGACACAGCGCGTGACCGAGGCCAACCCGGCGGCGATGCGCCTGTTCGGCAAGGACCAGCGCCGCTCCGTTGGTCGGCCGATCGCCGAAGCCTTCTCGGCCGATTCGCGCGCCGTGGTGCAATCCCTGCTCGCCTCGGTCCGTGCCGCGGGGCGGGGCGACGACGTGACCGCCCGGCTGGCCGAGGACAATGCCGAGGTCACCGTCTCCGCCTCAACCTTCCGGCAGGAGGGCACGCTGCTGTTCCTCGTGCGCATCGCCATGCCGGAAGCGACCTTGGTCGCGCTGCCGCCGGACAAGTCCAGGCTGCTCAAGCTCGTGGACGCCGTGCCCGACGCCTTCGTCGTCACGGGGCCGGACGGGCGCATCATCACCGCCAACGCCGCCTTCATCGAGATGGTCGAGGCCACGAGCGAGGAGCAGGTCCGCAGCGAGCCGCTCGACCGCTGGCTCGGCGCGCAGGATGTCGAATCGGAGGTGCTGTTCGGCCACCTGCGCAACCGCGGCACCGTCAGGCTCTATGCCTCGGTGCTGCGCGGCGAGCACGGCGCGCGGACCGAGGTCGAGATCTCGGCCGTCACGGTCATGCATGGCGGCAAGCCCTGCTTCGGCTTCGCGATGCGCGACGTCGGCCCGCGCGTGCGCCCCGCCGTCGTCGGCGCCCGCCCGACCCGCTCGGTCGAGCAGCTGACCGAACTGATCGGCCGCGTCCCGCTCAAGGACCTGGTGCGCGAGGCGACGGACGCGATCGAGCGCCTCTGCATCGAGGCGGCCCTTGAGCTCTCGGGCGACAACCGCGCCTCGGCGGCCGAGATGCTCGGCCTGTCGCGCCAGAGCCTCTACGTGAAGCTGCGCCGCTACGGCCTTGGCGACCTCGGCGCCGAGCCGGGCGAGGCCGGATAGGATGCGCGATGTCCGGCCGGGCTGACCTGCGAGCGGAACCGGGCCGGGCGATTCGCGACACGCCCCGCCCCGCGGTGGTGCTGGAGCTGCTCAAGCCCATCACCTGGTTCCCGCCCATGTGGGCGTTCATGTGCGGGGCGGTGTCCTCGGGCGCCGCCTTCGGGGCGACCTGGCACCTGGCGCTGGCGGGCATCATCCTGGCCGGGCCGCTGGTCTGCGGCATGAGCCAGGCGGTGAACGACTGGTTCGACCGGCATGTCGACGCGATCAACGAGCCGCATCGCCCGATCCCCTCGGGCCGCATGCCCGGCCGCTGGGGCCTCTACGTGGCGGTGGCCTGGACCGGCGTCTCGCTCGCCTGGGGGGCGATGCTCGGTTTCTGGGGGTTCCTGGCGACGCTGCTCGGCGTGGCGCTGGCCTGGGCCTATTCGGCGCCGCCGCTGCGGCTCAAGGCGAATGGCTGGTGGGGCAACCTCGCCTGCGGCCTGGCCTATGAGAGCCTGCCCTGGATCACCGCCGCCGCCGTGCTCTCGGCCGCCGCGCCGACGCCCGAAGTGCTCGTCATCGCGACCCTCTACGGCCTCGGCGCCCACGGCATCATGACGCTGAACGACTTCAAGGCGGTGGACGGCGACCGGCAGAGCGGCATCCGCTCCCTGCCCGTGCAGCTCGGCCCCGAGCGCGCCGCGCGCGTCGCCTGCTGGTTCATGGGCGTGCCGCAGGCGGTCGTGGTCGGGCTGCTCCTCGCCATGGGCGCTCCGGTGCATGCGCTGCTCGTGGCGCTGCTGCTGGCTGGCCAGGGCTGGGCCATGGCGCGGATGCTGCGCGACCCGAAGGCTCTGGCACCCTGGTACAACGGCACGGGCGTGCTGCAATTCGTCCTCGGCATGCTGGTCTCGGGCTTCGCGCTGCGTGCGGGGGCGGGGTTCTGATGCGGCGCCCGCTCGGCTGGCTCGGCATCCTGCGGCTCGGGCTGGTGCAGACGGCGCTCGGCGCCATCGTGGTGCTGACGACCTCGGCGCTGAACCGCGTCATGGTGGTGGAACTCGCCCTGCCCGCGACGCTGCCCGGCGTGCTGGTCGGCATCCACTACGCGCTGCAGATGCTCCGGCCGCGCTGGGGCTACGGGTCCGACATGGGCGGACGGCGCACGCCCTGGATCCTGGGCGGCATGGCCGTGCTGGCGCTGGGCGGCGTGCTGGCCGCGGCGGCGACCGCGATGATGGGCGAAGCCTTCCTCCCGGGCCTGGCACTCGGCGTGCTGGCCTTCCTGATGATCGGCCTCGGCGTCGGCGCGGCCGGGACATCGTTGCTGGTGCTGCTCGCCGCGCGGGTGGACGAGGCGCGCCGCGCGGCTGCCGCCTCGATCGTCTGGATCATGATGATCGCGGGCTTCATCCTGACCACCGCGATCGGCGGGCGCCTGCTCGACCCCTATTCGCCCGAGCGGCTGGTCGCCGTCTCGGCCGGCGTCTCCGTCATCGCGATGATCCTGGCCACGCTCGGCGTGCTCGGCATCGAGGGCCCCTCGCCCGCCCGGCCGGCCGCGGAGCCCGCGGCGAAGCCGCCCTTCCGGCGCGCCCTGGCCGAGGTCTGGGCGGAGCCTGAGGCGCGCCGCTTCACACTGTTCATCTTCCTGTCCATGCTCGCCTACAGCGCGCAGGACCTCATCCTCGAGCCTTTCGCGGGCAGCGTCTTCGGCCGCACGCTGGGCGAGAGCACCCAGCTGTCCTCCCTGCAGAACGGCGGCACGCTGGTCGGCATGGTGCTGGTCGCGATCGTCGGCTCGGCCTTCGGCGGGCGCTTCGCGCACCTGCTCCGCGCCTTCACCATCGGCGGCTGCCTCTTTGCCGCTGCGGTGATGCTCGTGCTGGCGCTGAGCCCGCTGGTGGGCGCCGGCTTCCCCCTTGCCGCCGCCTTCGTGGCGCTCGGCCTCGGCAATGGCGTCTTCGCCGCGGCCGCCATCGCATCGATGATGAAGATGGTGGGCGACGGCCGCGGCCAGCGCGAAGGCACGCGCATGGGCATGTGGGGCGCGGCGCAGGCGGTGGCCTTCGGGATCGGCGGGCTGGCCGGCGCGGCGGCGGTCGATGTCGCGCGGCTCGCGTTCGGCGCGCCGCATGTCGCCTATGCCACGGTCTTCGTGATCGACGCCCTGGTCTTCGTCGCAGCCGCCGCGCTCGCCGCGCGGATCGGCCGCACCCGCCCCGCCCGGGGCTTCGGGCCGATGCTGCCCGCCGAATGATGCCGGAGACCTCCATGACCGAGACGGAACGCTTCGATGTGGTGGTGGTGGGCGGCGGCCCCTCCGGCGCCATCGCCGCCGAGGACCTGGCGCGCGCCGGCCGGCGCGTCGCGCTGCTCGACCGCGCGGGCCGCATCAAGCCCTGTGGCGGGGCCATCCCGCCGCGGCTGGTGCGCGACTTCGCCATTCCGGACCACATCATCTGCGCGCGCGTGAACAGCGCACGGATGATCGCCCCGTCCTCCCGCGCCGTGGACATGCCGATCGACGGCAATGGCTACGTCGCCATGGTGGATCGCGAGCATTTCGACGAGTTCCTGCGCGCCCGCGCCGCGCATGAGGGCGCGACGCGCTTCACCGGCACCTTCGACCGCATCGAGCGCGACGCCGGGGGCAGCCCCGTCGTCGTCTTCGAGGACAAGACCGGTGCCGAGCATCGCCTGCCGACGCGCCTCGTGATCGGCGCCGACGGCGCGCGGTCCAGGGTCGCGAAGCAGGAGGTGCCGGCGGCGGCGAAGATCCCCTTCGTCTTCGCCTATCACGAGATCATCGAGGCCCCTGCCCCGTCCGCCGCCTACGACCCGATGCGCTGCGACGTGTTCTACCAGGGGAAGCACTCGCCGGACTTCTATTCCTGGGTCTTCCCGCATGGCGCGACGGCCAGCATCGGCACGGGCTCGGCGCAGAAGGGCTTCGCGCTGCGCGCCTCGATCGCCGAGTTGCGCAGGTCGACCGGCCTCGATGCCGCGCGCACCCTGCGCCACGAGGGCGCGCCCATCCCGATGAAGCCGGCGAAGCGCTGGGACAACGGGCGCGACGTGCTGCTCGCCGGCGATGCCGCGGGCGTCGTGGCGCCGGCCTCGGGCGAGGGCATCTACTACGCCATGCTGGGCGGGCGGCTCGCGGCCGAGGCCTGCGAGGCGTGCCTCGCGACCGGCGATGCCCGGGCGCTGAAGCTGGCGCGCAAGCGCTTCATGAAGGGCCACGGCACGGTCTTCATGGTGCTCGGGATCATGCAGTACTTCTGGTACTCCTCCGAGAAGCGGCGCGAGAAGTTCGTCAAGATCTGCGCCGACAAGGACGTCCAGCGCCTCACCTGGGAATCCTACATGAACAAGGAACTGGTGCGGCGCGACCCGCTCGCGCATGTGCGGATCTTCTTCAAGGACCTGGCGCACCTGATGGGCTTCGCGCGCGCATGAGCGAGGTCGCGGAGAAGCCCGCGCAGCTGCGCATCGGCACGCGCGCCTCGCCGCTCGCGCTCTGGCAGGCGCGGCATTTCCTGGGTGTCGTCGGCGGCTTCTGCCCGATGCTGCGCGGCGACACCTTCTTCGAGGAATGCGCGCTGTCCACGGCGGGCGACCGCATCCTCGACCGGCGCCTGGCCGAGATCGGCGGCAAGGGGCTGTTCGCCAAGGAAATCCACGAGGCACTGCTCGACCACCGCGTCGATTTCGCCGTGCATTCGCTGAAGGACCTCGAGACCGAATTGCCGCCCGGCATCGTGCTCGCCTGCGTGCTGCAGCGGGAGGACCCGCGGGACGCGATCGTGCTCGGCCCGCGCTGCGGCGCGCCTATCCCCGGCAATCCGCTCGCGGCCCTGCCGATCGGCGCGGTGGTCGGCACCTCCTCCGTGCGCCGGCAGTCGCAATTGCTGCATGCGCGCCCCGACCTTCGGGTCGAGACCATCCGCGGCAATGTCCAGACACGGCTCCGCCGCCTGGCGGAGGGCGAGTACGACGCGACCATGCTGGCGCTGGCGGGCCTGAAGCGGCTCGAGATGGCGCATGTCGCGGGCGTCGTGCTGGACGCCGAGGAGATGGTCCCGGCCGCCGGCCAGGGCATCGTCGGCGTGACCGTGCGTGCGTCCGACACGGCGCTGATCGACCTGCTCGCCGCCATCGAGGACCCGGCGGCGCGCGCGGTCGCGACGGCCGAGCGCGCGCTGCTCGGCGCGCTGGACGGGTCCTGCCGCACGCCGATCGGCGGGCATGCCCGCATCCTGATGGACGGGCAGCTCTATTTGACGGGCCTGGTGGCGCGGTCGGACGGGACGTTCCTGCACCGCCGGCGCGTCAGCGGTGCGGTCGCGGACGCCGCGCGCATCGGGCGCGAGCTCGGCGATGCGCTGCGTCGGGACTGCCCGGCCGACATCCTCTGCTAACGGCAGCCGCCGCGCGGCTTCAGCCGAACAGCCGCGTGAGCGCCACTGCGGCCGGGCGGCGGCGCGGGGCCGCGTAGATCTCGGCCGCACTGTCCTGCCGCCGGCGATTCACCTCGTCCGCCAGCACGCGCTGCAGCATCCGGAGGCGTTCGTCATCGAGCCAGGCGAGCCAGAGTCGCGCATAGGCCGGGTCATGCACGGGATCGAGCACCGCGAGCGGGACCTCGATGCCGGCCGCATGCCGTTCCACCTCGACCGCCGCGGCGCGGCTCGAGGCCGCCAGGGCCCGGAGGCGGCGCGGGTCGGTCACGAGCATCGCGACGAAGGCGTCCAATTCGCCCCGGGCGCGCTCCAGGGCCACGATGTCCTGGGCATGGTCGGCGACGCGGATATCCGCCTTCAATCGTTCGAACGCCACCCGGTAGCTGCTGCCGTTCATCGCGCGCCTCCCGTTCCGGCGAACCGGACTGTCAGATTAAGCTGACAGTCACCGTCTTGCCAACATGACAGTTCTCGCGGAACGACACGATCAGCGGAGGCGGCGGGTAAGATCCACAAGATGGGCCGCCAGCGCCCCGACGAGCATCGCCGGCACCAGCGGCCACGCCGCCCCGGTCAGCGCGAATCGCAGCGCCAGGACCAGGAAGGCGCCCGGAAGCAGGATCGCGAGGATGTCCGAGACGCCCGGCCCGCGGCCGGCGAAGCGCCGCCAGGCGAGCAGCAGGGCACCTTCCAGCACCAGGCAGACAAGGATGAGATCGGCCACGTGGCCGCTGCGGACGAGCCATTCCATTCCCAGCCTCCCGGCGCGAGGTCGCGCAATTTTCCAGGTTGCCAATGCTGAAAAGGCGACTAATTGCCAATAGGCCGGTTCACTTGGCACCAATCTGCACACGGTCCCGCTTCATCTCGGGCGGGCAGGTTCTGATCCGCGGGAGGAGTATCGCATGCGACGTTTGATGTTCTCGATGATGGTGGCTGCGGCTGCGGCGGTTCCGGGCGTGGCCCGCGCGCAAGGCGATGCCGAGGCCGGCCAGCGCGTCTTCAACCAGTGCCGGGCCTGCCACACCATCAACGAAGGCGGCCGCAACGGCGTCGGGCCGAACCTCTGGGGCATCGTCGGCCGCCGCGCGGCTTCGATCGACGGTTTCCGCTACTCCGCCAACATGCGGGAAGTGGCCGAGGGCGGCCATGTGTGGACCGTCGAGAACCTGCGCGCCTACATCACCAACCCGAAGGCCGTCGTGCCGCGGGGCAGCATGTCCTATGCGGGGCTGCGCAACGAGGCGCAGCTCAACGACCTGATCGCCTACCTGCAGGCGCAGAAGTAGCGCCTGGCGCCGGGGCGCGGCCAGCCGCGCCCCGGCCCCTCAGCCGATGCGGACAAGGAATTCGGGCCCGAGTTCCGGCATCGTGTTCGCGCCGATCAGGGCGAGGTCGCGATGCACCTCCTCCTGCAGCAGGTCGATGGCGCGCTCGACGCCCGCACGGCCGCGCACGGTGGCGGCGCAAAGCATCGGGCGCCCGACGAAGACGAAGCTCGCACCCAGCGCATAGGCCTTGAGCACATCCGTGCCGCGCCGGATGCCGCCGTCGTAGATCACCGGCAGCCCGCCCGCGACCTTCACGATCTCCGGCAGCATGCGCAGGCCGGAGACGGCGCCGTCGAGCTGCCGCCCGCCATGGTTCGACACCATGAACCCGTCGACGCCGATCTCCTTCGCGCGCACCACGTCGTCCGGGTGCAGCACGCCCTTGATCAGCAGCTTGCCAGGGAAGCGCTTGCGGATCAGTTCCAGATGCGGCCAGGACAGGCCGTCGCGCGCGCCGAAGGCGCGTTCCAGGTCGCGCGAAAGGATCGGCGGGCCGCGCCCGGCGTCCATGTTCTCGAAATGCGGCATGCCGTGGCTCTGCAGCGTGCGGAACCAGGTGCCGAAGGCCCAGGTCGGGTGCGTCGCCCCCTGCCAGAACAGCTTGAAGGTCGGCTTCAGCGGGATCGTGTAGCCGTTGCGGATGTTGTTCTCCCGGTTGGAGGAGACCTGCACGTCCACGGTCAGCACGAAGGTCCGGAAGCCGGCGGCGATCACGCGGTCGACCAGCGGCTCGATGCGGGACGGCTCGCCCGGCAGGTAGGCCTGGTACCAGGCATCGGGGTTGGCCTTCGCAACCTCCTCCATCGGGATCAGCGATGAGGCCGACAGGATGTAGGGGATCCGCTTCGCCCGCGCCGCCTCGGCCAGCGCGATGTCGCCGCGATAGGCCAGCAGCGCGGCCGATCCCATCGGCGGGATGCCGAAGGGTGCCGCGTGGTCCTGGCCGAACAGCGTCGCCGCCGTGCTGCGCGCCCGCGCGTCCACGAGGCAGCGCGGGATGAAGCCCCATTCGGCGAAGGCGCGGCGGTTGTCGGTGAGCGACCAGTCCGTCTCGACGCCGCCGGCGAGGTAGCCGTGCAGCATGCGCGGCAGGTGCTTCTCGGCCGCGACCTCGAAGTCGTTCAGCGACAGGAACTTCTGCAGGCCGGGCGGCACGGGCGGCGCCGTGCGCTTCTGCGACAGCGCCTGGGTGGCGGCGGGCGCACGGGACTGCGCGGGTCCTTCGGCGGTCATGGGCAATCCGTGAACGTGATGTGACGGATCGATCATGGCCGCGGCGCGGGCCGAGGGCCAGACCCCGGGTTGCGAGGCCGGACGCGGCAGGCCGGCAGCCATGCGGCCCGGTCGTGGCTCGCGCCGCTGGTCGCCGGAGTCGGGGTACCGACGCCGCCGGCTTTCCAGGCGGCGCCGCGGTCGTCAGTCTGGCCGACCAGGGACATGGGATGACGGCATGGCGAGGCTCGGCGGACTGGGCGTGGCATTGGCGGCGACCGGTGCGGCGCAGGCGCTGGCGACACTCGGTCTCTATGCGCTGCCGGTGCTGGTCTCCTACGCCGCGCCGGAATTCGGCGTGCCGCCGGAAGCGATCGGCTACCAGGTTGGCCTCGTCTATCTCTGCGCCGCGCTGGCCTCGGCCTATGGGCCGCGTTGGCTGGCGCGCTGGGGCCCGGCGCGCACGACGCAGGTCGCGCTGCTGGCCGCGGCGGCCGGCACGGCGATGCTCGCCGCCGGGCGCATCTGGCTGGCGGTGCCGGCCTCGGCGCTGCTCGGCCTCGGCTACGGGCTGACCAACCCGGCGGCGGCGCAGGTGCTGGGGCGGCTGGTGACGGCGGGGCGGCGCAACCTCGTGTTCGCGGTGAAGCAGATGGGCGTGCCGCTCGGCCTCGCCGCCGGTGGCCTCCTGCTGCCGCGCATCGCCGAGGCCGGCAGCTGGCGGCTGGCGATGCTCGTCGCCGCCGGCGCACTGGCGACGATGGCGCTGGCGCTCGGGCCGATGCGCGCCGCCTGGGATCGCGATCGCAGCGCCTTGCCACCCGCGGCGGGTCCGGGCCTGCTGCGCCGCGCGCCGGCACTGACCGCGCTGGCCGTCACCGGCGGTGCCTATGGCGTGATCCAGGTGGCGCTCGGCGCGCATATGGTCGCGATGCTGGTGGGCGACTTCCTGCAGGACCCGGTGACGGCGGGCGCGCTGGTCGGGCTGTCGCAGGCGATGGGGGCGCTCGGGCGGGTCGGCTGGGCGATGTGGGCGGATGCGCGGCTCGGCGGCCTGCGCGCGCTGGTGCTGATCGGCCTGGGGTCAGGGCTGTTCCTGCTGCTGCTGCCGATCCTGCACGGCGCCGAGACCTGGCTGGTGGCGCTGGTCTTCGCCGGCCTCGGCGCCACGACGGCGGGGTGGAACGGCGTGCTGGTGGCCGAGAGCGTGCGCCTGGCGCCACCCGGCGCGGCCGGCGCGGCCTCGGGCGCGGTGCTGTCGGTTACCTTCGGCGGCGCGGTGCTGGGGCCGCCGGCGATGGCGGTGCTGGGAACGCTGATGGGAGGCTACGCGGTCGCCTTCGCCTGGCTTGCGCTGCTGCCGCTGGGCGGGGCGGCGGTGGCGTGGGCGGCGGGACGGCGGGGCGCGGTCAGTGGAAGACGCGCCCCGAATCGATGACGACGGTCTGCCCCGTCATGGTCCCGGTGCGGCACATCGTCACCACCATGTCCGCGCAATCGTCCTTGTCGGCGGGCTTCTTCAGCAGCGCGGTCGCGGCGGAGCGCTCGACCTGCTCGGCGCGCAGGTTGGCGGTGGCGCGCGTGCCTTCCAGCAGGCCGGGGGCGACGCAGTTCACCAACGTCTCCGGCGCCAGCGCGACCGCCATGCAGCGCGTCAGGTGGATCAGGCCCGCCTTGGACACGGCATAGGCGATGGAGGACCCGGTCGGCCCGAGGCCGGCGACGGAGGCGATGTTGACGATGCGCCCCCGCCCCTGCGCCTTCATCACTGGCGCGACCGCCTTGGTCAGGCGCATTGGGCCGGTGAGGTTCACCGCCATGATCTTCTCCCAGACCTCCAGCGTCAGGC
Source organism: Roseomonas sp. HF4 (assembly GCF_005222755.1). Classification (GTDB taxonomy): domain Bacteria; phylum Pseudomonadota; class Alphaproteobacteria; order Acetobacterales; family Acetobacteraceae; genus Neoroseomonas. Next base: position 471,120 of record NZ_STGD01000002.1, read on the forward strand.
TGTCGAGGTCGGCGAAGGGGATCGCCTGGTTGAAGGCAGCGTCGTTCACCAGGATGTCGAGGCGGCCGAAGTGGGTCGTGACGTCGGCGACCAGCCGGTCGACCGCGGCGCCGTCGGTGATGTCGCAGGCGAAGGCGGCGGCACGGACCTGGTGCGCGGCGGCGAGGTCGCGTGCGACGGCTTCGGCATCGTCGCGGCTTCGCGCGTACATCACGGCGATGTCGGCACCCTCCCGCGCCAGCGCGTGGCAGATGCGCTGGCCGAGCCCGCCATTGCCGCCCGTCACCAATGCGACGGCGCCATTGAGTTCCATGCGGTGCTTCCCTTCCTGCGGGCGCGTCGGCGGCGTGGCGCGGCACCAGGCCGTCGGCAGCGTGCGGCGCGGGGGTGGCGCCGGCAAGAGAGTCCGAGGAGCGGGTTCTTGAAACGGGAAAAGAATGGCGGAGGGGATGGGATTCGAACCCACGATAGGACTTGACATCCTATAACGGTTTAGCAAACCGCCGCCTTCGGCCACTCGGCCACCCCTCCGCAGGAGTGGAAAGTCACACGGCGTTTGAGCGGCCGTGTCTAGCGGGGGGCGCGCGCAGCGTCAAACGCCGCGCGCGGCGCCGTTCAGGACAGCGCGACCTCCATGCCGCGCTGCGTCGCCGGGCGGGCCATCAGCCCCGCATACCAGCGCGCCACCTCCGGATAGTCGCCGATCGCCTTGCCCTGCGTCGGCAGGTGCCGCTCATGCCGCCAGGCCCAGCCCAGGATCGCGAAATCGGCGATCGAGGGCTCGCCCTCGGTCGCGACGAAGTCCCGCCCGGCCAGCCGCTTGTCGAGCACACCGTAAAGGCGGAGCGTCTCCTTCCCATACCGGTCCAGCCCGTAGTCCTTGGCCGGCCCATCGGGGCGCATCATGAAGTGGTGCACCTGGCCGGGCATCGGCCCGAAGCCGCCCATCTGCCACATCAGCCATTCGTAGACCGGCACGCGCTCGCGCAGCTTCGCCGGCAGGAACTTCCCCGTCTTCTCAGCCAGGTACAGCAGGATCGCGCCGCTCTCGAAGACCGTGATCGGGCGGCCGTCCGGCCCGTCGGGGTCGATGATCGCCGGGATGCGGTTGTTCGGGCTGAAGGCCAGGAACTCGGGATTGAACTGCTCGTCCTTCGAGATGTTCACGGTCTTGACCGTGTAGGGCAGGCCCATCTCCTCGAGCGCCACGCTGATCTTGCGCCCGTTCGGCGTGTTCCAGGTCCAGAGTTCGATGGCCATGCGCGAAGATCCCCGTGCGACGTTGCGCGGAACGGATGGCATGGCCGCGCCGGCCCGTCCATCGCAGGCGTTCAGCCCGGCAGGTCGCCCCGCCGCGCGCCCTGCCAGGCTTTGAGCAGCCCATGCGCCACCGCCAGCAGCGCCGGCCCGACGAACAACCCGAGGAAGCCGAAGGCGATCAGCCCGCCGAAGACGCCGAGGATGATGAGCCCGAGCGGCATCGCGCTGCCGCGCTGGATCAGCAGCGGGCGCACGATGTTGTCGCTGCCCGAGACGGCGACGCCGCCCCAAAGCAGCATGAAGATCGCCCAGCCCATGTCCCCCTGGCCATAGAGCCAGGCCGCCGCGCCGCCCCAGGTCACGACCACGAGCGGCCCCAGGATCTGGCTGATCGAGAAGATCATGGTCAGGAAGCCCAGCACCGCCGCCCCGGGCACGCCCGCGACCGCAAGCCCCCCGCCCATCAGCACCGCCTGCAGGATGCCGGTGCCGACCACTCCCCAGGCGACGCCCCGCACCGCGCCGCCCGCCGCATTCACGGCGGCCACGCCGGGCGCGCCGCCCAGCCGCCCGGCGATGTCGCGCAGTTGCGCCACCATCGCATCGCCGCCGGTCCAGAACATCGCCGCCACGATCAGCGCGAGCAGCACCTGCACCACGCTGCCCGCCGCCGCCTGGCCGACCTCGACCAGCAGCCGCGCGATCTGCCCGCTGTACGGTGCCAGCAGCGCGTTGATGCCTCCCTGCAGCCCATGCAGCCGCGCCCAGCCGCGCGAAGCGGCCTCGCCCACCAGGGGCAGCCCGGCGACCCAGGCCGGCGCCTCGGGCGAGAGGTTCTCGAGCGCCGCGCGCGCACGTCCCGCGACCGTGCCGATCTGCTCGGCCAGGCCCGGCGCCATCATCAGCAGCGGCACCACGAGCGCGATCACCAGCACGATCACCATCACCGCCGCCGAGAGTCCCGGCCGCAGCCCCCGCTGCACCAGCGCGTCCCGCGCCGGCCAGGTGCCGATGGCGATGAAGGCGCCGAAGGCGATCGCCATGCCGAAGGGCTCCAGCACCCGCACCACGCCGTACAGCAGCAGCGCGAGCAGGATCAGGACCGCCGCGCGCTCGGCGGCCTGTACCGTCCCGGCATGGTCAGACGCCGGCGCTCCGCCGGCCTGCCGCGATTCGCTCTCCATGCCCGCCCCCCGGAACCGACGGGATGAGCCAAGCACGCCCGGCGGGTCCCCGGGAAGCCGCGGCTCAGGACAGGCGGCGCTTCAGCACCTCGTTGACCAGGGCCGGGTTCCCCTTGCCCTGCATGGCCCGCATGGTCTGGCCCACGAAGAAGCCGAACAGCTTGTCCTTGCCCGAGCGATATTCGGCGACCTTGTCGGCATTGGCGGCGAGCACGCCGTCGATCACCGCCTCGATCGCGCCCGTGTCGGTCACCTGGCGGAGCCCCCGCTCCTCGACGATCACGCCCGGCGCGCGACCGGTCTCGACCATCGCCTCGAACACGTCCTTCGCGAGTTTCCCCGACAGCGTGCCATCCGCCATCAGGTCGAGCAGCGCGCCGAGGTCGGCGGCGGAGACGGGCGGCTCGGCGATCGAGGTCTTGGTCCGGTTGATGGCGGCGAACAGGTCGCCCATCACCCAGTTCGCCGCCTGCTTGGCGTCGCGGCCGCGGGCGACAGCCTCGTAATAGGCCGCGGTCTCCTTTTCGAGCGTCAGCACATGCGCGTCGTAGGGCGTGATGCCGTAGTCGGCCACGTAGCGCGCGCGGCGCTGGTCGGGCAGTTCCGGCAGCGCGGCCTTGAGCTGGTCCACCCAGGACTGGGTGATGACCAGCGGCGGCAGGTCGGGGTCGGGGAAGTAGCGGTAGTCATGCGCGTCCTCCTTGGATCGCATCGACCGCGTGATGCCGCGGCCGGTGTCGAACAGGCGGGTTTCCTGCGTGACCTCGCGGCCCCCTTCCCACACCTCGATCTGGCGGCGCGCCTCCGCCTCCACCGCCTGCATGACGAAGCGGATGGAATTGACGTTCTTCACCTCGCAGCGCGTCCGGTATCCCTCGCCGGCCTTGCGGACCGACACGTTCACGTCGGCGCGCATGGAGCCTTCCTCCATGTTGCCGTCGCAGGTGCCGAGGTAGCGCAGGATCTGCCGAAGCTTGGTGAGGTAGGCGCCCGCTTCCTCCGGCGATCGCATGTCGGGCTCGCTCACGATCTCCATCAGCGCGACGCCCGACCGGTTCAGGTCGATGAAGGATTTCGTCGGGTGCTGGTCGTGCAGCGACTTCCCCGCATCCTGCTCGAGGTGCAGGCGCGTGATGCCGATGGTCTTGGTGCTGCCGTCGGCGAGCGCGATCTCGACCTGGCCCTCGCCGATGATCGGGTGCGCGAACTGGCTGATCTGGTAGCCCTGCGGCAGGTCCGCATAGAAGTAGTTCTTGCGGTCGAAGCGCGACCACAGGTTGACCTTGGCGTTCAGCCCGAGCCCCGTGCGTACCGCCTGCGCCACGCATTCGCGGTTGATCACCGGCAGCATGCCGGGGAAGCCGGCATCGACGAAGCTCACCTGGCTGTTGGGCGCGGCGCCGAAGTCGGTCGCGGCGCCGGAGAACAGCTTGGCGCGGCTCACCACCTGCGCGTGGACTTCAAGGCCGATGACCAGTTCCCAGGGGCCGGTCGCGCCTTCGATGGTATAGCTCATGCTCCGGCCCTCGTGCTGGGAAGCGCCTTGAAGTCCGCAGCGCGCTCCAGCGCCGCCCCCACCGCGAAGACCGTCTCCTCATCAAACGGCCGCCCGATCACCTGCAGCCCCAGCGGCAGCCCCTGCGGGTCGAGCCCCGCCGGCACCGCCAGCCCCGGCAGCCCCGCCAGGTTCGCCGTCACGGTGAAGACGTCGTTGAGGTACATCTGGATTGGGTCGTCGGAATTCTCGCCTTCGGCAAACGCCGCGCTCGGCGTCGCCGGCGTGACGATCGCATCCACCCCCGCGAAGGCCTGCGTGAAGTCCCGCGCGATCAATGCCCGCACCTTCTGCGCCTTCAGGTAGTAGGCGTCGTAGTAGCCCGCGCTCAGCACATAGGTGCCGATCATGATGCGCCGGCGCACCTCCTGCCCGAAGCCCGCCGCGCGCGTGCGCTCATAGAGGTCGCGCAGGTCGAAGCCCGCCTCCGCCACCCGCAGCCCGAAGCGCACGCCGTCATACCGCGCGAGGTTCGAGGAAGCCTCCGCCGGCGCCACGATGTAGTAGGTCGGCAGCGCATACTTCGTGTGCGGCAGGGTGATGTCGACGATCTCCGCGCCTGCATCCCGCAGCCAGTCGAGCCCCTGGCGCCACAGCCGCTCGATCTCGGGCGGCGTGCCGTCCAGGCGGTATTCCTTCGGCACGCCGATGCGCAGGCCCTTCACCGACCGCGTGCAGGCGGCGGCGAAATCCGGCACCGGCCGGTCGGCGCTGGTCGAATCCTTCGGATCGAACCCCGCCATGGACCGCAGCAGGATCGCGCAATCCTCGACCGTGCGCCCGAAGGGGCCCGCCTGGTCGAGCGAGGACGCGAAGGCCACGATGCCGAAGCGCGAGCACCGCCCATAGGTCGGCTTGATCCCCGCGATGCCGCAGAAGGCCGCCGGCTGGCGGATCGAGCCGCCGGTGTCGGTCCCCGTCGCGCCCAGCGCCATGCGCGCCGCCACCGCCGCCGCCGACCCGCCGGACGACCCGCCCGGCACCAGCCGCACCTCCGGGTCGTTGCGCCGCGACCACGGGTTCGCGACGCCGCCATACGCACTCGTCAGGTTCGACGACCCCATGGCGAACTCATCGAGGTTCGCCTTGCCCAGGAACACCGCCCCGTCGCGCTTCAGGTTCGCGGTCACGGTGCTCTCGTAGGGCGGCACGAAGCCGCCCAGGATCCTGGACCCCGCGGTGGTCTGCACGCCCGCCGTGCAGAACAGGTCCTTGATGGCGAGCGGGATGCCCTCCAGCGGTCCTGCCTCGCCGCGCGCGCGCTTCGCGTCGGAGGCGCGCGCCGCCTCCATCGCCTGCTCGGGCGTGGTCGTGATGAAGGCGTTGATCCGCGGGTTCAACGCCTCGACGGCGTCCACATGCGCGCGCGTCAGCTCCTCGGCCGAGATCGCGCCTTCCGCCAGCGCGGCCACCGCGCCGGCCAGGGTGAAATCCGTGGGGTGCATCACTCGACGACCTTCGGCACGCCGAAATAGGCACCCTCGCGGTCGGGCGCATTCGCCAGCACGGCCTCGGCCTGGCCGCCATCGGTCACCACGTCGTCGCGTAGCGGCATCGCCGCGATCCCCTCCGGCGTGCCGCCCGCCATGGGCTCGACGCCCTCGGTGTCGACCGCCTGCAATTGCTCGATCCAGCCTAGGATGCCGTTGAGCTCGCCCTGCACGCGGGCGACCTCCTCCTCCGGCAGGCGGATGCGGGCAAGGGCGGCGACGCGCCGCACGGTGGCGGTATCGAGGGACATCAAGGCTCTTCCAGGGAAACGGGGGCCGGACCATAAGCCCGGGCATGGCCGTCATCAACCTGAAGGACCTCCGCGCCGGGCTGCCCCGCCACGCCCGCCTGATCGGCCTCGACCCCGGGGCCAAGGTGATCGGCGTCGCGCTGTCCGATGTCACGCTCATGCTGGCCAGCCCCTATGGCAGCCTCAAGCGGGGGAAACTTGCCGCCAATGCCGCCGAGATCGCCGCCATCGCGCGGAAGGAAGGCGCGGGCGGGATCGTCGTCGGCCTGCCGCTGTCGATGGACGGGACCATGGGCCCGGCGGCGCAGGCGGCGAAGGACTGGGCGCGGTCGCTGTCGGACGCCACCGGGCTTCCGATCGCCCTGTTCGACGAACGCCTCTCCTCGGCCGCGGTCAACCGGATGCTGGTGGCCGAAGCGGACCTCACGCGTGCCAAGCGGGCGCAGGCGGTGGACCGGGCGGCGGCGGCCTACATGCTGCAGGCGGCGCTGGATGCCTCGCGCCCCTGGCCGAATCCCTCCCCGCCGCCCTAAGGTCCGCCCCGTGTCCCACCCGTCGAAACACCTCCTCGCCATCGAGGGCCTCGAGCCGCCGCACATCGCGGACCTGCTCGACCTGGCCGAGTCCTACGCGCTGCTCAACCGCAGCGGAAAGACGCAGCGCGACCTGCTCAAGGGCCGCACGCTGATCAACCTGTTCTTCGAGGACAGCACCCGCACCCGCACCAGCTTCGAACTGGCAGGCAAGCGGCTCGGCGCCGACGTGATCAACATGTCGGTCAGCCAGTCCTCGGTGAACAAGGGCGAGACGCTGCTCGACACCGCGTCCACGCTGAACGCCATGCAATGCGACCTGCTGGTGATCCGCCACGCGCAGTCGGGCGCCCCGGCGCTGCTGTCGCAGAAGGTGGACGCGGCGGTCATCAACGCCGGCGACGGCACCCACGAGCATCCGACCCAGGCGCTGCTGGATGCGCTCACCATCCGTCGCCACAAGGGCCGACTGGAGGGGCTCGTCGTCGCGATCTGCGGCGACATCGCCCATTCGCGCGTCGCGCGGTCGAACATCCACCTGCTGACCACCATGGGCAGCCGCGTCCGCGTGGTCGGCCCGCCGACGCTCATTCCGGCCGATGCCGCGCGCCTCGGCGTCGAGGTCTTCCACGACATGAAGGCGGGCCTGGCCGGGGCCGACGTCGTGATGATGCTCCGCCTGCAGCGCGAACGCATGTCGGGGGGGCTCGTGCCCTCGGCGCGGGAATTCTTCCGCTTCTACGGGCTGGACGCCGAGAAGCTCGCGCATGCGAAGGATGACAGCATCGTCATGCATCCGGGGCCGATGAACCGCGGCGTCGAGATCGACAGCGCCATCGCCGACCACCCGACCCGCTCCGTGATCGGGGAGCAGGTGGAGATGGGGGTCGCCTGCCGCATGGCGGTGCTCGACATCCTGGCGCGGCGGCTGCCGCGCAACCGGTAGCGGCACCGGTGGCCGAGCCGCGCCCCGCCCGGCCGGACGAAGCGGCGACGCTCCGCGCCCTGGTCCGCGCGGCCTATGCCGTCTACGTGCCGCGCCTGGGGCGCGAGCCCGCGCCGATGACCGACGACTACGCCGTCCGCATCGCCGCCGGCCAGGCCTGGATCCTGGAGGAGGACGGCACGCCGGTCGGCGCGCTGATACTCGAGGACCAGCCCGACGGCCTCTTGCTCTACAACATCGCGGTGGCGCCGGCCGCGCAGGGCCAGGGCGTCGGCCGGCGGCTGCTCGCCTTCACGGAGGCCGAGGCGCGGCGCCGCGGCTACGGCCTTCTGCGCCTCTACACGAACGAGAAGATGGTCGAGAACGTCGCGATGTACCCACGCCGCGGCTTCACCGAGACCCACCGCGGCGCGGAGGCGGGGCACCGCCGGGTCCATTTCGAGAAGCGCCTCTGAGCGCGCCGGCGACCGCGCCGCAGGACGGGCCGGCGCCCGACCCCGACCTGGCGCGGGAACGGGCGCAGGATGCCCGGCGGCGCGGCGACCTCGAGCAGGCCGTCGCGCTCCATCGTGCCGCCTTCGCGCTGGCCCCGCGGCGCGCCTGGCTGCTGGCGGAAATCGCCGCCGACCTGCGCGCGCTCGGCCGCTTCGACGAGGCGGTGCGCAACCTCGAGGAGCTGCGCCGGCGCGTGCCCGGCGCGGTCATCGCGGAGACGGGGCTCGCCGCCGTGGCGCGCGCGCGAGGCGACCTCCGGGCGGCGCTCGGCCATCGCCGGGCCGCGCTGGCGCTTCGGCCGGGAGATGCGCGGCTGGCCGCGGCGGTCGAGGCCGCCGCGGCGGCGCTCCGGCGGGCGGACTCGGCCGGGAGCCAGGCGGCGGCGGCGGCCGCGCCGGCCGACCAGGCCGAGCGTGCCGGCATCGAGACGCTCGACCGGGGCGAGCCCGCCGCGGCGCTCGGCCACTTCCTCGAGGTGCTGCGCCTGGCGCCGGGCCGCCGGCGCGTGCTCCAACCAGTGGCTGAGGCGCTGCGCCGGCTCGAGCGGCGGCGCGAGGAGACCTTCGTGCGCCTGCACGCCGCCGGCTTCGCCGAGCAAGCGGCGGCGGTGCTGGCCAGGGTGCCCGAGGCCGACGCCACGCTCGCGGCGCTGGTCCGGCGGGTCGCGGTCACGCCGGCGCAGCCCTTCCTGGTCGGACTCGGCCATCCGCGCTGCGGCACGAGCTTCACGGCGCACCTGCTGTCGCGCAACGGCCTCGCGGTCGGCCACGAGAGGGTGCGGGCGAACGGCATCGTCTCCTGGATGCTGGTCGTGGAGCGGCTGGCGAACCCGTGGGGCCACGCGATCGGGCCGCTCGCGCCGCATCGCTGCTTCGTGGTGGCGCGGTCTCCTCTCGCGGCCATTCCGTCGATCATGGGGGAGGACCTCGAGCCGCTGTCGCAGGGCTGGCGCGCGGAGGCTATCCGGCAGCGCACCGGGGTCGACATCCGCGATCCCGCGCAGGTGCCCCAGACGCCGGCCGGGCGTGCCGTCGCGTCCTACGCCCATTGGTACGCGATGGTGCTGGCGCGGCCGGCGGCGGCGATCTTCCGGGTCGACCGCCCCGGGGACGATGTCGCGCTCGGCGCCTTTGCCGGCCGCCCCGTGCGGCGCACGGCCGATATCCCGACGAATGCGCGGCCCACGCGCTACGAGCGGGTGAGTTGGGCGCCGGAGATGCTGGCGACCCTGCCCGCGCCGCTCGCCGCGACGCTGCTCGATGTGACGCGGCGCCTCGGCTACCCGGAGGATGCCGAGCGGATCGCGGCGCTGACGGGCGGCAGGTAGCGGCGCGCCGGAATGCAGACGCGCGCACCCCCATGGCGGGATTCGCGGGCCGGTCTATAACCGGCGCCGATGCGCGATCTCATCGTCACCGGCGCCCGCCTGCTCGATCCCGCCACCGGCCTCGACGCGCCCGGGGCGCTCCTGGTGCGCGACGGCTTCATCGCCGACCTCGGCCCCGGCCTGATGGCGCCCGAGGGCGCCGAGGTGCTCGACGCCGCCGGCGCCTGCCTGGCGCCGGGGCTCGTGGATCTGCGCGCCAATCTCGGCGAGCCGGGCGCCGAGCACCGCGAGACCATCGCGAGCGCGGCGCAGGCCGCCGCCGCGGGCGGCATCACCACGCTCTGCGTCCTGCCCGACACCGACCCGCCGCTCGACGACCCGGCGCTGCTGTCGTTCATGATCCGGCGCGGGGAGGCGACGGGCTCGGTCTCCCTGCTGCCCTACGGCGCCGCGACGGCAGGGTGCGCGGGCCGCGACCTCGCGGAATTCGGCCTGCTGCGCGAAGCAGGCGCCATCGCCTTCACGGACGGGGCGCGCGCCATCGGCAATGCGCGCATGATGCGCCTCGCGCTGTCCTACGCGCGCGCTTTCGGAGCCTTCGTGGTGCAGCACCCGGAGGAGCCCACGCTCGCCGCCGGCGGCGCGGCGACCGAGGGCGAACTCGCGACGCGCCTCGGCCTGCCCGCCATCACCCCTGCGGCCGAGGCGATGATGGTCGCGCGCGACATCGCGCTGGCGCGGCTGACCGGCGGGCACGTCCATTTCGCCCATGTCAGCACCGGCGCGGCGCTCGACCTGATCCGCGCGGCGAAGGCCGAGGGGCTGCGCGTCACGGCGGACACGGCGCCGCCCTACTTCGACCTGAACGAGACGGCGATCGGGGACTACCGCACCTACGCCAAGCTCTCGCCGCCGCTGCGGACGGAGGCGGACCGCCAGGCCGTGGTCGCGGCGTTGGCCGACGGCACGCTGGATGCCATCGCGTCGGACCACCAGCCGCGCGACGCCGACGACAAGCGCCTGCCCTTCGCGCAGGCCGAGGCCGGCGGCGCGGGGTTGGCGACGCTGCTCGGCGTGACGCTGGCGCGGGTGCATGGCGGGGACCTGCCGATGCTGGACGCGCTCGGGCTGCTGACCTGCCGGCCGGCGGCGCTGCTCGGCCTGCCCTGCGGGCGGCTGGCGAAGGGCGCGCCGGCGGACCTCGTGCTGTTCCACCCGCAGCGCGGCTGGAAGGTCGAGGCCGGCACACTGCCGGGCAAGGCGCAGAACTCCCCCTTCGACGGGCGCGCGCTGGAAGGGCGGGTGCTCGGCACCTGGAAGGGTGGGCGGCGGGTCTTCGGGGGGCGGGCGTGATCGCGGATCCCTCCGTCGCCTTCGTCGTCGCGCTGGCCGGCGGCTACCTCATCGGCTCCATCCCGTTCGGCCTGCTGCTGACGCGCTGGGCGGGGCTCGGCGACATCCGGGCGATCGGGTCGGGCAACATCGGCGCGACCAACGTGCTGCGCACGGGGCGCAAGGGCCTCGCCGTCGCGACCCTGCTGCTGGACGCGCTGAAGGGCGTCGCCGCGATCCTGCTGGTGCGCTGGACCATCGGAGAACAGGACCTCGTCGCCGGCACCGCCGCCGTTCTCGGGCACACCCTGCCTGTCTGGCTCGGCTTCAAGGGCGGCAAGGGGGGGGCCACGGCGCTCGGGGTGTGCCTCGCGGCGATGTGGCAGGTCGGGCTTGCCGTCATGGTGGTCTGGCTGGTGGCGGCGAGGCTCACGCGGATCTCCTCGGCCGCGACGCTGATCGGGGTCGCGGCCACGGCGCCGCTGGCGCTGATACTGGCCGACGCGGAGCACGCGCTGCTCGCGCTGCTCGTCGGCGTGCTGGTCTTCTGGCGGCATGAGGCGAACATCCGCCGGCTGATCGCGGGGACGGAACCGCGGATCGGGCGCAAGGGCTGAGGGGCGCGCTCGGCGGCGGCGAGCCTGGACGAATGACGTCCGGGTAGAATTGCTATACACATTGCTCCCGTGATCGTTGCATTCATCCGACGCACCCCGGCGCGCCACGCCCCGCGATGACGGGCGCCTCCCTCGCCCGGCTCCGGCTCGCCCGAACGGATGGCGTCGGGCCCCTCACCTTCCGCCGCCTGCTGGTCCGGCACGGCAGCGCCGAGGCTGCGCTCGCTGCCCTGCCCGCGCTCTCGGCCGGCCGAGCCGCGCCTTACGCCCCGCCGCCCGAAGCCGAGGCGCGGCGGGAAGCCGCCGCGCTGGCGAAGCTCGGCGGCCGCTTTGTCTTCCTGGACGACCCGCTCTACCCGCCCCTGCTCGCCCGCCTGCCCGACGCCCCGCCGGTGCTGGCCGTGCTGGGCGATGCCCCCCTGCTCGCCGCCCCCGCCGTCGCCATCGTCGGCGCGCGCAACGCCTCGGCCGCCGGGCGGCGCATCGCGGAAGACCTGGCCGAGGCCCTGGCCGCCAAGGGCCTGACCGTCGTCTCGGGCCTCGCACGCGGGATCGACACCGCGGCGCATGACGGCGCGCTCCGCACCGGCCCGACCATCGCCGTGCTGCCGGGGGGGCTCGACCGCCCCTACCCGCCCGAGAACGCGGCGCTCGCCGCGCGCATTGCCGCCGGCGGCGCCGTGGTGGCAGAGGCGCCACTCGGCACCGCGCCGCTCAACCGACATTTTCCGCGCCGCAACCGGATCGTGGCGGGCCTGTCGCTGGGTGTCGTGGTGGTGGAGGCGGCGCATCGCTCGGGCACGCTCATCACCGCGCGGCTTGCCCTGGAACAGGGGCGCGAGGTCTTCGCCGTGCCGGGCAGCCCGCTCGATCCGCGCTGTCGGGGCTCGAACGACCTGATCCGCCAGGGCGCCCACCTGGTCGAGACCGCCGCGGACGTGCTCGACCATCTGCCCGAGGCGCCGCGCGACGCGCCGCTGTTTGCCCTGCCCGCGCTGGCCGCCGCGGAGGCGGAGGCGGCCGAACTACTTGGCCCGCCCCCGGAAGGACAGGCCGAAGTCCTTGAACTGATTGGCTTGTCGCCGGTATCGGTTGACGAGGTGCTCCGGCGCTGCCACCTGTCCCCCCCTGATCTGCAGGCCGTGCTGACGGATCTGGAGTTGGAGGGCCGGGTCGAACTGCTCCCCGGCCATCGCGTCATGCGCAGTTCGAACGGGTGATCCTGGAAGACATGTCCGACGTCGTCGTCGTTGAATCGCCGGCCAAGGCCAAGACGATCGAGAAGTATCTCGGCCGTGACTTCACGGTCCTGGCCTCCTTCGGGCATGTCCGCGACCTGGAGGAGAAGGACGGCGCCGTCCTGCCCGATCAGGACTTCGCCATGGTGTGGGGCAAGGACGGACGCGGGGAAGCGCAGGTCGCCAAGATCGCCACCGCGCTGAAGGGGGCCAAGCGCCTCTTCCTCGCCACCGACCCCGACCGGGAAGGTGAGGCGATCTCCTGGCATGTGAAGGACATGCTGGGCAGCCGCGGCGCGCTGAAGGGCAAGGACGTCCGGCGCATCACCTTCAACGAGATCACAAAGCGCGCGGTGCAGTACGCCGTCGCCCATCCGCGCGACCTCGACGTGCCGCTGATCGACGCCTACCTGGCGCGCCGCGCGCTCGACTACCTGGTGGGCTACACCCTTTCGCCACTGCTGTGGCGGAAGCTGCCGGGCAGCCGGTCCGCCGGGCGGGTGCAATCCGTCGCGCTCCGCCTCGTCTGCGAACGCGAGGCCGAGATCGAGGCCTTCAAGGCGCGCGAGTACTGGACGCTGGAGGCGAAGTTCCAGACGCCGGCCGGGGCCCCTTTCACCGCGCGCCTGACGCATCTCGACGGCCGCAAGCTCGAGCAGTTCGACCTGCCGGACGCCGCCAGCGCCAACCGCGCCAAGGCCCTCGCCGAAGCCGGCACCTACGCGGTCGCCTCGGTCGAGAAGAAGCGCACCCGGCGCAACCCTCCGCCGCCCTTCATGACCTCGACCCTCCAGATGGAGGCGTCGCGCAAGCTCGGCATGGGCGCGCAGCAGGCGATGCGCACGGCGCAGGCTTTGTACGAGGCCGGCCACATCACCTACATGCGGACCGACGGCGTCCAGATGGCGCGTGAGGCGATGATCGCCATCCGCGACCACGTGAAGGACGCCTTCGGCGCCGACTACCTGCCCCCCGCCCCGCGCGAGTACCAGTCCAAGGCCAAGAACGCCCAGGAAGCGCACGAGGCGATCCGCCCAACCGACGTGACCCGCACGCCCGACGCCATGGGCCGGGAGCTGGATGGCGCCCAGGCGCGGCTCTACGACCTGATCTGGAAGCGCGCGGTCGCGTCGCAGATGTCGTCGGCGGAACTCGACCAGACGGCCATCGACATCACCAACGGCGATGGAAAAATCCGTTTCCGGGCAACAGGTTCCGTGGTGGCTTTCGACGGCTTCCTGAAGCTGTACCGTGAAGATGAGGACGACCGCGCCGCCGATGCCCGCGCCGGCCTCAAGCCCGCCGAGCCGTCGGAGGACGAGGACAGCCGCATCCTGCCGCCGATGGCCGAGCGCGACCCGCTGAAGCGCGGCGACATCGCGGCCAGCCAGCACTTCACGCAGCCGCCGCCCCGCTATTCCGAGGCAAGCCTGGTCAAGCGGCTGGAGGAACTCGGCATCGGCCGGCCGTCGACCTACGCCTCGATCCTGCAGCGCCTGCAGGACCTGAAGTACGTGACGCTCGAGAAGCGACGCTTCATCGCCCAGGACCTCGGGCGGATGGTGACCACCTTCCTCGTCCGCTACTTCGAGAAATACGTCGACACGGGCTTCACCTCCCAGATGGAGGAAAAGCTCGACGAAATTTCGGAGGGCCAGGCCGACTGGCGCGCCGTGATGCGCGCCTTCTGGACCGAGTTCTCCGCCGCGGTGGAAGCGACGCGCGATCTCAAGATCCGCGATGTGATCGACTCGCTGGACGAGGACCTCGGCCCGCACATCTTCCCCGCCCGGGGCGATGGCTCGGACCCGCGCGCCTGCCCCTCCTGCGCCGATGGGCGGCTCGGGCTGCGGCTCGGCCGGACCGGCGCCTTCATCGGCTGCTCGAACTATCCTGAATGCCGCTTCACCCGCCCCTTCGGCGTCGATTCAGGGGAGGGCGAGGGCCAGGCGCCGAGCGAGCAGGCGCTCGGCACCCATCCCGAGACCGGCGAGGCCGTGACGCTCAAGCGTGGCCCCTATGGCTTCTACATCCAGCTCGGGGAGCCCGGAACGGACGCCAAGGGCAAGCCGACCAAGCCGAAAAGAACAAGCCTTCCCAACGGCGTGGCGCCGGACACTGTCGCGCTGGAGCAGGCGCTCGGTCTGCTCTCCCTGCCGCGGATCATCGGCCGCGACCCCGAGACGGGGGAGGAGATCACCGCCGGCCTCGGCCGCTTCGGCCCCTACGTGCGCTGCGGATCGGTCTTCAAGTCGCTCGACAAGGATGACGACGTGCTGACCGTCGGCATGAACCGGGCGCTGGCGCTGCTGGCCGATGCACGGGCGCGGGTGCGCGAACTCGGCCCCCATCCGAAGGACAAGGAGCCCGTGGTGGTCCGCAAGGGGCGTTTCGGCCCCTATGCGCAGCACGGCAAGACGGTCGCCAACCTGCCGCGAGACGTGGCGATGGAGGAGGTCGACCTCGACGCGGCGGTCGCGCTGCTCGCGGAAAAGGGCAAGGCGCTGAAGCCGCGCGGCCCCGCCGGGCGCAAGGCGCCGGCCGCCAAGGCCGCCCCGCGCAAGGCCGCGGCCAAGTCGGCCGAGCCAGCCGCACGCAAGGCACCCGTCCGCAAGCCCGCCGCGAAGCCTGCGGCAAAGACGGCCGCGGCGAAGCCCGCCGCGCGGTCGAAACCCGCGCCGCGCGCCGGCAAGACCGCGCGCTGATGCCCCGCCGCGGGCCGCCGCCGAAGGGACACAAGGCCCGGGCGCGGAAGGCCGGCGCGACGGAGGCGGCGCCGGCGCGCCCACCCCGGCGCGGCAACGGCGAGGACGCGCCCCGCCACGCCGCCCCGGCGGAAGCCGGCGACGACGGCACGGCCGGCGCGCCCGGCCACGACGCCGCGCCGCACCGCCGGACCGCCAAGGGCATCGCCAAACCGCCCCGCCCCGCCGCCGCCGCACCCCGAGCCTCCGCCCGGCGCCGGGCCGCCGCCCGCCTGCCCGAACCGCCCGCCCTGCCCGGCAAGGCCGAGCTCCGCGCCTTCCTGGCCGAGGCGCCGGGCCGCGTCACCAAATCCGACATCGCCCGGCATTTCGGCCTGTCGTCGGACCAGCGCCCGGCGCTGCGCATCCTGATGCGTGAACTGGCCGCGGAAGGCAGCGCCGCGCCGGCCGGCAAGCGCGGGATCATCGCCTCCTCCCGCCTGCCGGAGATCGCGCCGGTCGAGGTCACGGGCACCGACCCGGACGGCGACCCCATCGCCCGCCCACTGCAATGGCAAGGGGAAGGCCGCCCGCCGATCGTCTACATGCGGCCCGAGCCCAAGGGCCAGCCGGCGCTGACGGCCGGGGAGCGGGTGCTCGCGCGGCTGCGCGAGATCGGGCCGGGGAAGTACGAAGGCCGCACCTTCAAGCGCATCGGCGGCGCGCCGCCCGCCCGCATCCTCGGTGTCTTCGAGGAAGGCCGAATCATTCCGACCGACCGCCGCCAGAAGGGCATCTGGGAGGTCCCGAAGGGCCAGGAAGGCGGCGCGCGGCCGGGCGACATCGTGCTCGCCGAGCCCCTGCCCTCCACCCGCCACCTCGGGCCGAAGCCGGCGCGCATCACGGAACGCCTCGGCGTGATGGGGGAGCCGCGCTCGGTCTCGCTGGTCTGCATCCACGCGCACGGCATCCCCGACATCTTCCCGGCCGAGGCCGTGCAGCAGGCCGAGCGCGCCCGGGGCGTCGCCGCCCACGGGCGGGTCGACCTGCGCGACATCCCGCTGGTCACGATCGACGGCGCGGATGCCCGCGACTTCGACGACGCCGTCTTCGCCGAACCGGACGGCGACGGCTGGCGCGTGCTCGTCGCCATCGCCGACGTGGCGCATTACGTGACGACGGGCTCGGCGCTCGACCGGGAAGCCTGGGCACGCGGCAATTCTGTCTATTTCCCCGACCGCGTCGTGCCGATGCTGCCCGAGGCGCTGTCGAACGGCTGGTGCAGCCTGCGCCCGGCGGAGGACCGCGGCTGCCTCTATGTCGAGATGCGCTTCGACGGCCAGGGCCGGAAGCGGGCGCATGCCTTCGGGCGCGGCATCATGCGGTCCGCCGCGCGCCTGACCTACGAACAGGTCCAGGCGGCCGCCGATGCCGGCGAAGACCCCGCCGCGCTCGCGTCCGGGCATGTCGGGCGCCTCTATGGCGCCTTCCGCGCGCTTCTGGCCGCGCGGGAGAAGCGCGGCACGCTCGACCTCGACGTGCCCGAGCGCAAGGTGGACCTGAATGCGGAGGGCCGCGTGACCGGCGTCAGCCCTCGCCCGCGCCTCGATTCGCACCGGCTGATCGAGGAATTCATGGTCGCCGCCAATGTCTGCGCGGCGGAGGAGCTGGAGCGCCTGTTCCAGCCCTGCATGTACCGCGTCCACGACCGCCCCTCGGACCAGAAGATGGAGGGGCTGCGCCAATTCCTGGCGACCTTCGACGTCACGCTGCCGCCATCGGACCGCCTGCACCCGCGCGACTTCGCCCGCGTGCTGGAGAAGGTGAAGGACACGCCGCACCAGCGCCTGGTGAACGAGGCGGTGCTGCGCGGCCAGTCCCAGGCCGCCTACCAGCCCGACAACATCGGCCATTTCGGCCTGGCGCTCGCGCGCTACGCGCATTTCACCAGCCCGATCCGCCGCTACGCAGACCTGCTGGTGCACCGCGCACTGATTCGCGGGTTGAAACTCGGCACGGATGGCCTGCACGAGACCGAGGCCGCCCGCTTCCCCGAGACGGCCGAGCACATCACGAACACCGAACGCCGTGCCGCGGCGGCGGAACGCGACGCCGTCGACCGCTACCTCGCGGCGTTCATGGCACAGCGGATCGGAGAGTCGTTCGAGGCGCGCATTTCCGGAGTGACTCGCTTCGGCCTCTTCGTCACCCTGGAGGAGAACGGGGCGAGCGGGATCGTGCCGCTCGGATCTCTGCCGGACGACCGATGGGATTTGGACGAGGCCACGCAGACGCTGGCCGGTCGCAGGACGAGGCTCACCTTCTCGCTGGGACAGGCGGTGGAGGCGCGCCTGCACGAGGCGACGCCGCGGACCGGCGGCATGGTGTTCCACCTGATGCAGGGGCTGCCGGCGCGCGGCCGCGGCCGGCCCGCGCCGAAAGGGCGGCCGCGCCGGCACTGATCCTGCCGGCGCTGCTGGTTCTGCTGCTGGTCCTGCTGCTGCCCGGGCGCGCCCCGGCGCAGGAAGCGGTCCGTACCGCCCCCTTCCCGCGCGAGGAGATGCGCCTCGTGATCGGCGCGGGCTTCGCCACCATCCTCGAACGCCACCTCGAAGCAGCGACGCCGGCCGACCTCGTCACCTGGGGGCTGGCCGGGCTGCAGCGACTCGACCCGGCGCTCAGGGTCGAGCGGGCCGGCGGGGACTTCGCGCTCGTGACCGAGGGCGGGCCGCTCCTGATCCGCCCGGTGCCGGCGGGCACGGCGGGGCCCGACGCCGCGGCGCGCGCCGGCGGCGCCGCGGCGGACGGGCTGACCCGCTTCCAGGAAGCCGCCTGGGCCGTCTCCCCCGTGCTCCGCCAGGCGGGCGCGCCGCGCATCATCGCCGAGACCTTCGAGGCCGTGTTCGGCCACCTCGATCCCTTCAGCCGCTACGTCACGCCCTGGGAGGCGCAGGCCGCGCGGGCCCGACGCACCGGGGAAGCGGGGCTCGGGCTGCGCCTCGCGCCGCGCCGGGGCGGCGGCGCCGTGATCGCCGCTGTCGCGGCGCACGGGCCGGCAGCCGAGGCGGGGCTCACGGTGGGGACGCGCGTGCTAGCGATCGACGGGCAGGCGCTGCGCATCCGCGATTCGAGCGGCGCGGCCGAATTGCTGGAAGGCCCGGCCGGCACGGCGGTGCGCCTTCTGGTGCTGCAGGGGCGGCAGCGGCGGGAGGTGGTGCTGGTCCGCACCCTGCCGCCGGCGGACCCGGTGTCGAGCGAACGGCAGGACGGCGTGCTCGTCATCCGCATCCCGGGCTTCACCGCGCACACCCAGCGGCAGGTTGCGGCCGCGCTGCTCACCGCGCTCGCCGAGGACGAGGCGCCGCGCGGGGTGGTGCTCGACCTGCGCGGCAACCGCGGCGGGCTGCTGTCTCAGGCGGCGACGGTGGCGGACATCTTCCTGGCCGACGGAGAGGCCTTCCGCACGATCGGCCGGCATCCCGATTCGGGGCGCATGTATGTCACGGCGGCGCCGGACCTCTCGGAGGGGCTGCCGCTGGTGGTGCTGGTGGACGGACGGACCGCGTCGGCAGCGGAAATCCTGGCCGCGACCCTGTCCGACCGCGGCCGTGCGGCGGTCGCAGGCAGCGCGACGACGGGCAAGGGGCTGGTGCAACTCGTGGTGCCGCTGCCCGATGGCGGCGAATTGCTGATGTCGTGGTCCCGGCTGATCATGCCGGCGGGCTGGCCGCTGCAGGGCGTCGGCGTGCTGCCGGGCCTCTGCACCGGGGGCAGCGCGGCCGCTGCGGCCGGCAACCTCGCGGCGCTGGCGGCCGGCGCGCGGCCGATGGGGCCGGCGCTGTCCCGCCTGCGCGCGCTGCGGCACCCAGTGCCGGCCGCGACGGTCGAGGCGCTGCGCGCGGCCTGCCCGCCCGGCGAGGGCAGCGAGGCCGACCTGCCGGCCGCGCGCGCGCTGGTGCTGGACCCGATCGCCCACCGGGCCGCCATGGCGCGCTGACGCCGGGGCAGCGAGACCCGCGCCGTTTCCCTTGACGCCGGCGCGCTTCGCGCTAATTTCCGCCCCCTCGCGCCCGGGGCCGTCTGGTCCGCGGGCCTCGGAGTTTTTGCCATGGCCAAGTCGAACACGATCCTCATTCGCCTCGTCAGCAGCGCCGACACCGGCTACTTCTACGTGACGAAGAAGAACACCCGGACCATGACCGGGAAGATGGAAAAGCGGAAGTACGACCCGGTGGCGCGGAAGCACGTCGTCTTCCGCGAAGCCAAGATCAAGTAGCCGGCGCCGGGCTCCCGCCCGGCCTTTGCCTGGTCACATGGATCGTCGGGAACTCGCGTCGCATGGGCCCTGGCATCGTGGCGCCGGCGGTCAGTCGGCCGTGGCCGTCCAGTCTTCGTCCAGTGCCTGCTCGACCCGGTTGCGCCCGCGCTCCTTCGCTCTGTAGAGCGCGGCATCGGCGGCGGCGATCAGGCGCTCGGCGCCGGAAAGTTCCTTCGCCGTCGCGACGCCGATACTGATCGTGATCGGCAAGGAAAGGCCGGCCGCGACCACTGGCCGCTCCGCGACCACGGCGCGCAGGCGCTCGGCGACGGTTGCGGTCTCCTCGTCCGAGGCCCCGGCCATGACCACCAGGAACTCCTCCCCGCCGTAGCGGGCCACCACGTCCACGGCGCGGAGGTGCTCCCGCAGGCGGTTCGCGACCTCCTTCAGCGCGATGTCACCGGCGCCGTGCCCGTGCCGGTCGTTCAGCGGCTTGAAGCGGTCGACGTCGATCAGCAGCAGCGCGACCGGCGCGCCGGAATGGATCAACTGCTCGAGGTGCCGCCGCACATAGCGCCGGTTGCGCAGCCCCGTCAGCGGGTCGGTCACCGCGAGTTCGAGCGAGCGATCCAGGCTTTCGCGCAGCAGGTCCTGGTAGCGCCGCCGGCGCAGCTGGTTGCGCACCCGCGCCCGCAATTCCGTGGGATCGAGCGGGCGCGAGACATGGTCGCTGGCACCGAGATCGAAGGCGCGCAGGACCGCCGCGCGCTGGTCGTCGGCTGCCAGGAGGATCACCGGCAAGTCCCGGCTCTCGGCCCGCGCGCGCAGGCGGGAGGCAAGCCGGAGCGCATCGCCGCCGGCCATCGGCAGGCTCAGCAGCGCCAGGTCGTGCGCATCGTCCTGCAGCCTTTCCCAGGCGGCGGCCTCCTCCGCCGCGTGCTCGACGATGACGCCGTCCGCGCCGAGCGCGGCCGAGATCGTGGCGGCCTCGGCCGCCCCGCCGCCGGCCAGCAGCATCCGCGCGCCCATCAGCAGGTCCGCGGGCACGGGCGCGGGCTCGACGCCGAGGTCGCGCACCGTGTCGGCCCGCAATTGCCAGGCATCCAGCACCTGCTTGACGCGCAGCAGCGCGCGCAGCCGCGCCAGCAGCAGCGCGGTGTCCACCGGCTTCGAGACGAAGTCGTCCGCGCCCGCCTCGAGGCCGCGCACGCGCTCCGCCTGCTCGGTCAGCGCGGTGACCATCACGACGGGTATATGGCCGGTCGATGCCTGCGCCTTGAGCCGGCGGCAGACCTCGAAGCCGTCCATCCCGGGCATCATCACGTCGAGCAGCACGACATCGGGCGACCAGGCGCTGCTGAGCGCCAGCGCCTCCGGCCCTGAGGCCGCGAGCGCCACCTCGAAATACTCGGCGCGCAGCCGCGCCTCCAGGAGCCGCAGATTCGCCGGCACGTCGTCGACGACGAGGATGCGCGCGGTCATGCGCCGACCGCCCGGCCCCGGCCGCGGGACGGGTGCCTGCCATGCAACCGTAACTGGCGCGCCCGGGGGCAGCGACCTATCACGCGAAAACGTGCATCCCTTTGAAATGTCATCGTTTCGTCACGGAGAACTGTATGTCCGGCATCACCCTCGGCGGGCGCTCCAAGCAAGACGGGTCGGGCGGGTTCAGTCTGTTCCTTCGCCGCTGGCTCGCCAACCCCCTGCAGATGGGCTCCATCGTGCCCTCCTCCCCGGCGTTGACGCGGCGAATCGCGGCGCTGGTCGAGCGCGCCGAGGACGAGGTCGTGGTCGAGCTCGGCGCGGGCACCGGTGCCGTCTCCCGCGCGCTGCTGGCCGCCGGGGTGCCGCCCGAGCGGCTCGTGGTCGTCGAGATCGTGCCCGACATGGCGCGCCACCTCGCGCAGAGCCTGCCCGGCGTCACGGTGATCGAGGGCGACGCCTTCGCCCTGCCCGAGGCGCTGCCGGCGGCGCTGCACGGCAGGGTCGGCACCGCCATCTGCGGCATTCCGCTCGTGCTGCTGCCCACCGAGGCGCAGCGCCGCTTCGTCGCGGCGGTCGAGGCCGTGGCGCCTGGGCGGGGCTTCCTGCTCTACACCTATTGCGTGACCTCGCCGCTGCCCTGGCGCGCGCTCGGCCTCGCCGCGCGGCGCGAGGCCTTCACGCCGCTCAACCTCCCGCCCGCGAGCGTCTGGCGATACCGTCCCATCGGGTGAAGGCCGCATCTCATCCCCGTGCCGAACGCCTTTCCGCAGCGCACCACGATCCTACACGGGCCGACGCGCCGCGGTCGAACGCCTTCTCGAACGGGGCCGTCAGGCGCTCGTGAGCGTGACCTCCCGGCCGTCGCGATGGCGCAGATGGGCCACGAGGCGCGGATGCGGGCTCTGGCGCACCTTCACCGTGTCCCCGAGGCCGCGCGTCGTCAGCGAGGCGCGGACCGCCTCCGCTTCCGGGTGTTCGGCCTCGAGCGCGGTGAGCCGCCAACCCGAATCCCGGATGTGCCTGGCCGCTCGTTCCCCCTCCCACTGGATCAGCGGCGGGATGAGGTTGTCCATGTCCTGCCGCTGCGGCGGGAAGGCCATGCGCCAGGACAGGTTGCCGCGCGACATGGCCATGATCTCCCCGGCCTGCGACGCGCCGAGCCGCGACACCACGGCATCGAGCGCGGGGGTCGAGGCGACATAGGCGATCAGCCGCGGCTCCGCTTCCAGCATGGTGCGCAGCGACGCGTCGTCGAGGTCGAAGGGGCGTGCATGCGGCGGGTCGGGCTGCGCCGGATCGGGCGCGATCACCTCGATGTAGCAGTTGGCCCCCATGCCAAGCAGCATGTTGTGCGTGCCCATCCCCGGATGCGCGCCGCCCTTGGACGGCTTCACGCCGAGATGGTCCTCGACGTAGCGCGCCCCTTCCTCGAGCGTTCGCGCCCCGATCACGATATGGTCGATTTCGGCCATGGTTTCCTGGCGTTCCTGTTGGTCCGCGGCGCCGTTCAGCGTGCCGCGAACTGGGTCTTGCCGAACATCACCTCGCGTTCGGCATCGGTCATCTGCCCGCGGCGCTGGTTCGCGGCGAGGACCTCGACACCCCGCTGCACCGCGGGGCGCGCGGCGATCGCATCGTGCCAGCGGGCGACGTTGGGATATTGACCGAGATCAACGCCGCGGCGCTCGGGATTGCGGATCCAGGGGAAGGTCGCGATGTCGGCGATCGAGTAGTCCGGGCCGGCGAGCCAGGCGCTTTCGGCCAGTCGCTTGTCGAGCACCCGGTGCAGGCGCGCGACCTCGTTCGTGTAGCGTTCGATCGCATAGGGCAGCTTCTCGACCGCATAGTTGGCGAAGTGGTTGTACTGGCCGAACATCGGCCCGACGCCGCCCATCTGGAACATGAGCCACTGCAGGCAGGTGTAGCGGGCGGCCGGATCGCGCGGGATCAGGTCGCTGCCCGCCTTCTCGGCCAGGTAGATCAGGATGGCGCCGCTCTCGAACAGGCTGAACGGCTTGCCGCCCGGCCCCTCGGGATCGACGATCGCGGGGATGCGGTGGTTCGGCGTGATGGCCAGGAATTCGGGGCGGAACTGCTCTCCCTTGCCGATCGCGACGGGCACGACCTCGTAGGACAGGCCGAGCTCCTCGAGCAGGATATGCACCTTGTGGCCATTCGGCGTCGGCCAAGTCCAGACCTGGATGGGCGCGGGCATGGCTGTCTCCTCGTTCGTTCGCGGCCACGATGGCGGTGGGCCGACGGCGGCGCAAGCGGAGGCCCGCCGCGCCGCGCGTGACGGCTGGATGAATTCACGCGGCCCCGCGCACGGCCGCGCCTGGCATGCGGGACGCGCGGCCGACAGCCGCTGCACTCGTCCGCCTTGACGGCACGGTCCCGCACCGGCGTCCTGCGACGCCTGAGGAGACGCCCATGGACCAGCCCATGCCGCGCGCGAAGATCGCCGAGACCGTGATCCACCCGACCGCCCGGCTGCGCGAGGCAACTATCGGCGCGCGCTGCGAGATCCTGGAACGCTGCTCGGTCGAATACGCGACGATCGGCGACGCATCCTACCTCGGCCACGACTGCCAGGTCGCGGATGCCGAGATCGGCAGGTTCTGCGCCATCGCGGCGCATGTGCGGATCGGTCCGCCGAACCACCCGATGGGGCGTCCCTCCCAGCACCGCTTCACCTACGTGCCGGAATACTACGACCCCGCGCAGCAGCGCGACGCCGGCTTCTTCGCCGCGCGCCGCGCGGCTCGCACGCGGATCGGCCACGATGTCTGGATCGGCCATGGCGTGACGGTGCTGGCGGGCGTCACGGTGGGCGACGGCGCGGTGCTGGCGGCCGGCGCGGTGGTCGCGAAGGACGTGGCGCCCTACGCGATCGTAGGCGGCGTGCCCGCGCGGCGGATCAGGGACCGCTTCCCGCCGGACATCGCCGCGCGGCTGCAGGCGATCGCGTGGTGGAACTGGCCCTTCGAGACGATCATGACGCGGCTGGCGACGTTCCAGGCGGAGGACGCGGCGGGGTTCTGCGAGAGGTGGGGCGCGTGAAGGAAGGTGGGGGGAGGTAAACCTCCCCCGATCCCCCTCCTTGGCGCCTGGCACGGATCCTGGGAGGTGGGGTGCCAAAGGACAAAGAAGGTTGAAGGGGGTCTGCGGGCAGAAGTTCCCTTCTCCCCCCTGCCTTGCCTCAATCCGCGCGGATGTTGTTCGCCCGTACCACCTCGCCCCACTTCGCCACTTCCCGCGTCAGGAAGGCGCCGAATTCCGCGGGCGTGGAGGCGATCAGGCGTGCCTGCTGCACGTCCTGCATCGTCGTGCGCACGCGGTCCTCGTTCAGCGATTCGCGCAGCGCCGCGTTCATGCGCGCCACGGCCTCGGCCGGCGTGCCGTGCGGCGCGAGCACGCCCCACCAGGCCTCGGCCTCCAGGCCGTCGATGCCGGCCTGGCCCACGGTCGGGAGGTCGGACAGCGCGGGCAGTCGCTCGGGGCCGAACTGCGCGAAGATGCGCAGCGTGCCGCCGCGCGCATGCGGGTTCACCACGGCGGCCGAGCCGATCATCATGTCGGTGTGCCCCGCCACCGTGTCGTTCACGGCCAGCCCGCCGCTGCGATAGGGCAGGTGCGCCATGCGGATACCCGCCTTGCCCTGCAGCAGCGTCATGGTCAGGTGGCCGATCGTGCCGTTGCCGGTGGATGCGAAGGACACTGCCTCCGGCCGCGCCTTCGCGGCGTTCACTACGTCGGCGATCGCGCGGAAGGGCTTGTCCGGCTTGCAGGCCAGCACATACGGCGCGCCGCCGATCAGCATGACGGGATCCAGGTCGCGGTCCGGGTCGAAGGGCAGTTGCGGCAGCAGCGCCTTCAGCGTCGCGTGGCTGTCGAAGGTGAGCAGCCAGGTCAGGCCGTCCGGCCGCGCCTTGGCGGCGGCATCGGTGCCGATCGAGCCCGCAGCGCCGCCGCGGTTCTCGACCACCACCGGCGCGCCGAGGCGCTGCGTCAGGCCGGGTGCCACGAGGCGTGCGACGGCATCCGTCGAGCCGCCCGGCGCGAAGGGCACGATGATGCGGATGGGCGCGCCCTGGGCACGAAGCGCCGGCGCGGCAAGTGTCGCGGCGGCCGCGCCGAGCGCGAGGCGGCGGGTCAGTTTGGTCATTGGGCGTTCTCCCGGTTTCGACGCCGGGAGTGATGCGACCACGGCGCCGGGCAGGCAAGCCCTTCGGACGGCTCAGCCTGCGTCGGCAAGGTCGAGCACGCTCGGGTGGAACAGCGCCTCCGGCGCGATGGGCTGCGCCGCCAGGCCGTCGGCCACCGCGAAGCGGATCATGGCCGCGATCTCGTCGCGGTTGCGCGCAAAGCCGTAGGGCCACGGATTGCCGCCCATGACCGCGATCTGCGCCTCAGCCGCAGCCGCGATCCATGGCAGCGAGACGCGCAGCACGTTGACCAGCCGCAGTTCCGCGAGCGACGCCGCCTTGGCCGCGGCGAAGGCGCGGAACAATTCGACCGGCAGCCAGGGATGGCGTTCCGCCACGTCCTTGCGCACCGCCAGGCAATGCATGATCGGGAAGAAGCCGGAGGCGCCGAACCAGGCCTGTTCCTCGGCCCGGTAATCGGGCCAGAGGCGGTCCACCGGCGCGCTGCGGTCGCGCAGGCAGGCAGGCGGGCGCGGCGCGATCAGCGCGTCGATCTCGCCGGCGGCCAGCGCGGCCTCGAGGTCGCGGCCCGCGGGCTTTACGTCGAAATCCTCCGGCAGGGTGATCGCCACGCGCTCGCCCCCCGTGCGCCAGGCGATGCCCTTCGTGTCGACGCCGTAGTGTTCACGCAGGATGCCGCGCATCCATAATGCCGCTGTCTGCTGGTATTCCGGCAGGCCGATGGTGCGTCCCGCGAGGTCGGCGGCCGTGCGGATGTCGCGGTCGGTGCGGATGTAGACCGCCGAATGGCGGAAGGCGCGCGACAGGAACACCGGCACGCCGACATAAGGGCTGTCGCCGCGGATCGTCGTCAGGATGTGGCTGCTGAACGAGAGTTCCGTGACGTCGAAGGCGCGGTCGCGCAGCGCGCGGCGGAAGATGTCCTCGGGTTCGCCCGGCAGGAAGGTGATGTCGCAGCCGGGCACGCGGAAGCGCCCGTCCATCAGCGGGCGCGTGCGGTCGGAGGATGTGCAGGCGAGGGTGAGCGGAATCATGAGGCGGCGAGGTTTTCCGGCGTGAAGGGCATGGCGCGCGGGCGGATGCCGAGCGCGTCGTGGATGGCGTTGGCGATGGCGGCGATGGCGGGCGCGAGCGACGCCTCCCCCGCCCCGAGCGGCGGCTGGTCCGGCCGGGCGATCAGCCGCGTCTCGACCGCCGGGACCTCGGAAAAGCGAAGGATCGGGTAGGTCTCCCAGTCGTCGGAGGTGACCGCGCGGGCGTTGAAGGCGACCTGTTCCATCAGCGCCATCGACACGCCGTGGATGGCGCCGCCCTCGTACTGGTTGGCGACACCGTCGGGGTTGATCGCCTCCCCCACATCGGCGGCGATCCAGAGGCGGCGGCAGAAGACGCGGTCCAGCGCCTCGATCTCGGCCGCGACGGCGCAGTAGGCCCCGGTGTTCTTGTAGCGCGCATAGGCGAGGCCGAGGCCGAAGCCCTCCCGCTTCGCACGCCCGCGCCAGCCGCACATCTGCGCGGCCGCCGCCAGCACGTCGCGCCCGCGGGGGTCATCCAGGTGGCGCAGCCGGAAGTCGAGCGCGTCCTCGCCGGCCATCTGCGCCAACTCGTCCATGACGGATTCGATCGCAAAGACATTCGCAGGCGCGCCGAGGCCGCGCAGCGCCGAGACCCGCAGCGGCATCCCGGCCAGCCGCTTCACGCCGACATGCAGGCGCGGCATGCGATAGGCCGGCACCGCATTGCGCTGCGCGCCGCCGCCCGAGGCCAGCGGCGGGTTCAGCGCATTCGGGATCTCGCGCGGCGGGTCCATGTATTCGACGGCCAGCAGCGTCGGCATCGCGCCGCGCCCGGGGCGGGAGGAATGGCCGTGGCTGATGACCTCCTCCCGCCAGTCGGAGATGTTGCCCGCCGCGTCGAGCGACGCCTCGATGTCCACGAGCATCGCGGAGGAGACCGGCCCCCAGCCGAGTTCCTCGGCGCGCGACCAGAGCACGCGCACCGGTCGCCCGGGTGCGGCGCGGGCGGCGAGCGCGGCGTCCAGCGCCACGTCGTCCGCCCCGTTGTGGCCGTAGCAGCCGGCGCCTTCCATGTGGCGGACGAGGATCGCCTCCTCCGGCATCGCGAGCGCCTTCGCGAGGTCGGCACGCAGGTTGTAGACGCCCTGCGAATGGGTCCAGACCTCGAGCGCGCCTGCCTGCCAGCGCGCCACCGCGCAGCAGGTGCCGACCGATGCATGGGTCACGTAGGGCCGGTGGAAGGTCGCGCGCAGCGTGCGGGCCGGGGCGCCGGCGGGCGCGTCCTGCGCCGCGACCACGGCATGCTCGCCCGGCGCCGCGCGCAGCCAATCCGCAAGCGCATGCGCGGGCGGCAGGGTGTCGGCCGCCTGCCAAGTGGCGCGGGCCGCCAGGCGATCGGCGGCGCGCTCTGCGTCGTGCTCGGCCTCGGCCAGCACCGCGAGGAAGGACCCGTCGCGTGCCACGACCGCATCGCCGGGCAGCGCGCCGTCCTGCAGCGCAACCAGCCGCGCGCGCCGCGCCGACGGGCGTACCACGCGGGCATGCAGCATCCCCGGCAGGCGCAGATCATGGACGAAGCGCGCCGCGCCGAACACCTTGTCCGGCAGGTCGAGACGCGGGACGGAGGTGCCGGCGACGCGGCGCTCGGCCGGCGGCTTGGGGCGCGCCTCGGCCGGCGCCTCGCAGTCGAGCAGCCCAGCCGCAGCCT
The DNA here is from genome assembly GCF_005222755.1 of Roseomonas sp. HF4. Taxonomy (GTDB): domain Bacteria; phylum Pseudomonadota; class Alphaproteobacteria; order Acetobacterales; family Acetobacteraceae; genus Neoroseomonas. The sequence goes on from NZ_STGD01000002.1 coordinate 498,665, forward strand.
GCGCCCAGTAGGATCCGACCTGCCGCCCATCCGGCGCGACGAAGGCACCATCCGCGACACGCAGCGCCTCGACCGGCACGCCGCTCCGCTGCGCCGCGACGCCGAGGTGGATGGCGCGCGCCGCGGCTGCCGCGTGGCGCAGCGCCATGCCGCTGTCCTGCACCGAGAGACTGCCGGAGGTGACGCCCTCGTTCGGGCTGTCCGGCGTCGCGGCCGCCTGCAGGCGCACACGGACCAGCGCGACGTCGAGCTCATCGGCCACGATCTGCGCGAGCGCGGTCAGGATCCCCTGCCCCAGCTCGACCTTGCCGGGCGTGACCGTGACATGCCCCGCGGCGTCGAAGGCGAGCCAGCGGTCGAGCCGCGGATCGGCCGCGAGGCTGCCCGGCAGCTTCCCCGGCGGCGCGGCGCGGCGGTCGAGGTCGCTCATGCGCCTGGCTCCGGCGCCCGGCGGCCGGATGCCATCTCCGCCGCCGCGCGTCGCACGGCGCGCAGGATGCGGTTGTGGCTGCCGCAGCGGCAGAGATGGGGGTCGAGTGCGGCGCGGATCGCGGCCTCGTCCGGGTCCGGCTCGCGCGCCAGCAGCGCCGCCGCCGCGACCAGGATGCCGGACAGGCAGAAGCCGCACTGCCCCGCCTGTTCCTCGAGGAAGGCGCGCTGCAGCGGATGCGGCGCGTCCTCCGTGCCGAGGCCCTCCACCGTCGTCACGTGGCGCCCGGCCACGGCGCCGGTGCCAAGCGTGCAGCCGTAGGCCGGCACGCCATCGACCAGCACGACGCAGGCGCCGCACTGTTCCGCACCGCAGCCGAAGCGCGGGCCGGACAGGCCGAGCGGCCCGCGCAAAGCGTGCAGCAGCGGCGTCGTGTCCGGTACCTCCACCGCGACCGCGGCGCCGTTCAGGGTGAAGGCGACCATGGCGCCGTCAGGTCGGCTGCATGCCGGCCATGCGGATGCCTTCCGCCTGCTTGGCGATGTCGCCGCGCAGGAAGGCGTCGAATTCCGCGATCGACATCGGGTTGACCTGGGCGCCGAGGCGCAGCTGCGCGGCGCGCGTGGCCTCGAGGCCCATGACGCGGTTCACCTCGGCATTCAGGCGCTCGCGCTGCTCCATCGGCATCGCGGTGGGCGCCATGAGGCCGAGCCAGATGCTGGCCTCGTAGCCGGGCAGCACCTCGGCCACCGTCGGCACCTCGGGCAGCAGGGGGCTGCGGCGCGGACCGGTCGTGGCCAGCGCACGCACGCGCCCGGCCTGCGCCTGGGACGCCATGGTAGGGATGGCGTCGAACATCATCGGCACCTGGCCCGAGATGAGCGCCGTGCGCGCCTCGTTCGACCCGCGGAAGGGGATGTGCGTGATCTCGATGCCGGCCATGGCACGGAACACCTCGCCCGCCACGTGATAGGGCGTGCCTGGGCCGGAGGAGGCGTAGTCGATCTTGCCCGGGTTCGCCTTCGCGTAGGCGATCAACTCCTGCACCGAGGTCGCGGGCAGCGAGGGATGCACCGCCAGCACGTGGTGCGCGACGTTGATGAAGGCGACCGGCGCCAGGTCGCGCATCAGCACGTAGGGGCGGTTCGGCAGCAGCGTCTCGTTCGCCGTATGGGTGTTCGACATCAGCAGCAGCGTGTGGCCGTCATTCGACTTCACCACGGCATCCGCGCCGATCGTGCCGCCGGCGCCGGGGCGGTTCTCGATGACCACGCTCTGGCCCAGCGCCTCCGACAATGGGCCGGCCAGGAACCGCCCGGCGACGTCGGCCGAGCCGCCGAGGCCGAAGGGCACGACGATGCGGATGGGCCGGCTCGGCCACGCCTGCGCCGCCGCCCGGCGCGCGCCGAGGCCGGTGGAAAGCGCGCCGAGCGCCAGCGTGGCTCTGCGTCCGATCATGTTCGTGTCCTCCCGTTCGGTTCGCGCATTAGTGGCCGCGCCGTGCGGGCGCGCAAGGGTCAGCCCGGCACCCAATCCGGGCCGGGCATGGCGCGGTAGGCGTCGCGCAGGCTGTTCGACCAGCCGTCCCGCACGGCACGGAAATAGGCGTCGTCCTCCGTGATGCGCCGGCGTAGCGCCACGCGCTGGGTCCCTTCCCGGTACACGAGCAGGTCGAGCGGCATGCCGACCGTGAGGTTCGAGCGCAGCGTCGAATCCATGCTGATCAGCGCGAGCTTCACGCCATCCGCCAGCGTCGTCGCCGAGGTCAGGGCACGGTCGAGGATGGGCTTGCCGTACTTGTGCTCGCCGATCTGGAGGAAGGGGGTGTCGGCCGTCGCCTCGATGAAGTTGCCGGCGGCGTAGACCATGAACAGCCGCTGCGGCTGCCCGCCGATCTGCCCGCCCAGCAGCAGCGCGATGTCGAAGGCGATGTTCTGCGCGGAAAGGGCGGGGCCGTCGGCGTCGAACACGGCCCGCACCGCCGCGCCGGCCAGCTGCGCGGCACGGAACATGGTCGGCACGTCGCGCAGCGTGTGCTGCTGGCCGTCCAGCCACACGCCTTCCTGCAGCCGGTTCCAGACCGCCTGGCTGATGGCGAGGTTGCCCGAGGAGAGCAGCACGATCATGCGCTCGCCTGCGATCTCCTCGACCTGCATCTTGCAGAAGGTCGAGATGTGGTCGACGCCCGCATTGGTGCGGGTGTCCGACAGCATCACGAGCCCTTCGTCCAGATAGAGCCCGACGCAATACGTCATCGGCAGGCGCTCCCCGGCGCCGATTCAGGCCTGCAGGTAGAAATCCTGGATCTGCCGCCCGAGTTCGAGGTTGCGGTCGATGGTGGCCGTCAGGAAGTCATGCAGGCCGCCGGCCATGATGTCCTCGATCCGGCCGAAGCGGAGCCTGGCGTGCATCTCCCCGACCAGGCGGTGGCATTCGCCCCGCCGGCCGCCATGCGCGGCGGCGATGCCGTCGAGCGTCTCCTCGATGCGCGCGTAGCAGGCGACGACGGAGCGCGGGAGCTCGGGCCGCAGGATCAGCAGCTCGGCGATAAGCCGGGGTTCCAGCCGCGCGTGATAGACATGGTGGAAGGCCCGCACCGCCGAGACCGAGCGCAGGATCGCCTGCCATTGCACATAGGCGACGGCCCCGTCCTCCTGCGCGTCGGCCAGCGCGTGGTGGTGCACGTCGAGCACGCGGGCCGTGTTGTCCGCCCGTTCCATCATGGTGCCGAGGCGCACGAACCGCCACGCCTCGTGGCGCAGCATCGCGTCGCCGTAGGCGCCGTTGAACAGGATCGTGCGGCCCTTCACCCAGTCGAGGAAGGCCGGCAGGTTGTCCGGCGCGAAGGTGGCGGCCGTGCTGCGGCGCGCCTCCGACCAGGTGTCGTTCACGGCTTCCCACATGTCGACCGTGACGGCGGTGCGCACCGCGCGTGCGTTGCGCCGCGCCGCGTCGATGCAGGACAGGATGGAGGACGGGTTGGCCGGGTCCGCGGCGAGGTAGCGCACGACCGCATCCTGCGTCGGCGGGGCGCCGGTCGCCTGGAAGCCCGGCTCGCAGCCCGAGGCGATCAGCAGCGCCCGCCAGGCGCTGTCGCGCCGCGCGACGCCGTGCGTCAGGCTCGCCATCCGCAGCGCCACCTGCATGCCGCGGGCGATGTTCCCGGCGCGCTCGATGTAGCGGCCGAGCCAGAACAGGCTGTCGGCGGTGCGGCTCAGCATTGCGTCTGCCCCTGCCCCTGGGGCGCCGCGATGTCGGCCGGGTCGTCCTCCAGCACCCAGGTGTCCTTGGTCCCGCCCCCCTGGGAGGAATTCACGACCAGCGAGCCCTCCCTTAGCGCGACGCGCGTGAGGCCGCCGGGCACCACCCGCACCTCCTTGCCGCAGAGGACGAAGGGGCGGAGGTCCACGTGGCGCGGCGCGATGCCCTTCTCGACCAGCGTCGGCACGGTCGAGAGCGCCAAGGTCGGCTGCGCGATGTATTCGGCCGGCTTCGCGCGGATGCGCGCGGCGAAGTCGGCGCGCTGCTCGGCCGTGCTGTGCGGGCCGACCAGCATGCCGTAGCCGCCCGAGCCGTGCGTCAGCTTGACCACGAGCTCGTCCAGGTGGTCGAGCACGTAGGCACGGTCCTCGTCCCGCTCGCAGAGGTAGGTCGGCACGTTGGCGAGCAGCGGCTCCTCGCCCAGGTAGAAGCGGATCATCTCGGGCACGTAGGGATAGACCGCCTTGTCGTCGGCGATGCCTGCCCCCGGGGCATTCGCCAGCGAGACGTTGCCCGCCTTGTAGGCCGCCATCAGCCCGGGGACGCCGAGCACGCTCTCGGGCCGGAACACCTCCGGGTCCAGGTAGTCGTCGTCGATCCGGCGGTAGATCACGTCGACGCGTTGCGAGCCGGTCGTGGTCCGCATGTAGACGACCTCGTCCTCGACAAACAGGTCGGGACCCTCCACCACCTCGATGCCCATCTCGTCGGCCAGGAAGCAGTGCTCGTAATAGGCGCTGTTGTAGGATCCGGGCGTCAGGATCGCGACGCGCGGCACGGTGCGGCAATTGGGCGGCGCGACCGATTTCAGCGTCTCGAGCAGTTCCTCGGGGTAGTGGCCGACCGGGGCCACGCGGTGCGCGCCGCAGAGGTCGGGGAACAGCCGCAGCATCGCCTCCCGCCCCTCCAGCATGTAGGAGACGCCGGACGGCGTGCGACAATTGTCCTCGAGCACCCAGAAATTGTCGGGGTCGGTGCGCACCACGTCGATGCCGGCGATGTGCGTGTAGACGCCGCCCGGCGGCACGAAGCCCGCCATTTCGGGGCGGAAGGCCTCGTTCTGGCGGACCAGCGCGGCCGGGATGCGTCCCGCGCGAATGATCTCCTGCGCGCCATAGACGTCGAGCAGGAACAGGTTCAGCGCCCGCACGCGCTGTGTAAGCCCGCGCGAGAGCGCCTCCCATTCCGCGCGCGCCAGGATGCGCGGGATGATGTCGAAGGGGATCAGGCGCTCCGGGTCGCCCCCTTCGCCATAGACGGCGAAGGTGATGCCGATGCGCTTGAACAGCAGCTCGGCCTCCTGCCGCCGGCGTTCCAGCGCGGCGGCCGGCGTCGCGGCCAGCCAGCGGGCGATCTCGGCATAGGGGCCGCGGACGAGGCCGTCGGCCGCCATCTCGTCGAAGGCAGGGGTGGTCTTGGTCACCGGCGCGAGGTCCTCCGGCCACGAGCCTTGCCGCGCGGCGCGGCGCGGCGCAAGCCCGCTGACGGCCGCGCCGCGCAGGAAACGCCGCCGGATGCCCAGGAAGCGGGCGCCGACTGCCCCCGGATGGGCAAGCAGGGCGCCGCCCGCCTATCCTCCGGCCACCCCGCCGGAGACCGCACATGACCGAACCCGCCACGCCGACCGCCGCCGATGCGCTCGCCGCCGCCTTCGCTGCGGCCGGCACCCGGCGCATCTACGGTGTGCCCGGAGGCGGGTCGAGCCTCGACCTCATCGCAGCGGCGAAGGCGCGCGGGATCGACTTCGTGCTGGCGCGGCACGAGACCTCGGCCGTGATCATGGCCGCGACCGAGGCCGAGCTGTCCGGCGCGCCCGGCGTCGCGCTCTGCACCCGCGGCCCCGGCGTGGGCAACGCGGCGAACGGCATCGCGCATGCCGCGCTCGACCGCGCGCCGGTCGTGCTGGTCGCCGACGGCTTCGCCCCCGCCGAGCGCGCCTTCGCGACGCACCAGTATTTCGACCAGGCGGCGATGCTGGCGCCGGTGACCAAGGCGCAGCTTTCGGTCGGGCAGATGGCAGCGGGGGAGGCTGCGACGCGCGCCATCGCGGCCGCGCTGGCCGCGCCGCGCGGGGCCGCACTGATCGAGCTGTCCGGCGCCGCCGCGAAGCAGCCCGCCGCGCTGTCGGCCACCGCGGTGCCGCCGCCGCCGATGCCCGACAGGGCGGCGATCGAGGCCGCCCGCCAGGTGCTGGCCCGGGCGTGCCGGCCCGTCGTGATCGTGGGCCTCGAAGCCGTCGCGCAGGACAGCGCGACCTGGTTGCGCCACCTTGTCGCGTCGCTCGGCTGCCCCGCGCTCGTCACCTACAAGGCGAAGGGGGTGATCGCCGACGACGATCCGGCCTTCGCCGGCATCTTCACCTGCGGCGCGGCCGAAGGCCCGGTGCTCGACCGCGCCGACGCGGTGGTCATGGTGGGCGCGGATCCCGTCGAATTCATCCCGAAGCCCTGGCGATGGGACGTGCCGGTCATCGAGGTCGCGACCGCGCCCCGCGCGATGCCCTATGCGCACCCGGCCGCGACGGTGACCGGCGCGCTGCCGGCGGCGATCGAAGGCCTCGCGCGCGGCGCGGCGCGATCGGCATGGGACCCGCGCGAGGTCGCGGCACTGCGCGAAGGCTGGCTGCGCGCGCTCGCCAACGACCCGCGGCGCGGCGCGGGCATCGGGCCGCAGCGCGTGGTGGAGATCACGCAGCTGGCCTGCCGCGAGGCCGGCTTCGATCCGCGTGTGGCGGTCGATGCCGGGGCGCACATGTTCCCCGCCACCACCAACTGGCGCTGCGCGCGGCCGGGCGACCTGCTGATCTCGAACGGCCTCGCGACCATGGGCTTCGCCGTGCCGGCGGCGATCGCCGCGGCGCTGCACGACCCGGCGCGCGGGGCGCTGGCCTTCACGGGCGATGGCGGGCTGCTGATGGGGCTCGGCGAACTGGCGACCGCGGCCGTGCTCGGCGCGCGCGTGGTCGTCGTCGCGTTCAACGACGCGACGCTTTCGCTCATCGACATCAAGAAGGACGCGCGCGACCTGCCGGAGGGGGCGCTTGGCTGGCCGCGCGCGGACCTGGCGGGCGCGATGCGGGCGCTGGGCGGGGTCGGGCTGTCGGTGACGACGGAGGCGGAGCTGGCGCAGGCGATGGCGGAGGCCTGCGCGTCGACCGGGTCGGTCCTGGTCGACGTTGCCGTGGACCCGTCCGGCTATCCCGCACAGATCAAGGCGCTCAGGGGATGACGGGTCGAGGGGGCGTTGCCCCCTCGAATTCCCCCGCCAAAGGCCGAAGGGCCTTTGGCAGGGAGGGTCCGGGAGCGGCGGCGCCCCTCCCGCGACGCCCCGCTCACGCCAGCGGCGGCATCCGCGCGTGCCAGTCGGTGTCGCGCTGGAACGCATCCGCGGCCGCCAGCACCCGCCCTTCCCCGAAGGGCCTGGCCGCCAGTTGCAGCCCAAGCGGCAGGCCCCGGTCGTCGAGCCCGCAGGGCAGGCTGATGGTCGGCAGGCCGAGGTAGTTGAAGGGCCGCGTATTCGCCGAGACCGCCATGTGCCGCGCCCAGTTGTCCGGGCTCGCGTCGATGTCGGTCTCGGCCAGCGTGGGCACGCGCATGCGCAGCGTCGGCGTCGCCACCACGTGGTGGCCGGAAAGTGCCTCGCGGCAGAATTGCCGCAGCAGCGCGCCGCGGCGGGACAGCGCCTCGACATAGAGGTGCCCGGGGATGGCGTAGCCGCCATAGAGCCGGCCCGACAGGTGGATGGCGTAGTCGGCCGGGTGCTCGCGCATCCAGTTGGCGTGGATCGCCGCCGCCTCGACCCGGCTGACCACCGAGACATAGGTGCCGATGGCCGCGAGGGACGGGCAGGACACGCGCGTGACGGTCGCGCCGCGCGCCTTCAGCACCTCGAGCGCCGCCTCGAAGCCCTGCACCACCGCGTCGTCGGCACCGTCGAGGAACCATTCGCGCGGCACGGCGACCGAGACGCCGCGGAGGTCGCCGGTCAGCGCCGCCTCGTAGTCCGGCACGGCCTCTGGCGCGCTGGTGGCGTCGCGCGGGTCGTGGCCCGAGATGACGCGCATGATTCGCGCGCAGTCCCGCGCCGTGCGCGCAAGCGGCCCGACATTGTCCATCGAGAAGGACAGCGGCATGACGCCCGCCCGGCTCACGCGGGTCTGCGTGCCCTTGATGCCGGTGACGCCGCAGATGGATGCCGGCAGCCGGATCGAGCCGCCGGTGTCCGAGCCGAGCGCGGCGGTGAAGAAGCGCGCCGCGACCCCGGCGCCGGAGCCGGAGGAGGATCCGCCGGTGCAGTAGGGCAGGCTCCAGGGGTTGTGGCAGTCGCCGTGATGCGCGTTGTGCCCGGTCGGGTTTTGCGCGAACTCGGCCATGTTGAGCGTGCCCATGTCGATCGCGCCGGCGGCGTCGAGCCGGTCCAGCACGGTTGCCGTCACGGCGGGGCGGAAGTCGCCCCGGATGCGGGACCCGCAGGTGCTCACGCGCCCGGCACGGTAGTACATGTCCTTGTGCATCATCGGCGCGCCGGCGAGCGGGCCGAGCGGCCTGCCCGCCGCGCGCGCCCGGTCCTGCGCGGTCGCGGCCTCGAGCGCCGCCTCGCGGTCGAGCCGCACCACGGCATTGACCTGGCCGTCATGCGCGTCGATGCGCGCCAGGCTGGCGCGGACCAGGGCCTCGGCGGTGGCGTCGCCCTTCGCGAAGGCGTCCGCGGCCTCGGTGGCGGACAGCGCGGCGAGGTCCGTCACGTGCCGGGCTCCTGTTCCTCGCGCAGCGCCGCCTCGAAGGAGGACGGCTCGTCCTCGAAGACGAGCGTGCCGCGCAGCGCGGCGAATTCGGCGATCAGCGCGGGCAGGTCCTCGAGGCCTCGGCGCGCCGCGGCGTTCGGCGGTTCGATGCCGGACCAGAGGCGGATCGCCGCCTCGGCCTGGTGGGTGGGGTCGGTCGCCATCCGGTCGTTCTCCTGCATACCTGGGGCGCCCATGGTTGCGCCGCACGGCTGGCTTGCAAACCCCGCGCCGCCGCATCGGCTGCCGGCATGCCGCCCGGCTGGTTTGCAAAGCCGCCGCCCCGCTGGCAGCCTCCCGACCGCCAGGATCGAGGAAACGCCCCATGAAGATCGTCGAGGTCCGTGCCTTCCCGACCTCCTTCCCGCTGCCGCAGGGCGGGCCGCGCCTCGGCATCGGCCAGGCGGTCAAGCGCGACGCGGTCATGGTCAAGGTCGTGACCGAGGACGGCATCGTCGGGTGGGGGGAAAGCCACCACGGCCGCGCCCACACCGCCATCGCGAAGCTGATCGAGACGACGCTGCGCGGCCTCATCCTCGGCATGGACGCCTTCGACACCACCGGCATCAATGCGCGCATCTACAAGTACCAGCTCGCCTCCCATGGCATGGGCGCGGCCTGCGCCATGGCGATGTCGGGGATCGACATGGCGCTGTGGGATGCGAAGGGGAAGGCGCTGAACCTGCCGCTCTACAAGCTGCTGGGCGGCGCGGCGCGGCCGGTCCCGGCCTATGCGGGGGGCGTGGCACTCGGCTACCAGCCACCGGCGCAACTGATCGACGAGGCCGCGCCGCATATCGAGGCCGGCTACAAGGCCGTGAAGCTGCGCGTCGGCGACACCGTGAAGGACGACGTGGCGCGCATGGAGGCGGTGCGCGACGCCTTCGGCCACGACCTCGCGATCCTGACCGACGCCAATATCGGCTATTCCATCGAGCAGGTGCGCCAGGTGATGCCGGAGATGGACCGGCTCAACATCGGCTGGCTCGAAGAACCCTTCCCCGCGCATGACCACCACCTCTATGCCCAGGCGCGCGGCTACGGCGCGACACCGCTGGCGGCCGGGGAGAACCACTTCACCCGCTACGAATTCACCCGCGTGCTGGAGGACGACGTCATCGCCATCTGGCAGCCCGACCTCTCGAAATGCGGCGGCATCACCGAGGCGCTGCGCATCGCCGGCATGGCGAGCGCCTTCAAGATCCCGATCCACCCGCATTCGTCCATGACCGGCGTGAACCAGGCAGCATCGATCCATTTCCTCGCCGCGATCGAGAACGGCGGTTACTTCGAGGCCGACATCTCGCAGGCGAACCTGTTCCGCGACACGCTCGGCAGCACGCCCTGGACCATCCGCCGCGACGGCACGGTGCTGCCCAACGCCGCCCCCGGCATCGGCGTCGAGGTGGACGAGGCCTTCCTCGCCGCCCATCCGCCGATCGAGGGGCCGGGCTACGTCTGAGCGGCGGCGGCGACCACATCCTGCGGCATGAGCACGCGCAGGAACCGGAAGCCGGGCGGGGCGGGCTCGACGACGCCGAAGGCGCCTTCGGGGAATTCGGCCTGGCCCAGCATCCGCCCGAACACCGCCGGGCCGAACTTGTGGATGTGGCCCACCAGCAGCGTATTGGCCCCGGGCGCGGGCGGCGTGGCGAGCGCCCGGCGCAGCGAGGCGATCGCCGCCGGCACGTCCTTCGTGTAGTCGTCCGCCACCAGGTCCATCGTGACGTCCACCGGCGCGCCGCGCGCCATGATCGCCGCGGTGTCGGATGCGCGGAACACCGGGCTCGACCGTACGGGGCGGAGCGGGATGCGCAGATGCGCCATCGCGGCGGACAGCGCCTGCGCCTGCGCAATGCCCGCGGCCGAGAGGTTGCGCTGCCCTGCCCGCTCCCCGAGCCGCCCGGTATCCACCTGCGTCCGGTCGGTGATGGCGTGGCGCATGTAGAGCACCTGCCCCCCGCCGCGCAGCAGCCCGACCCAGTCCGGAACGGCCTGCGCCGCCGCCGGCGCGGCCAGGCCAAGCGCCAGCAGCGCGCGCCGTTCAACCCGTGCCATGCATCACCCCCGCAATCTCCCGGATCAGCTTCGCGCGCATCGCGCGGGCGAAATCCTGCCGCGTCTCGGCCACCATGACGAAGGCGCCGGGGCCGCCGATCACCTCGCGCTCATAGTGCACCCGCAGCGGCTCCCCGAAGCGCGTGACGGGGGAGACCTCGATCGCCAGCCCGTTCACCACGATGCCGAGCGCGACCGCGGCGTCCCGCGCCTCGATCGCCGGCGTGAACGACCGCATGTCGGGCCCGTCGCCGGCGACGTCGATGACCTTCTCCTCCGCGCGGAAGGGCGCGGCGGCGATCAGCGCGGCGGCATGGACGATGGCGTCGCCGATCGCGTTGTAGGATTGCCGGCTGCGCGGGGCGGCGCGGATCGCCTCGGCCAGCGCGCCGGCCGAGGCAGCGTCGCGCACCGCCATCCAGTCCACCGCCGTCGCGGCGCCGCCAGGGCTGCCCCACTCGACCATCGCCACGGCAATCGCGCCCCGCGGCTTGGACACGATGGCCGCGACCACCGCCGGGTGCGTGACGGACTCTGCGAGCCCCTCCCGCTGCAGGCGGAATTCGTCCGGGTCGATGGAGCCGGAGGCATCCATCGCCAGCACGAGCAGCAGGTCCACCATCGGCGCCGGCTGCGCAACGGCCGGCACGGGCAGCAGGGCTGCGAGGGCGGCGCGGCGGGGCAGCATGACCCTAACGATGGCCTGCGCAGCGCACGTTGCAAGGGTGGAACGCGGAGGGGTGCCGCCTCTCCGCTCCTCCCCGCCAAAGGCTGAAAGACCTTTGGAAACCTTGAGATTCAATGGGGTTTCTTGGGCGAGGCCGACAGCTATCCCTCGCCGGCTCACCCCGCGATGGCATAGGCCGGTCGTCGCGGATCCGCCCCCGCCCGCACCAACCCGTCCTTCGGGTCCGACAGCACCGCCTCCACGCTGCCGGCCAGCCATGTGATCCCCGGCCAGTCCTTCACCTCGTGCCCGCGGGCGGCGAGGTCGTCGCGCACCGCCTGCGGGATGCGCGATTCCACGGCGACGCGTGCCGGGAAATAGTCGAAGGGCGCGAAGGAGGACGGGAAGGCATAGGACGCGATGCGCGGCGCCTCGATCGCCTCCTGCAGTTCCATCCCGAAATGGAAGACGTTCAGCATGACCTGGAGCATGGCCTGGATCTGCACGTCGCCGCCCGGGGTGCCGAAGGGCATGACGCCGCCATCCTCGGTCGCGACCATGGCCGGGTTGGGCGTCAGGCGCGGCCGCTTGCCGGGCGCCACGCCGGACGGATGTGCCGGGTCGGGCCGCGACTGGCTGCCACGGTTGGACGGGATGATCCCGAGCCCCGGCACGACCGGCGAATTCCAGGACCCGTCGGAGGGCGTGGCCGAGAAGGCGTTGCCCCAGCGGTCCACGACCGCGACGTAGGAGGTGTCGGCCTCGACCTTCGGCAGGTCCGCGCGCTGCGGGCCCTGGGCCGGCGTGCCGGCGCCGAGCAGCGGCGGGTACATCGACGGATGGGCGCGGGCGGGGTCGACCTGGCGCAGCCGCGCGTCGAGATGCGCCTCCGACAGCAGGACCTCGAGCGGCACCTCGGTGAACAACGGGTCGCCGAAATGGTATTCGCGGTCGGCCATGGCGGCCTTCACGCATTCGGTCAGCAGGTGCAGGTAGTCGGCCGAGTTGTGGCCCATGGCGTCGAAGCCCGCGCGTTCCATGAGCATCAGCGCCTGCGCCAGCGCCGGCCCCTGGCACCAGGGACCGCAGGTCAGCAGCGTGTGGCCGCGCCAGCGCCGCGCGACCGCGGGCTCGAGGCGGGACCGGAAGCCGGCCAGGTCCTCCATCGCCAGGAAGCCGCCTTCGGCCTGAATGAAGCGCACGATCTCCCGCGCGATGTCGCCGCGGTAGAAGGCGGCATGCGCGGCGGCGAGGCCGGCGAGGCGCCCGCCGGTCGCGGCGGCGGCGCGTTCCTGCTCCACCATGTAGGTCAGCGTGCGCGAGAGATCCGCCTGCACGAAGCGGGACCCCACCACCGGCGGCGCGCCGCCGGGCAGGAAGATCGCGGCGTTGGAAGGGTACTGCGCGTATTCGGCCGCATGCGCCGCGACCGTCTCGGCCAGCAGCGGATAGACCGCGAAGCCCTCGGCCGCGAAACGGATGGCGAAGCGCGCGACGTCGCCGAAGCCCATCGTGCCGTGGCGCTCGAGCGCGGTGATCCAGGCATCGGGCGCCGCCGGCACGACGGTCCGGCGCACGCCAGACGGGATCTCGCCGCCATGCTCGCGCATGAAGACATCGGGCGGCAGGGCGCGCGGCCAGTGGCCGAGGCCGGCGATGGTCTCGACCGTGCCGTCGGCCATGCGGATCATGATAGGCGCGACGCCCGCCACGTTCACGAGGTCGGGCAGCAGCACGCCGAGCGCGATGCCCGCCGCGCAGCCCGCGTCGATCGCGTTGCCGCCGGCCTCCAGCACCGCGACCGCGGCGGTCGAGGCCAGGTAGTGCCCGGCCGAGACGGCATGGCGCGGGCCGGAGAGCGTCGGGCGGGTGGCGAACATCGGCGGGTCCTTCCCGGTGGCAGCGCGAGACTCGGCGCAGCGCGGCCATGCGTCAACGCCGCCTTGGCGCCCGTCGGGCCAGGCCCGAGAATGGCGTGGAACGAGAGGACCCCGCCATGCCTGACCCCGTGCTGCTGTCCATCGATGCCCGCGGCATCGCCACCGCCACGCTGAACCGGCCCTCCAAGGGCAACGCCTACAACGGGGACCTGCTCGGCGCGCTGATCGCGGGGCTGGACCGGCTGCGCGACGACCCCGCGGTGCGCGCGCTGGTGATCCGCGGCGCGGGAAGGCACTTCCAGGCCGGCGCCGACCTCGACTGGCTGGCCGAGGCCGCGACCTACGGCCCCGAGCAGGCCTATGCCGCCTCCATGGCGACGACGACGGCGATGCAGAAGCTGAACGAATTCCCGAAGCCGACCTTCGCGCTGGTGCACGGCGCCTGCTTCGGCGGCGGCTGCGGCGTGGTATGCTGCGTCGACGTCGCGATCGCGACGCCCGAGGCCGTCTTTGGCCTGACCGAGGTGCGCGTCGGCGTCGCGCCCACGCCGATCAGCACGCACATGGTCCACGCGATGGGCCTCAGGCAGACGCGCCGCTACGCCATCACCGGCGAGCGGTTCGATGCGGCCGAGGCGCAGCGAATCGGCCTGGTGCACGAGGTGGTGCCGGCCGCGCAGGCCGATGCGCGGCTCGCCGAGATCATCGACCAGAGCATGCTGTCGGCGCCGTCGGCCATCGCGATGACGAAGGATTCGTTCCTCGGCGCCAACGGGTTGAAGCTCTCGGCGCGGGAGATGGCGCTGCTCGCGCATGAGAGCTGGATGCAGCGCGCCTCGGCGGAAGGGAAGGAAGGCCTTGCGGCGTTCCGGGAGAAGCGCCGGCCGGGCTGGTATCGCTGACGGATGGGCGGATGACTGCGCCGGCTGTCCGGCCGGCTGTCATCGAACGTTCATCGAAGTGAAATGCAGAGGTCTTCCAGGGCGCCTAGAAGCGGCGTCGACGATGCCCTGGCCGGGGCATTCGGACCTTCACCAGCACACGGAGAGAACGCTCATGAACAGGCGGTCCATCCTTCTCGGCGCCGGGGCGGCGCTCACCCTGCCGGCGTTCGGCGCGCGCGCGGAAGAAGCGCGGATCACCGGGGCAGGCGCCACCTTCCCGAACCCGATCTACCAGAAGTGGGCCGAGGCCGCGCGCGGTCCGACCGGAATCCAGCTGAACTACCAGTCGGTCGGCTCGGGAGCCGGCATCAACCAGATCCGCAACCGGACGGTGGATTTCGGCGCGACCGACGCGCCGCTGACCGCCGAGCGGCTGACCGAGAACAACCTGCTGCAGTTCCCGACGGTGATGGGCTCGGTCGTGCCGATCGTGAACATCCCTGGCATCGCGAACGACCAGCTCAAGCTGACCGGCCCGATCCTGGCCGATATCTACCTGGGCAAGATCACGCGCTGGAACGATGCGCAGATCGTCGCGGCCAACCCCGGGACGACGCTGCCCAACCTCGCCATCGCGCCGGCCTACCGCGCGGACGGCTCGGGCACGACCTTCGTGTGGGTGTCCTACCTCTCGGCCGTCTCGCCGGAATGGAAGGATCGCGTGGGCGTGGGCACCTCGGTCCGCTTCCCCGCCGGCAACGGTGCGCGCGGCAACGAGGGCGTGGCCGGCACGGTGCGCCAGGTGCGCGGCGCGATCGGCTATGTCGAGAACGCCTATGCCATCACCAACCGGCTGGTCACAACCCAGCTGCGCAACAAGGCCGGCAACTTCGTGAAGCCGGAGCAGCCGAGCTTCATGGCCGCCGCCTCGGCGGCCGACTGGAACGTGCCGGGCTTCGCGGCGAACATCATCGACACCACCGGTCCGGCGGCCTGGCCGATCGTCTCGCCGACCTTCATCCTGCTGCCGACCAACCCGACGGAGCCGGCGCGCAGCATGCACGTGCGCCGCTTCTTCGACTGGTGCTTCGCGAACGGCGATGCGCTGGCGCGCGAACTGGAGTACATCCCGCTGCCGGAAGCGACCAAGACCGCGATCCGCGCCGCGTGGCGGACGCAGCTCGGCGCCTGATCCCGACGGGCTTGGCCCGGCATTGCGCCGGGCCAGGCCTTCTTCCCGACCCTCCTGACGGGCAGACCACGTGAGCGCCAGCACAGCCTCCCACCCGGTTCCCGCCGCGCGCGCCCGCCGGGGCGGCGGCAATCTCGGCGACACGATCTTCGAATGGGCCTGCAGGGGCGCCGGCCTCTTCGTGCTCGCGCTGCTCGGCGCCATCATCGTCGAATTGTTCATCGCCGGGCTGCCCGCCTTCCAGGCCTTCGGCGTCGGCTTCCTGACCTCGACGGAATGGGACCCGGTGCAGGAGGTCTTCGGCGCCGGCGTGTCGGTCTACGGCACCGTCGTGACGGCGGTGCTGGCCATCGTCCTCGCCGTGCCGCTCGCCTTCGGGTCAGCCTTCTACCTGACGGAGCTGGCGCCCGTTTGGCTGCGCCGTCCGGTCGGCACCGCCATCGAGCTGCTCGCCGCCGTGCCGTCCATCATCTACGGCATGTGGGGCTTCTTCGTGATCGTCCCATTCTTCGCCACGAACATCCAGCCGGTCCTGATCGACACGCTGGGGGAGCTGCCGCTCATCGGCGCGCTGTTCCAGGGGCCGCCCTTCGGCACCGGCATCTTCATGGCCGCCTTCATCCTGGCCATCATGATCCTGCCCTTCATCGCGGCGACCATGCGCGACGTCTTCGAGCAGGTGCCCCCGGTCTACAAGGAAAGCGCCTACGGCCTCGGCGCTACGACCTGGGAGGTGATGAAGGGCGTCGTCATCCCCTACACCCGCGTGTCGGTGGTGGGCGGCATCATGCTCGGCCTCGGCCGCGCGCTCGGCGAGACGATGGCCGTGACCTTCGTCATCGGCAACGCGAACCGGATCAGCACGAGCCTGTTCGGCCCGGGCAACACCATCGCCTCCCTCATCGCGCTGGAATTCGGGGAGAGCGAGACGGGCAGCCTGAAGCTCGCGTCGCTGCTGGCGCTCGGCTTCATCCTGTTCTTCCTGTCCTTCGTGGTGCTGGCGCTGTCGCGCTACCTGCTCCGCTCCCGGCTGAAGGCCTGAGCCCATGAGCCTCTCCCTTTCCGTCGGCACGGTGCCCGGGCCGCGCAAGGACCCCTCCGTCGCCGCGGCGCTCGGCCGCCGGCGCAAGCGCGCGGACCTCGTGGTCAGGACGCTCTGCATCGCGGCGACGCTGGTCGGGCTCGCCTTCCTCGCCTCGATCCTCGTGACGCTGACCTACCGCGGCTTCGAGGCGATGAGCCTGCGCGTCTTCACCCATGTCACCGCGGCGCCGGGCTCCGACGGCGGCCTGCTCAACGCCATCGTCGGCAGCCTGATCCAGGCGCTGATGGGCACGGCGATCGGCACGCCCATCGGCATGCTCGTCGGCACCTACCTGGCCGAATACGCGCGCGGCTCCAGGCTGGGCAACGCGGTGCGCTTCGTCTCGGACATCCTGCTCTCGGCGCCGTCGATCCTGGTGGGCCTGTTCGTCTACACCATCATCGTGCTGCCGATGGGCAACTTCTCGGGGTGGGCGGGCGTCGCGGCACTCTCGATCATCGTCATCCCGGTCGTGGTGCGCACCACCGAGGACATGCTGCAGCTGATCCCGAACACACTGCGCGAGGCGGTGATGGCGCTGGGGGCGCCGAAATGGCGCATGATCGTCTTCGTGTGCTGGAAGTCGGCGCGCGCGGGCATCGTGACCGGCGTGCTGCTCGCGGTCGCGCGCGTCGCGGGGGAGACGGCGCCGCTGCTGTTCACCTCGCTCGGCAACAACACCTGGTCGACCGACCTCGGCCGCCCGATGGCGAGCCTGCCGGTCACCATCTATTCCTTCGCCGCCTCCCCGTTCGAGGACTGGATCGCGCTGGCCTGGGCCGGGGCGCTGCTGATCACGCTTGGCGTACTCGGCCTCAACATCCTGGCGCGCAGCCTGCTGCGCAGCCGCAAGTGACCGGAAGGAAGGACCCGATGTCCATCACCACCGAGAACGGCGCGACGGCCGAGGCCGCGGGGCAGAGCTTCGGCGGCGTGCAGGCGCGGTCCTCCGTCGCGCTCAATGCGCCGCGCATCGCGATCCGGGGCCTCGACTTCTTCTACGGCGACAACCGGGCGCTGAAGTCGATCGACTTCGACATCCCCGACCGCCAGGTGACCGGCATGATCGGGCCGTCCGGCTGCGGCAAGTCGACGCTGCTGCGCGTGCTGAACCGCATGTACAGCCTCTATGCCGGCCAGCGCGCGACGGGCGAGGTGATGATGGACGGGGAGAACATCATCGCCCCCGATGCCGACCTCAACGCGCTGCGCGCCCGGATCGGGATGGTGTTCCAGAAGCCGACCCCCTTCCCGATGACGATCTACGAGAACATCGCCTTCGGCGTGCGGCTGCACGAGAAGCTCTCGAAGTCGCAGATGGACGAGCGGGTGGAATGGGCGCTCGCGCGCGCCGCCATCTGGGATGAGGTGAAGGACAGGCTCGACAGCAGCGCGCTCGGCCTGTCGGGCGGGCAGCAGCAGCGGCTCTGCATCGCGCGCACCATCGCGGTCCGGCCCGAGGTCATCCTGTTCGACGAGCCGACCTCGGCACTCGACCCGATCAGCACCCTCAAGATCGAGGAGCTGATCGACGAGTTGAAGCGCGACTTCACCATCGTGATCGTCACACACAACATGCAGCAGGCGGCGCGCTGCGCCGACCAGGTCGCGTTCTTCTACCTGGGCGAACTGATCGAGGTGGCGCCGGCGGCGCAGATGTTCACCGCGCCCAGGCACCCCAAGACCCAGGAATACATCACCGGCCGCTTCGGCTGATCCGGGGAAGGACAACGTCATGCCGACCGAACACATCGTCCGCAGCTACGACGACGAGCTGCGCCGCCTGCGCGACATGGTGGCGCGCATGGGCGGCCTCGCGGAACGCCAGGTAGCGGACGCGACGCGCGCCCTGGTGCGCCGCGACACCGACCTCGCGACCGAGGTCGTCAGCCGCGACGCCCAGATCGACGCGCTGGAGCGCGAGGTCGAGGCCTTCTGCATCCGCCTCCTCGCGCTGCGCCAGCCGGTGGCGCAGGACCTGCGTGTCATCGTCGCGGCCATGAAGGCGTCCAACGACCTCGAGCGCATCGGGGACTATGCGCGCAACGCGGCCAAGCGCGCGATCGTCCTGGCCTCGCTCCCCGCCCTCGGCAGCCTGAACGGCTTCGAGCGCATGGCGCACCTGGTGCAGGAGAACCTGAAGGCGGCGATGGACGCCTTCGTGAACAGCGACGCCGGGGCCGCCCGCCGCGTCTGGGAAGCCGACGAGCCGGTGGACGCGATCTACAACGGCATCTTCCGCGAGTTGCTGACCTTCATGATGGAGGACCCGCGCAACATCACGGCGGCGACGCACATGCTGTTCATCGCCAAGAACCTCGAGCGCATCGGCGACCACACGACCAACATCGCCGAGCGCATCCACTACGCCGTGATGGGCGACAGCCTGCCCGACGACCGCCCCAAGGCCGACGAATCGGCCTTTGCGGTGGTCCGCCCGGCAGGCGGCTGAGGGACCGGAGCCGAACGAGATGGCCGAGGCCTATTCCTCCCTCGCGAAGCCGACGATCCTCGTAGTCGAGGACGAGGCCGCGCTGCTGACCCTGCTCCGCTACAACCTCGAGAAGCAGGGCTTCCGCGTCGAGGAAGCCGCCGACGGGCAGGAGGCACTGCTGCGCGTGGCAGAAGCCCGCCCCGACCTCGTGCTGCTCGACTGGATGCTGCCGGCGCTGTCCGGCATCGAGGTCTGCCGCCAGCTCCGCCGCCGCCCCGGCACGCGCGACCTGCCGATCATCATGGTCACCGCCCGCACCGAGGACCAGGACGCGGTCCGCGCGCTCGACACCGGCGCGGACGACTACATCGCCAAGCCCTTCGTGATGGACGCGCTGCTGGCACGCATCCGCGCCCTGCTGCGGCGTTCAGGCGGGGTCGCGACCAAGGGCGTGCTCGCCTACCGCGACCTCACGATGGACCAGGACGCGCACCGCGTCGCGCGTGGCGGGCGGGCGCTGCACCTCGGGCCCACGGAATACCGGCTGCTGGAATTCTTCCTCCAGCACCCGGGGCGCGTCTTCTCGCGTGAGCAGTTGCTGGACGGGGTCTGGGGGCGCGACATCCATGTCGAGCCGCGCACCGTGGACGTCCATATCCGCCGCCTGCGCAAGGCGATCAACGGAGAGACCGAGGTGGACCTGATCCGGACGGTGCGTTCGGCGGGCTACGCGCTGGACGCCGAGGGCCACTGATCCCCGCGCGCATCCGCCGCCAGGCGGATGACGCAGCGCTCGAAGGCCGCGAGGTCGTGCCAGCGCCGCCCGGCCGGCACCTCGGCGCGCTCGAAGCCGCCGCCCGCGGCCTCGATGCCGCCATCGACCATCAGATTGTCCGCCAAGCCGAAATCCTCGAGGCCCATGCGATCGGCATCCTCCCACCCGCCATCGGCACGCGGCCGCGCGGCATCGCCGAGGAAGCCCCGCGTGCGCGCCAGGAAATCCTCCGCCACGTTGCTGTAGCCCGCGACCGGCCGGCCGAGTGCCCGCATGAAACCGAGTTCGAACACCGTGCCGACGTCGGCCGAGGGCCCGCGAAACGGGGTGAGGTTAGCGATCAGCCCACCGCAGGACCGGATATGCGCCTCGTTGCCGAGGTAGATCCGCATCCAGTACGGCCGTTCGGCCGGCGGCGCGGCCGGCGGTGGGTCGAGCGGGAAAACGCCTTCCAGCCCATGCGCCGCGCAGATGCGCTTCTTCGCCGCCGCGACCTCGAGGGCGTCGGGCAGGAAGACTTCGGGACCGGCGAGATAGACGCGCATCGGCCCCGATCCTGCCTTGCCCGGCGGCGCCGCGCCATGCTCGATGCGCGCATGAACCTGCAAGCCGAATACGACAACCGCGCCCGCGTGCCCGACAGCGCCGACATCCTGGCGCGGTGGTCGCGCGATGCCGCCGCCTTCCGCACAACCTGGGCGCGCAGCCACCTCGACGTGCCCTATGGGCCGGGCGAGCGCGAGCGGCTCGACCTTTTCCTGCCGGAGGGGGCGGCCGAGGCCACGCCCCTCGTCATGTTCATCCATGGCGGCTACTGGCAGGCGCTCGACCACCGGCAGGTCAGCCATTTCGCCCGAGGCCTGCTGCTGCGGGGCGTCGCGGTGGCGGTGCCTTCCTACGGGCTCTGCCCCGAGGTGCCCATCGCCACCGCGGTCGAGCAGCTGCGGAAACTCGCCGCGATGCTCTGCCTCCAGACGAAGCAGCATGTGTATGCCATGGGCCATTCAGCCGGCGGGCAGCTCGCGGCAATGCTGCTCGGGCACGATTATTCGCGGTTCTCCAAGGCGCTCGGCTGCCAGGTGGTCCCTGGCGCCATGCCGATCTCGGGCGTCTTCGAGATCGAGCCGCTGCTCGGGACCACGATCGGCGCGGGGCTCGGCCTGACCGCCGAGGAGGCGCGCGCCCTCTCGCCGCGCTTCCTGCCGCCGCCGGGGGGCGAGCTGCACGCCGTGGTCGGCGCGGCGGAAAGCCCCGAATACCTGCGGCAGACGCGGGACTTCGCGGAAGCCTGGGGCGGCACGCATGAAGCGATCCCGGATGCGAACCACTTCACGGTGCTGGACCCGCTGGCCGACCCGGACCATCCACTGACCATCAAGGCCGCCGGGACGGCCCGGCGGCTTGCGTCCCTGTGACGCTTCGCGCTTAACAGGGGACCGGCACTTCACGACAAACAGGGGGGTTTCCATGATCGGGATCGGACGGCGCGGGTTGCTCGGCGCCACCACGGGCTTGCTGGCGGCACCCGCCCTCCTGCATGCGCAGCCCGCGGGCGGCGTGAAGATCGGCCTGGTCGCCGTGCAGACCGGCCCGCAGGCGGCGCTCGGCACGCAGCTGCGCGACGGCTTCCTGCAGGGGCTGCGCCACCTCGACGGCAAGCTCGGCGGCCTGACCGCCGAGGTCGTGCACATCGACGACGAGCTCCGCCCCGAAGTGGCCGTGACCAAGGTCCGCGCGGCGCTGGAGCGCGACCGTGTGGACTTCGTGGTGGGCGTCGTGTTCTCGAACATCCTCGCCGCCATCATGCGGCCGGTGACGGAAGCCGAGACCTTCCTCATCAGCACCAATGCCGGGCCGTCCACCTTCGCCGGGCGTGGCTGCAACCCGTTCTTCTTCACCACGTCGTACAACAACGACCAGGTCCATTCCGTGATCGGCCAGGCCTGCGAGGACCAGGGCTACAAGCGCGTCTTCGTCATGGTGCCGAACTACCAGGCGGGCCGCGACGCGGTCGCCGGCTTCAAGTCCCGCTTCAAGGGGGAGGTGGTGGACGAGGTCTATGTCCCCCTCACCCAGCTCGATTTCTCGGCGGAGCTCGCGAGGATCGCGGCCGCTCGGCCGGATGCGATCTTCACCTTCATGCCGGGCGGATTGGGCGTGAACCTGGTGCGGCAGTACCGCCAGGCAGGGCTCGCCAGCATCCCGTTCCTGTCCACCTTCACGGTGGACGAGGCGACGCTGCCCGCGCAGGGCGCGGCAGCGGAAGGCTTCTTCTCAGCCGCGTCCTGGGCGCCCAACATGGACAACCCGCAGAACGCCCGCTTCGTCCGCGACTTCGAGGCGCAGTTCAACTACGTCCCCGCCACCTACGCCGCGCAGGCCTATGACGGGGCGATGCTGCTGGACAGCGCCATCCGCAAGGTGGGCGGCAACCTGCGCGACAAGGGCGCTCTCCGCACCGCGATCCGCGCCGCCGATTTCACCTCGGTCCGCGGCACCTTCCGCTTCGGCGCGAACCACTACCCGGTGCAGGATTTCTGGCTGCTCAAGGTCGCGCGCCGGCCGGACGGCAAGTTCCAGACCGAGACGGTGCGCAAGGTGCTGGAAGCCAACGTCGATCCCTGGGCGGCCGAATGCCGCATGCGCTGATGCGCGCGGGGTTGGCGGGGCGGCCGCGCGCTGCCACGCCGCGCCGCGCGTGACGACGCAACTGCTGCTAGTGCAGGCGCTCAACGGCCTGCAGCTCGGCATCCTGCTGTTCCTGGTGGCGGCGGGGCTGACCCTCGTGTTCGGGGTGATGGACTTCATCAACCTGGCGCACGGGGTGCAGTACATGCTGGGCGCCTATATCGGCGCGGCGCTGGCGGCCGCCACGGGCTCCTTCTGGTGGGGGCTGCTGCTCGGGCTGCCGGCGGCGCTTGCGGCGGGGCTGGTGCTGGAGGTGCTGGTCTTCCGCCACCTCTATCGCCGCGACCACCTGGCGCAGGTGCTGGCGACCTTCGGCGTCATCCTGTTCCTGAACGAGGGCGTGAAGGTCGTCTGGGGCGCGGCGCCCCTGCAGGTGCCGATCCCCGCGCTGCTGCAGGGCGGCATCGAGATCATGCCCGGCCTGCAGTACCCGATCTACCGCGTGGCGGTGCTGGCCGCCGGCGTCGCGACGGGCGGCCTGCTCTGGTGGCTGGTCGAGCGCACGCGGGCGGGGATGCTGGTGCGCGCCGGCGCCACCAACCCGCAGATGGTCGCGGCGCTGGGCGTCGATGTCGGGCGGCTGTTCACGCTGGTCTTCGCCTTCGGCGCCATGCTGGCGGGCTTCGCGGGAATCCTGGCGGGGCCGATCTTCTCGGTCGAGCCTGGCATGGGCGACAACGTGCTGATCCTTGCCTTCGTGGTGATCGTGATCGGCGGCATCGGCTCGATCCGCGGCGCGTTCCTGGCCGCGCTGCTGGTCGGGCTGATCGACACGCTGGGCAAGTCGATGGCGCCTGACCTGCTGCGGCTGGTGCTCGACCCGTCGGCCGCGCGGCAGGCCGGGGCGGCACTGGCGTCGATGCTGGTCTATGTCGCGATGGCGGCGATCCTGGCGTTCCGGCCGGCGGGGCTGTTTCCGGTGCGGACGGGGTGATGCGGGGCGTGGGCGATGAAGGGCGGGGGAGGAGAACCTCCCCCGATCCCCCTCCCTTCTTTTTCACTTGGTCCCAAAGAAGATTGAGGGGGGTGTGGGGGGAGAAGTTCTCTTCTCCCCCTGCCCTGCCTTGCCCATGACCCGCGAAGCGCTTCTCCCCCTCGCCGTCCTCGCGGCCCTGGCCGTCGCGCCGCTGGCGGGCTTCGGCGGGTCCTATGAGTTGACGCTGCTCGCGCGCGCCATGATCCTCGGCATGGCGGCGGTCTCCTTGTCCTTCCTGGTGGGCGGGGCGGGGCTCGTCAGCCTCGGGCACGCGGCCTCGCTCGGCGTCGGCGCCTATGCGGTCGCGATCCTGGACGCGCATGGCGTGACCGAGGCGCTGATCGTGCTGCCGGTCGCAGTCGCCGCCGCAGCGGGCTTCTCGCTGCTGACCGGGGCGGTCGCCATCCGCACCTCGGGCGTTCATTTCATCATGATCACGCTCGCCTTCGGGCAGATGGCGTTCTTCACCACCTCCTCGCTGGCGGCCTATGGCGGGGACGACGGCTATACCCTCTATGGCCGGACGGAGGTCGCGGGGACACGGCTGCTCGAGAACCGTCTCGCCTTCCACTACATCTGCCTCGGGCTTC
This sequence comes from Roseomonas sp. HF4, assembly GCF_005222755.1. Classification (GTDB taxonomy): domain Bacteria; phylum Pseudomonadota; class Alphaproteobacteria; order Acetobacterales; family Acetobacteraceae; genus Neoroseomonas. The sequence goes on from NZ_STGD01000002.1 coordinate 522,367, forward strand.
TGGCGCTGACCTGGGGGCTCTGCGCCATGCTGCTGGCGTCGCGCTTCGGCCGCGTACTGCGCGCGGCGCGGGAGAACGCGCAGCGCGTCGAGGCCGTGGGCCTCGCGCCCTATCCGTTCCGGCTGGTGGGGTATGCGATCGCGGGCGCGCTCGGCGGGCTGGCGGGCGTGCTGCTGGCCAACGCGACCGAGTTCGTCTCGCCGGCCACGCTGTCCTGGCAGCGCTCGGGGGAATTGCTGTTCATGGTGATCCTGGGCGGCGTCGGGCGGCTCTGGGGCGCGATCCTGGGCGCGCTGGCCTTCGTGCTGCTCGAGACCTGGCTGGCCGAGCAGATGCAGCACTGGAAGCTGGTGTTCGGGCCGCTGCTGGTGCTCGCCGTGTTGTTCCTGAAGGGTGGCCTCTCGGGCCTCGTGGCGAGGCGCCATGGCTGAGCCGCTGCTGCGCCTGGAGGATCTCCGCAAGCACTACGGCGGCCTCGACGTGACGGACGGCGTCAGCCTCGACGTCATGCCGGGCGAGATCCATGCCGTGATCGGCCCCAACGGCGCGGGCAAGACGACGCTGATCCACGAGATCACCGGCATCGTGGCCCCGGATTCCGGGCGCATCCTGTTCGCCGGGCAGGACATCACGCGGCTGTCGCTGCCCCGGCGCGTGCGCGCGGGCCTCGCGCGGTCCTTCCAGATCACGAGCATCGTTGCCGGCTTCAGCGCGCGCGAGAACGTGGCGCTGGCGGCGCAGGCGCGGAGCGGGTCCTCCTTCCGCTTCCTCCGCCCCGCGTCGGGGGAAGCGGTGCTGAACGACACGGCGATGGCCGCGCTCGACCTCGTGGGGCTGGCCGACCGCGCCGCCGTGCCGGCGGGCACGCTGAGCCACGGGGAGAAGCGGGCGCTCGAGATCGCGATCGCGCTGGCCACGAGGCCCCGCCTGTTGCTGCTGGACGAACCGCTGGCCGGCGCCGGGCCCGAGGAGACCGAGCGCCTGATCGCGCTGCTGAAGCGCCTCGGCGCCGACTACACCATCCTGCTGGTGGAGCACGACATGCAGGCGGTCTTCGCGCTGGCCGACCGCATCTCGGTGCTGGTCTACGGCCGTGTCATCGCGACCGGAACGGTGCCCGAGATCCGCGGCAATGCCGAGGTGCGCGCCGCCTATCTCGGCGAGGACGACGCCTGATGCTGGAGGTCGAAGGGCTTTCCGCCGGCTATGGCGGCAGCCGCGTGCTGAACGGCTTGGCCTTCGCGGTCGGCGCGGGGGAGGTCGTGACCCTGCTCGGCCGCAACGGCATGGGCAAGACGACCACGGTGCGCGCCGTGATGGGGCTGCTGGCGCCCGATGCCGGGCGGATCGCCTTCGACGGCGCCGAGGTCACGGGCCTGCCGCCGCACCGCATCGCGCAGCGCGGCATCGGCCTGGTGCCGGAAGGCCGCCAGGTTTTCCCGACCCTGTCTGTCGAGGAGAACCTGGTCGCGACCGCGGCCAACCGCGCGGGCGGCGCGCCGCGCTGGACGCTCGCCGCCGTGCTGGCGCTGTTCCCGCGCCTCGCCGAGCGGCGCCGCAGCCTAGGCGCACGACTGTCGGGCGGGGAACAGCAGATGCTGGCGATCGGCCGCGCGCTGATGACCAACCCGCGCCTGCTGATCCTGGACGAGGCGACGGAGGGGCTGGCGCCGCTGATCCGCGCCGAGATCTGGGCCGTGCTGGCCGCGCTGCGCGCCGAAGGCCAGGCGATCCTGCTGATCGACAAGAACCTCGGCGCGATCCTGAAACTCGCCGACCGGCACGTGGTGATCGAGAAGGGCCGCGTCGTCTGGACCGGCACCGGGGAGGCCCTGGCGGCGGCCCCGGAAGTGCGCGACACCTATCTTCACGTGTAGGAGAGGAGGCGACCATGAGTGCACTGAAGGCCGGCATCACCCCCGCCGGCGAGGGCGAGGGCGGCATCGTCTGGAACATCCTCGGGCAGACCTACAAGCCGGTCGCCTCCTGCGATTCGGCCTTCGCCTTCGAGGCCCTCGCGCCGCCGGGCACCTTCGTGCCGCCGCATATCCATACGACGCAGGACGAATTCATCCGCGTACTGGAGGGCGAGATCGACCTCATCCTCGACGGCCAGTCGCATAAGGCGCGCGCGGGCGACCTGGTGCGCATGCCCATGGGCATCATGCACGGCTTCTGGAGCAACGGGTCCGCCCCGGCGCGGGCGCTGTTCTGGGTCAGCCCCGCGCGCAGCCTGCACACGCTGTTCACCCGCATCCACAACGTGCCGGACCCGGCGGAGGTCATCCGCCTCGCTGCCGAGCACGAGGTGGAGTTCCTGCCACCGCCGGGGTGAAGACTTAGCGTACATAAGTTTCGTTTCGCTATCGGCGCGCGGACCTTATCCATGATAAGGTCCGCGCCATGAGAGACCCGACCCTCGAAGCCATCTTCGCCCGCCGCGGCGCCGTCACACGCATCGCGACGGAACTCGGCATCTCGACCGCCGCCGTGTCGCAATGGCGCCGTGTGCCCGACGAACGCGTGAGCGACGTCGCGCGCATCCTCGGCCTGCCGCCGGCCGAGATCCGCCCCGACCTGACCACGCCGCCCGCGGCCCGGCCGGAACCGCCGCCCCGCCTCGGCGTGCGCCCCGTGCTGCGCCGGCGCCGCCGAACCAAGATCATCGCGACGCTGGGCCCGGCCTCCGCGACCTTCGAGGTCATCGAGCGTCTGCACCGCGCGGGCGCGGACGTGTTCCGGCTCAACTTTTCCCATGGCAGCCACGAGGACCACGCGGCGCGCATCGCGACCATCCGGGAGGTCGAGCGCAAGGTCGGCCGGCCGATCGGCATCCTGGCCGACGTGCAGGGGCCGAAGCTGCGCGTGGGCCGCTTCCAGGCTGGGCGGGTGCAGTTGCAGACGGGGCAGTCCTTCCGGCTCGACCTCAACCCGTCACCGGGCGATGTCCGGCGCGTGAACCTGCCGCACAAGGAGATCATCGCCGCCGCGCAGATCGGCACGACGCTGCTTCTGGACGACGGAAAGCTCCGGCTGCGCGTCACGCGCACCCGGCCCGACCACCTCGAGACCGAGGTCGTGGTCGGCGGCCCGCTGTCCGATCGCAAGGGCGTCAACGTGCCGGACGTTGCGCTGCCCATTCCCGCGCTGACCGAGAAGGACCGCGCCGACCTCGACTTCGTGCTGCCGCTCGGCATCGAGTACATCGGGCTGTCCTTCGTGCAGCGGGCCGAGGACGTGGCCGAGGCCAAGCGCATCGCCGCCGGCCGCGCCTGGGTGATGGTGAAGATGGAGAAGCCCCAGGCGGTCGAGAACCTCGACGCGATCCTGGAACTGACCGACTGCGTGATGGTCGCCCGCGGCGACCTCGGCGTGGAGTTGCCGCCGGAGGAGGTCCCGCTGGTGCAGAAGCGCATCGTCCGCGCCGCGCGCGCGCTCGGCAAACCGGTGGTGGTGGCGACGCAGATGCTGGAATCCATGATCACCGCGCCGTCGCCGACGCGCGCCGAGGTGTCGGATGTCGGCACCGCGGTCTTCGACGGGGCGGATGCGGTGATGCTCTCGGCCGAGACGGCGGCCGGGCAATATCCCTATGAGGCGGTCAACATGATGGACCGCATCGTGGCGCGGGTGGAGCAGGACCCCGACTGGCGGCGCATCACCGACGCTTCGCGCCCCGCGCCGGAGCGGACCAGCGCGGGCGCCATCTCGACCGCCGCGCGCCAGGTGGCCGAGACGATCGACGCCGAGGTGATCGCGACCTTCTCCTCCACCGGGTCGACCACGCTGCGCGTGGCGCGGGAGCGGCCGGCCTGCCCGATCCTCGGCCTGACCTCGAGCGGCGTGGCGGCGCGGCGCATGGCGGTGATCTGGGGCGTCCACCCGCTCGAGGTCAGCGAGATCCACTCGATGACGGAGATGGTGGCGCGCGCGGTGAAGGCCGCGCAGCACGAAGGCTTTGCAAAGGCGGGAGATGAGGTGGTGGTGACCGCGGGCGTGCCGTTCGGGACGCCGGGGACGACGAATGCATTGCGGGTGGCGGTGGTGAAGTAGCGCCGGGGCCCTCAAGGGCCGAAGTGATGCCGGTTACGGCGGGCCGGCACACGAACGCTGCGTGAGGTCATGTGGTCGCGGTAGGATGACCGCGCCCAGGCGAGGAGCCGGATGCGTCATGAGCCATGATCAATCCCTGCCCCGCTCGATCGCCGTCGCGATCGTCGAGGTGGTGTCGCGCGATGCCGGATGCCAGCGGCTGATCCCCGAGGTGTCCCCCTATGCCATTGGCCAGAATGCCGCGGGGAGCCTGCGCAACCTCACCAACATGACGATGGAGGGGATGGCCTGGGCCGGCATGAAGGTGGTCGAACTCGTGGGCGGCACGCCCACCGGGTCCAGTTACGCAAAGGATTACTGGGAACAGCGCGGGATGGACCAGTCCTGCACCGGCATCGCCAGCGCCACGGACGCCGCGATCAATGCCGCGGTTGCGAAAGGCGACCTGCCGCGCTGGGTCCTCGGCGCCAACCCGATCTCACGCAGGCCCGAGCCGGGCAAAAGCGTACTCGCGCACCACGATGCCACCGCCGTCACCGTCGGGGATGGCAAGACCTACGTCTTCGACTGGCATGGGACGCTGTCGTTGCGCAATCCGCTCATCAGCCGCAGCGCGGCGGAATGGCGTAAGGGCGACGACCGATACCGCGTCCTGTTCAGTGTCTTCCAGGGTTGGGGATAGGGGCGGCGCACAACGCGCGGCATCCTTCGATCGCGAGCGCCGGGCCATGGCAAGGTCCGTCATGACCCGCGCTCGATACGCACGGATGACGCAGGATGGCCCGGCACCGGCGCCACGGCGGCCGGCGCGATCGGGAATGCCCCGCCGCGCCGGCCACTGCCTTACTCCGCGGCGATCGCCTCGCCGTCCTCCGCGTCCTGCCCGGCCAGCATCTGGTCCACCAGCAGCCCCGCCTGGCTGCGGATGCGCTGCTCGATCGAATTCGCCATCTCGGGATGGTCGCGCAGGAACTGCTTCGCGTTCTCGCGCCCCTGGCCGATGCGCTGGCTGTCGCAGGAGAACCAGGCGCCCGACTTCTCGACCACGTTCGCCTTGACGCCGAGGTCGATCAGCTCGCCCACCTTGCTGATGCCCTCGCCGTACATGATGTCGAACTCGACCTCGCGGAACGGCGGCGCCATCTTGTTCTTCACCACCTTGACGCGCGTGTGGTTGCCGGTGACCTCGTCGCGGTCCTTGATCGCGCCGATGCGCCGGATCTCCATGCGCACGGACGCGTAGAACTTCAGCGCGTTGCCGCCCGTGGTCGTCTCCGGATTGCCGAACATGACGCCGATCTTGAGCCGGATCTGGTTCAGGAAGATCAGCAGCGTGTTGGACTTGGAGACCGAGCCGGTCAGCTTGCGCAGCGCCTGCGACATCAGGCGGGCATGGAGGCCGACATGGGTGTCGCCCATCTCGCCCTCGAGTTCCGCGCGCGGCACCAGGGCGGCGACGCTGTCCACCACCAGCACGTCGACGGCACCGGACCGGACCAGCGTATCCGCGATCTCGAGCGCCTGCTCGCCCGCATCCGGCTGGCTGATCAGCAGGTTATCGACATCGACGCCGAGCTTCTTCGCGTAGCCCGGGTCGAGCGCGTGCTCGGCATCGACGAAGGCGCAGGTGCCGCCCTTCTTCTGCGCTTCGGCGATGACGTGCAGCGCGAGCGTCGTCTTGCCCGAGGATTCCGGCCCGTAGATCTCGATGATCCGCCCCTTGGGCAGGCCGCCGATGCCGAGCGCCAGGTCGAGCCCGAGCGAGCCGGAGGAGACGGTCTCGATCTCCCCCTGCTGCGACTGCCTGGCGCCGAGGCGCATGATCGAGCCCTTGCCGAAGGCGCGCTCAATCTGGCTGAGCGCGGCGTCCAGCGCCTTTCCCTTGTCCATGCTCTTGCCCCGCTCCTGCGAAGATTTATCAACCATAGGGCGATTTCCTTCAGGCGTCCATCGCCCATTGATCATGGAGCCCCGAGGACCCCGCGCATGGCCCACCCGCGCATGGGGGGCCGATTCGGCGCAAGACAAGGATGCGCCAAAGCGGCGCCGGCATCAAGAACGTATTAGGAACATCACGGCGCCGGCTCGACAGCCTCGGCCACGGCGGCGACCAGCTCCGCCATCCGGAAGGGCTTCTCCAGGAACCGCACGCCGCGCCCGGCGAGCCCTTCCCCCACCGTCGCCGCGGCGTAGCCCGAGACCAGGATGACCGGCAGCCCCGGCAGCCGCGCGCGCAGCGCCTCGGCGAGGCCGAGCCCGTCCATCTCCCCCGGCATGGTGACGTCCGAGACCAGCAGGTCCGGCCTGAACCCCGCCTCCACGGCCGCGAGCGCGGCTTCGGCGTCCTCCGCCACCTCGACCACGTGGCCGGCCTCGGTCAGCGCGCGCCGCGCCAGCAGGCGGAGCGCCGCCTCGTCCTCCACCAGCAGCACGCGCCGCGCGGCGGCCAAGCGGGGCACGGCCGGCGCCGCGACCAGGCCGGGCGCGGCCGGCGCCGCGACCAAGCCGGGCGCGGCCGGCGCCGCGACGGGCGCCACCGCCACCGCCCCCTCGGCGCAGGGGAACCACAGCCGGAACACCGTGCCCCTCGCCACCCCCGGCATCACCGACACGTGCCCCCCCGACTGCCTGAGAATACCGAGCACGGTCGAGAGCCCGAGCCCCGTCCCGCCATCCCCGCGCCGCGTCGTGAAGAAGGGCTCGAAGATGCGGGATAGGATCTCCGGCGGGATGCCCGGCCCTTCGTCGGCGACCGAGAGCACCGCCCAGCGCCCGGCCGGGATGACCGAGCCCTGCGCCACCTCCTCGGTGGCCAGCGCGACCTCCTGCAGCGCCACGCGGATCGCGCCGCCGCCTGCCATCGCCTCCCGCGCATTGACGACGAGGTTCACCAGCACCTGATCGAGCTGGGCGAGGTCGACTCGCACCCGCGGCCCGGGCCGCGGCACGTCGAACACCAGGCCGTGCCGGTTGCCGCGCAGTTGCATCAGCAGCGGCTCCATCGCCGCCACCGCGTCGCCGAGCGCGATCACCTGCGGCGCCAGCACCTGGCGGCTCGCGAAGGCGAGCAGGTGGCGGATCAGCCGCGCGCCGCGCGCCGCGGCATCGAGGATGCGGCGGAGATCCTCCTGCGTCTCCGCTTCCGGCCCGCGTCCGAGCGCCGCCTCGGCCGCGCCCGTGACGGCGGCGAGCAGGTTGTTGAAGTCATGCGCCATGCCGCCGGCGAGCTGCCCCACCATCTGCAGCCGCGCCCCTTCCTCGAGCTGGCGCTGCATCCGCCGGCGCCGCGTCACGTCCGTCACGCGGAGCAGCGCGCCGGGCTCGCCGCGCAGCGGCCGGCAGGCCACCTCCACCGCGGCATCGGGCGGCAGCCCGAGGTCGGCCAGGCGCGCGGCGACGGTGGGCGGCGCGGGCGGCCCGGCCAGCGCGGCGGCGATGGCGGCCTCCACGGCGGCGCGCGTGCCGGCCTCGAACAACAGCGTGGCCGCGATGCCGGTCTCGGGCGGCGTCCCGCCGTTGCACAGCGCCCAAAGCGCCGGGCTCGCGAGCCGGATGCGCCCGGCCAGGTCGAGCACGGCGAGCCCCGCCTCCTCCTCCGCCTCGAACAGGCGGCCGAAATCGTCGCTGGCGGCCGTGCTCATGCCGGACGCACGAAGGCTTCGTCGCCGCGACCCGGCAGCGCCCGGCGGCCGGCAAGCCAGCGGCGCGGCGCGGCCGATGCCGCGGGCCGAAGGTCGGAACTCCCTGCGCCTCGCATCATCCGCCCTGCCCCCGCCCGCCGAGCCGCCAGACATAGGCGATGATCTCGGCCACCGCCTGATAATGCTCCGGCGCGATCTCCGCTTCCAGGTCGAGCCGGAACAGCGCGCGCGCCAGCGGCGGGCTCGATACGATCGGCACGCCTGCCTCCTCGGCCGCGGCACGGATGCGGGCGGCGACGGCATCCGCGCCCTTGGCCACGACCCGTGGCGCAGCGCCCGACCCCTGGTCGTAGGCGAGCGCCACGGCGTAGTGCGTCGGGTTGGTGATGACGACCGCCGCTTTCGGCACTGCGGCCATCATGCGCCCGCGCGCGCGGCCTTCGCGGATCTGCCGCAACCGGGCCTTCACATGCGGGTCGCCCTCGCTTTCGCGCAGTTCCTCGCGGATGTCCTGGCGGCTCATGCGCAGGCGTTCCAGGTGCCGCCAGCGCACCCAAAGGAGGTCGAGCACGGCGATCAGCGCGAAGGCGCCGAGCGCGGCGAGCGCCAGGCCGAGCGCCGTCCGCCCGCCTTCCAGCAGCAGCGCCCCGGCCGGCAGGTGGAGCAGCGCGCCGAGCGCCGCCGGGTCCGCCAGCACCCACCAGAAGGCCGCCCCCACGAGGCCGAGCTTGAGCAGCGTGCGGAGGAACTCGATCGCCCCCTCCGGCCCGAAGATCCGCTTGAGCGCGGCCAGCGGGCTCATGCGCGAGACCTGCGGCTTCAGCGCCTTGGCCGAGACCAGGAGCCCGGTCTGCAGGAAGGTGGCGGCCATGGCGCCGGCGGCCGTCAGCACCGCCACCGGCAACACCGCCAGGATGCCGAGCCGACCGAGACCGATCGCCGCATCCACCGGCGCGATCTCGTGCCCGCGTTCGAGCACGGCGCGAAGCCCGCGCAGCATCTCGGCGCCGGCGGGCGGCAGGCCGATCGCGAGCCCGAGCACGCCGCCGGCCAGCGCGCCGAAGCCGGACGCTTCCTTGGACAGCGCGACCTGGCCTTCCTCGCGCGCCTTCTCGATCCGCCGCGGTGTCGCGGCTTCCGTGCGGTCCTGGCCCTCGGCCTCCTGGCCGCCGCCCTCGGCCATGGGTCAGCGCAGCCCGGGCAGCGCGAGAAAGGCCGCGCGCGCGGCTTCCGCGAAGGCGCCGAGCAGCGCCGGCATGACCAGCGCCAGCAAGGCCAGCCCCAACACGATCTGCCCCGGGATGGCGACGAAATAGACCTGCACCTGCGGCGCGATCCGGGCCAGCAGGCCGAGCGCCACGTTCAGCACGATCGCCGCCACCACGAAGGGCGCGGCGAGGCGGAGCGAGAGCGCCAGGCTCTCCCCCGCCGCGGCCGCCATGGCCTCGGCGCCCGGGCCCGCCGGGAAGGGGTCACCCACCGGGAACAGCACGTAGGATTGCACCAGCGCGCCGAGCGGGATGGCATAGAGCCCGCTGCCCAGCACCACCACGACCGCGGCCAGTCCGAACAGGCGCCCCGGCGCCGTGCCGAGCCCACCCAGCGCCGGGTCCGGCACCATCGCCTGCGCCAGGCCAAGCAGCAGAGCGACCATCTGCCCCGCCACCGCCATGGCGATGACGATCAGCCGTGCGAGCCCGCCGAGCCAGAGCCCGACCAGCACTTCCAGCAGGATCAGCCGCACCGCCTCGGCCGCCTGGTCCGGCGCGGCCGGCAGCGCGGGCGCGAGCCCCGGCAGCAACAGCACGACAAGCCCAAGGCCGAGGCCGAGCCGGATCTGTGCCGGCACCTCCTCCTCCCCCAGGCCCGGCAGCACCATCGCCGCGGCGCCGAGGCGCGCGAACAGCAGCACCGCCTGGAAGGCGAGGACGGGCAGCGCGTCGAGGAATTCGGCCTCGGTCACGGGTCAGCCCTTGATCCCGACCTCGACCACCGCCTGGAACAGGTTGCCGGCATAGCCGCGCAGCACGCCCGCCATGAAGGGGCCGAGGAGCACCAGCGCCGCCGCCAGCGCCACCACCTTGGGCAGGAAGCCGAGCGTCGCCTCGTTCACCTGCGTCAGCGCCTGCAGCACCGCGATGACGAGCCCGACCACGAGCATGACGATGAGCAGCGGCCCGCCGAGCTGCAGGCTGACCCAGAGCGCTTCCCGGGCCGCGAGCGCGACCTCGTTCACCGCCGGACCTTTTTCCGACGTGCGCTGCGCATCAGATCGGCATCCGCATCACATCCTGGTAGGCGGCGACAACGCGGTCGCGCACGGCGACGGCTGTCTGCAGCGTCATCTCGGCACGACCGACGGCGAGCACCACGTCGGTCACGCTGCCCTGACCGGACAGCGCGCGGGTGGTGGCGGTGTCGGCCTCGCGCCCGACCTCGACCGCCTGTTCCATGGCGCGGCCGAGCACGGCGCCGAAACCGCCGGCCTCGGTCGCGCCCTCCCGCCCCGCACGGGGCAGCGCATCGGCGGCGCGATAGGCGGCGGCCGCACCCGCCGAGGCCAGGGCCGCGGTCATCCGCGCAGCGCTTCGATCGTGCGGGTCAGCATGCCGCGCGTGACCTCCAGCACCGAGAGGTTTGCGGCGTAGGAGCGCTGCGCCTCCCGCATGTCCATCGTCTCGATCACGCTGTCGACGTTGGGCGTGCGGACATAGCCGCGCGCATCGGCCGCGGGGTGGGACGGGTCGAAGCGCACGGGAAATTCGCCCGCCGCCGTGCCGATGCGCGACACGCCCACCATCGCCGTGCCGGCGGCGCGGTCCATCCGGTTGCGGAAGGTCACGGTCTTGCGGCGATAGGGCTCGCCATCCGGGGTCTCGGCGGTGCTGTCGCGGTTGGCGAGGTTCTCGGCCACCACGCGAAGGCGTGTCGCCTGCGCCTGCATGCCGGCCGCCGAGATGCGGAGCGCGCGGTCGAGATCCATCCTTCAATCCCCTTACGAATTGCGCCCGAGCGCGGTTCGGAACAGGCCGAGGTAGCGGCGGTGCAGCCCGACCGCGAGCGCATGCGCAGTCTCGGTCTCGGCGATGCGCAGCGCCTCCCGGTCCAGCGAGACGGCGTTGCCGTCCAGCGTGCTCTCCGGCAGGCGGCGTTCGCGCTGCGCGCGCGCGTCGCGTTCGCCACTGCCGTGCAGGTGGCGAGCATGCGTCGCCTGCAGCGGCGCGGCCGCGGCCACGTGCTCGCCGAACGGGCGAAGGTCGGATGGCCGGAAGCCGGGCGTATCGGCGTTGGCCATGTTCTGCGCCAGCACGCGCTGGCGCGCGTCGAGCCAGCGCATCCTGGCTTCGGCAAGGGCGACCGGTCCGGTGCGTGTCGGGTCCATGCCCGGCTTCTCGCACGGCGGGACCCAAGGATCGGTTAATGCCTGCGGCGCGGCGGCGACAACCGCGCGGTAACCAGCGCGGCTGTTCATTGCTGCCCATGGACACCGCCGACACCCTCGCCCTCAAGGCCGCCGAAGCGCGCCAGGCGGCCGGGCTGCTTGCCGCCGTCGAGGCGATGGAGGCGACGCTCGGCGTGGCGGCGGCGCTGGCGGCCGAAGGACGGCGCGTCGACCTGGCCGGGCTCGAGGCGGAGATGGGCCGGCTCTGCGCCGCCTGCCTCGTGGCGCCGGAAGCCATGCTGCCGGCGTTGCGCGGGCGGCTCGCGGCGCTGCTCCGGCTGGTCGATGCGCTGGCCATGAGGCTCGCGCCGCCCTGACCCAACCCCCCACTCGCCGGCAGGAGGCCGCGGCATGACCCTCGATCCACAGGGCTGGGCGACCGCGCTGGCCGCGCTGCTCGGCGTTCTCGCGCTGATCCTGCTGGCCGGGGGGCTGGCGCGGCGCGCCGGGCTCGCGCCCCGGGCAGGCCAGGGGCGCCTGACGCTGGAGGAGAGCCTGCCGCTCGATGCGCGCCGGCGCCTGGTGCTGGTGCGCGTCGAGGGACGCGCGCTTCTGCTGCTGACCGGTGGCGGGCAGGACCAGGTGGTGGGATGGCTGCCGCCCGATGCCGGAGCGGCACCATGACCCGCGTGCTTGCGGTCCTGGCGCTGCTGGTCCTGCTGCCGGGCGCGGCCGCGGCCCAATCGGTCGCGATCGACCTCGGCCAGGGCGGCCAGCCGGGCGCCACGGCGCGGCTCGTGCAGCTCACGGCGCTGATCGGCATGCTCTCGCTGGCGCCGTCCCTGCTGGTCATGGCGACGGCCTTCGCGCGCATCGTGATCGTGCTGGCCCTGCTGCGCAGCGCGATCGGCGCGCAGGGCATCCCGCCCAACCCGGTGCTGGTCGGGCTCGCGCTGTTCCTCACCTTCTTCGTCATGCAGCCGGTCTTCGAAGCGTCCTGGACGCAGGGCCTGCAGCCCATGGCCGAGGGACGTATGGGCGAGATCGCCGGCCTCGAGGCCGCGGCCGAGCCGTTCCGGCGCTTCATGGCCGCAAATGTGCGCGACGACGACCTCGCGCATTTCATCGAGCTCGCGCGCCTGCCCGTCCCCGCCAGCGCGGAGGCCGCGCCCTGGCGCGCCCTGGTGCCCGCCTTCATGGTCAGCGAGCTGAAGCGCGCCTTCGAGATCGGCTTCCTCCTGTTCCTGCCGTTCCTCGTGATCGACATGGTGGTCGCCAGTGTCCTGATGTCGCTCGGCATGATGATGCTGCCGCCCTCGGTCGTGGCGCTGCCGTTCAAGCTCATCTTCTTCGTGCTGGTGGATGGCTGGCGGCTTGTCTCGGCTTCTCTCGTGCAGGGGTTCGTGGGCGTGTAGCGTTCCGGCTCCGGACAGCGAGCCGGGCAGGGAGAAAGACGCATGATCTTCGCCACCACCTCCACGCTGCAGGGCCGGGAGGTCGAGGAGTATCTCGGCATCGTCTTCGGCGACGCCGTGCTCGGCGTGAACCTGGTCAAGGACTTCATGGCCGGCATCCGCGACCTGGTGGGCGGGCGGTCCGCGACCTACGAGAAGGAACTCGGCACCGCGCGCGACACGGCGATGACGGCGCTGGCGGCGCAGGCGCAGGCGCTCGGCGCCGATGCCGTGCTCGGCATCGACATCGACTACGAGGTGCTCGGCAGCAACAACGGGATGCTGATGGTGAGCGCGAGCGGCACGGCGGTCAGGCTGAAGCGCGGTTAGCGTGACCGAGGGGGGCGCTGCCCCGCTCGCCCCCCGCCAAAGGCCGAAGGGCCTTTGGAAACCGATCCCTGGTGCCCGCCCTCGGGGGGTGGCGCGGTATGGGTGTCCAGAGGCCTTTCGGCCTTTGGTGGGGTAGGGTGGGGTTGGGGTGGGGTCCGGGGAGGGGCAAGGCCCCTTCCCGCCCTCAGCGCCCGGGCAGGTGCTCGGCGATATAGGGCGGCAGGTGGAACGCGCCCGCGTGGATCTCCGGCGTCCAGTACCGCGTGGTGCCGAGGATCCCCGCCGCCTCCGCCCGGCGCCGGATCTCCGCGGCCGGCACGCGCCGGCACGCGGCATCCTTGGCCGCCCAGCCCAGCGTCATGAAGCCGCCGACATAGGTCGGCACCGCCGCGACATAGGCCCAGATGTCCGGGAAGGCCCTGCCCCGGCGGATCGACGTCTCGCGCAGTTCCTCGGCCTGCATCTGCGGCACGCCGCACTGGTTCACGACCAACCCGCGCGGCGTCAGCAGGCGGGCGCAATTGGCATAGAATTCATCGGTGAACAGCGCCTCGCCCACGCCGATCGGGTCGGTGCTGTCGACGATCACCACGTCGAAGGCGGCATCAGGCGCGCGGCGGACGTAGTCGATGCCGTCGGCCACCAGCACCTCGGCGCGCGGGTCGGACCAGGCGTCGCCCGCGATGCCGGGCAGGAACTCCTTGGCGAGCCGGATGACCTCGCCGTCGATCTCGACCATCACGGCGCGCTCGACGGTGCGGTGCTGCAGGACGCGCCGCAGCACCCCGCCGTCGCCCGCGCCGATGATGAGCACGCTCCGCGCCTCGCCATGCGCCAACAGCGGCACATGGGCGATCATCTCCTGGTAGGAGAATTCGTCCGCTTCCGTGATCTGCACCACGCCGTCGAGCATCATGACGCGGCCATGCGTCTCGCTCTCGAAGATCAGGATGTCCTGGAACTCCGACGTCTCGCGCGCCAGTTCGCGCTTCACCCGGAAGCGCTGGCCCCAGGCGTCGTACAGCGTCTCGTTCACCCAGATGTCATAGGGCATCGGTGCCATCCCCCGTTCAAGCGAAGGGGCCGGACGCTGCCGCCCGGCCCCGGTTCGGCTCGGCGCTGGCGCGCCCGTTACCCGATCAGCCCGCGCTTGTGCTCGGCGAGCTGCACGCGTTCCGGCAGGAAGCCGCGCTTGAGCGCGGGCAGCGCCTTGTAGGGGTCGCAGTCGCCGCAGACGAAGATGTCGAGCGCCGCGTAGTCCCGCTCCGGCCAGGAATGGATGGAGACGTGGCTTTCCGCCAGCACCAGCACGCCCGACACCCCGCCATTCGGCGAGAAGTGATGGAAATGCCCGTGCAGGATCGTGGCCCCCGTGGCCAAGGCGGCTTCGCGCAGCACGGAATCGATATGTTCGGGGTCGTCGAGGTTCGTCGCCCCCCACAGGTCGATGATCACGTGCGTGCCGGCGTAGCGGACGCCGTTGCGCGCGATGAAATAATCCTTCTCGGGGTGCGCCGAGCGGTCTTCGTCGGTGTTCCGGGTGTCGCTCGGCAAATCCGAGACCATCCCCGGTTGGACGAGAGCTTCCATGTCAGGGCTCCTTCCAGCCAGCAGATGACCAGGGCGATCGGGGAATTCCGATCATTGGGTCAACGGCCGCGCCGTATGGGGCAAGGGGTCCGGGGGCGCAAGTGAATATTGACCCTCGGGACCGGAAAATTTGCAGCGCCCCGCCCGGGGGGACGCGCAACTCATCGTGTGACCGGCACAGGTCCCCGCAAGGCCTCCAGCCGCCTCGGCAGCACGCGCAGCATGCCGATCTCCCGCGCGACGCGCGGCAGGTCGGCGATGCCGCGCAGCGGGTCGCCGGTCAGCAGCGCGAAGGCCTCGGCAAGCGGCCCGTCCGCCATGCGCGGCCCATGCGCGTCCCGCAGCGCGGCCAGCAGCACCTCGTCCCCCGCCAGCGCGGCATAGGCCGCGGCGCGGGCGAGAGCGGCACGCTCCGACCGGCCGAGCGGCGCCGGCGCGGGCGGCAGGGCGGCGGCCAGGTGCTCCATCTGCGCGGCGCTGGCGCCGGCCCAGTCCTGCGCCTCGGCGCGGAGTTCCGCGCGCGGCTCCGCGCCCGCGGCGCCGAGGCCCGCCAGCACCTCCTCGGCGCCGTCGCGGTCGCCGCGGCGGGCCAGGGCGCGGGCGCGCAGCAGGGCGCGGCGGCTGGACAGCGCGGGCGACGCCTCGGCCACCTCGGTGCGGTCCAGCGCCACGATCGCCGCCGCCGCCTCCCCCTCGACCATGTGCAGTTCCGCCAGCCGCGCGCCGATCGCGGCGCGGGTGGCGGGCGCAGCGCGACGCACGGCCTGGTCGAGCAGCGCCGCGGCGCGTCCCGTCAGATCCAGCTGCGCGAGGCGGTCCGCCAGCAGCAGCACGGCCGCCTCGCCGCGCTCACCTTCGGGCAGCAGGTCGGGATGAGCGTCGAACAGGGCGGCGGCGGCGAGCGGCGGCGCCTGCTCCAGCGCCGCCGCGAAGGCCGCGGCAAGGTCGGGCTGCAGGGGCGCCGCGTCGGGCGGGAACAGCCGCGCCGTCTCCTCCAGCAGGGTGAAGGCGGCCTGGCCCTGGCCCGCCTCGAGCCTGAGTGCCGCGATCCGCCGGCGCAGCGCCACCTCCTGCAGGCCGCCGCGCCAGGCGAACAGCGCACGTTCCAGCGCCTCCGCCGCCGCCGCGGCATCGAGCGCACCGCGACCCAGGCGCAATTCGGCGGCGCGCCGCAAGGCGACCGCGCGCTGACGCCGGTCCCGGCCAGCGACCAGCGCGTCATAGGCCGCGAGCGCCGCCTCGGAATCGCCCGCCGCCTCGGTCAGCAGCGCGCGCGCGAGATCGAGGCCGGGCACCTCCCCCGCCGCCGCCAGCAGGCGCGCGGCATGGGCGGCCTCGCCGCCCGTCGCCATGGTCTCGAGCGCCATCGGCAGCAGCCTCTCGCGCAGCGCGGGCGGATAGGCGAGCAGCAGCGGCGCGCCCGCGACCAGCGCCGGCGCGGCCGCCTCCTCCCCCTCGGCCGCGGCGCGGAGCGCGCGCCAGAGCGCCACCTCGTCCGTCGCAGGCAGGCGTGGGTCGGCCAGCGGGCCGGCCTCGCCCAGCCGCCCGCCGAGCAGCGCCGCGGCGCCCTGCGCCAGCAGAAGCCGCGGGTCGTCGCGCGCCAGCGGGTCCTCGCGCAGCGCCAGCGCGGCCATCGCCTGCGCTTCCTGCGGCAGCCCAAGCGAGAGCAGCGTCTCGGCCGCGTCGCGCCGCCGCGGCCCGCGCGACAGCGGCGCCGTCTCGTTCACCGCGACCAGCTGCTGGCGCAGGCGCTCCATCAGCGCGGGCACGGGCGCGTCCGGCAGGTCGAGCGTGCGGGTCATGGTCAGGATCTCCGCCGGCGGCTCCTGCCCGCCCGCGGCACCGAGCACGAGCGCGCCGCCGCCGGCGGCCTCGAGCACGATCCGGTCGGCCAGCGGGCGCATCGCCACGCGGTCGGACCGCGCCAGCACCGCCGCACCCATCATGGTCGGCAGCAGTTCGAGTTCAGGCAGGCGCCGCGCCAGCGCAACGCCGGGCCCCGGCCGACGGAGCGTCGCGACCAGCAGGGGCAGGCCACCGAGGGGATCCGTGATGGCGACGACGCCGCCGGCCGCGCCCTCGGCCACATCGCCCAGCAGCGCGATGCGGGCCGGCGGCCCGGCTTCGGGCACGGCGCGCAGGACCGGGGCGTCGGGCGATGCCGGCTCGCGCGTCGGCTCGAGCACCCAGGCGCCGGCGTCCCGCCGCGCGACGATGCGCGCGGGCGCGGCCAAGGGCAGGCGCAGCACCGTGGCCTCGGGCGCCGGCAGGATGTCGAGCGCGCCGAAGACCGGATGCTGGCGGAGCGCCGAGAGGTCGAGCGGGACCGCGCGGTCGAGCACGGCGATGACCTCCTCGCCGCGGCGCAGCAGCGCCAGCCCCGTCTCCGGCGGCACGGGGATCGAGATCGCCTGGGACATTCGCGCCTGGCGCACGGGGCGGCCCTCGGCGGCGGCACGCGGCGCTGGCGCGGGCGGGGGCGCCTCGGCGGCGCGAACGGCATCGGCGGGCGACGGCGGCGGTGGCCGCGGCGGCGGTGCGTTCTGCGGCGCGTCGGAGACCGGGGCGTCGCGCATCGCCGGCGGGGCGGTGCGTTGGGCCGGCGCCTCCGGCGGCGGCAGGGCGGTGGCCGGGGCCGGCGCTCCCGGCGGGGGCGGCGGCGGCAAGGGCAAAGCAGCGTCGGGACCGGGCGGCACCGCACGGCGGCCGCCGCGCGCGGCCTCCAGCGCCGGCGGGACGGCCGCGGCCGCCTCGTCGGCGGGCGCGTCGAGCAGGTCCACCACCACCCGGTTGCCGAGCCGGAAATGCCGCAGCCGAGCACCCGGCGCGACGCGGATCGCGATCGCGCCCTCCGCTTCCTCGACGCCGAGCACGTTGCGCGGCGGGCGCCGCGCCGCGGCGAGGTCGAGGGCGGCCGGCGCCTCGAAGCGCAGCAGGATGCGCCCGTCCTCCTGCACCACGCCGTAGCCCACGCGCCGCGGCCAGTCGAAGACGAGCCGCCCGTGGTCGGCATGGCTGCCGGTGCGCAGCGGGACGCGCGGCGCTTCCTCCTCTGCGCGGGCCGGCAGGCCGAGCAGCAGCAGGATGCCGAGCAGCGCGGCCGCGCGGCGCATCAGTCGAAGCTGGCCAGCAGGCGGTCGATCTCGGCCTGCGAGGAGGCACCGCCCGGCAACTGCGGGCCGTTCGCGAGCGCCTGGCCCTCGGTGCGCGGCGCGGCGGGCGGCTCGGTCGCCATGGCGGCGACACGCCCGCTGGCATTCGCGACGGCGGTCTCGACCCGGCTCTCGATCGCCTTCAGGGCGGCCACGACCTTGCTGATGCGCTGGCCGGTGATGTCCTGGAAGGAACAGGCCTCGTAGATGCGCGTGACTGCGCCCTGCAGTGCGACGGCGGCAGCCGGCGGCACCTCGGATTCGAGCTTCTCGAGCACCTCGCAGCAGTCGAGGATCTCGTTCGTCGCCTGCGCGGTGTGGTCCACGATGGCGTCGAGCTCGTCGGTGGCCGAGGGGATGTGCGCGCCGGTGATCTCGTCCACCGACAATTGCGCGATCTCGGCCTTGGCGCGGGCGATGGTGCGGCCGAGCGCCTCGAGCTCGGCCAGCAGCGCGGCCTCCTTCGCCGTCAGGTCGCCCGACATGCTGCCGAGCACGGCGCGCACCGCGGCCTCGATCCGGTCGTCCTCCGGGCTGGCGGGGATCCCGTCAGGCATGGACCATCACCTTCTCGATCTTGTCCTTCAGCGTCTCGGCGTTGAAGGGCTTGACGATGTAGTTCGAGACCCCGGCCGCCTTGGCGGCGATCACGTTCTCGGTCTTGCTCTCGGCCGTGATCATGATGAAGGGGGTGGCCTTGAGCCGGGCATCGGCCCGCACCTCCTTCAGCAGGTCGAGCCCGGTCATGGGCGCCATGTTCCAGTCGCTGATGACGAGGCCGAAATTGCCCGCGCGAAGCTTGGACAGCGCCTCCTGCCCGTCGGTCGCCTCGTCCACGTTGTTGAAGTCGAGCTGCTTCAGGAGGTTGCGGATGATGCGAAGCATCGTGCGGTAGTCGTCCACGATCAGGACGTTCATGGTCTTGTCCATCGGGTCCCTGGTGCCTCCTGTGGCCGTTGATCCGTCAGTCCGATCCGGTCCGGCGCGCGCGGTGCCGGGCCAGTTCCGTCGTCACCAGCCGCGCCTGCTCGGCGCGCATCGCGCCGATCACGGGGGCGGCCTTGCGCTCGCCCATGCGGTCCAGGATCTCGACCAGCACGGGCATCTCAAGCTCGTTGAAGATCGCGGCCGCGTCGCGCGGGCGCATCGCCTCATAGGTCCGCACCAGGCCGCGCCAGCCCGCCTCCTCGCGGTCGGCCCGGCTGCGCTCCAGCGCCTCGAGGCGCTGCTGCAGGGCCGTCAGTTCCTCGACGCGGCGGGCAATGCGGCGCTCGGTCGCCTGCAGGACCACCTCCTGCGCTGCCGCGGCCTGCTCACGCGCCTCGATCTCGCCGCGCCGGGCGCGGAGTTGCTCGAGCAGCGCGCGCTCGGCCTGCTCGGCCGGCGCGCCGGGGGCCGGGGCCGGGGCCGGGGCCGGCATGGTCACCGGGACCGGGGCCGGCGGCCGGTCGGCGCGGACCGGCGGCGGCACCGCGGCGGCCGGCGGGTCGGCCGCCCGCGCGGGGCCGATGACGGCGCCCGGGCCCTGCGCCACGCCCAGCAGCGCCCCCGCCTTGACGACGAACAGCCCCGCCATGGCGAGGATCGCGACCGGCAGCAGCCGCGGGCGCGGCATCATCGCGGCGCGCCCTTCTGCGCGCCGAGCGCCAGCGCCCGCATCAGGCCGCGTTCAGCCTGGCTCTGCAGCGGCGCCTCGGGCGCACGGGGCGCCTCGGCGGCGAGTGGCCGGCCGGCCCGCACCAGGCCCTCCAGGCGGTCGGCCAGGCTCTCGGCGCGCTCGATCAGGTAGCGCAGGTCGTCGCGCAGCGGCTCGGCGGCGGCGGTGCGCTCGGCGACCTGCCGGCCGGCGAGCTCGGCCGAGGCGCGCAGCCGCACCATCGCCGCCTCCGCCATGCGCGCGGCCTCCGACAGGCCCTGCGCGCTGCCCTCCATCGCACCGCGATCGCGGCGGATTTCGCGCAGCGCGCGTTCGAGCCGGAGCGCGAAGGGAATGGCCGCGCCGAGCAGCGCGAGGAGGACGACCTGCAGCCCCCATTCCAGCATGGACATGCCTCAGCCCTCCGCCTGCCGGCCGCGCGCGATCTCGCGCGCGATCCGCACCGCAAGCCGCTGTTCCTGCCGGCCGAGCTCCGCCTCGAACAACGGGATGTCGCCGCAGCGCAACCGCACCGGCGCGCCGGGCGCGACGCCAAGGGCGATGCGGTCCCCAACCTTCAGCGAGAGCATCGACGAAAGCGGGGCGAGCTGCTCGTCCAGCACGACATCGAGCGCGACCTCGGTCGAGAGCAGCTCGTCGGCCAGATGCGTCTCCCAGATGCTGTCGCGGCCGAACTTCTCACCCATGAACTGCTGCAGCAGCAGCTCGCGCACGGGCTCGAGCGTGGCGTAGGGCAGCAGCAACTCGAGCTTGCCGCCGCGGTCCTCCATGTCGACGCGCAGCCGCACCAGCACGCAGGCGTTGGACGGGCGGGAGATGGCGGCGAAGCGCGGGTTCACCTCGAGCCGGTCGAACGCGAAGCGGACGGGGCAGAGCGGCTCGAAGGCCGCGGTCAGGTCCTCCAGCACCACGCCGATCAGGCGCTCGACCAGCGTGCGCTCGATGGTGGTGTAGGGGCGGCCCTCGATCCGCATCGCGGCGGTGCCGCGCCGCCCGCCGAGCAGCACGTCCACGACCGAATAGATCAGGGCGGAATCGACGACGACCAGGCCGTAATTGTCCCATTTCTCGATATGCGTGACGCCGAGCATCGCCGGCAGCGGGATCGAGTTCAGGTAGTCGGCGAAGCGGAGCGAGACGATGCTGTCGATCGAGACCTCGACGTTGTCGGAGGTGAAGTTGCGCAGCGTCGTCGACATCAGGCGCACCAGCCGGTCGAAGACGATCTCGAGCATCGGCAGGCGTTCGTAGGAGACGAGGCCCGAGGAGATGATCCTCTGGATGCCGCTTTCCTCGGCCGCGCCGCCGCCGCCGTTCTCGAAGCCGAGCAGGCTGTCGATCTCGGCCTGGTTCAGCACGCGCGTGGCGTCGGGCGGCGGCGCGGCCGCCTCCGCCACGCCGTCCTCCTCGAGCGCGGCGCCCCAGGCGGCGGCGAGGTCGTCTTCCTCCGGGCTGCCGCTCACTGGATCAGGATCTCCGTGAACAGCACGTCGGTGATGCGCGGCGCGCGCTGCGTGCTGCCGGCCGGCGGCGCGACCGCGACATTGGCGCGCGCGATCAGTTCCTCCCGCAGCCGGTGCGTGCCGGCCGAGCCGCGCAGTTCCTCGGGCCGCGTCTCGCGCAGGTAGGTCTGGAACAGGTCGAGCACGCGGGGCATGGCGGCCTGGATGGCGGCCGCGTCGTCCGCGCGCGTGATCTCGAGCTTGCTGCGCAGCTTGACGAAGACCGGCCGCCGACCGGGCGCGTTCAGGTTCGTGATGATCTCGGGCATGTCGAAGAAGGCCGGGGGCGCGGGCGGCGCCTCGGCCTGCGGGGTGCCTTCACCCGCGGACCCGGGGGCGGGGCCGAGGCCGAGCAGCCCGGGCAGGATGCCCGTGAACCAGAGCGCCGCGCCGGCACCGCCCAGCACGACGGGCAGCGCGAGCAGCAGGAGCTTCTTCCTGCCGCCGCCCTTCGCCGCCGTCCCGCCTTCCGCCGCTTCGGGCGCTGCCGACATCCACGATCTCCTGCCAGGGACGCAGCATCGGCGGGCGCCGTTAAGGAAGGCTTGCGCAGGGCGCGGGTGGCGGAAATGCCGGGTGGGCCGGCGCCGGCTGCCGCCGTCGGGCAGGAAATGCCGCCCCCGGCGCCCCCTGTGGCTGGCACGCCGGTTGCCCTGCCCGGACCGGTTCCTTCCGGAGACGTGCCGCATGGACAGCCCGGGCTACATCATCCTCTCGCGCCTCACGCTGCAGTCCCGCGCGACGCAGGTGCTGGCGCACAACGTCGCCAATGCGGACACGCCCGGCTACCGCGCGCTTCGCCCGGTCTTCGCCGCCCATCTCGAGCGCCAGGACGCCGCCGCCGCGCCGCCCGGCGGGCGGGACGTGCATTTCGTGGCCGACCGCGCGACCTGGCGTGACATGGAGACCGGCGCCATGCAGGTGACCGGCAATCCGCTCGATGCCGCCATCACGGGGGAAGGCTTCTTCGCCGTCGAGACCCCGCGCGGCGAGCGCTTCACCCGGGCCGGCCGCTTCAGCCTGGGCGAGGGCGGGCGGATCGTGGACATGGAAGGCCACCCGGTGCTCGGCGAAGGCGGGCTGCCCATCGCCGTCGCGCCCAATGACAGCCGCATCGAGATCCAGGGCGACGGCACGGTGCGGAGCGAGAACGGCGTGATCGGCCGGCTGCGCGTCGTCCGCTTCGAGAACCCGCAGGGGCTGCTGGCCGAGGGCGACCGCCTGTTCGACGCCGCCGCCGAGGCGGCGCTGCCGGTCGAGCGCCCGGCGCTGCGCCAGGGCGTGCTCGAGGGATCGAACGTCCGCCCGGTAGCCGAGATGACGCGGCTCACGACCGAGCTACGCGAATTCCAGTTCGCCGCCCAATTCGCCGAGCGCGAGGGCGAGCGCCTGTCCACCGCCGTCGAGCGCATCCTGCGCCGGCGCACGTAAGGAACTCCGGCCATGCGATCCCTGCACGTCGCCGCAACCGGCATGATGGCCCAGCAGAACAATGTCGAGGTCATCTCGAACAACATCGCCAACATCTCGACGACCGGCTTCAAGCGCCGGCGCGCGGAATTCCAGGACCTGATCTACCAGAACCTCCGCCGCACCGGATCGCAGTCGGCCGACACCGGCACGACCCTGCCCTCGGGCGCCCAGATCGGCCTTGGCGTGCGCACCGCGGCGGTCTACCGGATCAGCGAGCAGGGCAACCTGCAGCAGACCGAGAACCGCTTCGACATCGCCATCCGCGGCAATGGCTACTTCCAGATCCAGCTGCCCTCGGGCGAGACCGCCTACACCCGCGACGGCACCTTCGGCCTGAGCGCGGAGGGCACCATTGTCACCGCCGAGGGCTTCGTGGTGCAGCCCGGCATCACCATCCCGGCCAATGCGCGCGACGTCACCATCAACGCGAACGGCGAGGTGCTGGCCAAGATCGACGGCCAGGTGCAGCCGCAGAACGTGGGGCAGCTCCAGCTCGCGATCTTCGCGAACGAGGGCGGGCTCGAAGCCATCGGCGACAACCTGTTCCTCGCGACGCCCTCCTCGGGCGACGCGCAGCAGGGCGCGGCCGGCACGCCGGGCTACGGGCAGACCATGCAGGGCTTCATCGAGACGTCGAACGTGAACGTCGTGCAGGAGATCACCTCCCTCATCACGGCGCAGCGCGCCTACGAGATGAATTCCCGCGTCATCACGACTTCCGACGAGATGCTCTCCACCCTGACGAGGCTCCGCTGATGCTCCGCCGCGCGATCTTCCTGCTGCCCGCCCTGGCGCTGCCCGCGCGCGCCGAGGTGCTGCACCCCGCGCCGCGCCCGCTGGTGCTGGCCGAGGAGCCGGTGCTGCGCCTGGGCGACCTGTTCGAGAATGCCGGCCCCCGCGCCCTGCAGATGGTGGGCGCGGCACCCGCCCCGGGGCGACGGATGGTGCTCGATGCGGGCAGCCTCGCCGCCATCGCGCAGCGCCACGGCCTGGCCTGGCGGCCGCTCTCCGGCGAGGAGCGCAGCATGATCGAGCGCGCCGGCCGCGCGATCGACCGCGACGAGATCGAGGCGCTGCTCCGCCGCGACCTCGCGCGCATGGGCCTCGATGCCGAGGAGGCGGAGTTCGACCTGCCGGGCTTCGTCCCCCCCATGGTGCCGGCCGCGGCACTGCCAGAGGTCGACCTCGAGGCGCTGCACTACGACGCGCGCACGCGCCGCTTCGCGGGCACGCTCGTGGTCGCGGCCGAGGGCATGGCGACGCAGCGCAGCCGCATCGCGGGCCGCGCGGCGCCGACCGTACCGGTGGTCGTCGCGCTGCGGCGCCTGGCCGTCGGCGACGTGCTGCGCGACGGGGACGCCGAGGAACGCCGCAGCCGGGCCGAGCGCGTGCGCCCCGGGACCGCGCAGCGGCTGGAGGATGTCGTGGGCCGCCAGCTCCGCCGCCCGATCGGCGCGGGGCTGCCCTTCATGACGGTGGACCTGGTCGCGCCGGTGGTGGTGGCGCGCAACCAGCCGGTCGTGATGGTGCTGGAGGCGCCGGGCCTTGCGCTGACCGCGCGCGGCCGCGCGCTCGAGGATGCCGGGATGGGGGAGACGGTGCGGGTGATGAACCTGCTGTCGCGCTCGGTGGTCGAGGCGGAGGCGATCGGGCCGGGCCGGGTGCGCGTGACGCCGGGCGCCGTGCCCGTGCTGGTGGCAGGGCGGGGCTGAGATGCGCCGCGCCCTGGCTCTCCTGCTGCCGGCGCTGCTCGGCGCCTGTTCGGGCGCGGAGCGGCTGTCGCGCCTCGGCGACCCGCCGGAAATGGCGGGCGTCACGAACCCGACAGCCGACCCGCGCTGGCGACCGGTGTCGATGCCGATGCCCAACCCGCAGGACCCGCCCCTGGCGAACAACTCGCTCTGGCGGCCGGGCAGCCGGACCTTCCTGCGCGACCAGCGTGCCGCGGCGGTGGGCGACATCATCACCATCCTGGTCTCGATCGCCGACGAGGCGGAATTGCAGAACCGCACCACCAGGGCGCGCGACAATTCGGAAGGCATGGGGCTGCCGCGGATCCTCGGCCTCGAATCCTCCTATGCCCGGCTGCTGCCCACGGGCATCGACCCGACCCGGCTGGTCGAGGCCAATTCCACCAGCGGCGTGAACGGCACCGGCGCGATCCGCCGCAACGAGACGGTGATGCTGCGCGTGGCCGCGACGGTCGCGCAGGTGCTGCCGAACGGGAACCTGGTGGTGACCGGCCGGCAGCAGGTGCGGGTGAACAGCGAATTGCGCGACCTCAGCGTGGGCGGCGTGATCCGCCCGCAGGACATCGCGAGCGACAACACGGTGCGGCACGACCGGCTGGCGGAAGCGCGTATCGCCTATGGCGGGCGCGGGACCATCAGCGACGTGCAGCGTCCGCGCCTCGGGCAGGAGTTGCTCGACATCATCCTGCCGTTCTGACCCCGCCCTCACCACCCCCCCCCCGGCGCGCCCCAAGCGGCCGCGGCGGTGCGCCGCGACCGGGGGGGTATAGGGGGGCCCTGCCCCCCCTTCCGCCGGGAGGTTAGGGTTGGCGTGGCGGCTGACCTCCCGGCGGACAAAACGAATGTGCGGCAGGTATTTCCAGGCCCGGTCCTCGGGCGACATCGCGCGGTATTTCGGCACGACGAATGCGGTGCCGAACCTCGTGCCATCCTTCAACAAGGCGCCGACGCAGGAGGGGCTCGTGGTGCGCCGCCACCCCGGGACCGGCGGGCGGCACCTCGATGTCCTGCGCTGGGGGCTCGTGCCGCGCTGGTCGAAGGATGCGACGGGGGCGGCGCGCATGATGAACGCGCGGGGCGAATCGGTCGTCGAAAAGCCCGCCTTCCGCGACGCCTTCGCGAAGCGACGCTGCCTCGTGCCGATGGACGGGTTCTATGAATGGCGGACTGAGGGCCGCGCGAAACAGCCTTTCGCCTGCGCGCTGCGATCCGGCGAGCCCATGGCCTGCGCCGGCCTGTGGGAGGGGTGGAAGCAGCCGGACGGGGAGTGGCTGCGGACCTACACGATCATCACCTGCGCAGCGGCCGGGCGGCAGGCGCTGCTGCACGACCGGATGCCGGTGATCCTGCCGCCGGCAGACTGGGACAAATGGCTGGAGGGCGAGGATGAGGCGGCCGTTCTCGCGCTGCTGCGCCCGGCCGAGGATCAGCGGCTCGCCTTCTGGCCCGTGACAGGCCGGGTTGGCCGCGTGGCGGAGAATGACGCGGGGCTGATCGCGCGGGACCCGCTGGCGGTCGCCCCGGCCGGCCTCGATGACGCGTCGCCGCCGCTGACCGGCTGAACCGTCGCGCCGCGAAGCCGTGGTCGGCGCGCTGGCGGCCTGGCGTGACGCGACCTCCGATAGATGGACACCTCCAGAAACCCTGCTGTCAGTGGGCGTGATGGTCGAGCGGTGGGTGCGTACCCAGCGCCGGGATGACAGGGCTGGGGCTGCCCGTGGATGTTTGCCGGGGTGCGCGGGTTACGGGGGCGGCAGTCCCAGAGCCTACGCCGTCGCTGGCCTGCTGCT